>NC_009663.1:1281138-2562277 GCF_000010345.1 Sulfurovum sp. NBC37-1
CAGGTACAGGCAGAGGAATTCGGGTAAGTATGCTTTGTATCCCGTTTTCCATCATGGACTGCCTCACCTACCAATTGTGAAACTTCTGCTGTTGTCAACAGAGTACAAACATCCTCTTTTGCCACGGCACTGCCTTTTGATGCACTTCCGTTCGATGCATCGGAGGAAGCACCACAGCCTGAAATAGCCATACCAAACAGAATCGCTGCTGTTATCACTGATTTTTTCATTTCCATATTCCTTTCTATACAAATGTGCCAAAAGTATACCAAATTATTGTTCTAATGGTTATATCACTCATGTTTGAACACTTTTGGCACACTGTTTCATTATAATTGTGTAGTATTGAAAAAGCAGGTAAAGGAGCTGAAATGAAAATTTTAATTTTGTTGGCCATAGTAAACGCTTTACTTTTTGGCTCAGTTACGGACGAAGCCTACAAAGAATATAAAAAAGGGCATTATAAAAAGGCATTTTCCCTTTACTCTAAGGGGTATATGCAGGGCAATGTCAAGGCCGCGTATAACCTGGCCACATTTTACGAGAAGGGAATAGGCATTCAAAAGAATCCACAAAAAGCCTATTTTTACTATAACTTTGTGCATGCCGGTATAGAACTCAGACTCAGTGATCCGGCCATCTGCACCGATAAAATGCTGCCATACTATTATAAAACGATTAAAAAAATGGCTGAGTACAATGGGAAAAGTTACTATAATGAACAATACGAAACCCTTAAGCAAACCTGTTCAAAAACACATGTTGATCCATTTATCAAAAAGTGTCCATCTGCAAATATCATAGCAAGACCTGACAGATACTGTCTTGATTGCTTCGACTGTATCCTTTACAAAAAGTACCCAAAGCGAATGCGAAAAATCTTGCATTTACACACCCGTTACAGAGCTATTGAACATCAAGCCTGTCGAACATATTTGAGTGAGGCATTGGAGAAAAAAGAAAAGGCTATCAGCAAAGAGATATACAAGCTCTCCAAGCCCATACTCAGGTATTACCTGAAGCAAGAGGAAAACTGTGTAAAAACAGCAAAAACAAAAGGGGATTTACTTGGCTGTAGCTTAGGCTATTGCCAAGACATCGGTACACTTATTCCCTATCAGAACATGGAATGCGGCGGAATCGATCTACCCGATGAGCTCAGGAGAAAAGAAAAGATAAAGCTGTCACGACCAGCTCCACCAAAAGAGAAGCACGATTATCTGGAGGAAATTAAAAAAGAGTATAAAAACCCTCCCCTGAATATACAAATGTGACTGTTTTCTAGAACAAAAACAAGGTAAAAATCCTATTTAAGCTTTTGCGCACAGCAACGTTTATATTTCTTCTCAGAACCGCAAATACAGGCCTCGTTGCGTAAAAAATTCACTTTATCTTCGTAAATGTCTCCATCCACATATTTCCACATGTCATTCACTTTCAAAAAAGCTGATTTTTCATGGTGCATATGCTGTACACCGTCGTAGATGTAATAGGCTTTAAACTCTACCGTATCTTCGTCATGATCAACGATCTCGAGATGCTGCCAGTGGCTGTTGTCCGCCCAGTCCTGTATAAACTTCAGCTCTTCATCGCTCCAGGTATGGTCATGCGTGGTCGCCTGCAGGTAGTTGACATCACCCAGACAGTAGGCGGAGTAGCGTGAACGCATGAGTGCCAGTGCAGTGGGAGCAGGTTCAAATACACGCAGAATGGGCTCACAACATTGTGAGAACGGTAGGCCACTTTTGCAGTAACACTGTTGCATGGGCTGCATTAGCCTTTGATCTCTTTGAGTGTCTCATAGGCCGCTTTGACCGTCTCATCTATCATCTCATCAGTGATGGCTGTTGAGATGAACCCTGTCTCGAAAGAGGAGCAGGCAAGGTAAATACCTCTGTCAAGCATCCCTTTGTGAAATTTGGCAAAGAGTTTCTGGTCGTTTTCCATCGCATCGGCAAAATTCTTGACCGGCTTGTCGGAGAAGAAGAAACCGAACATGGAACCTCTCACATCCGTGACCATGGGCACATTGACGGAATCTGCCGCCCTCTTCAGTCCTTCGACCAGTTTTTTGGCCTTATTCCCCAGTTCGACATAGATGGCCGGATTGGCTTTGAGTTTTCTAAGACTGGTCAGTCCCGCTGCCATGGCGACCGGGTTACCCGAAAGTGTTCCAGCCTGATAGACAGGCCCTTCGGGAGAGAGCTGTGCCATAGTCTCCGCTCCGGCTCCGAAGGCACCAACAGGCATACCCGCACCGATGACCTTTCCAAGTGTCACCATATCAGGCTTCACTGTCGTAATACCCTGTGCACCTTTAAGGGAAGCCCTGAAGCCACTCATCACCTCATCGAAGATCAGCAGGGTACCATGTGCGTCGCATAGAGCTCTAAGCTGTTGCAGGAAGGTTTCATCCGCAGGTACAAGCCCCATATTTCCGGCGATCGGTTCGATGATTACACAGGCGATCCCTTCCGGAGAGTCCGCAAAACACTTCTCGACACTTTCAATGTCATTGTAGGTCCCCAAAAGCGTATGTTTGGTCAGGTCAGCAGGCACTCCCGGGCTTGACGGTGTACCAAATGTCGCTAAGCCCGAACCTGCCTGTACCAGCAGCGAATCGGAGTGTCCGTGGTAGCATCCGGTGAATTTCAGGATGTTATCCCTGCCCGTTGCCCCTCTTGCCAGACGGATCGCCGACATGACCGCTTCGGTTCCCGAACTGACAAAACGTACTTTGTCGATACTCTCGAACATCAAAACGATCTCTTCGGCCAGTTCCGTCTCAACTGTTGTCGGTGCTCCGAAACTCAGTCCTTTTTTGACCGAATCGATAACTGAAGCTTCGATATCTGCATCGGTATGACCGAAGATCAGCGGACCCCAGCTTTGTACATAATCGATATATCTGTTCCCGTCAATATCAAAAAGGTATGCCCCTTCACCTCTTTCTATGAACGGCGGTGTTCCCTCTACGCCGCTAAACGCACGTACTGGAGAGTCAACACCTCCGGGGATGACCTTGTAAGCCTCTTCAAATGCCGCAATACTTTTGTCGTATGCCATAGTATTAATCCTTGTTAAGTATAATTGCATCCATTATGGATAAAGTATGGGGATTATACACTAAGGGGACTTAGGATACTTGAACACTACCAGACAAAAAGGCTGTACACACGATGAAGATCAGAGGGAGAACCATACGTACGCTTGAGGGGCTTCTGCTTTCCCTACTGCTGCACCTGCTCATTTTTCTGCTCATTTTCCTCCCGTTCAAAGAGATGAAGTTCCCTCCGCCACCGCCTCCGGGTAAAAAGATCTCCCTGAATCTCAAACAGTTCAAAACCGTACCACCGACACCTCCGGCACCCAGACCGGCCGTGCCACCCCAACCCAGACCACAACCGGTCCAGCCACAGCCACCACATTCCAAACCAAAACCCGTTGCACCTCCAAAGCCCAAGCCTGTTGAAAAAAAGCCCATAGAAAAGAAGCCTGTAAAAGCCCCTACTCCAATTGCCAGGAAAAAACTGCTCGATGAAAAAGCACGTCTGACCGTGAAGCAAAAAGAGAGTGAAGAGAACAATGTCACCAAGGTGGCCAAAAAAGAGGAAAAACCAAAAAAAGTAGTCAAGAAAAAAGAGCAGAAGCCAAAGAAGAGAATAGTCAAAAAAAGCAAACCACAGAAACCAAGGAAACCGTCACATCCGAAAAAAGGACTGGCCGGCGCACTGATGGGTTCAGGCCGCTCCGTTTCACTGGCACCAAGCGCGCCTTCCAGACCCAATTACGGTTCGCAGATGATCAAACAGCTCTATGGCTCCGAGTTCAACAGCTTTACGCCTACGCAGAAAAAGTTCATCAAAAGGAACCTTGGGGTCATTCACCGTATCACCCAGCGTACGCTCATTCAGAACGGCTATCCCGATGTGGCAGTAAGAACACACCAGGAAGGAACCAACGTGGTCACCTTCTACCTTCACCCCAACGGGAATATCACCGGCCTTCATTTGCGGAGCCGTATCGGATACACGGCACTGGATGATAATACCTTGCAGGTCATACGCATCGCCTACAAAGACTACCCACATCCCAAGACAACGACAAAGATCACTTTCTATGTACAATATAGTATTTATTAAAAAAAATTTATGTTATAATATAATAAAAAGTGAGGAAATTAGATTATGTTCAGATCACTCTTTAAAACAAAAAATGAGAAATTAGTCGAAAAATGGGAAGAGGAACATAGAGCGATAGTAGCATTGGCTACCAAAGTGCTAGAATCCTATGATGCATATAATGAAAAAGCTGCAAAGCAGGCACTCAAAGAACTTAATAAGCTTGCAGTAGACCATGTGATGGATGAAGACCTAAAACTCTTCAAACTGATGAAAGAAGAAACGGAAAAGATCGATAAACATATACAGTCAATGGTAGAAGATTTTGTCGTTGGTTTCAAATCTACCAAAATCACTCTGATGAATTTTCTAGCAAAATATGCAAGCCCGGATGTACCGCTTGATGATGAGTTCTACACGACATTCAAAGAGCTTGTAGACATACTTGCACAGCGTATTAGCTTTGAAGAGTCAAATCTTTACTCAAAGCTCAATAGTGATTAACTGTGAAATAAAGAAGGAAAGATCATCAAGAATGTTTTAATTATCGTAGTCCATCCAACAAACTTTCTCATAGCTCTTTATATGCTATAGCCTATGACTTTTTTGGATCAACTATTGCATCCAACCCTTTACCGCTTCTTTGCTATAATAACCCAAAATTGAAACCGCTACAGGACAATAGATGAAACGAAGAGACTTTATAACCGCTACTGCATTAAATGCAGGTACCCTTGCACTTTCAGGATGCCACAGAGCTGAAGAAAAAATAGCCAAAGGCTCTGTTAATATCAAAAATGGTAAAAAGGTCACCCTTAAACTAGCCACCTCATGGCCGGCACATTTTCCTATTATGGGAACAGGAGTAGATTCCTTTGCCCAGCGCTGTGGAGAACTTAGCGGCGGAACCTTGGAAATAAAGGTCTTTGCTAAGAATATTTTGGTACCGGCAATGCAAGTTTTCGATGCTACCTCTGCCGCACAGATAGATGCATTTCACTCCGGTGTCTACTACTGGAAGGGTAAGAACCCCGCTTTTTCCATCTTTGGTGGTATGCCGCTAGGGCTGACCAGTGAAGAGATGATCACCTGGCTGAAATTCGGAGGAGGCTATGAACTTTGGAGAGAACTGTACGGAAAGTTCAACCTCTATCCGCTCATAGGCGGTACGACCGGACCACAAATGGGCGGATGGTTCAAAAAGGAGATCAAAAGCCTTGCAGATCTGAAAGGTCTCAAAATGCGCATTCCCGGACTGGGCGGAGAAGTAATGAAGCGTCTGGGGGTCAATCCCGTACTTCTTCCAGCCGGAGAAATATACACAGCACTTGAGCGCGGTACCATTGATGCAACCGAATGGGTCGGACCAGCGCTTGACAGTATGATGGGTTTTGCCAAAGCGGCCCCCTACTACTACACCGGCTGGCATGAACCGGGCTCCATTCTGGAAATCACGTTCAACAAAGCCCGCTGGGAGAAACTTAGTGAAGAACACAGGGCTATCATTACCGCAGCCAGTGAAGAGATGACAGGGAATATGCTGCAGGAATTCCGATTCAAAAATGCCAAAGCTTTGGCGGAACTACCGGACACAGTACAGATCAAAACATTCCCCAAAGAGATGATGGATGCAGCCAAAGTAGCACTTAAAGAGGTGCTGGCCGACGAAAGTACCAAAAGTAATGACTTCAAACGTGTACTTAAAAGTTACGAAGCATTCTACAAGCTGAATAAACCCTGGGATGATATCAGTACAAAGAACTTTCTTGAGATTAGGAGCTAACTAAGATTTAACAGTTGTTTTCTTAGGGAATTATAACTATCAAATCTCTTAACGCCCTCCCAGAGGATTGTCACTGCGTTTCTTGACTTTTCTCTCCTGTTCCTCATCTACCTGAGGCTGGGAGAATTCCACCTGTCCGTAGATGATACAGCCTTTGCATCCCGGATCACAGGGATGGTGCAGTTTCATGCACCAATCTTTAATATCACCGTTCTTTCCCATAAACTGGCATCCCCATCCACTTGCCATTTTTATTCTCCATATTGATTTTTTATTGTTGTTCATGGCTTTCGCCATTCAGTTTCTTCTTGTGCCGGTTTCCTTATGTGGTGGGCAGGAATGCACCACCCTCCGGGACTCAATATCTTATCTCGAAGCCATCCGTATTGAACTGGGCATCATCGATGATCTCATAGGTGATCTCATCGATACTGCTTAGGGGCGAGCCCTCTTTTAGTATTTTCATGACACTGTCGAAATCGTCATCAAAGATCTCAACTACCACTTCTACCGTATCGTCAGGCAGATTTTGAATGTAACCTTTGATCTGCTTTCTCATCAGTGCCTGTGAAACGAACTTTCGGTAGAAGACACCCTGCACTCTCCCGTGAATAATAAATCTGTACCATTCCATTTTTACATCCTACATTCATCTTTCAGGCTCTGCAGGAATTCGATGACACGCATCTGGAACAGTGCCTCATCGTCATTTTCATCCACACATTCATGCAATTGCATCAAAAGGCCGATATCGATCTTCTCACAGAAACGTTTTACCTCTTTAACCTCTTTTCGTACTTGTGCAACAAGATGCTCGAAATCCAGGCCATTGTTTGTCACGATCTTGGTATGGAACTCATATACTGTATCGATCAGAAGTTCAGCCCGCTCCTGATCGTCATGATAGATCGTATGGGCGATCTCCTTGAGTTTCTGCCTTTCACATTCTGATATTTCACTGTCAGAAGTGATCATCAGTGTCAGCAGTTTGGCCCGGAATTCCAGAGAGCTGTTGTGATAGACCAGGATCTCTCTGAACATCTTCATGACATTTCTTTTGAATATTTTAAACATTATGCTCCTTGATGAAACTTAACACCATTTTAACAAAAAAAGACTATAGTTTTATAATTTTTTGACCAAAGTGAGACAAAATGAACAATATTGATCTGCTCATTATTCTGAGTACCGCTTTTCTGGGCAGTGTGGGACACTGCATCGGTATGTGCGGGGGGATCGTCGTTGCCTACAGCTCAAGCAAGATTGACCATAAGGCTTCATGGGTACGACAGACCATCTCACATCTTGCCTACAACTTCGGAAGGGTGACCACATACAGTATATTGGGAGCTCTGTTTGGCCTAATGGGTAAAGCCATCGCCTTTACCCCGACCACCAAAGGAGTCCTCTTTGTGCTCACGGGTATCCTGATGGTGGCAGCCGGCCTCTCATTACTGGGCAATCTCAAATTTCTCAATTCTGCTGAATGGTCCGTCTCGAAGAACAAATGGTACCAGAACACGTTCAGAAAACTCATCAGCAGCAATTCTCTTTCAAGTTTCTACCTGCTTGGTATGCTCAACGGTATCATCCCCTGCGGGCTGGTCTACTCTTTTGCCATCTTTGCAGCAGCGACTGCCAGTCCACTCTGGGGCGCCATCGTTATGGCGACCTTCGGACTGGCGACCATCCCTGCACTCTTCTTTTTGGGAACGGTCACGAAGTTCCTTCAAAAGGGCTCCTTGAGAGGTACTATGATGAAACTGGCTGCTATGCTTGTGGTTTTTTACGGATTCTACACACTCTATAAAGGCTACAAATTCATTGCGCATCCCAAAGAAATGCAGCAAATGATGGACAGTATGCAAACAGGAAGTGTGAAAAGCAAGCTGGAAGGGAAATGCGGAGGCATGAAGTGTGCCCCCGGCAAATGCGGTTAATAGAAAGGGTGATCAGTCCCTGCCGTTAGCAAGGTCGATCAGGTAAAAACCTTTTTTCCAGTTCTTTCGGATGGTTTTCTGGAAATCCTCGATATCTTCATTGTTTGCGAAGAGTTCTTCTCTTTCCTTCGGGTAGACTGCAAAAAGCAGAAACCACTCTCCCGCCGTATATTCGATATTTACCAGTCGGTAACCGGCTTTCCATCGTTTTTTGATCACGGAACTGACAAGATCCCAGTCATCGACCATATCGTACCCCTGGTTCTTGAAACCGGTGTTTCTGGCAAAGATCCCACTCCAATAACCTTCTGCAGCTTCGATATCGATCAACATATACCCCTGCTGCCAGCGTTTTATGATAGTCTTTTCAAAATCATCACGGTACCGTGTGTAGTCAAACACAACATCCTTGTATTTGGCTCCTTTGGCAAAAATACCCAGCCAGTCACCTGCGCCGTACTCGACATTGATCAGCGTGAAACCTTTTTCTTTGTAAGCCTCAACCGCCTGGGCGAATTTTTTGATATCACGTCTATGCGTATAGGCTTGCTGTTTGTACCCGGCACCTTCTGCATAGAGCGCCATCCAGACATCATGTCCGTAACAGACATCTATCAGGTCATAGCCCTTGGCCCATTCGTTGTCGATAGTCGTCTTCAGACGCGAAAGGCTTTTACTCGTCGTATAGGACTGACCGGTAAAGCCCGTATCTTTTGCAAAAAGACCCACCCAGAAATCTGCTGCCATCACACTTGCCGGCAGTATCAATGCTACCGCTGCTATTTTTAAAATCTTTTTCATCTATTCTCCTCAATCTCTTTTATTGAAATTATGAAATTGTATAAGTTCAACTAAACTTTATTGTATCGCATATCCAATAAAAAATAAGGTGGAACCGGACGACTTACCTTCATAGGGATTAAAAATGTATCATACGGTGATAGATTTGGATATAATTCCGACATGAATCACATTAAGACCTATGCCTACGACCATTCACCGCTTCACTTTGACTTCAATCAGACCATTGAACGTTTTTTCGTTGAGGAAATACCTCTCTACGATTTTACGGGAACAGGAAATTTTCTCATTCTCAAGATCAAAAAGACCGATATGAGTACCTGGAAACTCGTGACCGTTCTGGCAAAAGCAACCGGACTTCAGGAACGCGATATCGGGTATGCGGGTCTGAAAGATAAAAATGCCACAACCATACAGTACATCTCTTTGCCTAAAAGATATGAAAAAGAGCTCAACAAAAATCTGACGACCGAACGCGTGGAAATACTCGAACGTACCTATAACAAAGCTCCTATCAAAATAGGCCATCTCAAAGGAAACCGTTTCAGCATTGTATTGCACAAGATCAACGAGAAAGATGCGAAGTTCTTCAACACCACTGCCAAGAAAATGCAGGTAGACGGTATACCGAACTATTACGGCTACCAGCGTTTTGGAGAGGACAGCCAGTCCTACCTTCAGGGCAAGGAGATCGCGCACAGTGGGAAAAAGCTTAAAGGGAGCAAAGAGAAACTGCTTGTTTCCGCCTATCAGAGCCACCTCTTCAACAAATGGCTCGCTTCGCGCGTCAAACTTTCTGCAGTCATTGCCAAAGAGAAGCCTGACAGCGCTGCCAAAAAACTCAAATATCCTCCTGAGCTGGTCAAAGTACTTGCCAAACAGCCGCAGTTCTTCAAACTCTTTCTGGGGGATATCATCATGCCCTACCCTTACGGAAAACCAAACTATGTCAAAGATATGATGCAAAGCGCCCTGGCATTCAAACAGGCAAAGATCTCTCCGACAGGACTGCTCTGCGGTGCCAATGCCATGCGTGCCAAAAGTGACGCCTACCATCTCGAAGAGCCTTTTGACGATACGGAACTGAGTTCACTCAAGGGAGACAGACGTTTTGCCTGGATCTGGCCCAAAGAGGTCGAAACAGCATATCAGAAAGAGCAGCAGAAACTTATCGTGGACTTTTACCTTCCTAAAGGCGCTTATGCCACGACTTTCCTCGAAGAGATCGGGAAGTTCTCTCTTAAATCCTAATCACTTTCTGTATGCTATAGGGTCTTTTACTCCGGCAACTTCAAACCCTCTCAGACGCAGGCGGCAGCTGTCGCAGACACCGCAGGCTGCATCTTCCGCCTGATAACAGCTCCATGTATCTTCAAGGGGAACACCCAGCTCAATGGCTTTTTGTACGATCTGGCTCTTTCTCAGTGAGACAAGAGGCATCTTTATCTCGATGTTCGTCTCATCTTTCGTACCCAGGTTGATCGCTTTTTGCATCTGTTCAATGTAGCTTTCACGACAGTCCGGATAACCGGAACTGTCCTCTTCGACCACACCGATGAAGAGTGCTTCAGCCCCATGTTTCTCTGCAATAGCCGCAGCAATGGAGAGGAAGATGCCGTTTCTGAAAGGCACATAGGTCACCGGCACACCTTCTTCCAGCCCTCCGATAGGAACGTCAATACTTTTGTCCGTCAGTGCCGAGGCACCGATCTGCTCAAAGAAATCAAGATCGATCTCGTAAGATTCCGAGGCATTCAGCTCCTGAGTGATCTTTCGGAAACATTCCAGCTCTTTGTTCCGGGTACGCTGTCCATAGTTAAAATGCAAGGCAATAATCTCATAGCCCTCTTCCTGCGCGATCTTTGCACTTAGAGCACTGTCCATGCCTCCCGATATAATACAGACTGCTTTTTTACCCATTACGATATCCTACTTTTTAATACCATTTTACCAAGATTTGGGTAAACTTCGGGCATGCATACTATAATAGAACTGGACAATCAGACCACTTTAAATGTCGATATCGAAGCCCTCGAGAAGATCGCGCAGTCTTTGACCAACAGAGAGATAGAACTCATCATCACGGACAATGAGAACATACAGGAACTCAACCGGGAATATAGAGACAGGGACAATCCCACCGATGTTCTCAGTTTTCCGCTGGAGACACCCTTTACAGAACAAAGTGTCTTCGATATCCCGCTGGGGACGATCGTCATCTCGGCTGATTTTGTGAGAGAAAGAGCAAAGACATACGGCCATACAGAGCAGGACGAACTCAAACTGCTCTTCATACACGGACTCTTGCATCTGCTGGGATACGACCATGAAACGGATGAGGGCGAAATGCGCCAGAAAGAGCGGGAGATCATTGAAGAATTCGGTCTGCCTTCCAGTCTTATCATACGAAACGATTAAAGGAAACCGATGAATTTTGTCATTTTTGTCATTGCGATGGGTGCGCTCATCTGGGGCGCTGAACTCATCATCAAACAGAGTGAGAAGATCGCACTCAAGTTCAATATACCTGAGTTCATCATCGGGGCGACACTGATCGCACTTGGAACTTCCCTGCCTGAAATGGCAGCAAGTATCGCGGCAAGTATGAACCATAAGCCGGAGATCGCCATCTCCAACGTGATCGGAAGCAACATACTGAACATCACCCTGGTACTCGCAAGTGTGTTTCTCATTGCCAGAAATATCAGCCCCAAGCGGGATTTCTTCGCCAAGGACAGTACCTGGGCACTGGTACCCGTCCTGGTCTTCATCTTGATGATCCTCGATGGTGTCATCTCACGTTTTGATGCCGTACTGCTTCTGCTGCTCATGGGTGCCTATTTGCTCTTTTTACTCCAGGATGCCCAAAGTATCCCTCTTGAGGACCTCGATGAAATCGATGTAAGTCATTTCTCCTGGGCGGCGACGATCCCTGTACTTGTCGGTGCATTCATACTGGTGATCGTCGGCGCACATTTTACGGTAGAGAGTGCTTCAGAGATCGCTAAAAGTTTCGGCATCTCCGAGTGGGTCATTGGTATTGTCATGATCTCTCTGGGAACTTCCATGCCCGAACTTGTCGTCAGTATCTCGGCTGCCATGAAAGGAAAGGTCGATATGGCCATCGGTAATATCATCGGCTCGAACCTCGCCAATACAACCGTGGTGCTTGGCTCAGCAGCATTAGCAAATCCCATGCCCATCAATGCATCTGCCTATCTTTTCGATATCTCTACGATGATCGTGGCCACACTGATCCTGGTCTTTCTTACCGCTAACAAACTGTACACCAAATCCGCCGGTATCAGCCTGGTGATCATTCTAGGACTCTTTCTGAATAATACCATACAAAGTATGTAAATAATAAAATCAGAGTTAAAGTAAGAAAACGGGTTGCTAAAAACCTAAGCAAACCTCGGTAGTATGGGGTTTAAAAATATGGGCACTTCTAAAAACCACCATTTCAGTAGCCAAGATAAATCCATTCTAATTTTTTAAAATAATTCTCAACAATTCTTCTATTTTCAGTAGAAAAGTTGAGTGAACATCATTACCCTGTCAAATGGTGGTCTTCCTCAAGTGCTTTTGGTTCTATGTAGAGTGCCTCTTCTATAGGTTTATGAAATATGTCCCAGTCAATAATCTTATCCAATTTATTCAGTGGTAGCTGATGAGCATTGATCTTCTCTAATTCCCCTGAGTAAACCACCAGTTCTACTGGTGGACTCCCAAAGTTTGACAGCTCCGGGAGTCTCTGTGATATCATAAGTTCTTGAACTGCTCAAAGTTCAAAGAAAAAGGATGGCACAGGATGAATATTATACAACAAACCATCAAACATAGTGTTTGGGAATGCAAGTACCATAGTAGTATGGATACCAAAATACAGAAAGAAAACACTGTACGGAGAACTGAGAAAGTATTTGGGAGAGATATTTCATGAACTTTCTAAACAAAAAGAGTGTAAAATTGAAGAAGGGCGTTTGATGAACGATCATGTTCTTATGCTCATTTCAATTGCACGGATTTATCTTGGATGAAGAAAGAATTTAACAGGACAGAGTTTCTGGGCAAGAGGCTATCATGTGTCTACGGTTGGCAGGGATGAAGGAAAGATGCGAAAGTATATTCGTCATCAAGAACAGTAAGATAGGAAGTTGGATAAACTGTCACTGTTTTGAGTTGTTGCCTTTAGGCGATTAAGACCGCTTTGAGCGGTTCATACTTTCATGCCTTCGGCTTTGCCGGAGGTCTGTGACTGGTTCTCATAATCACACAGTCCTGGCATATACTTTTCCCTCTACTTCTCTTTGATTATCTATTTTACCATATCGGTGATTTGGGATGGGTTTTTAGAGGTGCCCATATTCTATTTAGGTGATAGTAATTTCCGAGCTAAAGATATGTATTCCGATTTTTTAATAAGAAAGTAAATAATAGAAAAGGCTATCTCCACACTACTATGAAGATAGTGAAAAAAATCATATTGTATTTACTTTACAGTTTTCTTTTCGTCGGAAACAGCTTCTTTTTCAAACGCTTTTATTTTTTTCGGTGCTTCGGCCTGGTCTTTTGCCTCAAGCTCTTTTACTTTTGTGACCTCATCAACTTTCTTTTCATCAGATGCAGCCTCTTTCTTGAACTTCTCTCTGTCCATTTTATCTTTAAACTCCCCTTCTGCAGCCGCTTCTTCTACCTTAGCCTTTGCTGCATGCTCACCTTCTGTCATTTTGGGATTGGCCAGAGCCGCTGCCTCTTTTTTTGCTACAGAGTCACTAACACCTTCATTGGCAGCAAGGGTTGTCACTCCAAATACAATAGTAGCTACTGCTGCAGTTGAGATGATAATTTTTTTCATAAATCTCTCCTTTTTTTAAATTTGGTTATTATTTATTCTATCATCATTCCTGTAACACAAAATTGATTTAAATCAACCCGTATCATTCATTCTACAATTAATTTGAAATAGACAACACCGAGTGCCGGCATAGTGAAGCTGATAGAATCTTCTCTGTCCCACGCCAAATGTTTTTCACTCTCATAAATACTTTCACTGTCATGACTCCACCCTTCATATCTGCTGTTCTGCGAATTGAAGATCATTTTGTACTTACCCTCCTTGGGAACAGCAACTCTATAGTCCTCTCTCGTTCTGTCTGCAAAGTTGCATACCACGATGACCGTCTCATCGACATTGTCGCTTTTTCGGAAGAAAGAGATGGTATTGTGCAGATTGTCAGAGCGTTCCACCCATTCAAATCCGGCATGTTCACTATCATACTGATAGAGGGCTTTTTCATTTTTATATAACTGGTTCAGCTCCTTCAACATTGTGTGAATCCCTCTATGTCTCGGACTCTCAAGCAGATGCCAGTCGAGTGAGCTTTCATAGTCCCACTCCCGGTACTGGGCAAATTCTCCACCCATGAAAAGCAGTTTTTTACCCGGATGCGCCATCATGTAGGTATATAAAGCTCTAAGGTTCGCAAATTTCTGGTTGTCATCTCCCGCCATCTTGTTAATCAGGGAACCTTTCATATGTACGACCTCGTCGTGGCTTAATGGCAGTACGAAATTTTCATCGAACGCATACCAGATGCTGAAGGTCAGGTCATCCTGATGATGCTGCCTGTAGACAGGGTTCAGCGCAAAATATTTCAGCGTATCGTGCATCCATCCCATATTCCATTTGAACCCGAACCCCAGACCGCCGAGATGGACCGGCTTGCTGACCATCGGATAGGCGGTGGATTCCTCTGCGATCATCACGATATCCTTGAATTCACCATACACTGACAGGTTCAGCTGTTTTAAAAAGTCGATGGCTTCGAGATTTTCCCTGCCGCCTTCTCTGTTGGGCAGCCACTCCCCCGCTTCTCTACCGTAGTCAAGATAAAGCATGGAAGCCACAGCATCCACCCTGATACCGTCGATATGATACTTCTCGAACCAGAACGAAGCACTGCTTATCAGGAAAGCACGTACCTCATTCCTGCTGTAATTGAAGACCGCACTGCCCCACTGCGGCTGAAACCCCAGTCTGGGATCCCGATGCTCATACAGACAGGTTCCGTCAAATGTCGCAAGGCCATGGCCGTCCGTGACAAAGTGTGAGGGTACCCAGTCGAGTATCACGCCTATGCCGTTCCGGTGCAGCGTATCTACCAGTTTCATAAATTCTTTGGGTTTTCCGTAACGTGCCGTCGGAGCAAAATATCCCGTGACCTGATAGCCCCAGGAACCCTTGAACGGGTATTCCGTAATAGGCATCAGTTCTACATGGGTATAGCCCATCTCCCTGACATACGCAACCAGTTCGTCTGCCAATTCGCTGTAGGTAAGGTAGCGGTTGCCCTCCTCCACCTTTCTTCTCCAGGAACCCAGATGTACTTCATAAATGCTCATAGGTTTGTCATGCCCATTGAAGTCGGCTCTCCTCTCCATCCAGTCACTGTCCTTCCATCGGTAGCCTTGAAGCTTGTAGGTGACAGAGGCCGAATTGGAGGGCTTTTCACAATATTTGGCATACGGATCCGTCTTTAGGTTTACGATGTTGTGGTAATTTGAGACAATATGATATTTGTATGTCACATACTCCTTCACATTTTCAATGAAGCCTTCCCATATCCCTGAGTCATCGTCTCTCATTTTCAACGGATGTGCCCGCTCATCATAGGCATTGAAGTCGGCTACGACACTGACCCGTTTGGCATTGGGAGCCCAGACGGCAAAGTAAACACCGCTCCTGCCTTTGCTTCTCATAAAATGGGAACCGAATTTCTCATAAAGCTTGGTATGGGTTCCCTCTTTAAATAGATAGATATCCAGCGGCTTGAACCGGGACACGTCATAGTGCATTGTATGAAGCATTATTTATACCTTTGAATTTTTTGATGGTAATAGAGTGCCTTGTAGATATCGAGATACGCAGTGCCCGAATCCAGCCAGCTGAAATGTTCCCTCATAGCATTTTTCTGCATATGAAGGAAATCATCCTTCTCCTGATGATAGGTCTCTACTGCCCATTTTACCGTATGGTAGAGGGCATCAGGAGTGGCATGGTAGAACTTGAATCCGTTGCCCTCTTTGGTCTGGGGGTCATAGTTCACGATCGTATCATCCAGTCCGCCCGTGGCCCTGACGATGGGCAAGGTACCATATCGCAGGGAATAGATCTGGTTCAGTCCACAGGGCTCGAACAGTGAAGGCATCAGGAAAAGATCGCTCCCAGCTTCTATCTGGTGGGCCAGTTCGTTACTGTATCCGATATAGCATCCGAATTTATCAGGATGTCCGGCTGCTACCTGACTGAAGAAATTTTCTGCCCAGAACTCTCCGTTGCCCAGCATCACGACCTGTATATCCATCTCAAGCAGTCCATCGATGACCGTGGCGATCAGCTCGATGCCTTTCTGTGTGACAAATCTACCGACAAAACCGATAAGAGGGACATCCTCTCTCTGGGGGAGATTAAATCTTTTCTGAAGATCCTGCTTGCATTTTTTCTTTTTTTCGAGTGTATCCACATCATAGTTCACAGCAATATATTTGTCTACCGAAGGATTCCACTCCGTGTAGTCGATCCCGTTGAGTATGCCGTACAGTTTGTGGGCATGGGCTCTCAGATGTTCATCGAGACCGAAACCGAATTCAGGTGTCTGTATCTCCCTGGCATATTTTTTACTGACCGTTGTCAAAGCATCACAGAAGGTAATACCGCCTTTGAGGAGATTGACATTGTCCATTGCTTCAAGTTCCATGGGAGTAAAGTGTTCCCAGCCTACCCCAAGTACATTCATCAGTTCTTTGCCAAAAACTCCCTGATGCTGCAAATTATGCACTGTCAGCACCGATGCACTCTCTTTGAAGAAATCATCTTCATGCAAAGAAGTCTTCAGCAGTATTGGCAGTGTAGCAGTGTGCCAGTCGTTGGCATGGACGATATCAGGTTTGAAATTGAGTGCCCGGCATAACTGCAATGCGGCTTTTGAGAGAAAAACAAATCGTTTGTCATTGTCCTCATAGGCTTCACTTTCATGGTAAAGGCCGCTTCGGCCGTAAAAGGCCTCATGATCGATAAAATAGATCTCGACTTCACTGTCCGGAAGATAAGTCCTGTAGACTCCGGCCCAAAGTTCCCCCATAGCTCCCATATCGACCCCCAGTGCCATGGGTATATGCTCCAGAGTGTTCTTGTCTATGGTATAGTAGCGGGGCATGACCACCTTTATATCTGACCCGAGTCTGGCCAAAGCTTTCGGCAAAGCACCACTGACATCAGCCAGTCCCCCTGTTTTAGCAAAGGGTACGACTTCACTCGCTACAAAAAGTGTCCTGATCTTTCTTTTCATAATTGTTTTGCTCCTTCTATTGATGCATTTTTTAATTGACTCAGCTTTATCTCCAAGCCTTCCAGGTTTGAGGCCAGCGCATATTTTCCGATCTTCTTTTCTACCTTCTCTTTCAAAAAATGATTGGCAGAAACGACACCTCCGCCAAGTACCAGGACTTTCGGATTTGCCAGCGTCACAAGTGTAGCAGCCGCCCGGAACAGACCTTCCTGAAAGTTCTGATATATCTTCTTCGCATACTTGTCTTTAGACTTTCTCAATTCTTCCAAAGTCATTTGGGGGAGTCCGTAATAGGTATACCACTTTTTCAACCCGCTGCCGCTGCTGAAAAGCTCCAGACAGTTGTCTTTGCCGCAGCCGCACCGGAACGGTGCCTTTTTAAAAGGTACATGCCCTATCTCATATGCCAGATTTCGCTCACCCCTTACAATTTCACCCTGCTCCAGAACGGCGGACCCCATACCTGTACCTATGTATAACAGTGCCATATTTTTTCTCTTTATATCCTCTTTTTCTGCGAGCATCGCACAGTTGAGATCATTGTCTATTTTCAGGGATACCGGGTATTTCTTTTCAATATATTTTTTAATATCATATTCTTTAACTGCAATATTCGGAGAGGAAACTATCTTTCCATGGTCTACCTGACCGGCAAAGGAGATCCCGATCTCTGCTATGTCAGGATAGGCTCCTAACTTTTGTTCGAGGTATTCGCTCAAAGATATCCCCCGGCTTGACACTTTCTCTTTGAATGTTTTTCCATTTTTAAGCAGTTCGCTTCTCAGGTAGGTTCCGCCTATATCTATATAGAGTTTGCTCACAACAGAGCCTCATAGATCTTCATATAGGCTTTTGCGCTTTTGTTAAAAGAAACATCGCATTGCATGTCATATGTCGATATCTTAATGTATGCCTTTTTGTCCCGATACAATGTCAAAGCTCTGTGGATGGCAGCAAGGCATTCCTTTTTGGAAAAAGGGTCAAATACCAATCCCTGTATACATTTTTTCTTTCCCTCAAACACACTGTCCTTTAACCCTCCGGTACTGTGTACCAACGGTACGGCTCCGTAGTGTGCAGCTATCATCTGGTTGAGCCCGCAGGGCTCGAACAGTGAAGGCATCAGCAGAAAATCTGCCGCTGCGTACAGACGGTGTGAAAGTGCCTCATCATATCCCTTTATGTAGTGAATGTTTTCATATTTACCTGACAGTATAGAGAGTTTTTTTTCTGTCTCCTGCTCCCCTTCTCCAAGCATGACCAACTCCAAAGGTTCCATTGAAAGATCTTTAAGCAGGTCTATGATGATCGATATTCCTTTTTGCTCCACCAGCCTGCCGATAAAAACGAACAGAGGTTTCTCCCTCTTTTTAATACCCAGCTTTTTGTAGTATTCTTTTTTATTTTTAACCTTATTTTCTATGTGGGCTGCATCAAAATTTACATAAATGGTACTGTCTCTCTGCGGATTGAAAAATGTAGTATCTATTCCGTTCAGTATTCCTTTGAGCTTTTTTTTGTGTTTTTTGAGAAATCCGTCCAGGCCGCATCCGTATGCCTCGGTGAGTATCTCCTTTGCATAGGTGGGGCTGACCGTCGTAATTTTGTCGCTGTAAGCGATCCCTGCCTTCATGAAATTGGCTTTCCCGTAAAACTCCAGACCTTCCATCGTAAAATATTTTTTATCGATAGCCAGTTTTTTCAACACTTTTTTGTCAAATATCCCCTGATAGGCAAGGTTATGTATCGTGAAAACGGTTTTGACGCGATCGTCTTTTAAAAGCAATGCGGCCAAAGCGGTATGCCAGTCATTCAAATGTACGATATCGACTTTCATCTTTCTGGCGACATCAGCGATGATATGGGAAAAGAGTCCGAAACGCAGTGCATCATTGTCATATCCGTAAAGCGCTTCGGATTCACATAAAACATCGTTATAGACGAACAGGGTATCACTCTCCTCTGACCGGAAAAGCTCGTATGTATAGCTCTTTCCGGCAATAGACATCGTGCAGACGGTACCGGGAGAATTCAAACGAAATTTTTTCCTGTCTATAAAACGATAGAGCGGTGTAATACTGATGATACGGCATTGCTCTTTGAGTGCAAGCGGTAGAGAATGTGCCACATCTCCCAGTCCGCCGCTTTTGGAGTACGGGTAGATCTCACTGCTGGCAAAAAGGACCTTCATCGCAGCAGTCCTGCTGCTTTTTCAGGGGCTAAGGGGTTGATCGTCATACTGCTCTGCAATTCGAAGCCTCCTGTCTGATACAGCCGGGGGATCACCCGTATATAAAACCTGTAAAAATTTTTGATATCGTCAAAAAACGCTTCTGTCTCATATGCTTTTTGAAAAGGCGGATTTTGTATATAGATATTATAGTCAAACTCTCTCAGCTCTCTTCTTAAACCCGATAATACTTTTTTAAGCAGTGAAGCTGCCTCTGCAAGCAGGCTGTCATGGCATGAACCAATGTCTGACAGTTCGATCTTGGGCATAATGATAACTTCAAAAGCGAACTGACTACCATACGGGGCATAAGCCAGGAAATGCTCACTCTCATCCACTACCCTGGTTTTCTGTTCCCTTTCATAGTCTACTATATCTTTGAACATGCTTCGTCCATGCTCTCTGTAATAGGCATAAAGATGCTTCAGAACCTGAAGCTCTTTTCTGGGAACGACCGGCAGTGCTATAAGCTGTGTATGTACATGGGGAAGGGTCGAACCGGCATTTTTACCCTGATTTTTAAAGAGGGTAAAATAGTGCAGTCGACTGTCTTTTTTCAGATCGTTACCCCTTTGTCTCATCGTCAGGAGCCAGTCGGTCATCTGTACAGCGCTCAATTCATCAAAATCTGTGACATGTTCAGGAGTATCTACAATGATCTCGTGGGCACCGAAACCGTCTATTTTTTCATAGATTCCCTCTTCTTTTCTCTCATCGGTCGCTTCTATCGCAAGAGCTTTATAGAGGTTGGGGACCACCCGGGTTCTCCATCTGCCCTTGACATCTTTCAATACAAATATTTCAGGTGGTGTCATCGATTCATGTCCGGCACAGAAGGGACAGGCAGTTGTGTCTTTCAAGGCTGCCGAATGGGCCGGAAAAAGATTGGGACGGGTCAGTCTGTCGGGTGCAATGACTACATATGTATCATGCAGCATATCGTAACGTATCTCAGACATCTTTTACCTCCAGGGAACCCTGAAGATTCAGGATCTCCACAAAAGGGAAGATCAGAATAAAACTGACTCCCTGTACCATCCGGTCAAATCCCTTTTCACTTTTTGAGACCGTACAAAGCGGTGTTGCCAGTAGGGTAAAAGTATGGTCGAGCGTAAAAATGATCTCTTTTTGGGTATAGCTGTCTCTTAAAGAAAAACATTTGATCCTCTCAAGTGTGATATCCTCGTTGAGCCTTTGTCCGTTCAGCAGTACATTCTCGAGATCGGCATAATGCTGATTGAATTCCAATCCATACAGATAACTCTCCTGGCTTTGTGTCGTTATGTCTACAGAAAACTGTATGGCCTGCGCATCACAGATATAGCTTTTCACCACTGTCGTCTCATAGGTTTTGTCATCATAGATGCCACCGTCACGTTTGAACGTAAGTTTTCTTTTGTCGACAGCATAGATAAACGGCTGATCGGCAAAATCCCCATATTCTTTAAAGCGGCATTGTTTAAAATTCTCAAGCGTCAGACTTTTATCACTGACATGGTCAATAAAAGAATTTTTGATATACCAGTCAAAATACAAAGCCTCCCTGATGCCTCTGTCCGCATCTGATCTCAAGGTATGTATCGTAGCGATCTCCTCTTTTCGCTGAGCTTCTTCCCCTGTTGGCTGCATCTCTTCCAGCAGCGCCTGATGATAGGCTTCTTCCCGCCGGGTCAGGGTATTCTGATAGTTGAACTTTCTGTCCCTTTGCAAAAACTCTACCATCTGTCCTCCCTGCCTGCTGTCAAACCTTACTATAAAATTTTTGGTGACACTCTTTATCTCATCATATCCATCCAGATTTATATCTTTGACTTCCATCGTATGCTTTTCTTTTTGATACCGTAAATTTTCACATTCACAAAGATAGGCATAGGCATTGTCTCTCAGGTTCGGCAGATAGAGCCCTCCAAAAATACCGTGCCAAAAGACATCATTAGTCTGCAGTCTGTAGAGTGCATCAAGGTATTTTTTGTTATCTGTCTGATGCTTTGAAACCTCTATCATCCTTTTATGAAGCCTGTTCGACTCTTCATATTTGACAAAAAAGTTTTTCCAGGAAGCACCTTTGACAAACTTATCTACATCTTTGGGATACTCTTTTGCAACTTCTTCTTTTATCGCTTTGAGCTTCAATGTATCCTGTGACTTCAGGCTCCATTCTCCCATCTCTTCATAGGCGACATTATCGAGATAGACCAGACCTTTTGCTCTATGGGTTTCATGGAACTCTCTAAAATGCAGGCTTTCAATATGCTCGTCTTTGTCAAGTGCACTCAAAAATGCTTCAAGCCACCCTTTTTCATAAACCCATTCATGGGTTTGCGGCCAAAGTCCGAATTTTTCGGCATCATCAAAAATAATAGCTGCACCGCCGTCACGGGCGCTTTTTTTGACCGCCTCCACCGCCTCCTCCACATTTTTAAAAGGAAGTGCATATCTCAATGTCTGGCTAATGGGGAAAAGAGCGATCTTCTCACCGTTATTTTCTGTCAGGAAGTATCCGTCAAGTACCTCTTCGTCAAATCCGCTTGCCCTGAAGTGATAGTCATCGACCATCACATAAGAGATATTGCATTCTATCAGTTCACTTATGATGCCATTCTCCCAGACCCTCTCCGTCAGCCACAACCCCTTCGGGATCTGTTTAAACTGTTTTTTGACCGCTTTGTTCAGTTTTTTTATCTGGGCCGTTCTGTTGCAGGGAGGAATGGCACACAGGACAGGCTCATAAAAACCGGCAGTGAAAAATTCTATGCTTCCCCTCTCATTTAACGCCTGTATATCAGCGAAAACCTCTTTATGTCGTTTTCTGATCTCCTCCATCAGCCATCCGCTGCAGTGCAGGGAAAACTTGAAAAAGGGGAACTTTTTTACGGTTTGAAAAAAAGGTTTGTAACATTTTTCTACAGCCTCGTCCACAGCTTCCCTGAAGTTGTCTACCGGCTGATGCATATGTATGCCAAAAAGCAGTTTGACTTTTTTATCCATCTCTTTTCCTATATAAACCAGTTTTTACTGTAATCATCGAGGCACACTTCTATATCACCGAAGATCGGTACAAATTCACTGCTGTTTTGCTTATCTGTTATTTCCAGCTGAAGATGAAGATTGCTTTTTTTCTGACAGTATTTTTTATCTATGGAGAATTCTACCATATCCTTGCATGCCAAAGTTAAACCATCCTGCTGATAATGTGTGGCTACAGGAAGAACGATGACATCGGCCAATTCTTTAAAATGCAGTTTTATCTCCTTGTACGCTTGCAGGAACTGCTCCACATTCACGTCAAGCCTGAAATACATCATTGTTTCATTTTCACCATAGTAGAGTTTTTGCACGATCCTTTTTGCACCGTCCATGGTAGAAAAGGCTTTGCTCTCATCTATCATACCGGCACCAAGCCATTCATAGAACGAACTCTCTTTTCCATCGACCTCTACCGACAGTGGGAATTGCGGTCTGACCTGGCTGAGAAAAACATTTCTTTTCCTGAAAATATTCAGATAAAGGTCTGACGGTACAGGTATACGGCACAGTTCGTAAATCGCTATAAGGTGCAAACGGAAAAGGGTATCGAACTCCTCAAGGAAATCACTGTAATGATCTTCTCCGTACCACCAGAACCAATCCGAACATTCACTGGCCAGAAAGTGTTCGTCCGCCAATGCTTTTGTCTCTTTGTCAAGTTTCCGGTACGAAGAAGCAGTCTCTCTCTTTGTCTTGTATATCAACTCCCACGCCCTGTTCTTCTCACTCTGCCCTACCCAGGTATCAAAGGTGCCGTATATCCAGCTGCCCGGTTGCAGGGAGCTTAGCTCCCGTCTCACTTCTTTAGCCGCTTCATCAAGTTTCTGCAGGGAAACAGTCCGGCTTTTTGAAATGGCATCGTACAGTTCCAGGAAAAAATCCATGGCATTGTTCCGGTAGAATTCCCAAGCATTCTCCCCGTCCACGATGACAAAAACGCTCGCATCGGGATTCTGCTGCCCGATCTCATCGAGTCGTTTCATGAAGTCTTTTACTGCCTCCTCTTCCTCCATGAAACGGTAGCGGAACCCTATACTGTCACTGAGCGCATGATCCCGGAATGCAATGAAAACAGAATCATATTCATACCGTTGATAGCAGAGGCTTTTTTCGCTGCTACTAAGTGTTTTCAACAGGATCGCTTCATCTGTGGCGATCCATTGGATACCGCTTTCACGGTAAAGGTGTAGACTTTTTTCATCTACAGCCCCTTCTGCCGGCCACAGACCGGTAGGCCTCTGTCCAAATACCTCCGTATACAGTTCAATGGCTTTGTCTACCTGCTTGCGTGCGTCATCTTTCAGAGAGAGAGGATCCTGTGGCAGTGTGGTCTTTGGGTTTGAGATCACTGCCGTCTGCATGTCGATCAGAAGCGGGAGGATCGGATGATTGTAAGGTGTGGTAGAGAGTGAGATCTGTCCGCTTTGCAAAAGGCTTCCATAAAAGGGGAGGATCTGCGGAATGAACTTCAACAGTGCATCGAGAAGTTCTTCTTTGTCACTCTGCGTATATGCTGTCTCTTTACGTATCAAAGTCTGTACAACTGTACTGTTCTGTCTCAGGTAATTACCGCACCATGCCAAAAGGAACAGGACTTCAAGGTCTCTGAGTTCACTCTCTGTAAAATTCTCATTATGATACAGTGCTGCATATCTTTTGAGCGGTTTAACCATTGTCTCGAACAGAGCGGACCTGCATAGTTTTACCAGATATTTTTTTTCTTCTTCTTCCAACGTCGATACTTCCCGGATCCAGAGCGTTAGAAATTTATCTTTTTCATATCTGTGTGCTTCATAGAGTTTAAGCTGTCTGATCAGGGTCGGGGTAAGATTGAACGTTGCTTTCAGTCTCGGGAACCGTGAGAGCAGCCAGGGCATTTCATAATAGTCTTTGATCGCATGTAAAAAGACCCACGGCATGCACATGATGCCGTTTTCATCCACATAATTCGGCTGATGCATATGCCAGAGAAAAGAGAGTTTCAGACTCACATCCACTCTTTGATATTTGCTTCGTATCTTGCTGCCAGAGCCTCCCCGCTGTTTTTATCTTTTGCCTGTACGTACAGATGCAGCAGATCCCTCACCTGATCTGGGATCATCAGTATCCAGTCAGTCTCGTTTTCCCATATCTTGACCCCGTCAGTGGTACAGGACTTTTTATCTTTAGCTTCCTGAAAGAAGCGTTTCATCATTTTTCCCTTCTGGGCCTGTGAACACTCTACTTCGATATGATTATAGTAAAATCGTTCAAACTGTTTGGAAATGTCCGAAATTGTCACTTGATGGCGTGACAGCATTTCCATGATCTTCAGACTGGCATACATGGCATCTCGGTGGAGGGAGAACTCGGTAAAAGCAAAATTGCCGTCGATCGTTGCAACGAGATCATATTTTTTCACTTTATCCGCCTTGAAGTTGGCATACTTTCCTCTCTCTATCACAAGATTTTCGAACAGTTCGTCTGTCAGGTCCGGCGCCCAGGTGGGTAAAAATACATTGAGCTTTTTCTCTTTCTCTTTCGCTTCCAGGTTCAAAAGGGAAAGTACAACGAAAAGTCCTTTAATCCTGCCAAGAACTTCCCCGTCATCACCGACAATGCCCAACTGCTGGCCGTTCGGATACATCAAAAAACCGATATTGAACTTCAGGTTCTTGACGATGGCGGAAATATCGTCTTTCGATTTCTTTTCGACATGTGCCATATTTGCCATTTTATGATAATCAGTATAGCTATTCAATATAATGTTTTCTATCTGCAGTTCCGATATGATCTCCGGGAAAATATCTTTGGTACCGCCGTACATCAGATCTATAGCAACCCTGAATCCGTTCTTTTTGATGATCTTATGGTCGATCGCCTCTTTTACCGCTTTTTTGTAGGTAATACATTCATTGAGATGATGGATATAATTCTCTTCTATTCTTCCG
Source organism: Sulfurovum sp. NBC37-1 (assembly GCF_000010345.1). Taxonomy (NCBI): domain Bacteria; kingdom Pseudomonadati; phylum Campylobacterota; class Epsilonproteobacteria; order Campylobacterales; family Sulfurovaceae; genus Sulfurovum; species Sulfurovum sp. NBC37-1. The sequence goes on from NC_009663.1 coordinate 1,306,322, forward strand.
ATCTTATCATAGTCAACCCTGCGGTAATCCTGCTGAAAAAAAGCTTTCTCGACAGATTTGGCCATATTACCGTCTATACGCAGTCCCTCTTCACTGAAAAACGTAAACTCTACACCCGTAGGGTCAAATACATTCTGTCTGAAATAGATACCTGCAACCAGTTCCTTCTTTATACCAAGGTTGTGCCGGAGTACTGCCGGAGGCATTGCCTTTAAATCTACAATATTGACACCGCCTGAAAGCAAGCCTCCCAGAAACGCTCTTTTAAGCATACGGGCACTTTTACTGTGGTCCCTGCCTACGATAACCGTACTTCCCAACGGCAGATGGGCTGCAAACGCTTCTGCAAGCTGGCAAGCCATCTCGCACGATATTTCCACGTTGCTTTTCCCCGTTACCCTGCCGTCTTCAAAAATGGAGTTTTTATATTTGTTCCCCCATATGACATTTTTGTTCACGATGGAAGCTGCCTCTATGGTTTTATGCGGCCATACGGTGATATCCTGATCGAATACAGCCAATTTGCCAACATCACAGCCTTCCGCCAGTATAACACCGGCTTTTGCCGTAACCATATCATCTATGTGTGTATCGTTGCAAATAATACTGTTATCGAACACGCATTTTTTTCCTATGATGATATCATGCCACAGCACACTGTTCCTGATCTTTGTTTCCGGCTGTATCACAACATTGTCGCCTATCGAGACATTATGCAGCCGTACATTTTTCCCTATTTGGACGTGTGAGCCTATGATAACCGTATCGATGATCTCCACCGAAGGGTCGATCTCGCTCTCTTCCCCAAGATACAATACACCGTCAGGATATTCTATTTTTTTACCCGGAAAAGCAACTTTTATCTTCTGTTTGAATATATCACCGTATACTTCCCGGTAACTGTCGGGGTTTCCGACATCGCGCCAGTATCCCCTGGCATCATAGGACATCAGGTCAATTCCCTCACTCATCAACAGAGGAAACAGGTCTTTGGCAAAGTCAAAATTGTCTTCAGTCGGAATGTAGTCAAGAATTTCGGGTTCAATGACATAAATACCTGTATTAATGGTATCGCTGAACACTTCCCCCCAGCTCGGTTTTTCCAGGAATTTCTCAATTTTTCCGTTCTCATCGGCGATCACAACGCCAAACTGAAGCGGATTTTCTACAGAGGTAAGAGTGATGGTCAGTTTGGATTCGGTCTTGTAGTGATGATCGATGATCTTTTCAAAATCAAAATCGCTCACAAGGTCACCGCTGACAATGATGAAGGTCGTATCGAGAAATTCTCTTGCTGCTCCGACCGCTCCAGCAGTGCCTAAATCTTCTTCGGGCAATACATACTCTAATTTTACACCTATTCTGCTGCCGTCACCAAAATGGTTTTTTATGATCTCCGGTTTAAAATAGAGCAGAACCACAATTTCTGTGATACCTATATCAACAAGTTTTCTCATGGTATGTTCCATCATGGGAATGTTACAGATGGGGAGCATGGGTTTTGGCATAGAGTGGGTAAGAGGCTGTATTCTGGTTCCGAAGCCACCCGCCATCATTACGGCTTTTATTTTTTTATTCATTTTCCCGCCTCTTTCCTAAATTTTTTTACCAGTATTTGTTTGCCAAGTTCAACGCCAGGCTGATCATAGGTATCTATATTCATCATAATACCACAAGCCGAAGTCAGTATTTCATAATACATAATAAGTTCTCCGATATTTGCTTCATCCACCTTGCCCAGCACGATCCTGTCCACCGGTATCTTCTTTGCCATCAGGCTTTCTCTTGTCGCATCACATTCTACATCGATCAGCTCATTGAAAGTGTGTCCATTGACATAATCGACTTTTTCAATATACTTTAACGATATATCCGGAATTTCCAGATCATAATCAAAATTTTCTATCTTAATGAAGGTCACCGTCTTGTCTCTCATACCTTCAATGATAAGCTGCAAAAAAGAATGCTGATCGACCGAACCGATGTGGCCCACCGGTGTCAAACCCGTATGCCTGCCCTGCCCGTCTATTTTTCCGAGAGATTCACCCCAAAGCTGAACAAACCACTTTGTGAAGTTCTCCAGACAGTCTCCGTAGGAGAAAAGTACTGTCACCGGGTAGTCGTCACGGTATTGTGTCAAAAAACGGGCTTTTCTGAGCAGGTGTTCTTCTTCTACTTCAAAAAAACGCTTGGCAAAACTGCCTGCTCCTTCCAGTATAGCCTGTACATCATAGCCCGCAAGCATCAGAGGCACGATCCCCACGCTGCTGAGTACAGAGAAACGTCCTCCGACATTGGCGGGGATATGAAAACTTTTGATGCTGTATGAGGCGGCAAAGCGGTCCAGAGGCGAATTTTCATCGGTAATGACCATAATCCGCTGAGCATCTTTACCCTCAAGGTGCAGGTCAAAATGGTCGATAGCCGCTTTGAATATGGAGGTGGTCTCTATGGTGGAACCGGATTTTGAAACGACAATAAAAAGTGTTTTGTCTCTATCTATCCGGTCAAACTGTTTGCGTAGAGATACTGGATCAGGATTTTCAAGGAAAAAAATGTTCTTTGCTTCTGTATATTTGCTTTCAAGAGCAGCGTGTATCGCCTTGGTCCCCAAAGAGGAACCGCCGATCCCCATCACGACAATCGTTTCGAGTGAAACGAAAATACCGGGTTCCCGACCGACATAGCTTTCCACCTCCTCTATGATCATCTTCGAATCTTCAGGAAGAGTATAGTACCCGCTGACCCCTTCTTTTGCTTCTTTCTCGATGGCATGGAACACATCCATCATCTCTGCCTTGCCGGGTTCATCCCTCTGCAGGCTAAAGTCTTTCTCGTAAGTAACCATAGGTCGGTCTCTCTTCCCTTTTATATTCAATCCATTATCGCATCAACGATCCCGCTTGCCTCTTTCTGTAGTGTCTTTAAATGCTCACGTGAGAGAAAACTCTCAGCATATATCTTGTAAATATCTTCTGTACCCGACGGTCTGAGTGCAACCCATCCGTTTTTCGTAACGATCTTCACTCCGCCGATATCGGCATCATTTCCCGGTGCTTTGGCATAGATACATTCTATCTTTTCTCCGGCAAGCGTATCTTGATGTATATCATGGGGTTTGAGATTTTTCAGTTTTTCTTTCTGCACTTTCGATGCAGGAGCATCTATTCTTTCATAATACGCTTTGCCGAACTTTAGTTCAAAACCGGCATAGATCAGTGCCGGGTCCTTTTTTTCTTTCGCCAAAATCTCCGCAGAAAGAAGGTTCAAAATAATACCGTCTTTGTCCGTGGTCCAGACACTTCCGTCAAATCGAAGGAACGAAGCACCCGCACTCTCTTCTCCGCCAAAGCCGAGTTCACCGTCCATCAGACCTTTGGCGAACCATTTAAAACCGACCGGCACTTCATATACCGTTTTGTTCAGGGATTTAGCGACCCTGTCTATCATGGAACTGGAAACCAGCGTTTTGCCTATTTTCAGATCTTCACGCCAGTTCTTTCTCGATGTGAAGAGATACCATATCGCCACGCTCAGATAATGGTTCGGGTTCATCAGCCCGCCTTTGGGCGTGACGATACCATGCCTGTCCGAATCCACATCGTTGGCAAACGCAATGTCATATTTGTCTTTGAGCTCGATCAGCCCTGCCATGGCATAGGGTGAAGAGCAGTCCATGCGTATCTTTCCGTCATGGTCCAAATGCATGAAGGAAAACGTCGGGTCCACATAGGGATCGAGTATATCCATGTCAAGCCCGTATACTTCATTGATCTTTTGATACACGGCGATACTCGCTCCCCCCAGAGGATTGACACCGATGTTGAGATTGGCCTTTTTAATGGAATCCATATCGACGATCTCTTTCAACGCAGCAACATAAGGGGTCATAAAATCATATGCAGTGATATAACCCGAACACATCGCTTCTTTGAGGGTGCACGATCGTATCTCTTTCAAATCATTTTCCAATATTTCATTGGCCCGCTTTTCTATCTGTGAAGTCACATCGGTATCTGCCGGACCGCCGTTGGGCGGATTGTATTTGTACCCGCCGTCAGCAGGAGGATTGTGTGAAGGGGTAATAACGATGCCGTCACAGAGGCTGCCCTCTTTTTTATTGGCTTCTATGATAGCGAATGAGACGAGCGGTGTCGGGGTATAGCCGTCATCCTCGGCGATGGCTACAGCAACTTTATTGGCAGCAAAGACTTCCAGGGCTGTCAGCTGAGCCGGTATGGAAAGCGCATGGGTATCTTTGCCTATGAACAAAACACCATCGATCCCTTTTGACTTCCTGTAGTCACATATCGCCTGGCTGATGGCCTTCACATGGGCTTCATTGAAACTTTTTTTGTAGGCACTTCCCCTGTGGCCGGAAGTACCGAAAGCCACTCTCTGTTCTTTCTGCTCGATGTCCGGAACAAGTGTGTAGTATGCACTGATCAGTTTGGGAATGTTTTCAAGCTGCTCTTTGGGAACCTTTTGCCCTGCCAATGCACTGAGATGTGAATCTGCCACTGTTACTCCTTTATTTTTTTGCCGATAGGGATATAAAATTTATCCAGATAGTCCTTCATCATTCTTCGTGCACTGAATTGCGGTGATATGCTCATCATTGCCTTTTTCATTTTCTTAACCCACTCTTTGGGAAATGCTTCGTTATCGATGTTGTAAAAAAGTGGAACGATCTCATTTTCAAGTATATCATAAATATCTTGGGCATCCCGGGCATCATCGGATATTTCTTTTCCGATCTTCCAGCCGTTCTCACCATTGTAGGCTTCCGGCCACCAGCCGTCCAACCCGGAGAAATGCAGCGTACCGTTCAGACTGGCTTTCATGCCGCTGGTACCACAGGCTTCCATAGGTATCTGCGGATTGTTCAGCCACACATCGACACCCCTGACAAGATATTTTGCCACTTCTTCGCCATAATCTTCAATGAAAGCTATTCTACCTTTAAAACGGGGGTTTTGTGCAACCTTGAAAATATTCTGTATCATTTTCTTTCCCGGATTATCGGAGGGATGCGCCTTGCCCGTAAAGATGATCTGAACGGGTCTGTCACAGTCAATGACGATCTTTTCCAGTTTTTCAAGGTCATGCAGGATCAGGTTCGGCCGTTTGTAGCTTGTCATTCTTCGTGCAAAGCCTATGGTCAGTACATCGGGGTCCAGCATAACGCCTTCCGCCATTGCTACCAGCGGGTCTATACCCTCGTTGGCCCATTTCTGCCTGACCCGCTCTCTTACAAAATTGACAAGCCGGACCTTATTGGCATAATGCATATCCCAGATCTTCTCTTCATCGATCTCCTCCACCCTGCTCCATACCGCTTCTTCATCTTCCAGATGCTGCCACTGCTCACCCAGCACTTTGTCATAGGTTCGGGTCAGTTCATCACTCAGCCAGGTGGGAATATGCACCCCGTTTGTCACATATTCTATGGGTACATTCTCTTTCGTATCCATAGCAAAGACATTCTTCCAGATCTCTTTGGTCACTTCCGAGTGTTTTTTACTGACAGCATTTCGCTGATGGCACATTTTCAGTCCAAGAACGGTCATATTGAAACCGTCATTGGGTGCATCGGGATTGCTGCCAAAACTGAAGAACTGCTCTTTGCTCAGACCAAGTTTTTGCCAGTAGTCTCTGAAGTAGTTGCTCATCATATCGAAACTGTATACATCTGTAGCGGCCTGGAGCGGCGTATGTGTCGTAAAGACAGAGGTCTCTTTGACTTTCTCCACCGCTTCATCCAGACTCATTTTTTCATCTTCTATAAAACTTCTCACCCTTTCAAAAAGCGCGAAGGCCGGATGCCCTTCGTTCAGGTGGAGAATGGAATATTTGATGCCAAGCTCTTCAAGCACTCTGTATCCGCCTATACCCAGTACTATCTGCTGCCTGAGACGCTGATTCATATCGGGGACATAAAGGTGGGAGCTGATACCTCTGTCCCAGGGGTCATTCTGTTCCACATCTGTATCGAGCAGGTAGAGTGTGACTCTGCCGACATTGATCTTCCACACAGAAGTATAGACCGGCGGGTCGATAAAGGGAACCTGTATCGTAAAATGGTTTCCGTCGTGGTCCAAAACCCTTTCAATCGGTGCACTGTCCTTGTCTATGGTTTCATTGCTCCCGTTCTGCCACCCGTCGCTGCCTATGACCTGCCTGACATAGCCCTGCGCATACATGAACCCTATGCCTACCATCGGCAGCCCCATATCACTTGATTCTTTGAGAATATCTCCCGCAAGAAAACCAAGCCCCCCCGAATAGATGGGTACAGAGTGGTGTAACCCATACTCTGCACAGAAGTAGGCAATGGGAAGCGGCTCTTCTTCGGCATAGACTCTGCTGTCCTGCATATAGTCTTTGAACAGGGCATGGACATATTTGTATTCTTTCATAAATGTTTCATCCTCTCCCAAAGAGGCAAGGTCTTTCCTGGATAAAGCATTTAACATTTTTATAGGGTTTTCACTGCTCTCTTTCCATAAGTACGGATTGATGAGTTTAAAAAGATTTTTCCCCCTCGGATTCCATGTCCACCAAAGGTTTAGGGCGATATCACTGAGAAATTCTATCTCTTTGGGCAGCTTTGGTATAGCGATATTTTTTGAAGGATCATCAATGAACATTCTTTATTTCCAATCTTATCTTATTTTAGAGTATATTCCTGTCTTCTATCTCATTTATCCATATAGTCGTTTGAAAAGCATCATACCAAGCATCGTAGCAACCACACACAGGAAAACATTAAGCGTGATATTTGTTACCACACGCCCCCACAGTCCTCCCTGCAGCATTGTAACCGTCTCAAGGGAAAAAGTAGAGAAGGTTGTTAGTGCACCGAGCATCCCGGTGATCACCAGTGCTTTTTGGTGCGGAGCCACGACCGATTCAAAATATAGTGCCAGAAAACCGATAATAAAACTCCCCAACACATTCACACTCAGCGTACCGACGGGAAACAGTGTCGGCGAAAGTCTCTGCACCCAGCCGCTGATGAGAAAACGAAGGATCGCACCTACAAAACCTCCCGTACCCACGGCTAGCAACAAATAGGGCTGCATCATTTGTCTCCGAACTTGGGATGGTGGTACTGGATGATCTCGATATCGTTCATCGTCACAAGCCCTTCGGCTATCATACCGTCTGCTGCATCAAGGAACGCTTTGATCTTCTCTTCGGTGTCTATGATAGTGACGATCAACGGTACTTTCTGTTTGAGTGCCCAGACATTGAAACTGTGTATCTCGGAGTGTGCTCCCATTCCAGCGACGGCTTTCAGAACGGTTGCTCCGGCTAGCCCTTTCTCTTTTGCCAAAGTCAAAAGTGCTTCAAAAAGCGGTTTGCCATCTACCGTATCTTCATTACTGATATAGATCTTTAACTCTTTCCGTATTCCCAAATAACGTTGCATCTTTTTCCTTTGATATGTGAAATTCTAACTTTGTTCAGTATATCTCTACATTGTTCCCCAGAGACCTTTGACACCGCTGATGATGAACTGTGCAGCGATTGCACCGACGATTAGTCCCATGATCCTTGTCAGTATCTTCATTCCTGTTACGCCGAGTGCCCTGTTGATAGCTCCAGCGTAACGCAGTGTAAAGTAGATCACAATTGCTGCAGCAAAAATAGCCGCACTGATAAGTCCGTAGCTGATCACCATCGAATGGTTTTGCAAGTGGTTGTTGTTCAAGACAATGATCGTGGCAATTGCCCCGGGTCCGAAAAGGATGGGGATACCAAGAGGAATGACTGATACATCTTCTTTCTCCGTCGCTTCATCTGCCTCTTCTTTTGAATGTCTTGCTTTACTCTGCTGTCCATATGCCATATTAATAGCAATGAGCATCAGGATGATGCCGCCTATGACTTTCAGAGACAAGACATTGATACCAAAAAGTTTGAATACAAATTCGCCGCTGAAAAGAGTTACCAATGATGCAATGAGTATTGTCAATGTCGCCTTAAAGGCGATAGGCCTGATAACATTAGGTGTAGGTGGTGTCACCATTCCTACCATAATGCTTGCAGCGGCAATAGGGTTGAGTATGGTGATCAGTGCGATGATGTCATGCGAGAGGATAGAAAGATATGCTGTCATTTTGTTACCTTGTTATTGGCTTGCTGTAAAGAAACGATTTTGATGGACTTTCCTATTTTTTACTAATGCTGTTGTATTGATTTTCATATCAGATTATACAGAAAAATCTTGAGAGATTTGGGTTATATGATTTCTTCAAGGTCATGCGCCAGTTCATCCGCTTTGGACTTCTCTTTGCTTTTTACATGGGCCATTGTGGCCCATACCGCTCCGGCGAAACTGAGCACAATGAATATCCACGGATTAATCAGATCATAGGCATAGTAGTCTACCATGGCCGTAAGGGCTATGAACAGTACAAAATAGACCGTGAAAAGTGCTATTTTGTGTTTAAGGCTAATCTTTGTCTTCTTTTTTGTCGATCTCATCGAGAAAAATGCCTCCTGAAAGCAGTGCTACACCATCAAAAAGAAGGCTTATTCCTACAAGCAGTCCGACCATAAAGAGGGAACTGAACGGCCATCCGACAATGAAGATGACACCCAGCACCAGTGAAGTGATGGCATTGATAAGCCACAGCCACCACATTTTCTGGGGCTTGAGTGAAAATGCCAGGCCAAATCCGGCGAAGGCATCGGTAAAGAAATAGATGGCAAACAGCAGGCCAAGCGCAGCGATCCCCTGCATAGGGTAGAAGATCATAAAAAGCCCTACCATGACAAGCAGGAAGCTTTTCAGCCATCCTGCCCAGTCATTCTTGTTACTTTGCCACGTTAGCCATCCGGCGGATATGCCGGCAAAAAGCATCAGGTATGCCACGAATGCCAGTGTCGTGAACGACATGAAGGTGGGAAATACGATCCCCGCCGTACCGAGTACGATGAAGACGATCCCGCTTATCTTGGCATACTTCTTGAAGTTGTCTACCAGGTTCTTGTTAATGTTCATCTCAGGACTGAGATTGTTGTTCCAGTTCCACATATTGAATCCTTTGGTTTATTGTACCGTTTTTTTCTCGTCTTTTTGTGCTTCCTGTTTGAATTCCTCTTTGACCTTCACTGCTTTTTGGGCCTCTTTCTTTTCAAATACATTGACTTTTTGTTCTGCTGCCTGTTCGGGTGTCTCTTTTGAGATCTTCGTATTGGCAATGATCTTCTTGAAATCATTTTTCAATGTATCATACAGTTTCTCAACCATATTTTTACCTTTGATCTCTTTCTGGATCTTCTCTATGTCATCATTGAGCAGTTTGTAGGCCGCTTCATGTCTCGAGACGTAACCGAGAAGTTCCGCTCTCTTGAGCTCTTCTTTGGCTGCAGCCAGCAGTTTCTGGGCTTCGTCTTTTTTGCTTTTGTCCAGTTTGGATGCATCTGTAATGAGATCCTGAGCTGTCAGCAATGGTGTCGGGATGATCGCTTTGACCACTACAAGCGAGTTCATGGCTTCCGCTATGGCTGCAAATGCTGCCTTGTCATTTCCTTTGTTCAGTTCATCCAACGCTTTTTTCGTCGCTACCGGATAGATCTTCATTGGAATGGAGATAACGGAAATATCCAGTTCATCTTTGAGGGGTGTCAGAACAGCAGTGGCAGCCTGTGTATCATGCGCTTTCAAAAGCTGTTGTGCCAGTTTGAGTCTTGCGTCTATGACATCGGATGTTCCCATAAAAGCAAAAGCCTGGAATCTCTCATCGATAGGAATGATATCAAGTGACGGATCGGCTTTCAGCGCAGCATCGAAACTCTTCGTTGCCGATTCAAGTGCCTTTTTGGCATCTTCTTTTTTACCTGCCTGCATTGCCTGGAGTGCTGCAAAAGTATTTTGCATACCTGCAACGATCTCTTTGGGAGCCTGCTTATGGTTCTTAACCTCCTGCTGCATCACATTGTTGACCAGTTCTTTTTTGTCTGTTTTTGCCTGCAATCCTGTTGCTCCTAAAAGCAACCCGCATGTCAAAGCTGAAAGTAAAAATCTTTTTTTCATTTTATATCCTTATAATTTTTATTTGTTACAGTAAAATCTTAATCCTATTTGTATAACCGATGTTTAATGTATTAGGAGAGTAACTCTTCTACCGTTACATAATCACCTACACGGCCGGTCATTTTTTCTGCTTCTTTATTTACAGGTAGTGTTTTTTTACCGGGTCTCCAGTTTGCAGGGCATACTTCACCGGTTTTTTCAGCATGCTGCCATGCTTCTACCTGACGAAGGAATTCATTGACGTTCCTGCCTACTGACGGTGCCTGTACTTCCTGGGCAACACATACACCATGAGGATCAATAAGGAATCTTCCCCTCAGTGCAACACCTTCATCTTCCAAGTACACACCGAATGCACGACTGACCTCTCCTGTGCCATCTGCACCGATCGTTAATTTGAAATCTTTTAAAACAGGTTCAGTCTCTACAAATCTTTTATGCGAAAACTTTGTGTCCGTTGAAACTGCCAAAATCTCTACACCCATTTTTTCAAATTCATCCGCTTTTGCATTCATCGCTGCCAGTTCCGTAGGACACACAAAGGTGAAATCGGCAGGGTAGAAACATACTACATGCCATTTCCCTTCATAATCTTTGCTGCTCACTGTTGTATAGTGACCTGTTTTTGCATCGTATGCTTCCATTGTAAATTCCGGTGTTTTTCTCATTACTAATGTTGAACTCATGTTACTTTCCTTTTTCTCTTGGTTTTTTTCCATATTTGCAGGTTCTTCTTTAAGAGGAACGACTTCTGTGTTATCACACGCCATAAATTTTCCTTTATAGATAATTTTTATCAACAAAAAAATTATAGTACTAAAACACTAATCTATTATTAATGAAGACAATGAAAAAATTAATAATATCTTATGAAAGATAAAAAATATGTCAGGGTACCTTTATTTTATGCTCTTTGCCAGGCTGGGGTAATGATGTTCCAGTTTGGCAAGTTCCTCTGTAAGCGTCTTACTCATATCAATCTCTTTCTCTCTGATATCCTGTAAAAACCGGATACGTCGTTCTACAAAATAGAAATAGAGTAAAATACTCACACCTGCAGCATACAAGCACCATAGTGATGTAAATCCGTACGGTTTTATAAGGTATACCACAGTCAGTCCCAAAAGGTTCAGCCATCCAAAAAGTTGAATGGCAATACTGCTGCTGAGTATGAGTGCTCCGCAGGTGGTAATGATATACCCTACAGCCAGCCACAAATGTTTTGTCGCAGGATTGTCATAGGCAAGCACACCATCCACTATGGATACATGGGTCGGTACGATCGAAAGTTTCCACAGAGAATATGCTGTTAACAAAGCCCCTAAAAACATGAGGAATGCAATGAGGTGCTTACGGATACCTGCAGGCTGGAGCAGCCAGATCGCCAAAGGCACAAGGAACTGCAACAGCCCCTGTGCATAGAAAACAAAGATACTCTCAGCCATATGCAATGCTCTGCCGCCAATGAGATGATCCATACCAAGCCAGACAAATCCCTGGGTAAATTGGTGTAAAGAAAAAAACAGCGGCAGACTGGCAAAGACCACTTCATTAGGTGAACTTACTTTTTTCAAGGTCATGATCCCTACAATGAAAATCGCTCCGGAAACTGTAAAATTCAATATAGCAAAATCCACTGTTTATCCTTTCATTAAATCCAAAACCCCATTGCAATGGTTGCAACACCGAGAAGTGCGATCCATGCCGCTGAATTTCTACCACCTTTTACGCCTCCAAACCATAATGCATAGGCAGATTTAAGGATATTGTTACTTCCTGCCGCGATCATAATAGCTGTGACCAGTTCCGTCTGTGCAACAGAATATTTTCCGGTAAGAAGAGACAGGATGAAAGGATCAATGTCAGTGAATCCAACCACAAATGAGAGTATCTGTAAGCCCCCATTACCGTAATGACCGATGACAAAATGCGTAACTACCATCATCAGCACGAAAAGTCCGGCAAACACAAAAGCAGTTCTTAGTTCAAGCGGGTTCTCGTCAACAAAGTCAGCATTGGTGGTTTTATGCTCTCTTTGCCGCAAATATATAAAAGAGATGACCATACCTGCAAGGGACAGTGCAATGAATGGCAGGGCAAGCGACTTTGCGACAGAAAAATTGAAGACCATCGCCACGACCAGAAGCCTCAGATACATCATAGAGGTCGCCGCGATAATCGCTGCATCTATTACCGGGTTATTACCCCCTGCTTTTGCCTTTCGTGCCAGCACGACCGTCGTTGCAGTAGAAGAGTATGTCCCGCCGAATATCCCTGTAAGGAAATATCCTTTGGAAGGAAAAAAGTACTTCTGTACCAGGTATCCGCCGTAACTGATTCCCGAAATGACGACGACCGCCAGCCACATCTTGAAAGGAGAGATAGGGACGTATGGAATGGTATTGGTATTGGGAAGCAGAGGAAGGATCACAGCGGAAAGCAGGACCATTTTTCCCAATGTTTCGAATTCGTGCATATTGACATCGGTGCTGAACCGCTGCAGAGACTGTTTGGCATTTAAAAGAAAAATGATCAGCACAAAGAGAAGTGACGGCATCCAGAGCGAAAAGCGCTCGGTCATCGGACCGAAGGCATAGACACCAAGCAACACTACATAAGGCAGAATGCTTGACCTGCCATTCTCTATTTTTTGTTTGTAAAATACTAAAAATAATACGGACAGCATGACCAGTACAGTAATGTAGAGCGTAAAATGTTCAGGCTCCATTTTGTAGAAGATAAACCCGAGTATTCCTATGAAGGTATAGGTACGTGCCGTACCAAAGAACAAATTATCATCGTTAGCATGATACTGCTGACGGTAGGCCTTCAGTTCCATTCCTACAAGAAAACTGAAGACAATGGTAATGGCAAGATGAATAAGATCGGGGCTCAGGTTCATGGTGCGATCATCTCTTTTTCATAACAGACCGGATCAAATTTGCAAATGACGTCATGGTCATATACCAGCAGTGATTTATCTTTATTTGGATAGTCATTGAGACTCAAAAAATGTTTTATGATGTTGATGCGTGCCTCTTTTTTATCATCTGTATGGACGACATACCATGGCGCATAGACAAAAGAAGTCTTGTTGAACATATCATCTCTTGTCTTGGAGTAAGCATCCCACATTTTTTGTGCTTTGGCATCGATAGGACTGAGCTTCCACTGTTTAAGCGGATCAGTCTTGCGTGCTTCCAGGCGCTTTTTCTGTTCTTTTTTGGAAATATCGAGAAAATATTTGAAAAAACAAATATTCGAGTGTGTGAGCATCTGTTCAAAACTGCCTACTTCCTCCATAAAAGCCTTATACTGTTTTTTGGTACAAAAACCCATCACTTTTTCCACACCGGCACGGTTATACCAGCTTCGGTTGAAAAAAACGATCTCACCTGCACTCGGAAGATGCGGTACATAACGTTGAAAATACCAGGATTTCTTCTCTTTGTCACTTGGTACTCCTAAAGCGACCGTACGTGCTTCACGCGGGCTCAGATGTTCGGTAAAACGCTTGATCGTCCCGTCCTTCCCTGCTGTATCACGCCCTTCCAAGACCAGACATACAGCTACATTCTCTTCGATCACATATTTTTGGAATTTGACCAGTTCCACCTGCAACTTGTAGAGCTCTTTTTTATAGACATTTTTTTTCACTACAGCATTCCTCTCATCATCAGGTCATAATAGGCACGTCTCATCAAATGCAGATCCATTTCCCACCATATCCATCTCGGAGTAGTCGGATTGAGTGGGAACATCGGTGCAAGTCCTTTGGGCGTATATTCGGCAAGCATCACTCTACCGTATCGTGTCTTGATAGGTGAAACAGAATACCCTTCATAGCTCATTGGCTCTACCTTTCCTTCCATAACAGCGGCAATGTTATCCTGCAGGACGATCGCCTGTTCCCTGACGGCGCCACCGCTTTTCCCTGAAGAAAGTCCCACTACATCACCCAGACCAAAAACGTTTCTGTACTTGGGGTGACGCAGTGTATTTTCATCGACATCGAGCCACCCTTTATGCGGTCCATTCTTTATACTAAGTTCAGAATCACGTACGACCTGTGGTGCCCTCATAGGCGGAGTGATATGCAGGTAGTCATAGCTGACATTCACTTCCTCATCACCATTCGCATAGACCGCTACTTTTTTCTCTTTATCGATACGTTTTAGTATATGCCCATAGGAGACAGAGACATTGTCTGTTTTTTTCATTGTTCTTTTCAGCGCTGCATCGATCTTTGCAGAAGGAAAAAGCACTTTACCCGCTTTGGTCAATGTAAACTTTACTTTATGTTGAAGGTCTTTGTCTTTTATTTTCAACCCGTTTCCTTTGAGCATATCATTGGCTAAAAAGAGCATGGAGAGAGAAGCACCCTCCCCTTTGACAGGCGTTTGGGAGTCGGAGAACAGAACCCTGACCTCCGATTTTTGGGCTTTTCTGCGTATGGCTTTCATCCACATGCGTGAAACAATAGCACCCTCGGAGGTTCCTTCGTTGAGATCATTCATATACACACTGGCGATACCGTGTTTTCCTATATCATCGGAAGACATACCTTCGACTGCATTATAATCATATTCACATCCAAGGGCCACAACAAGATAATCGTAGGGAACAGTGTTATGTTTTGCTGTCTGTACCCGGTTTTTGTCAGGATCGAATGCCGTCACTTTGTCCTTCATCCAGATCACGTTGTCCGGAAGCAGCTCACTGGTGGGGCGCTTGTTGTCAAATTCACTGAAGAGTCCTGCGGCAACATAGACCTGTCCGCTTTGGTAGAGATGCGTTTCATTGGGAGCGATCAGCGTGATCTTCGCATTGGGTGCAGACCGTCTCAGCCGGGCTGCAACGGTCATTCCTGCCGTACCGCCTCCGATGATAACAATATCAGCTTTCTTTCTGCTTGCGAATGTGGAAAGTTTTGTTTTTGCCGAAGCGGATGTACCACCGCCGGCCAACAGTGCGGCACCGCCTATTCCCATGACTTTAAGAGCGTCTCTTCTTTCCATAGTACTGCCTTTAGATGATATCTTCATGATATTTCCTTCTATAATAACGTAATACACCCATTTTCACTACATCGTTGAAGACGAACCAGGTCAATGCATAGGCCCACATGCTGAGTCCCCATACCCAACCGATCGGTTCCATCAGGCCGAAGCCGTACACGGCAATAATCGTACCGGCGACACGGCTGAAGAAGGTGGCATTGAACAGTGTCCAGGACGGCCACGGCCGCTTCCAAAACCAATCATCGATACGGGTATTGTAGATCGTTCCGTGCCCGGCTATGACCAGTTTGGCAAAGAAGGCCGATTGAACAAAATCCAACGGCAGATGCATCAGGGAGATCAGAATCCAGAAAAGCGTAAAGGATGATAGAACTCCTGCCAGTCCGAGCCAGGAAGCCAGGATGAAGACCTCTTTCATGTCCCATCTTACCGGTGTCTCCCGCAGCTTCGTATTGTCATAGGCAATTGTCATGATAGGGATATCGTTCAAAAGTGCCAGGATGATGATCATCAGTGCCGTAATAGGATAGAAATCGTAGATCACGATGGCAAGCGTCATGAAAATAATGACACGGATCGTCTCTGCTATACGGAAGATCGTATAGCTTTTCATACGTTCAAAGATCTGTCTTGCCTCTTTGATCGCATCGACAATCACCGTCAGCCCCGGAGCCATCAGTACGATGTCGGCTGCGGCACGTGCCGCATCGGTCGCACCGCTTACGGCAATACCGCAGTCAGCCTTTTTGAGTGCAGGCGCATCGTTCACACCGTCGCCCGTCATACCGACGATATGGTCCGCTTTTTGCAGCGAATCGACAATCATATACTTGTCTTCAGGGAAGACCTGCGCAAATCCGTCCGCCTTTTCTATCAGTGCGAC
The DNA here is from genome assembly GCF_000010345.1 of Sulfurovum sp. NBC37-1. Lineage (NCBI taxonomy): Bacteria > Pseudomonadati > Campylobacterota > Epsilonproteobacteria > Campylobacterales > Sulfurovaceae > Sulfurovum > Sulfurovum sp. NBC37-1. The sequence goes on from NC_009663.1 coordinate 1,322,274, forward strand.
GATCTCCGATTCGTGTTTTTTCACGCTGCCTTTTGGAACGGGCATATTGTAAAGCTCTTTTTGTACTTTCTGGACGATCTTTTTGACCATAGTATCGATTTCATCCTTGGAGGCGTCAGGATGCATAGACTCGGCAATGGCGCGTGAAAGGATCTGTGAAAGATAGAGATACTCTTCGACCGACTCGCCCTTGAGCGTATGGATATCTTCTATATTGTCACCGATCTTCAGCATCGAAGCGATGTATTTGGCGACAGCGATGTTGTCACCGGTAACCATCTTGACAGATACACCTTTATCTTTGGCTTCGCTAATGGCTTCGACCGAATCTTCACGCGGAGGATCGAACAGAGGGATGAGGCCTACAAAGTGATAGGCATCTTCTTCACATTTTCGAAATGCCACACCGAGGGTTCTGAAGCCTTTCGAAGCAAAGTTCTCGACCTGCTTGTAGGCTTTGGCTTTATCGAACTCTTTGTCGTCGCTCTGTTCTATGATGACCTGTGGAGCGCCCTTTGTGTAAATGAGTTCACAGTCATCGCCTTCATAGATCCCTTCGGTTCTTTTATGGACAGGGTCAAAAGGTAGGAATTTTTTGAGCTGCCTGCCTTTGAGTTTTTCTTCAAGCTTTTTCTGATGTATGTAGTCAAAAATAGGTTTTTCAATGGGATCGTTGTTCTCTTCTTTACTGGCAAGCGCGGCAAATACCATCAGCTCATCAGCCGTATAGTTGTCAGCAAGATAAGGATCGGCAAGACTCATCCTGTTCTGCGTGAGCGTACCGGTCTTGTCCGAACAGAGTACATCCATGCCGGCCACTTCCTCGATGGCAGCCAAACGGCTGACGATCGCCTGTTTGGCTGCCAGCACCTGTGCTCCGATAGCCATGGTCACAGTTAAGACAGCGGGCATTGCCACAGGAATGGCGGAAATGGTCAGTACCAGTGCGAAGATAAGAAGTTCTACCGTTGGCTGCTGTGTTTCTATACCGTGATATATGATTATGGCAATCATGAACAAAGTTAAAAGAATTAAAAAGTTACCGACCTTGATCACCATTTTTTGGAAATGGCTTACTTCTTCCTGCTCCGCTTTTGCGACCAGTCCTACGGTCTTTCCAAAGTAGGTATTCTTGGCTGTTGCTGTGACTTTTGCTATCATCTCACCCTGTTTGATGATGGCATTGGCATAGAGCTCATCGCCGATCTTTTTGTGAACGGGGAGTGATTCACCGGTCAGGGCTGACTGATCGACCAGAAGAAAATCCCCTCCGGTAATCAGGGCTACATCTGCGGGGACGATATCTCCTATCTTGACCTTGATGATATCATCGGGGACAAGCTCTTTGGCATCGATCTCCTGCCATTCACCGTCGCGCAGTACCAGTGCTTTTCGTGCAAGCTTCTTCTTGAGTACTGCAATGGCGTTGAGTGCTTTGGACTCCTGGTAGAAATCGACAAAGGCATTGACGAATAAAAGGATTATGATAATCGTAAAATCTTCCCAGCGTTGCGCCGCTGCAGAGAGAACGGCGGCTACTTCGATCATCCAGGGGATGGGTCCCCAAAATCGCTTAAACAGTCGCTGTAGCCAACTCTTTTCTTTGGCTGTGATGGCATTGGGGCCGAATTTCTTAAGGCGCTCCTGTGCCTCTTCATGTGTCAGGCCTTTAATATCCGTATTTACTGATTTTTCTTGATCTTCAGGGATAGAGCTGTTGTCCGTATCTTTTGGATCATTTGGCATCTCGGTTTCCTTTTTGGTATCAATTATTTTTTTATTATACTCCCAAACCTTACAAAAAAGTTAATGAAGATCAATCAACTTTCACTTTTTTGATGGCAGTCATCCCTGTGTCATAACGGTAGACCAGCGGTTTCCCTGTCGGGATCTCGAGTTTAACGACGGCATCGGTACTTAAGCCTTCGATTTCCATGACCAGGGCACGCAGTGAATTTCCGTGTGCGCTGACAAGGACTGTCTTTCCCTTCGACAACTCGGGAATGAGCACGTCACGATAGTACTCTTTCACTCTCGCGTGGGTGTCTTTCAGTGATTCGCTTTTGGGCAGCTGTGCCGGGTCGAGATCTCTGTATTTGGGGTCGAACTTCGCGGCGCGGGGATCGTTCTCATCCAGTGGGGGCGGCGGAGTACTGTAGCCTCTCCTGACGCTTAAGAAGGCTTCCTCGCCTATTTCCTGTTTTACAACATCTTTGTTGCACTGTTGCCAGGCGCCGTAGTGGCGTTCATTGAGCTTCCAGCTCTTGATGCAATCTATATGTTCCCACGCCATCTGGGACAATGCGATCTGTGCCGTATGGATCGCGCGTTTAAGCCAGGAGGTATAACAGACATCAGGATAGAGCTTCAGTCTTTTCAGTTCCGTAGCCGCTTTTTTCGCCTCCTGCCGTCCCTGATCACTCAGTTCGATATCTGTCCACCCCGTGAAGATGTTCTTTTGGTTATAGACACTCTGCCCGTGTCGTAAAAGTATCAGTGTTGAAGCCATTATGCTTCCTCCTCTTTTTGCAGTAGATAGATGACATAGAAAAACAGCATTGCCAGCAGGGCAATGGTGAGGTGACGCTGTACAAATGTCAGTGCATCGATGACCGTCTGGCCGAAGTAGTAGCCCAGAGTCGTAAAGGTCACCGACCAGAGGGCCACACCAATGATCTCAAGCAGAAGGAATTTCCAGAAGTTGAAACCTGATACACCCAGCATCAGCAGCGCAGGAATATGTGTACCGTAGATGAAACGTTCAAAAACAACAATCCAGCTTCCAAAGCGAAGGAACCAGCTTTCAACTTTCTGCATTTTGTGCTCGTAGTTCTTAAGCAGCATCTCTGTTTTTGACTTGAACAGGCGGCCCGAGAGGAAAAGTACCGTATCGCTGATGAAGGCACCACTCATGGTGATAAGCAAAACTTTTGTCAGGTCAAACTTTCCCTGTTCGATCATGTAACCCGCCAGTGTCAACCCTATCTCTCCCTCGAGAAAGCTCCAGGCAAAGAGAATAGGATAAGAGAAGTGTGCTATGAAAAAATCTATCATCGTTTATGCCTCCATATTTTCAAGCTCGAACAGCTGACTGTCGAGTTCATGCTTGACCGTTTTATAGACTTCAATACTGATGGTTCCGCTTTGATACCGTTCAAGCAGTGTCTTTGCCTCTTCCATGATCATCCTCCGTTTTGTTTTCAGTACCTCTTCTTTTACCAAAGTTTCTTTGTCCACTTCTGCTTTATCGAGCTCTTCGGAGAGTGCGTCGATCTTCTTCTGGTATTCGCTTGTCAGAGACTCAAGACTCTCTGCACTCAGAAAACGCCGTTGATGCAGCTTGTTCATTTTATCTATTATGTCCTGGTAGAGTGAGATTTCCGTTTTGAGAAGTTCATAGTGCTTTAGCTGGGAAACAGGTGAAACGATACCCAGCATTTTCATCAGCGGCGACATGGTAAGTCCCTGTACGAAGATGGAGATGAGGACCACACCGAAGACCAGTGTCACAATCAGCTCTTTCAATGCGAACGAATCGGGAATACTGAGTGCCAAAACCATGGAAAGTGCGCCCCTGAGCCCACCCCATGTCATCACTGCCGCCCAAGAAAACGGGAATTTGTGATTGGTGGGGTAGAATACTGCCCAGGTGCCGGTCACAACAAAGAAACGTGCAGCCAGGACCGAAACATACGCGATCAGTATGATGGGAAAAAGCTCCCATAACAATGTTAGATTTACTGCAAATCCCATCAGGAGGAAGATCAGGGAGTTCATGGCAAAAGCGATGTATTCCCAGAAGGTTTCCGTGGCAAGCCGGATGGAGGGAAAGAGTATCTCCGACAGTCCCTTTCCTCCGGTGATCAGCCCAGCGGCTACCGTACTCATGACACCGGAGACACCAAGCCTGTCTGCAATAAGAAATGAACCGTATGCTGCAATGGTCGTCAGTGTGATGGTGATCATCGCATCATCGAGGTGGTGCATCACCGCAGCAGTGGCAAGCCCGACTATGACACCCACAAGCAAACCGAAACCGACAATCCTGAAGAAATCAACTACAGCATCCTGTGGTGTTCCCAAGTCGCCCATGATATACTGCATGGCAAGAATGAAAACAACGATAGATGTACCGTCATTGAGCAGGCTTTCACTTTCTATGAGCAGTCTCAGCCGCCTGGGCGCACCCAGTTTGTTGAAAAGCGAGACGACGGCTACCGGGTCGGTCGCGGCAACGGCCGCACCGAAGAGAATGGCGACAGGCCAGGTGATCGCATCGATCAAGGCGAAATGGACACTGACGGGGACCATGACCGCAGCTGTCAGCAGTGTCGAGGCGATCACGCCAGGGATGACCAGTGTGGCGATGGGCCAGCCGTCTCGCCACAGTTCTGAAGCCCGCAGATGGATCGCCGCTTCAAAAATGAGCGGCGGCAGAAAGACGGAGTAGAGCAGTTCCTGTGTCAGGGACGGCGGATGCAAAAGGTGTAATCCCCCCAGCATAAGCCCTACAGCCACCAATGCAATGGTATAGGGAAGATTGATATACCGCGTAATGACCGCAACAACAGAAGCAATGACAAAGAGTATCAGTATTACCGATTCATACGACATCTGTTCCTCCTACCCTATCCATTGCCAGACCATCACGACGGTAAGCCCGAGTGTAACAAGCATGGCAAACAGGGAAAAAACGTTTTGAAACCGTGTGGCGACATACTCACCCATGATCGTTTTGTTGTTTCCAATCGCCAGGGCAAAAGCTATGAGTACGGGGATAAGCATCCCGTTGAGCACCTGGGAATAGTACAGTGCATCGACAACCGTAATACCCGGATACATATCGATCATATCTCCGATGATCAGCGCACCGATAAATACAACATAGAACCCTTTGGCATCACTGACTTTGTAGTCCATACCCTCCCGCCAGCCAAAAGTATCAGCTACGGCATAGGCGGTCGATCCTGCCAGTACGGGGATCGCCAGGAAACCGGCAACGACTATACCCAGTGCGAACAGGGCAAAAGCATAGTCCCCTGCGGCAGGTCGCAGGGCTTCCGTCAATGTCATAACGTCTTCTATATTACTGTGTTTACCATAGAGCATCACTGCCCCGGTGACGATCATGGCATAAGCGAGCAGGTTCGAGTAGACCATACCGGTGATAGTGTCGAAACCGACTTCATCTGCCTGAACGATACTCTTTTTCTCTTCTTTTTCTTCCGCCGCCTGCCAGAACATCAGATAGGGAGAAATGGTCGTTCCCAGCATTCCGAGCGCTGCAATGATCCACGCACTGTTCATCTCTATATGCGGCACCAGTGTATTTTTCAGCAGCAGCAGTACCGGCGGTTTGGCAAGAACAGCTGCAATGATATAGACGACAAGGACTGCTGTCATGCCAATGAAGATCGATTTTATCTTTTTATACTGCCCGAATGTGATCAGGTAAGCGATGAGTGCAGTAATAGGGATGAGAAAATAGACGGTACGATAACCGGTAAGCGTATGGAAAATAGCCGCGATGGCATTAAGGTCTGCACCGATGGTCAGGATGTTGGCCAGAGCCAGTATCATGATCATCAGAACGGTCAGTTTTTTTGAATAGTATGCTGTTGTGATCTCCGGCAGGCTTTTCCCTGTCACGATCGCAATGCGCGCCACCAGGTTCTGGATAGCGATCATCATCGGTGTTGAAAGCAGCAGAAGCCATAACTGGGAAAAACCGGTCGTAGCTCCGACGACCGTGTAGGTAACGATTCCGGACGGGTCGTCCCCTGCCCCGCCGGTAATGAGACCCGGCCCGAGCTGCTTTATGCGTTCACGGTTTTTGGCAATATCAAAACGTATCTTTTCTTTAAATCTTAACTGCATTGCTTCCCTTGCCTTAGCTTATCTATCCTCTTGACTTAATATCTGAACCGTTTATAGTGTGGATCAGGAGAGGTATATCACCTCTTCCGGTGCAACGATATGTGCTTTTTCATGCAGCTTCTCACCCATGACTTTTCTAAGGACTTCCTGCTTTTCCTCTTCTCCGTGAATGAGGAAGATACGCTGCAGATCTTCGATATCTTTTACCCACTTAATGATGCCGTTCTGGTCGGCATGTGCGGAAAAACCGTTGATCGTATACATACTTGCCTTGATACGGATGTCTTCATGATAGATCTTGATCCATTTGGCGCCGTCCACGATGCGTCGTCCCAATGTCCCTACTGCCTGGTAGCCGACAAAAATCACTGCATTTTTAGGGTTCCACAAACGGTTCTTGAAATGATGCAGTATCCTGCCCCCGTTACACATACCGCTTCCTGCGATGATGATCGCCCGTTCGTCGACATCATTGATCGCTTTGGATTCATCCACAGTAAGTGTATAGTTCAAGCCGTCAAAATCAAATACCGTACCATCACGCTTCTTGATCGTCTGGCACTCGGTACTCAGGAGTTCTTCTGCAAACTCTTTATAGACAGCGGTCGCTCTGGTCGCCATGGGACTGTCAAGAAAGATCTTGCATTCGGGCAGTTCGCCTTTGTCATGCATTTCTTTGAGAATGCAGAGAAGCTCCTGTGTCCGTTCTATGGCAAACGAAGGAATAATGACATTTCCCCAGTTCTCAAGTGTTTTGGTAATGACGGAACGGAACTCCTCTTCACTCTCCAACGCACCCTTGTGGTTACGGTCTCCATAGGTAGATTCCACATAAAGGAAATCCGCTGCTTTACACGGAACGAGATTGGGGATGACCATATCGTTATCATTTCCGATATCTCCGGAGAAAACGATATGGCGTTCTTCCTCTCCCTCTTTATAGCGTATCTCTATATAGGCAGACCCAAGAATATGCCCGGCATTACGGTAAGTAACCGTGACATCTTTACAAAGTTCAAAGGGCTTGTCATACTCCGGCATAATATGCGGCAGTGCTAATGCAGCCTGAACATCTTTCTCCTCATAAAGCGGCAAAAGAACTTTTCCTTCGTTTCCTCTTCTCTGTGCTTTCTTATAGTGGGTATGATAATCCTCTTTCATGATCTTTGCACTGTCAAGTAACACGACTTCTGCCAGGGCAAACGTAGCATCTGTAGCGACGATGGTCCCGCTAAAGCCTTCCTTGACCAGCTTGGGTATCCTGCCTACATGATCGAGGTGTGCATGGGTTACCAGCAGATAATCAACACTCTTCGCATCAAAATCAAACAGGCCGTAATTGCGATGCTCCTCGCGTCCCTGGAACATCCCGCAATCTACAAGAATACGTGTTCCGCTGTCAATTTCCAGCAGGTGACATGACCCGGTCACGACCTCCGCTGCTCCATAAGATACTACTGTTGCCATTTTTGCTCCTTTATGGCTGATATGGTATTTCTATAAAATAGTATATCACTTTTAAGTAAACGTATAAGGAGAAATGTTTACCAGTCGATGCCTTCTTGCGGGCCAAAATCATCCGGATCAATCTTTTCCTGTTTGCAGGCGCCCGGTTTTGTTTCACAGTATTTCTTGTAGGCGAATCCTGCAAGAATGATCAGCAGTGCCAAAATAATAAATATCAATAAGGATTTTTTCATAATACCAACTATAGCAAAATATTTTTAGATATAATAATCGTCACTTATTATAGGAGAAGTATATGGAAAAAATATGGGCATTCATCATGATGCATCAGATCGAGACGCTGCTGCTTGTTTTTGGCGCGATCGTTCTGGCTTTCATCATCACACACTGGCAGGAAGTGAAGTTCTGGTGGCTGAACTTCACCTACAACTTTCCGGTGATCGGAAAGCTCTCCGTACTCGCGAAAGACATCGAGGGCTTCGATGAAAAACACAAATGGTTCTATTCCGAAGAGCGTCTCTGCCGTGACTACTACAACTTCTATGAAAAGGTGGACAAGGACAGCGAATCGTATGATGAAGCCAAAGAGTACCTGCATGCCGCAGGCGAACTTGGACGCAAACCGACCCCTACTTTCATATGGATCATGATCTTCGTACTTGTCATCGTCGAAGCTTTCGGTTTCGCCTATGTGCTTGCGGGCTTCACCATCCCCGGAGCCAGTGAAGCGACACAGCAGAAAGGTGCTATCGGCGTGGCTGCCATGCTCGCCATCCTGCTGGTCTGGCTGACGCATATGACAGGACAGGAACTGCACAAGAACACGCTCATCAAGAAGATCCGCCGCTGGTACAAGAACGACAATGCCGGCGGTTCGAACTGGAGAGACCTCAAACCTGACGAGCAGCTCATCAGCATCGACAACACTTTTGACGACAGTACTTCTCCCAACTACATCAGAATGCTCAACCGTCTCGATGTGAACGATAAGGTAAAGACGACCTATACAAAGACCATTCTGACACTGATCTTCATCTTCGCCGTTGCCATCGGGGCAACCTATATCAGACACCAGGTCCTGACGCAGGAGATCGCCAGTTCTCATGAAACGGCAATGAATATCTTCAACGAAGATGCTTCACCTTTTGCGGGAGCGGAGAGTGCCGGCAGCGATGATGATATCGGCACACTATTCGGAGATGACGCAGCAGCAGATGCCAAAGAAGATCTCTCTTCACTGTTCGGAGATAACGCAAAAGATGCGACAGCCCCGGCAGAAAAGAATACGGCGGCAATCGAAGATGAAACAAACCAGAAAGGCGGCGACGCCACCTTTATCGTACTGGGACTGATGTTCATTTTCATACAGATACTGGGTATCTTCTTCGGAATGCACTGGGACTTTGCAGGACGTGAATCCAAAGAGGCCTACGAGTGCCTGAGAGGCTTCGCGACCAAAAAAGCCTTCCTTTCCTACTACGACAGGGTCAAAACACACATTGCAAGAGTAGCGCAGCAGCAGCTTCAGAAACTGCAGCACAAGATGAACATCATCAACGACAACACGGGAACGGATGCCGAAACGACTGCCCTGCTGCGCAACAACAAAGAGAGAACTTTCCGACAGTACCTGACATTCGAGGACAAATGATGAAACGACTATTTTTAACCCTTCTGACACTCGGTACACTGCTTCTGGCACGCAACGATGTGCCAAGCTGCTACAAAGCCCTGCAGATAGAGAACCCGAACCCTGCTGTAGAGAAAGAACTCTTCATTCTTGTCGACCAGACCACACCGCTTGACAAGAATATGATGATCTATACCTACAAGAACATGATGAAGTTCATCAAGAACGGTTATGCCGTGACCATCGCCTCCTTTTCGGCCAACGCCAAAGGCAAATATACCGATGTACCCTACTCCGGAAGCCTCGAAGCGCTGCTGCCCGAAAGTGCAAAACACGAGATCGCCAAAAAGAAGCTCAGAAAATACCAAGCCTGCATGAACGGGCAGTACAAATATGCCAAAAAGAAAGCGACAAAGGCACTGGTACGGACCCTCAAAGGTGCGAACAAGAAACTGCCGCACTCAGACATCCTCAAGTCGCTCGACGATATTGCAGAGCACATCATCAAACCTTCCAAAGCCAAAGAGAAAGTGGTACTGCTAGTCTCGGATATGATGGAACACTCTTCCATCACTTCCTTCTACTCCAAAGGTTCGCTCAGAAGGATCGATACAAAAAAAGAGATGGCCAAACTGCAAAAAAGCGGCTACACAGCCGACTTCGACGGTGCGAGGGTCTACATCATCGGTGCAGGTATGGTCGGGAAGAACAGCTACCGGGACTCCAAAACACTCAAAGCCCTCACTTCTTTCTGGGAAACCTACTTTAAAGTAAGCAACGCCAGACTACAGGCTATCGGTACACCGATGCTACTCGAGGATATAAAATAATAGCCAGCAAAACACGGGAATAACAATGACATTAACCCGGGTTATGCAAATACACACTTACGATAAATTTGAATTCTTGTTTATAAAAGAATTAAACGTCAATGGAAAGGCAAAGAACTGATCTTTCTTCACAAAGACAAGAGGAGGTGCTGTCCTCTATTCATTTTTATTATCTTCTTCTTTGCCTGTTCGGATTCATATCCCTCTTTTCGAGTTTGTCCAGTTTTTCCTGAATGTTGTTACCTATCTTGGCCGCAGCACTGTTTTTTGTGTTTGCTTTTTTGGCGGAACTCTCTTTATGTTCTCTGTTGGATGTATTTGTATTCCTCGATCTGTTACGGCTATTACCGCCTCCACGTTTCTGTCCGCCGCCTCTTCCGTTCTGAATGGGTTCCGCTTTGATATTTGGGTCCGGCGTGAAAGCCTCTATATGTACTTTTTTGATCTCTGATTTTATGAACTTCTCTATGTCGAAAAGCAGCTTGTGTTCATCTACACAGACCAGAGAAACAGCTTCACCACTCTGCCCTGCCCGCCCGGTACGCCCGATGCGGTGCACATAATCTTCAGGTACATTCGGCAGCTCATAATTGACCACGTGCGGCAGCTGGTCTATGTCGATCCCTCTTGCGGCAATATCCGTTGCTACCAGCACACGGATCTCATTGGCCTTGAAGGAGGCAAGTGCTTTTGTTCTTGCACCCTGGCTTTTGTTACCATGAATGGCCGCAGCGGAGATGCCTGCTTCTTCAAGCTGTTTCGTCAGCCTGTTCGCACCATGTTTGGTACGCGTAAAGACGAGAACCTGTCTCCAGTCCTTTGTTTTGATGAGTTGCGAAAGCAGCTCTCTTTTTCGTGATTTATCCACAAAGTGGACGACCTGGCTGATCTGGTCTGCGGTAGTGTTCTCTCTCGCCACTTCTACGAGCACAGGATTTTTTAAAAGTCCTGAAGCCAGCTTTTTAATCTCGAGAGAGAATGTTGCGGAGAAGAGCAGTGTTTGTCTTTCCTTTGGCATCATCTTCATCAGTTTTTTAATGTCATGAATGAAGCCCATATCAAGCATTCTGTCTGCTTCGTCGAGGACAAGTGTCTCCAACGCAGAGAAATCTATGCCCTGCTGACCTGCAATGTCCAGAAGCCTTCCCGGTGTTGCAATAACAATGTCGACACCCCTTCGGATGGTCGCCAGCTGCGGGTTAATACCCACACCGCCGTAAACGACTGTAGAAGTGTACTTCATATATTTGCCGTAGGTCTTGATGCTCTCGGCAACCTGTGCGGCAAGTTCACGTGTTGGTGTCAGTACCAGGACACGTATCTGTTTTTTACCCATTTTCGGGTGGGTTTCTGAAAGTCTCTCAAGCAGAGGCAGGGTAAAACCTGCGGTTTTTCCCGTACCGGTCTGCGCCGCGGCAAGGACATCCTTGCCTTCTATGACTACAGGTATTGCCTGCTTCTGAATGGGTGTTGGAGAGGTGTACCCCTGATCTTTTATTGCTTTGAGAAGGGATTCGTTTAATCCCAGGTTTGTAAATGACATAAATATCCTAATGTATATCTCTTGTTAGAGAGTAATTCCGAGCCTACCGTATTGGTAAATAGGTCGGTCTTAGGCTGAGTTGTTTGTGTGTTGTGCCACCCGAAGTATGGGTTTAAAAAGAAAGTCGTTGACCGATATACGCTTAAATTGTCCGGCATTATAGCGTAATTATCGGTAATGTGGTGTTAACTTTTTGAAAACACCTCTTTTTCGTGTTAAAACTGCTCTTCAAGGAAAGGAATGATCTGCTTTTTACGACTCATAACGCCCTTGAGCCAGGCTTCGCCGTTCTCAAGTTTCACGTTGAAAGCATTTTCAATCTTTTCAGGCTCATCACTGACCACGAGCATCTGGGAACCTTCCTGCATGATGTCCGTGAGCAGAAGAAGTACAGAGTGTCTGCCGCCCTCTTCTTTCAACTTCTTCATATCATCCATCAGGTCTGCTTTCATCTTGTCGAAGACAGAAAGGTCAACCACTTCAAGTTGTCCTACACCAATGAGGTTACCACCCATGTTGAAGTCCTTGAAGTCTCTTGTCACCAGTTCTCTCGGTGTTGCGCCAAGAACATTAGATTTGACGATGAACATCTCCATACCCACTGCTTTGTAATCCTCGATACCCGCGATCTTCGCAAGTTCTTTACACGCTTTGGTGTCTTCTTTGGTACAGGTAGGCGATTTGAAAATGACCGTGTCACTGAGAATGGCACACATCATGATCCCGGCAAGGTTTTTGGGTATCTCCACATCATAATAGTCGAACATCTGCTTGACGATGGTATTGGAGCATCCTACGGGACGTACCCACATTTCCAGCGGTGCATTCGTGGTGAGGTCACCGAGTTTGTGGTGGTCCACAATGCCCAAAATGGTCGCTTCATCGATGTCTTTCGGGCTTTGGGAACGTTCCATGAAGTCTATCAGGTAGACCTTCTCTCCTGCATAGGATGTTTTGAGTTCCGGTGCTTCAAAACCGAATTTATCAAGTATCCACTTCGTTTCAGGGTTGATCTCTCCCTGTCGTGTAGGTACACAATCCTCACCAAGCTGGTTCTTGAGGTATGAAAGTGATATCGCTCCGACGATGGAGTCTGAGTCCGGTGTTGTATGTCCAAAAATATAGGTAGCCATATTATATCCTGTAAATTTTTTCGTATTATATCTTATTAGATTGAGAAAGCCAAAAATTGTTTGTATCAAGCAAGGGTAAATTTGGGAAAATCAAAACATCTTTTGCTATAATGCCGTCTGTACTATTTTGTCCTCGTCGCTTAACCGGATAAAGCAGGGCCCTCCTAAGGCCTAGCTGGGGGTTCGAGTCCTCCCGGGGACACCATTGGCAACCATTTTAACCTCAACCAATAAAACCTATCTTTCCTCTCTACAACGGCGCTTAAAGCCTATCAATATACAACACTGTCTTAAGATAATAATAGAAATAAGTACTAAAATACAGTATCCCTAAATATGGAGTTGCACACAGGTATAAAATATCTTCAGATAATCTTACTCTACAGCTTCACCTGACTGCTGCTGCTCGATCTCTCTGCGTACCATATCCATGTCAAGTTCCTGTACCTGTCTGATGACATCTTTGAGACCCTCTTCGGGCATGAGACCCGGCTGCTGGAAGATAGCAATGTTGTCTCTTAAGATGATTGTAGTCGGGATAGACTTTATCTGAAAGTGTCCGGCCAACTCCTGCTCCTCTTCTGTATTGACCTTTCCAAAAAGAATGTCAGGGTACTCTCCTGCTACTTTTTCAAAGATGGGGGCAAACTGTTTACACGGCCCGCACCATGGAGCCCAGAAGTCAAGAATTACTATTTCGTTAGAGGTTACTTTCTCGTTAAAGTTCTGCGCTGTCAGATTTTCTAATGCCATTTTTGATCCTTATAAATTTAATTAACCCGGATTATGCATTAGAATCGCTTGAAATCTGCCAAACGCTTATGCTGTGGGTATTTGCGCAGAATATGAGGTGCATCCAAAGGTGCATCGATTGTTTCTGTGCAAGTGCCCACGGTGCAATGGTTTGAACAGAGTTCTGTGATTTCTAATGCATAATCCGGGATTAACCAACATTATGACATAACGGACTGAAAATAATACTACAAACCGGTCTCAAGCTCTTTCAGTGAAACAAACAGGACCTTTCCTTCTTTTACTACAGCAACCTGTTCCTGACATGCGAGTGAAGGCAGCGAGATATAGTTACCAAATACTTTGGCCTGATGGTAATGCCCCTCGATCACCAGATCACATTCCTCATAATGTTTCATGATCTCTTCGACCCTCTTTTCAAACCCAGTAAATGTATGGCAGATGTTTTTTTCCAAGAGTTTTTTCATTCTGTCATCGATGATAGCCTTTTCAAAAGGCTTCAGCACGGTCAATGTTGTTTTATTTCGCATAATTTTGCAGTAGAGATCATATCCAAAATCTGTGGCATACTTGTCTCCATGGGAGATACCTACTTTCTTTTCTCCCAAATTAAAGAAAACAGGCTGCTCTTCTCTGCTGTACACCTGAACCTGAGGGAAAAGTTCTTTCAGGCAGAAGTCATGATTCCCTTCAAAATAGTGTATCTCTATCTTTTGGGAAAGCTTCTGTAACAGTTCGATGGCTTCTAAAGAAAAAGTTTGAATATACTCATTGTAGCCAAAGAGAAGATCGAAGTTGTCACCCATCAGAAAAAGCTGAGGGGTTTGCACTTCCCCACTTTCTAACTTTTGTAAAGTTTCAAGAAACGCATCACCATGATGAGGGTAATGAGAATCAGCTATGAATAAAGCGTTTCCCTGTATCTCTATCACTTCATTCCTCTTTTAACAATAGCACTCACGGTTGATTGTGCCAAACCCAATACTTTTGCAATCATGTGCTGCGAGTACCCCTCTTTATATGCTTTGCATATTGTAACATTTCTCTCTTTGGTCCCCTGCTTTTTTGAAAAACGTTTTTTCAGTTTTTCTATATCTGGTTTTTTATCCACATTGGGCGCTTCCACTAGACTTGATGCGGTTTTTAGTTCTGCTAGTTGCTCGCTGTCTACGGGAACGGTTAAAAATGCTTCTATAGCCTCCGTGTCTTCTTTATAGTTTTGTACGATCCATGCATTTTGCAAACATTCTGGTATGTTCTCGTAGTCCAAAAAGTAATGGTAGGAGCTATAAGGGTATTCTCTTATATCTTCAATCATATTGGCTTTAAGTGGATTCTGCTCTATGTAACACATCAGTGTATAAAAGTACGCTTCGTCTGTCACGTACCATGATTTAAAGCGTCCTTGCCAGAGATGTCCTGTGCGTTTGTTCTTTTTATTGAAGTAGATAGAGTAACCCATGCTAAGTTGTCTCATAAACTTTGAGAGGTTTTGCTGTGTAATTTCGATGAGTAGATGATAGTGATTACTCATCAAGCAATAATTATGGATAATAATACCAAAGCTTTTGGCATAAAAGCACATCAGGTCTTCAAAGTATTCATAATCTTCAGGCTCTTCAAATACATGCATCTGCGCCACACCTCTATTGATGATATGATACTTCCCTGCTATCTCTATACGCGGTCGTCTTGCCATACTATCTATCACTCCTTTTTTATTTTATCAAAGTGTAAAAGTATATCGAAAAACAACTTACGATTACGTTCACCTGACCCCTATATCTCCACACCAGCAGACCATACCTTCTCGTACAATGGAGTAAACAAAAGAACCCACTACACCAGCCCACTGCAAAAAACAACCACTTATACCTACGATAAACAACGTCGTGTCACTAAAGTCACAAAGCCAAGCCAAAAGAGCATCGATACTACTTATTCTGATGGCAGAGTATCAAGCATTACAACACCTGAGGGAACAACAAACTACAACTATACATGTCAAAACAACCTAAGTAGTATCACAAACGGGAGTGAAAGCTTTAGCTTCACCTATGATGGTACATTACCGATAACTGTCACACAACAAGGGGTACTTAATCACACAACCAACTACACCCATGACAACAACTTCCAAACCACAAGCACTACCTATGCAAACAAGACAGAAAACTACAGTTATGACAAAGACGGACTACTTACTCAGAGTGGAGATTATACTCTCACTAGAAACCCTGAGAATGGTTTGACTCAAAAGATTACAGATGGCACACTCACCCAAAAACGAACCTACAATAACTTCGGTGACCTTAAAACACAAAAAGACCAAGTCTTTAAATTAGAACTCAGACGTAAAAAAGCGAGGATTGCTAAAAAAGAAGAGACCATTGTCAAACTGGTACCAAGAAAGAAAAAGAAAAAAGGCTTTAAAAAGCAGAAACAGCATGTGACGTATCATTATAGCTATGATGAGAGAGACAGACTCATCAAAGTAGAGAAAGGGGGAAAGAAGAACAGTAGAGTGACTGTAGAGGAATACAGATATGACAGTAACGGTAACAGAGCATGGGCAAATGTGTATGGAATAGAAACCACAGGAAGCTACACACTTGATGATAACCTTATAGTCTATGGAGACAATACCTACAGATACGATGAAGATGGTTACCTTGCAGAGAAGACTACACCACATGGGACTACGACATACTCTTATGGCACTATGGGAGAACTTAGAGAGGTTGTTACACCTACCACTTCGACAGGCTCAGTGACCGTAACATACGAATACAATGCCCTTAATCAAAGAGTGGCTAAGCTCATAGATGGTGAAATCACAGAAAAATACTTGTGGGCTGACCTTGCCACCCTACTAGCCATTTACGACAAAGATGATAACTTGGTACAACGCTTTGAATATGCAGACGGGCGTATACCTGTAGCTATGACAGACAGCAATGGAACAAAGTACTACCTGCACTACGACCAAGTAGGCTCACTTCGTGCAGTCTCGGATGCTTCACACAACGTCATAAAAGAAATAACTTATGATACATTTGGTAATATCTTAACAGACAGCAACGAAGCATTCAAAGTACCGTTTGGGTTTGCTGGTGGTCTTTATGATACAGATACACAACTCACTAGATTTGGTTACCGTGATTATGATGCTTATACTGGGAAGTGGACGGCTAAAGACCCGATTGGCTTTGCCGGTGGAGATAGTAATCTTTATGGGTATGTGCTTGGGGATCCTGTTGATTTTGTGGATGCTGAGGGATTGTTTATACAGTTTGCTATACCTTTTTTACCAGAAATTACCATTACAGCAGGAGAACTTGTGACGGCTGCTGTTGCATCATTAGCAAGTTTAATTTCTGGTGATACACGAGAAGATGCTTCCTCTAAAACATCTCCAATTACCCCAAGAAGAAGAAAAGGTGTTTGGACTTGTGCCGTAGTAGCTTGTTGCAATGATAATATACCTAATAATTGTCCAGAAAAAAATAATCAAAAATGCAAACAGGCAGTTTGGAAACATAAAAATAGATCTATTGCTGAAAAAGAAGCAGAAAAAAGAGCAAAAAGAAGATTAAAATGTCAAGCAAAACATGTTACAGTAACCTGTACCGGACCACAAGGTCAAATATACCATAGAGGAGGTAAATAAATTGAAATATATTTCTAATGTGATTTTTGATATTAGTTTTGAATCTGATACATCAACTATACAACAAAATGAATTAAATAACTTACTTGAGGATTTAGAAAAGATACTCCTGAAATACAATATTAACAGTAATAATACTGAATATAGAACATTGACATTAAATAAAGAAAAATATTCAATCACGCAATGCGATAAATGCGCTGCTTATATGATTAACAGAGACAAGAATCCTATAGGATTAGAAGAAGAATGTTTTTTTTCTTTTGTCTATAATGGAGGAAGTTTTGAAGGGCAAGAATTATGTGAGATGTGTTTACCTGAAACTCACAGATGGGCATAAAAACCTGACTGCCTCCCAAAGCATAGGGGTTCAGGTGAACGTAATCGTATTTTTGGAACAATAGTATGAAATTTATATACTTTTCTCTTGATATTTTACATACTTCCGTATCATATCACCATCAAGCCCTACTGTATCCACACAGTACCCTTTCGCCCAGAAATTGTTTCCCCAATAGGGTTTCTGCCTCAACTTCTTGAACCGATGAAGTAGAGGGGTCGGGTGACAACGACAACCCCACTAAAACCCAAACCTCAAAGCCAAAACAGGCTAAAATAACCCATGTCACATAACCCAAAACTTATAACAAAAAGCATCGTCATACCAGAGGGAACAACAAACTACAACTATGTGTGCCAAAACAACCTAAGTAGTATTACACACGGGAGTGAAAGCTTTAGCTTCACCTACGATTGTACCCTACTTACAAGTATGGTACAAAGTGGTGTACTGGAAGAGACACAGAGCTTAGCTATGATAATGACTTTAGAGTAGTAAGTTTCACATACGCTGACAAGACAGAAAACTATAGTTATGATAAAGATGGACTGCTTATACAAAGTGGTGACTTCACCCTCACTAGAGATATCAATAACTCTTTAGTCACTAAACTCACAGATGGTACTTACTCTCAAAAAAGAAGAGCACAGGGGTCAGGTGAACGTAATCGTAGCACTCTAGATATTTTGGCTTATTGTTTTTTCCCATGTTCGACAACATAGCCATCATCATAATATGATTGCTCTATGTCCTTGAAGTGACATTATCTATATTTTTCATAACTCCCCTCCTAATACTATTAACTTTTTTACTTAGACTAAATCACTACATACACATTACGGCATATAAGGAATCACCGGTAACCCCATCCCCTCATCATATCCACACATCAAGTTTGCCGCAGCCAGTGCCTGAGAACTTGCTCCACGCAACAGGTTGTCTATGGCAGAACTGACAAACAGTGCATGACCGTTCTTTGCAGCGTAAATATCACAGAAATGCGTTCCTGCCGTACTTTTGATATCGACCGGTTTTTCACGTATTCGAATGAACCTGTCGTTTGCATAGTGCTTTCTCAAAACTTCCAGTGGATCGATATCTTCTTTGAGCGTCGCATAAACGGAAACCAGTTCACCACGTGTAGCCGGAATGAGATGGGGAACGAAGTTTACGTTCATCTTTGCTCCATGTACTTTCTCGATCTTCTCCGCGATCTCAGGTGCATGGCGGTGTTTCAATGGGTTATAGGCAAAGATATTGTCATTGACCGTTACAAAATGCGTTGTCTCTGAAAGTTTCTTCCCTGCTCCACTCACACCTGATTTGGCATCGACAAAAAGTGGTGCAGAGGTATCAATGTAGGGGATAAATGGGAGTATGCCGAGCAGAGTGGCTGTAGGGTAGCACCCCGGGCCTGCCGCAAGTTCCGCCTCTTTGAGCTCTTCCCTGTAATATTCGATGAGCGCATAGACACTCTCGTCAAGATGTTCTTTGTCCTCATGTTCGCAGTAATGTGCTTCATAGGTATCGAGTTCCAGACGGTAGTCCGCCGAGAGGTCTACGACCTTGACACCTTTTTCAATGAGCCCTTTGGCGAAACCCATGGATGCTTTATGCGGAAGAGCCAGAAAAACCAATTCGCAGGCATCCGCTACGGCATTAACATCCGCTTTCTCCACCTCCAATGTTACAACACCTTCCAGTGACGGATGCAGGGCTTCAATGGTCGTATCGCCCTGTGTTGTAGCCAGATAGGTCAGTTCAAAACCCGGATGGGTGATCAGCATCTTGACCAGTTCAAGCCCTGTATATCCACTGGCCCCTACTACACCTACTTTTATCATTTTTTTATCCTCTTTGGTGCGAAATATCGCACCCTACATTATTTGTTCAATCTCTAACCTAATGTGATCTCTTCATAGAGTATCTCTTCGATATCATATGTTTTTTTACCACTGGGGAGGGTAAGCTCCACTTCATCTCCCTCTTCTTTCCCGATGAGCACTCTTGCCATCGGAGACTGAATCGAAATAAGACCTGACTGTGGGTTGGACTCCTGTCCACCTACAATGGTGTAACGTACCTCTTCATCCGTATCCTGATCTACCAGTACTACGGTCGAACCGAAACTGACACGGTCGTGCGAAAAAGTGGAAGGGTCTACCACCTGTGCCCGTCCTACCACGTCGGTCAACTCAGCGATACGCGCTTCCATAAGACCCTGTTTGTCCTTTGCTGCATGGTATTCCGCGTTTTCTTTAAGGTCACCAAGTTCACGTGCTTCATCAATGACCTTGGCGATCACGCCTCTCTCAACTGACTTCAGCTGCTCCAACTCTTCAGACAGTTTTCTGTATGTCTCTTCCAGCATCGGCTCTTTTTGCACGATTCATCCTTTAAAATAGTTCATTGATTATTAGAGGTTCCCTCAAATTTAAAGTATTATACCAAAAAGGTTATAATAGCGCTCAAATAATCAACTCAAGGATCCTCCCTTATGTCAAAGCGTAAACAGATACTGGTCACCAATGACGACGGATACGAATCGGAAGGCCTTTTGGCTCTTGTCGAAGCATTGAAACCATTGGGAGATGTGACAGTAGTGGCACCGACCACGGAGAAGTCAGCCTGCGGGCACTCACTGACCCTGACAAGACCGCTGCGTTTCGTTGAAGTGTCCGAACACTTTTACAAGCTTGATGACGGTACGCCTACGGATTGCATTTTCCTTTCTCTCACCAAACTTTTTGCCAATGAAAAAAAGCCCGATATCGTCATATCCGGTATCAATATAGGAGCAAATATGGGTGAGGACATCACCTACTCAGGAACTGCATCCGCCGCTATGGAAGCGGTACTTCAGGGCATTCCCGGCATCGCTGTCTCACAGGTTTATATGAATAGCGGAGCGAGCATCAGGGAGTTCGGATATGAACTGGCACAGCAGAGCATCATCAAACTGGTACAGAAGATCTTCGAAGGCTCTTACCCTCTGCCGGACCGTAAATTCCTCAATGTGAATATCCCCCCTATTCCTGCTGCCGAATGCAAAGGTTTCAAGAGTACCCGGCTGGGGAACAAGCATTACGGTTTTCATGCGGAAGTCCACTACAATCCCCGGGGACTGGAATATTACTGGATAGGTCTTCCGCGGCTGGAATGGATGGAAACCGCAGGACATACCACCGATTTCGAAGCCGTAAAAGAGGATTATATTTCCATAACTCCCGTTCAGCTTGACATGACCTCGCACAGCGATATCCACAATCTGGAGGAGTGGCTCAACAAATGACGCAATTAATTATCCATCAACAAAAGCCTTTTCATACAATGCTTACCGACATTCCTCATTCCTCGCTCTTCACCCTCATTGCTTTTTCGGAGAAAAACAATGAGATATGAACGCTGCCGTATGCTCTTTGGAGATGAAGACTTTGAAAAACTTCAAAAAGCCAAGGTACTGATACTCGGTGTGGGCGGTGTCGGCTCCTATACGCTTGACTGTCTCTACCGTTCCGGTGTTCAGGACATCACCATACTTGACTATGATGTCTTTGACGAGACCAACCAAAACAGGCAGATCGGTTCTGAGGCTGTAGGAGAAGTCAAGGTCGAAGCTTTGGAAAAGCTCTACCCGGGTGTCAAGATCATAAACCATAAAATGGATATAGCCTGGGTGGCATCATTTGATTTTGACCCCTATGATATCATCATCGATGCAGCCGATACCACCAAAGTCAAGATAGAAGTGGCTAAAAAGTGTTACAAAAAGCTCATCATGGCACTGGGTTCCGCCAAACGCTATGATACGAACAAGATAGAGGTCTCCTCCATCTGGAAAACGCATGGAGATGCACTGGCACGAAAGATACGCAATGAACTCAAAAAAGCGAAGTTCGACAGGAATTTCACAGTGGTCTTCTCGCCCGAAGAGGACAGGTGCAAAGAAAAAGGCTCATGCGTGGCTGTGACTGGTGCAGTAGGCCTTACCGTCTGTTCGGAAGCGATCAAGCGTATACTTGGATAGAGACTGTCCTACTCAACAAAACAGTAATTTTCACCATCCCAGCCAATCTGTTTCGCCTGCATCTTTTTTCCTTCCATTTCATAAACCCAGCAACCCTCATGACCCTGCATTGTGGCACTCCCGGCACAGAAAAGTTCACTCTTCACACCCGGAACATGCAGACGGTAGGTTTTATGAATATGTCCAAAAAGAATGGCACCGTTTTCTATCCCCTTGCAGGTTTCCAGAAAATCATCCGCATTGATGAGACCATGCAGTTTTTTATCCGGTTCTCCATTGGAGAGACGAGGTGCATAGTGCGTCATCACAAAGAGAAAACGTCCCTTGACTCTTTCATCTTTCAGTATCTCCTCGAGTGCCTGCAACTGCTCGGGAGGAATTTCACCACTGGATTTCCAGGGCACCGGATTAGGGCGGGCACTATCGATTGCAATCACTGCTGCATCATCCCCCAAAAGGCGTATCAGCGGCCAGTGGCCTCCCCTACAGTATTCAGGTAGATCATTTTGCAAGACAGAACAGAACTGTTCGCTAAAACGGTAATGGCTGTTTCCTTCATGTACATAGATATCATGGTTGCCCGGCACGGTAATGTAGTTCTGCGGAGGGGTCATGAGCGGGTCAAGCAGTTGTCTGGCAAGGATCAGTTCGCTCCTGAGCCCCAAAGCGGTATAGTCACCGGTATTGATGACGATGTCGATGTCGTTCTCTTCTTTGAAGCGTACCAGTGCGGCAAGCTTCTTCTCTGTATCATCAAAATAGCTCGCCCGTCCCCGCAACAGGTTTATGGCACCTATGGCACGTTTGCTGAACCATTTTTTCCAGTGCATGTGACGGATCTGTATATTGACATGTATATCACTGAAATGCAGGATACGAAGAGGCTTTTGCATCATTTCTCCACAGGGTATATCATATCGGCTTTACAGGAGCCTTTTTCATCTTCCTGTTCCTCCATGCCAGGAGCGTAAGTACCGCAAGCCCTGCAATGCCATAGTAGACCCACATAGGGATCGGTACAGGATCACCCGCTGCGTAGGAATGCAGTCCGGAGAGGTAGTAGTTCACCCCGAAATAGGTCATAAGCACCGATGAGTATGCCCAGGTGGATGCCACGTTGAAGATGAAGGTATCGTGCAGTTTCGGCACGAAACGCATATGCAGTACAGTCGCATAGATCAGGATGGTCACCGCCGCCCAGGTCTCTTTGGGGTCCCAGCCCCAGTAGCGTCCCCAACTCTCGTTGGCCCAGACACCGCCCAGAAAATTCCCTACGGTCAGAAGCATCAGGCCGATAATGAGTCCCATTTCGGCAAGGTTCGTCAACTCTTTGATGGAGCGGTCTATATTGGCATTGCCCTCTTTCCCTCTGATGATGAAGAGGATCAGTACCAGAAGTGACAGTATGGATCCAAGACCGAGGAAACCGTCTCCGGAAATGATCGTCGCCACGTGGATCATCAGCCAGTAGGACTTGAGCACCGGTACCAGGTTGGTGATCTCGGGGTTGATGAAGTTCATGTGCGCCACGCCCATGGTCACACCAGCCAGGATCGCGGTCCCGGCCAGTGCGAACGGTGACTTGCGTGCAAGAATGATCCCTGCCAGTACCGTGGAAGCTGCAATGAATATAATGGATTCATAGGCATTTGACCACGGTGCATGTCCTGCGATATACCAGCGGATACCCATACCGGCCACATGCAGTATGAACGCGATGATCAGTATGGTCCATGCACCGCGCATGATCCACTTCATAGGGAAGTTCGGCTTGATGACATGAATGAATGCAAAGATAAGCAGGAGAAGCCCCAACAAGAGATAAACCGGTACCAGTTTACCAAAGAGTCCCAGTTTATTGTACCAGATCTCCATTTCCACATGGCGTTTGCTTGGCAGTACATCGGCACCATATTTTTGTTGATATTTATGTATCCCGCGCAGTGCAAGGTCAGCATTTTTCCAGTTACCTGTTTTGAGTGCCTGCCCTGCCATGATAAAATACGCTGACATAGCCATTTTTACATTTTGTGCCTCTTTGGGAGGGAATGTTTTCATAGCCTCCATCGGTGCATACCATTTATGATTCTTGTCATTGGGTTTCGGGAAGATACGCATCAATGTTCCCTGATACGCCATGAAGGAAACATTTACACGCTCATCTACTTTGATCAGTTCTTTGTCATATTGTGATTTTTCAAGGGGTTTCTTCCTGCTGGCTTCGGACACGGCATCGAAGAGCTTGTAGCCGTTGTCTTTTTTACTGAAGAAATCGGTGAACTTCGCAAACTTCGTATCTTCGGGCAGTCCCAAGTCAAGCGCGATCTTTTTATGCCCTATTTTGATCATCGGTATATTCTGATACAGCTCAGGCTGGAGTATCATACCCATAAAGATCTGTGTCGGTTCCATACCGAACACGGAGCTTTTCCCTGTGATCTTTGCAACGACATCATGGGCAATGGTATCCATCGGTTTCATACGCCCCTGATGGTCCTGTACGACCAGTTCTCCAAACTTCACGGCATGTTTTGCATCATACTTTGAGAGTGCAGTCTGTTGTTCCGGTGTAAGTGAGGGAGCTGCCGCATGTATATACTGCGGTGCAGCCAACATAAGTGCGAACAAGAGTGCAATGGCACCATGCTGCAGTTTTCTCGCACCCTTGAGAAGTTTTTGGAAACGTCCGTTCGGAATGAAGAGACTCCAGAGCATTCCAAGTGCCAGAAGAATATAGCCGATGTAAGTCGGTATGGTTCCCGGATCATGGTTGACTGAAAGGACCGTACCTTTTTCATCAGGATCATAGGATGACTGGAAAAATCGGTATGATCTGTGATCGAGAATATGGTTCATATAGATCCTGTACGGCATGGTCAGATTCTCTTCTTTGTCAATGAGTACAACTTCACTGGCATATGACGATGGAGTCATTGACCCCGGGTAACGCTCAAGCTGGAAATCGACCAGTTTTATGGAGAAGGGAAGCCTGATGACCTTGGCACCGATACTCATGCTGATATCCACTCCGTTGAGTGTAAATTTGTGCAATTTCCCTACCTGTCCCTTGGAAGGACGGAATGTCTCTATTTTACTCTTGTCACCGACACTGACCTTCAGTTGCACAAACTCGGATTTACCGGGCTTTGTCTTAATGTCATGGGAGACCGTTCTCAAACGTACCTTCTCTTTAACAGATTTCAACACGACAGCATTGTCGGCAAAACGGTAGAGCATTCTGCGGGTCAAATTATTTTCACCTGCATCGAGCTCAGCAGGTTTTTTGGTTTCCATATTGAGTGTTTCGAGGAGAAAAGGGAAATGAACCTTCAGCGCATCCGGATCACCGCTGATCAGAAAAGTAGGTTTGTCCGTTTTTTCCTCTTTGGGCTCATACGCAACATAAAAATTCCCGAAATCTATTCTGTCGCCTTTCCCGAAGTAATACAGTTTACCCCGTCCACCGGCAGATATCTTGAGTTCGAGCATGGTCTTGCCGTTTGGATCACTTACGACTTCTTTATCGGCGGTCGGCAAGTACTTGACCAGATCAATTTTTACTTTCTTGTCTCCAACCGACAGGCTTTCAGAGAGATGGTTCTTCGTCATGGAGGAGAAATAGAGCTCTTTTTCCAGAGAAGCGTTCTTGTCACCGCTTTTGGCAAATACCTGCAGTATTTTTGTATCAGAAACCATAATATTCGTTGTCTGCCCCTCACGGATGTGCATGATCCCCTCATAGCCGACATATCGAGTGATCAATGCCCCAATTGCTATAATGAAAAAGGAAAAGTGGAAGAGGAATACAGCCGGTTTCGTTTTGTACGACTTGTACTTGAAGATATTGTAAAGAAGTATGGCCGTGAAGTACGCCAAAAAGAGTTCAAACCATTTTGCCTTGTAAATAAGTGCCTGGGCTGTCTGTGTGCCGTAATCATTCTCGATAAATGTCGCAATACCTATGCTGACACCGAAAATAAACAGCACGAGCACTGCCATTTTCATAGAAAAAATATGTTTTATCATGTGACAAAAACCTTCAAAATGTGATCCCGAATACTTGAGCCGGGTTAATAAGGGGTGATTATAGCCCATCTTTATTAATCATTCGATAATTTTGATAAAAAATCAAGGCAAAAAAATTCTCTTGCAATAAAATAAGATATTTTTAGTCCTATTTAAGGAAAAAAGGAATATTATCACAACAGATAATCATTCTCATTATAAAGGATAATAGATGACATTTAACGATCAGGATATTTACCAGGCAGTCAAACACCACCTGCCCTCTGTTAATGAATATGTCGAGTCTCACGGCGGAGCCATCAAATTACTCGGTGTGAAAAACGGAACGGTTTACATTGAACTCACCGGTACCTGCCACGGCTGCTCCATGAGTCTGATGACCACCAAGATGGTCGTACAGAAGAAACTGAGGGAACTGATACACCCGGAACTCAATGTGGTCAATGTCGACGGCACGCCTGAAAACACACTGCCGGATGATTGTTACACCGAAGAGGATACGGAAGAAGAGAAGGTCGAAGACGAAGAAGGTCTTTTCGATAAAATTAAAAAATATTTTTAAAAGGTGAATATGATGAAAGAGATAACCCTTGCAACAACTATAGCCGATCTGCTTAAGAATTATGAAGGGATGAAAGATATCCTTATAGGGATCAATCCCAAATTCAAAAAACTGAACAACCCTGTACTCAGACGTACTATTGCCAAACTGGCAACCGTAAAACAGGCTGCCATCGTCGGTGGGATGGATGCCAATGACCTGCTCAATCAACTTAGAACTGCGGTAGGACAGGAACCTCTGCAGACCGAAAGATCAGAAACTGACACAAAAGAGTATGAACCCCTTCCGGACTGGACAAAGGGAGCGCCCAAAGCAACCCTCAATGCCAACGAGATACTCGACAACGAGGGCAATCCTCTTGCCGAAGCGAACAAAACCGTCAGACCCCTCGCTTCCGGAGAGATCCTGGAGATCGTCTCGGACTTCAGGCCCGAGCCCCTCATCGATGAATTCACCCAAAAAGGTCATGAAGTCGCGGTAAAGGAAGAAAAAGAAGACCGGTTCATCACGCTGATCAGAAAAGCCTGAAGTCCCGGATGAAAGTAAAAACTACCGCTTCTGTCATCGTTCGAATTCTCTTATGGCTGCTGATGCTCCTCGGCGGTGCGTACATCGGCATAAAAAATGATCTGAATGATCCTCTCTTTGCCAGCCCTTTCTTCCATCTCTTCTCAGCTATGGCAGGTCTGATCATTCTCAGGCTGGCCTTTCATGCCGCTGCAAACGGAGGAAGAGAGCTGACCAAAGGAAGAGTTGGCGATATTCCCCGGCTCGAAACGAACCGCCTTGTGACCACAGGAATTTACAGCTGTATGCGCCACCCCATGCTCTTTGGACTCACACTGCTCCCTTTGGGATGGGCCCTGCTTTTGGGAAGCCCTACGTTCATCTGTATCATTGCACCTGTCGAAATGCTCTTCATCATTTTCATGGTCATCATATTTGAAGAGATGGAAGTCAAAAAGAAATTCGGCGATGAGTACAAAGCCTATGCCCAGAAGGTACCCATGGTCTCATTCAGGCTTTCCTGTCTTAAAAAGCTTTTCATGAAACCTGTAAAACGAAATATCCCAATATCATGAAGTTCATACAATAGTGTCAAATGCTTTAAAGAACAGTTCTACAAATTTACGTTTTCGTTCATGTTTTGCCAAAAGTTTTTTCATGTAGGGCACATTTTCCTCTATGTGCCATGACGATGTATCGTTTTCATTTTCTATTTTAATGCACTCTTTCAATGCGCGTATGGCTGAGGGATAGTATCTGTTCTGTGCTGACTTCAGTGCTTTTTCAGGGTTGACTATTTATCCCAACATTCCCAACAATGTACCTATTGCAGGTACAATAGCAGCAACCTCTGCACCACGAGTCAGTAATGTTCCTAAATATGATTGCAACGCCACTTTGTCATCTTTGTGTTCATTTAATTCATTAATTATTTGATTTTTATTTTCTATACTTGAGTTTTGTATCCCCTGCATTAATTGAGTGAATTTTTGATTGAATTCTGAACTGTTGATAATATTATCATTCCCAGCTACAGCTATACCATGGTTTGTTTCTATACTAAGATTATTATGTATCTCTGTTTTTTCTATTTTATGATACTCTTTCTTGTCATTATTTTCTATAAAATTTCTACCCCTAAATGTTAAACCCATAAAATGATAACCACCAGATAAACACCATTCACCTCTATTTATAAGATCATCATACTCCAATTCATCAACTATACTTCTATACTCATCATATTCCAAATTAAAAATTGATGCATTAACACAATTATTTTCAGTATTTACAAGTCCATGCAGCACTACATTATATTTTTCATTCATACTTGACATCATTCTACCTTTTTCTTCAATCATACACTGTAAATTAATTCAGATACAAAAATATGTCAAATTGTCATATTTTCCCCTCTATTACCGCAACTTCCTCTTCTGCCAAGCCATACAGGTCATAAACCATCCGGTTGCTTTTGGCTTCGAGGTCAGTGGTGTCCTGATTTTGTTTTTTATGCTCTATTATCTGGTCTACCAGATCTATAAAAGGTTGCTGGTCTTTACATTCTGCAATAGGAAGGATTTCCAGTTTATACTTCTTCCATAAAATCGTACCCTGACCTGTTGTAACAGATATTTTTGAAAAATACCATTCGGATAGCTTGGAGTTCAGTATAGATAATAAATATTTTAAGTGTTCACCTGTCATGATGAAAATTTTGTCATTTCCATATATACCGCTCTCATCATACGCAAACTTGGGTGCATCTGAAATCTCGCCCCAGACAATTTTGGGCTTATCGAACTCTTCATAATACGCAATTGAATCCTGAGTTTCAAACCATTTGTTATTGGTTTTTTTACGGCTGCCTTTTTCGCCGCTTTGATCAAGCCGTTTGCCAAAACTGCTCAAATATGATTTTATGGCAGGGTACTCCTCGATATCCAGATTTAGAGAAGGGAGTGTAGCGACTAGCCACATATCCGCCCATTCAATAGCATACTTTTGCACATCCCGTCCACGCACCATAGGCTTGAGCAGTGCTTCACTTTTGGGATCTTCTGCAATGAGCCGGTTTCTGGTTTCCGTATCAATAATAAATGCTTTGTTGAAACCCGTTTTTATTCCATAATTGATGGATATATCCCACTCTTTTAGCTGTTTCCCTCTTTCTTCTATTTTCTGCATGAGCTTTGCGTTATCCTCACCGCTTGATGCAAAAGTTGTTATCGCCTCTTTCAGCGTCTCTACCGTTGCTCTCTTGGCATCGAACTTTCTGATATTGACCGTTTTTGTGTCTGCCGGCTTGCTTCTGTCGATCGTTACGATACATGTTTCCACCGTTGCCTCTTCAAATATCTGTGTATCTTCGAAGTTGATGATCTGCACCGATGCACCAGATGCAGAAAAAAGATCTTTGAGCACCTCGCCGTATTTGGTCTTCAGCCAGCTGTTTGAGGTGATGAGTGACATAGAGGCATATTGATTCAAAATAGTAATGCCTTTTTCAAAAAAGAGTGACAGTATATCTCCACTTTTGTCAAAGACCCTGTAGCCAAACTGGCTGTAGTCGATCTCCTTGAGTTTGTTAAGCGGAATATACGGCGGATTGCCGATTATCACATCAAACCCGACAAAGTTCCCCTCTTCGTCCAGTACCTCTGGAAACTCAAAGCGCCACTCAAAAGCGTTTTCATACACCTTTCCTTTTTTGATCTCGTCGATCTCTTTGGAAGCTTTTTCAATCTGTTTTAGTAATTTCTCTTTTTGTACCTTTTTGGATTTTGTAAGTGTTTGATCTTCACTGAACATGCTTGTTTGGCTACCGCCAAGTTTATCGAGGTTAAAATCCAATGCATCTAACAGAATATCTCTTGGCAAACTGTTTAATCCAAACTCTTTAACATAGCTTTCAAGAAGTTTTTTATACCGTTCCGTCTGCTTCCACTGTGCCTGAAGCGTCAGACCGAACATCCCCTTGAGCTCCTCTATGGCAGAGCGTATCTCCTCTTTGGACTGTACGAAGTTCCCCTCTTTGTACTCCTTGACCACCTCTTTGTAACGGACGATGGCATGTTTGATGTTTGGTATGTCTATCTCGTCGTGCAGGCCGTAACGGCTGATGAGCGAGTTGCCCACTTTGATGTTGATGTCTATGTTCGGCATCGTGACCAGTTGGTTCGACTCGTCGTAATACGAGTTCTTGAGCAGTTCTATCCAAAGCCTGAGCCGTGTGATCTGTGCAGAGTTGGGGTTAATGTCTACACCGAAGAGTGAGTTCTCGATGATCTTCTGTTTCTCAGTAAAGAGCATTTTTTGTATGCGTGTAGCTTTTTTGGAATTGCGCTTGTATTCAAATATCTCACCCTCATCATCTCTGACTATGAGTTCATCATTTTCAACACTTAGTTCATAATCATCTTTTATACGCTTACCCTCAGCATCAAAGAGTATGCGAAGTTGGCTTTTGATCTCCAGTATGGTGTTAAGTGACGAGACCAAAAAATGCCCGCTCCCCACAGCCGGATCACAGATGCTCAGTGAGTCTATGATGGCATTGGCTTCTTTTTTGTCTTCTATCTTGTCATCCAGCTCATTGAGTGAACTGCAGTTCCAGCCTTTGAGTTGGTTGAACTTCTCTATGATGGCTTTGGTGATGGTCTCTTTGGACATGTACATCGTGATGAAACTCGGCGTATAAAAACTCCCGTCTTTATAGCCGTTGAGCTTTTCAAAGATCAGTCCGAGTACCGAAGCATTGATGAGAGACTTGCTCTCCGTTACAAGTTCTTCGCTCCCCTCGCTGGAGAAATCATAGGCATCCAGAAACTCAAAGAGGTAGTGCAGCATATTAACACTGCCTTCTTTACGCTTGCCCCGAGTATCTTTGAGTACGGTTTTGCTGTAGTAAGGCAGTTCGCAGTTGTCTTCAAGCGAAGAGATATCTATGTATTTTTTCTCTATCTCATTCATCTCAAAAAGTGAAGAATTCAAATAGGGTATATGTCCAAACTCCTTATGAGCCCTGTCGTGTGGTCTATTCGCCAGGATATCAAAGAAAAAGATCTTCATCCTGTCAAAATCATCTATGGTTTGACGATTTAAAAATCTATACTTGGTGTCGCCGTTCCACTTGACAAGCTGTGACTCCAGAAGTTTCAAGAACAAGATACGGTTTATCCATACGATCATCAGCCGTATGATGACCTCAAACTCTTGTGTATGTCCAGCCAGCTTCAAGTTCCTGGCTATGTTTTCATACAGTGATGCGCCGTGAGGTTTTTTTGCCCTGGAGATAAGTTTTTTGCCTCCACTCTTTTGCTCTTCCAGTCCCAAGATATACAGTAGTTCATTATAGAACTCTTTATTGAGTGTATTGGCATCATTGGGATTGAAAGCTTTTAAAAGAGTGTCTTTGGAGAGCAGTTTATAGAGCGCTATGGTCTCTTTTGGCTTTCGTGCATCTCTAAGATCAAAATAGGCAGCCTCAATGACTTTGTCATCTATGAGATTCTCTTTCATTCCCGATATCTGCTCTGCGATCATCCTGTAAAAATCTTCTGTTCTGTCACCGAGCACAGAAGAGTCTTTTACGCTTTCAAATACCTTTTTTATCTCTCTGTCCTGCCAAAAGAGCTTGTCAAAATCTTTGGCATCAAAAACAAACCAGCGGTAAAAATCGGTGATGATAATGTGGTAAAGCCTGTTATTGCCCTTCTTGCGCTCACGCATAAAATACAAAATAGCTTCATGCAGTGCTTTTTTGTTGATGTCATTTTGCGTGATCATGGCAGCAGAGTCAAAGACTTTTGCTTCGATAATGACTGACGGACTGTGTTCCAGCATCAAAGCCAGATCCATACCGCTCTGACCTTGTTGGGAATAGCTTTGCGCAACATAAGAGAGGTTTTCAAAATAAGGCTTTAAAGCATTGGAGACAATGTTGGGTTCGGACTGTTTTTCGATCCGCTGTCTTTCAAGCACTTCAAGATAGTTTTGCGTTGCCTCTTCGAACTCTTCTATCTCGGCTGCAGTGACACTCTTTTTGGACAATAACGGACTAATGAACTTTCTTGGCTTTTTAACTTCAAGTTTCAACATGAATCTCACCCTTTTCGTAGTGGAGTTATTTTAGCGTAAAAAAACCGTATAAGAACAGCTCCCATCCAAAAAAAACAATATATCTACTTCAGTTCACCCCAACTGTCACCGACACTCACGGAACAGACCAGCGGCACTTCAAGCTCCCAGATATGTTCCATGACATGCACGAAACGTTTGGAAATTTTCTCGACCTGATCCTCCCTGATCTCGAAGATCAGTTCATCGTGTATCTGCAGCAGCATATGCGCTTCCAGCGCTTCATCGATGATCATACTGTCGATATCGTTCATGGAGAGTTTGATGAGATCGGCTGCCGATCCCTGGAAGACCGTGTTGACCGATTCACGCATGTAGGCGGCTTTTTGCATACCATTGGCATTCTCGTAGTCGAAAATACGTCTTCGTTTCAACAGTGTTTCCACATATCCGTCTATTTTCACCCTCTCCTGTATGCCTTCGAGGAAATTCTTCACCGTGGGGAAACTCGCGAAATAGTTAGCAATGATCTCTTTGGCTTCTGCAGAGGTGATGCCCAGTTCGTCAGAAAGTTTCTTAGGACCCATGCCGTAGAGCAGACCGAAGTTCACAGACTTGGCGAAGTTACGTTTTGCTTTCGCCTCTTCCTCACCGAAGAGTTTGACGGCCGTTGCCATGTGGATGTCCGTACCTTTGTTGAACGCTTCCATCAGTGCGGCATCTTTTGAGAAGTGTGCCAACAGGCGCAGTTCGATCTGCGAGTAGTCGATACTGACCAGTTTATAACCTTCTTTGGCAACAAACGCTTCACGTACCGAACGCCCCAAAGTGGAACGCACCGGGATATTCTGAAGATTGGGGTCTTTGGAGCTCAAACGTCCCGTTGCCGTACCTGTCTGAATGAAAGAGGTATAGATGCGGCTTTTCTCATCTTTTTTGGCCAGTTTCAGCAGGGGTTCCACATAGGTAGAGAGCATCTTGTGGTATTCGCGGTATTCGAGTATTTTTCCTATAACCGGGTGCTCATGTTTGAGTGACTGCAGTACCGCTTCATTAGTACTGTAGCCGGTCTTGGTCTTCTTGCCACCCTTGAGCCCCAGATGCTGGAACAGTACTACGCCGAGCTGCTGTGTGGAACGGATGTTGAATTCGCTACCGCTGAGTTCATGTATCTCCGAAGTAAGCCGGTGCAGGTCTTCGCTGAGTGTTTTCTTCAGTGTTTCCAGCTTGACCTGGTCCACTTTGATCCCCAGGCGTTCCATGCGTATCAGTACATTGATGAACGGATACTCTACATCCTTTGCCTCTTTCAGCAGATGTGTAAGCGAAGAGAGCTCCATCTTCTTCTTGATAGCGCCATAGAGCAGAAAAGTCATCCAGGCATCTTCCGCCGCATAGAAGGTTGCATCGGCGATATTGACATGGGAGAAATTCTCCCCTTTTTTGACCATCTCTTTGAAAGGTTTCATATCATATTTGAAAAATTTCTGTGCCAGAGAATCCAATCCGACCCTTGAACCCGGATCGGTAAGCCATGCCATGATCATCGTATCGGCAAAGGGGAGTACCTCTTCCATCCCGTATTGATTGTAAAGCAGAGAGAGGTCGAACTTCAGATTCTGTCCGACTATTTTTTGTTTCATCAGTTTTTTGAGTGCAGCCACAGCATCTTCAGGATCAACCTGCTCCTCTACACCGAGGTAAGAGTGCCCTACCGGCACATAGTAAGCCTTTTCATTTGAGGTACAGAAAGAAAAACCGACCATCTTATCCGTTCGTGTATCGAGTCCGGTAGTCTCGGTGTCGAAAGCGACCAGTGTATCCTTGGAAAGTTCATCTATGACTTCATTCAGTTTCTCTTTGGTATCGAGTGTTATCGATTCGAATGTAAGTAAAGGTGTCTTCAGTTTTGGCGGTGCAATGTCATGACATCCTACTTCACTCTGCCCTACTTTTGCTTTTTGAAGTGCCCGTTTCATTTCATACTTTTCAAATTCGTCGATCAGACAGCTGAGATAATTTCTCTCTTCAAAAACGAACTTGCTCAGGTCGAGATCATCATAGACATCATCTCGCATTTTGACCAGTTCGCGAGAGAGGAACGCACTCTCTTTGTATTCGAGCAAAAGTTTTTGTATACGCGGTGTACCGCACTTTTCTATATTCGCATAAATATTCTCAAGCGTATGGAACTCGTTGATGAGCTTGGCCGCTCCCTTCACACCAATGCCTTTCACACCGGGAACATTGTCCGAAGCATCACCCACGATCGCCTGAAAATCAACGAAATCTTTCGGATTGACACCGAATTTCTCGATGCAGGCGGCTTCGTCTATCTCTTTTCTTTTAATGGAGTCATACATCACGACCAAACCGTCGTCTATTAGTTGATAGAGGTCTTTGTCATGCGAGACCACTTTAACCTTCATATCCTGCTCTCTGGCAAATTTAGTCACTGTGGTGATGATGTCATCCGCTTCGAAGCCCTCTTTGGCAAGATTGGCAAAACCCATCTTCTCCACCCACCTGATCGCAACGGGAAGCTGTTTGGTCAGGTCTTCCGGCGGTGCTTCCCTGTTTGCTTTGTACTCCGGATAGATCTCGTTTCGGAATGTCGGCCCTTTGCTGTCGAGCGCAAAGACGAGATAATCCGTTCCGTGGTCACGGTGCAGCGAATCTACAAGATTGATGAAGCCTGTCAGAAGTCCCGTAGGAAACCCCTCTGAATTACGCAGTGGAGGCAAAGCATAATAGGATCTGAAGAAGAAACCGAAAGTGTCTATAATAGTGATTGTTTTCAAAGAGAATACCTGATTTTTTTATGTATTTTATCCAATTTATGGTTACAATGTAACATATCAAAAGAAATTATATTAAGTAAACTATTATTACTTTTTCAATAAAATAATAATAATTAATGTAAAATGTAAAAGGTGGGATCCATGGAAAATAGAGAACATTCATCTAATGGTGCTACTCATTTTTCACATCCACAAAAACGTATAAAGTCTGCTGATGGTATTGGCGGGAGCTTTACAAAAAAGGAAGTAAAATTGCAAGATACCCCTCTTTTCTTTCCTGAAGGATTTGAAAAGGTCTTTTTGGCTATTTATTTTGTTTCATTACCTTATATTTTGGGTCTACTTTTTCTTTTTTTCTATATTGCT
The DNA here is from genome assembly GCF_000010345.1 of Sulfurovum sp. NBC37-1. Taxonomy (NCBI): domain Bacteria; kingdom Pseudomonadati; phylum Campylobacterota; class Epsilonproteobacteria; order Campylobacterales; family Sulfurovaceae; genus Sulfurovum; species Sulfurovum sp. NBC37-1. The sequence continues at coordinate 1,356,885 of NC_009663.1, forward strand.
GACGGCAAGTTTGATGTATTCGTTTCCGTCAATAGTGAATCGCCTTTTATTATGACATGGGCGATCGGTTATGAGATTCTTGCTACATTGATCATTCTATGGATCATTAAAAGCGCTATCTCTTTCACACATCGGAATACAAAGAAAAAAAATATTCACCGTCTACACTAATTTCCTTCAGCTTCAGATCAGGAACTTAACTCTTTAGCCAAATATTCACCAGTATAGGAGCCTGTTTTATTATATTCTTCCACCAGTTTTTCCGGTGAACCCGTTGCAATGATCAAACCACCCTTGTCTCCACCTTCAGGTCCCATGTCTACGATATAATCCGCATTTTTGACCATATCGAGGTTATGCTCAATAACTACAACAGAATTACCCAGTTCCACCAGGTGGTGCAGTACCCCGGTAAGTCTGTCCACATCGGCAAAATGAAGTCCCGTGGTTGGTTCATCGAGTATATAAAGTGTTTTACCTGTATCTTTACGGCTGAGCTCTTTGCTCAGTTTGATACGCTGCGCTTCACCACCCGAAAGCGTTGTAGCATTCTGTCCAAGTGTAATATAGTCGAGTCCGACCGCTGTCAGTGTTTTAAGCTTGGCGGCAATGGAAGGAATGGCTTTGAAGAATTCCAGGGCTTCCCCTACACTCATCGCCAGTACATCGGCAATCGATTTGCCTTTGTAAAGCACTTCAAGTGTCTGGGCATTGTACCTGGTACCGTTACAGGTATCACAGCTGACCAGCACATCAGGAAGGAAGTGCATCTCTATTTTGATCTGTCCGTCCCCCTGGCACTTCTCGCAGCGTCCGCCTTTAACATTGAAAGAGAAACGTCCTATCTTGTATCCGCGCAGTTCGGCTTCTTTGGTCTGGGCAAAAAGTTTGCGTATCTCATCCATGATACCCGTATAGGTCGCCGGATTGGAACGCGGTGTTCGTCCGATGGGGCTCTGGTCGAGATAAATAACTTTGTCAAGATGTTCAAGCCCCGTGATCTCCACACCATCCACTTTGTTGACCTTCTTGGCGTTGTTGAGTAGTTCCCTTGCCACAGGCAAAAGTGTCTGGAGGATCAGCGAGCTCTTTCCGCTTCCGCTCACACCCGTGATACAGACAAAGTTATGCAGCGGGATCTTTGCATCGAGATTCTCGATGTTGTTGATCGTCACATTTTTAATTTCTATCCACTTCTTTTGCGGATTGTCATGCGAATAGGAGATCTCCTTCTTACCAAAAAGGTAATCGGCCGTAAGCGTTTTGGCTTTAGGCAGTTTTTTGGCATCTCCCGAAAAAACGATCTTCCCACCGTACTCCCCTGCTCCCGGGCCGATATCGACAATGTAATCCGCTGCAAGAATCGTCTCCTTGTCATGTTCGACTACGATCACGGAATTACCTTTTTCTTTGAGAGAATTGAGTGTACGTATCAATTTCATCGTATCACGCTCATGCAGACCGATACTTGGTTCATCGAGTACATACATGACCCCTGTCAGCCCCGAACCGATCTGCGAAGCGATACGGATACGCTGTGCCTCACCACCCGAGATACTTCTGGCGTCACGGCTGAGTGTAATGTAGCCCAGACCCACATCGTGCAGGAAGTAAAGACGTTCATACAGCTCTTTGAGGATAGACTCCGCGATCATCTGCTGCTGCTCGGTCAGGTGAGAAAAGTTATTTCTGTCTGCAAAATAGGCATAGGATTCATCGATCGGCATATCGATGATATCGGCAATGTTCTTTCCTTCGAGCTTCACCGCCAGTGAACGCGGACGAAGCCTGTGCCCGTTACACTTGTCACAGACCTTCTCTGTCATATACTCTGAAAGGTCTTTCTCGTCCTTGAACATGTCATGAGCGAACTTGACCACACCGGGCCATTCACGCTTGAGCTTATGTCTTTTCCAGGTAAAGTCCACAGTGGACCCGTTACCGTAGAGGATCGCTTTCTGCTCATGTGTCTCAAGTTCACCGTAGGGCTTTTTAATATCGATACCGTTCTGTTCACAAAAAGCGTTGAGGAATTTCGTATAGTAGCTTTTATTGAATCCATACATAATCTTCACTGCACCTTTATCGATGGAGAGGTCCTGGTCGATCACTTTTTTGAGGTCGATGGCATAACGGATCCCCAGACCGTCACAGGCAGGACAGGCACCCTTGGGTGAGTTGAACGAAAAACTGACCGGTTCCAGCGGCTCAAAGCTGAGTTTACAGTCAAAACAGGCCAGATGCTCAGAGTAGTGATAGTCTTTCCGGTCGAGCCCAAGCTCTTCATGGTTAAGCACTTCGATTTCCATCTCGCCGTAACTCTCTTTGAGCGCCTTCTCTACATCCTGCCCTATACGGTCGCGGTTATCTTCTTTGATGACCACACGGTCGATGACCACTTTGATGGTATGCATCTTGGTTTTGCTGAGCTCTATTTCATCATCCAGACGTACCATCACTCCGTCAATCATCGCACGGACATACCCTTTGTGTCGCAGGGATTCAAGCATATCGGCAAAGGTACCTTTCTTCGCCTTGACCAGCGGCGCCATGATGATCAGTTTGGCACCTTCGGGCAGTTTAAGTACCTCTTCGATGATATCAGAAGCCGACATGGAAGAGATGGGCTTTCCGCACTTATGGCAGTGCTGTACGCCCACACGGGCAAAAAGCAGTCTGAGGTAGTCGTAGATCTCCGTAATGGTCCCCACCGTCGAACGCGGGTTCTTCGAAGTAGTCTTCTGGTCTATCGCGATCGCAGGGGTTAGACCGTCGATCTTGTCCACATCAGGTTTCCCCACACGTCCGAGGAACTGTCTTGCATAGGAGGAGAGAGACTCGATGTAGCGTCTCTGTCCTTCGGCATAGAGCGTAGAGAATGCCAGTGTCGATTTACCGGAACCCGAAATTCCCGTAATGACCACCAGCTGGTTCTTTGGTATAGAGATATCAATATTTTTTAAATTATTCTCTTTGGCTCCATACACATGGATCATATCTTGTTTTTTTGCCATATTTCTATTTCTTTGCCTTGCTGAAAAATTAATTTGGAATTATAGCATAACTAGGTAGCTAATATGAAGTCTATACACTTTATTTAGCTACCAATTGAAAACCTTATAAACTTATATATTTTATGTGGTTTTCTAAAACCATTTAAATGTCAATATAAGATTCACACTTGGTTCATACAATAAGACTATACTCTCTATATGAAATCCATAGAGGGTTACTATTCCTTTTTGAAGCTTCTGAACTTCTAGTAACTTCTTATTTTCTCTTGTGTCATTCCTTTTTGTCTATGTTATAAGGGAAAGTCTATACATCAAGATAATATTTCTTTTATTTTATTGACTTGTTCACTGTATATTGCCAATAACTCAACTTCACGTAATTGAGCTTCATCCTGCTTACCTTGTGTATAAAGATCAACAAGTTCTCGACCGAGTACATGGAGGCGTTCATGTATATTAATCAGCATGGGAAATGCAGGATGCTGACCATACTGTTCATGTCCCTCATTTTGCAACCACTTTCCAAAATGACATTTATCTGAATTCATTGGTGGAAGATTCTCTTGTTTACCATTTAAATACCCTTGTAAAGCATTAATCCAGTGTTGATGATTAACTTCTAAATGAACATTAAAGTCTTTTTGATCATACACAAACTTACTCCACATAGTATTTGATTTCCATGATTTAATCCACTCTTGAATATCTGAAGCTTTCATCGCTTTTGCAATTCCATATCCCTGTCCCAGTTCACAACCGATTTGTAAGAGCGCTTTAGCATGTTCTATGGTTTCTACACCTTCAGCAATTACTTTTCTCCCAAATGCTTTAGATAGACCTATTACACCCTCAATTATTGCCTGATCATCAGGGTCAATAAGCATATCGCGTACAAAAATTTGATCTATTTTAATTAAATGTGCAGGTAAACGTCTAAGGTATGTCAGGGAGGAATATCCGGTTCCGAAATCATCCAATGCAAACCGCACACCAAGATCTATACACCTATGCATAACGTTAGAAACCTGTGTTATATCATCTATTACGCTCGTTTCAAGTACTTCCAGTTCTAAAAGACTAGGATCAACGGTAGCATGCATACTCAATAGTTCTTCCAAACGTGATACAAAATCTATTTGCTGTAGTTGGAGCGCATTAATGTTGACACTGATAGAGATATCTAATCCCTGTCTTTGCCATGTTTCGATCTGACTAAGCGCTGTTTCGATAACCCAGTCACCTAACTTTATGCTTATCATGTTGTTTTCAATAATCGGTAAGAACTCTCCTGGAAGAAGTAAACCATGATCCGGGTGTTCCCAACGTATCAATGCTTCAACACCAATCACTTCACCCGTAGTCATATTCACTTTAGGCTGGTAATAGAGGACAAATTCACGATTATCCATTGCTTTACTAATCTGATTTAATCTTTCTCTTTTGATATTCACAGCACTATCTTTTTCTATATCAAACACAGAGTAACGGTTCTTACCAGATTGTTTCGCTTGATACATCGCCTGATCTGCTTGACGTATAAGCTGATCCGCATCTATCTCTTTATCGGGAGCTGCGATACTTAGTCCTATGCTCGCGGAAACACTCATACTTTTATTATTGAGGATAATGGGAGCAGAGGTTACTTGTAACAATCGCTCTAACATTGGGTGACAATCTTCAGGTTTTTTTAAATCAGTAAATACAACTATGAATTCATCTCCTCCAATTCTTGCTAATGTATCATTATTTCGTAAAGCGCCTTTCATACGCGAGGAGAGTGTGATCAGCAGGTCATCTCCCGTATTGTGTCCATATGTATCGTTGATCTCTTTGAAGCCATCAATATCAATAAATGCAACACCTAAAACCAGATTATTTCGTCGACTACTATGTAAAGCTTGAGAGAGACGATCTGCCAACAATACTCGGTTAGGAAGGCTGGTTAGAACATCATAATGGGCAATATGTTCTAACTGTTTTTGATGTTCTTTTTTTGTAGTGATATCAGTAAATAATGCTACATAATTCTTTGGCTTTCCCTGATCATCTAATATCGCACTGATAGTAAGCATTTCCATATACTCCTCGCCATTTTTTCGACGATTAATTATTTCACCACTCCAATAATCCTTTTCACTAATTGATCTCCATATTTCAGCATAAAATCCAGAATCGTGTTTTCCTGACTTGAGTAATTTAGGGTTTTTGCCCAAAACTTCTTCACGCTTATAGCCTGTCATAGATATAAATGTGTCATTCACTTCGATAATTTTATTTTCGGCATCAGTAATGATGATGCCTTCACGGGCATGACTGAAAACGCTGGCAGCAAGTTTTAACTTTTCCTCTTTATCTTGACGACTTTTTATCTCATTTAGAAGGTCTATTGTATTAGAAGAAAGGGTCTTGTATCTCGATAAGATTATATTGATTAGAAGAGAAGTCAATTCACCCATTTTTTCTTTTGCATGCACTTTTGCCTCTGCCAAAGAAAATCCATTCTGTAAAGAAAGCACTATTTGTGCCATATAACGATCTGACTCAAGGATATGTGAAGCAAGCCAAGTAGCCAAAAAACTTAATGTCTCTTCAGAAAGTTTATCGGAAGATGACGTAAATTGCTCAGATTTAAATCGTAATACCTTATCGATAAACCCTTGATGCGTAGCTTGATGTTCTATTTCGAGTGAATTATCAGGAAGGTACTTATGCCAAATACTTTCTTCTGTTTTAAAATGATAAAGTGTATAATCAATAAGCTCCTCAAAAATAATATTAAGGTCGCCTATTCTATGGGTAGTATTCATAGCTAAGCGATTGATAATTGAAACTAATTGATAATGCTGGGTATCTATAATTTCAATACCTGTATTGAAATTATCATCCCATGGAAAAATATCCACCTTTTTCATCCTGCCTACCACCACTATTTTTTAGATATATCATATCATAAATAGTAAAAGATGTAGGTAGGTAAAAAGTTACTAAATCAAAACCTTATAATCCAATACACTCATCTATGCTTTATGCAAAGAACATCTTCCTGACCAGGATCACCAGAGATATAAGATAGAGCAGCATCAAGGCCGACTTGTGGTGTGTGTCATGGACATGGTCCTTAAGCCAGATCCCTCCGAATACACCCACCAGTGAGGCAACTGCCACGATGAGCCCGTTCTGGAAGTCTATCGTGCCTATCATCAGGCGGCTTATCATACCTGCGATGGATGAGAAGACAACAAAGAAAAGCCCGGCGCTGATCGCTTTTTTGAGCGGATAATGCAGCAGGCCTACCAGGATCGGTGTCAGAATGATGGACCCGCCGATCCCCAGGGTAATGGAGAAAATACCGATCAGTAATCCTATGAAAAAGAGCAATCCTTTGTTCAGGGTTTTTGAGTGGGAATCGTCTATATGCATCTTTGAGAAGAACAGTCTGAAAAGGGCAAAAAGCAATATACCGAGAAACAGTATCTGCAGCACCGTATCGGAGACATAATGTGTCACATATCCTCCAAGATACCCCCCGGCAAAACCGCCGATACCGACAAAGATCCCTTCACCAACAATCAGGGAACCCTTTTTATGGTTCAGGTAGGAGCCGTAGACCGAAGAGAAGACCATCTGGATGATGGAGATACCGATGGCATCTTTGATCTCAAAACCGATAGCAAGCAGTATCGGTACGAGGATCATTCCCCCGCCAATACCGAAAAAACCGGACATAGACCCGATGAAGATACCGACAAGTAATAGTTCTATGAACATGGGCCTACTCCAAAAATGAATGCGAGAATTATAACATTATTTTGAATGAATCTTCTATACTGGTAAATACATAAATTGTGACAGGAAAATGATCGTGATCACAAAGGCGAAAGGCAGGACATGGCTTTTGAATACAAATGGCTGTATCTTGAAGTAAACCTGCAGTCCGCCTCTGAGTCCAAGCCAGATACCGAGAAAGGCTTTTAGGGACAGAACTGACTGGAACCAGGTCAGACCGTCCGGCCCGATGGGACCATAGACTTGAGAGATAAGATAGAGTCCCGTCAATACAGCCACAATAAGGCTTGGCGGGACCACTTTACGTACATACTTCATAAAAGATTCGCGTATAGCTGCATGCTCCTCTTCGCTGTAGGAGCGTTTGATCTTGTTAAGAAAAAGATTGTCCGTAATAAGAAAACCACCATAAATAAAGGCGGCAAAAAGGTGAATGGTCTTAATGAATACAAAAGTCATAGTTTGGCCTTGAAAAATTTGTGTGATTATAGTCTGAAGTCGTTTAGATATCTTTGATATACATCAAAAAACACTACGCTTCATGGAAGAATTTCTGAGAAAAGAATTCTTCTACCACTTCACGCATCTCTTTGGGGTCTTCTATACGGTTGACCCTGTCTCTAAAGAGTGATGCACCTTGATATCCCGCCTTGGAATAGGAGTGAAGATTCTTTCTGAAGATGATCGCCCCGTATTTGTCATAATAATCGATCATCTGGTCAAAATGCTCCAGGACCACTTCTTTGATAAGTTCAGAAGTCGGCTGTGCCATGCCTTCTTTTATCTGCTTGAAAATCCAGGGCTTACCTACGGCTGCACGGCCGATCATCACACCGTCGGCACCTGTATGTTCCAGGACCCACTGTGCTTTTTCGGGTGAATCGATATCCCCATTGGCAATGACCGGAATGTTTACTGCTTCCTTAATCTCCCTGATGGCATCATAATCGACAGGCGCTTTGTAGCGTCCTGCTCTGGTCCGTCCATGCACTGCAATGTAGTCCGCTCCACTCGCCTCTGCGATCCTGGCGATCTCGACATGGTTCTTTTCGTTGAAACCGAGGCGCATCTTCATACTGGTATAGGGTTTATTGGAGTGTGTTTTGATGGTCTCTATAACCTTTCCCATCTGTGGAAGATCGGTCAGTAGAGAACTTCCCTGGAGGTTGTTGACCACTTTGGGAGCGGGACAGCCGCAGTTCAGGTCTATGACGCTCACCCCTTCCTGCTCGTTTATGATCTCCACGGCACGCCTTATCACCTCAAGGTCAGAGCCTGCGATCTGGATGGAATACGGATCTTCCCGCGGGCTCTTTTCAAGCATTTTATGGGTTTTCTTACTGTTATGCACCAGTGCGTTGGAGCTGATCATTTCGGAAACGGTAAGGTCGACACCGAATTTTTTGACAACCGATCGGAAAGGAAGATCCGTAAAGCCCGCGAGAGGGGCCAGAGCATAAAGGGGTTTTGAAAAATCGAGGGATGCCATGTAAGGTAGAGGATACCTATTTTACACAAATAGTATCGACGCTAACGAGATCTTCGAGTTTGAATTTTTTATGGCTCTTCTTCAACTCGTTGAAAGCTCTAAATTTCAGGAATTCATGCTCTCCATGTTCATCGAGATAGGCACTTGCTTCATCTATAAGTTCGTAATCGAAAAGAAGATAAAGATAGGCTGTCTGCGACTTTGGATACTTGCTTTGATATGATTTGAAAAGAGCAAGATTTTCGTTAGGAGAAAGGACCTTCTTCGTGACATTGGCGATCTTTACAAAGTCGGTACAGCTCAGCTTCAATACTGCTACGAAGTCATTCAATATATCGACACTCAAGCCCATATCCTCCTCATGTACCGCTCTGGCAAGCATGACATGCAGACTTTCAGGGTCGAAGATCTTTGCATATTTGCGTGCTTTGAAGAATGTCTCTTTGCGCGCAAAAATATCAAGAGCCTGCTTTTGTACCATTTTGGAGTACTGGGAAGAGGATTTCATGACCTCTTCAACGAAGTCAGGATCGTTATGCAAACGGTTGAGCCTGTTCTGAATCAGGTGCGGATTCCCGTCACTGAAGACTTTTGCCATCTTATTCTCTTTAAGATCGACATATTCTCCGCTCTTGATCTTGTTAAGGATGTTCAGTACTTTTGAAAGTCTTGCATTGAGCCCCTCGACCGCATCATTGACATTCAATGACGATTTGCCGAGAACAACTGCAGAACCTCTGATCTCTTCCATCGCGTACTTCTGTTCTTTCGGTTCATTGACCAAAGACCAGTAGAGTGCATCTTCAAGCGTAGAAGCATCTTTTTCCCATTTCTTGAGTTTGAAATAACTTTTCAGAGAATAAAAGATCATATGGATAGCTGTAAAGAGCAATAACACTCCCATAGGCAGTACAACCCAAACTGCCACAGGGAAATTGAAATTGATCCCCATGAATTCTACAAGATAGTTATTGGGATTGACCGTATAGGTCAGTGCCCCTGTAATAGCCATTAATGTCAAAGCAGCGAAGATATATAGCCCCAGTCTCATGTTCTATCCTTATTGTTGTTCTTTTTCGTTTATCTCACGGCAAGTGATACAGAAACGTGCAAAGTTCTTCACTTCAAGTCGTGCCTTTCCGATAGGCTCTTCACACATTTCACAAATACCGTAAGTTCCGTTTTTTATTTTATCCAAAGCAAGGTCAATTTCCGCTAATTCTTTACGTTGTTGCTCCAAAATCGCGCTATCGACTGCTGTTTCGGCAGATGCTGCAGCATAATCACCCTCGTCATTAAGATCGAGATTTCTCATACCCTCCAGTTCAAGTGCGGTTCCGTTAAGGTTCTTCTCTATCTGAACACGTCTGTCCAGCAACTTGTTCTCAAACTCTTTCAGTTCTTCCTGTGTCAACATTTATCTTCCTAATTATTTGTGATATGGGTGATTATGATTGATGGTCAGCCCTCTGAATATCTGCTCCATCAACACAACCTTCACCAGTTTATGTGAAAGCGTTATTTTACCAAATGATACGGCATTATTACATTTGCTTAAAAAATCCCTCTCAAAGCCGTATGCACCGCCAATGTAGAAGTTTACAGTCACGCTATCCTTAAGCAATTTCGCGAATTCGAAACTGTCCACCTCTTTTGAAGCAGGATCCAAAGCGATATTTATGCCACTGCCCAAATATTTCTCCAGTGCTTTGCTGTAAGATCTCTGTGCTGCTTCAGGTGAGATATCCTGTGCTTTTGCGATCTCTTTGTCAAAAAGCTCGATCACTTCGACTTTAGCAAAGGGTTTGGATATTTTTTTATAGTGTTCGATCAAAGGGGCATAAAGCTGGTCTTTTCCCTTTTTATCGATAATAATGACGTTTATTTTCATAGGGACCCCAAAAAAATTTTGTAATTGTATCCATTTTTCTATACAATTACAAAAAGAAGAAGGGAGTAGCATTGCATCAACCTCATGGATACGATTCAGCTCGGCATATATCATCTACCCTATGACCTTCTGATCGATCGGGAATTTCTTGAGGAGAATATCTATTCGGATATGCGTAAAAACTATTATTGGAGCGAAGATTTTACACCTGTGTATTATATTGCACAGGCTAAAGCAGGCTTTATAGCGGTCACCGACTATTTCGAGGAGGATGAACTGCTGCTTCCCGAGATACAGTTCGCCTACGTCCTGCTCAACTTCAAAGACCTCCATATCAGCAGAAAAGTACAGGAACTACTCAAACGAAAAGCACTCAGCATCGAGATAGGCACAGAACTCGATACCGTTGCCCAGGCCATAGAGCTGACACACAGGAACAACTGGCTGACACCACGTTACCTGAAGATGCTCAAAGAGACAGAAGGGAAAGATGAGAACTTCAAGGTCATCTCCGTTACACTCAGAGAAGAGGAAAAGCTCATTGCCGGAGAGATAGGCTATATCATAGGCAGGACATACACCAGCCTGAGCGGATTCAGCCGTAGAGCAAAACCCTATAACAATTACGGTACAGCCCAACTGGTACTGCTGGCACAACACCTTGAAACCGAAGGCTTCGCATTCTGGAATCTTGGACAACCCTATATGGATTACAAATTTACTTTGGGTGCAAAAGTCTATGAACGGCCTGAATTTTTGAAACGCTGGTTCGAGGCAACCGGGCAATAACTTATTGCTGCTCTGCTTTCCACTCTACAGATACCAATAGCATTTCCCCTGCATAAACTTCACCCCTGAAAGTATCCCCCAAATTATAGGTTGAGACGCCTTTGGGCGTACCGCTCATTATAATATCGTTGTCTTCAAGTGTCATAAACTGCTGTATCTCTTCAAGCATCGTATGGGGTTTGTACATCATCAGTTCATACGTGGCGAACTGGACCAGCGTATCATTGATGTAAAGCTTCATATGCAAACTCTCCACTGGCTCGTTCAGAGGTACAAAATCACTGAGGACTGCTGATTTGTCAAAAGCTTTGGCACGTTCCCATGGCAGTCCTTTCTTCTTGAGATGGTTCTGTATGTCGGCATGGGTAAGATCAAGCCCGAATCCTACACCATCGATCTTTCCCTCTCGTATCAGGAAGCAGATCTCACCTTCGAAACGGCACTGCTCGGAAAAGTAGTGAAGCCTGTCAGAAATGGCCGAATTCGGTTTGTTGAACACTACCATGTTCTGAGGTATTTCGTTACCGAGTTCTTCAATATGTTCTACATAGTTCCTGCCTATGCAGACCACTTTCGAGACAGGAACATTCTCATTCCGATATCTTACAGTTTTCATGTTACTGTTTTTTCATGATCTGCTTGAGTTGATCCGCATAGGGCTTAACCACTTCTAAATCTTCGGGTTTGGGTACGCCCATCATTCCTGACATCATATTGCGCATCATAGCTTGCTGTTCCTTGGGGGCTTTGGCTATCTGCTTCTCCATCTCTATTGCCATCATGGCTCTGACGATCCGTGTGGTTTTCAATGTCAGGTCCAGGGCATCTTCATAACCGATCTCTTTGGCATCTTTGTCCAGTACACCCTGTACACCGGAAAGCTCTATGGCTTTTTTGACGAAGGTATCGAAACTGACACCTTTTTTCAGCACGGCCGCGGCCTCTTCATAGCCTTTTTCCATCTTCTCACTGTAGTCGGCATAGTGCATGTCTTTCTTCTGTATCGTACTCAGAAACAACTCGACATCCTTTGATGTGAGTTTTTCATTGCTTTCTATAGGAGCGGTCAAAAACGGCAGAAGCGCCATTCCCTTCTGCATCTGCGCCATTTGAGCATTCATATCGGGTCTCTGTGCTGCCATGTCGGCAGATACCGTAGAGGAGAATCCCCACAGAAGCAGCAGACTGAAAATGGTTTTTTTGATCATGGTGTATCCTTTTTTGTATGATTGTACCATATCGAGAGAAAGCGGTCAAACCAGAGGAATGGACCATTTTCTGTAATAAGCGACGATACGAAGCATTACTCCGAATACAAAGACCACACTCAGTGTATAATAGTTCATCCATCCCTGCATATGCAGCAGATAGACAAGCAGTGAGACCAGAAGCGCAACCGTACCGTAAAAGCCGGTCTTGAAAACAAAAGGGACCTCGTTGATGATGACATCTCTCGTAATACCCCCTCCTACTGCAGTGGCGAATGCCAAAGCCAGCACGCCGGTCAGGTTTACCTGACTCTCCAAAGCGATCATCGCTCCGGTGATACTGAAAGAGATCAGCCCTACCGAGTCACTGAAAATGAAAAGGGGCCGGTTCTCAATGCTCTCTTTTTTATGGAACTTCAGGAGTATCAGCAATATCATCACCGTAATGACGATGACAGCGGGAGTATTGTAGGTAAAGGCATAGGGTGTTCTTCCGACTACGACATCGCGGATGATCCCTCCCCCAAGTGCAGTCAGAAAGACCGAAATGAGTACACCGAGAAAATCAAGCCTGCTTCTGACCGCCACGAAAAAACCGGAAATGGCAAAAGCGATGATACCAATATATTCTGCGATTTCAAACATAAGGGGATTATAGCTAAAAAAGCATCTAAGCCTACCCAGGGATGCTATCGATCATGTCAAAAAATTCCTCCAGCTCCGACATATGCAAACGTGAGCAAAAAGCTTTTTCTCTTCTATCATTTCAACTCTCTAAGAATATCCTCTCTACTGCTGTAGCCGACAAAAGTATGCAGGATCTTTTCCGTTTTGCTGTCGATTATGTATACTGTCGGTGTCACAGTGATCTTATGGAGTGCTTTGGGGAAAGCTTTTTCATCGAAATTCAGCAGTAGCGGTATGTATTTTTTCTTGATCTGCGCATCGATCCGGGCTTTGCTTAAAATACGACTTTCCATTTTTCTACACCAGGGACAGTAAGTTGTCGTTATGAATGCCATCACGGGTTTTCCGGCTTTTTTGGCTTTCTCCATAGCAACCCTATAGTTGGTCTCATACCCCATCTCCTGTGCAAAATTCTCATGCAATACTTTTTTCTCTGAATTCTTTTTGTCCTCCTGAACTTTCATAAGCACTTTGTTGTCATCTTTGTATTGCAGTGCAAATTTTTCCGCCATCTCTTCAACCGTATCTGTCAGGTCATCTTCTACCGCATCGACACTTATCCTTCGTGTATCGATGTAAGTGATGGCCAGAACATTTTCACTGCTTCCCGGACGCGGCAGATACTCACCCAACTCCAGATCGATCCTGATACCGATACATTGGTCCACCAAAATCGTTCGCAATACCAGCACCAGAACTGTACCGGTATCTTTTTTCATGTCTATACCGATCTCTTTTGACATCTCCATCAACATTGCTTCAATCTCTTTGTTATAACGCTTGTCTACCTTGGATGAAGTATTGGCAACAAGGATACGGTACTGCTTTACTCCTGTGAGCGTAAAGAAGCTCTGGGCCTGAAGTAGTGAAAATGTCAAGAGTATAGAAAGAAACCGTTTCATTTGGGGTAAAACCTTTGAAAGAATTTTGGGAACGATTATAACGTAAAGTTCTCTTTAACAGTTCAAATACTTGAGAGGTTTATAAGAGATTATACTATAAGATACTCTCTATGAATGAAACCAGATACTGCATCGTCACCACGACCATCGACAATGAAGCAAGAGCGAGAGAGATGGGCAGGGCCATGCTTGAAGCAAAACTGATCGCCTGTGCACAGCTTTATCCCATAGAAAGCCTCTACTGCTGGGAAGGTTCTCTTGATGAGAGCAAAGAGTTTCTCCTGCAAATGAAAACAAAAAATGAACACTTCCCTGCGATAAAGAAGCAGATCTTACAAAGGCATACCTACGAGGTACCGGAGATCCTCATGACACCTATACTGGATGCCAACGGAGCATATTTGGCATGGATAGAAAGGGAGACACTGTGAAAAAAATACTTTTTGTCTGCCTGGGCAATATCTGCCGGAGTCCATTGGCTGAAGGCATAGCCAAAAAATATGCCAAAGAGAAAGGTCTGTATCTGCATATCGACTCGGCGGGAACCAGCGACTGGCATGAAGGGAAAGCCCCCTGTGAGCATTCCGTCAAAATCGCCAGAGACCATAGTGTCGATATCTCAGGCCAGCGCTCCCGTCCTCTCAGAAGTGAAGATACAGAAACATTTGACTGTGCATCGCCATGGATGAACAAAACAAGGAGGACCTTGAAAATTTCGGTTTTTCTACTGTGTTCAAACTGGGTGATTTTGGTGCTTGCAATGGAATGGATGTTCCCGATCCCTATTTCTTTAACGGTTTTGAAGGGTTTGAAAAGGTATTTGATATGATTGACAGATGTGTAGAGGATCTTTTGGAAAAGGAGTGCAGGTAGAAAAGGTACGGAAAGACAGATAGAACTCCTGTCTTTCCAACACTCTATTAAAACCAGCCTCTGAGCATAAGATGCCAGTACATAGGTTTGAGCATATAGAGGTCGAACGCCCACCAGAACCATCTCGGTGTCGCAGGGTCGAGGAACGGCATGGTCGGAGCAAGGCCGTCATAGTTGAATTCCGCCATGATGATCTCGCCATATTCCACTTTCAGAGGACAGACCGTATATCCGTCAAACTTCTCTTTCAGCGGTTCGCCGTTGACTGCTGCAAGCAGGTTGCCCGCAACGATCGGACCGTGGTGTCTTGCAGATCCGCCCGTCTTTCCTTTGGGAATACCACAGACATCCCCTATGCCGAATACATTGGAGTATCTTCTGTGCTGAAGCGTATATTGATCGACCTCAAGCCAGCCTTTTGCAGACCCTTTCTGCCATCCGAGCTTGGACTCAACAACAGCTTTGGGAGGGGACATCGGCGGTACGACATGGATAAAGTCATAGTTCATATCCACCATCTCTTTTTTAGTGATCATATCGTACTCACCCAGGTCTTTGTCGTATTCGCCTTTAACCTCGTACGTTCTTTCAAAGGTCGCTACCTTGTTGGCAACATCCATCGCTACAAGGTTGTGTTTGAATTTGTTGGTGATGGTATCGTACCAGCTCTGCACGTTCTCAAGCGACTTTGCGATGGTCGGAAGACCAAAGAGTTTTCCGCCGTTCGTAGCGAAGATATAGTTCGCCTCCAGCCCTTCTTTTTTCAAGTGGTCCGCACTCAGATAGAGGATCTTCTGCGGTGCCCCGCCGCACTTGATAGGCGTATTGGGCTGGGTATAGATGGCTGTCGGCTTCTTGCCTGAAGCTGCCGCCGCCTTGAGTTCATTGAACCAGGTCCAGGTGACTTCGCCCCCTTTTGTCGTACCTTTGGCAAGATCGCTCAGGTACACGGAGGAGATCCCATTGGTACCGATATCCGCTTCCGTCAATCCCTTGATACGGTCATAGTGGTAAACAATACCTGTAGCCACGACCATATAGTCATAGCCTACCTCTTTGCCGCCAACTGTGGTCACTTTGTTATTGTCGGGATCGAATGTCGCCACTTCATCCTTGATCCAGTTCACGCCCTCGGGAATGAAGTCTTTGTTCGGCTTGACGACATCGTCATGCGTGTAGAGCCCCGCAGCCATAAATACCTGCCCGGGCTGATAGAGATGTATCTCGTTGGGCGCAATGATGGTGAATTGTGCATTCGGCATCGCTCTGTGCAGTCTTACCAGCGCCATGATACCTCCGGCACCGCCACCAACGACAAGTACTTTGACATTCTTGTCACTACTTGGTCCCGCCTGTGCCTGGGTAGGAGCGCCCATCATCATTGCTGCACCGCCTGTCAGGCCCATCACCTTCAAAGCGTCTCTTCTGCTCATTCCTTCTACAGCGTTCAAGGCCTCGTATGCTATCTTACTTGTTTCCATTTTGTTAGACATAGTTTTCCTTTTTCAAATTGGTCTTGGTTTATTTTAACATAATTTAAAAAGAGGCAATATCATTAATACGCAAGATTGCTTTCTATTAACGTCATAAGAAATATGAATTTAGGCAAGAAAATGTAAAGTATTGGAACTATAAAAAGAAAAAATCATCACAATTTAGAAAGTGGGACAGCCCCACTTTCAAGCAGCAAGTCTACATCAACCCTCTCATCATTAGATGCCAGTACATAGGTTTGAGCATATAGAGGTCGAATGCCCACCATATCCATCTTGGCTTGGTGGGATCGAGGAATGGGAATGACGGAGCTACACCGTCAAAATCAAACTCTGCAAGCATGATATCACCGTATTGTGTTTTGAGTGGACATACCGTATATCCGTCAAACTTCGCTGTGGGTTTTTTCCCGTTCATGACATCAATAAGATTTTCCGTAAGAACCGGTCCGTGGTGTCTTGCTGATCCACCTGTCTTTCCTTTTGGAATACCGAGAATATCTCCGATTCCGAATACATTTTCATAGCGTCTGTGCTGCAATGTGTACTGGTCACACTCCAACCAGCCTTTTGCGGACCCTTTTTGCCATCCAAGAGGAGAACTGGCAACCGCATCAACCGGTTTCATCGGTGGAACGACATGGATAAAGTCATACTCCATCTCCACCGTTTCTTTATGGTCGATCATATCATATTCGCCAAGATCTTTATCGTATTCACCTTTGGTCTGATATGTATGCTCAAAAGTCGCTATTTTCTTTTCTGCATCGATCTTTCTGAGTACATGGTTCCATTTATCGGTGATATTGCCGTACATCGGTGTCACTTCTTCCACCAGTGTCTTGTTATATCCCGGAAGACCAAAGAGCTTTGTGCCTTTCTTACAGAAACTGAACTGTGCATTTTTACTGACATCCGCACCCCCATTTGGACCGTTCCCTCTCAGGTTATCGTCACTCAGGTAGAGGATCTTCTGTGGTGCGCCACCACATTTGATCGGTGTATCAGGCTGTGTACAGATGACTTTGATCGGGTTTTCCGGCGAAGCCGCTTCTGCTGCCGCCCTCATATCTGTGAACCATTCCCAGGTAGCGACCCCGCCTCTTGCTGTTCCCTCTACGGGATTGTTGAGATAGACTGAAGAAATACCGTTTTTACCTACCAGGTCAGCACTCATGCCCTCGATACCTTCATAATTATAGGCAAGACCTGTTGCAACTACCAAAAAGTCGTAAGGAATATCACCATTTTTCGCTGTCGTTACTTTATTGTTGTCAGGATCGAATACCGTCACTTCATCTTTCACCCACGTAACACCATCCGGTACAAGATCGGCATTGCTGTGCTGAATATCACTCTCTTTATAGAGCCCTGCCGCCATAAATACCTGGCCCGGCTGGTAAAGATGTGTCTCATTGGGAGCGATCAGTGTGATCTCGGCATTCGATGCCGCTTTTCTCAATCTTGCTGCCGCCATGATACCGCCGGCACCACCACCTACGATAACGATCTTGGCTTTTTTGTCACTGCTTGGCCCGGCTTCCGCCTGCGTAGGAGCACCCATCATCATTGCTGCACCGCCTGTCAGTCCCATAACCTTCAGCGCATCTCTTCTGCTCATACCCTCAGCAAGGTTTAACGCATCATATGCAATCTTGCTTGATTCTATTTTCTTAGACATATTCTTCCTTATTTCTTAAAATTAAAAATCAGGATTATTATAAATTTTTTACAATTTAATCAAGCTGAATTTTTGTAAAAAATTATAATAATTATTTGCAAAGATAATAATTTAAAAACACTGAAAATATTCTTACTCATTTCTAAATTCTTTTTGTTATGATTAGAGCATTATTTTTTACCAAGGAATACATTGTGAAAAAAGAGCTGATTATTTTTGTAAGTATATTTCTGGTTTTGGCAATAGGAATGCATTTCAAAGAATGGACTTCCCACCCGCTAGACCATTTGATGGCACTCCCTGATGCAGGAGCCTACGGATTAGGACCTATGCATCCATTGATCTTTACCTTGATCATCTATATCATCATCGCCGTACCGAGGGGGCTTGTCAAGTTGTTTCAAAAATCGTCTCGGTAGATTTGAAATTCTTCGTATTCATACGGAATTCACTTAACCTATAAGCAAAGTGATGATATCCTATCATTAAAAAAAGTATGGATCTTAATGAGCACACACTACCACATCTGCCATGAATGTGACGAAATCAGCAAGATCAGTACACCCAACAGGCCGGGCAGATACAAGTGTCCGAACTGCGGTACAAAGCTTTATACCTACAAACCCGGTATGGTGGAAAAACTCTATGCTTACAACCTTGCGGCACTTTTTCTCTTCATCATAACGAACTATTTTCCTTTTTTAAGTTTTCATGTGGCAGGTAACAGTTCCCATGCCAATTTTGCGACCAGTATCTATTATCTTTTCCAGGATGAAGAGTGGATGATGGGAACGGCGATCCTGCTGACGACTATTGTCGTTCCTCTCTTCCGTATCCTTCTCTACTGCGTTCTGTTCGGCTCACTCTATCACGGTTTCCTGCCGCGCTATGCGACGCAAATGCTCAAACTGCTGGAAAAACTGCTTCCCTGGGGCATGCTGGATGTCCTCTTTCTTGGCATACTCGTCTCTATTGTAAAACTGGTTAAAATGGGGACGATCATCCCCGGTACCTCACTCTGGGCATTTATGCTGATGGTCCTGATCATGGCTGCTTCACAATCTATCTTCGATCCGCATCAGGTTTGGGAGCGCATTGGTGACCGTAAACGCCTTGAGCGTCAAAAGGTACAGTCATGAGAGCGATAGAAAGGGGGTTGACCGACTGCCCCGTATGCCAAGCTATTGTCAAAGTGCCCATGGCAGGTACGGATGATGTAGCTTACTGTTCCCGCTGTGACAGTGAAGTCCATATCCGAAAGCCCGATGCCATCCAGAAAACATGGGCTTATCTGCTTGCCAGTATCGTCTTTTTCATTCCCGCGAATGTACTGCCCATGATGCATGTTGCTACTTTTGCGGGTACGGAATCCGATACGATCATGAGCGGCGTACTGTACTTTATTGATACGGGTGCCTACCTTATCGCGTTCGTCATTTTCACGGCAAGTATCTTTGTACCAATTTTGAAGATACTCATTCTGATCTATCTGCTCATCTCAGTGCAAAAAAGTTCATGTCAGCACCGTAAAAGAAGAAAAAAGCTGTATGTGCTTACAGAGGTCATCGGACGATGGTCCATGGTCGATGTTTATGTCGTGGGAACCATGGTCGCGCTGGTCCACTTTGGGGCGCTGACAGAGATCAAACCCGGTATGGGTGCCAATTTCTTTTTGCTGGTCGTCATCATGACCATGCTCTCAGCCATGTCGTTCGACCCGAAACTGATCTGGGACAATACAAAGGAGTGTAATGCAAGACAATAATAACGATGATCTCTCAAATGTGGAAATAGAGGAAGCCGTATGGCAGAAGAAACGCAAAGCGATCTCGACTGTATGGATCGTACCGATCGTTGCTCTGATCGTCGGAGCATGGCTGATCATTCAGAGTATCAATGCAAAAGGTCCGGTCATCCACATCACCTTCAAATCGGCTGAAGGAGTAATTGCCGGAAAAACCGTTATCAAATACAAAGATATCGAGGTGGGAAAAGTCATCAATGTGGATTTCAGCAAAGACCTCTCCCAGGTGATCATCACGGCAGAAATGAAAAAGAACATGAGGCCCTACCTGACTGAAAAAACTAGATTCTGGGTCATGAAAGCCAGAATCTCAGCCAATCAGGTGGAAGGTCTCGAAACACTTCTCTCCGGTGTCTATATTGTGATGGATCCCAAAAAAGGAAAAGAGTCCACCCGGAAGTTCAAAGGCCTTGACATTATTCCTCCTGTCCCTGCAGATGAAAAAGGAACGCAGTATATACTGAAAGCACAGGATATCGGCTCAATCGATATCGGTTCTCCCATTTACTACAAAAAACTTCCTGCAGGAAGCGTTAGTGCCTATCATCTCTCTCATGACGGGAGAGAAGTCGACATCGAAGTATTCATCAAGGCACCGTACGACAAACTTATCAACAACCAGACACGCTTCTGGAACGCCAGTGGTATCAGTGCTTCACTCAGTGCCAATGGTGTGGACATACGTACCGAATCACTCACTGCCATCCTTTCGGGAGGTCTTTCTTTTGATAATTTCCGTCAACAGGGAACAGTAAAGAAGGTAAAACCCAATCATGTATTCACCCTGTACAACACAATGAAAGAGGCACAAAAAAGGCATTATCAGCGCGAACTTTTCTTCTGGGTCTACTTTGACAGCAGCATTCGTGGGCTCTCTGTCGGTGCACCGGTAGAGTTCCGTGGCGTGAATATCGGTGAAGTCGTCGACTTTTCACTGGTCGGTAATGCCTATGATGCCCATTTCAGGATCCCCATACTGATCAAGATCGAACCGGAGCGTTTTACGATCATGCATCGTGAAAAGAATGCATCCAACGGTGTCAATCCGGCTATTTTGAAGAAACTGATAGAGAACGGGTTCAGAGCGCAGCTTAAAAGTGGTAATCTCATTACCGGCGAGCTGTACGTCAACCTCGACATGTACAAAGATTTACCGGCAGCAACACTTAAACAGGAGAACGGACTCTATGTCATTCCTACCGTACCCGGAACCATTGAAACACTCAAAAGCGACCTGAAAACCGTTCTTGACAAAATCGCTTCCGTACCGTTCGAAGAGATAGGAAAAGAACTTCGGGATACACTTAAAGAGCTCAGAACCGGTACACTGCCGCAGCTCAATGCCACCATCAAAAGTACGGACAACATGATGAAAGGTGCCGGTTCCAGCATGCAGGCCCTGCAGCAGAATTATCTCGACTCCAATGCCCAGATCAACAAGAAGATCATCAGGTTGCTCGATGAAATGACCAAAACCAGCCGTTCCATAAAGAACCTGACCGATTATCTCGAGCGACATCCGGAATCACTCATACAAGGAAAAAAATAGATGAAAAAAAACATAGCCATACTTCTCATTGCACTGGGTCTTCTGAGCGGCTGCAGCAGCAAATCGGATTTCTACCAGCTGCACCCCAAAAGTGCTCCGCAGGCAGACAGTATCAAAAGCAAAAGAGCAACGGTCATCGGTATCGCCGAAGTCGAAGTGGCCGAGTACCTTAGAAAATCAGAGGTTGTTACAAGACTGAGTGCAGGCCGTGTCAATGTACATGACAAAGCACTCTGGGCAGGTTCACTTGCACAGAACATTCAAACTGTTCTTGCACACAATATTTCCACCCTCCTTCCACACTATACCTTCCTGACCTCCCCATGGGAAGAACCCATTGACGACAAGTACCGTATCTATGTCACCATTGACCGTTTCGACGGCTATGAGAACGGCAAGGTCACCCTTCAGGGACGCTGGAGCCTCGTGGACAAAGCGCAGAACAGTGTACTCTACAGTGAATCTGTAAACTATACTGCCCAGGGAGGCAAAACACTTGACGAAATCGTCGACACCCAAAGCCGCCTGATCGACAGGCTCAGCAGACGTATCGCATCCAGGATACGCACACGTATATAAAGAGGACATCGAATATACAAGATAGGAGTCTATTGCGAAAATTCAATAGGCACTATTTTTTAAACCCGGATTTTGTAATAGAATCGCAAGAAATGTATCAAGTGCTTGGCTATGGGTGTTTGCAAAAAATTTGAGTTTAACCAATAGGTTAATCGATGGTTTTTTGTGAATGACCATAGTGCAATGACTGATGCAAGTTCTGTGATTTCTATTGCAAAATCCGGGTTAAACAAAATACACAACTACAGGCACTCCTACCTACATAAAATCCCAAAAACGCTGAAAAAGTGTTAACCAAACATATTGCTATACATACTTTCAGCCCAGCCATAGGCTACGCGTGACTTGCCTAAACCATTGGTCTTCCATGCTTCATCGGTCATGTTATTCTTAAAAAGCATGCCGCCCTTTTTATCATACGCGTACTCGGTATAGAGTGAGATACATTTTTCCGGTTTTGTTCTAAGAATTGAAAAACAGGTAGTCACAGGAGATTGCCAAACCGGTGTTTTCCCTGCTATTTCATCTGCGATCATTTTAGCGACATTCAGTCCTTCTGAATACGCTGTATTTCCTGATTTGGAAAAGCCCATGGGGCGTACGTCGCCACAGGCATAGATATTGTTACTTCCTTTAAATTTGTAGGTGTATTGGTTAATGTCTGCTTCTACTCTGTTATGCGCTGTCTGGCGTGTCATACCGAGTTTTTCCAAAAGATAAGGTGCCTTTACATTAGGATAGAAACTCGCATCGGCAAACATTATCTCATCAAACCCCGTGGTGATCACTTTTTTATCCAGATCAATAGCGTCTATCTCAACAGAAGACTGATATTCTATACGATCCTTATAAAGTTCCTTAAATGCCGAATGAAACCCCTCTGCTTTGATTTTTATATCACTGTTCGCATCCAAAATAATGACTTTCCCATCAATGTTTTGTTTATCAAAATAATCTGCAATGAGACAGGCACGTTCATAAGGTGCAGCCAAGCATCTGTAGTTACCACCGGGTACGGTCAACACAAAATTTCCACCTTTGAAATGATGTATTTTTTCTTTCAGTGTCATATGCTCTGAACCCGGTATGAATGCCGCAGGATATTCAGTTTTCAACCTCTGTTCCAAAGCTTTATCATCCTGTACCAGATCATGGTAGTCATATTCTATGCCTGTAGCAAACACAAGATAGTCGTACCCCACATCACCTATACTGGTTTTAAGTATATGATGTTTCTTATCTACATCTGTCACTTCAGCATGCAAATAAATATAGTTGTTATTTTTAGCTGCATCCAGATAACTGTGTGTTAAATATTCCAGATCTACCAAGTCTACCAGCCACTCATTGCTCATAGGGCATGAGACAAAATGATCACGTCTTTCTATCATTGTCACTTCTGCATGGGGTACACGGTGCTTGACATCTTTCGCCAGTGCAAGTCCGGCCCAACCACCACCTACAACTACTATACGGGGATTTTTTGTTTTCTTTTTATTAAGAATATTGTCTGTTTTTTCTAATTTTTTTTCTTCTTTTGAATAAGCCAAACTTGCAGATAACAATACACTTGTCCCATACTTTAAAACATCTCTTCTGTTCACTGGCATATCTCCCAATTATAATTAAATTAAGATATAGTTATATCATAATTTAATTAATTGCGTCTTACTTTGTATTCCCTCTCCCCAATACCGAGAGAATTATTTTAACTATACGGTATTCCAAATAACCTCGGAAACTTTATATAGCATAAAGGATAAAAGCTACTCTTGGTTACAATATATCAAATAGGAGAAAAACAGGTGAAAATACGAGTCTATTATGAAGATACGGATGCCGGAGGGATTACCTATCATTCGCGTTACATCAACTTCTGCGAGAGAGCGCGTTCGGAAATATTCTTTGAACGTGATATGGTGCCCGGAGAGGGTTCGGACAGTGGTTTTGTGGTACGGAACATCAAAGCCGATTTTCTGGCGACATCCACACTGGGAGATATGCTGTATGTCACATCGAAGATCCTGAGTCAGAAAAGCAGCTCTATGGTGCTGCTGCAGGAGATATTCAGGGAAGAAACAAAAATCTTTTCCATGGAAGTGGTGCTGGTCTATATAGAGAATGGCAGACCCAGACGCATCCCCGAAAAATTCCAAATAATTTTTGATATATTTTAAAACCTGTCACAGATAAAAAAATTTATCAAAATTTTATCAAATGACAGATTTTTGACAGAATCATCGGGTATAATTATTTATTCAACTTATATTATCCGAAGGAATCCATATCATGAACATCACTGAACGTGAAGAGAAGGTAAATCTTGCCATAGAAATAGCCGTCAAGGTCGGCATTATCGCACTGGTCGTTTACCTCTCCTATCTGATCGCAAAGCCATTCATGGCAGTCACTGTCTGGGGTATCATTATCGCTGTGGGTATTGCACCTCTGGTAAATATGCTCGAAAAGCGTTTCGGTCACAGGAAGAAGATCATCATTGCCATTACCGTAATGGTCATCGCAGGGTTGATACTTCCCACCTATGCCCTTTCGGGAAAGACCATCGAAACCTCTGAGAAGATCATTCATTCAATGAAGGATGGCGAGATCACTATTCCTCCACCGACCGAGAAGGTCAAGGAATGGCCCGTTATCGGAGAGAAAACCTATACTTTGTGGAACAATGCTTCACATGATCTCAAAAAGACCCTCAAGCCTTTCTCCAAAGAGATTAAAAATGGGATCACTGCTTTACTCTCTTCCCTGGGCGGTCTGATCGGTACGGTCTTTATGTTTGTGGTCTCCATGCTTATCGCGGCCGCTTTTCTTATAGGAAGCGAAGGCGCGGTGAAATTTTACAAAGATCTTTCCCGCCGTCTCATGGGCGACAAAGGTAATGACTGGGCCAAACTTTCTACGCTCACCGTTCGTTCCGTGGTCAACGGTGTTCTCGGTGTCGCTATCATCCAGGCGATCTTTGCGCTGATCGGTCTGACGCTCATGGGAGTACCGCTTGCCATTGTCTGGGCTGTGATCATCATGTTCCTGACCATTATCCAGCTTCCCGCGCTGATCATCATTCTGCCGATCATTCTCTATGTCTTCTCACAGGGGTCGGGAACTGCCGAAGTGGTCTTTACCATCTATATGCTCATCGTCGGAGCGAGTGACGGCGTGCTTAAGCCTATGCTGATGGGAAGAGGTGTCGATGTACCGATGCTGGTCATCCTTATCGGTGCCATCGGCGGCATGATGCTGATGGGCATGATAGGCCTCTTCGTCGGTGCAGTCATTTTCGCTCTGGCTTACACACTCTTTGGTTTCTGGATAGCAGAAGTGAAAGAGGACGAAGCGCTCCAAAAGTCTTAGACTATAACTGGACCATTGAAGTTTTATGAAAAAGATCACCCGGAAAAATAATTTCTTCTATCTCTTCTTTGCCCTGGTCATTCTGCTCTTCTCTGCAGCGGTGGTCGCCGAGGTACAGGGAAGCATGATGGAGGACCTTTTCTCTTTCATGACCGTTCTGATGCTGCTTGCCAGTATCAAAAGCCTGAAGACCGATGTCACGGTCAAGTGGTTCATTTACCTTGTCATTGCTGTTTTTATCGTGTTGACGCTGCTCGGAAAATTCTTTCCGCACCACTTCGATGTCTACTTTATACTCTTTACCCTGCTCCTCTTCTTCGTAGGCGCTTTTGCAGCGGCCTTCAGGCAGGTACTTTTTGTCGGAGATATCGACGGTAACAAGATCATCGGTTCAATGACCCTCTATCTTCTGCTGGGGCTGATCTGGGCGATGATCTATCTCATCATCCTTGCAACGGACCATCAGGCCTTTTCAGGCATTGAGGCGGGAAGTTGGCAGCAGATCTTTGCCCGTGTCGCCTACTACAGTTTTGTGACACTGACCACACTGGGGTACGGCGATATTCTGCCTACCAACCATATCGCAGAATTCTTTGTCTCCATGGAAGCGGTTTTCGGGGTCTTTTACATGGCCATTATCGTATCAAGCCTGATCTCTCTGCACCTATCCGCCATTCAGGAAAAACGGGCGGATGAAGTATGCAGAAAAGAAGAACCCAAGTGAAAGAAGCCGTTGGGGCAAAGCAGGCTTCTCTTCATACACTCCTGGACCGCCTGCTCTCTTTTTCACTCTCCGAGAAATTCAAGTTCGCCGTAAAGGTCTCTTTGTCCATCATGCTTGCCTACATCATCTCCTTTGCGCAGGGATGGGAGAACGGATCGACGGCCGCCATTGCCATTATGCTGATCGCCGTTGCCGGACCGGTGGCAGAATCCGTCACCAAAGGACTGCGCCGGGTAGTCGGAACAATCATCGGCGCCGTCGTCGGTATGGTGCTCATCGGCCTTTTTCCCCAGGACAGGGAACTCTACCTCATTTTTCTCTCCATCTGTGTCAGCATCGCTCTTTACCTCACAAGGGCCTACAGGGGAGACAATACCGTTTTCATGCTCACTGCCGTGACCATGATGATGGTCTTCAAGAACGGTGAAGTGGATGATGTCTTTCTTTACGGTATCGACCGTACTTTCATGACCGTTCTGGGTATCGCCATTTTTACGTTTGTCGGCATATTTCTCTGGCCGGTCAAGGCAAAGAACGACACCGTCGATATCACGAACGAAATAGTATCGACACAGGAAGAGCTCTATAGCAAAAGAGACGGAGAGAGGGCTGAACGCAAGGCACTGTACGAAAAACTGCAGTCACAGGAAGCGGCACTCAAAAACTCCGTCACCGGTACATCTACGGAAAGTTCAGGCCTGAATCTTGCACAGCGAAATACGATCCTGCAGAACGTCAGACAGATCGATGAACTTCTCATGCTCCTTTCCTACCATGACGAAACACATTTTTCAGGCAGCTACGGCAAATATGTCACAAATTTCGATCAGGCAGACCATGAGATAAAACAGCTTTTCTCTTCTCTCAAAAATGCGATCGGACAGCAAAAAGAGATAGAGATACCTGCCGAATGGAAAGCGATATACGACAAAGAAGCCGTCGCATCCCTTTCTCATACTGACAGAGCCGCACTCATCGCGACCATACTTGACATACGGAAACTACATGGACAGCTCAGGGCACTGGCTGAAAAAATCAATGCCATACTCAGTCCCTATCCTACACGGTTCGAACTGAGCAAAGTTACAACATCCTCGTTCAACTGGTTCGATACCGAAGATATGAAAGGTACACTCATCACTTTTCTGATCTTCTGGGCGACCGTCATCTTCTGGATCACGCTCAACCCTCCCGGCGGATTTCTTATTGTCACGCTGGCGACTGCTTTGAGTGTATTGACCACCTACAGTCCGCTGAAGCCCTCCATCCTGATCATCCTTTTCACTTTCTCCTTCATCTTTGCGGCAGCCATGTACATTCTGGTACTGCCCAACATACATTACGGATGGGAGCTTGCGCTCTTCATTTTCCTCTACGCCTTCATGGGGTTTTACTTCATCAATCCGCAGATCGCCATCTTCTTCCTGCTTGGTCTAGCCATTTTGAACCTTGGGAATCCCATGTTCTTCAGTTTTCAGATCTTTATGATAACACTGCTCGTCTTTTATCTCTTTCTTTTTATGCTTCTGCTCTTTTACTATGTGCCATTCTCTACCAAACCCGAAGTACTATTTAGAAGCATAAAAGAAAGATTTTTCAAGCTCTCCGCCGACCTGCTTGAAAGAAGCAACAAGCTCCTGGCCGGTAAAGGCTCCTTTCTGGGAAAGATAAAGGCCTGGTATGCGCAGAAGCACCTGATAGCTACGGCCAGGAAGATGCAGCTCTGGGCATCCAAGATCGATACAAAATACTTCGATACCCTCGATCAGAAAACGCTTTTGGCGTTTACTAAAGAGTGCGAAACCTTCTCCTACTTTCTCCTGATGATGTACAGGGAAGAGACCGGCCACAGAAACAACAGGCTCATTCAGCGTTTCAAAGAGGGTAAAAGGGATTTCACACTGACAGACACACTCTCCCAATACGCCCGGGGAACGGAAGCAATCAACCATGAAAAGACCTGGAGTGACCCCAAAAAAGCCATCGACAACATCGAGCAGCATCTAAAAACGTTCTTTTCCCAGATGCAGCCCAAAGAGTACGGTGAAGATGAGATCATAGAGTTTTATGAGTTGATCGCCATGCGGAGGAATGTATGGATATCGTTCTTCAACTGTCAGAAGCTTATGGCAAAACTCGACTTCAACGCATTGACAAGGAGCAGGTTCTAACGTGATGACAGATTTTAAAATGAAAAGAGACTCTATGAGAAAACCACTCTACAGAACGGGGCTTTCACTTCTCGCTCTACTCGTACTGAGCGGCTGTGCCAAACTCGGGCCTGATTTTGGCGGTATTGCCAATCCGCCTGTACCCAAAAAATGGAAGCAAAACACAAATCACAAAGATCCTTCCGTTACGCATTGGTGGCGAACCTTCCATGACCCGACGCTTAACACTTTGGTCAACAAAGCCTATGCACAGAACCTTGACATCAAAAGTGCCGGCCTGCGCATCGCCCAGGCGCGTGCCGCACTGGGGATCAGCCAGGGACTTGCCTTCCCTCAGCTTCAGACGGTCTCCGGACAGGCAACTTCGACCCGAACCGGACTCGCCGATGTCGCCACAGCAGGCGTGAACTTCGACATGGGATGGGAGATGGATATCTGGGGCAAATATGCCAGAGGCATTGAATCATCCGAAGCCCAGCTCTATGCTTCAGTCGCCTCCTACGACAACATTATGGTCTCTGTCATCGCCGAAGTAGCGCGCAACTACATCAACTACCGCACGGCGCAGGAGCGTTTGATCTACGCCCATCGGAACGTGGTCATACAGGAACGCGTCACCAAAATGACCGAAATACAATTCAACTCAGGGAACGTTTCGGAACTCGATATGCAGCAGGCAAGAACACAGCTTTACAACACCCGTACCTCTATACCCGCCATCGAGCTGAATAAGGTCAAAGCACGCAATGCGCTGGCACTGCTGCTTGGAACGGACGCGGCACATGTAGAAAAGCTTTTAAAACAAAAAGATGCAAGTCTGTACAACAATTCCAACAAATTCATAGGACAGCATAAAGGGATCGTACAGGTCAAAGAAGAGGGCCATAATGGACTTACCGGCGTCAATCTCGTTCCAAAACCAAAACTCAACCCTCGCTACAGGATCGACGCCAACCTCCTGACCCGTAGGCCCGATATCAAAGCCGCAGAATACCAGGTCCATGCAAACTCCGCACTCATAGGTGCCAAGATGGCCGATCTCTATCCGAGTATCACACTTTTTGGGAATATAGGGTACAACACAAACAACCAGAGCGGCTCCTGGCTCAACGGCACCACTCCGCTCGGCGTGACCGTCGGACCGTCCTTCTCATGGAATATTTTCAACTACGGACGCATCAAGAACCAGATACGCCTTCAGGATGCAAAATTTGAAGAGAGTCTGGTCAAGTACAACAAATCCGTCCTCTCTGCCGTATCGGAAGTTTCCAATGCACTCAACGGTTATGTCCTGACCCGCAAACAGCAGGTAGAGAACCAGAAAGCCGTCGAAGCGACTATCCGCGCCTTCAATATTTCGGTGGTACAGTACAATGACGGCCTGGTCAACTACCAGCGTCTTCTTACTACGGTTGAAAAGCTTACCAGTACCCAGGACCGCTTTGCCAGCATCAAAGGGAACGTTGCCCTCAATGCCATTGCACTCTACAAATCACTGGGTGGCGGTTGGCAGATCAGCAGAGGCAAATCCTACATCTCCAGAGAGACGGCGGAGAAAATGAAAAAACGGACGGACTGGGGCAAATATCTTGATCCCGAGATGACACGTCTGCCAAAAGGGTTCTACGATGACAAATAGCTATCCGCATGAACTCTCGCTGGGCGATGTCTACTTTTCTCCCATACTGCCCGTCATTTTCTTCGCTTTTCTGGGAGCTGTGGTCACTGTCCTGATTTTGAACAAGCTGAAACTGTCGCGTTTCTTTTACGCGCCGCCGTATGTTTTCATCGCGGTCATGGCACTCTACATGGTTCTGATCGATGCATTCTGGATCAAATTTTAAAAGGGATTTTATATGAAGAAACTTATCAAACTATTATTGACACTCGCTGTTCTGGGTACGGCCCTCTACTTTGCCTACAACAAGTACCGCGAATATATCGACAACCCGTGGACACGCGACGGACAGGTACGTACGCAGGTCATCCAGGTCGCACCACGTGTCACGGGTATGGTCACCAAGATCCACGTCGTGGACAATCAGAAAGTCAAAAAAGGAGACCTCCTCTTCGAACTGGACCCGTCACAGTACGAACTCAAGGTCAAACAGGCAAAGGCAAGACTTCAGCGTACCCTTGAAGCGGCTAAAGGCACCAAGATAGAATATGAGAGGGTCATGAGTATCTACAAAAAGGACAAAGGTGCCGTTTCCCAGAAAGACCTGGTACGCAACGAAACGAACTACTACAAATCACTGGCCGACATCGATTCTTCCACCGAAGCGCTCAATACGGCAAAACTCAACCTCTCCTACTGCAAGGTCTACGCCGAAGTGGACGGCTATGTCTCGAACATCACTTTCCAGATAGGTACGCAGGCAACTGCCAACAAGCCCCTGCTCGCCCTGGTCGATACCAGTACCTTCTGGGTCTTCGGCTTCTTCCGGGAAGACAAGATCAAAAACGTACAGACAGGCGACGATGCCGTAGTTACACTCATGGCCTACCCCGACACGCCGCTCAAGGGTAAAGTAGAATCTATCGGCTGGGGTATCTCCCTTTCAGACGGCAACCCTGGGAGCAACCTGCTCCCAAGCATCAAACCGGTTTTCCAGTGGATACGTCTGGCCCAGAGGATCCCAGTAAGGATCAAACTGGATACACTGCCTGAAAATGTAAAACTGCGCTTCGGACTGACGGCTTCCGTGATGGTACTGAAGCGTAAAGGGGAGAAAAAAGAAGAAGGTTCGTAACCAGGAATCAATGGAAGCGAGTGCTTCAGCCTCGCAAAAATAGTCAAATTTCCTCGATAAATGACGAGACTGAAGTCACAATCCTTTTACTCTGAAACGCAGCTGTTCCCACGTGACGACCAGTTCACGATCTTTCCTTTTTTGTTCACTTCAAGATAAAGCTTGCACTGTTTGAGATCAACATCGGCTGTGGAATACCCTATGCCGTAGCCGAACGGGTACCCATAGCCGCCGAAACCGATACCCATACTCGGGTAGCTCACCAGACGCGTACGCGCGTAGACATAGACCGTATTATGGTTGGGAAGTTTATAGGTCGTATCGGGGTATCCTACCGCATGAATGAAAGTTTTGATATCCTGCCCTACCCAACTGTTATACTTCTGCACGAATTTCTCATGCGAAGCACAGCCTGCAAAAAGTATAACTATATTCGCAAAAAGCACTGCTTTGATATACTGTTTCATATCCGATCCTTTTAAAATAGTGTTATTTTATCACATAATGATCAATTATATTCAAACTTATGTTAAAATCTGAAGAAATACAAGATGGCTTCACAGTGCCATACACAGCACATCAGGGACAAAACCATGCCTATAAAACAAACACCTGTATGGGCCGATATTTTTAAAAGCCCTCTTCCCCTCAATAAAGGCTCATCCTTCTATTCTCTGGAAAACCCTGTAGATGCTTTTGCTGCAAGGCTCTATCTTATCGATCACGCCACAGCAAGTATTGATGTACAGTATTATATTTACAAAAATGACAAGACTGCTGCTGAATTATCCTACCATCTCATCAAAGCTGCAGAACGCGGTGTAAAAGTACGCATGCTCGTTGATGATCTGACCACATCCATACGGGACAAGGATGTTGCGCTGCTTGCCGCACATCCAAATATTGATGTTAAACTTTTCAACCCCAACCGTATCAGAGGTACTTTCCGTAATATGGCACTCCTACTTGATGTTAGCAAACTGGGAAAACGTATGCATAATAAAGTCTTTATTGTTGATAGATATGCAGCCATTCTCGGTGGGCGCAACATAGGTGATGAATATTTTGCTATGAGCAAAGATATAGATTTCCTTGACTATGAGATCCTGGTTATGGGAAAAGTTTTAGCCAAAATATACCGGATATTCGATATCTACTGGAACAGTCCACTCTCGCACTTTTACGAAGAGATAATCAAATCGGATGTTTCTGACAAGGCTTACAAAAGATCTGTGAAAAAGATTACCGAATATCATCATGCTTTTGCAAATACCCGTTTAGCAAAAAAGCTGCCTTTTTCACGCTTCACTCATAAGGTTGAAGTTGCCCATGTAACTCTTTACCCCGCCAAAATGACCTCTCTCTATTTCGATCTTCCCCAAAAGGTCGTTTCTGATCCCAACGACATTGAAACACATCTATCAAAAAGTCTGAAAAACGCTCTGGACAGTACAAAAAAAGAGGTTATTGTCATCTCACCCTATTTCATACCAAGCCCGATGATGATGGAGACTTTCAAAAAACTCAGAGCAAAAGATATCAAAGTAACTGTTATTACCAATTCTATGGCCTCTACTGATGTTACTGCAGTTTATAGTGGTTATAAAACCTATATTAATCCACTTTTGAAGATGGGTGTGGCACTTTATGAATTCAAAGCCCAACAGAATGAAGCAATCGAAAAAAAATATTTTAAATTCAACAGACTTTCACTACATACCAAAATGATCATCATTGACAGCGATATACTGCTTGTAGGTTCAGCCAATCTTGACCCCCGCTCGGATAAACTCAATACTGAAATATTGATGCTCATCAAGCAAAGTCAGCTCATCGGGCATATTAAATCAAAGATCAAGAAGATAATGGACAGGAAACATCTCTATCGTCTTTCACTCATGAAACTTTCAGAACATTCCAAAAGAATGTGTATTGTCTGGGAAAGCCAGGAAGACGGAAAGATAAAACGTTATAAAATGGTACCGAAAGCCGGTCTTTTCAGACGTATAGGTGTATATCTCTTTTCATTGCTGCCTATTGAAGGATATCTCTAATCACAGTAATAAATACGTTTGTACCACTGTTGAATATCACCCCCACACTTGCAACAGTACCATTGCAATACTTAGGCTTTACAGATTAAAAATCAAATCCGAACAGAAGCTTGGTAGTTGATTTATTGTTTCCTACTGCAGGGTCTGGATTGCTGTCATTGCTGAGTGTGTAGAGGAACTTCACGGAAAAGAACTCGAAAAGCGGGATCGTGATACCGGCATTGGCCCTGAATATCCAGTCTTCACCCGGATTTTCGATACTGGGATAATACATGATAAACCCGTCCAGTATGACACTATTCATGTAGAGGAAGTCATCGGCCTGGAACTTCCAGTTCATTCCTGTAGCTACGGCTGCGAATTTTTTATCCGGATAGAGCATCTCGTCGACATATTTGGTTCTAACATACGCCAGTCCCAGCACCGGTTCTATCCAGCGCTCTTTCTTGAACTTGTACCTGTACCCAAAGCCTGCCGAGGGGGCCATACGGTTCTGTATCTGTCGAGGCCTGTCATAGTTCGCCCACAGAGAACCATACCAGAATAGATCATTCCTGAAATGGTTCTGATAAGTCACAATACCTACAAGTTCATCCTTGTTCTCCACCTTGGGTGTAGTGGATGTTTCGGTCGTTTCAAATTCATAGTCCACATAGAGTTTTACTTCATGCTCCGCTTTTTTGTAGGCAAGGTTGAGAAGAGCATTGGTCGTATTCTTCTGGTTCGAGCCGGTTTCACGCTCCAGGCCGAAATTGATATTTCCGGAAATATACGGTATTTTGTTACGAATGACGTTCTCGATGGACGGATCATCATTTACAGAGACAACGAGATTGTCAATATCAGATATTTTGACTGTACGAAGGTCTTTCCCTTCCCGGACCTTGAGGTATTCCTTATTATCCTCAATACCTTCTATTCTGCCCACGACATCCATACGCTTGAAAGAGATATGGTAGCTGTACTGTGTCGATATGGCATCGATATCTTTGTACGCAAATCGGCTGACACCTGTACTGTAAAGCAGTCTGAAAGAGAGTTTCTCCTGCCCTACGTCTATGATCTTTCCGTAAAGTACCATGCCATGTACCACGATCATATCTTTGATCTTCGCGTTTTCCGCACGTTCCACTTCAAGATTAAGCGGATCTTCTTGTGAAGCCTGTAGTACCGAAATCCCTATGAGGAAAATAAAAAAAAGTCTTTTGATCATTACGTACATCCATATTTCCTTTGTCGGTGGCAGAACCATCCCCTGTCTGTATAATTCTACACAAAAATACTGTAACTATAGAGGGGGGGGGAAATATTTTGAATACCAGGAGGAAAATAGGAAAATAGAACTATCGTCTTCTTCGGGTATATTTCTTGTTGGTTTTGTAGATGCGGCGGAGGTCGGACCTTGCGAACTGCATATAACGATGTCGGGTAACAAGGACAGGCATTCCTACCCATGCCCAGTTGTAAAGCAATGGTATGTCTTTTTTGTCCACATGGATACAGCCGTGCGAAGAGTAGTCTATATTGCCTTTATGCAGCGCATGGCCCCACGGTGTAAAGAAGAGACTGTAATCCATATTGTTGCTTCCGTCAGGCTCAGGGTATTTTTTTGAAGTGTAGTAGCGCTTCTTATGGAGCACGCTCCATTTTCCGGAAGGCGTAAATCCCATCTCTTCGCCCGAAGAGATACCGCCGCTCAGCCATACCGTGCCGTCACGGTCCACTGCATAGACCCTACCGTCACTGTCCTCTTCCCTGACCGATACCAGGATGAAATCCTTGCCTGTCAGATCGATATCGTGTTCATTACCGTTTTTGTCTATATAGACGAATTCCGTTTTGGAAACAGGAAGAAGTTCTCTGTCTCGCGCATGAAGAACAATGGAAAAGAACAGCAAGGCAAGTATGATACGCTTCATGTAAAAAACCTAATATTTTGAAATTGAATATGATTATAACATAAATGGAGAAAAACATTCTACCCCCCCCACGGGGAGGTAGAAAAGAGAAGGGTTTACTATTCAACCATCGCTTCAAGGTCTTCTTTGGCAACCTTGTTGAAGTTCAGGTATCTGTAGACATCATCCGTCATTTCAGGTTTGATCTTCTTGGTGACCAGCTCCATATACTCTTCGGCTGTCGGCAACTTGCCTTTGAGCGCTACAACTGCTGCAAGCTCTGCAGAACCAAGATAGACCTGGGAGTCTTTACCCAGTCTGTTGTCGAAGTTTCTTGTAGAGGTAGAGAATACATAGGCACCTTTAGCCACCTGTGCCTGGTTACCCATACAGAGTGAACATCCCGGGATCTCCGTTCGTGCACCCGCAGTACCGAAGATAGAGTAATACCCCTCTTCGATCAGTGTATGCTCATCCATTTTTGTCGGAGGACATATCCACAGTTTCGTGGGTACCTGCCCCTCACCTTTAAGGACTTCACCCAGTGCTCTGAAAAGACCGATATTGGTCATACAGGAACCGACGAATACTTCATCGATCTCCGTTCTGAGTCCCTGCTCATGTATCTCTGTCAGTGTCTTGACATCATCCGGATCGTTTGGACAGGCAAGAATCGGCTCTTTGATCTCGTTCATGTCTATCTCGATGACCGCAGCATAATCCGCATCACTGTCTGCCTCAAGCAGTTCGGGATTTGCGATCCACTCTTTCATCTTGTCCGCACGTCTCTGAAGTGTTTGTTTGTCTTCATAGCCCTGGTCGATCAACTCTTCGATAAGTACGATGTTGGACTTGAGGTATTCGATGATAGGTTCTTTGTCCAATTTGACCGTACATGCTGCTGCCGAACGCTCTGCCGATGCATCTGAAAGCTCGAATGCCTGCTCACATTTAAGATCTTCAAGACCTTCGATCTCGAGAACACGGCCTGCAAAGATATTTTTCTTGCCTTTCTTCTCAACAGTCAACAGACCGTCTTGGATCGCCTGGTAAGGGATGGCATTGACCAGATCACGCAGAGTGATACCCGGCTGCATTTCACCTTTGAATCTTACAAGTACAGACTCAGGCATAGTAAGAGGCATCATACCGGTTACCGCTGCGAAAGCAACAAGACCTGAACCTGCGGGGAAGGAGATACCGATAGGGAATCTTGTATGGCTGTCCCCTCCTGTACCGACCGTGTCCGGAAGACACATTCTGTTCAACCAGCTGTGGATAACACCGTCACCCGGTCTGAGAATGAAACCTTTTCTCTCTGTCCAGAACTTTGGCAGTGTATGCTGAAGGTTGATATCGGCAGGCTTCGGGTACGCTGCTGTGTGGCAGAATGACTGAAGTACAAAGTCTGCACCAAAGCTGAGCGCTGCAAGCTCTTTGATCTCGTCTCTTGTCATAGGGCCCGTCGTATCCTGTGATCCGACCGTAGTACATACCGGCTCGCAGTAAGTACCTGGTTTCACACCTTCCATACCACATGCTTTACCCACCATCTTCTGTGCAAGCGTAAATCCTTTGCCGTTATCTTCAGGCATATCCGGTGTCATGAACATGTCGCTTGGACTCATGCCAAGCGCTTCTCTTGCTTTGGCAGTCAAACCTTTACCGATGATCAAAGGGATACGCCCGCCTGCTCTCATCTCGTCAGGAAGTGTATTTGGCTCAAGCGTGAACTCGGAAACCACTTTTCCGTCTTTCTCGATTACACCTTCAAAAGGCTTCACCGTGATCACATCACCGGTCTCAAGTTCCGCTACCGGAGCCTGGATAGGAAGACATCCTGAATCCTCCGCTGTGTTGAAGAAAATAGGTGCGATGATATCACCAATGACCACACCACCTGTTCTTTTGTTGGGGATACCCGGAATGTCGTGTCCCATGTGCCACTGGACCGAGTTGATCCCTGATTTTCTTGAAGAACCGGTACCGACAACATCACCGACATAAGCGAGAGGATGACCTTTTTTCTTCAATTCTGCCATTGTTTCCAAAGGGTTTTCCATTCTTGACTGAAGGAAAGAATTCGCATGAAGAGGAATGTCCGCTCTTGTAAAAGCTTCAGATGCAGGAGAAAGATCATCTGTGTTGGTCTCGCCGGGAATCTTGTAAACGGTAAGCGTGATCTCTTTTTCCAATTCAGGTTTGTTCGTGAACCACTCTGCATTTGCCCATGATTCGATCACCTGTTTTGCGAACTCGTTACCTTCATCCATCAGTGTTTTAACTGTCTCGAAGTCACCATAAACCAAAATAGTATTTTTCAGCTGGTCTGCCGCTTCCTGAGCGATGGCAACATCCTGGTTTCTCAACGCATCGATCAGTGGCCCTATGTTGTAACCGCCAAGCATAGCACCAAGGATCTCAACCGCTTCGAATTTGGTGATAGCACTGCTTTTCGCGTCGCCCTGAACGATCGCGTTCAGAAAAGCTGCTTTTACGTAAGCTGCATCATCCACACCTGCAGGTACTTTGTTCTTCAATAGATCCAGTAGATATTCTTTCTCTACAATAGGTTCTGCTTTAAGCAGTTCCACAAGTTCCGCTGTCGCCTCAGCCGTCAATGCCAACGGCGGTACGCCAAGTTTCGCACGCTCTGCTGTGTGTGCTTTATATTCTTCTACTAAGGCCATATTGGTCTCCTGTTTATATATGATTTTGATAGCTTAATAGTATCGAAATAGGGTTAAATCTTATTTGAATGATAAGTCTATATAAAGTAGTTATAGTTGATGTAGCGAAATGTTACAGAAAAAGTACCGTCCGGTACTCTTTTGTAGAGGTTTTTTCATGTTTAGAGGATCTCTCTGTTACCTTTTGCGTTCGGTGCAGAGAGTACTCCCATCGCTTCAAGCTGCTCGATGATATTGGCCGAACGGTTGTACCCAATCTGCAGTTTTCTCTGCAGGTAGGAGATAGAGGTCTTTTTGTCGCTCAGTACGATCTGTTTGGCCTCTTCAAAAAGGGGATCAAGGTCAACCTCTCCATTCTCGCCGTTCCCCCCTTTGCCTGCGGCACCTCCGGTGACCAGATAGCTTTCATCATACTCAGGTGCTCTCTGTGCCTTGATGAACTCGACGACCTCTTCTATCTCTTCTTCCGTATTCCATGGGGCATGTATACGTACCAGACCCGTTGTACCCGGAGGCGTGAAAAGACCGTCCCCGCGTCCCAGCAGACTGTCGGCTCCCAAAGCGTCCAGAATGACTTTGGAGTCAATACGCGACCCGACCCTGTAACTCAGACGGGAAGGAAGATTGGCTTTGATGAGTCCGGTCACGACATCCACCGATGGACGCTGGGTCGCCACGATCAGGTGAATACCGCAGGCCCGTGATTTCTGTGCCAGACGCGCAATAGAAAGCTCCACCTCTTTCCCTCCGTTCATCATCAGGTCCGCCAGTTCATCAATGACCACAACGATATAGGGGAAGGCTTCACCCCCTGTCTTTTTAACCTTTTCATTATAGTTTTCAATATTTTTCGTGCGTGCTTCAGCCATCAGTTTATAGCGCCGCTCCATCTCCCCTACCATATTGGCAAGTGCCGCGATCGCTTTGACCGGCTCCGTGATCACCGGAGTGATCAGATGCGGAATATCTTCATAGCTCGCAAACTCCAGCATCTTCGGATCGATCAGCATCAGTTTGAGATGCTCCGGATCGTTCCGGTAAAGCAGAGAAAGGATCATCGCGTTTATCCCCACCGATTTACCCGAACCGGTCGTACCGGCAATGAGTAGGTGCGGCAGTTTTTTGATATCTGTAATAAAGGGTTTGCCCACGATATCCTTCCCTAGAGCAACGGTCAGAGGCGATTTCGACTCTTTGAAAAGGTCACTCTCGAGGATCTCCCTGAGGTAGATCGTATCGATCTTTTCATTGGGGATTTCTATCCCTACCACATCACGTCCCGGAATGGGTGCCAAAATACGAATGGTCTCCGCACTCAGAGCCATGGCAAGGTCATCCTGCAACCCCAGGATCTTGGAGACCTTTACATTGGGTGCCGGCTTGAATTCAAACGTGGTGACCAGCGGTCCGCTGTAGGTACGTACCACATCGCCATCGACTTTGAACTGCTGCAGTTTGGAAAGAAGATCTTCTATTTTTCTGTCGATCTCCGCTTCATTGATCTTCTTGGTCTTCTTCGGAGCCTTCTGCAAAAAGTCCAGCTTGGGAAGTTTAAAGTTCTTCGGCTTTGCCACCTTCCCCTTCTCTATCTGATCAAGCAGCTTTGAATTCTCCTCCAGTTCCTCTACGATCTCCACACCTGTCTTGCTGCTGGCTGCCGGACGCTTTTCATTTTTATTTGTCAGTTCCAACGCCTCTTTGGCCTCATGTTCAAGCTCGAGTACCTCATTGAGAACAGGATCGTCTATCTCGTCAACATCTTTGACCACCCTCTCTTTGGGTTTGGGCAGTGTTTTGCTCTTCGTCGCTGTCTTTCTCGGCTTACGGGTTCTTTTGGGCTTCTCTTCGATTACATCGATGATCGGCATCATCTCATCCTCGAGTTTCGGAGAGGAGAAGGGGTTGGTGAAGATCACTCTAAAGAACTTTTTCAATCCGCTGCCAATAGGTTTAAGCACATCTCCAAGCGAACGGCTTTTCTCTTTTTTCCTACCACGTTTTTCTTTTCTTTCCGGCAAAAGCGATCTCCAGGAGAAGTCATCTTCCAGTATGAAGACTAGAGAAAGCGTCATGACCATCAGCCAGAGCAGCCAGAGCCCCGCCTTACCGATCAGCGGAGAGAGAAAAGCAACGATCTGTGTACCGATGAAACCGATATTCTTGCTTTCAAGTACCAGGGATTCGAATAGAACAACACCTATAAAAAGGAGGATCCATCCCAGATAGAAGTCGATCTCTTTTCTCACCTTGGGCTGAGTATAGAGTTTATAGAGCGGATAAAAAAGTATGATGATATTGACATAGGCAAAATAACCGAAAA
Source organism: Sulfurovum sp. NBC37-1 (assembly GCF_000010345.1). Taxonomy (NCBI): domain Bacteria; kingdom Pseudomonadati; phylum Campylobacterota; class Epsilonproteobacteria; order Campylobacterales; family Sulfurovaceae; genus Sulfurovum; species Sulfurovum sp. NBC37-1. The sequence goes on from NC_009663.1 coordinate 1,396,609, forward strand.
GATGCAGGTTCGTATCACCTACGAGCTTTCCTATATTCCCAACCAATGCCGTCTCATGAAAAAGTGTAGAAAAAGCGCCATACATGAACAGTATAGCCGTAATGATAATAGCAATTTTCACTCGTTGTCCTAATTTGTTATAGTTTCATATTAATTAATGAAGATATTATAACGTATAAACTTTAGGCATCTATGAAAAAATGGCAAATTGTCATAAAAGCTTGTTTTTTAAGATACCCTAAACAGTATTTAAGCGATGCGGGGGTAGAATTCTTTCTACATTTCAGGATGTACATGCCGCAGTGATGGAACTGGTAGACTTGGTAGACTCAAAATCTTCTGCCTTCGGGCGTGGCGGTTCGAATCCGCCCTGCGGTACCACCTAATGTTATTTAGCCTGTCTGGTTTCAGACAAACTCTTTTGCGGGAGTAGCTCAGTTGGCTAGAGCGTCAGCCTTCCAAGCTGAGGGTCGCGGGTTCGAGTCCCGTCTCCCGCTCCACTTTAACGACACATGGATATATGCGGGCGTAGCTCAGCGGTAGAGCATAACCTTGCCAAGGTTAGGGTCGACGGTTCGATCCCGTTCGCCCGCTCCATGATTTCTCTTACTTTTTAATTTTTTCATTTACCAATTAAGAATATCTGTTAATCCTTTATTACCCTCTATTAACTCCCATCAGTTATACTTCTCGTATGAAAGGTGACAAACTCTTTCAGGAGATTTTGTTTTACTCCTTGTCCAAAATTGTAAACTTCCTTGTTTATCTCTTGGAGAGTCATCTTTTAAGACCAAAGAGCCGCCCTCCCCTTACTTCATTGTAAACTTCCTTGTTTTAGGCTCTTTGGTTTCCCGCTATCTTAATTCTTACAATCTTTTGATATAATCATTATTATTAAACATCATAAAAATTTTAAGGTACTTTCATTTGAAACTTGTTGTAGCCATTACCGGTGCGAGCGGTGTTGCATTGGGAAAAAAATTTGTCGACTATCTGCCTGAGGACATCGATGCGCATGTGGTAGTCTCGGACAATGCCTTTACCGTTGAATCTTTCGAGAACAAGAAAGTGACACTACACGCTTCCGGTGACATTGCCGCCTCCATCTCAAGCGGTTCTTTCAAAGTTGATGCAACAGCCATCATTCCCTGCAGTATGAACACCCTTGCCAAGATCGCCTGCGGGATCAGCGACAACCTGACCACCCGCGTTGCAGCCGTCGCCCTCAAAGAACAGAAGAAACTCCTGCTCGCCCCCAGAGAATTGCCCTTCTCTGCTATCGCCCTGGAAAATATGCAAAAACTGGCAAGTCTCGGCGTTATCATCGCCCCGCCGGTCATGGGATACTACTCCGATGCCTCTTCACTCGAAGAGATGGAGAAGTTCATCATAGGCAAATGGTATGACGTACTCGGCATTCCCAACGAGCTGTATACCCGTTGGAAGTGAAGAATTAAGAATGAAGAGTGAAGAGTTGTGGTATGCTTTTCTATCCGAAAAGCTTTTATACTTACTAGAGAGCAAAATGAACTTTTACCTATATAATCAAAGCATTGCAAAGCAATGCAAACCGGCACTCATCACTCATCACTCATCACTCATCACTGCTCTTCTCACAGGGAAATCCCTGTGAGAAGAGCAATATACCCCGGAACCTTCGACCCCATCACCAACGGCCACCTGGACATCATCAAGAGAGCCTGCAATATGTTCGATGAGATAGTCGTGGCTGTAGCGGCTTCGGAAGCGAAGAAACCCATGTTCTCTTTGGAGCAGCGCATTCAGATGGCACAGGCTTCGACCAGGGACTTCCCGAAGATCACGGTCATCGGTTTTGACAAACTCCTGGTCGATCTCTCCGATGATCTCGATGCAAATATCGTGGTCAGAGGCCTGAGAGCCGTCAGTGACTTCGAGTATGAACTACAGATGGGATATGCCAATGCCTCCCTCAAGAAAGAACTTGAGACTATCTACCTCATGCCGAGCCTGCAGCATGCCTTTGTAAGCTCCTCTGTTGTACGTGCCATTCTAACCTATGACGGGAAAGTGGACCATCTTCTGTCTGAAGCCACGTACAGGATGATACAGGAGTACCGAAAATAATGTATATACTCTTTGAAGGTATCGATACATGCGGGAAAAGCACCCAGATGGAACTGCTCACACAAAAACATCCCGGTATTATCACTACACATGAACCCGGAGGTACGGCATTTGGACAACAAGCAAGAGAGATTCTCCTCAGTGATTCGCTCCGCTCCAAAAGGGCTGAGCTTCTTCTTTTTCTGGCTGACAGGGCAGAACATTATGAAGAGGTGGTAGAACCGAACCATGACAAGATAGTGGTCTCGGACCGGGGTTTCGTTTCAGGTATAGGCTATGCGCTTGCTAACGGAGATTTCGACTTCGATGAGCTGGTAGCCCTTAACAGGTTTGCCCTCAAAGATCATTTCCCCGACCGTATCATTCTTTTTATGACAGATATGGAAACGCTGAAGCAGCGGATCTCAGAGAAAGAGCTGGACGGCATAGAGCTGCGCGGGCTTGAGTATCTGCTGAGAGTGCAGGAGCATATGAAAGAAAGTATTCTTAAACTTGGGATCCCCCACCTCTTCATTGATGCGACGGATAGTATCGAGAATATCCATCAATCCATTCTTACCTACTTGAAGGTATAATTCGTCAATTATTTTACAGGGGGTGGATAATTCCACCCTACGCGATATAAATTTTGTGTTTTAAAGGACACCTTATGATCAACCCTTTACGCGGTATGAAAGACTTGACCTTTGATGAGGCTCAGCGTTTTGTACACATTGTCAAGACAGCCATTACCATAGCAAAACGTTACGGCTACAGCTACATTGAAACACCTATTCTCGAAGAGACGGCACTTTTCAAACGTTCCGTGGGTGACAGTTCCGACATCGTCAGCAAAGAGATGTACCAGTTCGAGGATAAGGGAGGCAATGATGTCTGTATGCGCCCCGAAGGGACTGCCGGTGTTGTACGTGCCTTTATCTCTGCAAAACTCGACCGTCAGCCTGTCAAACAGAAGTTCTACTACTACGGACCGATGTTTCGTTACGAAAGGCCGCAGAAAGGACGTTTAAGGGAGTTCCACCAGTTCGGCTGCGAAAGTTTCGGAGAGGCATCTGTCTATGAAGACTTTACCATTATCATCATGATCAGCCAGATCTTCCAAGCACTGGGGATCGGCTTCGAACTAAAGATCAACTCTCTGGGCTGCCCGGAATGTATGCCTCCCTATAGACAGAACCTTGTCGGCTTCCTGACAGAGATCAGCGAAGATCTCTGTACGGATTGTAACCGGAGGATCGGAATGAACCCCATCCGTGTGCTTGACTGTAAGAATGAAGCATGTCAGTCTCTTTTGAAACAGTCACCCAAACTCATCGAAAATCTCTGTGAGCATTGTGATACCGATTTCAAAAAACTGACTGTCCTGCTCGATGATGCAGGAATTGCTTATGAGGTCGATACCAACCTCGTCAGAGGTCTGGACTACTACAACAAGACCGCTTTTGAATTCGTCAGCAATGAGATCGGTTCCCAGTCAGCTATAGCCGGCGGCGGACGTTACGACAAACTGGTAGAGTACCTTGACGGAAAACCTACACCGGCTGTAGGATTCGCTATAGGTATCGAACGGATCATGGAGTTGGTACAGATGCCGGAAACGAAGAAAGAAGGCTATTACATGGGTGCGATGATACCTGAAGCCATTGAAAAGATCATCATGCTCGGCAACCGAAAACGTGCAACAGACAAAGTGACGGTCGAGTACAGTTCAAAAGGGTTCAAAAGCCATATGAAAGGGGTGGACAAGGCCAATGCACGTTACGCACTGCTGATCGGTGAAGATGAGCTAAAGAACGGTACGGTCTGGCTCAAAGACCTTGAAACAAAAGAGGAAAAAAGTATCTTACTCTCAGAAGTGTAAACCCGATCAGCAGAGCCAGAGCCTTCCGCTTCCTTGGTGAAAACAATAGGGCACCTTCAGTACCATTAAGCTAAGGGTTGTCGGAAGTGAAGAGTTTACTCTCACCTCTATGTTTGGTGGGACTAAAGTCTCCACTTCCAAATAAATATATGCTTAGCTTAATGGCATTGTAGGGTACCTCTAATAACCCCAGATGCTCATAATGGGTTTTTGGAGGTGCCCAATATTTATCGCAGCCAGTTGACAAGATCATGGCTCAGTTTTGCCATGATGCGGTTGGTTGCTTCCATGTACCCCTTGGCATCGGTCGTAGGTGTGGCTTCCCGGTAACTGAATCTTCTTGCCTTTACCAGCTTTCCTGTTTCGGCATTTATCAAAGTGAACTGTATGGAAGCAACAGCATACGAAGCCTCGCCTCTTACATGATGGGAAAAGTCAAAAACGATGGCTTCAAGACGCAGATTCTCATCTAAATCTGAAGTATAGGGGACGACCACTTTAAAGAGTCTGGCCTGGGAAAGGGTCTGAATGATATTGCCCTGAAGCAGTCTGCCCACATCGTTAGCCCAGCGTGAATTCAGGTATGTCCCTCTGTCGGTTAGAGAATAGGAGTAATGCATCTCATCACCCAGCTTTTCATTTACGGCCACAGGATAGGAGACTTTGAGTATCTTGTTACGATATTGAGCTGAAGCAACCGGTGTGATTGAAGGAGTTGCCAATGCATATACCTTCATCACAGGTGCCTCTTTGAAGCTGCATCCGCTCAAGAGCAAAGCCCCCAATAGCAATACGATTTTCATTCTCCCGGCCCCCTTCTGTGTTTTCTTGATTTGAACAGTACATTACTCGGACTCTGCTGCAGTTCACGTGTCAGGTCTGTCAGCTGTTCTGTGAGTATACCGATATCCACAAGCATCGGTTGAAAGGTCTCTTTGATATTGTAATCTCCCCTGTTGAGACTTTTTTCTGCTTCCATTGTGAAACGGTTGAAATTTTTCGTCGCATTCTGTAGTGCTTTCAGCGCAGGCAGTGTATTATCGGTAATACGTGCAAAATTACTGCTTGCAGAATGAATGTCATCATTGAGCTTGACTACAGCATCTCTGTAGACCTGCATGGTCGTATTGAATTCATCGAGTGTATCGACGACTCTGGCAGTCATTTTATCTGTATTTTCAAGAATACTATCAAAAGTTTCAATATTCTCATCACTCAGCAGTTTTTCCGCTTTTTCTAAAAGATCGGTCAGGTTCTCTGCCATACTTCCAATCCCTTTACTGGTTTTATCAAACCAGGAAGGCGTTGTCTTGATAACCGGTATCTCACCGTTCTCCGACTTCAAGAGTTTCGACTTATTCGTCCCACCATCGATCTCAATGGCCAAAAGCCCGGTAATACCGAGCATCTCCGTATGCGCGGTCATATCCTCTTTGATAGGTACATCCGAGCGTATCTTTAAAAAAACTTCTATCTGCTCTATATTGTCAGGGTTGATACGTATTTCACTGACACGTCCCACATCCACACCCCTGAGTCTTACTGTCGAGTCCTTCGAGAGTCCGGAGACAGACTCTGTCATCTGAAGCTTGTAAAGATTATATTCATTTTTGATACCGTATTTGGCAAGCCAGAAGGTAAAGGCCACAAGCCCTGCGCCAAAGAGCAGTACAAATATACCGACAATCGTGTAGTTGACTCTGCTATACATCTTCCACCTTGTTCTTCTCTAACTTGTCCACATACTTTTGTTTAGTATACTCATTTTTAAAAAAATCTTCAACAAAAGGATGTTGAGATTGTAACACATTTTCCAAAGTTCCTTCTGCTACGACATGTTGGTCAGCCAAAATAGCCATCCTGTCCACAATGCTGAAAATACTGTCAAGATCATGTGTGATCATCACGACTGTGATCCCCAGCATATCACGCAGTTCGACAATGAGGGCATCGAAGTTACGTGCACCAACCGGGTCAAGTCCCGAAGTGGGCTCATCGAGGAAAAGCAGTTTGGGCTCCATCGCCAAAGCCCTTGCCAGCGCAGCCCTTTTAATCATACCGCCGCTGAGTTCGGAAGGATAGAGAGCGCCGACATGTTCATCCAGCCCCACCAACGCGATCTTGGAACGTACCAGTTTGTCACGCATCGCTTTACTGATCTTCGTATACTCTTTGAGCTGTACCTCAATATTCTCGGCAATGGTCATAGAAGAGTAAAGCGCACCGAACTGGAACAGCACTCCCCATTCCCTCCGAAGCTGCTGCGCATCTGAGTATGTGATGCCGTTGAGACGTTTTCCCAGTACGGTCACTTCACCGGCATTAGGTTCAAGCAGCATGATCATCTCTTTCATCAAAACCGATTTTCCCGCACCACTCTCCCCAAGAATGGCAAAGATCTCATTCTCTCTGATCTGCAGCGACACTCCGTCATGTACGGTACGTGACCCAAAACGCGTGACAATGTCTTTGACTTCAATGACCACATTTCCCTGATTCATAGGTTAAGCTCCGTATAGATAACAGAGAAGAGTGCGTCAAAGGCAATGACAAGAAAGATGGAATTGACCACGGAGGCAGTGGTCTGCAAACCGAGACTCTCGGTATTGTCCGAAACCTGGAAGCCTCTGAAACAGCCTATTGCAGCGATGACAAAGGCAAAGACAGGCCCCTTGATCATCCCCAGAATATAGTGTTTGACCTCCAGCACTTCATTGAGTCTGTCCACGAACTGTGCCATAGAGATGTTCAGTTCCATCTGCGAAGCGACCATACCTCCGAATATCCCCATGATATCCGAAAAGAATATCAACAGAGGCAGAGCAACGATCAGGGCGAAGATGCGCGGCATTACAAGAAAATTGTACGGATCAAATCCCATGGTACGCATCGCAGCGATCTCTTCTGTGATCTTCATGGCTCCGATCTCAGCCGTATAGGCAGAGCCACTACGTCCCGCTATGACTATCGCTGTCATCAAGGGACCAAGTTCACGTACCATGGAGATACCTACCGTATCGACGATGAAGATATCTGCACCGAACTTCGCCAACTGCACCGCTCCCTGATAGGCGATAACCATTCCCACAAGAAAAGAGGTCAACCCGATGATCATCAGGGCATTGAAACCAGAGTGGTGGATATGATAAACCATCTCCTTGATACGAATATTCCTGGGATGGAACAGTACATTAAACAGTGTGAAAAAGAGATGCCCCAGAAACGTAATGAGATCTTTGATATCTCCCAGGACTACCAGAGTACTTTTACCAAGCTCTTCAAAGAAACTCGTTTTACGTTCCGGGACCTTTTCGATCATATGCTTCCTGAGCAGATCATACATCTCTTTCTGGCTCTCAGAGTATCCAACAAGCTCAACAGCATTTTTTTGCTTCAGTTTGTCATAATATTCCATGAAGAGCAGCACACCCGCGCTGTCAAAGGCTTCCACTCCGGAAAGATCCCAGAGCACACTCTTTCCCATAGGGATTCCCTTCAACTCTTTTTCAATCTCGGGTACGGTAGCGAGTGTCCACTCCCCCTTCGATACGATCCTGATCTGCTGCGGGTCTTCCCTGCAGGTTACATACTCCCTGTTCATATGCTTATTATAGGTAAGATTAGATTAAGTTTTGCTATAATTACGCCAAGTTAACTCAGGGAGCAGCATGATGAAAAATTTTGGTCTGAATATCTGGGGTGATGAGAACTTCATTATCAAAGAGGATACCGTCAACATCAACCATGCCGACCAGCCCTCATTGCTTCAGATCACTCAGGAGATCAGAGAAAAAGGCTACAAAGGCCCTCTGCTCCTGCGCTTTCCCCACCTGATCAAAAAACAGATCTCCACACTTTTTTCCACCTTTGAAGAGGCAAAAAAGGAGTTCGGCTATCAGGGAAATTTCCACGCAGTCTTCCCCCTGAAGGTCAACCAGTTCCCCAATTTCATCCATGCACTCATCGACGTCTCGCAGCAGTACGATTACGGTCTGGAAGCAGGCAGCAAGGCGGAACTGATCATCGCCATTACCAAAACCCCTCTGGGCGCTCCCATTACCGTGAACGGGTTCAAAGACAAAGAGATGATCTCTCTGTGTTTCATCGCTGCGAAAATGGGCCACAACATCACCGTGACCATAGAGGGACTGGGAGAACTCGAAACGATCATAGAGGTCAATGAAGAGTTCAACAAAGGCTCCGACACCCCGGTCTCTCCCAAGATAGGTGTACGCATACGTCTTCACAGTTCGGGCATCGGTATCTGGGCAAAAAGCGGCGGGTACACCTCTAAATTCGGCCTCACTTCGACCGAACTTCTCGAAGCCTACGGGATGCTCAAACAACACAAACTTCTTGACCGCCTCTGGATGATCCATTTCCATATCGGTTCACAGATGGGAGATATCGCACCTCTGAAAAAAGCGCTCAGGGAAGCGGGGAACATTTATGCCGAACTCAAGAGACGCGGTGCAGACAGCCTCACCGCCATCAATATCGGCGGCGGTCTGGCAGTCGAATACTCCCAGCACGGCAGCAGTATAGAGAGGAACTACTCTCTGCGTGAATTCGCCAATGACGTGGTCTATCTGATGCAGGAGATCGCCAAACGCAAAGGAGTAGCAGAACCCGACATCTTCACCGAATCGGGACGCTACATCGCCGCATCGCACTCCGTACTTATCGCACCTGTGCTTGAACTCTTTTCCCAGGAGTATCACAAAAAAGCACTGCGTCTCAAAGAGAACAACCCACCACTTGTTGAGGAACTTCACGACCTCTTCAACACCATCAACAGGAAAAATGCCAGAGAATACCTGCATGATGCCCTGGACCACATGGAGTCGCTGTTGACCCTTTTCGACCTGGGGTACATCGACCTTGAGGACCGTTCCAATACAGAGATACTGGTGAACCTCATTATCAAAAAAGCGATCTCGCTGCTTAGGAACGAAGGTTCGGATGAGCTCAAAAAACTCCAGGATCGCATACAGGAGAGATACCTGGTCAACTTTTCTCTCTTTCAGTCCCTGCCGGATTTCTGGGGACTCGCCCAGCACTTCCCCGTGATGCCGCTGGACAGACTCAACACTACCCCCACCAACCCGGCAAGTATCTGGGATATTACCTGTGACTCTGACGGCGAAATGGGATTCAATCGGGAACTGCCGCTCTATCTGCACGATATCGATGTGGGCAAAGAGGAGTATTTCCTCGCCTTCTTCCTGACCGGCGCCTACCAGGAGGTACTGGGCATGCAACATAACCTCTTCACCCACCCGACCGAATGCGTGATCAACTTCAATGAGGACGGCGGCTACCACATCGATGAGCTGATCGAAGCACAGAACCTCATGGATGTACTCGATGACCTCGATTACGATACCAGCATCATCGACAAAGCGCTCAAAACCCAGATAGAAGAATCCACGCTCATCTCACAGGAAGAAAAGAGAGAACTTTTGGGTAAACTTTATCTTTATTTAAGTGAAAACAGTTATCTTAAGACCATTCAGGCACTAAACGATAAAGAACAAGGACAAGCAAAGTGAACATATTCAGTCTCATCAAAGAGGATTTTCTCAATGTCAAAAGAAACGACCCTGCCCTGCACTCAACTTTTGAACTCTTTTTCAACTATCCGGGCCTCTGGGCACTCTTTTTTTACCGTATCGCACATTCGCTGTACGGCAAAGGCTTGAGATTTCTACCACGATTCATTTCAGCCATTGGACTCTTCCTCACCACGATCGACATACACCCCGCGGCCACATTGGGAAGAAGGGTCTTCATTGACCATGGTGTCGGCGTAGTCATCGGTGAAACAACCGTCATCGGAAACGATGTGATCATCTACCAGCAAGTCACACTCGGCGGTGTGAGCACCAGCAAAGGAAAACGCCACCCAACACTGGGGAACAATGTCGTCATCGGGGCAGGCTCCAAAATTCTGGGCAACATTACTATCGGTGAAAATTCCAAGGTCGGAGCCAATTCCGTGGTCGTGAAAGATGTCCCTGCGGACTCGACCGCCATCGGTATCCCTGCACGTGTACTCAAAAGAGGCTATGACAAGACACCACTGAGCCACAACAAAATCCCCGACGTCAACAAAGAGATCTTCGAATACCTCCTCAAGCGTATCGAAGTACTTGAGGATGCACTGCCAAAGACCAAGCAGAAAGATATCAAAAAGAAAGACCACAAACTCGAAGAGCTGTATGACAACTTCATTCACAGTATGGAATAAAGAGTTACTGCATTCAACTCTTTTGAGAACTTTCTAAACCACTTTTGGCTATAATAATTGAATTTATTTTTAAGGGTTATAACATGTTATCAAACCGTATACAGACACTCTCATCATCATTGACCATCGCCATCTCTTCACTGGCGAGAGATCTAAAGAACTCAGGCAAAGATGTTCTGAGCTTTTCTGCAGGTGAACCGGATTTCGGTACCCCAAGACGCATCAAGGACGAGGCGATCAAAGCGATCAACGAAGGATTTACGCAATATACGGCCGTACCGGGTATCCCCGAACTGCTTGAGGCGATTGCCGGCAAACTCAAAAGAGACAACGGGCTTGAATATGCGCCGTCTGATATTATTGCCAGCAACGGTGCGAAACATTCACTTTTCAACCTCTGTCAGGCACTCATCAATGAAGGTGACGAAGTGATCATCCCTGCTCCTTACTGGGTCACCTACCCCGAACAGGTCAAATACTCACAGGGGGTTCCAGTCATTATCGAGACTGATGAGAGGAATAGCTTCAAGATCACCGCAAAGCAGCTGAAAGAGGCGATCACACCCAAAACAAAAATGCTTATCCTGACCACACCGTCCAACCCTACGGGATCGGTCTATTCCAGGGCAGAGCTCGAAGCGATTGGAGAGGCACTCAAAGGCACCGAGATCATCGTAGCCAGTGATGAAATGTATGAGAAACTTGTTTACGGTGTTGAATTTACCGCTGCAGCAAGCATCTCCGAAGACATGTTCCAAAGAACGGTCACCATCAACGGCCTGAGCAAATCTGTCGCAATGACAGGCTGGCGTTTCGGCTACCTCGCTTCCCCGAACAAGGAGCTGATCTCTGTCATGAACAAACTGCAGAGCCAAAGTACCTCCAACATCAACTCCATTACCCAGAAAGCGGCGATCCCGGCACTCAACGGTGAAGTCGATGATGAAATTGAAATGATGCGTACCGCATTCGAGGCAAGAGCAAAAGAAGCGACTGAACTGATGAATGAGATCCATGGCCTGAGCGTAGTCAAACCCGAAGGTGCCTTCTACCTCTTCGTGAATATCAAAGACATCAGCAACGATTCCATCACTTTCTGCAAAGAACTACTTCAGGATGTCGGCGTGGCAGTTGTTCCGGGTATCGGATTCGGATCGGAAGGTTATTTCAGGTTTTCCTTTGCAACAGATATTTCAACCATCCGTGAAGGGATCAGACGTATCGAAAAATTCGTCAAGAGCAAACAGCAGGCATAAACACACCTCTTATGGCGGCACATTGCCGTCTTTTTCCTTTTACACACGAAGGCTGCTGTCCATGAAATTTTTTCTAAAACGCTCACTGTTACCACTGCTTCTTTTTACCCATACGCTCCATGCCGACATCAATGCATCACAAACCACGGTTGCAGATCTTCCTAAAGCGATCGATCTCTCCCTGGTCATCAGCGGCGGTGTCAGTCTCGGTGCCTATGAAGCAGGGTACAACTGGGCTCTGATCAAAATGATCTCGAAGATCAAAAGTATGAATGTGGACATCCGACCGGATCTTCTCTCTGTCGCAGGCGCTTCCGCTGGTTCCATCAATACCCTTCTGAGCGCCATGTACTGGTGTCAGAAAGAGAGTGTACCCTACCAGAACCGTGTCGACGACAACCTTTTTTATGAGACCTGGGTCCATCTTGGACTTGAGGACCTTATCATTGAAGGAGCGGATCCGGACAACCACAGCACACTTTTTACAAGAAAACCCCTGGTCAAAAAAGCCCAAAAGATCATGCAGCATATGAAAAAGCCTGTTTTCAGAGAAGGGTGCGAGATCCCTATGGCATTCGCCGTGACAAAAGTCACCCCTATCGTTGAGGAGTATCAGGGGATCAAGATCAAGAATCAGGCCTTTTCCGTACCTCTTACCTTCAAGGTCACACAGGGAAGAGTCAGCATAATAAACAGGAAAATGCCTCCAAGTACCGCCTTTTACATCTCTATTCCCGGTATAGAAAAGGATACGGCAAAGATCACGGATGTACTCTTCGCTTCATCTGCGTTTCCGGGTGCATTCCAGCAGGTCAAACTGCGCTATGAATACAAAGGAAAGATCGCTTCGGAGTACTTCATAGACGGCGGTACCTACAACAATGTACCTCTGCAGCAGGCTACGGAACTCGCCCCTGAAGCAAAGCTCTTTCTATACATGGACCCCAGCAATTTGCGACATCAGCCCCAATTCAATACAAAACACAAAAAGGAAGAAACTCCTGTCGGTTTCCTGAGTGCCAATCTTTCTCCTCTGACCACCACTGTCGACATCTATCAACAGATGACCCTTTATCAGGCTATCAATCTCTACTTCAAACCCTACCCGGACAGGAAACTGCTGCTCTCTTCACGTTACCACCCCCTTACCGCCGGATTTCTGGAGCATTTCGGCGCATTCCTGGATGAAAACTTCAGGCTTTATGACTACCATGTAGGTGTCTATGATGCCATCTACAATCTTGCGCAGCGTCTCAGACAGCGCGGCGACTTCCCCCATCTTACACAGGTGGAGGTCATGGACCGCATCATGCGGCATCTGTCACTTGAGAAGAACCGTGAAGCGATCACTGCCTACCGCTTTTTCCTCGCTACAGAGTTCAAACAGGGAAAAATAGAGAAAGACAACCGCTACGCCGCCATCTATTATGCTTTTGATCTCAATGTCCCCGAAAGTGAACGCTATACACTCAAGACATTCACCCGTTTTCTCAGCAGCCTCGATATGCGTTATCTGCCGGTCAAAAAGGATTCTTTCCTGGCGGAGGCACGCAAAGATGTCAATCACTGGGCAAAGAGACCGCTGAGAGTACTGACAAACCGCATCACCACGCTGGAGAACGAACGTGCCGAAAAGTATCCCGGGTACAAGTCAATTGCAAAAAGCATCAGTATCGCTGCCTGGGGAAGCTCCTCTCTGATTAAAAAGAAAGAAGGCTGGGATGTCTTCCCTATGAACGCGCCCTACGACAAAGAACATGCAGCCTACAGAACCGCTCTGCGCCTCCTCCCCTCTGAGATCGCTACCGACACGGTCAATGGCGGCGTCAGTCTCGGCTACAGTGTCTACTGGTATAAAGAAATGGGGCTGCTCAGCGGTTTTGAGTTCAAACCATCCTATACCTTCAATGAAAATGACGGTGATTTTGTCCGAATGGACATTAATGCCTTTAGCGAATACAATGATTTTGTCAAATTCGGAATCGGTGCAAGCGGTTTTGGGAACGTACAAGGCAAGTTCTATGACAGAGACACGGCTTTCGGCATGAATGCCTATGTGGACGTCATGGATATCTTCAGGCTCACTTATGTCAGACGCTATGGAGATATACAGGACAAACGTTATTTCTTACTGGGCATCGAGAACATACCAAGTCTTATCTACTGGCTGACCCGATAACCCAAATCTATCTTTTCTTTGTGAAGTGTGTCATCACATACCAGAGGGAGCCCAGGAATGCTACGGCTACCAGAGGTGCTATCCAGGGTTTTTCCTGTACATAGCTGAACATCGAAATGATCGTTTCACTCGCATAGTAGGCACTTAACCCTATTGTCAGAATAAAAATTATGGTTGCAAATATATTAAAGAATATAAACTTTTTAAAATCAAACTTGGACAGTGCCATGGAGATGGGTACAAGCGTCTTTACCCCGTACAGAAACTTTTGTATAAAGATCGCTGCAATACCGTATTTACGCATGATGAGCGTAGCAAGGGCTATCTTGCGTTTATGTTTGGCAAAATACGGTCGAATGTCTTTCTTATGGTATTTTCCAAGGTAAAAGAGAAAGTTGTCACCCATAAAGTTCGCCACCATCGCCACGACTAGTGCCGTGGTCAGGTCCATATGTCCCATGTATGAAAATACACCTGCCGCAGCCACAATGAAAAGAGAACCACCGAAAGAAAAAAAGGCTACAGCCAGATATCCCCAGGTCTCCAGTGAAGAAAAATCCATTATTGTTCCTACATTTTTATTGATGAATCATATCCAAATATCATTAATGGGTAAGCATAAGGACCCCTTTAAATGAAATGTTTCCCTGGTGCCGTCAGGGGACAGCACCCTACAATCATACGAAAGTATATGCTATAATCACATTCATGATAAGCACACTTCTCTCCATCATATTTGTCTATGTCTTCATTGTCCTGGGCTACATGGCCAAACGCATTTTCAAAGAAGACATGAGCACCAAAACACTTACACTCATGTCCGTATACTTCCTGCAGCCCTTTGTCACCGTCTGGGGATTCAGTACAGCCAAACTGCATATGGAACATATCTATGTGCCGCTGCTTTATCTGGCGATCATCTTCATCCTGCTGCTCCCCACAATCATTCTCGGCAGATTAATATTTATAGATATCAAAAATCGAGCCATCTTCTCCATTGCCGGTTTTGTGGGCAATACAGGTAATATAGGCATACCTCTGGGCATTGCACTCTTTGGAGAGCAGAGCGTCATCTATACCACCCTCATCAACATTGCCAATGTCTTTGTGGTCTACATCATCGGGGTTTACATCTATTCACGTGGATCATTCAGTATCAGGGACTCCCTGTTCAATATTATCAAGATCCCCATCATCCCCGCATCAATCATTGCTATATTTATAAATATTAACAATATACAGCTTTCCTCCCAGATCGAAGAGTTCCTCAAGATGGGCGCCTATGCAGGCATTGTGCTTCAACTTTTCCTGCTGGGCACTTTCCTGCAGGGCATACGCATCAGAGAGTTGCATCCCAAACTCTTTCTGGGAACGGTCAGCCAGAAGTTCATTCTTATCCCGGCAGCCACGGCACTCATCCTCAACCTGACCGACCTGCCGCTTTTCGTACAGGGGGTCATCTTCATGGAGATGATGACCCCGCTTGCCGTGGCCAACATCAATCTCGCTTCCCTCTACGACTGCAAACCCAAAGATGTCACCTCTCTCATACTCATCACTACCCTGCTCTTCATCCCCATACTTTTTGTACTCACTTATATCATAAATCATTATTACCTTTAGGGCACCTCTAATAATTTAATACCAAATTAAAACTAAATTCAGTACAATAAAATAAATAATAGAAAGGGTACCGTATGAATTTAAGTCAGGATATTAAACCGATCAGTTTTCTCAAAGCCAAAACAGCCGATGTCATCAACACAGTCACAGAGACCCAAAGAAGTATGATCATCACACAGAATGGCGAAGCAAAGGCGGTTGTACAGGATATAAAAAGTTATGAAAATTTGCAGAACAGCCTTGCTCTGCTGAAAATGATCATCAAAAGTGAACGAGAGATACGGGAAGGCAAACTCATCAGACAGGCAGAGGTATTTGATCAGATAGAAGAAAAATACTTTAAGTAAGCCGCATGAAGAATTATGAAGTCCTATGGACCAAAGAGGCTTCTCTTGACTTGGAGAATATTATTGGCTACATTTACGAAGAGAGTCATACGATTGCAAAAGAGGTGTACCTTGCTATCAAAGAGCACTGTTCCACCCTGGAGTATTTCCCCCTGAGAGGGAGAGTGGTCCCCGAAATGAAAACACTGGGCATTCTCGATTACAGGGAGCTTATCTATCAACGATGGCGTATAATATACACCATGGAAGCGCAAAATGTCTATCTGCTTCTTATCATTGACAGCAGGCAGGATATGCAGGAACAGCTAATAACCCGTTTTATCAATTCAGAACTTAAATAGGAGTCAACTATGGTATCTACTAAAAAAACCCTTATCATCGGTGCCGGCGGCGTTGGTAACGTCGTGGCGTTCAAATGTGCCATGAATGCCGATACTTTCGGGGAGATCACTCTGGCAAGCCGGACACTTACTAAATGTGATGACATTGCTGCGAACGTCAAAGAGAAGACAGGTGTAGAGATCACAACTGCACAGGTCGATGCGGACTCGGTCCCCGAACTCATAGAGCTCATCAACCGAACCGGAGCAAACATCGTCATCAACGTCGCGCTCCCCTACCAGGACCTGACCATCATGGATGCCTGCCTGGAGTGCCAAGTCGATTACCTCGATACCGCCAACTACGAACACCCCGACACTGCCAGTTTCGAATACAAAGAGCAGTGGGCCAGAGATGCGGAATACAGAAAGAGCAATATCATGGCGCTGCTGGGAAGCGGTTTTGACCCGGGCGTGACCAATGTCTTCTGTGCCTATGCGCAGAAACACTATTTCGACGAGATACATACCATCGACATCCTCGACTGTAACGCCGGAGACCACGGCTACCCATTCGCCACCAACTTCAACCCAGAGATCAACCTGCGTGAAGTGAGTGCAAAAGGACGCTACTGGGAAAAAGATGACAATGGAGAGGGTAAGTGGATCGAAACGGAACCCATGGAGATCAAGCAGGTCTGGGACTATCCGGAAATAGGCCCCAAAGACTCCTACCTGCTCTATCATGAAGAGATGGAGAGCCTGGTCAAGCATATAAAGGGTCTCAAACGTATCCGCTTCTTCATGACCTTTGGAGAGAGTTACCTTATGCATATGAAAGCGCTTGAGAATGTCGGAATGCTGGGCATTGAACCGGTAGAGCACAAGGGACAGAAGATCGTACCCATCGAATTCCTCAAAACCCTGCTTCCAGACCCGGCAAGCCTCGGACCGCGTACCAAAGGCAAGACCAACATCGGTATCTTTGCCAGAGGCATCAAGGACGGTCAGGAGAAGAGCGTCTACATCTACCAGGTCAGCGACCACGAAAAATGCTACGAAGAGGTCCTCTCTCAAGCAGTGAGCTACACCACGGGCGTTCCTGCAATGATCGGCGCCAAACTGATGCTTGAAGGCATCTGGGAGGGGAAAGGTGTCTTCAACATGGAACAGTTCAACCCTGACCCCTTCATGGAAGAGCTGAACAGACAGGGACTCCCATGGCAGATTATGGAGAGGGGAGCCAATGAAGACAGAAGAGTGAAATAGTAGTAATGCTTAAGTAATACACTCATACTATAATTTCCAAAAAATTGAGGATAAAAAAGAGGTGGTGAAAGCATTGATAGAAGAGGCGAAAGAAGAAGAGTAGGTATAAAGTATCGTTCTCAGAATACACAAGAAATTATGTTATGATTTCACAAACGATTCAAAGGCAGACAATACGCTATGGGATTCATACTGAAAAAAGTCATATCCACTTTTCTAATGCCTCTACCCTTAGGGGTCTTCTTTTTTTTGATGGCCATATTCTTCCTTTCCAGACAAAAGGTTAGAAGAGCGAAGTCTTTTTTGTATGTCGGTATCATCTGGCTTTTTCTCTTCTCCTATGCACCTTTTGCCAATATACTCTTACACCCGATAGAATCAGCCTACTCTGCACTTCAGCATGCACCTAAGAACACCCGCTACATCTATGTACTGGGTAATGGACATACCACGGACAGAACACTGCCTATTACGTCTCAGCTGGCAAGCGAAGCCATTGTCAGACTGAATGAGGGTATCCGGCTCTACAGACAATTGGAAGGGAATGCCACCATCATCCTCTCCGGCTATGAAGGCCTGCATGATCCTACTCCACATGCCTTTATGCAAGAGAAACTGGCGACGGCACTGGGCATTGACCCAAAAGACCTTATCTTACGGACGACTGCGAAAGACACTGAGGAGGAAGCACAGGCAGCCAGACAGATCGCCAAAGACCAGCCTCTTATCCTGGTAACATCCGCTTATCATATGCCAAGGGCCATGGGTTGGTTTGAAAAAGAGGGTCTGCACCCCGTACCCGCACCAACCTACCATCAAGCCAGCCTACAGAACCAGGACTACTTTGGTATTTTCTCCGCAGATGCGCTAAGAAAATCAACCATTGCCTTTCATGAACTTTTTGGCTCCCTGTGGCAAAAAGTAAAAGGAGTATAGGTGCATTTTAACGGCTTTCCAAAAGAGGGCTTGGAATTCCTCAACCAGATCATCGTCAACAACTCCAAAGAGTGGCTTGATGCGCACAAAGAGGAGTATGAACGCTTCATCGTTGCTCCCAACAAGGCCTATGTCGAGGAGATGGGAGAACACCTGCAGATACTCGTCCCCACTATCAACGCCATACCAAAGACGAACAAATCCCTCTTCCGCATCTACCGGGATGCCCGTTTCCACCTTGACGATCCCATCAAAACACGTATCGGTATCATCTTCTGGCAGGGAGGCGGTCACCGCATGCAGAGCAGCAGCTTTTACATGCACTACGATCCGTATGAGATCTTCGTAGCCACAGGCATACGCAATTTCAAACCCACCCTGCTTACCACCTACAGGGAATATATCCGGAATGATGAACGGCGCAGCGAGCTTCACTCTATTCTCGAAGGCCTAAAAGCCAAAGGCTACATACTCCCTGAAACCAAATACAAAAGAATGCCAAGGGAATGCAATGCCGACGATCTCCACAGCTATCTCTACCTCATGGGAGCCATCTATGCCTACACCACATTCCCACCAGACAAGACCTTCCATTCGGAAGCGATCATTGACCGAAATTTCAAAATTTATGAGGATATGTTCGACCTTCAGCAGTGGCTCTACGAACTCACTCTGCACTGCGACACAACGGCGGACGTGTTCCGCTAACCCGTAGGGTGCGTAACCACGCACCACATAACAAAATCCGCACAATATAAAATTATTGCCGGAAGGCCATACACAATCAAAGGTGCGTGCATGAAGGGCATTTCCTTCGGGCATTACGCACCCTACGCGACATCCATATATTTTTCATTCCTCACTGCTAGTTACTAGTTGCTTACTGCTCACTCATAATCCCAATAAGGCTCATAAACCGTCCGCTGCACCCCTGCTCTTTCCTGTAGGAGAAGAAAAAGTCCACTTCACAGGCGGTACAGACACCGCTGAGCTCTATATTATTCTCCAAAAGACCGGCTTTCAATAGCTGGTAATGATTGACAGCCGGCAAGTCAAGCCTATACTTCTTCCCTTTTGGCTTCAAGGCTTCGGGGATCTCAAAAAAGTGTTTAGCCACATTTTCACCCACTTCATAACAGCATTTCCCTATGGAAGGGGCGATACCGGCAAGTATGTCGGCGGGCTCCGACCCGTACTCTTCGACCATTTTCTCTACAGTTTTAAAAACGATCTGCGAGCGTGTCCCTTTCCATCCGGCGTGTACGGCCGCCACAATTTTCTTCTTTCTATCGTACAGGAGTATCGGCACACAGTCCGCTGTCAGTATCACCAGCATTACACCGGGAAGATCGGTGATCAGCGCGTCACTGTCGGCGACAGCGTTCTCAAGGGCTTCCCATCCTTTTGTTTTGGGTTCCGTGATCACCGTAATGTGGTCGCTGTGTGTCTGATCGGCAACAACGAAATAGGCCTTTTTGCTCAAGTCGAGCTCCAAGATGATCTTCTGACGATTGGCGACTATCTCATCCAGTGCCTCTCCCGTATGCAGCGCCAGGCTCAACGCATAGGGTTCGTTCGGGTCTTTTTTGGTAACGGCATGCATACATCCGGGCTCATTTGAGAGATTTTTAAAACGGTAAAAATCGATCATTCCTACTATTCCTTCCTTAGAAGCTTTTCGATATAATACCCTAAAAATTGCAGGGTTGCACATGTTTGACTATGACAAACGGATTTTCAAGAACTTTTCCTACCTTCTGATCATTCAGCTGTTACCTCTCTTTTACATCTCCTCCTACCTTATATATGAGATCAATCAGCACCTCTTCCAAAAACAGATGATCTATTACGGTATTGCTGCCGTTGCCTTTGTTGTCGCAGCACTGATCCCATGGAGACGTATACTCTGGTGGTTCGCTCCCCTTTTCTACATCGTGAACCTTGCACTGCTCGTAGCTGTTGAATTTGTAGGGAAGACCATTCTGGGTGCACAAAGATGGATCGAGATCCCCGGTATCGGTATCACCATACAGCCCTCAGAATTCATGAAAGTCAATGTCATCATGATGCTCGCCTATCTCATTTCCAAAAAGCCGCCTCCAAAAAGCGGCTATGGCCTCATAGGCTTCTTCGTTCTGTCACTGGTCATCATCATTCCTTTTGTTGTCATCGCCAAAGAACCGGACCTGGGAACTGCCCTTGTACTGCTCCTTACCGGATACGGCATCCTCTTCATCATCGGTATAGACTGGAAGATCTGGGTGACCATCTTTCTGCTTGGCGGTGCCGCAGCACCCCTGGTCTATGAACACGGCCTGAAGCCCTACCAGAAGAAACGTATCCACGATATGATCAACAAGCCAAGCTATCAGGTACGCCAGGCACTTATCGCCATCGGTTCAGGAGGCATAGAGGGCAAGAGCAAAGAAGAGGCGACACAGACACAGCTCAAGTTTCTGCCTGTCTCATCTACAGACTTTATCTTTGCCTACCTTGGAGAGCGATTTGGCCTTAAGGGCATGGTCACGGTTATTTCCCTCTATATCCTGCTAATCCTCCATCTGCTCTATCTCTCTGCCAAATACAGCAGGGACTATCTCATCAAGACTTTCTCTTCTGGACTGGCCTGGCTCTTTTTCGTCTACATGGGGGTCAATGTCTTCATGATCATAGGACTGGCCCCGGTGGTAGGCCTTCCCCTGCCCATGTTCAGCCACGGAGGGACCTCTTTCATCATTTTTGCCGTAATGTTCGGAATTTTACAGAATTTAATTGCCTTTAAAGACTATAATCGTTATACTTCCGACGCAAAAATCAGCATGCAGCCCAAAGCTGCAAAACAAAAATAACGGGTCTTTAGCTCAGCTGGTTAGAGCACTCGGCTCATAACCGAGTGGTCCGGGGTTCGAGTCCCCGAGGACCCACCACATACTTTTTTCACTACCTCAACCGTATAAGACTTAAGTTTACCTTAAGTATAAAAATTAAGTAGCAATAGGACTATTGTTAAGTTGTATTACAACTTAAATCTCTCTTTGTAACTACACTTTTGGCAAAGTTCTTCTATCGCACTACCCTCTTTGAATCCAGTTATCATATTTTGTGTTCTGCTGCCTGAAAGTATCTCTTTAAGACTTTTTTCTTTCATATCTCCTAATTCAATGATACCGTCACAATCCAGACAGCAAGGTACAACTTTACCGCTTGCTAAAATAGCAATATGCGACTGTAACCCCTGACAGGTACCATCTCCATAGACTTTGTTATTTAGGGAAGGCCATTCAAAATAGTTGTCAAAATGTACTAATATCTTGTTCTCCAGCCGGATCGATCTTGGCTTCTTTCTGTAAATATCACCTATATCAAGCATTACATTAAATGCTTCAGAAAGCTTTCTGAAAAGAGTTTCATTGAAATTACGCTCACTCATCATCTCATCGAGATTCCATACTCTTAAATTAATAAAAAGTTCTTCATTTCTTTCAAGTTTACTGTGACACATATCAAGTATAGGCGCCATATACTGTTCAAATGTCAGTGTTGTATCATTTTTGTTATAACTATTGAGAGAGATATTGATCTGTTTGACACAAGGATGAAACAGCGTATTATACGTATGTTTTTTCAAAAAATATCCACTTGTGGTCAACATCGCTTTCATACCATGCTGATGGATAATATCAAGATAAGCAGAAAGATTTGAAAGGGTTAAAGGATCCCCTACTACATGACAGGCGATCTCTTTTGTATAGGGTTTGAGTTGTAAAATTATAGACTCGAAGAAATCCAGATCCATCTGTATAGAAGGAAGTTCTTTTGTAGGACAGAAAGAACAACTCAGGCCACAAACATTGGTAACCTCAACATAGACACGGTAAAACTTCACTTACGCATACACCTTGAAAGATCCGTAATATTCTTAGCCGCACGTATACATTTCATTCTAGATTCAAGGATAGAAATATTTTCGTCGAACTCATCTAATATTTTATTCTTTTCTTTGGCATCCCATATCTCGATACTTTTCTCATCTTCATTCTCTTTGACCATTTTGGCCTTGAAAATATTTATCTCCTTGATACAGTCATTAGCCTCCAGTTTATCATCCGCTCCATACAGACATTCACGTGCCAGTTTCATACTCTCTAACAACTCAGGAAGTAAGATTTTTTGTTTTTCAAAAATATGTTTTCCTAGACGGTTCAGATATGTCTTTTTCATTTTTTTGACTTTGGCATTTTTTTGCAGCGTAATCTCATTCAGCATCTCCCCTAGCAGTTGTGAAACCTCGGCAGGTCCTTGTTTTTGTTGGATGCTAGTCTTGAAAAGTGCAATCTTCTGTACCGGAAAATCAGGAATGGAACATTTCTGTGTATCTACATCAATATTTTCATTTACAAAAAGAGCTTTTTTTGTATAATAAATACCAAAAAGTTCTTTTTCAACTAGTAACGGTATACCTTTATAGAGACATATACGTACCCCTTCTTTAGCCCAGACTTCACATGTCTTTCCGGCAACCACTTTTTCACCATGCTGGAACATACCATCAGTGATATTTCTAAGTTCTTTACCCTTGGGGATAGGTCTTTCCAAAATGACCATATTTTCATAATTGACATCATATTGCTGTGTTTTATCATGCTTGATACATTTGTTGAATTTTTCTATATCTTGCAAAGTGCCAAAAGTACGCTCTTCTATCTTCTCTTCCAATAAAGCAGTTTTTCCCCACTCTTTGAAACGCAGTTCTCCTTCACCTCGGATCGTCAGATTAAGATCGGGAGTCAATATACCACCACCGTTAATACTGTAGACCACCAATCCAGATTGTAGTTTGAATGTTTGTGTTTGTTCTGCCTCAAGTCCAAACAATAAAGTTGCACTGAGGCAGAACAATAGGACAGTCCTTCCACTCTTGAAAAATCTATACATTACTTTCCCTTTAAATCTGCGACAAGTCTGCATTAAATAAAATATTGTAGCATAAAATTTATTTTTCAGGTTAATAGAATCTATCGTTTCAAACAGCTCTATATTTATCTTAAAGCTTTACTTCCATTTTAAAACCATAAAAGAAAAAGCACCATTACGTTATAATCGCGGCAATATTAAGCGTGGATGCGCTACAAAGAAGGATCGTGATGAGCGAAACAGAAAAAAAAGCGGTATACAACCCCAAAGAGATCGAAGAGAGTTACTACAATATCTGGGAAGACCGCGGATATTTTGAGATAGAGGGCAACAGAGAGATACAGGAAGAGGGAAAGAACTTCTGTATCATGATGCCTCCCCCTAATGTCACCGGGCACCTTCATATCGGACACGGACTGACCTTCACCCTTCAGGACATCATCGTGCGTTACAAGAGAATGGACGGGTTCAAAACACTCTGGCAGCCCGGTACGGACCATGCAGGGATCGCGACACAGAACGTCGTTGAGAAACAGCTCCTGGCAGAAGGGACCACCAAAGAGGAGATAGGACGTGAAGCCTTTCTTAAAAGAGCATGGCAGCAGAAGGACAGTTCAGGCAACGCCATTACCAAACAGTTGAGAAAACTCGGTGTATCACCTGCCTGGAGCCGTGAACGTTTCACGATGGACGAAGGCTTGGCCAATGCCGTCAAAAAATCTTTCAAGCAAATGTACGACAACGGCGATATTGTCCGCGGGAACTACATGATCAACTGGTGTACCCATGACGGTGCCCTCTCCGACATTGAAGTGGAACATGAAGACCATCTCGGGCATCTTTACCACCTCAGATATCCGCTTACGGACGGTTCAGGCTTTGTTATCGTTGCGACCACGCGTCCGGAGACCTATTTTGGAGATACCGCCGTGATGGTCAACCCCAACGATGAACGCTACAAAGACCTTGTTGGAAAGAGCGTAACGCTTCCTCTCATCGGACGTGAAGTAAAGATCATCACCGACGAACATGTCGATATGGAGTTCGGTACGGGGGTCGTAAAGGTTACGCCGGCACATGACCCGAACGATTACGAAGTAGGCAAAAGACATAACCTCGACTTCATCACTATCTTCGATGAGAAAGGTATTCTCAACGAAGAGTGCGGGGAATTTACCGGAATGGAACGTCTTAAGGCAAGAGAACCCATTATGGCAAAACTCGAAGAAGAAGGTTTCGTAGAGAAAGTGGAAGAGCATGCCCATCAAGTCGGCCACTGCTACCGCTGTAAGAACATTGTGGAACCTTACATTTCAAAACAGTGGTTCGTCAAAAAAGAATTCGCCAAAGCATCCATAGAGAAGGTCAACAACGGTGAAGCGGAATTCTTCCCAGCACACTGGATCAACTCCTACAATGCCTGGATGAGTGAACTGCGTGACTGGTGTATCTCCAGACAGCTCTGGTGGGGACACCAGATACCGGTCATGTACTGTAACGACTGCGGTGCAGAGTTTGCCTTTGACGGTGAGACACCGACAAAATGTGTGAAGTGTGGCTCTGAGAACATTCACCAGGACGAAGATGTGCTTGACACCTGGTTCTCTTCAGGACTCTGGCCTTTCTCAACGCTGGGCTGGGGTAACGGTGAAGCCTTCAAAAATGAAAAATGGTTCGAGGAGGATATGAAAGAGTTCTACCCCAACCAGCTTCTTATTACCGGTTTCGACATTCTCTTTTTCTGGGTTGCCAGAATGTTGATGATGGGTGAGAACATTACCGGAGAACTCCCTTTCAAAGACATTTATCTGCATGCGCTGGTCAAAGATGAAAAAGGCGAAAAGATGTCCAAATCCAAAGGGAATGTCATCGATCCGCTTGTCATGATAGAGAAGTACTCTACCGATGCGCTCAGATTTACGCTTGCCGTGCTCGCTGTACAGGGACGCGACATCAAGCTGAGTGAAGAGAAGCTCGAGCAGAGCCGTAACTTCACCAACAAGCTTTTCAATGCAACGAATTACCTGCAACTCAACCAGGACACCTTCGAAGACCTGAAGCAGGAGAACATTCAAACGCCGCTTGGACGCTACATGCTCTCACGTTTCAACCTTGCAGTCAAAGAGACCAGGGACTACATTGACCAGTACCGCTTCAACGATGCGGCAACAACACTCTACCGCTTCATGTGGGGCGAGTTTTGCGACTGGGGCATCGAGCTGAGTAAGGCAAGCAAGGAGAGTGTAGCCGAGCTGGGCAGCATCTTTAAGGAGTCACTGAAACTCCTGCACCCTTTCATGCCCTTCATTACCGAGAACCTTTACCAGAGGCTTTCAGGTACAGAACTTGAAGAGAGCACGTCCATTATGGTCATGCCTTATCCAAAAGTGACCGAGATCGATGAAGAGATCGCCGAACAGTTCAACCTTGCCATAGAAGCGATCGTGTCGGTAAGGCGCTGTAAGACCCTCATCGAAAAAGGCAACCAGAAGATTGAAAAGGCGGCCATCAAGTTCAACAAAGAAGCAGATACAGCCCTGCTCAAACCGTTCATTGAGAAGCTTGGGAAAGTTGAAGAGGTGAGCTTTGTAAATGAAAAACTGCCAAACTGTGTCACTGACGTTTCCGACAGCCTTGAGACGATGATCTCCACGGAAGATATCGATATGTCCGCGATCATCGGCAAACTCACCAAACAGAAAGAGAAGCTTGAAAAAGAGATACAGAA
The DNA here is from genome assembly GCF_000010345.1 of Sulfurovum sp. NBC37-1. Lineage (NCBI taxonomy): Bacteria > Pseudomonadati > Campylobacterota > Epsilonproteobacteria > Campylobacterales > Sulfurovaceae > Sulfurovum > Sulfurovum sp. NBC37-1. The sequence continues at coordinate 1,422,398 of NC_009663.1, forward strand.
GCTTTCAGGAATGCTCAACAACAAAAAATTCGTCGCCAATGCACCTGAACAGGTCATTGCAGTGAACCGAAAGGCGCTTGAAGAGGCGCAGAACAAAATAGAAAAAGTCAAAGCTGAGCTTCAAGGGTTCGGCGGCTGAGATGACTGCACAGTTACAAGAAGCGTTCAATACACTGAGCGCAAAAGAATACGACAAAGCCTTTGCACTCTACTCTGCCCTGGCCGAGCAGAAAGAGCCGACCTCTTTCTATTACCTCGGATTCCTCTACTTCAGAGGCTTCGGTGTGGATCAGGATTCAAAGAAAGCCTTTGAGAACTACCTTGAAGCCGCCACAAGAGAAGTGCCACTCGCACAGTTCGAAGTGGCGCTGATGCTCGAGAACGGTGAAGGCTGCGAACAGAATTTTTCCGAAGCGGCCTTCTGGTACGAAGAGGCGGCAAAAAGAGGCAACATCGATGCCTTCAACAACCTTGCAGCCATGTTCAAAGAGGGACGCGGTGTCGAACAGGACTATAAAAAAGCCTATGTCCTTTTCAAAAAAGCCGCTATGGCAGGCAATGCCTCTGCACAGTTCAACCTCGGCGCTCTCTACGACATGGGGCTTGGCTGTGAAGAGAATAAGGAAAAAGCCATTGAGTGGTGCCGAAAAGCTTCTTTCCAGGGCCATCAAAAGGCCAAAGAAATCATGATGCGAATGCAGAATGATGGGCAAATCGTTTTTTGATCGGATATTTTTAAAGGTTCCCTTTATTAACTCAGAAACCTTTCTCTAAATTCCGCCTCAGGAAGAGGTGGGCTGATGACGTATCCCTGATAACTTACTGTGTCATCGATCTCTCTGATGAGGTTCTTTTGATAGATATCCTCGATCCCTTCTATGACCACATTATAGTTGAACTGTTTCCCGATACTGATCATGGTACGCATCAATGTGATACTCTCCTCATCACTGACAAGGTCAAACATAAACTCCCTGTCGATCTTCAAGACGGAGAAAGAGAGCTTTTTCAAATAGGAGAGTGACGAATACCCTGTGCCAAAATCATCAATGGCACATTTGATACCGTTTTTCTGCAACTCCTGTATCACATCCTGTGTTATTTCAAAATTATCGATCAGGGAAGTTTCTGTGATCTCTATTTTGATATCGGAACTGTTGACCCCGTATTCATCAAGTTTTCCCAGAAAAGTCCGTGCAAAATTATTTTTCAGCAACTGCTTTGCATTGAGGTTAATGGAAACATATTTTACTTTCCACTTTCCTGTTTCTTTCCACTCTTTTATCTGTCTGCATACCGTATCGAGAACCCACCAGCCCACCTCTACTATGATACCAGACTCAATGGCCACAGGAATGAAGTCTTCAGGCAGGACAAGGCCCTGTTCAGGGTGCTGCCAGCGGATCAGTGCTTCAGCCGCACGTAACGAATCATCTTTTATATTGACAATTGGCTGATAGTAGAGTTCCAGTTCATTGTCACGCAGTGCAGAGATAAGTTCATGCTGCAGATTAAAGATTTTTTTACGTTCAGCATCCAATGCCTTGTTATAATAAGAAATATACTCATGTCCATGTTTTTTTGCCTGGTACATGGAAACATCCGCATGCCTCACGATCTCTTCTATATTATTGAAATTCGGTTCGATGATAACCACACCTATACTGGTTTTTACATGCAGGAGGACATCGTCTATCACGAAAGGTTCATCGAAACTTTTCTGTATTTTTGCTATACACTCTTCAGCCTTTTCTTTTGTTTTTTGCAACTCCTTATCTATGAAAGGTGCAACGATAATGAATTCATCACCTCCCATTCTGGTGAGGTTGTTATGTTCATCCACAAGCAGTTTCAGGCGTTCGGAAACCGCTATGAGAAGTTTGTCTCCGAAAGAATGGCCCAGGGAGTCATTGATGTATTTGAACTGGTTGAGATCCATATAGAAAAGGATGGAATAGTATGTCTGATGCTCTTGTCTTGAGATCATCTTTTCCATGAATGATATAAATCCTCTTCGGTTGTTCAGTGATGTCAGAGAATCATGCGTTGCATAATATTGCAGCTCTTTCAGCGCATTATGCTCTTTTGTCTTATCCTCTATCAGGGTAATACCTCCCACTACATTGTATTCCCTATTGTAAAGAGGTGCACATTTGGCTTCAACCCAGTAGTCAATCTTTTTTATGGAGCGGTAGGGACCAACATAGGTCTGTGTCCCCTCTGTAAGTGCTTTCTTCGAAGGTTCCACGGGACTGCTGTCTGGAAGTTGGCTTAGGCTGATACCTACGATCTCCTCTTTTTTCAGTCTGAAAAGATCAAGAGATGTCTGATTGCAGTCTGTAATGACAAGATCATTATTGTACGTGAATATACCTATGGGAGCCTGTTCGAAAATGAGTGATAGCATTTCCTGCTTACTCTGGAGCTCAGACTGCACCCTTGCGATCTCTTCATTCTTTCTCTCCATCAGAAGATTGATGTCATGGTCACTGAACACGACACTGACCAATGTAATGAAATAGAGTATCAGCAGCAACCCGATAATGATTGAATTCCATGTCTGCAGCAGCAGCATTTCTACGGCAACAGGCACGAGCAGTATCGTAACATGGATAATGGCCATACGGTAGTCCGAAGAGAGAGACAGGACCGCCCCTCCGCTGATACCAATAAGGATCATAAATACAAAAAGCTGATGGTACTCACTGAGCTGGGGTATGGTGATCAGAGCCAAAAGCATCAGCAAAAGAGCTGTTGACCAAGCCTTGACAGCAACCAGTTTATGCCAATGCACCACAGAATGTTTTTTTGGGTTTTTTCTGTACTGATATCCATCATACAAGCGAGATACTGAGAGAGAAAGGATCACGGCATACCACAGATACATTATCTTTCCCATGAACGGGAGCAGCATAAAAAAGAGGATTGTTTCAAGTATGACAAGAGCGATTAGTGTCCCTTGCATGGAGGAAAAAAGATTCTGAAGTACCTCAGGCTTGATTTCCCTGTACGTTTTAAAATACAATAGTTTCTTTATAAAATTCATGTCATATTATACTATAACTCATCTGCTGTTTTGACTATATCGAGTCCAAATTGCTCTCTAAGGGAATGGATGTGACAAGTGAGTGCATGGGCGGAGATATCATCGTTCAGGTCAAGCAAAGAAAGTGTTCTGGCATGATGCATGGTGAAGTTTGATACATTTAGCGTCAGTTTCACTGCACCCTTGCCCGGTAACATCACCTCTTCAAACATGGTGGAAAGTTCACTCTTGAAGAGCTGTTCACTGAAAAGCCTGTTGACCGTTTCACTCTTCTTGGCCCTGATGCCATACTCATAGTTTACCTTGAGGTAGAACGTGGTCGGGTTCACTTCGATCGCCATGACCATGTAGGTAATATGCCTGGCCATGATCATGATCCGCCTTTTGACCTCATGAGGGTCATAGAGCGGGTCGAAGGTTCTGCTGATCCCGATGGACTTTCTCTCCCCCCTGCTTTCAATACCTTCATTGCAGGTACCTGTGACCCTGTGGTAGAGTTGTATGCCTGGCTTTTTCCAGGAGTAAAAGAGCGATTTGTTCCGTTTCACATCTCCCAGTGTTTTGATATATCGGTCTTCCAGGCGTTTCTGGAACCCTCTTCCTATACCTGGAAATGCTTTAATGGGCATATCTTCGATGTAGGCATCGATATCTTTTACTTCATAGACTCCGAAAGGCTTGGCCGATTCTGTAGCGAGCTTCGCGATCCATTTGGCTTTGGATATCCCGATGGATACCGGGATATCGAACCGTTCGATCATTTTGGCTTTCAGCTCCTGGGCAAAGGCGTATACGTTTTCATCTTCTATCCAGCCGCTGACATCGGCAAAGAACTCATCGATACTGAACTGCTCCACCTTGGGCATCTCTTTCATCATAAAGGCATGTATTTGATGAGAAAACCTGTGATAGCGCGGATAGTTGGAAGGGACCACCACCATTTGGGGACACAGCTGCAACGCCTGTGCAATGGGCATCGCCGTCTTGACCCCATACGCCCGTGCCTCGTAACTGGCCGTAGTGATGATACCGCGTATCTTCTCTTTCCCCTCTACCCTGTCTACGAAATAGGAGTCGAATGTCTTTTCCCTGTCACTGTAAAATACCGGTGTCACAAAGGCACCGCTGTTATCGTTCATCAGTCTGATATTGGTACGTTTACGGTTGAATATCTCCAGATTGCTTCGGCTGCCCACAGCCATGGGTATGCCTTTGAGAGAGGAGTCTACCGTCCGTTCAGCTGAAGCAAAAAAACTATCGATATCGATATGCAGGAACATAGATCTTCTTTTTTATTACTATAGCCAAAGAAAGAAGCAGAGAAAGAAAAATATGGCATATTGCCATTTTTTTATAAAGGAGTTCGGGATGCACACTGTCTTTTTTGCAGAAAATGCTTCATCTGTTCTGATGCAATAGGTCTGCTGTAGTAATACCCCTGTATCTTGGTACAGCCGTTCTCGACCAGAAAATCTTTCTGATCATCTGTTTCAACCCCTTCGGCAATGACATCAAGTTTTAGGCTGTTAGCCAGTGCAATGATCGCCTTGACAATAGCTACATCTTCTTCATTCGGAATAAATTCTATGAAAGACTTGTCGATCTTCAAACGGTTGATAGGCAGACGCTTAAGAAGGGAGAGCGATGAGTATCCTGTACCGAAATCATCTATCGATATACCTATACCCATGACACTGAGTTCCTTAAGTCTCTCGATAGTCTCCGTATGGTTTTTCATCACTTGCCCTTCAGGGATCTCCAACTCCAGCCATTTGGGCTTGAAATCAAAATCATCAAGACATGCTGCAATCTCTTCCATAAAATTATGTCCTTCAAGCTGTTTGATGGAAATGTTCAATGCGAGTACATCAGAGACCAATCCCTCCTGATGCCAGGTCGATACCTGCTTCATAGCTGTTCTCATAACCCATTTGTCAATGTCGACGATCAAACCTGTATCTTCAGCCAAAGAAATGAATGCTTCAGGATGGAGCAGACCTCTTGTGGGGTGCTGCCATCTAACCAAGGCTTCAACACCGATAATGCACTCTGCCCTCGCATCAATCTGAGGCTGGTAATGGACACACAGTTCCTCTTTCTCTATTGCTTCCTTTAGACTTGTCTTCATCGCTATACGTTCAAGCGCGTATTCTGTCATCTCGGGTGCATAAAACTCGAAGGTATTACGGCCATTCTCCTTGGCTTTATACATGGCTGTATCAGCATATTTCAGCAGACTCTCTGTATCCATGGCATCCTGCGGATAGAGACTGATACCGATACTCCCTGAAATATACAATGTATATTCGTCAATGTACATAGGCTTTTGCAGGACTAAGAGGATCTTCTCGGCCAAAACAGAAGCATCTTCAGGATGCCCCAGATCTTCCATGATCACTGTAAATTCGTCACCACTCAAACGCGCGAGTGTGTCCTCCTGCCGAATGGTCTCTTTTATGCGTTTTGCCGTAACTCTGAGAACCCTGTCGCCGATACTGTGTCCCAAAGAATCATTGATATGCTTGAATTTATCCAGGTCAATGAAGAAAAGTGCAAAGTCCTTTTCGGATCGCGCTGTCTTTCGAATGCTCTGCTCCAACCTGTCAAAAAAAAGTACGCGATTTGGAAGGCGTGTCAATGCATCGTGGTGTGCCTGGTAACGCAAAATGTTCTTTTGTTCCTGCAATACTGCTTCAGCCTTTTTCTGTTCCGTAATATCATGGATAAGGCTGACGACTTCCGTTGTCTCCCCATTCTGATTCTTTAAAAGCGAGAATGAAAATACGGCATAGAGAGGTTCTCCCGATTTCTTCTGCAAGAACATCTCTCCTTTGTACTCTCCATTCTCCTTTAGCTCGGATATCCATTTTTCATATGCGCTTGTGATATTGTCCGAAAATAGAATAGAGAAATTTTTACCGATTACCTCATCGGCCCGATACTCAAAAAGTATCTCTGAGCCCTTGTTCCAGCTTCTGATAAACCCGTCCATATCAAGCAATATTACCGCATCATGTATCTGTTCCAATACCTGTGCCTGTTGAGAGTACTTAAGCTGAAGTTCTTTCTCTTCGGTAATATCGGTATGCGTACCCACCATCCGTATCGGATTACCCGCTTCATCATAAATGATACGTGCTCTTCCAAGCACCCATATCCAGTGTCCGTCCTTATGTCGCAGACGATGGTTGTTCTCAAATACTTTACGATGTTCCCTGATATGCTTTTTGAGTGACCTCATGACATTTACGATGTCTCGGGGATATGCCAGTTTTTTCCATGTGCTTTCGGCATTGGGCAGTTCATCCTCCCTGTAGCCCAACATCTCTTTCCAGCTTGGAGAAATATAGAGTGTATGGTTCACCATATCCCAATCCAAAATGGATGTTTTACTGCCACAGAGCGCAAGTTCAAAACGCTCTTTGATTTTTTCATCCATCTCAGTTTTTTTTGTAGTTGTCATATCGCTCTTTTTCTATACGTTTATTGTTCAATTATTTTTATATAGAGCCACTTGCAAATTCAACCAATTACAAGTAGCCTGTAGCAAATTTCTAAGTTTAAAAAATATTGCAGGCTGCTATTTCATCAATTTTACTACACTTTTTTGATTTTTATCCTAAAAATCCTATTTCTAAGGCATATACCATGGATAGAAGTCAATTTTTTTGTTCCTGTTTTTATGACTTTCAAATCATCAGATCACAAGCTTCAATGATTGATGAATACAAATAGATAAAACACCAAAGGATAAAACTGAAGCTACCTTTATAATAGCTCCTCTATAGTAAATCTTATCGTACCCATTTGAATTGTTATAGAGATTGAAAGATTTTAATATCTCTTTTTCACTTTTAGCTAAAGTTATCTGCGCTTTAAGTGCTTTGGAGTTTTTAGGATTGATATCAATAATGGGTCTGTGACCATTATTGACAGAGAATATTTTGATGACATTGCTATCATAAGCTGCATCCTGTAAATCATAGAGATAGTTTACTTTTGAACTGGTCTCGTTGATCATCGGCAGAACCAAAGAGCTATCATGTACCGATGCAGATGAGTACATTGCTGTAAGGGGCATATCACCATCTATGATTGTCATATGAAGCTTCCCTCCTGTCCATTTGTATCTATATACCTTGTGCATTCTGCTTGATACCCACATCGCACTGTGTTGAGACAAGCGACAGCATCTCCTGTGTGGTTTGCATTTTTTCCTGTTTTTCTAAAATAGTCGGTTCTTTGGGTGGTGCAACTTCGCCTTTTTTTGGTCGTCCACGTTTACGTTTTGGCTTCGTATCTTTGCTCTTCTCTTTTTTAGCAGGTTTTTCTCTTAGTTCTATAGCTGTTGAATCGGTACTGCCATAAAAAAGAGTACATCACTGAGATATTTCTCTATAAACATATCCTGAGCTTTGCTGGCAATGCATTGCTTTGAGAATTCATCAAATACACGGCTGAATTTTGACTCACTGGGTAGCTTGGTATGATATCGCCATCCACACAGCATGCGTAGTGTCTTATCCACTTCGAGTCTCTCTATTAGAGCTCTGGTTGTTTGAAAGTTATAGACAGATTTAGCGACAAAGGCTCTTGCCATGCCCTGAAAGAAATGCCCTTGGGGTGCTCTTCTCTGTCTTTAGGAGAATTGGTAATCTGTACCGTAGATACAAATGTTTCTATTTCTGCAAAATCCAGGATCTTCATTAATTTTTCTTCTTTGGAACTCAATAGACCAAAAGTCTCTTGAAGTTGAGGAAAAAGGTTCTGTTCCAGATTAAGGACTTTAAGCCACATTTTTGATGTGGTAAAGGTATAATCTCTTTCATAGCTGACTCTTTTTTCTGTTAGATTTTTGTCGTAAAAAATTATAACTTCTTGAAATCAGAATCAGCTTTTTTACTGCGTTAAAACTTTAATAATCAGCTTTTTGTGGGAATCTGCAAGTGGCTAATATTTATTCTTTTTTATTTTTATTCACACAGTTCTTTTTTAATAATGGGAAGAAGCTTTTTTTCTATGAGCTCGTAGGTCTTAGCGTACTCCTCATCAGCTTTTCCGCTTGGGTCTTCAAAACCGACATGGATCGTTTTGACCGCTTTGGGGAACATCGGGCAGGTCTCTTTGGCTGCGTCGCATACGGTCACCACAAGATCGAACGGTGTATCGAGTACTGTCTCTATGACCTTGGAGTGGTACTCGTCTCTCCACTCTCCTTTGGACTCCAGAAGCGCTTTGGCATGGGGATTCACCTTCCCGCTTGCTTTGACACCCGAACTCTGTGCCTCAACACAATCACCGAGTTTTGCGTTGATCATCGCTTCAGCCATAATGGAACGGCAGCTGTTCCCTGTACATAAGATCAGTACCTTTTTTTTATTGTTCATATTTTACATTCTCCTGTTTGTGATAGTTTTTTTAGTGGCGGCAGCTCTATGTCGAGATGACGAATCTCTTCAAGGGCTTCCAACCTGAACCTGTCAAGCGGTGAACGGATGGAATAATACGCCCACGTCCCCTTGCGATCCACACGTAAAAAGCCTGCCTCTTTTAAGATTTTCAGATGTCGGGAGAGGCGTGACTGTATCATGTCAAGCGAGGCTTGAAGGTCACAGACACATAATTCTCCATAGGTATCAAAAAAACGCAACAGAAGCACACGTGTTTCATCATTTAGAGCTGAAACCGTCTTTAAAAAATCTTCCATATCCATACTGCCTTTTTTACTTTTTATGCAGAAGTGTAGCATAATATTTCTAATATATCAAGATATCTTGATTTAATGCAATAATTCTGTTATACTTCACCAAAAATAATACTTATTCAAAATAAAAGGATATTCATGATACTCGCAATGAGCCTCTTTCTGGTGACACTTCTCTTTGTCATCTGGCAACCCAGAGGACTTCAAATAGGAACAACTGCAGTGATCGGTGCTGTCGTGGCACTGCTGCTGGGTGTCGTCAGTTTCGATGACGTCATTATCGTAACCGACATCGTCTGGGATGCCACGCTTGCGTTCATCGGTATTATCATCCTCTCCCTGGTACTCGACGAGATCGGATTTTTTGAATGGGCAGCCATCAAGATGGCAAAGCTCAGCGGCGGAAGCGGGAACAAGATGTTCGTTTACATCCTTTTGCTCGGTGCCATCGTTGCAGCCTTCTTCGCCAACGACGGTGCGGCGCTCATCCTGACCCCCATCCTGCTGGCCAAGATGAAGTATCTCAAAATGAAGCCGCTGCCCATCTTCGCCTTTTTGATGGCGGGCGGGTTCATCGGTGACTCAGCGTCCAACCCGCTGGTCATCTCCAACCTTACCAACATCGTCACTGCCGGCTACTTCGACATCGGTTTCGTAGAGTATGCCAAGAACATGTTTCTGCCGAATCTCCTGAGTATTGTTGCCTCTATCGCTGTACTCTGGTTCTATTTCAGAAAAGATATTCCTTTAACAGTCGATGTCAATCAGCTCCCTGAAGCCTCTTCGGTCATCAAGAACCGGACCATGTTCAAGCTCAGTTGGTTCTTCCTTGCCTTCCTGATGGTTGGGTATTTCATCGGTGACCATTACCACCTGCCTGTCTCCGTCTTCGCCCTGGGCGGTGCACTTGTCTTTCTCACCATTGCAAACCACCATAAGGCGACCAAGCCCATTATGACCATCAAAGCGGCACCATGGCAGGTGGTCTGGTTCAGTATCGGGCTCTATATCGTCGTGTATGGACTCAAAAATGCAGGCCTGACGGATGAAGTGGCTGCCTGGATAGAAATGCTAAGACATCAGGGAGAAACTACAGCGATCATCGGGACAGGTTTCCTCTCCGCAGTCATCTCTTCGATCATGAACAATATGCCGACCATCATGATCATGGACATCGCCATCGATAAGGTGGGATATGTGGGTAACGAAGCACTGGTCTACGCTAACATCCTCGGCTCCAACCTCGGACCTAAAATGACGCCTATCGGATCACTCGCCACCCTGCTCTGGCTACATGTACTGGCACAAAAAGGTGTCAAGATCGGCTGGGGAGAGTATATGAAAGTAGGACTGGTCATTACACCGCCTGTCCTTCTTGTGGCACTTTTGGGGTTACTGTAGGGTACCTCTAAAGCATCTATTTTAAAATAACATTATCTTGGCAAGCCCCAAAAAGACAAAAAAACCGATCGCATCGGTCGCCGTTGTCAGCAGCAGGGGCGAGGCAATGGCAGGATCAATATCAAAATGTTTGAAAGTAAGCGGCAAAAGGGAACCAAGCAATCCTGCGATCGAAAGGTTGATAATGATTGCAAGTCCTATGACGACTCCCAGCATGGGAATCTGAAACCAGAAATAAGCTACTGTCCCCACTATCAGACCGATAATAACACCGTTGATCACCCCAATGTAAATCTCTTTGGCAAGAATCTCTTTGGCATATTGCCATGACGTCTCTCCCAATGCCAGACGGCGTACGGTAACCGTAACAGCCTGGTTGCCCACATTGCCTCCCAGCGCCGCAATGACCGGCATCATTACGGCCAAAACCACGATCTGCTCGATGGTCTCCCTGAAAAAATTGACGACTGAAGCTGCAATGAGAATAGCTCCGAGGTTTATGAATATCCACTTCAGTCTGTGTCTTTGTGCACTCTGCAGACTCTCTTCTTCGGCTTCCTGCTTTGTACCGCTCATTTTAAACGCCTGCGCCTCTTCTTCTGCAAATATCAGATCGTAAATATCGTCAAAAACGATACATCCCTGTAATCTGTTTTCGCTATCGACCACTGCGACCATAGCCAGATCGAATTCCCGAAACAGCTTTGTTACTTCCGTAATGAGAGTATGATCCCGAACAGACAGAGGCTTGTGAGAGGGGAGTGCATCTATGACTTCTGCCAGGGTCTTCTCATCTTCAAAAAGCAGCAGATCACTGAAGTGGACGGTGGCGACCAAATGTCCTTCTTTGTCGGTAACAAAGAGTTTGATGAGAGGCATTTCCGCTTTATGTTTTTTGAAAACCCTGAGTTTCTCTTTGATCTCAGCAATATGTTCATCTGTGGTAGCCCACAGCAGTTCAGTCTGCATGTAAGCACCTGCTTCATCCGAACGATATTGTGAAAGACGGCTTATCTGTTCCTGTTGATTTGGGTGTAAAAGAGGATAGATCGCCTCTTTGACCTGTGGTTCGACTCTCTCCAGTCTCTGTATAAAATCTGTCGCTTTATCACTTTCCAGATAGGAGATCACATCGGCCAGCTTTTTGTGCGGAAGCATACTGACCGCTTCTTTGAAAAGCGAGAGAGGAAGTGCCAGGATCACTTCTGCAAGGAGATCTTTTGGCACTTTGGAGAGATTGGTAAAGAAGAGACCATAATCCTGATAGGCAAGCTCCAGAAGCATTCTGGCAAGGCTGTCCGATGCAACATGATTACTTTGCAAAAGTGTTTCAAATTGTTGAACTGCGGGTATATTTTCCGACATGAATGATCCCTTTACCTTGATGGGAAAGTATACCCTATTTTTCAATCACGTATAGTTTTTCGCTACATACTATCTATCTGATATTCGAAATGAACTACCCCGCTGCAAGTAACGGGGAAATTTTTCAGATTATAACTTACTCCCAAAATTTAAATCAGCTTTTTGTAGAAATCTGCAAGTGGTTCTATGGTAAACTTTTACAGCAAGAAGTGTAAAATGGCAAAAATCCTGAATGAGGGAGGATGTATAGTAAGTTTTTTATGTGCAAACTGAACAAGAAAATAATGATAAATATATGAGAGACAGAACTTGAAAGAACTTAATTATAATATTAAATTTATAGATAAAAAAAGATACTTACTAGCAAAAAAATCTTCAACAAAAACCATACTCTTTCTCTATACAAAATATGGGTGGGACAAGGCTCTAAACAATAAAATCAAAGATTATGAAGCATTTTTTTACATCTTTGGCTCCATTGATCCAAAGTGCTTTGACTTTATTGTCCCTTTGACAATCGAGGCCGAGGAATACATTGCCACTCATAGAAATTTGTTTCCTAAGAAGTCATACTCAATACCTTCTAAATTCTGTATTAATACTTGCAATAATAAAAGAAAATTTTATAATTATTTGGCAAAAAATGGCTTTGTAGAATATTTTCCAAAAATAAATAGTAATTTTGATTATCCATATCTTCTCAGAAAAGAGATTGGGGTTAATGGTAAAAATATTTATATTATTGAAAATCAAAATATGGAAATGGCATATAAGGCTAAGTTTGCTTCAAAAAATTATTTTACTCAGGAATATATTCATGGGCAAGATGAGTATACAGCCCATATAATTTCTACCAATAATAAGATTATTTTTTTCAAAGTATTAAAATTTACCTTTCAAGAAAAATATTTTATTAAAGGCAAAAAGTATTGTTTTAATTCCAAAAAAGAAATAAACCATAATGAATATAAACCAATTTTTGAAGATATTTTATCTACCATGAATTATGAAGGAATATGTTGTTTTAATTATAAAGTTATAAATAAGAGTATAAAAATTTTTGAGATCAATCCGAGACCCGGAAGAACTCTTAAATATTTTATCAATGAAGCATTGGCTTCTTATGTTGATTCAATAGTAGAATATTAACTCTAAAATTATACAAAGTCCCAAGCCTCCGACTCTGCCGAAGGCTTGGGACCAGGAGACATTCAAAGCGGTCTAACCGCCTAAGGGTGACACCTAAAACAGTGCTAATTTATCAATCTTTTGATCTTCCGTCATATGTACGCTCTAATCTTAGCTTCATCTCTTCTGACTTTTGAAACATGATAGCCTCTTGCCCAGAAGTTTTGTCCTGTAAAGTTTTTTCTTCTTCCTAATATATATTCGTGCTATCGTTATTACACTTTTTCCTTTAATGAATCTGACAGCTTGTGTTACAGAATATTTCGATGGTATCGAAATAAGTATATGCACGTGGTCGCTCACTAAGAATCTGCAGAACTCACCATTCTCAAACATAAATTTTGTTGTAATCTCAAAGATTATAGTAATTGTAGGAAAGAAATTTTCACAAAAAATTGTCCGGATTTTTCAGGGAATTATCCACAAAGCAATCAATTATGCACACGCCAATAAATTGCAGGAACAACTTGAAGTTGAAGTAAAAATTCTGATGCAAAAAGCCAATGAAGAAGATAACACTGAAGAGAATGACGGCATGGATATTCCCGAAGAGATCTGCAGAAGAGAGTATCATATCTCTGTGATCAAAGAAGCCAAAACAAAAATAGAGCAGCGAGCTAAAGCGTATTACAGGCGAGTATCTGGATAAGATGGAGAAACGTAAAGCCAAAGAGGAAAAAAACAAGTAAAAGACCAAGAGGCAAAACACCTAAACCTCCTACCAAAGATATCAAAGATAAAGATCACATCAATTTGACAGATAAAAAGTCCCGTATTATGAAAACTTCACGAGGAGGATTTATATAGTGCTGCAATGCACAAACTTCAATCAAATACGAGTTAAGACTCATACTCCATCATCATGTCACTCAAAATACCAATGACTAATTAGAGATTGCTCCCACACTCCAATGGTTTGACAGATATCCTGGATTCATACCACCTTTGATTGTGACAGATGCAGGATATTTCAGTGAATCAAATATCACACTGTATGAAAAAAATAAGGTAACACCTTATATTTCATTTAGCAAAGAACAGCATAATCAGCCGCTTGAAGAGAGAAAAAGAAAAACAGAATCTATAAAAACCTCAATCCAAACTGATAGACCAATACACTCACCGCATAGGCTACAAGTGGCAAAAGAGCAGTTTCAAATAGCATCCATCGCATCCCGAGCTCTGTTTTGATCGCTGCCATCGTAGAGACACAGGGGATATAGAGCAAAATGAAGACCAGATAGCTGAATGCAGCCAGTGGAGAGGCAAACTGCTTCCGGAGTTTCTGCTGCAGTGTACTGGGTTGTACATTGTTTAAACTTTCAATGTGAATATTGAACATGTGTAAAAAAGCATTTACAAAGGCTTCTTTCAAAGCTTTGAGCTGCATGATCGTATCTTCTTTGAACGTACTTCTGGTCATTTCATTTTTTATTTCCACACCGTAGATCGTCCCCAGTGAACTTATTACTACCTCTTTGGCAAGTGTCCCGGGGATCATGGCAGCTACAGGTTCCCAATGTTCTCCGAACCCTGCCGGCTTAAAGACCGGTGTAACCAATTTAGCCGTTTGTGCCAGATATGAGTTATGAGGATCGGTCCCTACAGGAAGTTTGATGATACCCCACAAAATGATCGAAGCCATGACGATCACCGTCCCTGCCCGCACAATGAAATCTTTGAGTTTCGGCCACATCAGAACCCAGACAGCTTTCATATTTGGCATATGATAAGTCGGCAGTTCCAGAAAAAAAGGTTTGCCCTCTTCCGAAGGCAGAATGAGATTGGCGATCCAGCCCAAAAAGAGTGCAACAATGATCCCGAGAAGATAGAGTGACATAATCACCAACACCTGATGTGCCTGAAAAAAGATCGCCGTAAAAAGTGCATAGATCGGCAGTCTGGCACTGCAGCTCATCAGGGGGATCATCAGGATGGTCACGATGCGTTCCCGTTTCGTCGTAAGTGTACGTGTGGCATAAACGGCGGGTACATTGCACCCAAAACCGATGATCATGGAGATAAAGGCATTGCCTTTGATACCCAGTGTCCTGCCTGCACGGTCAAGCAGGAAACTGACCCGTGCCATATAGCCGCTCTCTTCCAGCATTGCCATAAAAAAGTAGAGCAGGAACAGAAGCGGCAAAAAGGAAAGCACCAGCCCCACACCGCTCACGATACCGTCTGTGAGCAGTGACACGACCCAGGGCGGCACTGAATCCTGAAGGCTCAGCGAAATGTATTTGTTCAGAAAGTCCTGAAAAAAGTTCGAAACCCATGTCACCAGAGAGCCGCTGCCGTCAAAGGTCAGTTTGAACATCAGCATCATAATGAGAAAGAACAAAGGGATCCCCAGCCACTTGTGTAAAAGAACGGCATCGATCTTTTCGCTTAGCAGTACTTTGTCCAGGATCGGTTTTTTCAGAACGATCTCCAGCAAACGGTCTATAACCTCATATCTGGCACGCGTAATGATCGTTTTAACCGGAAGCTTCATGTGGGTTTCAAGCCTGCTTCTAGCCTTTGCCGCTTTCTCTATGAGTTCCTTGTCTTTTAAGGTCTCAGCCAAAGCATGGGCATAAGGATCGTCCGCGATCAGCTGTATCGCGAAAAACCGGGGTGACAGACCGGTCTGAGGCATTGCATGCATCAAAAAAGCGATCTCTTTTTCAATATGCTCCTGATAAGGCTGAATATGAGGAACAGTCTGTTCCTTCACTGCGGCAATGGCAGCATCGATCAGTTTTTGCGTACCCAGTCCTCTGGAGGCGATCGTCGGTATGGCCGGTATGCCCAGGATCTCCTGTAATTTTTCGGTGTCGAGTTCATACCCCCGTTTGGTGAAATCATCGAACATATTGAGTGCCAGGACCATAGGTCTCTGCATATCGATCAGTTCGAGAGTGAGGTAGAGATTACGGCGGAGGTTGGTCGTATCGACGACATCGATGATGCCCTCATACCTCCCTTCTGCCAGCATATTCCTGCTGATCTTCTCTTCCAGTGAATAGGGGCTGAGCGTATAGGCTCCGGGGAGATCGACCAATACGACCTCCTCTCCCTCATAGGTAAATTTCGCTTCTTTCTTCTCTACGGTAACTCCGGGCCAGTTGCCTACTTCAAGGTCACTCTTCGCCACCGCATTGATAAGGGCTGTTTTGCCGGTATTGGGATTGCCCACAAAGGGAATACGTATCATGAAAGTCCTTTTCTTTCACGCTTTCTCAGCTGGGATATAGCTTCAACTTCTATCTTTTGGGCATCCTCATCGCGCAGTGCCAGATGTTCATCTCCTACACGTATCTCTATGGGGTCCCCCATAGGTGCGATCCGTACGACCTGAACAGGCTCACCACACAGTACACCCAGCTCCATCAAACGGTTTTTTAATTCTCCTATATCTCCGATAGATTTAATGATCGCCTTCTGCTTGGGACGGAGTTCACTGAGTTTCACTGATGCCCCTTTTTATCATCGAATCTGTCTGCGATGACCCCCTGCAGCCAGGCGCCCAACACTACATAGAAAGTGTAGACCAGCGTAAAGGCCCAGCCGAAGTAGCTTATCATAAGCGGGATCCACGGGATCTTGATGGCCCGGGCATAGACGAAGGCGACCACGAGACCGTCTCTTGCCCCCTGCTCTCTGAGGTTCTGAAGCAAGGGGTACCAGACGTAACCCGGCCCGTGGCTCAATATGCCTCCCACCAGTGCCAGCAGCCAGCCTTTGGCACCGCTCTCCTCTCCCAAATGTTTCGAAATGGCTTTTTCATCGATGAAGGTGCCCAGCAGCGCCATGATAAAAAAGACGATCAGCAGAATGGGGATGATCATCTCCAGTACACCCAGGCTCTCACCGAGTGCATCCATGGTTTTGTCTGGCTTCAGAAAGAAGAGTACAGCATACAGAATGACAACGATACCGAGCATGACCAGTCCGCTTTTGCTTTTTTTCATGACAGTACTCCCAGTGTAAATGCTATGGCCCAGGAGAGAAAAAAAGCGAACAGTAGGCTCAAAAGGTTTCTTATCAGGGTAAACCTGAGGCCGAAGATGGAAAATTCCATAGGCAGTTGCACCACTCCCAGTGTCACAAAAGCGAGGATGAACGCCGTCACCCCGTAAAAGGAGGCCCCTTCGTCCAGAAGTTCCCCGCCGATGATGTAGCTCAGGAACGGCTGCCCCACAGACACACCGCCCAATCCTACACCCACAAGCATATCGTGCAGCATGGATCCGTTAAAAAGGGTATGGAGCATTTCAGGAGTGATGAATGCCTTGAATACCCCTATAAGCCCGATGATCGCAAGAAGCATGGGGGAGATCATTAAAAGTGTTTTGAGCGTCTGTTTCAGTGCAGTTTTTAGTTTTATCCGCATCACACACCTTCAAAAAGTAGATATGCTATTATTTCCCTAACTTGCTGATAGATGGTTGAAGCAATTGATATTTGGTTGATAATAAAAAGATATAATGCAGCAATACAGAAAAAGGTAAGCCATGCAAAGGAAAATACTGCTGCTTGAAGATGATCTTCAGCTGAACGATACAGTCAAACAGTTCCTTGAACACCACCAGTATACTGTTCTGCCTGCCTATGACGGCCATCAGGCAAAAGATCTGCTTTATGAGACCGATGTCGACCTGATGCTGCTTGACATCAAAGTGCCGCAGCAAAGTGGATTTGACCTTCTCTCTGATTTGCGAAAGGAAGGGAACGACACGCCCGCCATTTTCATTACCTCCCTTCACAGTATCGACGATGTCAGCAAAGGGTTCGACATAGGCTGTGACGACTACATTCGCAAGCCCTTTGCCCTGAAAGAACTCCTTGTCCGCATAGAAGCCCAACTCAGAAAGCGCTACGGTAGCAGAGACAACCATGTCGATCTGGGTAACGGTCTCAATTATTATCCCAAAGAGTTCAGACTGGCATTGGACGGCAATACTATTCCACTAAAACATAAAGAAGCCAAACTGCTTGCGCTCCTGCTCGAACATCCCAATCAGCTTGTCGTCTATGACAAGATCCATGCCGCACTCTGGGAGTTCGATGAAGAACCAAGTGCCGGCTCACTGCGCACCTACATCAAAACACTGCGTTCTCATCTGGGAAAAGATCGTATTGAAACAGTCAAAAATATAGGATACCGCTTTGTATCGAAGTGAAAGAAGAAGCCTTTTTCGTTTTCTGGCGATCTATCTGCTCTCAACGCTGATACTCTTTACGATCGGAAGTGCCATTTTCTACACCCTCGAAAAACACCACCTTCTAGACAGGCAGCGAGAAGCGATGAAGCATGAAGGAGAGAAAATACAGCATCAGCTTATCCGTCTTCACAAAAGCTTTGAAGCAAAACTTCCCATCCGCGTAAAAGAGCCCTACAAGATCGCACTGCTCGACAAAGATCATAACATTATTTTTTCCAACTTTACGCCTCCAAAGAATATTGATCTCAGGCAGGAGTATCACCTGGTCGACGGGCATATACTCTACATCAAACCCGTTGACCCCTATTATCTCGGTGCCGCCTACCTTCTGCTTTGGACACCGGTTGACAGAACAGCCATATCCCATCTGCAAAACATGATACTTCTTTTCATGCTGGGAGCAGGAGTATTTTTTCTGCTGCTGGGCTACTTTCTGGGACGGCTCTTCATAGCGCCCATGCGTGAATCCATTGAAACCATGAACCGCTTCATCCAGGATACGACCCATGAGCTCAACACCCCCGTCAGCACCATCCTGACCAATCTTGAGCTCATCCAGACCCTGCACAAATGCGATGCACAAGAGGAGATGCAGCGTATCGAGATCGCATCAAAGACCCTGAGCCGCATCTACGATGACCTAACCTACCTGAAGCTCAACCATCAGTACCACCGCGATATACAGCCTATCGATATCTCCAAACTCCTCAAAGAGAGGCTGTCCTACTTTTCTGTCGCCATCACGGCAAAGAAGCTCACTCTGCATACTGCCATAGAAGAGAGTGTTATACTTCATATCGACCAGGATGACGCCATCCGGCTCCTTGACAATCTTATTTCAAATGCCATCAAATACAACAGGACCGGCGGCAGTATGGAGATACGCTTAAACCCTGAATATCTCGTCATCAAAGACAGCGGTATCGGCATCGCCAAGAGAGAACTCACTACGATCCACAAACGCTTCAAACGTGCCGACAGCAGCGAAGGTGGCTTCGGTATTGGACTCGATATCGTCTATCAGGTAGTAAAGACTTATGGCTTCGATATAACGATAGATTCACAAAGAAACACAGGAACTGAGGTTAGCGTCAGATGGGAAAAATAGTATGGATTTTTTTGGCAGTGTTTGTTGCACTGGGTGCCGGTGAGAACATAACGGACAAAGCACTGCACGAAGCGTGTCTTCAGTGTCATAGTAAGCAGAAGATCCCTTCCGAGATGATCTACCGCCGCTATCTGCTCACATACTCTTCCAAAACATTGATCAGGGAAAAAATATTTGCGTTTCTAAAAGCGCCTTCTACCGAAACATCGATCATGCCGGCTCCGTTTTTTAACAAGTTTTCTCTCAAGAAAGCATCAAAACTTGACGATGAAAGGTTGCATCGCATGATCGACGATTACATCAAACATTTCGATGTTGACCAAAAGATCTACGTTGTGCCGGAGAAATCCAAATAATTGATATCTGCTTCACATTCAATCTATATACTTCTTCTATTACATATTTTAGGAGATATACCATGAAATCCACTTCACTAACCCTATTGACACTCTTTACAGCATTTTTAATAGCCGGCTGCAATGCGGATACAACTTCCGCAACAGAAGAATCACCAACAGCATCCCCGAGTGATACGCTTACTGAAGACCAGAAATATTCTCTGGCCTATATGTGGCATGAAGAGAAACTTGCCAAGGAGCTTTATCTTGAACTCAATAAAATAAACCCTGCCCAACAGTTGGAAAATATTGCACTGAACTCTGAAGTAAAACATATTGCAAAAGTGCAGGAAGTCGTAGCTTACTACGATATCAACATCACCAATCTTGCCGATTATGAGATCGAGTATTCAAAGGATGAGCTTGAAAATATGCCTGTAGGGTTTTTTGCCGTTCCGGAAATTCAGGATCTTTACAATATGCTCTATAACAAAGGGTTGGCATCGAAACAGTCAGCACTAGAAGTAGACTGCATGGTCGAAGTGGTTGACATCAATGACCTTGACAAGTTCCTGGTTACCGCAGACAATAACCAGTATCTCATTGATGCGTTCACCTTTTTGCATGACGGCAGCTATACGCACTACTGGGCATTTGATAAAGGTTTGAAAAATATGGGTGTAACAGACGGGTGCTGCTCACTTGGTACTGACTACTGTCATCCGGAATATCCGCAAAATGAAAACGGCGGTGCAGGAAAAGGAAAACAGTAGTATTCAGGAGCCGATATCCGTTTTCGCTTCAGGAAACATTTCCATCATAGCACTGATAACCTGGGATAATAAATACTTTGGAAAAATAAAACGTCTGAGATTTCCACATCCTCCAAGGATGACAGAGATGGTTTTGAATGAGTCTCCAAGTATGCTCTGAATATTTTCAAAAGTATGGTCAATATCCTGTCACACAGCGGTAGCATCGCCTCATCGTGTGTAACCATAATGACCGCGACATTCTGATCTGTGGCGATCTTCTTGAGCATCTTGACGACATTGATCGGATTAAAATTTAGCAGTTAATCTGTAAGAATTTCCCTGATACGACTGATTTCAATAGGTTTTGTGAGTATGCTATCAGCACCAGCTTCTATCATTTCTGCATGTACTTCACTCTCTGAGTCACCGGTCAAGCCATAAATAGTAACATCTTTGCCTTTAGGTAATTTACGAATCTCTTTAATGCTCTCTATGCCATCAAGCACAGGCATGTTCTTATCTATAAAAATAATATCGATATCATTGTTTTTAAACATCTCTATACCTTCTTTGCCATTCCTGGCGCTAAAAGATATCGCCCCCAAGCGTCTACTGACTTCTTCCATAAGCTTGAGATTAATGACACTGTCATCCACCAGTAGAACATGCTTTTTACTCATCTTCTTTTCTTCAAAAGGTTCGGGAGCCTTCTGTATGTTATCTATGGAGGTAAAGAGCTTTTCTGGAAAAATTGGCATATTCAAAATAGTCAAATCATCAGGAATGAGACTGCTGTCTTCAAACATTTCTACTTGAAATAGAATAAATGATCTCTTGTATTTTTGCATGAGCGATAGTTCATTTTTATTGTTAAAGTCGAAACTGATACCTAAGAATAGACTATTGTTTGTATTGATTTTACGTTTAACGAGTGCATCTGCTGTTATGACTTCGTAAGGTATATTCAACGTATCAAAATACCTGCTATAGTTTTTGCTATAACGATGCTTGTTCTTGGAGCCTTCGACCATATACAGATATGGAATCTTCTCGGGGTCTAGTTCAATGCACTTTGGCGTACCGGGGATAGAGTTGCAAGGAATCGTTAGCGTGAACGTTGTTCCTTCTCCCTCTTTGCTATCAAAGTGTAATTCTCCTTCCAGTAAGTCTGCCAATTTTTTGGAGATGCTCAGTCCCAATCCCGTACCGCCATATTTTCCTGCTATACTCTTGGAAGCCTGTTGAAAAGGATGGAAAATACTTTTTTGCGCCTCTTCCGGAATACCGATTCCTGTATCTTTAACATTGACAATCAGCTCATCTGTATCTAGCTCATAGAGCATTTCTAAAGTGACCATACCTCCCTCAGGAGTAAACTTAATAGCATTACTTATTAGATTATTAATAATTTGTTTGAGACGAATCGGGCCAGATTTAATCAGATATGGTATATTGGGATCTACATAAATAATAAAGTCTATACGTTTACTCAAGGCATTATGATAAAAAAGCAGAGCTGTATTCTCAAGCTCTTTGACCGGAGAGAAATAATATAGGTCAATCTTAAGTTTTCCAGAACTGATTTTATTGAAATCAAGAACATCATTAATAAGTGCTATAACCATTTCTGCACTCTTGTGTGCCGATTGAACATACTCCACCTGCTTTGGGTCCACCTCTTCTTTCAATAGGTCAAGAAAGCCCAATACAGCATTCATAGGTGTCCTGATATCATGAATAACAGATGAAAAAAACTCGCTTTTACGGTCAGGATAAAGATCAAACTCTTGAAGTTTTATAGCATTATTTTTAATCGTATCTAAAATTTTTTTATCATTTTTAGTAAAATCTTCTATAAAATCCAATGCTTTTTCAATCTCTTCTTTTGTAAAAAATGTCTTTTTGTTAGACTTTTTTTGTTTAAAAATGGAGATTAAGCCGCTTATCCTATGCTTCCCCCTGTAAGTAATGGGAAGCAGTGCACACGAATCATCTGGATGCCTAAAAGGATTATCAATTTTTGGATTGTAGAGAAAATCATCTTCCAAATGGTTAACAATAAAAGGTTTTTCTGTTCCCAAACATAACTTTGAAATGCTATCTTCTTTCAAGGAAACAGAGATCTTCTTATAGGAGGCAGGATCAATAACCAGAAGACCGGAAGTATCTTTCTCAAGACATGATATACATATACGATCAGTTGGAAAAATCTGTTTAATTAGTTTGTATAATGTATCTATAAAAAATTTATTTTCCATTAAGTCTTAACTTTTTCCATTTTCATTAGTAGAATTTTTTAATAAGTTTTTTTTGAAAAGGTTCCAACTCTTTATGACAGATACCAAGTGATCTGTTTTCTGTCATAACTACCAGGATGGCATCTTCATATAAAGGATAAAAAAAACTGTAACCTTCTGGCCTTGATACAATGATATTATTAGGTTGACCAATTAGACTATCGACTCTGTTGCGATTAGATTCAATACTTTCATAAATAGAAAAAATATACTTATGTATCTCTTCCGGAATACCATCTATTCCGTAAGCATTGATTTTTGATCCCTGGATAAGAAAGGCAAATGCTGCACATGCTGGAAAAGTTTTTTGACAAAACTCTTTCCACTCCTCATCCATTGGATTTGCTAAGGTACCTTGATCCATTTTTATCGGTGCATCCATCTCTTTCGTTGTATTCTCATCATTATGAGAAGTGTCTTCAGAAAGAATTTCTTCCGGATGCTCTTGATTTTTGTTTAAAGCACCGAAAAGCTTTCCAAGCATTTTCTTGTGCAAAAATGATAGTTTCATATCAATATCCTTCGAGTTAATAGGTTCTGAAAGAGTGTTTAAAACCCTGCATAATTTTCCGTTCTCAGTATAAATAACATTATAAATGGATTGACGATTAGAATAATACATGGTTTTTATATTAAAAACCTTATTGTTTATCTCTACTCTATCTTCCAACTCCATTGCTTATCCTTCCATAATTTTCATTAAAGCAAAAATCCTTCCAAGCCCAACCTCCTTATTGCTGGTTAGCATAAAAATAATGCCGTCTGAGCGTTTCTGAATAAAGATACGCTCATCAAAATCACCCATGAGCATACTAAGATCTTCTTTGAAAAGTGGAGCTACTTTTTTTAAAACTTTAAAACTCTTTTTCATATTGTGCCGGTCGTCTAGTATCTTATATACTTTTTTTTTATTTTTAGGATCAAAAAGATAGATAGAATAGACTCCGGTAATTGATTTGAACTGTTCATAATATTTTTGCAACAGTTCTGCCACCTCTTCCATCTCGCCTGATTTAGTCATTTTTTGTTTCCTTGCGATAAATTTATGCATATTATATATTTTCTCCTGCTATATCGGTCTCATTATTTTAGACAAAAATCACCGCTTAGCTAGACAAAAAACAGTAAATTAACATCAAATAATCTTTACCTATAACATCATAAAGAAAATATTTTATGATGTCCTATAGTTCAAATCTTTTAGTAGTAAAGATCTGAACTATAGCCACACATAGGTTTTCTCCGTTACCCATCAGGGCCACGGAGAAAAATTTAGTTTTTGCTCATGTTTTTAATCAAACCATTTACAAAACCAAGTAGATGCGGAGTAACTCCCTGCAAGTCTTCATTGGTTACATCAAGATTAGCAAGGACAGCCATAAGTTTTTTGTAAAACTCTTTGGGTTCTACTGCACCACTTTTCATTTCGTCGATTGCTTGAGCTAGTTGGTCTTTTGCCATTTGTAAATCTCCCATTTACCTATTCTCCCTTATTTATTTTTTTAATTATATACAAAGAAAACATAAAAATAACCTTTCAGAGGAAGCAAATCATCCTCCTTCAGGCGAGCTTGTAAATCATCTGTCTAATTAAACGGCTTGAAGTTCTTTAAGAAAGACTTTCAATGCAACGATGAGACCGCCCATTTTGAATCCAGCTGGTGCAATAACACCCAATGCCACTTCTTCTCCAAGGTCTTTAACGGCGATAGCTCCGCCATCAGCATTAATAATCATTTCACTCAACGTTCCCGACTCTGTATTGCTCAGAACACTGCTTGTTGAAGCCAGCAAGGATGCGATATCCGCTGAGATAATATCAGAATCTTTGTCTGATTTGAAATAATGTGCCATTTCAAGACCCTCTGCTGTAGCAAGAAGCGCTCCATCAAGACCATTCTTCTTGACAAACGTCTCCAGTAATTTGTCACCCTTGCTTGTCAATGTGCTAATATCTAGACTACTCATTTATTCTCCTATGTAATTAATTTGCAGATGCACTAAAGCATCCTGATGACAATTCTAGTAGTAACAACCTTTTGTGTAACTTAAATTTTGGATTGACAAAGTAATCTTATTTAAAACAAGGGATTATATTTTATAGTATGGAAAATGAAAAGTGGAAGGGAGGACCAGGCGATACTGTTGCTACAATATCACTGCACTTTCAGGTACCTCTTCGGACACCACTTTTTTGTCCTCTATCTTCAGTATCCTGTCACACAACGGCAGCATCGCTTCATCGTGCGTGACCATAATGACGGCTACATCCTGCTCGACGGCGATTTTCTTGAGCATTTTTACAACATCGACGGAGCGTTTAGAGTCCAGCGCCGCGGTAGGTTCGTCTGCCAGGATGATCTGGGGCGTGTTGGCGAGCGCACGGGCGATAGCCACACGCTGGTTCTGTCCACCGGAGAGCTGGGAGGGCATTGCTTTGGCCTTGTCAGCAATGTCGAAATACTCCAGCAGATCCATGGCTTTCTCGTTCGCCTCTTTTTCAGATACACCATTGGTCTGCGGAATGAGCGTAACGTTCTCTATGACATTAAGGAAGGGGATGAGATAGTGCGCCTGAAAGATGAATCCGATCTTCTCACGGCGTATTTTTCTGGTCTCTTTGGTAAGCCACTTGTTGTCGTACACCTTTTCATTACCCAGCCAGACGGTACCGCTCGTAGGCTCTTCCACACAGCCTATCATCATTAGAAGCGTAGTCTTCCCTGCACCACTCGGTGCGACCAGCGCGACCAGCTCACCTTTGTCCACCTGAAAAGAGGCTCCCTCTATGACCCGGACCAGACTGTCGCCCTTACCGAAATGTTTGACAATATTTTCAACTTTGATTGCCTGTTTTTCCATACCCTTAACCCCCTATGGCAGCTGCCGGGTCTGCCTTGATCACTTTTCGTATTCCCACCAGGGAAGCCAGGATCGAAGCGATAATGACGATGATGAACAACGTCCATGCATCAGGTATCTCCAGCACAACCCGCTTGGGAAATTTGCTGTAGATCAGGTGGGAAAAGATATTACCGAAGATGAATGCCAGAAAACCAAGCAGCAACGTCTCCTGCACGATCATTTTGATGACCATACTGTTGGGAATACCGATCAGCTTCATAATAGATATTTCCTTCATCTTCTCCAGGGTCATCGTATAAATGATCAGTGCGATGATGATCGTTGAGACAATGACCAGTATGGCCGTGAACATCCCGATCTGCTTGGAGGCCTTTTCTATCAGGTTCTTGGTCAGAATGGTCTTCTGCTGGGCTGCGGTGTAAACGCTGTTATGTTTGAACCGTCTGATCTCACCGGCCACAGCATCAACGTCGTAACCCGATTTTACCCTTCCAACGATCGTATTGACCATGAAAGCATCCTTGTTTCTGTACCCTCTCGCCCTGTCACTTCTGATCCGGTTGTTCGTATAGGAAAACTGCAGATCCTGTGCATCTTTCAGTGAGACATAGACCAGAGGATCCCCTCCGGAAGATACGGTACCGTGCGTCACACCCACTACAGTGTAGTCGTTACGGACCAAATGGATCCTGTCACCCAGTTTGAAACCGGTCTTGTCTGAGACCACGATTTCGTAGTGGTCCTTCTCGAGGGGGTGTCCCTCTATGATCCGCTCAGGATTGATGGGGTTGATCGTGCCAAAAGGGTCATATCCCACTGCTACCGCACGTACCGGCTTTGGCTTTTTTGGAAGCTGAAGGTTCTGAAAGGTCAACGCTTCGGCAGTCTCCATGCCGTCAATGACACGCAGGGTATCTCTGAGATCTTCGTGAATACGCGATGCTTCGGCAAAGGGTCCCAGCGTTCCTTCCTGCACGACCCACAGGTCAGCCTTGATATCGCCTAGCAGCACTTCTGCATCGATCATCATTCCTCTGTAGACACCGATCATAATAAGGACGATCCCCAGAAGCATCCCTACGCCCATAGCCGTTACAAGGAACTTGCCAAGAGTATGCTGGACGTCTTTTTGAGCCAGATTTATCATAAGTGTACCGACATCCCTTCTTTCAGCGCTTTTTTCTTCGGATCAGCCATCAGTATCACCGTTTTGGCATCGATCCCGGAGACAGCAACGGATTTATTGTCACGTGCCAGGACTTTTACTGTCATGAAATGCGCTTTGCCATCGTGGCTGGTCCATACACCTGGCGTCAACTTTTGATATACAATGGCATTTGCAGGTACTTTCAGCACCTGTTTCAGTTGACTTGTCACAATGTTCACTTCAGCCTGCTCATTGATGTAAAAAGGCTTTGGCAGCGTTTTGAATGCCACATCGACCTCTTTTTCAAGCGTCACGGCATCCGTCTGAGGCTCGATACGCTTCACAACCCCTTCATAATTTCTGTACGCCTGTGAGCGCAGCACTATCTTCGCTTTTTGCTCAACTTTGACCGTTCCGCTGAGTCTCTCGTCTATATAGGTCTTTACCCAAACACTTTTGGGATCGACGATCTTGAGAATGGGCTGTGTAGGAGCGACACTCTGCGCTACTTCTGCCTCCCTGTCGATCACATAACCATCCACCGGAGCATAGATGCTGAAACGTGCAAACTTCTCTTCCAGCGCTTCCACATTTTTTCCGGCACGATCTACCTCGATCTTCGCCGCATCTATGCGTGCATTCGTTGCCTTGATCTGCGCATCTATGACATCGAGGTCCGCTTTGGTCCTGTCGTATTCCGCTTTGGATGCGAACGCCTGCTTCTGCAGTCTTTCATAGCGTCTGAACGTGACCAGTGCCAATGCTTTTTGCGCCTTCAGACTCTGCAATTCTTCTTTGGATGCCTCAAGCTCCAGAGTAGCCTTCTTCACGGAAATTTTTGCCTCTTCAAGCTGTTTCGGAAGGTCTACCGGGTCGATGCTTACCAGCATCTCGCCTTTTTTGACCCACTGCCCTTTGTCTGTTAGTATCTGCAGTATCTTTCCGCCGGTCTGTGCCGTGATAGCGTAGATATTGTTCGCCCCAATATTACCTACACCGAACACTTCAGTATACATGTCTCCGACTTTTGGCGTAACCGTTTCATAGGTCGTTTTGGGGATATAGACCTTCTTGTAAAAAAGTGAGGATCCCGCCGCTATTACAAGTACGATCAATCCATATTTTACGGATCTTGTCATTATATTTTTCCTTTTATATACAATATTCCCAAATATCTGGAGGTGGAGACTTTAGTCCCACAAAAATAAGAGAGTGAGAGTGAACGCTTCACTTCCGGCATTGATAACATTATATTTTTCCTTTAAGGTATTCAATTCTATCTATGGCAAGACTTCTCGAATAGTATGCTTCAAGCAGTCCGAGTTTCGCGTTCAATACCAGTGTGGTACTGTCGAGGAGTTCGATGTAGGTCGACAACCCTTCTTTGTAACGTGCTTCAAGCACCTGTCTCGTTTTTCGTGCCGATACAAGCTGTTCTTTTTTCGCCTTGATCGTCTTGTCGTAACGTCTGATATCGATGATCAGTCCGCTCAACTCTTCTTTAAGTGCCAGTGCCGTAGACGCACGCTGCTCCTGCGCGATCTGATAGCCAATTTTGGCCTGCTGCTCCTGTGCGCTCAATCTGCCACCGTGATAGAGCGGTATGTTGTAGTTCACGCCTACGTAGTCCGAATTGTACGAATTGAGCGTGTCGAATCTTGTATGTGAAGCCACAAGGTCCACAGAACCGAAGTGTGCCGCTTCGCTTGCACGGTGAAGCGCTTTATTCTTGTCAACCATCCGTCTGTCCATCTGCATTCTGTAGTTGTTCGACAGAACTTCACGCTCTATGGTTTTAACCGAAGCCATATGCTTTTTCAATGTACCTGACTGGAGTTTGAGATCGTTTTGCAGTGGTGTACCCATATAAAGGGAAAGGGAAACTTTTGCTTTCTCGAAAGAGGCTTTGGCAATAGCAAGATTGTTTTCAGCCACATAAACGGAAGAGAGGAACCTGCTGGCATCTGCATGGGTTTTCAGGCCCTGTTTTACCAACGCTTTGGACTGCGCGTAAAAAGCGCGTTTGCTTTCAAGGTCTTTCTGTCTGACTGCGATAGCCTCTTTCTGTACAACCAACAGTTCATACAGAGACTTTACCTTGTAGGCAAGCAGTGCCCTGACCTCTTCAAGGGAGAGCTTTGAGATATCTTCATCGATCTTCGATGCCTCTACCAGGGAGCTTGTCTTTGCAAAATCCCAAACCTTCTGGTGCAGCATTACACCCGCATTCCAGGCCTCTTTATCGACTGTATGAAAGAGACCGTTCTGCGGCAGTGCAAATGTCTGCGTAGGCGCATAGGTCGCAGAAAGGTCTATCTGCGGAAGATAGTCGGCATAGGCGGCATTGTAACCCTGTTCCGCCTGCTGAATACGCAGCATGAACGTTTTGACATCCGGATGGTGCGCCAGTGTTCTGTCTATAGCTGTTTTAAGTGTCAACATCTGTGCCGAGAGGTTTGTGGCAGCCAATAAGGTGACTATCCATACCGACTGTTTCAACATATGTTTCAAACACATCCTTTTTTTACATATTATGGGCATCTCTAATACTATTGAGCTAAACATATATTTACCTGCTAGTGGAGACTTTAGTCCCACCAAACATAGAGGTGAGAGTAAAACTCTTCACTTCCGATAACCCTTAGCTTAATGGCATTGGAGGGCACCTTAAACAAAAGCCTCCGGCTCCCTACTCTTTTCACAACATACTACCACACTCATATGAATCATACGTGAATTGCCTATTTTCCTTTATTCTGATGCGCATAGATCACGATGGCGACAAAGACACCACCCTGCACCACACCGAGGATGACCTCGGAAATGACTGCCATCATCGCAGGAAGCGTCTGGGGTATCCAGTCACCTGATCCCAGCGTTGTAAAAGTAACAGTCGAAATGTACATGGAGGTGACAAAACTGTGGTCATGGATCATCTTCAGGTTCTCCGGAGGAAACTGTGAGTTGAGGTGAAAGAGCGAAAAAACATCGAACATATTGAAAAGTACTGCATAAAAAACGATGGTAATGACCGTGATCTCAAGGTAAAGCAGTACGATCTGAATGAGTGCCAGATGGATATGGCTCTTCGATCGGCTGAAGATGTAAACCGCCGCATCGAGTACGGCAAAACGTGCCAGAACGATATAGAGGATATTGGAGATGAGAATCTCATCTTTATACATATCGAACCACTGGGTGTATCTGCCGTGCAGAAATACTTCGAACATCAGCGGTATCAGTACGATCGGAAGGACGAGAAAAGCGACCCTCTCACTCTTGATAAAACGCTTCTCCCTTTGCAGAAATTTTGCCAGCATACTACAGCACCTTCTTTTTGAGCTGTTCTTCAAAGGCCTGGGTGATCTCCTCCGCCTGTACCAGTCCTTCGAAGAATATCTCTCCGTCAAGTACCAGTGTAGGGTCTTTAGTGACACCTTTTTCCACTGCTTTGAGCGTATCGTGCTCGTAGGTGAATTCCACACGCAGCGGCAGGTGTTTGATCGCACAGCTGAGGCGCTTGGAGAATTTTGCCGTGCTTATTTTATCTCCGTACAGTACAGCATGAAACAGAGGATATTCCGTTTTATCCGCATTCAGTACTTCACCATGGTCCATGGTATGACAGGCTTCATTCATAATTATCCTTTGTTACGTTCTTTCAGTTTGCGATATACTGCTTAAGCAGCGCATCAAGTTCATCCATCTTCAGCACACCCACGTGTCTGTAGACCTCTTTACCGTTTCCATCGAGTATGATCTGTGTGGGGATCATCTGAATTTTGAGTTTGTAGGCGGCTCCCCTCTCCTTTTTGACATTGACGAAAAATATCGGATACTCCGGGTGCTCCAGTTTGACCATATGGAGCCGTCTTCCCATGACCTGACAGCTACGGCAGCTGTCTGAACCCACTTCAAGCATCACGTTCTTTCCTTTGCCTATCTGCTTTGAGACCTGAGCAAATGGCGTCTCCTGAAGCATTGGGACTTCCGCCCAAAGATATGTCGTCATTAACACTGTCAGCAATACCATTGTTTTTTTCATCATTTTTCTCCTCCTATTTTATTGGCAATTTTATACAGATAATCATGCATATCAAAATACCCTATCATCGCTTCGAACATCATCCGCCAGCACAATTCCATACAAAGGAATATGGTTATGAACATCATCCAGAATACGATCTTTCGTTTGGAAGAGAAAGAACTGTAAAACATATATAATTTGTCATATATTGTTTTTACAAAAGAGATATTTTCGATCAGATAGTCCTTAAAAAAGTACAGAACCACCGGCATGAGCACTGCACCGACATAATAAAAAAACACTAAAATGTCTTGCGTTATGAAAGTGTTAAATGTAAGAATATCCTTCATTACACAATGACTTCTTTACTGTCATCTCTTCCGTATTCGCACTGAAATGTCGTATGTTCAACATCAAAACTATCATGTAGCTTTTTCTCCAGTCTCTCTATCACTCTATTTGAAACGGATAACGGTAAATCTTCTTTAAAATCCAAATGCGCTTCAAGATGGATATGATTGTCATCGAGTTTCCAGACATGGATATGATGCACATCCTCGATCTCCGGTTCTTCCTCTATGGCATGGACAACGGCATCGACATCGAGTCCCTTGGGGGTGAACTGCATCAAAATGGCACTGCTTTCCCGCACAAGCCCGAACGAGGCCCAGATAAGATAAACCGCGATCAGCGCCGAGATGAGCGGGTCGATCCAGAAGATGCCAAAATAGTACATCAGTACTCCGCCGAGCACAACGGCGATACTGGTCATCACATCGGTGAGAAGATGCAGATAGGCCGCCTTGACGTTCATGTTGTCGTGGGAATCATCTTTGATCAGAAGTACGGAGGCCGTATTGAGCACGATACTGAGTGCACCCAGTCCGATGACCCATACCGAATTGATCGCTTCGGGATGATAGAACTTGTGTGCGGCTTCGATGATCAGAAATATCGCGATACCGATGAGCACGGAAGCATTGAACAGCGCCGCGAGAATCTCTGCACGTTTGTAGCCGAAAGTCTTCGTAACGTCGTTGGGACGTGCGGCCAGACGGTTCGCGGCATAGGCGATGAACAGTGCCAGTACATCACTGAAGTTGTGCATGGCATCACTCAGCAGTGCCAGAGAACCTGACATGATCCCGCCCACGATCTGTGAGAGTGTGATGATGATATTGAGGACGATAGTTAGAAAGAGGTTCTTCCCGCTTACGTTATGATGGTGATGATGTTCACTCATGATCCGCTCCTATAGACTTCTAATTTCGTTCGTTCCCGAAAAACTCCAGCATCATAACAAAAAGGTTTATGAAATCGAGATAGAGTGCCAATGCACCAACGATCGCGACACGGCTTAAACTTTGTGCGTCATCACCGGCCATCGCTTCACCCATGGCTTTTATCTTCTGCGTATCATAGGCAGTCAGTCCGACGAAGATGATTACTCCGATCACCGAGATCCACCATTCGAACATGGGGCTTTGAAGAAAAAAGTTCACTACCAAAGCAATGATGATCCCGATGAGACCGGCAAAAAGAAGGCTCCCCCATGAACTCAGATCCGTGTCCGTGAAGTAGCCGTAAAGACTCATTACACCAAAGGTCGCGGCCGCTATGAAAAAGGTGGTTACAATAGACGCTTCCGTGTATATGAGGAAAATACTTGCCAGCGTCATACCGTCTACGACGGAAAAAAGGATAAACAAAATCCTCGCAGTGGAAATATCCATCTTGTTGATACCCGCAGAGATGGCGATGACCAAGCCCAGTTCTATAAGGAAAAGCACCCATATCATATACGGATTTCCGAAAAGCAGATGCAGCAGTGGCGCACTGTGTATGACCATAAATGCACTCAGCCCGGAGATCAGCAGGCCTATCATCATCCAGTGATAGACCGAATTGAGCAGGACATTGCTGTCTGACCTGCTGAGATGTGTCGTAAAAGTATTGTTTTGCATATTTATTCCTTTGTAACTATATCGAAATTCAGGTTGTTTTATAAATGATTACATAATTAACCAACTAGTTAGTTAATTATATTCTTCTTTATCTTAAACTATTATTAAAGATATAAGAGAATATGATCTCAATTCTCTTTCAGATGTATCTACTGAGATACTACCTCGATATTCAGCGCTTCAAACAGTGTCAGTATGTCCTCATCGAGATCTGCCTCTCCCATCACGATCCTATCGGCGTGAATGATCACAAGGATGAATCCAACCGTACTCCATATCTCTTCGGGTGTCTCTATACCCGATTCAAGAAGACCGAATGGACGATCTCATAAGATATGATATATCATATAAAACTTTTAGTGGTTTGTGTCACAGCTTTTTATTTGCTCAGGATGTCTAAAGTTCTCATATAACCATACAGAGATCACATCAAGCTCTTCTTGGGTCAAAGATTTCCCTACAGGTGGCATTGTGCCAAGGTTCTTAAATGCTTTCTCGCTGCAGTGACCCTTTTCCTCTGAAGGATTCTGTATATAGTCTTTTACAAACGCAATAAATTTCTCTTTTGAGTGTATATCTCGTTGTAAGCGTTTGGAAACAGCAGGCATAGGCGGTGCCAACAAACCGCTTTTTGGCTTCACCATTTTATGGCACACTGCACAATGTTTTGTATAAACTGCTTCACCATTTAAAGCAAACAGAGAACTGCCAATGAGCAGTGAACCAAATATTATTTTTTTCATCTCTTTCCTTCGTCTTTATTGCAATATTTCAGTAGTTAGAGTATATCAAAAATATCTTGATCGTGATGGAGGTAGATGTTATGCGGTTGTAGATTTATTGCCAAAACGTTTAGTTTTACAAAACCTTATAAAATTATATGTTATAAGGTTTTCAATTAGCAACTCCGAGGCAAATCTTGGAGTTTTACTTAGAAAATTCTTTTTGCATTTTAGCAGTTAAGTTGTCTGCATAAGCAAAGGTTTCATCTTTGTTTACCGGATAATAACATCTGAGTATGCCTGTCCAGTATTTACCTCTTGGCGTGACGATAATATTTTGCAAGTCACCTTTAGGTTCACCAGATGCTAAAAAGTTCACAGTATATGAGCCATCTTTGTTGGCTACCATGTCATCGGAGTTCAGAGCATACTTCATCGTTGCGATGTAGCCGTTCTCGTTATAAACAGTAAAAGAGAAGAAACCTTTTTTGTCATAGCGCAGATTCGGTTTTTTGAATGTATAGGAAAATCTCTCGCCTGAAGCCGTAAAGGAAGAGTAGACTGCACTTTTCCCGGACAAGCCGCCCCAGCCGATGGCAATGACGACTTTGGCAGCTTCGGGATCTCTGCTTTTGAGCGTTCCAAATCCCCTTTTGATCACATCTTTCTGTGGATGTTTCGCAAAGTTTTCCAGGATTTTATATTTGACTTTATCGAGTGTCGAGAGGTCAAAATCGACTGCCGGGACATACGGTTCCGAAGAGTGGTAGGTGACGGAGATGTTGTCCTGCGCTTTATAGGCTTTGTCGTACATCTCTTTTTCAGGAAGCTTTCTGAGCAGTCCCGTTCTGATGATGATATAGGCGTGATGCCCTTCGGTAAGCATGGATTCGTCAAGCTTAACGGTGCCTGCTCCCGTCAATGTTGCGATCTCACTGTGGTTCGGGTCCAACACCAGAATGTTCTGATAACCCTCATACGGCTTTGTAGTGACCGTTGCTCCGCCTTTAACATCAAGAATGGTCCGGGTGTAAAGCGTGTCGGCATTCATCCTGATGACATCCTGATTGTCGGTATTGGCAAGTTCTCTCATGGGCCGGAGGACATTGACCTTCCCGTCGGTTTTCGCCAACTCTTTCAGGTAGGCTCTTATGGAGTCCGCATGAATGAAGTTCTCATCAGTGACGACAACACCCCTGTTCTGTGTATCTTTTGCATAAAGATGCGTAAGCCCCAGTAAGGCAAAGAGGATGATTCCTAGTAATGATTTTTTTAGCGTATTGATTATTACTGCTCCTGTGTTAATTTTGTACGTACAATGCTCCCACTATAGCTGAATGTTCTTAAGCCCAGAGCTTGAAAGTATCAATTTAGAGGAGAGATTAGACCAGCATTTCATATTAAGAAAAGTAAATGCTATAATTAGCAATTAAATGGAGTAAGGAAATACTATTGTATCAAGAACTGTTTTCCCCTGGTTTATCGGTAGATCTTCCCAGCCTAA
This sequence comes from Sulfurovum sp. NBC37-1, assembly GCF_000010345.1. Taxonomy (NCBI): domain Bacteria; kingdom Pseudomonadati; phylum Campylobacterota; class Epsilonproteobacteria; order Campylobacterales; family Sulfurovaceae; genus Sulfurovum; species Sulfurovum sp. NBC37-1. The sequence goes on from NC_009663.1 coordinate 1,457,039, forward strand.
ATCTTGAAGTGGTACTCCACTATCTACAACAATGGAACCTGGAAGCAGAGCAGATGCAAAAAGGCCGGTTTTCTGCTACCATATCTTCTGTGCATACACCACGCATTCAGCTAAATGATACGATTTATTCACATGGCTTTATGACACGAGGTGAATTTCCTGGAAACAGCATTATGATCGGCTATGTCAAGACAAATGCCAAAGTTGTTTTTCAAAACAGGGTTCTTGAAATAAATGAGCTGGTTATATCAACAAAAGGTGATGAAGTAGATTATATTTCAAGCGCTGAAAATGAAGTGTTTACCATTACCGTTGAAAAGAAACTTTTTATGCAGGCATTTCTTGATTATTTCGGTGAACCTTTTGAGATACATCAAGACAAAAGACGTTTTTTCATTAAACCACATAGGTTACAGTTTTTTCTTGAGAGCATCAATAGCTGGATGACTTTCCTCAAAGCCAACCATCATTTACTTCTCTCGGAAAATAAATATGACATGGCAGAATCGGAGATACTGAGAGATATCTTCTCTTGTTTACTGATTGATCAAGTTTTGAAAGAAAGATCCGGATTCAAGGCAGAAGAAGCCCGGGATCTTCTCCATGCCAATGTCCATGAGAGATTTGACTCTGTGACACTGGCAAAAGAGTTAGGTATAAGCCAACGCCAGTTGCAACGTGTATTCAAAGAAACCTATGGTATCTCACCCAAAAGGTATCTGCTCAATCTGCGTATCAATGCGGTAAGAAAAGAGCTTCTTATGGCTGATCCAAGAACTGCTACCATTTCCAGCATTGCCTTGAAATATGATTTTTTTGATCTCAACCATTTCTCAAAAATATATAAAACACTTTTTAACGAACTTCCTTCCAAAACACTTCATAAATAACCCTAAAATCATAAAAGTGTCGGTTTTATACTAATATCAATATAACTTTTTATGATATTATGTAGATAGTTAGTTAGTATCTACTCTGACAACTTTATTAAGGAAAAATCTATGAAAAAGAAAAGTACAAAATTACTTTTAGCGTTAAGTCTTGGTTTGGCAACGGTTGTTGTGCCAACTCAGCTTATGGCTAAAAAACCGAATATCCTGGTCATCTGGGGTGATGATATCGGTTGGCAGAACGTTTCTGCTTACGGTATGGGAACCATGGGGTACACCACGCCGAACATTGACAGTATCGGTATGGAGGGTATTCGTTTTACAGACCATTATGCTCAGCCATCGTGTACAGCAGGACGTGCATCGTTCATTACGGGACAGTACCCGATCCGCTCAGGCATGACAACGGTTGGACAACCGGGTGATCCACTTGGTCTTAAACCTGAGTCTCCCTGTCTGGCTGAAGTGATGAAAGAGCAAGGCTATACAACAGGACAGTTTGGTAAAAACCACTTGGGCGATAACAATATGCACTTGCCAACAGTACACGGTTTTGATGAGTTCTACGGAAACCTTTATCACTTGAACACGCAAGAAGAAGCAGAGCAGCGTGACTATCAGCGTTTTGCAAAAGCATATTCCGGAAGTGTTGAAGCGTATGAGAAGAAATTTGGTACAAGAGGGGTGATCCACTCTTTTGCTACAGACAAAGATGACCCGACGGTAGACCCAAGATTTGGTAAGGTAGGAAAACAAATCATTGAAGATACCGGTCCTCTTACACAAGAGCGTATGAAAGAGTTCGATGAAAAAGAAGTGATCCCCAGAGCGTTTGACTTTATGATTAGAGCAAAAAAAGAGGGGAAACCTTTCTTCGTATGGTTAAATACTACACGCATGCACCTCTACACAAGACTGAATGACAAGTGGCGATATGCAGCTGAAAAATTTACATCAGAAGTAGATGTCCACGGTTCTGGTATGCTTCAGCATGATCATGACATCGGTTTGGTATTGGACTTCCTGAAAAAGAACGATCTTGAAAAAGATACGATCGTATGGTACTCCACAGACAATGGTCCGGAGCACTCTGCATGGCCACATGGTGCAACAACACCGTTCAAAAGTGAAAAGATGACTACCTGGGAAGGTGGTGTGCGAGTTATCTCTATGATCAAATGGCCCGGACACATCAAAAAAGGGCAGATCCTCAATGGTATCCAGAGTCATATGGATATGTTTACCACGCTTGCCGCAGCAGCAGGCGTAGACAACGTGGCTGAAAAAATGATGAAAGAGAAAAAACAATATATTGATGGTCTTAACAACCTTGATTACTGGACTGGTAAATCGAAGAAGTCTGCTCGTAACTCTATTTTCTACTACTATGAAAGTAAGTTGTCTGCGGTTCGTATGGGGCCATGGAAATTCCTCTTCTCTACGAAAAAGGATTACTACGGTAACTTAGTACCGCGTACCGTGCCAATTGTCGTGAACTTGAGAATGGATCCGTTTGAGAGTTATACAGACAAAGAATCATATGGTCACCTGCTTCAAAAAGTTTCCTGGTTGATGAGCCCAATGGGTGAGATGATGGCTGCACACCTTAAAACACTTGCGGATTATCCGCCAGTACAGGGTGGTAAATCTTTCGATATGTCAAATGTTGTTGCTGACTTCATGAAGGGTCAGCCGTAAACACTATCAAGTAACGTTACACTTTTTCGGAGACTTCTCTCCGAAAAAACAATCATCTCATACTCTTACTGAAAATCAAAACCTTATAAACTTGATATTGGAATTTTATACGAAGGAAAAAAATGTTTAATATTAAAAGATTACTGTTGCCATTATTGGTGGCAATGGTAGGTCAATCATTGTCTGCAAATACAGCCTCTACACTTTATTATGGTGGTGATATTGTAACTATGGAGGGCAATAAACCTCAGTATGTCGAATCAATCGTTACCAAAAATGGGAAAATAGCATTTGTAGGAAAACTTGCAGAAGCACAAGAGAAGTTTAAAGATGCAGCAAAGAAAGATTTGCATGGGAAAACAATGTTCCCAGGTTTTGTTGATGCTCATGCACACTTTTATGCTTTTGGTGTACAAGCCATAGGTGCCAACCTTTTAGCCGCGCCAGATGGTAAAATAAAAAATATTGATGATATTGTCTCAACACTTAAAGAGTGGGCAAAAGGTGATGACCTTAACCGAACTGGCTGGATCTTTGGTCTTGGGTATGATGATGCTATGCTTGAAGAAGGCAGACACCCAACCAAAGAGGAACTTGACAAAGTTTCCAAGGAGATCCCTGTCATGGTCACACATATCTCGGGACATTTTTGTGTACTGAACTCTGCGGGATTGAAAAAAGCAGGTATCACGGAAGAGAGCAAAGACCCAAAAGGCGGGAAGATAAGACGCATAAAAGGTTCTCAAGAGCCAAATGGAGTACTCGAAGAGTTGGCAGCCATTCCTCTCATGATGAAAAGTATCTACCCCCATAGTAAAGAGAATGTCAAATACTTTCTTAAAAAGTCTGAAGAGACAGCGATGAAATATGGTATCACTACGGCTCAGGAAGGTCGAGCTATGGGTAACCATGAAGATATGATGATGTATGCAGAGGAAGAAGGCTTCAAGATAGATGTCATCTCTTATCTGGATTATTCAATGAAAAACAATGTGAAGGGTATGACCTGTGCAGGTATATACAAACATGAAAAAACAGGTGAAGATTACAGTAGGATGAAAACACCTTGGGTAGGTCAAACTTATACAAATGGCTATCGTGTCGGTGGTATGAAAATAACACTTGATGGTTCCCCGCAAGGTAGAACAGCTTGGAGGACAAAAGTATATATTTTACCTCCGGATGGACAGAAACAGGGATACAAAGGATATCCTGCGTTTGATAATGACAAAGAGTTGCAGGACCTTTATGAGCTGGCATTTAAAAATAACTGGCAAGTGCTCACGCATATAAATGGTGATGCAGCTGTAGATCAGTTCATAAGAACAATGGGTAAAGCAGCGAAAAAATACGGTAACAAAGACAGAAGATCTGTCCTCATTCATGGTCAGCTTATACGAAGAGATCAAATTGCCGACTTGAAGAGACTCAAGGTTATTCCTTCTATGTACACCATGCATACTTTCTACTGGGGAGACTGGTATAAAAAGATCATAGGTGAAAAAGAAGCACAACTCATCTCTCCTGCTAAAACATTTATAGATGAAGGCTTTACACTGACTGTGCATACGGATGCACCTGTAGCACTGCCAAACCAAATGACCATCATAGATGCTTCTGTTAACCGTACATCCCGTTCTGGTACAGTGATGGGTCCAGACGAGCGTATCACACCATACCAGGCAATGCAGGCTATTACTATTAACTCTGCCTACCAGAGTTTTGAAGAGAACAAAAAAGGGTCTCTTAAAGTTGGAAAGATCGCTGATTTGGTAGTTTTAACAGACAACCCTCTTAAATGTGATCCTGCAAAAATCAAATATATTCAAGTGCTTGAGACAATCAAAGATGGCAAAACAATCTATAAGAAATAAGAGAAGAAAAGTTCAGGCTAAAAGGACATTATCCAATGTTAATAGAAATACGAAATACTATAAAAATATATAAATTCAATCTCTTTTCGTAAATAACGAGACATATTAGATATACTATTAATACTGAAATATCGTAATAGCAGGACAAACTGTTCTGTTAATAAATAGTTAGGTGCTAATTATGCATGAACCGAGTACAAAAGAAACAGCATTTGATTGTCCGCATTGCGGTGCGTATACAACGCAATATTGGCACAATACTTATGTAAAATTCATAAGAGGTGAATCAGGGACGCCTGTAATCCCATCACCTGATTTTGAAGATAAGATTAAAGAGATAGCAGATATTGATAAAGAGCAAAAACAGAAACTAATTGAACACTTCCGAAGAATTCGATCAAAAGTGCTTTTTACAGATGAAACAACTGATTACGGTGATAAGCCGCAACTTCACAATCTATTTGTAAGCCAATGCTACAACTGTAAGAAATGGGCAGTATGGGTAAATGAGGATATTATTTACCCTCCTAAGAAATTTGGTGTTCAACCTAATCAGGATTTGCCAGAGGCGATTTTATCGGTTGTCGAAGAAGCAAGAAGTATTCTCGATGCATCACCAAAAGGTGCGGCTGCTTTGTTGAGATTGGCCATTCAGATGCTTTGCAAGCATCTTGGAGAATCAGGTGAGAATTTAAATGAAGATATTGCAGCCCTTGTTTCTGCAGGTCTTAATCCAATAGTCCAAAAATCACTAGATGTAGTTCGCGTCATCGGAAATGAATCCGTTCACCCTGGTTCTATAGACCTAAATGACGACAAAAATACAGCAGTTAGACTTTTTGACTTGGTAAACATTATTGCGGACCAAATGATTACTCAACCAAAGCACGTAGAAGAGTTATACGAAAAATTGCCTGAATCAAAAAGAAAGGCCATAGATAGGCGTGATAGAAAAGGCACCTAACAATCGGCTCAACGCAGACTGTCAACTCCGCTGCACTCTGTTGCCAGCCGGTTAGCCGAGGCGTTACGAACTTCTAATTTTCTCCAAATTCAAAACCTTATAATCTAATATATTTTATAAGGAAAAGTAAGTTGTCTACATAGGATCAGAGAAATATTATTATCAAAGAAAATAACCGTACAAACTAAAGGGAACCTCTAAAGCTGCAAATAGGCTTCATAGAAAAAGTAGAGGCCAAAACCCAGCAGAAGCAGCGCAAATCCTTTGTTGATCCAGTCGGATATCTTTGCCATTGTACTGCTCGAAGTGATACTCTGAGCAAAGCCTACAGAGACACCGGCGATCAGCAGCAACAGGGAGTGCCCCAGCGCAAAAGTAAGAATGAGCCCGTAGGCCTGCAGATACCCGCTGCTTCCAGCCAAAGACATAATAGCAAAAAGCGGTGCAGAGGCACAGGGTGTACTGACAAGTCCGAAGATCAAACCGATGAGAAAACCGCCAAAAAGACGGTAGTGTATCAGCCGGTGTATGATGGCCGATTTGTCTACCTCTCCAAGCATACCAAACGCATAGAGCGCGATAAGGATGCTCACTATCCCTGCGACCAGGTAGGCCCACATCGGCGCTACGGAGAAGAAACCGCCGAACTTGGCGACTATGAAGCCCAAAATGGAGAAACTCAGTGCCACACCCAATGCAAAGAGTGTGGTGAAAAGGTAAGTGTAGAGCACCTTTTTTCTGCCCTCAAGGTCTTTGTTCAGTGCTACGGCACTGCCCACAAGTAGCGGGACGGCCACCAGTGAACAGGGAGCTGCTGCGGTGATGCTGCCTGAAAGGAAAGCACCCGCATAGGCAAGCAGAGAGTTCGACTCTAGAAGATGGGTAATGAAGGGCTGCAGTTCACCCATGTTTACCTGCTGACATTTTTATTGATGACATCACTTCGCGAACCGATATCGTCTATCTTGAATTCGTACTGATAGTCCTTCAGTTTCGTGATCTTCAAAAGCTTCCCTGGGTCAGTGTTGAGCATATATGTCATTGCTTCAAAAGCAAGTGCTTCCACTTCATCGATATCTTTGGGAGTGATCTTTTCACCCTTTTTCTGCTTTGTTCTGATCTCTTTTTCTTTGTTCTTGAGCGCTTTAATGAAACCCGTATCGGCAAGCTCTACCTTGTAAGTCTCACCCGTAGAGATCTTCTGTACGATGAAACTGCCTCCAAGAGAATTGTCCAGCGAGAGTGTCCTGTGGTTGATACGTGCACCGCTCATCAGGCCCGAAGTATCGACCAGGCAGGGACTGTTCTTTGCTACCACACGCAGATCTGTCCTGTCTATGACGCCGTCAGCAAAAAGCTTTGGCAGAGTGTTGGAAAGTTCCACGTACGCCAGTACCAGCCCGTCGCAGAGATGCCCGTGTGCGCGTGCAAGGGTCTTGATGTCGAGCTTCTTTGGGTAGAGGTTGTAGCGTCCAAGTGCACCGTCAGTGTCTTTGACCAGCACCGGTTTTGCATTGGGTGCATTTTTGACAGACTTTTCGTAAAAAGTGTCATCGATGTTCAAATGTGCCGCTTCACCTGCCCATGTAGCTACTCCGGCAAGTGTCAGAAACAGTGCCCTTTTAAGCATTCTTTTGTGCTTCTTCTATGAGCTTTACCACTTCATCGACACTCAACAGTTTTCCCGTGGACTTCACTTCACCATCGATGACAAGCCCCGGTGTACTGACCACATTGTACTTCATGATCTCCATGATATCATCTACTTTTTCCACCTGATGGAAACCACCCACTTTGGCAAGCGCTTCCTGAACGACTTTCTCAAGTGCCACACATTTGGCACATCCTGTTCCGAGTATTTCTATTTTCATTGTTTTGCTCCTTAGTTTAAAATAAAATTGAAAAGATAGCCGATAGCGATAATACCGACCCCTACTATACCAAAAAAGATCGCGATCAGTTTCGTATGAAGGATCTTTTTGAGGATCATCGCTTCAGGCAGACTCAGTGCGGTAATGGACATCATAAAGCTCAGCGCCGTTCCAAGCAGCATTCCCTTGTTCGTCAGTACTTCTACAAGCGGCATCACACCCGCAGCGTTGGAGTACATCGGGATACCCAGGATCGTCGCTAACGGTACACCGTACCAGTTGTCACCGCCTGCATATTTGGCAATGAAGTCTGCCGGAACATAGCCATGGATGAAGGCACCGACACCGACACCGATGAGTACATAGAGCCAGATCTTTTTAACGATGTCCCAGGTATAGTCCCACGCTTCCTGGGCCCGCTGTTTCGCGGTCAGTTTTATCTCGACCTCTCCCAGTTCACCTTCCATCGGCGTGACAGGAATAAGAATATATTTTTCCATCCCCAGCTTCCCGATGACATAGCCACCCACTATCGCGACAAAGAGCCCGAAACCGATGTAGATCGCCGTGATCTTCCAGCCAAAGAGTGTAAAGAGCATCGCTATGGCGATCTCGTTGTTCATCGGTGCAGAGATCAGGTAGGAAAAGGTCACCCCCAGCGGGATGCGTGCCTGAATGAAACCCAGAAAGAGCGGAATGGCAGAACAGGAACAGAACGGAGTGATGATCCCGAACAGTGCCGCGAGCACGTTACCGTAGAGCTCGGACTTGCCCTGTAGGTGTGCCCGGACATACTCCGTATTGAAGTGCGTCCGCAGATAGGAGACAATAAAGATGATGACGACCAGCAAAAAGAGGATCTTTACCGTATCGTAGATAAAAAAATTGACCGTGTCGTTGACCCTTCCGGTCAGGCCGAGAAGGTCAACAGTCAAATGGTCTACTGTTTCTTTCCACATTTTCTATCCTTCTATTAATACTGTGAACGTAATGATATAAATCAAGATTACTTCTAACAATTGAAGTATTATATCCAAAACGAAACAAAACATCAAGATATATTGATATATTATTAGAATTCTTTCAAAACACAACTCTCACTCATTTACATTTGTTAACATAAAATTTACACGCAATTGACATAAAGCTTTTATAATTCTCGTATCCCAGGAAGTTATCCGGGAAAGAAAAACACGAAGGATTCAAAATGAAAAAAAACAGATTTATCGCAACATTGGCAGCATTGGGTATGGTGACTGCAGTCTATGCCGGAAATGGTATGGATTGTGGAGGTTGCAAACACCAAGGCTATGGCGAAGAAATGCAGCAGCAAAATGTAAATGTAATGATATACACAGGAAACAATTGTGGTAAACAGGGCCATAATAGAATGGGCAGTGGTGCCAAGAGCAACATGCATGGCAGAGGAATGAAACACAACGGTATGATGAAGCAGATCATATCCCAGCTCAACCTGAGTGATGCACAAAAACAGAAGATCAGAGAGATAAAACGTGAAAGCCGCCAGGCTATGAAACAGAAACACATGAAGCCAAAAATGGATTTTACTCAATTTATGAACAAGGACCATTTCGATAAAGAAGCGTTTCAAAAAACTATGGAGCAAAAGTGGGAGACAAAAGATAAAGTACGACAAGAAAAAAGAGAAGCCAAGTTGGTAATGATGAGTGATCGTATGGCAAGAATCTTCGAGGTTCTAACACCAGAGCAAAGAGAAAAACTGATAGAATTAAAAAAATAATCAGGTTTGCACAAGAGTTGTAAAACTGGAAATGGAGTGTCGATGATCAAAGTCCTGATGGTGGAAGACGACCCCGATATCACTGAATTGCTGGAAGAATACCTGGGTCGTTATGGTATCGAAGTGTTCAGTGTCAGTTCTCCAAGTGTAGGTCTTGAAAAACTTCAGCTGGAGCGTTATGACCTGATGCTGATCGACCTGGGCCTGCCTGAAATGGACGGTTTGGATCTTTGCAGGATCGTTAAAGAGCGCTATCCTGAACTCCCCATTATCGTTTCGACTGCACGGATCGATGTGAGCGATAAAGTCGCTGCTTTCGAGATCGGCGCAGATGATTATGTGGCCAAACCGTATGAACCCAGGGAGTTGGTCGCACGCATTCAAGTACTGGTCAAACAGTACAGCCGTATTGTCTCACCGACAGGATCTTCCACCTTTTCGGTAGACAGAGTTAAAATGCAGGTTTTCCATGAAGGGCAGGCTCTTGACTTGACCCAGGCGGAATATGAGATATTCGCTCTTCTTCTGGAGAAAAAGGGCGAGGTAGTCAGCCGTGAATATATAGCAAACTCTACAGACTCCCTGCGTTGGGACAGCAGTGACCGCAGCATTGATGTGATCGTCGGCCGAATACGACAGAAGATCGGCGATGACTCCCGGCACCCCCACTATATTAAATCGGTCCGTGGTGTCGGCTACAAATATATAGGCTCCTGACCCATGAACCGCCACTCCATATTTTTCAAGCTGAATCTTTTTTTCGCGATAGCCATTATCGTGACGCTCATTGCCGGTTTACTTGTAGCTCTCCAGCTGCACAGAAAGGAACGCACCTCACTTTTGCTCAAAAGTAAAATTGTGATGCAGGAGTATCGCCAAAACAGCAATATATCGCCAGAGCTTCTGAAAAGTCTTGATCTTGAACCGGCTTCCGAAGCTGTTAGCGATGAAATAGTGCAGAAAAAAGAACATTTTTTAAAACAGATGAAGCGTCATGGACAGAGAATGCACTTGAAAAAAAGAGTTATCATCAGAGGAGGTGAAGTCTACCTGCTTCTAAAAACCCCTCGGAAGGTGTTGCTTTTCCACTCCAGTCACAACAGGTTTCAGCAATATATTTTTCCATTCCTGATTTTTCTTACGATCTTTATCCTGCTCAGCCTGATCTACTGGGCACTCAGGCGTTCTCTGTTACCGCTTAAGAAACTGGAAGAGGATATACGGCGATACGGAAAAGGAGAAAGAGTAGAGGCCGATGCACAGATCATCAGTGGTGATGATGAAGTCTCCAGAATATCTGAAGCGTTTTACAGTTCCACTAGGCAGGTACAGCGTCTAAGCGATACCAGAGAGCTTTTTATAAAGAACCTCCTTCATGAGCTCAATACCCCGGTTACAAAAGGAAAACTACTGGCTGAGTTGAGTGAGGAGCCGCGTACGAAGAAGATGCTGGGTGAGATCTTCAACCGCCTGTCCCAATTGTTAAAAGAGCTGGTCAAGATCGAAGCAATAAGTTCAGCGACCTCCGTTCCGGAAGAAAAAGAGAAAGTCTCTTTGCGAAGTATCTTGAAAGAGGCTTGTGAACGACTTTTCTGCAAAGATATCACAACAGAAAATCTTCCTGATCTTCTCCTCTATACAGAGAAGGAAGCCATGATAATCGTTGTAAAAAACCTTCTGGACAACGCCATAAAATATGGGGAAGATCCCAATATTGCAGTACAGGAGGAGAGTCTTGTCATTTCCAGCATTGGGGAAGCGCTCCCCTATCCTCTGGAGCACTACACCGAACCTTTCCGACAGGAATATGGGCGGGGTAAAAAAGAAGGCTTCGGACTGGGACTCTATATCGTGAATGAAATTCTGGTACAATGCAATATGGAACTGCATTACATCCATAAAAACGACCGAAACCTATTCATCATTTCGGACCTGCCACTGGTTAGTACATCCCAAGCTTAGAAACAGTGGCTTCTCTACCTCACTTGGTTTTATCTTCTGCGTCCATTAGAGCAAACACAGTATCAGATAGCTCACCGGCAATAATGCCAACCACCAAAAAGCCAATCTTTTGACATCATATTCTTTTCCTTCACTGACAAGATCGATCCTGCGGGAGAGAAGAAGAAGTGTCCACCCTACGGCGATAAAGTCAAAAATACCGAACAGCTGAAGCCAGCCGGTATCCTGAGAAACCAGCGGCTCAAGGAAATGGAACGGCAGGTGAAAAGCTTCAATGAACCCGTTGACGACGTTATGGAAATAGCGTGTAAAAAAACTGGTAAAAGCAACTCCAATGGAGGAGACAAGTGCCAGCGGTGCATAGGCATACCCTACTTCGGTAAAAAGTGTTTTTTTGTCTATACCCAGTTTCTCCTCAGCTTTCTTAAAACCTATATAGACCACATAGAGCGTAAAAGAAACAGAGACAAGCAATGTCAGTACTGCTTCAAAATTTAGAGGGCTATGAGGAAACAACCCTTTGAGTCCGTTGGAGATCCACATCCACGGTAGCCAGGCAGCGAAGTCGCTGTGGTTGAAGTTGGTCGTCAGTTTCATGGTCAGGGTCATAAAGGCAAAGAGCAGAAGATAGGTCCACACATCCACCGCTCTGGCACGACGGATAGGCTGGGAAAGTGAAAAACCGAATCCTTTGGACTTGTAGCTGATCGCCGCACAGGCGTTGGCACAGTCCATGCAGAGCGTACAGTCGCCCATACTGTTATTTTTGTCGAAATTGAACGGAGACTGCCCGAACTCACACATCTTGGCACACTCGAAAGTCGTGCAGGTCTCACAGGCACTGCGGTAGCTTCCCAGCCACATGAAAGAGATGCGGGAGAATGCGTTGCGTATGGCGCTGATGGGGCAGATATGCGCACAGTAGCTCATATCTTTGAAAAGAAAGTAAAAGAGAAAGGCCAGCAGTGTAAAAAACGTGTAGAAAAACGCTACAGCGACCGGTTTGGCAAAAACGGCAGGGAAAGCATAAAAAAGTCCCCAGTAAACGCCCAGGACAACTCCAAGACTAATGTAGGGATTTTTCAATACTTTGGGCATTTTAAAGGCTTTACCTTTACGCTTGATGATCTTCTTACCAACGAATGCCAGAGGGCAGACGGAGCAGAAGTAGGCTCCAAGTGTCGGCAGGGAAAGGAACATAAAGAAAGGCCAGAAGAACGACCAGAAGATCGCTGTGGTAAAATGGTTCTCCGATGCTTCAGGATGGATGAAACCGTAAACAAGCGCATAGACGAACACACCCAGTACCATACTTCGCACGGCAAAAAGCGTTTTCGGGTTCTTAAAGAAACGCTCTCCCCATTTATAGGCAAAAAGATCATTCCTGTCTCGTTCTATTGTTTCGACCATTCTCCGTTCCTTTTTTGTTCTTTAGCTTTCGAAGGTATCAAAAGCTGTTTTTGCATTACCCATGACGGCACTTGAGTGGGCATGTTTTACGATCTTGACCAGAAATGCCATCTCTTCTTTGCTTATACCCATTTTTTTGAGCATTCTAGTCTGTTCCATGATGCACTCTTCACTTCCCAATGTGATGGAAGCGGCCAGCATGATCATCATGGATGTCTTGGGATCAAAAGGATTCTTCTCATCCTGTACGCTGAACTTACTGCTCATCGCCTGCTCGACCAGAAATCTCGGATCGATCGCCTTTGCGCTGTTCAAACTTTGGGGCAGTGACCCCATTTTCTCTATCATCATTGCTTCTACTTGTTCAGGTGTTGGTGCCTGCATAGTTATTCCTTTCTATTGTTGTATTACAGATAAAACGTTGTTTTATCTTCAAAACACTCCGACAGAGAGTGCTTCAAAAAGAAAACAGATTAAAAGTCCTCATCGTCATCGCTAAAGAAAGCATCTACTTCAGCTTGTTCTTTTGCCTTTTTAATGGCATCGCGTTCCGCCTTCATAGCATCTAATTCCTCCTGACTCATCATAAGAGTCTTCATCTTTTTGACAAAGATCGTTTTATCCGGCAACTTTGTAAAATAGGCGAAGATTCCGTATCCCATAACCAGTATGGTAAAAACAAGGATGATCTTCTGTGCCAGGGAAAAACGTTGTATAGGCTCTTTGATCTGCATTTCACAGACACCGCCCGGACAGTATTTGGGGTCATTCTTTTTAACCCATTCGAAGATCTTGCATCCCAAACAGATGGAAAATGCCGCTTCGAAAAAGAGAAGCGCCATACAGATAAGACAGACCAGGACTTTCAACGGATTTGGCTGCAAATCGATGACCAGATAGTAGAACATCGGCCATGCCAGGATAAACCCAAGTGACCAGGCAAAACGTTTCTGTACCGCACCAACATACTCGGGTTTCTGATTCTGCACAAAAAATCGCCCCAGCATCAGACTCGGAGCATAACGCGGCTGAACGACCCTCATGGTAAAATCGATCGCAAAAAATGTCACAAAATATTGGGAAAAGACAGGCGTACCTAGCATCACACCGTTCATCAACCCCAAAAAAGCACCGACGAACAGAATGGCTGCCGCAGCACGCGCTTCTCTTTCATTGAGGACACGCACTTCGTAACCGGGTACCTTTTCACCGTATAGAAAAAATTCTTTCCAATTCATTATATATCTTTATGATTCGATAAGCTCTTCCACTTTTTCAAGCGGATTCGTTTTTTTATTGCCACTATCAAATATGTACGCATACATCGGTACATATACCAGTGTCAGTAGCGTACCGACGAGCAGACCGCCGATGGCAACATCCGCCAGAGGAGAAAGACGCTCCAGTCCGACCGCCTGTTCCAGAGCGATAGGGATCATACCGGCAATGGTACCGAACGCCGTCATCATGACCGGTCGGAAACGCACCCGTACCGCTTCTTGAGCACTTTCGAATGGACTCTCGCCTTTTTCCCTGTAGTCCTGATAAAAATCTATGAGCAGGACGGCATTCTTGATGATGATACCAAAGAGCAGCAGTATCCCAAGCAAACTTGGCATACAGCTTGGTTTATCGAATAGCAGCATCCCCCACGCCGCACCAATAAGCGAGAGCGGTAGTACAAGAATCATAATAAATGCAAGTCTGACCGATCGGTAGATCGCGATCAACGTCATGAGCAGAATGATCACACCCAGTCCGATGGCTTTGAGCATACGCTTGAAGCTGTCGTTTATCTGGGCGATATCCCCTGTCTGGTCGATCTGAATATCACTGATATTGGCATTTTTGAGTGCCGCTATCGTATCGTCAGTCAGATGCGTGACCGGACGTTTCGCACGGTAACCGTTGACATCGACACTGTAGAGCATTTTGTCACGCTCTATTTTGGCAAAGGTCAAGTGGCGTTTCAGCGTCGCGATCTGGCTGAGCGGTATCTCTCCATTAGGTGTCGTGATCGGCAGCAGCCTGAGCGTCTCGATATTCTGCGAGAACTTTCCTTTCAGATAGAGCCGGACAACCTGCGTGTTCATCGACTGGAAGTTCGCATTGAGCCCGACAACCTGTCCCTTGATAGGCAGCTGCATAGCGATCTGGTACGGTGTAATGCCGTAGCTGAGCGCTTTGTTCTCATCGATGTCAAGTTCAACTTCCATGAAATCCTTGTCCCAGCTGGTACTGATGGAAGTCAGTCCTTTGACATCTTCAATGGCTTTGGAAACCTCATGTGACGCATTCGGAAGTCCGTCAACATAAGGGGAACTCAGCCGTACATCGACCGTCGCTTTAATGGACGAAAGTGCCGTCGCACCGAAATCGAATACATCATTACGTTTAAGCCCGTCTATATGGGAGAGCTTTTCACGAATGACATCTTCAAGTTCCCACATACTCTGTTTTCTTTCAAAACGGTTCACTGCATTGATGGTAATGGTTGCTTCGGCAGGCAGGTTACCCGACCCCAGGCTGAGAACACCCGGTTCCGTTCCGAACGCGACTGAACTCATTTTGATCCATTTCTGTTTATCAAGCCAGTTCAGGAACGGCTGTGTCTTTCGCTCGGCACTCTCTACTGTATCATTGGAACTGAAAGCGATCTGTGCTTTGATGATACCGGTATCCATTGGCGGCATCGCATCCTTACCGATGGTCGGCATAATGTTCTTCATACTCATAAGCAGGATCATGATAACACCAATAGTAAGCATCATACGTCTGAAGAACCAGAATTTACCGTTTGAAAAACGGATGATCCCGACATAAGGCCCGACCAGACGCCCGATGGTATTTTGGTAGAACCATTCAAAACCGTTCTCGATCTTCGTTTTGCCCACACCGTTTTTGTAAAGCCACTTTGAAAGTAACGGAATGAAGGTAATGGAAAGGAACCAGCTCACCAGCAGCGCAATGATCAGTGTTTCGATAAGAGGCTTGAATATCTTCTCAGGAAATCCGCCGATGAACATCAGCGGGAAGAGGATGGCAATGGTCGCAACGGTACCGGCAAAGACCGGACTGAGTACCTCTTTGGTCCCCTTAACAATGGCCTCTTCAAGATTCTCATGCCCCTCTGTCAGGTGCCGTTCGACATTCTCAAGCACCACGACCGCATCGTCGGTCAGCATTCCCAGTGCCAGGATAATCGCCGTGTAGATGACGATGTTCAGCTCGCCGCCCGTCAGCCAGATGATGGCCATGGTTGAGAAGAACACCATCGGAATGGAGAGACCCGCTGCCACAATAGCACGGAAATTCCCGAGAAAGATCATAATGACAAGCAGTGTATAGATGATAGCATCACGCAGCGCTTCAAGCATATTGTCGTTCGCCTGTTCGATCAGGTCACGCTGTGTATCGGAGATCTGAAAACGGATATTGGGGTATTTCACTTCAAGATCTTTCATTTCAGCCCGTGCTGCTTTGGAAACATCCAGTACAGAGCCGCCGGGTGCACGCTGAACAGCCAGGGCAACGGCATCTTTACCGTTGCCGATGTAGCCGCTGGTACGTTTCTGATAGCTCCATGAAACCTTCGCGATATCTCCCAAACGTACATTGGGCATGATCTGGAGCTGTTTCAGACGTTGGATGTTATCCTTTTCACCATAAAAAGTCACTGTATAAAAATCGTTCTTCCCTTTGATGAAACCGATGGGCATATCGCGGTTAAGCGTACCAATAGCTTTGGCAATGGTCTCGAAGTTCACATGGTACTTCTTCGCCTTGAAGGGGTCGACCTCGATGTTGATCGCGCTCTCATAGCCACCGAATACCTCTACATTACCAATGGTTTTATTGCTGAGCAGTGCCGGTTTGATAAAGCTGTCTGCTATCTTACGGATATCTGCAAGCGTAACCGAATCATTCTTCGGACTCATGGCAATGACATCAACAGGCAGGGTGAAATCTCCTGCCGTATAAATGGCAGGGTTCGTACCCTTGGGCAGTTTGGCCTTGACGATGCTCAGTGCGTTGGCCACGTCGACTGCTGCGGCATTAAGCCCTTTTTTGTAACCAAACTCTGCTTTGACAATAGAGTAGTTCGCCACATTTACGGAACTGACATCGGTCACAAGCCCCAAACGGGAGATCTCCTGTTCAATAGGCTTGGAAACTGTCGAAGCCGCTACCTGTGCCGTTGCACCGGGCACGTTTGTAATGACGATGACCTGCGGCGGGTTCGCATCGGGGAAAAGGTTCTTGGGCAATGTTACCAGCGCGATGATCCCCATGATGAAAAAGGCGGCGATCACCGAATAGAGCAGATAAGGCCGTTTATAGAAAAACTCGAACATCCGCTACTCCTTTACTTTGAGCGCATATCCGCTGGTCAGTTTCAGGAGTATGTCCGGTTTGGCCACGACGATCTTTTTGCCTGTGATATCATCCGAGACGATCACTCCCTGCTCTGCACTCTGAACAATATGCACCTCTTTTGCAGTGGCACGATTCTTGTCAACAAGAAGTACATAGCTTTTCCCTTCGCGGTTAAGAATGGCATCGAAAGGAAGTTCGATCCCTTTACCCTCGAAGATCACGACGTTGACCTCTACACGTTCACCGGAGCTGAGCCCTTTGCTGTCGCTGATATAGGCTTTGTACTCTTTCAGTCCGCGGAGCGTACTTCCCAGACCGTGCAAAGTATACTCTTTACCGTTGAACAGAACAGATTTTGGACTGATATCCTGCGGTGTACGCACCAGTAGACTGAAACCAGTCTCCGCACTGATCTGTACCAGCGGTTTCCCCGGCATAGTCACATCCCCGACAGCAGCCATTGTCTTGGCAACAATGCCGTCTATAGGAGCAGTGATGGTCGCATAGCTCAGCTGGTTCTCTGCCGATTTAAGTTTGGCTTTGATCGACGCGATCTGGGACTGCTCTTTCTGCAGCTGCTCGATGGAAGCACCTTTGACCCGGTAAAGCGCCTTGGTACGTTTATGACTTTTGAGCAGATTGTCAAGTGAGATCTTCAGTGCATTGATGTTCGCAGTAAGATCCGTTGTATCGAGTGTGGCAACGATCTCCCCCTTTTTCACTTCACTGCCGCTCTTGACGATCTGTTCGACACGCGATGCGATACGCGAGGAGAGTGTGACATCCGTCTCATTGAGTGTCTCTGCAAGATACGGCAGTGTCAGTTTAACCTGTGCAACCTTGGGTATCATGGCCTTTGCAACGATCGGATAAATCTTTGCAGGAGGAGTGGATGCTTCTTTTGCACGTTTATCATGGATCAATTTTGCACCCAATACTGCCAATGCAATAATCACAACCAAAAACAATAATATTTTTAACACTTTTTTCATTTTACAATCCTTCTTAAATCATTTCCGTAAATTACCGCAAGCTGCGCTGTATCCTGCCATTCCTTGGCTTCCGCCTTGTAGAGTGCCGCTTTGGCATCCGCAAGGGCATCTTCATAGCGTAGATACTCTTCCTGCGTTATCGTCCCGTTTGAAAATGAGACTTTGGCGATCTTCAGCAGCCGTTTCTGTTCGGCAACACTTTTTCTTGCCAACACTACAGACTTTTTCAACAGCCGGATCTCATGTTCCAGCTGTTTCGCCTGTACCGTGAGTGCATGTTCTGTCTGGTCCAAGGTCGTCTTCTCTTTGAGGTAGTCCACTTTTGCCTGCTGTGATGCCGTTCCTTTGGAGGAATCAAAAAGCGGCATAGAAAGATACAGACCGGCTGTTCCGAAATTCTCATGCAGTGATTTACCGTTATTGTAGGCATCTGCCTGAGAAAGCGTATAGTTTCCTTTGGTTACAATACTGGGAATGTAGGCTTCATCAGCTGCTTTCATTCCCTTTTTGCCAGCTTCCACTTTGCTGCGAAGCGGTCTGAGCGCAAAGATCTCACCCCTGTTTACCGATGCCTTGGCACGCATGGGGACACTCTGTTTCAAGTGGATCCCTGTCAGTGTTTCGATCTTTGAGCTCAGAAGGTTGATACTCTGGTCAATATTGTTCATGGCAATATCAAGTTCGTTGATGTGGCTGTTGAGAACGAAAATAGCACTTTGGGGTGCCCGCCCCTCTTTGACTTTCACTCTAATGGTGACCTGTGTCTGCAGGATGGAACGTTTTTTTGCCTTTAACGCATTTTTCAGTGCTTCAAGGTAACGCAATTGCGCCACAGAACCGACCACCACGGCTTCTCTCTGTATGAGATTGAGTTTCTTCTTTTCTTTAGCCGCCAGATTGAGCAGTTCGGCTTTCTCTTTGAGCGTATAGATGGACTTGACGAACAGAGGCCAGGTAAAATTAACTCCCTCACGCATGATCTGCTTACTGAAAGGCTGTGGTATGCTCTGGTCTTTCACCATTCCTATCATCGTATTTGGCGGTACCGGCAACATACTGTTGGGAGAATTGGATATTTCATATCCCGCATACAGACCGACTGTCGGCATCAGCTTGTCACTTAACGCCTGTTTGCCCAATGCACTCTTTTCCACATCCAGCATATCGAGTCTGTGTTCTGGCCGTTTCTCAAGTGAATTGAGTAGCGAGGTGATGGATGTAGCCTGAAGCTGCAATGTTGCAGCCAGACCAACCAGCCATAGTTTATGTTTCATAGTAAATCTCCTTGTTTTGTTGCATCCAGCATACGGAATATTTTTTCCACCACATAGTCGGTAATCTCATCAATATCACAGGAAGCGCAGGTATCCACATCTATATCCTCAAGTTGTGACGCTTTGATACGCAGTGGTTTGGTCGTTACCATCAAATTAAGCGTACCGAGAACCATAAAGTAAAGTATCATCGGTATGGCATTGGTAAAGCAACCCTTCTCCTCACCGCGTTTGAGAATATCACTGAAGAGCGCAAAAAGCTGACGCATGGATGCAAAGAGCATCTCTGGTACAATCGCACCGCTGTCACTGAGCTCTTTGAGCAGCAAAGATGGCATATAGGGATGCTCGCAGGCAAATTTCGCGTAAGTACGGATGAACCCTTCAAGTTCGTCCTTTGGCCTGCTGTGCTGCTTGTTCTCGTCAATGATCGTTTGCTGTATCTCGACGAGCACTTCACGCATAACTGCTTCGTAAAGCCCTTTTTTGTTCTTGAAGTAGTAAAAGACCATCGCCTTGTTCAGTCCACAGCGTTCCGCCAGTTCATCCATAGAAGCCGATCCATAGCCTTTTTGGGAAAAAAGTTCTATAGCATGGGTAATGATGAGCTGTTTGGAAGCTTCCGCATCACGTTTTTGTATTTTTTTAGACATAAGTATCCTAATTAATTAACTGGTTAGTTAATTATAGAGCAAAATACTTTAAATGAAAATTAAATATATGGCTGACATAGGGAAAAGATGAATATAATAACAAAAGTTATAGCCGTTTTCCTGCTATTCATTCTTCCTGTATACATCAAAGCGAAAAGTGAAGAGTCCAAGACCGGGACAATCGGAACAATCGATACAAAATAGTAAAAATAAGTTTGTTGCAGTAGAATACTTATATATTAATTTAAAGGGATAACAATGAAAAAGATTTCAATCGTTTTTGCAGGCTTGTTTTTAATCATGGGAGTGAGTTTCGCAAGTACGGCGAACAACCAGATATTCAGCGTCGACAATGCAAATGGCAAAATCAATGCCAAAAGCGTAGAAAAAGCATTCAATGAAAACGGTATGCATGTAGATGTGAACAATGACATGAATTCGATTTTTAAAAAAAGATATAAAAAAGTTCACCATAAATCATACAATCTGGCAATATTTCGCAACAATAAATCAGTCGCAAAACTGATCAAAAAATATCCAAGCATCGGATTGATCACGCCACTCTCTATGTCGATCTATTCTGATGACGAAAAAAACACGATCAATATTTCCACGCTCTCATTGAAGGGGATGGCCAGAATCACTAAGATACCCAAGACAGATCCAGACCTGGTCGCCTATGCAAAACTTCTTGATGCCGCTCTTCACAAAGCACTGCCAAACGGCAGTTACCTCAAAAAAAGCGACAGTGCAAAATCTTCAGATAAAGCGTTAACAACTGATTTTACAACAGAATTTGAACTTGAGGATGGTATGACATATACAGATGCAAAAGAGTCATTTGAAGAGGAGTTCGAAGGCGAGATAGGTCCGGTAGGTTTCCTGGTACCCAAAAAGTATGATCTCCAGAAAGAAGTGCTGAAAGGAAAAGGCGACTATGATTTCTACGATACCTATTCTATCATCCGATTCAATGTTATATTCCCTGTCTCTAAAAACCACCCGGATGCAGGCTCCTATGCACCTTTTTCATTGGCTATCTACAAAAAGAAGAGTGAGGGTACGGTACACATAAGCTATCCTTCCATTGATAACTGGATCGATGATCTTGGTATTACTGACAAAGACGCTATTACGGAAGTTAAAAAAACACAGAAGATGCTTTCAGAGATACTTACGGAGCTAACGGAATAGGTTTAACTGATCCGGAGAGGTGGCCACAACACTTTCTTTTCTTGTTCCCATGCTGAGCGTGGGAATATATACTTGAGATTGCCAATAGAATTGGCGTTGTATTATTTATGTTGGAGTATGCATTTCCACGTACAACGCGGGAACGACAAAACTGTACGAAAACAGAGAGTAGCCTTCTCTCCCCGAGAAGGAAAGAATCTTTAGAGCTGCGGGCCTGCTGAAGCGAAGTTAAACTCCCCGCCATTCCCGTCATAGCGGTGGAAGTTCTTCTGGAACATACCGGCAAGTTTTGCCAGCATTGCATCGTATTCTACTTTGTCTTCCCAGGTATTTCTCGGGTTAAGTACTTCCGTATCGACACCTTCAAGCGTTTTGGGGATAGCAAGGTTAAATGTATCCAGGGTATCAAATTCGGTATTCAGGATGTCACCACTCAGAATACCGTTGATACAGGCTCTTGTATTTTTGATACTCATTCGTTTACCTGTACCGTATGGACCGCCTGTCCAGCCTGTATTGACAAGGTAGACATTCACACCATGCTCATCGATCTTCTCTCCAAGCAGCTTAGCATAAACTGTCGGATGCAGTGGAAGGAATGCTTCACCGAAACAGGCAGAGAAAGTAGCGACCGGCTCTGTGATCCCTCTTTCAGTTCCTGCTACTTTTGCGGTGTATCCGCTCAGGAAGTAGTACATTGCCTGCTCTTTCGTCAGTTTTGAAACAGGAGGCAGTACACCGAATGCATCTGCAGAGAGGAAGATGATATTTTTCGGATGGCCTGCCTGAAGGTTATCTTTGTGATTTACTATGTGCTCTATAGGGTAGGAAACACGTGTGTTCTCCGTTTTTGAATCGTCCGAGTAGTCCACATTACCCGTTGAATCAGCCACGACATTCTCAAGCAGTGCATCCTTGATAATAGCACCATGGATCTCAGGTTCACTCTTGGGGTCAAGGTTGATCACTTTGGCATAACATCCGCCTTCAAAGTTGAAGACACCGTTGTCATCCCAGCCATGTTCATCATCACCGATCAGTGCACGGTTGGGGTCAGTTGAAAGTGTGGTCTTACCCGTACCGGAAAGTCCGAAGAAAAGGCAGACGTCATTGTCTTTTCCAACATTGGCAGAACAGTGCATAGAGAGTTTGCCCTCAAGAGGCAGCCAGTAGTTCATCATCGAGAAAATACCCTTCTTCATCTCACCGCCGTACCATGTTCCTCCGATGATGGAGATATTGTCTTCTATGTTGAACACAACATATACATCCGAGTTGAGACCGTGTTCTTTGTAGTTTTCATCCACCGCTTTGCATGCGTTATACACTGTAAAGTCAGGTTCAAATGTTTCCAGTTCTTCTTCTGTAGGACGGATGAACATGTTTTTGACAAAGTGTGCCTGCCATGCCACTTCGGTAATGAAGCGGATAGACCTTCTGCTTGTCGGACTTGCACCGGCATAGACATCGGTAATATAGATATTCTTGCCTGAGAGTTGATCCAAGGTGATATCCAGGAGTTCGTCATAGATCTCTTTTTTGATAGGCCTGTTCACATCACCCCAGGCAATGTTCTTGTTTGAAGGCTCCT
Source organism: Sulfurovum sp. NBC37-1 (assembly GCF_000010345.1). Classification (NCBI taxonomy): domain Bacteria; kingdom Pseudomonadati; phylum Campylobacterota; class Epsilonproteobacteria; order Campylobacterales; family Sulfurovaceae; genus Sulfurovum; species Sulfurovum sp. NBC37-1. Next base: position 1,479,551 of record NC_009663.1, read on the forward strand.
GGTCGACGAAGTATTTGTCTTTAGGACTTCTTCCCGTAAAGATTCCCGTATCACACATAGCTGTACCCGTGGTAGAGATCTTGCACTCTCCCTGGTTTATTTCATGCGCTTGCAACTCGTCATAACTCAAATTATAATAGACCTCTCCGATGTTTTTCAATCCGAGTTTGTCAAGTCCGTTGGGCGTTCTGGTACTCATAGTATCCTCTTTGTATGGTTTTGTAAGGCAACATGGACATAGTCCACTGCATGTCTCAAATAAAAACTTTTTCTAAAGTTTTTATCAGAAACAGCTGACCGGAACGCTTTGGTAAGCGTTCCGGATCACTTATCCTATTTGAATATGGACAGCAGAACACCTGCTGCAACCGCTGAACCGATAACACCGGCAACATTGGGCCCCATGGCGTGCATGAGCAGAATATTACCCGGTTTTTCTTCTGAACCGACTTTGGAGACGACCCTTGCAGCCATCGGTACTGCAGAAACACCTGCCGCTCCGATAAGCGGGTTGATCTGCTCTTTGGAGAACCTGTTCATCAGTCTCCCCATAAGCACACCTGCCGCGGTTCCTGCAGAGAATGCCAAAAGACCGATGACCATGATCCCCAGGGACTCTGCTACAAGGAAAGTATCGGACTGCAGTTTTGAACCGACACCCAGACCAAGGAAGATCGTGACGATATTGATGAGAGAGTTCTGCATCTCGTTAGAAAGTCTGTCGACCACACCGGACTCTTTGGCAAAGTTACCCAAAGCGAAGGCACCCATCAAAGGTGCAGCATCAGGAAGGATCAATGCGATCATCATAATGACCACAAGCGGGAAGATCAGCTTTTCAAGCGGATTGACCTTCCTTGTCGTTTTCATAACGATCTTACGCTCTTCGGGATTGGTCAGTGCTCTCATTATCGGAGGCTGAATGACCGGGACCAGCGCCATATAGGAATATGCCGCGACGGCGATCGCTCCAAGAAGCTCAGGTGCCAACGCAGACGCGATAAAGATAGATGTCGGACCATCGGCACCACCGATGATGGAGATCGCTGCTGACTGCTTGAGTGTAAAGTCAACGATACCTGTATACTGGGAAAGTGCTGCTGCACCGACCAGTGATCCGAAGATACCGAACTGTGCCGCACCGCCGAGCAGTGCTGTTTTCGGGTTGGAGAGCAGCGGACCGAAATCGGTCATCGCGCCTACCCCCATAAAGATGAGCAACGGGAAGAACTCATTGGCGATACCCATGTTGTAAATGATACCCAGCATCCCGTGAGGCCCCGTCATATTGGCGATCGGAATATTGGCCAGTAGTCCTCCAAACGCGATGGGGAGCAGCAGCAAAGGCTCGAAACCTTTCGCAATAGCGAGGTAGAAGAGCAGAAAGATGATAGCGAACATAATGACACGTCCCCAGCTCTGTGCAAAGAGGGAGATCTCTTCACCTGCACCGTTCTTTACACCTTCCTTGGGATTAACGATCGCGTTAAGTCCCGTAGTCTGGAAGAAACTTACGATCAAACCACCAATCGATTTTTCTTCATAGACCTTTTCCGCTTCCTGTGTCTGTGCAGCAGGCGCAGCAGCAGCTTCGTGCCCCCCGCTTGCCTGCACTGTCGTTGTGAGTGCCCCAAAGGCAAACAACAATGAGAGTATTAGATGTTTGAGCTTCATGCTTACTCCATTGTGGCCAAAAGTTGCCCGTCCGCTACTGCATCATTGACATTGACATTGATCGATGCGATTTTTCCTGCCTGAGGAGCCGTAATATCGATCTCCATCTTCATCGCTTCCAGGATCATGATCACATCACCTTCTGCGACAGAATCGCCCGGGTTTTTAAGGATCTTCCATACATTACCCGGTGTCTGAGAGTGAATTTCCACTGCACCTACACCATTTGACGGAGCTGGAGCTGCCGCTGCGGGTGTTGAAGCCGGTGCTGCTTCAGAGATCTGGATATCCGCATCACCTTCTGCAACCTGAACACTGTATTTCTTACCATCTACCACTACTGTATAATTTCCTGCCATTTCTGCTTCTCCACTATTGTTTTCTTTACCTTTTCTCACCATGAGAGGACTTTCGCCTTTCAGGAACGCAATACCTTTTTGATCACATGCACCTGCAATAAATACATTTTCTTCTGTAGCCTCGAGGCCTTCCTCTTCAAGTACTTTTTCCCAGTGTGCTATTGATTTTGTTTCATCCCTGTCTGCAATATCGAGAGGATTTTCCGTCGTCGGATCAAGCTTGAGCTTCTGTGCTGCCAGCTCCATGATCTCTTTGTCCGGCTCTACCGGCGTCTTACCAAAGTATCCGAGGACCATACGGCCGTAACCGGGAGCAATCTGTTTCCATGGACCGAACATTACGTTCGCATATGCCTGCTGCCAGTAGAACTGGCTTACCGGCGTTACGGATGTTCCGTAACCGCCGCGTTCGACAACTTCTTTCATTGCTTTGATAACGTCATCGAACTTATCAAGGTCACCGTTGTCTCTCATCATCTGTGTATTGGCTGTCAACGCACCGCCCGGCATTGGAGAGAATGGGATAAGAGGAGAGACCTGAGTCGCTTCAGGCGGGATCATATAGTCTGCAAGACACTCTTTGAGTCTCTCTTCATATTTAAGTACATCTTGAAGCTTGAGGTCACCAAGGTTGTAGTTCGTTCCCTTGGTCGCATGCAGCATCGTAAGGATATCCGGCTGTGCAGTACCGCCGCTGACCGGTGATGCCGCCATATCGATACCGTTGGCACCTGCTTCAAGCGCTGCAAGATAGGAAGCAACGGACACACCTGCTGTTTCATGTGTGTGCAATCTGAGGTGTACACTGTCACCAAGCAGTTTTCTTGCCATAGCAATCGTTTCATAGACTTTATGCGGATTGGCTGTCCCTGAAGCATCTTTGAAACAGACAGAATCAAAGTCGATACCGCTGTCAAGAATGTTTCTCAAGGTTTTTTCATAGAAAGGTACATCATGCGCTCCTTTACATCCCGGAGGCAGGTCCATCATAGTCACAACGACTTCATGGTTCATACCGTGTTTTTTAATACACTGTGCAGAATACTCAAGATTGTTCACATCATTAAGTGCATCGAAGTTCCTTACCGTTGATGTTCCGTGTTTTGCGAACATTTTGGCAAATAGATCAATCATTTCACGGCTTCCCGTATCGAGCATCACTGTGTTGATACCACGTGAAAGTACCTGAAGGTTCGCATCGGGACCGACGATCTCTCTGAAACCGTCCATCATCTTGAATGCATCTTCCTGAAGATAGAAATAGAGTGACTGGAAACGTGCTCCGCCACCGAATTCAAAGTGTGTTATACCCGCTTTTTTTGCCGCTTCAACCGCCGGGAAAAAGTCATCCATAAGTACACGACCCCCAAAGACGGACTGAAAACCGTCTCTGAAAGTTGTATCCATTACATCTATATATTTTTTAGCCATTTAAACTACCTTGCTATATGATTGTCATCATTGATTTATTTTTTACGAAACTCTGTCACAGCTGCGATGATAGCTGCTGTCCGACGTGACTCTTCATCACTGTCCTGTGTGGGGGTCGGAGCTGGTGCTGCCGGTTCCTTTTCAGGAAAGTATTTGTTGATGATCTTCGCTTGAAGCTTCATAAGCTCTACAAGGATGATCAGGAATGTAAATACGATCAACATACCCAGGATCATGAATTTGATACTTTCGCCTACCAAGTGAATTTCCATATGGACACCTTTCTAACTGTAGATTACAAATTTTAAAATAGTTTTGCTTGCTGTTTGTTAAAAAAACCGTATATTCTTCGGTTTATTTTATTATTGAACCTTCTCTATGACATAAGTACACAAAATCGTTCAAATAGTTTTATCTTCTCTTTCGTCTGCGGTTATTGTTTTTTGTCGTTTTCTTCTCGGAACTATATTCCTGCATCATGGAGTCCACAGTGTTCTGGTCAAATCCGATCTGTGAACCGATATTGTGCTGTTCTTTTTCAACAAAACAGGAGATCAGTTTCTCCAGTAACAGTTCTTTGTCTATATCTCCAAGGTATTCTATCAAGCGTTTTGCTTCCTTGTGAACAGGCATATCACGGATCTGCTCTGCAAGGTATTCGAGGCTTGACTCATCCAGTCCTTCCCCGCCCTGCAGTGTCGCAAGATGCATATCGGCACCCACTTCTTTCTGAATGCGCTGCAGCTCCCTGAACTCTTCCGTGGTCACCAACGTGATCGCCTGGCCGCTTTTGCCCGCGCGTCCAGTTCGTCCGATACGGTGGACATAAGACTGCGGATCGAAAGGAATATGGTAATTAAATACATGCGTAACATCTTTGACATCCAGCCCACGCGCCGCCACATCGGTAGCGACCATGATCTTCGTCTCGCCTCTTCTGTAAGCTTTAATGACCACTTCCCTGTCCTGCTGTTCAAGGTCTCCATGCAGCCCAGACGCGTTGAATCCCTGAGCCTGAAGATACTCGGTCAATCTGTCGACCTCTCTTTTCATACGGCAGAAGATGATGCATTTGTTCGTATCTTCCGTCTCCAGGAGCTTGACGATCGCTTCATCCCTCTGGTTCTCGTTGATCACGTAGTAGCGCTGTTCGATGATATTGTTCGTTGTCTCTTCATCTCCCACAACTGAAATAAATTCAGGCTGATAAAGAATATGATTTGCCAACTCTTTAATGGGTTCCGGCATCGTCGCTGAAAAAAGTAGTGTCTGTCTGTTCTGTGGAATATATTCGAAGATCTCTTTGATCTCGTCAAGGAAGCCCATATCGAGCATCTCGTCCGCTTCATCGAGCACGACGATCTCAGGGTTGAGCACATCGATCTTCCCCTTTCGGTAAAGGTCTTTGAGTCTGCCCGGCGTGGCTACGACAATCTGAACCCCTTTGTGGATCAGCGCGATCTGACGACCATATCCCACTCCACCATACACGGTCAGTGTTCTGATGCCTGCAAAACGTCCCAGATGATAGAGTTCATCCGCCACCTGCGTCGCCAGTTCTCTGGTCGGCGTAATGACCAGAGCACGCTCGATCTCACCTTTGGCGAGTTTATCCATCATCGGCAAACCGAAGGCAGCTGTTTTACCTGTACCCGTATGTGCCTGCCCTACCAGGTCCTTCCCTCCCTCAATGATCGGTATCGCCATCTTCTGAATAGGACTTGGCTCCCTAAATCCTGCTATTTTCACCCCTTTTGCCAGATCACGGTGAAAATTAAATTGATTGAAATTCATTTTTTTCCTTCATTATGGCCTGTCGGCCATCAGCAGATACAGTGCCTGCTTTACATAAAATTTGTCCAAAATATTTTTTTGAACTTAATGGAGGCTCCCAGGGAGAGGCTCTATAAATCCAATTTTGTTTTGGCAGAAGATAAATTTACCCTTCAGAATACGCGTAGGGTGGGTTCACCCACCATTCTCCTATAAGATCATCAGCAGAAAGATCCCGAAAATGATCCGATAGATACCGAATGCCACGAAGGTGAAACGCTGGAGGAAAACCAGAAAGAGTTTGATCGTCGCATACGCCACTATGAATGCAACAATAAAGCCTATGAGGAAGGCTCCCCAGTTCGCATCTGCAAAGTCCTGATAGTGTTTGAGCAGGTCATACCCGCTGACCACTGCCATAACAGGGATGGCAAGGAGAAAGGAGAACTCGGCAGAAGTTTTCCTGTCAAGTCCCGCCAGTAAACCACCGATGATCGTCGCCCCCGCGCGGCTCGTACCGGGGATAAGAGAAAAGATCTGCGCAAAACCGACCCACCATGCCTGTGTCCAGCTCACCTTCTCGACATCTTTGACATGCCATGCCTGCTCTTTGTAATAATATTCAACGATGAGGAAAATAATACCCCCGATAATAAACATCCAGGCCACAACCTGTACATTAAAGAGTGCTTTAACCTGGTCTTTGAAGATAAAACCGACAATGGCAAGGGGAAGAAAAGCGAACAGGAGTTTCATCCACAGATCGATCTTCTTGAAAGTGATCTTCTCTCTGTAGATAAGCATCACCGCCAAAATGGCTGCAAACTGAATGATGACTTCATACGCTTTGGTCAGATCTGTCTCCGCAACACCAAGAAATTTCGATGCTACGATCATATGCCCTGTTGAGGAGATGGGCAGGAACTCCGTAAAACCTTCGATAATCCCGATGATTATCGCCTGAATAATATCCAAATCAATTCCTTAAATCATGGAGCTGAAATAACTTCCGTCTTTTTCCAGCAACTCATGTGGTGTACCGCGATCTGCGACATGACCATCTTCAAGCACATAGATATACTCTGCACTTTTGATCGTACTGAGTCTGTGTGCGATCGTGATGACCGTCTTGTTTTTCAAAAAATCCTGCAGTGCTTCAAAGAGTCTTGCCTCAGTGTGCACATCAAGTGCCGACGTGGATTCGTCGAAAATGACCACACGCGGGTCACTCAGGATCATCCTTGCTATGGCTACCCGCTGGCGTTGTCCGCCACTCAGCTTGATACCGTCTTTACCGACAAGCGTATCCAGCCCTGAATCCAAATTCTCTATGACATCACAAAGTTGTGCGATCTGCAATGCCTTTTGCACCGCTTCATCACTGTAGATCTTGCCAAGAGTCAGATTAAACAACATTGTATCATTAAAGAGTTTAGGATGTTGCAATATAAGGTGAATATTTTCACGGATAGTGGAAAGTTTCAATTCCCGGTTCGAGACACCCCCGTAAAAGATCTCTCCTTCATCCAGAGGATAGAATCCGACAATTATATTGGAAAGTGTCGTCTTTCCACTCCCGCTGGCACCGATGATGGCCACCTTTGAGCCAGACTTGATATGGAGATTAATATTTTCTAATATAGGTTTGTCTTTAATGCAGGCGAAGGAGAGGTTCCTGACCTCTATACCGATGGTCTCAACACCTATAAAGGGGTTTACCTTCTCCTCTATCAGTGGTTCCTGTTCCATCTCGAACACGGTATTGATACGTTTGCAGGCAGCTTTTGCCGTAGCCAGGACATACTGGAAATTAATAATATCCTGAATAGGCGAGACCATGACCCAGAGGTAGGAAAATATCGCCAGCATCAGCCCTACACTCAAATCGCTGTAGGCCACCGCCAGAATGCTCACTCCCCTGAAAATCTCATAGCCAGAAAGAAAGACCAGATAGGAGAATTTTACCGCAGCATCGCTTTTGTAGCCGTAATTGACAGAGTGTTCCTTCAGCTCTCTGGCTTTGGCCTCACTCTGTCCGAAGAAGTACTCCTCTTTGTTCGCCGCACGTATCTGATGAAAAAGTTCCAGCGTCTCTGTCAGGGCAGACTGAAAAAGTTCGATCGCCCTGTTCTCCTCTTTTTTCAGTTTTCCGATATTCCGGGAGAGTTTCACGGTAAAGAGTACTACAATAGGATTGGTCACCAGGATGAAAAGTGCCAGCTGCCAGTGGATCCAGAGCAACACAATGGCTGAGAAGAAGAGGATCAGCACGGCAATGATCATTTTGGAGATCGTACTGCTCACAAAACCGTCTATGGTCTCTACATCCGTAACGAGCTTTGAGGTCACTGCCCCCACACGGATCATCTCGTATTCTTTGAGTGAAACACGTTTGAGATGATGCAGCATAGCCTCTCGGAGTCTGTAGGTAATATTTTTTGATATGGAAACGAATATCTTTGTCTGGAGTATCGACAGGAGCGTACTCAGAACACGCAGGAAGAGGATAAGCACCAGAATGAAAAGTACATAACCTTTGGTATCTGACGTAAAGATGTGCGTCGAGATGAAAGTGATAAATCCATGGTCTTTATGTAAAAGCAGTTCATCTACGATAATAGGAATAAAAAGAGGGATGACCACGACCAGCAGCGTGGCGAAGGTCGCGATAATATTTCCAAATATTAGTTCTCTTCTGTGCGCTAAAAGGTTATTGACAATGCCTTTGATACTGCACTTTTTTTTGTAGTTCACACCCTGCCTTCATTTTATTTTGTGCATTATAACACACTTCCCTACAATGGTATGGAAACTCTTTTCTACATCTATTACTTCAATTAAGCCCATAAAAAAGGTGCTGGTTGAGGTCTTAAAACTTAAAAACTAGTAAACTATCCAACTACAAGCAATGAATATCTCGTTATTCTAAATTTATTATCGAAATGAAATCCTAGATAAATTACTCCTAACAGACTCTAACTGATACATACATTGAGGAAATTTTTCATAAGCTTGTACACAATAATGATATTTTTTTAATTTTTTTTCAAAAACATCTTGACAAGAGAAACATTTGGTGCTATAATGCCGTCCACATAAGCAATAAAGCTTATTTAATTGGGGTATCGCCAAGCGGTAAGGCACCAGTTTTTGGTACTGGCATTCGGGGGTTCGAATCCCTCTACCCCATCCATAAGAAGATTTAAGTTTGAATATATTTATTCAAGCTATAATCTCACTCTCATAACTGTCGCGGGATAGAGCAGTTTGGTAGCTCGTCGGGCTCATAACCCGAAGGTCGTTGGTTCAAATCCTTCTCCCGCAACCAATTCAAACCCCCTAAATACCATTGTTTGAGACGATTGCAAGAAACTTAAACTTTTCTGATGTCACCACGAGTGTCACCACGCATGTCACCATCAAAAAATGGATTAAATGAACTCCTTATTTTCAAATGTTCACCTTTGATAAATCGTGCATAATTTTCAAGTATCATTTTAGAGTTGGTATGCCCTACTATCTGTGCAATTTCCAATACACTCAATTCACCTGATTTTAACATCGCTGTAATGAACGTATGTCTGGTATTGTAGATTTTCCTATATGGTATCTCCAGATCAGACAAAAGTTTTGCCCACACTCCGTAAGGTTTTTTACCCCGAATTGTATCCACACTGTAAAGATGCCTTCCTTCATTGGAAAAAAGGTAGACACTCTTTAGCTTCCTTGCAGTTTGTACCTGTTCATTCAAATAAGGTCTAAGCACATCAAAAAGCGGTACTTCACGTATGCTTTTAACCGTTTTGGGTGTGGAAATCACTCCTCTGGATATGCTGCGCTTGACAGTGATCCTTTTATCGTAAATATCCGAAAGCTGCAATCCAAGAATTTCTCCTGATCTCATACCCGTATAAAACCCGATTGCCAGAAAGTTCTTCAATGGTCTGGGTGCATGTTCCAAGATGGTTTGCACTTCTTGTGAGGTAAAAGGTATGACCTCTTCACTCTCTTTACCGTTTTTGACAACTTTTATATGGACAAATGGATTTTTGGAAAGTATCTCTTCTTCCAGGGCGACCTGGAAGATACCCTTGCAATCGACCACATAACTTTTCAGTGTTTTGGTTGCAACATCAAAGCTGCTAAGCCAGGCTCTAAGTTCTGATACCTTGATCTCTCTTATGTCACGTTTGTTAAAGAACTCGACTATCTTCTCTACCCTGCGGTGAATCTCCCAATAGGTTTTGAGATTTTCTTTTTTCAGCAGATATAGCCGCGCATATTTCTCGATAGGCTCTTTTTCTTCTTTTTGAGCTTTTTGTGCCAGATGTTCTTCAAGTGCAGGAAGCAGTTCTCTAATGATCGTCTTCCTGTTCTTTGGTGTATCTTTCAGCCCTGTGCTCTTTTGTTTCCAGCCTTCATCGGTTTTGTATTTGACCTGCAAAATTCCTTTGCGTGAATAGATGCTTGCCATTGTATTGACTCCTTTGAGTCACCACAAACCATACTTATTTTAGCTTACCACTCCTTGAGTAATTCTTTCATATGCTTTGCAGTTGTACTCTCTACATCCTGAAGCAGCCATTTTTCAAGTGCTTCAAGGTTAAATAATGTATGACCGATATGAGGGTTTTTCACATAGTGTATGCCCTCTTCCAACAGATCATCATGAATCAGTTGCCTGATCTTCTGTTCTGACAATGAGATGTAGTTAGTCACTTGACCTATTTTGACCCATTTCATTCTTCTTCTCGTTATAATATTTTTCTATCAATGCCATAGTAACCGGCAGCGAATAGATATAGGCACGCTTTATCAGTGCTTTAAACTCTTCTTCAAATGCTTCGAGTTCATAGCTGTATTGCTTACGTTTGAGTTTTTCAAGCAGTGTACCGTTCTGTATGAAATTCTCTATCGTATAGTCACCTCGTATCTTTTCCCAGATGGGGTGCGTAGCCGCTCTGTATCGATTTGTCATTGTAACGGTATCATTGTCTATCAGCCTAATGGCATTGATGCACTCATCAAAAAGTTTGACCGCATTTTCCAACAGATCATCTACACTATCTATCTTGTAGGTTCTCAAAAACTGTCTGTGCAGTTCAAACTCCACGTTGAAGATCGGTTTGTCGTACCGGAAACCTTTGTCCTGAAAGTAAAATTTCATCAACTTCTCTTTGTAGCTGTTCTTCAACTCATCCTTTTTATTGTATATCCGCAGCAAAAAAGGCTTTTTGCCCACATATATGGTCTGCATGATGTTGGAGTGAAGCTTTTTGCGTATATCCATATCTCTTTTTCGTGTGGCAAACATCGTTTCATCGATGAATGAGAGGTCAAGCTGCACAAAACTGTTCAAGTCTGCCCTGGTGATCGGTTTGTATCCGGTGATGTATTCTTCAAACATAGCGTCAATGTGAGGAATCAGTTCTTTAATCCCTACTGCATAGATACCGTTGGCTAAAAGCTGTACACGTATATTATGCAGTCCGGTATTTGTTTCCGGGTCTTTAAATCCTATTTTAAACAAACTGTTTTGATCTACAAACCAAAGATATCCTTCTGCTTTGCCTAGATGCTTAAACGGGTTTTTGGCTATCTCTATAGTCAACTCTGTGGTATCCGCATCCACACCTCTGATCTGCATGATCTCTTTTTCCTCATTAAGGGTATGTTCTATCTTCTCAAATAGATTTGGATACTCTGTATTTGTTTCACAAAAATAGTACAGAGTGTCTATACCCGGTATGGTTTTCAAGTCTGTAATATTATTTAATATCTTTCTTTTCATTTTATTATCCTTTGTAAACGTATGTGTTTTAGATAGGGGTGTTACTAATACCCCTAAAGTAAGTCAGTGCGTTCGCGTGGTGCTCTGCGTGCGGGCGTGAAGCCGTCCTCCGCATCCGCGCCACGCTCCTTTCACTGACGCCTCGATGAAATGTGTCTAATCTTCAAGATGCTTGGCTCGTTGTCAGACCTCCGCCTTGCTACGGCCACTAGATTCCATAAAAGACTGCTTTGCCCACCAGGGCTACTTCGACCTCAACTTCTTTACCGATCTTCTGACGATAGAGTTCAAGTTTTTCAATGGGAATGGAAAGATCATAGAGTTCATTCCTCAGCTCTCCGTTTCTCATGTGTGTTTTTACAAGTAGTTGCAGTTTCGTTTTTCCGGGAACGACAGTTCCATCCTCTTTTGTAAAATCACTATTAGTGAAAATATTTAGTAATGTACCTTTTAGGGTTAACATTCTGAATCCTTTAAATATAATTTTTAGCCTCAACGCTGAGTTATATTGTCGACAGTGTTATGCTAACTAATTGAGGAGTTTTAAATCTATGAATTTTGAGTGAGATAGGACATTCGTGAAAGTTGAATCTTAATTGAAGCGGTTACAAACTTTAATTATCTCCTTTAAATATAGCTCTGTATCTTCAATTTCTTCTTTAGAGCGAATGATCTTATTTCTTTTATCAGAAAAGTCTAAAAGACGTAAACCATCGAATATTGCACACTCTCTAATAGGTTTCTTTGCAGTATATTCACTCACTACTTTTTTACCTTTCATATGTGGGAATAATATATCAGAATAATGTTTCGCTACTTCAAGTGCTTTTCTTGTAGATATTTTATTTTTAGATAGTTTTCTATATATACTAATACAATGTGCATACCAACTTATATAAATGTCAGAAGGTTCAATTGTACGGTCACTATCAACATATGGTTTGAGTTTAGCAATTGCATCTACAATTTCATTATCTGAATCAAGTTTTTTAATTTCAGAAAAGTAATGTATTGAACGAGCTATCATATGATGTTCTCGACCATAATATCCAAGAAGCTCAAACTGTATCTCTTCCTTTTTACTTTCTTTATTTGGATTTGCAATTGCAAGTTTTAATGAGGGTTTTAGAAAGTTGATTTTATCTTTAGGTGCTTTAAGTGTATTTGTCGATGTTGTATAATTCATTTCATCTGGTTTGTTTTTATATAATGCATTTAAAGTAGCTAAAGCATTATGATATTTATCACGCCAATATAAAAGTTGAGTAGCTGAAGCTAAGTATTTTTTATCTGCTATAATTATCACTTGATCATATTTTAAAAGATCATATATTACATCGATTAATACAATTTCATCTTCATTGATTGTTTTTTTATTACAAGTATTATTGTAGGCTTCTATCGCTTCATTTTCATCTATAAAGTCACGAATTATAATACCTAGTTTCTTGTATTCTACAAAAGGTTTTAATCTCTCTTTAAGGTATGGCTCAAGAAAAGTTATGGAAACTTGAGGAACAACTGTTTGTAGACCTTTTTGTATTGCAACCAATATAATAGTATACCAATTATCTTTTTGATATGTTTTATCCATTGTTTTGTAAAATGAGGTAATCAGCTTTTCATTAATACCTGTTAATTCATACATGGATAAATTGTATCAAATTGTAGGGGATAACAAACCTTATAAAATATAATTTTATAAGGTTTTGAAACAGGACATTTTGTCCTTTATTGCCAGAAATCAACAAATAACAGAACACTTTGTCCAAATAACGGCTATTTACAACCTAAAAGGACATTAGAAATTATTATAACACTATAAAACATTGGGGAAATATACAAACTTAACCTCTTTTTACCAATATCAAAACATATTTGATATACTCTTCATACTGAAATTCGTAATAGAAGGACATTTTGTTCCTTTAATAAAAAGTTAGCATAACAACAACTATAATGATATAATACATAAAAAAAGAAGGATATTTAATGAAAAAAGTAAAGTTTATAACTATCAATCCTGATGGAAAATATAATAGTTTTAGTTCAAATATTAGTGACAATGGTATAGATATTGATGAATCTGAGTTTGCAGAAAAAATAGATGAAGGAATTGAAGAAAAAATAGATATATCTGACTATACTCAAATTGAACTACAAGATGGAGATAGATACGCAAAAGTATATGTTAAAGATATAAAAGAAGAAGATGCATTATTTCCTATCCTAGAAGAAAATATTGCTACTGTTGGTTCTTATTTAGATAATGTAACTTATAGCGAATTATCAGAAGAAGACGAACAAGATTATGATGATTATATTGAAAATATCACAAAAGATGGTTAAAAATGCTAACAAAACATAGTAGCCAATAAGTAGCCTAGCGGCGACTTGTCAGCTATATTTGACCGTTAAATGTACAGTTCGAGTGTTATCATGAAAGTTTTTACGGTATTGACTTTTCAAGAAAATTTTAAACTGACTATGTAAGACCGGTCTCTTTTTTAAAAGAGACACAAAAATTACTAAAAAAAGGGATACAGTGTCTAGAAGATCAAAAGAATTTAATGAATATCTTATTGATTCTAATTCACAACATAATTTTAGCCATAATGACTATATGCAGCATCCAGCAATAGCATTTTTAAAATATACTGTAGAAGCTAAGGATGCAGTTAACTTTTGTATTAATAAATTCCCAAAAAATAATGACAATGAATATTCAAAAGATAGTTTAGATAGTCTTCAGCATATTGTAGTTGCAATGCTTCCAACCCTAATGGGACATTTTGAAACATATCAAAGATATTTATTTGCTTTAATGTTTGATTACAGTATCTACTTAAAAGACTTTGATGTAGAAAATTTTTTTAAAAAAATTAATAAATCTGCTAATTTATCAATTGATTTAATTAGATTATCTTCTTACCGAGGCTCTAACTCAACTTCTATTGGTTTACTTTTATCTGATAGTTTACCTGGTTGGCATAACCCTAGTAAAGTAAACAGTTATTTTAGTGCTTTTGATTTAAACTTTCAGTTATTTAATGCAAATGCAGAAAAACAATTAAGAATTTTATGGCAACTAAGACATTCCATAGTACATACAGGAGGTACAATTACTGTTCCAGATGCACAAAAAGTACCTGAATTAAAATTATATGGCAAAAAACAAGTAGTATTTGAAAAAAATTTTATTTTTGAAGTCGCAAGAAAAATTCATCCTCTTATCAAAGATTCAACAACAGGTATAGGTGAAAAGTTTATTGAAAAACTTATTGATGACATAACTGACGAACAAAAAGAGCAAATAGAAGAAATATTTAAAGTTAGATCAAGTGTTGCTGTTTGGCTTAGATAAACATCTAACAAAAACTTGGAAGAAAAATATGCCTACATAGTCGCCCTTTAGAAATTCTTTGAGAAAATATCTTAAATAATTGTCAAACTAAGCTAAAGAAAAACGGCATATTTTTCAAGATAGTCGTTATTCGCTGTAGCGACGTTTTCGAGCCATAAATCTATGCCCTGCAACAGAAAACCTTATAAAATATTCTCTATAGGCATGTTTTATAAGGTAATGTAGAATTTTTTTATTGAGTAAAATTAAAGTATATTTTGGTGCGGTTTGTGGTGACATTTTGTATTTTATGCCCTAAAACTGGGAATTTTAGACGCTCTCATAACCCGAAGGTCGTTGGTTCAAATCCTTCTCCCGCAACCAATCACCATTTTTTCCAATTCTTAAAAATCATAAGCACATTTCCTCCCCCCCTTAAAATATTAACATTTTTCAAGTAAATACGAATTATTGCTGGTAAAATAATAACTTAAAGGAAAAAATTGAAACAGACACAAAACATAAAAAAAATACTTCTGCCCCTTCTAATGGGCATGGGCACTTTTCTGCACGCTTCTCCTGCGGTAGGTGCAGAAAAAGATGCATTGAGAACACTGCCTTCCAACTACAATATGATCATAGCCTACTATGGCCGTCCGCATGTAAAGACTATGGGTATCCTGGGAGAGTATCCTATTTCTACGATCATACAGAAGGTAAAAGCACGGGCCAAACAGTATGAAAAAGCTTTGGGCAATGGACAGCATGTCACACCGGGTTTTGACCTTATTTATGAAATGGCAACCACTTCTCCGGGGAAGAACGGCAAATATGTCATTACACTGAGTGAGAAAAAGCTGATGGAGTACATTCATGCGGCACAGAAAAACGGACTTGTACTCTTCATCGATGTACAGCTTGGCAAAAAAAGCCCTGCACAGGCAGTCAAACCATTGCTGAAGTACCTGAAATATGACAATGTACATATCGCGGTCGATCCCGAATTCTCGGTCGACAACCTCAGTGTACGTCCAGGCAAGAAAATCGGGTCCATCACCGGAACCCAGATCAATGCCGTTCAGGACCTCATATCTTCATATGTGCAAAAAAACCATCTTGTGGACAAGATCCTGATGGTGCATATGTTCACGGAAAATATGGTAAAAGACAAAAAAGCGATCAGATATACCAAAAAGGTACATCTGGTCATGCACCTTGATGGACATGGGTCTCCGGCATTGAAGATCAAGATATACAACGGTCTCTATACAGAAGCACGTGCGGCAAAAGTTGTAGGAGGATTCAAAGTATTTCTCAAAGCGGACCACCCGGTCATGACACCAAAACAGGTGCTCGGCCTTGAACCAGTCGGGAACAAAAGAGTAAGAGATATGCCTAAACTGATCACGTATCAGTAAGGCTTCTAAATCGGTATGGCGACAAGCCGACCGCATCCATGCAAAGCGTTTTTGAAACCCGCCTACATATTCCGGTCTTTAGTTCTGCACAACCAGCTTTCCCAGCGGCGGGGAGAGAGAGTATTTGGGGCTGATCATTCTTGCAGTGACGTCCGGAAACAAAAATGGCAGGTACACTCCTGCCTCTCTTTCATTGATGACATTGACAAAGTATAAATATCCTATAATTGAAAAAACAAAGTCAAAAGATGATACGAACAGACATTCTGATAATCGGAGGCGGCCCGGCGGGGTCTACACTGGCCAGATACCTTGCTGAAGCCGGAAAAGAAACCATATTGGTACAGCGAAATTTTAATTTCAGGAAACCCTGCGGTGGAGGGATTCGTCTGGATGCTTTTGATGAATTTGATATCGATAGAGAACTGATCAGAAAAGAGGTAAACAGTATTGCCTTGGTCTTCGGAACAAAGCGTGTGGAGGTAGACATTTCTCAGATGCCCTTAGGCATTGTGGACCGTGTTGAGTTCGATACCTATTTGCGCAATAGAGCTGAAGATACCGGAGCGACACTTCTGGAAGCCTCTTTTGTGGATGTTGAAGTATGTGATGGGTACATTATAGTGACCATAGAGCAGGATGGTGTCTACAAAAAGATACATGCAGGCTATCTTGTAGGTGCCGATGGCGTCAACTCGAAAGTCAGAAAATGCATCAACGGGGACAGGGTCCCTTCCGCGATGACACGCTATGCGGACTTGGCCCACACTGCATATAAAACGTGTGAATTTCATTTTGGTTCCAAAGTTGCAGGAAGTTATTATGCCTGGGCTTTCCCGCATACCAATGGATCAAATATAGGAACCCTGGCAGGTGATGACGAAACACATATTCAACACTTCATGAAGCAATTGGATGTAAAAGAAAAGGTCAAACTCCTTGGTTACAGGATCCCGCAATTTGAGAATCCGGTCTTTTATAAAGACCGTGTCTTTTTTGTGGGAGACAGCGCTTCACAGGTATTGCCGTTCACCTACGAAGGGATCTACTATGCGATGGCTTCTGCGCACCTGCTCTCAGCAGTACTCACCGAACAGGCAGACCCTTCCGAATATGAGAAGAGATGGAACGACACATACCTTCAAAAATTCACCACCCTTCAGAGACTGCAGAAGCTGTTTTTAAAAAACGATCTGACCATTGCAATGATGATGCATCTATACCGGAACAAAGCAGTGCAGCAGAGAATGGTGGATTTCTGGTTGGGACACAGAGAGGTCAAACTCAATAGGACATTTTTCTACAAAGTCATGAAAAAGCTTCTAACGATATGATAAACCCTGCTACCCTTTTCGAACCACCCTGTCCTTCCCCAGTGCGTACACATCAAAATCATTGGCGATGAACAACCTGCCCTTATAATACTCTCTGATCTCATCATAGACCACTTCAACACCCAGTTTGCTGTTTTTGCTGTAACGCGGGTTTATGTGAGTGGCTATGAGATTTTTGACATGTTTTTCCTCTGCTGCTTCCCCGAGATCTTTTGCAGTGGTATGCAGTACTTTCTCAGGCAGATGGTCATAGACTTCCTGAGTATAGGTACACTCATGCACAAGCAGGTCAAGATCATTCAGGTAATTTCCCAGCACAGCAGGCTGGCTGTTGTCGCCTGCGATGATCAGTGATCTTCCCAGTACCGGTTCAAGCATAAATGCTTTGGATTTTAGCTTCTTCCCATGAAACACGATGCTTCGTCCCCTTTTCAGTTCACCGTAAAGCGGAGATGGTTCCAGACCTTCCGCCCTTAACTTCTCTTCATTGAGTTTGTTGCTTGTATCGTTCTCTTTGATGTAAAAAGCAACACTCTCCACAGAATGCACAAGCGGCAGGACTTTCAATGTAAACCTGTCGAATACGAAGGTCTCACCCACTTCATATTCGATGATCTTCAGATGATAGCCGAGATGTTCAAATGAAATATCGGCAAAGGCACACCCTATGAACTTTTTTATCCCTTTGGGGCCATAGATGGTCAAAGGGTTGAAGGCTTTGTCGAGTTTTTTGCTGGAAAGCAGACCCAACAGACCATAGTAGTGGTCTCCGTGAAGATGGGTGATAAAAATGGTGTCGAGTCTGCCAACTCTCAGGCTGCTTCGCATGATCTGGTGCTGCGTCGCCTCGCCGCAGTCAAAGAGATACCACTTGTTGTCCTGTTCGAATTCCAAGCCAAGCGCGGAAACATTCCTCTCTGTGGTAGGTTTGCCGGCACTGGTTCCCAGAAAGGTCAGTTTCATCTCCGCTCCTTTAGAAGATGCCAGAGGGAATGTACGTTGATCTCAGGCTTCGGGAGAAGGAAGGTAATGGCGATATTCTCTATCGCTTCGAGTATGACAAAACAGATCGAGAGATGAAAGAGTCTGTTGTCATGGAAACCGAACAAAAGCACGATACCAATGCTTATCAGTACTGCCGAGATCTTCGCGCTCCAGGTGTGGTAACTGGCTATCCTCCCGAATTTTGAAAATGAGAAAAAAGCGGGCAGCAGATAGACGCCGACCACTGTAATGATATAGGGGAGTTCCTCTTTAATGATATCCGGCCAAAGCCACCAGGCAGCCAGCGGAGTGGTGAGATAAACTGTCATATCCCCATAGCTGTCAAGTTTTGCACCGAGTTCGCTTGTCTGATCCGTTTTTCGAGCTACATATCCGTCAACAGCATCTGAAAGTAACATCAGTCCAAAAAGTATGAAAAAACCTGCCGGCAGTCCAAACCATCCTGTCAGCAACAGGAACGGTGCTGCCGCAATACGAAAAAGACTCAGGATGTTCGGGATATTCATAGGCATAACATTACCTGAAGAATTTTCCGAAAAAGTAAAAAAGAAGTGACAGGATCACACTGAGGATGATCGAAGTAGTGATAGGGAAATAAAATGAGAAGTTCTCTTTTTTATACACGATATCTCCGGGCAGTTTCCCCAAAGAGAAAGGAAGTTTGTCACTGAAGGTAAGCAGGATACCTACAAGTACGATCACAACACCTATAAAAATAATACTTTTCCAAATATCTGCCATTTTAGTCTGTACCTTTACTGTACTTTTTAAAATCTTCAATGATCTTGGCATGATCGAACACAAGCTCTTCCATCGGTATCTCATCGAGAGGATAGACGAAACATTTTTTTGCGTCATCGGCTGCTTTGGGTTCTCCGTGTGCTTTGCAGATATAGACCGCCGACACCGTATGGAACCTCGGATCTCTTTTGGGATCAGAGTAGACACCAAGCAGTCTGATGATCTGTACATCCAGTGATATCTCTTCTTTCATCTCCCGGACAACGGCACTCTCACAACTCTCACCTACATTGACAAAACCTCCCGGCAAAGCCAGGCCAAGCGGAGGGTTCTTGCGTTCTATCAGGACGATGCCTCTAAACATTTCAGAATTGTCATAGATCATCACAATACCGTCAACCGCAACGAACGGTGTTTTGATGCTCAATCCTGATCCTCTGCTCCCACTACATATCTTGCAATAGGATTGGCTTCTAGTCTTTCAACCGGTATGGATTTACCTGTCTTTTCACATATGCCATAGGTGCCGTTCTTTATCTTTGTAAGTGCATGCTGTGTCTCTTTGAGTTCATCCTCCTGTCGCTTCAAAAGGGTATTGTCCTTAGAACTAATATTTTTCAGAGATGCAAGATCTTCCACATCATTTATCCCATCATCACTGCCTACAATATCCAGCTCTGATTTCAGTTGTGCTATGTTCTCTTCAAGCTGCGCCTCTCTCTCTTTTAATATGTTTTCAAATCTATCAAGGTCAAGATCATTTCTTTTTTGCATAATTTACTCCTTATTTTTTTATATTATATCACTTCTCAACCATTTTATCTCTCACATACCTGAACCAATCCAGCCCATCCAGTTTTTCCCAGGGATACTCCGGGTATCCTATCTGCCCTTTAGCAGCGATCTCAGCATAGAGGAAATGCTCCTTTGATGGCTTGTCCAGCCCGAATTTGTGCATGATCCACTTGGGACTTAGTACAAACTTATCCGCGATCATTTGGGAAAGTACTTCATCTTTCATATCTGTCAGAGCGGTATGCTGTGTATCGACGGTAACAGAAATGGGTCTGGGTTCTGCGATCACATAGGAGAGCTGTACCAGAGCCTTTTTGGCGAGCCCTGCCGCCACGATATGTTTTGCCAGCCATCTGGCGGCATAGAGAGCCGACCGGTCAACCTTGCTGTAGTCTTTGGAACTTTGGGCCCCTCCCCCAATGGGAGCATACCCGCCATAGGTATCACATACTACTTTTCTGCCCGTAAGACCCGAATCTGCGATGGGAGAATGGGTGACGTATCTGCCAGTGTTATTGATGTAGAATACCGTTTTATCTGCATCGAAATGCCCTGCTTCGAACTGTACCTCTTCTTTGATGATCTTCTTGACCCTCACCTCTACTTCATCCGGCTCTACTGAACTGATGCAGGGGATCGCCACGATGATCTTTGCAATATGTTCAGGCCTGCAACTGTCAAAATTCTCTTTGCTGCCATAATCCATCACCACTTCCGTTTTGATATCCACACCGAAAGTATCAGGATGTTCAAGGGCATAGGCATAGAGAGCATCTCTGATCTCCCGAGCGTAGGCAAAAGCCGAGGGCATGTAGTCATCACGCTCGCAGGTCGCATAGCCGAACATCATTCCCTGATCTCCGGCACCTATCTCATTACCCTCTTTGACCACCCCCATGGTAATGTCGGGAGACTGCTTGCTGACATAGACTTCTATCTCGGCCTCATCAGGAAAGAATGTCTCCCCTCTTTTGAATCCGCCTTCAGGATATCCTATCTTTTCCAGTGCTTTTTGGGCACACTCTTCATAAAAAACATTATCTACGGCAGTGCTTGTTTTTACCTCTCCGCCAATGATAATATGTTTTCCGCTGATGAACACTTCAGTAGCTACTTTGGCATTGGGATCACGCTGCAACAAACTGTCTACGATCGTATCGGCAATTAGATCGGCACACTTGTCAGGATGTCCTGCCGAAACAGATTCTGAAGTAAAAAGATACATAATTAAATCCTTACTTTTAATCTCACAATAATCATAGCATAATTTGTAGCCCTATTGCCGCTATTCAAAAAAAGAGTATAATAAAAAAAGGTGAAATTACACAAAGGAGAATAAAATGTCAGCAACAGCATGGTTAAGTAAAAAACTCAGCAGCGGAAAGATTCTGTGTCAGGCCTGCGCACAATCCTGTAAGCTTGATGAAGGCGAATACGGGATCTGCGGCATCAGAAAAGTCGAGGACGGCGAGCTCAAACTGTTGGTGTATGGACTTGCATCCGTGGTAAATATCGACCCTGTAGAGAAAAAACCCATGTTCAATTTTCTACCCGGAAGCAGAGCTTTCTCGTTTGGGACTGTAGGGTGTAATTTTTCGTGTAAATTTTGTCAGAACTTTGATATCTCCCAATATCCTAAGGAACACAACCACCAGATATTCGGCAAAGAGTACCCGCCGGAACGCATTGTTGAACTTGCAATAGAGAATGAATGCCAGTCCATCGCCTATACCTACAATGAGCCCATTGTCTTTTTTGAGTATACCTATGATACAGCAAAACTTGCGCATGAAAAAGGATTGAAAAACATCTATGTCACCAGCGGATTTGAAACACACAAGGCTTTGGACCTGCTGGCACCCTATATCGATGGTATGAACATTGACATCAAAGGATTTACCGAAGAGTTCTACAAGGAGATCTGCGGCGCAAGGCTCAAACCGGTACTCGAATGTGTCAAATATGCCCATGAAAAAGGTATATGGATCGAGATCACGACACTGTTGATCCCCGGCAAGAACGATTCTGACGAGGAGATAAGAAATATTGCCAAATTCATTGCAGAAGTCGATCCGACCATGCCATGGCATCTCTCCGCATTCTACCCCATGTACAAAATGCTCGACGTACCGCCTACACCGGGATCAACACTGCGCAGAGCCTACGAAATAGGCAAAGAAGAAGGGCTGAAGTACATTTATGTAGGCAATATCGAGGATGAAGAGCATGAATCGACCTACTGTCCTCAATGTGCTGAGAGAGTAATAGACAGAACAGGACATATAGGACAGTATGTTACCAATGAACTTGACGATAACGGGATCTGTCCGCATTGTGGATACGCCCTTGAAGGAGTTTGGCACTAAAAAGGAATAAACAGTATGAAAAAAACCGCCTTCATAGTCGTTTTTATGGTGAAGCCCGTTTTTTCAGTACAAATGAAGTGATCGGATTGTTAAAAAAAGCCGGATTTTCCGAGATCGTCTGCACCCAAACCCTTTTTGGAAAAGATCTGGAGCAGATGGACACTGCAGTCAAAAATGGGTGCGGAGAAGGAGCCTTTATAGCTATTCGTGCCCACAAAGATGATCATGGGACAATTGAAACAGAAACATCATAACAGACTCTTTGTTTTATAGAGAGTGCAAAGGAAATCCAGAGTCTCGTAGAAACGCTACCAGTTCCTTTTTGTGTGTTTTGATCTTCTCCACCGATTCATGACCTGCATTCTCTACTGTCAAGAGCCTGATATTTGATTGCTGGCATTCCCTCTTGATAATCAATGCATCTTCCACTGGTACCGTCCGGTCTACTTTTCCATGGACCAGCAGGACCGGGCATTTGATGCGGCATACAGTATTGACAGGGGCTATCTCCTCGTAGCGATATCCGATCACCCACTCGACATAACGGATGATGAAGGTGACCAAGAAGGCGGGGATATGCTGTCGCTTCAGAAAGCGCTGCATCATCCATTCGGGATGTGCAAAGGCAGAGATACTGATCACGGCATCAATGTCACTTCGTCTGGAAGCTGCGAACAGTACTGCTCCACCACCAACTGAGTGTCCCAACAGCGCTATTTTACGGGAATATTCAGGATACTTGAGCTTAAGCCATTCAATTGCCTTTTCCAAATCCTCGGCGAATCGGGGAAGGGATGAAAAACTGTCTCGATCACTGCGGCCGTGATTACGTGCATCTACCAGCAGCACATTCATTCCGGCCTGATGAAAAGGAAGTGCCATAGGCAGCATCTGCTCTGCATTACCGCCCCAGCCATGAAGGATCACCATAGTAGTGGTGGCACCGGGAACCGGAAGCAGCCAGCCAAACAGCCGCTTTTGTGAAAGAGTAGGGATGGATACGGTCTGAAACACCAATCCCACGCTGCCCGGATCCGTCTTCTCAGGATTCCTGGGTACCCGGAAACCGAGATGTATCATGGCCAGCAACAGTAGTAGGATTGCTGTAAAGATCAGGATGATAGTAGTGAGATACCACATATCATTTCCATACTTTCCTCTTCAGAGTTAATATACATTTTATCCAAGTAGCGGTCACCTTTTACGGGACAACTTTCTCGCATAATAGAGATGATTGTCATATTCCAGTTCAAGTAGTTTTCCTTCATCGATCAGGTCAGTGACGACACCCCAGCTACTATTTGCTTTCTTCAAAAATGCCTCTACAGCCTCTTTTCGCATCGGATGTACCGATGTAATACTCAAAAGGTCTGATTTTGCATCACCGGTAAACGCAAAATCATCACCTTCGTATCCGATGATCAACTCTGTATCGATACCATGGTCGGTAAATATCTGATACGCCATTGTTAATACCTCTTCCCCAGGTGCTTTGACCCACTCTTCTGCCGGTGGTCTGGTCGGAATGGAGATGTAGCTTTTCGTCGGTTGTATTTTTTGTAAAAAAGCTGCTATTTTGGTCAGCTCTTCTTTGGAATCGTTTATCCCCTCTACAAGCATTGTCTCGGTAGCATAAAAACCTCGGAATTCAGACTTGAAATCGATCATTCCCTTTTGTATATCGTCAAGTTTCAGGCTTTTATTGGCTCTATTGACTTTATGCCATAGATGTTCAGTAACAGCATCCACTTTTAATGAAACCCAGTCCGCTTTGCACAGATCCTTGCGTACATCTTCCCGCCAGATCAATGAAGCATTGGAGATAACAGCGATTTTTATACCAAATTTATGAAGTGCTACGATCTCATCGTCCAGATGGATATCGAGTGTTGGCTCACCATCGGGGACAAAGGCGAGATAATCGATCGTCTCATTTTTCTCTTTTACCGCTTCTACACGTATTTTGGCCGATGCGACCAGATCCTCTACTGCGTAAAAAGGTGTTCTTTCAATTTGATTGTGAAGTGTTCTGCCTAACTGACAATAGACACAGCCATAAGAACATACTTTTGCGGGAATATTGTTAATTCCCAAACTTCTTCCCAGTCTTCTTGAGGGAACAGGCCCAAAACTTAATTTTTCCAATTCTTCTGTTTTCATTTGGAACTCTTTTTATTTAAATTCAAATACTTTTACTGCTGAGGGATTATCATCCCCTCTCATCTTGTATCGCTTTTTCAAATATCTCTTTATTTTCTTGGCTGTGAAATATAAAAGAGACTTTTATATCGTGTTTGTCATCCAAAAAACCTTTAACAGCTTCATAGGCAATACGTGCTGCTTCAGCTTTGGGATAACCGTATATCCCCGTAGAGATGGCCGGAAATGCAATATCATTGCATCCAAGCCCCAATGCAGTTTTAAGTGAGTTCTCATAACATGAGGCCAAAAGTGATGGACACCTGTCACCACAGCTGCGATAAACAGGTCCTACTGTATGGATCACATACCGGGCAGGCAAATTGCCAGCCGTTGTTGCAACTGCCTCACCCGTTGGAAGTCCATCAGGGTACTGTGTTCGGCGTATCTCTTTACAGGCTTCAAGGATGGCTGGGCCCCCTGCTCTATGTATGGCACCGTCCACACCGCCGCCGCCCATAAGAGAACTGTTCGCCGCATTGACAATGGCACAGACATTCTCCTTTGTGATGTCACCCGTTTTTATGATAATATTATTGTGCACATTGCACCCCTCAATGATATTCAATTTAAATTTTAGTGTATAATACTTTTTATGAGGAGAAGTTTATGCCACGATCACATAAAATAGTCTATACCATTTATATCGTAATCTGGACAGTTTTGGCTATCAATCCCAAGTACCGTGAAGACTGGTTGCTTGAAAATGTTCTGGTATTCATCGTTTTTCCGACAGTTATCTGGCTGGATAAAAAATATCATTTTACTTTGACAAGCATTATTTTTCTTCTTATCTTTGCCGGCCTGCATTCTCTGGGCGCACATTTTACCTATGCAGAGATGAAATACTTCGACCTCATTACACAGTTCTTCGGATTTGAAAGAAATAATTTTGACCGGGTGGTACATTTTCTTTTCGGTCTTCTGGCTTTCAGGGCAATTTTTGAACTGGTCGCACCGGGTATCACCCATGTCAAGAAAGCACTTTTCTTTACTTTCACGGTAGTTGTAACTATCTCAGCATTCTATGAGTTACTCGAATGGCTCGCTGCGATCATCTTCCACCCCGAACTGGGTATAGCGTTTCTGGGAACCCAGGGAGATGTATGGGATTCACACAAGGATGTCACCGCTGCAATATTTGGTGCTTTGATCAACCTGGCTTTTTACAGGAGCTATGCAAAACTGTTGCTACAAAGAAATCAAGGGGACAAATAGTCCCTGTCAGTCTTTTTTCTTCTCACTCAAGTCTTTTTCATTTACATTACACAATAAATCTTGTTCTTCTTTGACCTGAAAGGCACTCGGCCTGCTTTTATGAGAAATTTTCAGGATCATCGCTGTAAGGACTGCACCGCCCGGAACGATCCAGACAATGGTCAATCCCGTCATTTTGAAAAGATCAAGCACCTGAGCCCCGGCTTTCCGGTACTCTTTTTGTCTAATAAGCGACGGTATCTCGACGGTCTCTTTGAATTCCACATTCAGACCTTTGCCGATGTTCTTACTGAAGACAGTGAATTTTTTAATGTGTTTTTTCATTATTAATCATCTTCAATCTAATCAAATGGTTTTTAAATTTATTATCGGGATAGAACCCTCTATAAATTGTTTTGACAGACTCCAACCGATGCAAGCATCGGGGAAATCTTTCAGATTTATACAGGATCATTGTGCCAATATATGAGTGGGATTATAACCAAAAAAAGTAAACTGTGGATCATTCATTTATTTTGGCTCTATCTTGTATTATAGAGATTTAATCTTATTATTACTACACCATCCTCTCATGAGTGAAAAGTCATCTACCAATAAGGTCAATACAATATTACACCACGGAAAACCGTGATGTTTGAACTGTGATGTGATATGCTTAAGAAATATTAACTTTTATCTCACCATTCTGGACGTCGAATTCGACATTGCTGCCTTCGACGACCTTGTCTTCAAGGATGAGTTCGGCCAGTCTGTCCTCAACCACTTCGTAAAGTGCTCTCTTGAGCGGTCTCGCGCCATAGACCGGGTCGAAACCGGCTTCGGCGATATACGCTTTGGCAGCCGGTGTGAGTGTGATACTGATATCACGCTCTGCCAGCTTCGCCTGGACACTCTTGAAGAGTATATCCACTATACTGGTGATCGCTTCAAGATCGAGCGGATTGAAGATAACGATATCATCGAGACGGTTAAGAAACTCCGGTTTGAAATTCCTTTTCAGTTCGTCATTGACCGCTTTTCTTCTGTCTTCAGGATCTCTGAACTCCATGATCTTGTCCGACGCGATGTTCGACGTCATGATGATAATGGTGTTCTTGAAGTCCACCGTCACTCCTTTGTTGTCTGTAAGACGTCCGTCATCGAGTACCTGTAAGAGTGTGTTGAACACATCAGGGTGCGCCTTTTCGATCTCATCGAAGAGTACGACAGAGTACGGCTTTCTTCTGACCGCTTCTGTCAGCTGTCCACCCTCTTCATACCCGACATATCCCGGAGGCGCACCGACCAGTCTGCTGGCTGCATGTTTCTCCATGTACTCACTCATATCGATACGGATGAGCGACTTCTCGGAGTCGAAGAGGAACTTTGCAAGCGTTTTAGCCACCTGTGTCTTACCGACACCGGTCGGTCCGAGAAACATGAAGCTTCCGATAGGCCTGTTCACATCGCTGAGTCCCGCTTTGTTACGCTTGATGGCACGTGCTACGGCTTTGAGCGCCTCTTCCTGCCCCACTACCTCTTCTTTGAGAATGCTTTCGATCGCAAGGATCTTCTCTTTTTCACCCTGCAGCATCTTGTTGACGGAAATACCTGTCCAGCGGCTTACGATGCTGGCGATCATTTCTTCATCCACAGAGTTCTTGAGCAGTGTGCCTTCTGCCATCATCTGGTTCCACTTGTCTTCAAGCGCCTTGAGCTCTTCCTGTTTTGCAGGGATCTGCCCATACTCGATCTCAGCGGCTTTGTTGAAGTCACCCTCACGCTTGACCTGCTCTGCCTGTACTTTGAGTGACTCGATGGCAGTTTTGACCTCTGCGATCTGGTTGAAGACCTCTTTTTCGTTCTCAAACTGGTTCTGCAGCGAAGTACGCTTCTCTTCGAGATCTGCAAGCTCTTTCTCTATCTCTTCAAGACGTGCAGTGTTCTTTTCACTCTCTTCCATCTTGAGCGCCTCTTTCTCGACCTGAAGTGTCGAGATCTCACGCTTAGTCTTGGCTAGTTCGGTCGGTTCACTCTCGATCTGCATTTTCAGCTCTGCTGCAGCCTCATCAATCAGGTCGATCGCCTTGTCCGGCAGGAACCTGTCGGTGATGTATCTGTCCGAGAGTTTTGCCGCAGCTACCAGTGCACCATCGGTAATGATGACATTGTGGTGCGTTTCAAGTCTGTCTTTGATACCTCTGAGGATCTGTAATGCCTCGTTGATACTTGGTTCATCAACTTTGACCGGCTGAAAACGTCTCTGTAGAGCTGTGTCTTTTTCGAAATACTTTCTGTATTCTTTAAGTGTTGTTGCACCGATGGTATGCAGTTCACCTCGTGCCAGTGCCGGCTTGAGGATGTTGGCCGCATCCATACTTCCCTCACTTGCACCTGCACCGACAATGGTGTGGATCTCATCGATGAAAAGAATGACATTCGCCGCTTCCTTGACTTCATCGACAACGGCTTTGAGTCTGTCCTCGAACTCACCTCTGTACTTCGCACCGGCGATCAAACGGCTCATGTCAAGAGAAATGACGCGCATATTCTGCAGACTTAAGGGAACCTCTTTGTTGACGATACGCTGTGCCAGACCTTCAACGATAGCTGTTTTACCGGTACCTGGTTCACCAATGAGTATCGGGTTGTTCTTGGTCTTACGGATAAGGATCTGCATCACACGCTGAACCTCTTCGTCTCTACCGATGACCGGATCGAGCTCTCCGTCCAATGCTTTCTGGTTCAAGTCAATTCCGTACTGTCCCAGCGCTTCAAGCGTCTCGTCACCGGATTGTGACTCGATCTGCTTGCCGCCGCGGATGGACTCCAGTGTCTTCTTGAATTCAGAGATATCGACATACTTGCCCAGTATATCTCTGATAAAACTCTCATCGGCATTGGCGAGCAGCCATGCATCGACTGCCAGGTACTGATCTCCGTTGGCCGCCATAACGCCCTCTGCGTTCTGTAGTGAACGCACGAGGTTCTGCCCCAGCTTGATGTTCTCTTTGGTCACCGTTGTGACTGTCGGCAGTTTGTTCGCCACGGATTTGGCTTCCAGCTCGACCGCTGCCTTGTCGACATTCATTTTATTGAGCGCCTGGTTCAGAATGGAATTGCTGTTGGTCAGCAATGCCCATATAAGATGAATAGGTTCTACTTCCTGGTTTTTATTATGTAGTGCGAGGGATACTCCCGATTCGATGGTACCCTGCATTTGGTTGGTTAATTTCTCTAAAATACTCATAACACTCTCCTGATAATTGATTAATTTGACATATTATACAACTTTAGTCACTTCTTGTCAAGTTTATTTAATGATTTTATGCAATTTCAGACAAAATAGATCCTATTCCATAAAAAAGGTATTTAACTTCAATTTACCCTCACTTATTATGATACTTCATGGAACCTTTTGGAAACAGCAACCTCTTAGAGAGATTTCTATAAAATAATAACTCAATTAATGGAGACAACTCACCCATGATCAAAAAAAGTAAAAAAATCATTGCTACCGGCTTGATTTCTACCCTGACAGCGGCTTACCTTTTCGGCGGCCTTGCGCAGGCAAAGAACACAACAACAGAATCTACGGCTAAAGACAAACTCGAAGCGTATATCAAATTTACGCAGATCCTCAATGTAATAGAGAAAGAGTACGTCGATGAAACAAACACGACCGATCTTATAGACAAAGCACTTAAAGGCCTGATGGCCAACCTGGACTCCCACTCTGCGTTTATGGATACCAAAGCATACAAAGACCTTACCGTACAGACCAAAGGTGAATTCGGAGGTCTTGGCATCTCTGTGGGAATGAAGGATGGTGCACTCACGGTCATCGCCCCGCTTGAAGGTACACCGGCTATGAAAGCCGGTATCAAAGCAGGAGATATCATCCTCAAGATCGACAACAAAGCAACGATCGGTATGACCATAGATGAAGCGGTCAAGCTGATGAGAGGAAAACCAAAAACGGATATTGAACTGACAGTGGTCAGGAAGAATACTCCCAAACCGCTTGTCATCAAGATCACAAGGGATATCATCAAGATACAGTCCGTTTATGCAAAGAAATTTGAAAAAGAGAAAGGACTGCTCTATCTCTATGTCACCTCATTTGACCAGAAGGTCGTAGAAAGTGCGCAAAAGGCCATAAAGGAACACAACAATACCAAAGGGATCGTACTGGATCTCAGGAACAACCCGGGTGGACTGCTGGACCAGGCGGTTGGACTTGTAGATATGTTCGTTGACCATGGCGTTATTGTCAGCCAGAGGGGCCGTGTTAAATCAGAAAATATTGAATACAGGGCGACCAAACCAAATACCGATACCACTACACCGATGGTCGTTCTTGTCAACGGCGGTTCGGCAAGTGCCAGTGAGATCGTCTCGGGTGCACTGCAGGATTTCAACCGTTCTATCGTAGTGGGAGAGAAGACCTTTGGTAAAGGTTCTGTGCAGGTGGTTATGCCCGTGGGAGATAATGAAGCTCTCAAACTGACTGTGGCCCGTTACTACCTTCCAAGCGGACGTACCATTCAGGCAAAAGGTGTTACGCCGGACATCATTGTACATTCTGGCGAGATCCCCAGAAAGAAGGATTCACTCTTTCTCAAAGAGGCGGACCTCAAAAAACATCTTGAAGAGGAACTTGCAAAGGCCGATGCCAATGCAACGAAGAAATCGATCAGAGTGGACATCAATGCGTCGGACGCCAATACGACCGTATCGCTGGAAGATAACAAAACGATCATCTCAGAAGATATGCTCTACAAAGATGCACAACTCAAGATCGGAGTGGATATTCTCAAAGCGTTGGTAATTACAAATAAAGGAAAGAAATAATGGTAACTGATCCAGTGGTCAAAGAAACCCTTGTCTACGAAGGAAAAGCAAAGAAGATCTGGTCAACAGAGTATGAAGACCTTTATATTTCCGAGTTCAAGGACGATCTTACAGCTTTCAACGGTGAAAAGAAGTCAAGCGAGGAAGGCAAAGGGGCTCTGAACAACAAGATCTCCACTGAACTGTTCAAATACCTCAATAAAAAAGGTATTCCAACTCATTTCGTAGAGATGCTCGATGACAACCACATGCTTCATAAGAAAGCGGACGTCATCCTTATCGAAGTGATCGTAAGGAACATCGCTACGGGAAGCCTCAGTCGGAACCTGGGTATCGAAGACGGCAAAGTACTTCCGTTCACACTGGTCGAATTCGACTACAAGAACGATGAACTCGGCGACCCGAAGCTCAACGACCAGCACTGTCTCATTCTTAACCTGGTCCATGACACTTCCGAGTTGGACTATATCCGCTATATGGCAAGACGCATCAATGATCTTCTCAAAGCATTTTATGCACAGCGTAATCTGACCCTGGTCGATTTCAAACTTGAGTTCGGACGCGATATGGACGGTAACATCATCCTCATCGACGAACTCAGTCCGGACAACTTCAGACTCTGGGACTCCGTGAGCGGAGAGAGTATGGACAAAGACCGTTTCAGACAGGGTCTCGGTGGACTCAAGGTGGCGTACGAAGAGGTACTTAACAGAATATTAGGGGAGATAGAATAATGACAACAGCAATCGTAAATGTATTTTTGAAAGAGGGTGTACTCGACCCGCAGGGAAAAGCGGCACACCATGCATTGGATTCACTCGGATTCAAAGGCGTTAAGGATGTACGGATCGGCAAGCAGATCGTACTGCAGCTCGATGTAGACAAGGAAAAAGCGGAAGCGGAAGTAAAAGAGATGTGCGAAACCCTGCTGGCCAACACGGTCATCGAAGATTATACGATAGAGATCAAGTAAGATGAAAGTAGCAGTATTACGATTTCCGGGAACGAACTGCGAGTTCGATACCCAGTATGCATTCGAAAAACTGGGACACAACACTGAACTGGTATGGCATGAAGATGAAACCCTGCCCGAAGCGGTAGACCTTGTCGTCGTACCCGGAGGGTTCTCGTACGGGGATTACCTCCGTTCCGGTTCCATTGCAAGATTTTCTCCTGTCATGAAAGCGGTGAAAGCCTATGCGAACAATGGCGGAAAAGTGCTCGGCATCTGTAACGGTTTTCAGATATTGACCGAAGCGGGTATGCTGCCCGGAGCACTGAAGCGCAATAATAATCTTCACTTCATTTCCAAATATCAGAACCTCTGTGTGGTCAACAATGACAATGCCTTTTTGAACCAGTGTGAAAAAGACGAAGTGCTCAATATACCTATCGCCCATGCAGACGGAAACTACTATATCGATGATGAAAGTCTGGAAAAACTTGAAGCCAACGGACAGGTCCTGCTAAGATATTCCGATGCAGAAGGCAACAGAGTGGTCGTGAACGGTTCAGTGACCTCCATTGCAGGTGTCTGCAACGCATCCAAGAATGTCTTTGGACTTATGCCCCATCCGGAACGTGCCCTCGAAGCGATCCTTGGAAGCGAGGATGGTATTCGTATGCTTAAAGGTTTTGAAGCCTGATGCCATTTCTGCGTTCATTCGGCGTTATGCTCATAGTAGTGTTCTCATTCACTACCCTCTTGAACGCGCAGGCTGAATACAAATACAGTTATGTTCCAAAAAAGGTGTATGAACACCAACTCTTCCCCGTTACGGTGATCGATATCACCAGTGAAAAAGACGACAACCCACAGTTCCAGTTTGACACGATGAGCCCCATTCAGCCTATTTTCAAGGTTCCCCTGGTGGTCCATAACGGAAACGACAGTTTCTATACCTTTTACTTCAAGGCCGACAAGGTCGATATCAAGATACCAAGACTTTTTATCGTCTCACCCAGTGTTGACACCTCTCTGGAGCCGCAACTCATTCCTATGGCGCACCTCAAGCCAAGAGAGGACTTTTGCGGGGTGCTTGCTGCCGACATGAAGATCAAGGGTTCACAAGTCTCCAACTATGATGAGAAGAATCACCTCGTCACCCTTTCCATAGAAGCCTTTGAAGCCAACCTCGAAGATATGCATCTCAAAAGTGCGGAAGAATCAGGCCTTGAGGAGCTCAAAAGAAAATTTGCCAAAGTGGAAGCGGAGTTTTACATTGTCGTGCCCGTGGAACAGAAAAATATCAAGTTCACCTACTTCAATACCATCAAGAACCAGTATGTTTTTCTTGAAGCTTCTGCGGAACTTGCCGATGATACTGTAGTGACACAGTCTGACCTTAACCCCAAAGAGGACAGTTATGAAAAGCTGAAGAAATACACGTTCATGTTCCTCGTAGGCTTTTTCTTTTTCTTCTTCCTCATTAAAAGAGATTTCTTCTTTCTCGTGTTAGGGGTCATCTCACTCATTACCCTTTTGACCTTCTACATCCCACACAAGAAGATCTGTATCAAACAGGGGGCTCCGCTCTATCTTCTGCCGACACAAAACAGCTCCATAGGTACGAAGATAGACGAGGACCTGGAAACACCTCTGCTGGGGGAACGAGACGAGTTCCTAAAAATAGAATACAAAAACGGAATTATAGGATGGGTGAAACATGAAGATCTTTGCGAAAATTAGATTTGGCTGGAATGCCTTTGTCATCGCCGTAAATACCGGCCTGATCATGATACCTGCGATCATACTCTTCCCAAAATATAAGGGTCCGATCATGCATCATCTGAACCGTCTTACACTCTTTCTAATGGGTGCGAAAGCTGCACAGGAAGGCGAAATGGACCCTGAAGCCGATATGATAGTCATGAACCATCAGGGCATCGTCGATATTATCGGTATGGAAGCACTGCAGAACAACCACCTCAGATGGGTGGCGAAAAAAGAACTTTTTTCCATGCCGCTCTACGGATACCTGCTGCGCTTCGGAGACATGATCTCTCTTGACCGAAGCAGCAAGGCTGGCCTGATCAAACTGATGAAGGATGTCAAAGAGTCCATTGAAGAGAAACACCGTGCCGTTGCCATCTTCCCGGAAGGGACCAGAGCCAAAGACCAGAAGGTCCTTCCCTTCAAGCAGGGAACCAAAATGATCGCTGAAAAACTAAAGCTTAAAGTACAGCCGGTCGTGATCACCGGAAGTAAGCGGGTAGTGAACGAGCATGAAAAAACCGGCCATGGCGGTACGATACACTACAAGTTCCTGCCAACCATTGATGTAGGCAAAGAGGACAAAGAGTGGTTCGATAGAATTCACGATCAAATGCAGAAAGAGATAGACAATGAATTTACAAACCATCATCGCAGTCGCTGATATTACCGCTATAGAGTACGGCCAATTTATAAAATATTAGGAGCAACAGTGTCATCATTACAACAAGAGATCGAAAAACACATCAAAAAACTGGTACATCCGCTTAAGGATGAAGAGGAACTTCTGGCTGCACTCAAGCTCAAACTGACTAAAAAGGAACTCAAACTGCTCAAATCCTGGGCAGAAGAGACCTCGCTTGACGAAATCAAAACCAAGCTAAACCTCGACGAACAGCACTATGCAGACCTCTCCTCAAAGCTCATCAAAAAGCTCAACCAGGAGAAGATCAAGCAGGCGATCTGTCTTTAGTGTACCTCTACTAATACATGGGCACTTCTAAGTCTTTTTGCTCTATCATATGGATAAGGCTATCAACAGATAGTCAATTAAAACAATTTCAAAGGATCAAAAATGTTAAAAAAGAAAAAGATCAAAAAGATCATCAAAAAAGAATTCGAAAACAGATATAGAAAAGAGTTGAAGCAGGAGATAAAAAAACACATCAAAGACTACAAGAAAAAAGAGAGAGCCGAAAAAAAGAAAAAGAAATAATTCTAACGCTATTTCAACTGTGGAGCAAGCCGAATAGCCTGCTTCACTTTAACTCATTGTAGGGATGTCACTTTTTATTTTCATAGGTTTGATTGTAACATTACCTTCTTTCTGAGGTGTATTTTTCTGCTCTTTTTTCTCTTCCGTACTCTTTGGATTTTCCTCCTTTTTCATCTCTTTCTTTTCATAGTTTGGTTTAGGCACAACCACCTTATCCTCTTTTTTCTTCGGTTTCATCAAAGTCGGTACCGTACCTACTTTAGCAGGTTTCACAGCTGATTTTTTCTTGCCGATCGTCACGATCAGTTTTCCATCCTTATAGGCTGTTTTGATAGTAGACTCATCGGCATCGATAGGAAGGGAAGTACTCTGCTGGTACATTCTGACCGAGCGAGACTGGCTCACACCGTACTGGCTCTTTTGCTCTTTCTCCTGCACGACCTTTGCAGTGATGTTCATCATACCATTAGCAGTATTGATATCGATATGGTTTTCTTTGCTTTCAGGGATATTGGTCACAAGTTCATAATGATCACCTTTATCCAGAAGCTGGTTCTGTACGGCCATTTTATAGGTTCCTATCGGGCTTACAAGGCCTGATGAACGTTGATTCATGCGATGCTGCATTCTCTCGAACATTTTGTCCATATTTTTTTGCATCTGCATCATCTCTTTGAATATATCATCTCCGAACGGATCATTGAAGAATGGATCATTGAACGGATCGCTTGCATGAAGGGAGAGTGCAGTTACGACCGGTAAGGTCAAAAGTAATAATTTTTTCTTTAACATGAATTGCTCCTTATAACTGTTTTTCACATTATAGAAAGTAAAGTTTAACGGTTTTTTAACGCTGGTTCAGGTCATTCATGGAAAGTTCACTGACACTGCTCTTGCCCATAACCGCAAGGAGCGAACGTATACCGTATAGCAGTTCATGATGATAACTGGCGACACTTTTGGCTTTTTGAAGTACCAGGTACTTGCTCCGCTTGCCTTCATCCATTGTAGCAAGCCCGACAGGACAGTTTCGCCCTCCCGCTCCGGAACATTCTCTGGCACGGATACACCCGGCAGAGATCATAAAACCTCTGGCAATATTGATAAAGTCTGCTCCGTAGCACAAAAGTTCAATTACGTCATCGGGAGTAAGGACTTTTTCCGCAGCGATGACCCTGATATCATCCCGAAGACCATACGTTTCCAACACCTCGATCACGATCTGCAGGGCTGCACGTATGGGAAGCCCGATCTTGCTCATCATCTCCAGCGGTGCGGTTGCAGAGCCACCGTCACCTCCGTCTATGGTAAGGAAATCGGCAATGCTTTTACCGGCATCTTTTCTCTCTTGGAGTACCTCGGCATAGCGTTCAAAGTCTTCTCTGGTCGAAATAACTATCTTGAAACCTACCGGTTTATCAGAGAGTTCCTGCAGTTCAGAGATGAAATCAAAAAAAGTATCCATATCTTTGGCATAAGGAAAACGGTTGGGGCTTATGAGGTCCTTGTGCGCTGGTATACCCCTGTAATAGGCGATATCATCACTTACTTTCGCTGCCAGAAGTTTTCCTCCTGTCTGCTTGGCCCCCTGTGCGAGTTTCACCTCGGTCATACGGCAGAATCGCATCACTTTCCGGTAGCGTTCGGCATCAAATTCACCTTTTTCATCACGTACTCCGTACAGGCCGGAACCCATCTGAAAGGTAATATCCGGTACGGAATGCGGTACTCCTGTCGGGAAATAGGAGATATCCTGCGTCCAGTCTATACGGAAATAGAGCAGTTTTTTGTTGTCAAATATAAAGGTGCCTCTGTCTTTCTGTCTTACGACCATCTTTCTGTAGACACGCTGGGCTATCTCTTTGTTGCTGAAAAAACACAAAAGCCTATAGACTGATCTTGCAAAAATCGTCCCTTTTCTGATCTCGAGGTAGTCGGTACAGTTACAGTCCTCCACGTTCAAAGAGGCCAGAAAATTTGACGTGAGCCCGCCCTCTCCGGTGTTGATGGGAAATTGTCCTTTATAGGCACCGATGGAAAAAGCCCGTGTCCCCTCCGGCGAGATGGCCCCGTCACTCATGGCCGAACGTCCTATGATACTTCGACTGACATAGGGAATTTTTCTCTTCTCTCCGAATGTAACAGAAAAAGCTTCCTGCACTTCATCTACCTCTTTGACAAAGTTGGCATGTTTGAACAGTATTATCTGATTGGCATAAGGTTTGGTCGGAGAAAAAGAGAGGTAGGGGCTCTCTTTCTTTGCAACCTTATTGATCCAAAGCAGCTTTTCGAAAGAATCATAAAAAGTCTCATCCCCGAAGTACTGACGCATGGGGCCGCGCAGCATGTAGAAGAAGTAGCGTAATCGCCCGATGAGCGGATAGTTGATGAGAAGCTGATTCTTTCTCTGTATGAACCTGTCATATATGGCTACTATGATAAATATAATAAGAATAGCGACAATGGAAAGCTTGATCAATATGCTCCAGTCCGAAGCGATCAGAGGGAAATGTTCTATGAGATGCTCTTTATTCATCTTTACCATCCTTGAAGATCACTCTGTCCAGACTGTATTTCCCTGCACCGTAGGAGGCAAGGAAACTCAGGAAAATAAAATAGTAGAGCGGTATTTCAAAACCGTTGCCGGCGACAGAGAACCCATACTGCAGATGGACGAAAAGAATGGCACCCAGCATCACACAGGCCAGCAGTACCGAAACAATGCGGGTATAAAGCCCCAGTATGAGAAAGATGATCCCCATCAGCTCGATGCCGGAGACAAGATAGGCCGACAAAAGCGGGAAAGGGATGGAGATACTCTCAAACCACTGTACCGTCTCTTTCATATTGTTTATTTTCATCAGTGCCGGTTTGGCAAAGCCATAGGCCAGCACCAGCCGGACCAGTAAACGCACCAGGTTCTGAGGATAAGATAACAAGACCGCCGCTTCAGCAAAGAAATCTTTCATACTGCTCCCCTAAGGTTTTCATTGGGATCATTATAGGATTTGATTGTGTAAAGCGTGTGCATTCAGGTAATTTCTGCAGTTGCCTGTTAAGAGAGGTTTTTTTTAAGCTTCCAGGCGAAAGCGGCAGGTACCCAGTGTGACGGTCTTGTCTTTTTTGATCTCCGAGAGAATATACTGAAGCGTTGATTCAGGATCTGTTTCCGGCATTTCTTCAGCAACCATTTTTAAAGCATCTTTTTCACTCGTTCTCACCCATTTTTTCTCATAGGTGTACTGGGTATAGAATGTCAATTACACCAATCCCATCTCAGCGAAGATCGGTTCGACCTCCATCCACCAGTTCTCGAATCTAACGGCAATATCGTTAATGGCATTGTCTTCTTCCCTCCACTCTTTGAGCTTCTGGATGATCAAAGGTTTGTCCTCTGGCGTCACCTTCTCTGATTTTTCTACTTTTTCTATTACTTTATCAATTTTTTCTTTCATTATATGTATCCTTAATAGTTTATTTGAAATTATACCTGTTTATGCTGTGGTGATTCAAATTCTCTTCCCAACGCTAACAGGTCCTCATCTATCATGTACTTTTTGAAGGCAACATCCTTTATGTCTTTGCAGATAAACATACCGTCATCATAACAGACCACTTTGCTTTTGGTTCCCTCACGCAGCGCATCAATGGCAGAGGTGACAAAATGAAAAGCCATCAGACGGTCATGCACGGTCGGAATGCCTCCTCGCTGGATGTGTCCCAACACTGTCATGCGTGACTCGATATCGATCTCCTCTTCGAACCATCGGACGATCTGTTCGGTATTTTTCAACGCTTCGGAAACGACAGCGATAAAGTAGGTCCTGCCCTGCTCTTTCTCTTCGAGGAACTCTTCTTTATAGACTTCAAGATTATAGGGAACCTCAGGTATCAGGCACATCTCTGCGCCTGAGGTAAGGGCCGAGACAAGTGCCAGATAGCCGCACTCCCTCCCCATTACTTCAATGACAAATGCCCGACCGAATGAGGAGGCGGTATCGCGGATGGAATCGATCGCCACCCTGATGGCGTTCAGTGCCGTATCGACCCCGAGGCAGTACTGTGTGCCGGCAATATCGTTATCGATCGTAGAAGGAATACCGATGAAACCGATATCATTACATTCGTCCGAAAGCTTTTGCATACCTTTGAAAGAACCGTCACCTCCCAGCACTATCAAACCGTCTATGCCATGTCCACGGAGATTTTCCAGCGCTATTTGCCTGTAAGATATTTCTTTGAAACGCTCCGATCTTGAAGTCCGTATTTTAGTGCCTCCAATGGATATGATCCCAGCTACATCAGAGTAGTCCGCTTTACTTATTTTGTTATCGATCAGGCCCTCATATCCGTTCTCGACAAAGAAAGGTGTCAACCCCTGATCGAAGGCATACTCGACAAAACGTTTCAGTGCCGCATTCATACCGGAGACATCACCGCCGGAGCAGAGTATTGCGATATTTTTCATTTTTTCTCTTTACGTAAATTTTAATTGGATTTTTTAGTGCGCAGCTGCACACCTTTATACACATCAATCATACATATTATCACAACCTTTATTTAAAAAACGATGAATATCTC
The DNA here is from genome assembly GCF_000010345.1 of Sulfurovum sp. NBC37-1. Lineage (NCBI taxonomy): Bacteria > Pseudomonadati > Campylobacterota > Epsilonproteobacteria > Campylobacterales > Sulfurovaceae > Sulfurovum > Sulfurovum sp. NBC37-1. The sequence continues at coordinate 1,518,341 of NC_009663.1, forward strand.
CAATCGTGTAAGATATCTATTATTCCCATGCTCCTTCTTATACTCAGCTGAAAAATAGTCACCAAGGTAAAGTGGCATATCTCCCAACTGTACACTTTGTCCCAACTGATACTTCGTTTCCTGTCCATAGCTCGATACACCAAAAAGAAGAAAAAAGAGCAACAAGAATCTCAGCATCTATATTATTTACCTATTAGTTTATATGGATTTTATTTTGGAGTATATCATAATCACATTTTAAGATATGTTATAATCCTTCATCATGAAAGAGTTATTGACCCAGGAATACAAACGTATCCTACGTTATATCGAAGTTCTAATCGTTATTGTCGCCATCGCAGCAATCTACAATTTCGTCTCCCCTACCTCGAAGCATAAAACCTTCTACCTCTCAGGATCCACCTCTAAAGAGGTAGCCAAAAATCTTGAAAAATATAGCTATACAGTCACTTTCATCGATCAGGTATTTATGCATTTGGGTACACTTCCCAAAGAGGGATGGTATCATGTCGAAGATACGAAGAAAAGCAGGTACACATTCTTCTCCTCCCTGCATAAAAAAAAGGCCGGTACCATGAAAGTGGTAGTCTATGCAGGGGAAACAGCCAAAGAGCTCTGCCGCCGTTTGGCGAATGACATGAAGCTTGACCCAAAGAAACTGCTTGAAGAGTATGAAGTACGTTCGCGTTTCAAAGAGGGGGATATTTTTGCGCAGAGTTATACCCTTGCCAGAAAGGCGGATGCATTTGCTGTCATGCAATACCTCTTTGATCGATCCTGCAAAGAACTATCAGCATTTGAAAAAGAGTATTTCAAAAACAAACCTGAACACTCCACCATCCGAATACTCCTGACCATCGCTTCCATCATCCAGAAAGAGAGCAATTCGGCCAAAGAGATGCCGCTGATATCATCGGTGATCTACAACCGCCTAGACAAAAAAATGAAACTGCAGATGGACTGCACACTGAATTACGGTGAGTACTCCCATGTCATTGTCACTCCGGAGCGCATAAAAACAGACAATACCTACTTCAATACTTACAGATACAAAGGATTGCCACCCCTGCCACTGGGTACGGTCACCATGGAAGCGCTCAGAGCGGCAATGATGCCTACAGAGAGCGAATATCTCTTCTTTATGCTTACCCCAAGCGGAGTGCACAATTTTGCAGTCACTTATGAAGAGCATTTGAAGAACATCAGGGCATTCAGGGAGTACCAGAAAAAAAGGAAAGCCCAGCAAGAGGCAGAAAGCAATGCAACGGTCAAAACCGATACAAACCGTACAAAGGTTTAGGGAATATCGGGCGGGGTGATCTTCTTTCCGAGTTTTGCATAGCTCTTGCCAATACGCGCGATGGCATCGAGCTCGAGCGTCATCTTCTCACTGTCCGCAATGATGGACTCATTGATATAGAGCTGTTTGATCTCTATGATAACAGGAATCGTTTTGCTTCCCTTCAGATCGACCTCCTGGAGGTATTCGCAGAAGAAAGCAGTCTTCACGCCTTTCACCATGGGAGGGAAACCTTCTACCACCTCTTCCGTGGGGATATCGAAGAGTTCGCTCTCGCTGACATCGGCATCTACCCCTTTTGAGCTGAAATGCATCGCTTCAAGCTGTTCCTCTTCGATCATACAGACCACGCACTTCTTTGTTTCACGGAGATTGCGCAACGTATCTTTTGGCGTACCGTCGGGACGATGCCCGATGGAGACGATCATCGTGGGAGGGTTGGAGGAGAGACCGGTAAAGTAGGAGAACGGTGCAAGGTTGAGAATCTCCCCCTTTGTAACAATCCAGGCAATGGGACGGGGAATGATGAGCTGGGACATCAATGCATATTTTTCAGTCAGTACCCTGTTTTCAAAATCGATGATCATGCTTCTCTTCCCTCTCCTTTAGTTTTCATGCTGTTCGACAAAATCTTCATAGTTCCCTTCGAAATCCGTCACGGTTCCGTCCTCATTGATTTTGATGATACGGTTTGCAAATGCATCGATGAGCTCACGGTCATGGGAGACACAGATGGCCCCTCCCTGATAGTTGTGGAGTGCTTCACCCAGTGCGACAATGGCTTCAAGGTCCAGGTGGTTGTTGGGCTCGTCGAGTACCAGAAAGTTGGCGGAATCCATCATCATTTTTGAAAGCATGACACGGTGTTTCTCTCCACCGGAACAGGCATCTATCTTCTTCTTCTGCTCTTCGCCGGAGAAGAGCATACGCCCCAGTGTTTTTCTGATGTCGTCTATGTGCCATTTTGGGTCGAAGCCCTGTATCCACTGCGGCAGTTCTTCATCGCCGACCACGACATCCGTCGTATTCTGTGGAAAATAGGTCGTAGTGATCGTCTGTCCCCAGTTGAACTTTCCGCTGTCTGCCTCAAGTTTTCCCATAAGAATTTCCAATAGGGTCGTTTTACCCACACCATTTGCACCGATCAGTGCGATCTTGTCACCCTTGTTAACCTTGAACGAAATGTTTTCAAGCACTTTTTCATCACCATAGCTTTTACTCAGGTTCTCCACTTCAAGTACTTCGTTCCCGATCTCCCTGTGGGGCTTGAACATAATGGAAGGGTCTCTTCTGCTTGAGAGCTTGATCTCCTGTACATCGAGTTTATCGAGCTGTTTTTGTCTAGAGGTTGCCTGCTTGGCCTTGGATGCGTTTGCCGAGAATCTTGCGATGAATTTCTCCAGCTCCTCTTTTTCTTTAAGCGCTTTGCTTCTGTCTGACTGAGCCTGCTTCGATATGAGGTTGGCAGCGATGTACCACTCATCATAATTGCCCGTGAATTCACGGATATTCTGGAAATCGAGGTCCAGAATGTGCGTGACCACACCGTTGAGGAAGTGTCTGTCATGCGAAATGACCAGCAGGGTTCCTTCATGGCGCTTGAGTTCATTCTCCAGCCATGCGATCGTCTCCATGTCAAGGTTGTTGGTAGGCTCGTCAAGCAGCAGGACATCGGGTTTGAGGAAAAGCACCTGTGCCAGCAGGATCTTGAACTTGTCCCCGCCGGTAAGCGAGCTCATCAGGTCGTCATGCTGTTCTACCGGGAAGCCCAGTGTGGTCAGCAGTTTTTCGATCTTGACATCGCTCTCATAGGTCGGGTCTTCATCGGCACAAATCATTTCGAGTTCCGCCAGGCGGTTGTTCACTTCGTCACTTTCGAAGTCGCCTTCCATATAGAGCTTCTCTTTCTCTTTCTGTGCATCGTAAAGCTTTTTGTTCCCGTAAAGTACGGCATCTTTGAGCGTGAAATCCTCAAAGGCATACTGGTTCTGGCTGAGCATACCGAGTTTGAGTCCAGGCTGTAACTGTACTTCACCGTCACTTGGTTCCAGCTCACCGGCCAGGATCTTCATAAACGTGGATTTTCCCGCGCCGTTGGCTCCGATGAGGCCGTAACGCTTTCCCGCATCCAGAGTGATGTTGATCTTGTCGAAAAGAACGCGTTTTCCGTATCGTTGTGTCAAATTAACTGTACTGAGCATAGTATTATCCTTCTTAATTCAGTATTTAGGGTTATTAGAGATGCCCTTATATAATATTGATGCGATTTTACCCAAATCTTCTGAAAGTGCAAAAAAGAGTATCGAATAAACTTTTTAGTATAATCGTCAAAAAATTTTCAGGACAGACAGATTTATGAAAAGAAGAGATTTTTTCAAAAAAGCCGCCACGGTTGCCGGGAGTGCCGCATTGGGCGGAAGCACACTTATGGCAGATGAAACAGGCCACCCTGTAGACAACAGAAAAGTGTCAGACATTGCCCTTCCGCAGAAAAGACCGCTGATCACCTACTCCGACAGGCCTCCACTGCTCGAGACACCAAGGGAAGTCTTTGCCAATGCCATTACCCCCAACGACCTTTTCTTCGTGCGCTGGCATATGCCGATGATCCCTACCTACATCAACCCGCACTATTTCAGCATCTCCATCGACGGTGAAGTAAAAAAGCCCACGAAAGTATCGCTCAAATCGCTTAAAACGGAGTTCGAAGCTGTCGAGATCACATCCGTACTCCAATGCGGCGGGAACAGCCGAAGCGCTTTCCACCCGACACCCGGCGGCATCCAGTGGGGGCCTGGCGCAATGGGCTGCGCCAAGTGGAAAGGAGCCCGGCTCAAAGACGTACTGGCAAAAGCAGGTCTGAAACCGAACGCCGCATGGATCAAATTCAATGGCCTTGAAAAACCGGTTTACAGCAAAACGGACCGTTTCGTCCGTGCGCTGGAACTCAGCAAGATACACGACGACATCATCATCGCTTACGAAATGAATGGCGAAGAGCTTCCCTACCTCAACGGTTTCCCTGTACGGCTCATTCTTCCCGGCTTCTACTCCGACAGCTGGATCAAAATGCTCTCCAACATTACCGTCACCGACACAAAACCACCGCTGCATTTCATGGACCATGCCTACCGCATTCCTGACAATAATTGCGAATGTGAAACACCCGACCATCTTGCAGAAAAGACCAAACCGATAGAGGAGATGAACGTCAATGCTCTGATCGGCTATCCGGTGAACGGTACGAAGGTCAGAAAAGATGCAGAACTCATTGTCAGGGGCGTTGCCTTCGACGGCGGCCACGGCATTGCCAGAGTTGAGATCTCGACCGACGGCGGAACAGGCTGGCAGGCTGCATCACTCGATGACGGCAAGCAGGGGAAATACGCCTACCGAACCTTCACTTACAGACTCACACCCGACCGGACAGGCAGCCTGTCCATTATGGCCAGGGCCACCAATACCAAAGGTGAAACACAGCCTTTTGCTCACGAGGTAAAATGGAACCGAGGCGGCTACAAATACAACGGTATCGACGAAGTTGCTGTGGAGGTACTGTCATGAAAAAATTCACAGCACTCTTCATGCTCTTTGCCTGCCTGCACTCCCTGCATGCCAATGAAACGGTAAAGATAGAAAAGGGGATCAAAATACCCCATATAGAGTTCCCCATGAAAGAGGGAAAAGGCATGTACTCCACCAAAGGAAAATGCAACATGTGCCACTCTTTCGGTTACATTATTAACCAGGGGAATCAGTCCAGAAAATTCTGGCATGACAAAGTCATTAAAATGATCAAAGTCTTCAAGGCACCTATTTATACCAAGGAGGATATAGATACGGTGACGAACTATCTCTTTGAGAATTACGGGAACGGAAAGGAAGAATAGGCAGTATTTTACCTGCCATTGTTTCGTAGGGTGCTGTCCCCTGACAGTACCATTTTCATCCTAAACAATGCAACATACATTGCAGTTTTGATTTATTGGTGCCGTGAGGACACGGCACCTACGCGTCTAGCAATTCAACAATCTTTTCTATGGGCCGTCCGATAGCCGCTTTGCCGTCTTTGATGACAATAGGCCTTTCGATCAGCTTGGGATACTCAGCCATCGCTTCGATGAGTTTCTCTTCATCCTCAACTTCTTTAAGCCCCAATTCCCTGTAGATCTCCTCTTTGGTACGCATCAGTTCACGTGCCGAAATGCCGAGCATCTTCAACACCTCTCTGATCTCCTCTTTTGTCGGCGGAGTCTCAAGATATTTGACTACTTCAGCCTCTATACCTTTTTCTTCAAGTAGCATAGCCGCATTTCTCGATTTGCTGCATCTTGGGTTATGCCAGATAATCACTTTACTCATTTTATCACTCCTTTTTCTTTTTCGGTTTCAACAATGCTTCAAAATCTTTAAGAGGGACAGCCATAGAGGCAAGATACCCCTGATAGGTATCACAGTCTACATGCTGAAGATATTTCAAGGTATCATTATTTTCAACACCTTCAGCGACAATTCCCAAGTGAAATTTTTGTCCTATCGCAACAACCGCTTCTACTATCATTTCATCATCCTGGTTCATATTTCGTATAAACGACTGGTCAATCTTTATAACATCAACAGGTAGCTCTTTAAGATGCGATAATGAGGAATAACCTGTGCCAAAGTCATCAATGGAGAAAGCAAATCCGAAACCTTTCAATTCCCTGATCTTTCGTATGGCATCGTCAATATTTCGTATAATACCACTCTCGGTTATTTCCAATTCAAACCATTCAGGTTTTACTTTATGTTCTTTTACAAGCAGCATTATTTTTTCAACGAAATGTGGCTCCAGGAAATGCACCGTACTGATATTGATAGAAATATGATGTAAACTGAATCCTCCCATATCCCTGTTCATCTCTTTAACATCTTTAAATATCCTGTCAAATATCCATTCTTCAAGTTTAATAATGATTCCACTCTCTTCAGCAAGTTGAATAAATGCATCTGGCAGAACAAGGCCTTTTTCAGGATGGTGCCATCGAATCAATGCCTCAGCACCAATGATCTCATTTGTTTTTACCTTCAGTTGGGGTTGATAATACATTTCAAATTCATCATCTTTAATAGCTCTATGTATATCATTTTCAAGCATGAGTTGTTCTTCGACCTGCGTACTCATACTGTCTTGATAAAATTTCATACTGCCTCGTGTACTCTTTTTCGCTTCATACATAGCGGTCTCGGCGCGTTTTAAAAGGTCAAAGGCTGTTGCCTCTGTATCTGCAAAAAGAATAGCACCGATCGAAAAACTCACATGATGATCTTTCCCAACTACTTTTATTGGCCGTGTAAAATGCTGATTAAACTTTTCAACATATTCAGTAGTAGCATCTTTGGCTGTATTTTCATCCATGCCGATATTAGGAATTAAAATAACAAATTTATCACCGGCCACTCTTGCCAGTGTTTCGTGACTGCCAATAAACTCTTCAATCCTGTGAGCTACTTGTTTAATGACTTTATCACCAATATCCTGGCCAAATGTTGTATTGATCTTTTTAAAATTATCTATATCAAGAAAAAGCAATGCGCCATAGTTTTTAGTGGATTTTTTGACTTCAGCAAGATTTTGAAGTTTATCCATGAGAAGTGTACGATTTGGAATATTAGTAAGCATATCATAATAAGCATTTCGAAGCATCTTTTCCTGTGCGGTGACCTCATTTGTAATATCATTCACAATGGCTATACCACCGGTAATATCTCCCTCGCTGTTAAGCATTGGTATAGTTGACAGGTCGACATAAAGATTTTCTTCTATAGTGCCACTGATCATTTGAAAAGGACCACGGTAATCTCCTGTTTGCCGTTTAAAAACCTTTTCATGAACTTCAAGAATCTTGGCATCATCAATATCTTCGTAAAGAGAGATACCCAAAAGGTCTTCTTTATTTTTTATATTACTCATCTTCCTGAATTGTTGATTCACATCTTGGAGGATTAATGATTCGTTATAGTAATAAATACCTACAGGTGCACGTTCAAATAGAGAAAAAAAACGTTCCCTGAGCTTATCATGGGATACTTTAATATCAATAAACTGCTGACGATCTTCCAATGATTTATTAATGATTTTCCCATAATAATTTGCTGCAAGGATCAGGACAAGGACAAGAGAAAGTACTGCATAGGCGAAATTTAAATACAGATCACCAGCTAAAAAGAAAAGCCGCCATACGATTGGCCCATACATCACAAATATATAGCTTAAAAGTAAATCCCTTTTTGTCGCCAATACCCCTAAAGAAGAGAAACCTACTGCAAAGAGAAAAAGAAGTAGTATCATTTGACCAAAAAGATTTGATTCAGGAAATAATAGAAATGCACTGCTTCCCCAGATAATTCCACTAAGCAGTACGTTAGTATAGTAGCGATCGAGCCATAGTTTTGCATTGTTATGCTTATTCTTTTCACTCTCTCTTTTAAACAGACTGTAGTGATAAATACGATAAAGAAACATAATAATATTCAGAAGTAACCAGATGCCAATTGAATACAAATCAACGGCTGTCATTTCCATAGCACTTAAAAGAAGTGCCCCTAGTAACTGGCCAAGCAGAATAATAGGTAAAGAGAGATAGAAAAAACTTAATTTATCATACTCTATACGTTCATACAACGTAATAGATGCATTAGAAATCATTCTCTCCATTCATCCAGCCTTTTACTCTCAATTGCAATCTCACAACCTCATTTTTACAGATATTATACACTTTTTCTCTTTGAATAAATATTATTTTTAATAAAAACTTATAATTAAAAACTATTTAAAATATAAATTTTTGATCTAAAGCAAGACCAACTATGAAAAAAATACAACAAATCAGAACTAGCGTTTTTACTAGTAATCATAAAAATTATTACAGGACTAATCAAAATACTCACAATCTTTCTTTTTTACATTAAAACGGAACAGCTCTTTCTTACTTGTAGCACTGTGGTAGATATAGGCTATCCTGATATGAGCATCGAGAAAGCGCTTGGAACTGTGGCATATTCCATTTGTGACTGCTTTTTGCATACGTGTTCTGCCCTCTTTCTGTACCGCTTCATCACTCTTCGTACCGGTGTTGATCTCAAAAATATATAGCAGTGTCTCGCCTTTCCCTTCGATCTTCATCAGTGTTGTATATTTATCCACTTTTTGAGGCAGGTTCCTGCTAAGTTCTTCACTGGCCAGTTTTACAATGCTCCTGTTCTGTTGCTGCATTTTTTTAAGCGGATATTCTTTGACTGTTATATTATTTTCATCCGCACTGAGTATTTGTATAAAGAGTAGTGTACCAGTAATTAGTATAGTTGATTTTTTCATCTATTTCTCCAAGTTCTGTAATTTATCTTTTATTTTAACGTTAACCACAGCTCAAAACTTTGATGTAGGTCATTGTTTAGCAGATATCAAAACACTTCTTTTCTATCTGATCGGCTGTCATTGGTCTCCCATAGTAGTACCCCTGCATAGAAATACAACCGTTGAACAGTAGAAATTCTTTTTGTTCTTCATTTTCAACCCCTTCAGCGATAATACTCAGGCTGAGACTCTTCGCCAGCGCAATAGTTGCTTTTACGATAGCCGCATTCTCTCTGTCTTCAGGAATACCATGAATGAAACTCTGATCTATCTTGAGTCTACTGACGGGTAGACGTTTCAGGTAACCGAGGGAAGAGTAGCCTGTACCAAAATCGTCAATAGCGATACTGATACCCATCGACTTAATCTCTCCAAGCGATGCCACTGCATCATCAGGCCTTTTCATCATCTGCCCTTCAGTCACTTCGAACTCTAACCATTCAGGTTCAAATGACATCATATGTAGATACTCTTTGATCACATCGATGAAGTTTTCGTCTTTCAACTGCCGCATAGAGAGGTTCAGCGAAAGTACACCAGGATCAAGTCCGCGTGCATACCATTCACGTACCTGCTTCATTGCCGTACGCATTACCCATCTGTCTATCTCCAGGATCAACCCGCTCTCTTCAGCGAGTGGGATGAACTTGTCAGGTAGAATCATACCAAGATGCGGATGTTCCCAGCGTATCAAAGCTTCCATACCGGTCATTCTACTGGTTTGCGCATTGACTTGGGGCTGATAATAAAGAATGAATTCTTCATTTTTGATCGCCTGACGCAGGCTGGCTTCCATGACCACACGTTCGTATGCCAAAGTTGTCATTTCTGTTGAATAAAACTGAAAGTTGTTACGCCCCTCCTCTTTGGCCTTGTACATCGCTGCATCGGCATACTTGACAAGATCATTGGCATTTTGGGTATCCTGAGGATAGAAAGAGATACCGATACTGCAGGAAATATAGAGTGTATGTCCTTCTATATGCATTGGCTGGTTCAAAACTTTCTGTATTTTTTGTGCCAGAACCGATACCTGCTGTACGTCCTTAAAATTCTCCATAATGATGGTAAATTCGTCTCCACCCAAGCGCGCAAGAGTGTCTTCTTGACGTATCTTGGCCTTCAAACGTTTGGAAACGACCACAAGTACTTTATCTCCTATCTGATGCCCCAAAGAATCATTGATTTGCTTGAAATTATCCAGATCGATAAAGAAGAGTGCCAATTTACCAAGATGACGTTCTGCAAGCTTAAGACCGTGTTCGAGCCTGTCACTGAAAAGTGTCCGGTTCGGCAATCCGGTCAAGGCATCATGATGCGCCTGATGATGCAAAATATCTTTCTGTTTTAAAAGTTCCTGCTGGGCTTTTTTCTTGTCAGAAATATCTCTTACTACCGTATAGATGACATGCCGTTTTCCCAGCATAATAGGTGTTAACGTCACTTCGGCCAGAAATTTTTCACCATCGGCCCTAATATAAACACATTCAAACTGATAGCCTTTGTATTTCTTTGCCAGTAAGACCATCTCTTTCGATTTTTCATAAGAGTTCCTGCCGTCCGGCTGGAATTTCGGGACCATGGAAGTATAATGCATGTTCAAAAGTTTCTCTTTTGAATCATATTTCAATATTTCAACCATTTTTTCGTTACATTCGATGAATGTTGAACCGTCAACGATAAGGATACCGTCTGACGATTTTTCAAACAGTGTCTCAAAAGTTTCTTTCTGCTTGTTGATCTCACGGGTCTTTTTCTCAATATCTTTTTCCAACTTTTCGAGATACTCTTTATCTTTGTGGCGTATACGTTTGATTAAAAGATAGATGACCACAAGCAGCAGTACATAAATCAGTATGGCAGCTAACAGTGAACTCAGGAAGTTGTCATACAGTCCGGCAAAAAGATCGCGGTCTTTGATCTTGATATGCATAACACCGCGTATTTCTCCCAGTTTATAGCCATAGGCTTTATTGTATCTTTTTCGTATACTGGGTACAGCCTCTTCACGCTTTCCATGGCAGCGCAGACAGCTCTTTTCGATATACATCGGTTTGATGAAACTATATGTTTCCCCATTCTCCAAGAATTTGTATTTTTCTTCGGGATGAGACTTAAAATAGTCGATCATCTGTGCTTCAAAACGGTCTACTTTGTTAAGAGGGTTCCGGGGACGGTCCGAGACCGTACGTACGACGATCTCCCCATTAACCTTTGAACTGAAACGTTCACTGATCTCAGTAATAGTCTTGACCGGCAGGAGGTTCAAACTGGTATCGGTGATCTTTATATGTTCACGCAGAAAGACATCCTGATAGGTCTGGCGGAAGGAGGAGATAAATTCGGCAAGTGATTTACTTTCATGCAGAACGATGAGTTTTTGCGTCTTGCTGATCTCCTGATATTGTTCATAAGTACGGTAAAAGAGTACAACGAACAAAAGTACTGCGAAAAGAATGAAAATTTTCATACGTTTCATGATAGTTTTTCCTTCCGTCATTCAATAACATGAAGACAATGTAATATTCTAACATATATTTTTCTTATTTTTGTGTACTCCCATATAAATACTTCAGAAAAATTCTTGTGATATAATACGATTCATTTTATTTCAAGGCAGCATGTCGTGACAGAAAGCAACGTCAAAACACAAAAATTCATCCTCAAGCTCTTTCCGGAGATCATGGTCAAAGGCTCTTCGGCCAAAAAGCAGATGGTCCAGCAACTTTACAGCAATCTCCAAACCCTGCTCGGCAGAATAGATGAGCAGATAGCCATCAGGAAATTCTCCGACAAGATAGAGGTAGTCACGCCCGTCACTTGTCTGGAAGAAGTACGTAACACGCTCCTGCATACACCGGGTATCGAACAGGTACTTGAAGCGCTGCAGTTCGACAATATGGACAATCTTGAGAAGATCAAGGAAAAGGTTTGTGAGATCGTAGCCCCGACCATCGAGGCCAAAAGCTTTGTAGTGCGTGCCAAACGGACCGGTAGCCACTCTTTCAACTCTTCGGAAATGGAGCGCGTCATCGGTGGCTATACACTGGCACACAGCTCTGCGGCGAGAGTGGACCTGCATGATCCGGAGGAGACGGTACGCATCGAGCTCATCAACAACCAGCTCAATATCATCACGGAGAAACATATCGGCCTTGGCGGTTTTCCCATTGGCACACAGGGAGACGTGCTCTCCCTGATGTCCGGCGGTTTCGACTCCACCGTGGCAAGCTACCTGACTATGAAACGGGGCATCAAGACCCACTTCATTTTCTTCAACCTCGGCGGCGCGGCACATGAGATAGGGGTGAAACAGGTCTCTCTGTACCTCTGGAGCCGTTACGGCACTTCACATCCTGTCCGGTTCATCTCCGTACCGTTCGATACTGTCGTTGAAGAGATCTTCCGTTCCACAGCGGAGACCTACATGGGTGTGACCCTCAAACGCCTCATGCTGATGGCGGCAGAAAAGATCGCCAACGAGATGGGTATCGATGCCCTTGTCACGGGAGAGAGCGTCGCACAGGTCTCCAGCCAGACCCTGAGGAACCTCGCGCTCATCGACCAGGTGACCAACAAACTGGTACTGCGTCCGCTTGCCACCTTTAACAAACCGGACATCATCGACATCGCCACCCAAATAGGCACACGCTATTTTGCGGAGAATATGCCCGAATACTGCGGTGTCATCTCCAAGAACCCCATCATTCACGGCTCCTACAAACGCATGGAGAAAGAGGCAAAACGCTTCAACTATGAAGTGCTTGACAAGGCTGTTGAAGATGCCGTCAGTCTCGATATCCGCGATATCGTGGACGATGTCAGCCAGAGTGCGCCTGTTGAGGTCGTACAGAACCTCGACAGCGGAGACTACACCATCATAGATATACGCACAGACGCCCCTTGCATCAAGACAGAATGTGAAAGCATACAGATCCCCTTCCACAAGCTCAAGACAGAATTCAAAAAACTGCCGCAGGATAGGGAGTACCTGCTCTACTGCGACAAAGGCATCATGAGCCAGCTGCATGCCCAGTACCTGCGTGACTCGGAAAATCTAGAGAATGTCAGGGTTTACAGGCCGTAATCTCCTTCCTCTTTAACGTACTCCCAACCTTCCCATTATAGTACAGAGGTGAGACGAATTTTAAAAGAATATTATTGTATTAGCTGTCCTGGTATCTTTTTACGTTTACGCTACTCTTCTTCTCCTTTGAGTTCTTTGGGTATCTGTTTGTTCGTCTGGGCACCCAGCTCTTTGAGCTGCTGCACCTGGCGTACCAGATTGCCTTTTCCATCACTGAGTTTGTTCTTGGCTGCGGAAAAACTGCTTTGAATGGCATCGATCTGTTTGGAGATCTTGATAAGGTCTTCAGAAAAACGTACGAACTTGTCGTACATCGCCCCTGCCCGTCTTGCAATCTCCTGGGCATTCTGATTCTGCCGTTCATACTTCCAGACATTCTCGACCGCCCGCATAGCAACTAGCAGGGTGGTTGGGCCTACGAGAAGAATCTTCTTTTTGAAGGCATTGTCATAAATGCTGTTATCATGCTCAAGTGCCACAGCCAATGCACCTTCGATCGGCATGAACATAAAGATGAAGTCCAGTGTATTGACTTCTTTGAGACGCTCATAATTCTTGTTTGACAGCTCTTCAATATGCATTTTGATGGAGTTGAGATGTGCGGCAAGATGTTTGGCTTTGTTGGCTTCATCCTCTGCATTGATGAAACGTTCGTAGGAGATAAGGGAAGTCTTGGCATCAATGATAAGATCCCTGTTGTCGGGAAGATGTACAATGACATCGGGACGTAGCACTTCGTTGTCATCCGTTCGCAAAGAGACTTCACGTTCAAACTCATGACCTTTGCGCAGTCCCGAAGCTTCAAGAACATGCTCCAGTACCATTTCACCCCAGACACCCTGTTGTTTGCTTTCGCCTTTGAGCGCATTGGTCAGATTGATGGCATCCGTGCTGATCTTCTCGTTGAGCTCTTTGAGCGAATTAATCTCATTCTTAAGGACTGCCCGGTCCTGACTTTCGGCATTATACGTATCGGAAACCTGTTTTTTGAATTCTTCTATCTGTGTCTGCAGTGGTTTGATCATACTGTCAAGATTCTGTTTGGAGAACTCTGCGAATTTTTCCGAATTGCCGTCGAATATCTGTTTTGCCAGACGCTCGAACTCCGTTTTGAGCTCTTTTTTATGCTCCTGCATCATCTCGAGTTTGCTGGAAGCATGCCTGCTCTCCGTCTCCAGTTTCATCAGCAGTCTTGCATTGTTCACCTGGAACCTGTTGTTCTCCTCCTGCAAATGTTCAAAACGCCCCTGAAGCTCCTTGTGTTCTTTCAGCAGGTTCTCATACATCTTTTCAAGGTTCTCAAGCTGTGTCTCTGTCTGACTCAGTTCCTTCTCAAGCACACTGTTCTTTGTCTGAAGTGTTGCGACCTGCTCGGTTTTGGAAGCAAGCTCTTCCCTCACCTGTGAGAAATGCTGAAGCTCCTGTTCATAACCTGCATTAGTGATCTTAACACTCTGAAGTTCTTTCTCAAGTGCATCGATCTTTATGCTTTTCACTCTGTCGAGCTCATGACTTTCCACCAGTCTGTCACTCAATGTTTTTGCTTTGGTAGAGAACACTACCACTACCAGCACAATGACCAGAAGGACGACAAGCGCAATACCTGCAACGAACATCAGTGTCGAATCGTTCTGTATCGTTTGAAAGATCTCTTGCATCTTACCCCCTTATCTCATCATACTCTTTGGGAGCGGTACAAGTCATGCTTTGCCGACTCAGTGCTCCCTTCCCATACTTGATCTTTTTAAATACTATCTGTACCTTGTTGTCCAGGTCATCATAATAGGCTATACTCTGCAGCCGCTTTTTCCCGTCGGTCTGGATCGTATAACTCTTACCCCCATAATGGGCAACATAAATGTTTGATTTGTGTTCTTTTGCCTGTTTGACGATCTCGTTCAGGTTGAAACCTTTGGAGATAAGATAGGTGGAGACCTGCTCCAGATCATGGTCTACCACTCTCAACTCCTTCCCGTCCGTGCAAACCTCTTTTTTTGTCGGTCTGGTGTAGTCCCATTTCATCAGGGAGGGCGTGGAAAAAAATACTTTGCCACTATACGTGATAGTCTTTTTCTTCGTATTGGTGATCATCTGGGTAAAGTTCGCTTTAAAATAGTCAGGCAGAGTGATCCCGTTGGCATACAGAGAAATCCCTATAGTCATACTTACTAATATTTTTCTCAATTCTTATCCTTTTTAACTTTTGAAATATACCAAAAACTCACTTGCTAAGGGGTAATATCTGCCATTTTGTCATAAAATCGTGAAAGTACTGTGAGCTTATCTTTACCATAACGGATTATTAATCACTTTTTGGATAAAATTAAGCCAATTTATTTAAGGCAAGTATAAACATGATCAAATCCGTACTAAAAGTCTTCGGCACACAGAACGACAGAATCGTCAAAAGCTACATGAAGCGCGTCAGCAACATCAATGTGCTGGAATCAACCTATGAACCCATGAGCGATGAGGAGCTGCAGGTAGCCTTCAATGCACTCAGAGAATCGGTGAAGAGTGGAGAAAAGAGTATGGAGGATGTCCTTTATGACTCTTTTGCCATTACACGTGAAGCGAGTAAGCGTGTTCTGGGGCTGAGACATTACGATGTGCAGATGGTCGGTGGTATGGTACTGCATGACGGCAACATCGCAGAAATGAAGACGGGTGAAGGTAAAACGCTTGTCGCGACACTGGCCGTTGTACTCAATGCCATGACGGGCAAAGGCGTTCATGTCGTCACTGTGAACGACTACCTGGCAAAAAGGGACTCCAGCGAGATGGGTGAACTCTACAACTTCCTCGGCTACAGCGTGGGTTGTATCACGGCCGACATACAGGACGATGCAGGAAGAAAAGCGCAGTATGATGCGGACATCACTTACGGTACGAACAACGAATACGGCTTCGACTATCTGCGTGACAATATGAAAGTCCGTCTTGAAGAAAAGGTGCAGAGAGAGCACAACTATGCCATCGTGGATGAAGTGGACTCCATCCTTATCGATGAGGCGAGAACACCACTCATCATCTCCGGTCCGACACAGAGAGACCAGAACCACTATGCCAGAGCCGATGCCATTGCCAAACAGATGGAACGCGGAGAGAAAATAGAGACCAAACCGGGTGAAGACGAAAAGACCACCGGGGACTTCATCGTTGACGAGAAGAACCGGACCATTGTCATGACCGAACAGGGTCTTCAGAAAGCACAGGACCTCTTTGAAGTTGACAATCTCTACTCACTTGAAAATGCCGTACTCTCGCACCACCTCGACCAGGCGCTCAAGGCACATAATATTTTTGAAAAAGATGTCGACTATGTTGTCCAGGACAATGAGATCATCATCGTTGATGAATTTACGGGAAGGCTCTCTGAAGGACGAAGATACTCCGAAGGACTGCACCAGGCGCTCGAAGCCAAGGAAGGCGTAGAGATACAGGAAGAGTCACAGACACTTGCAGAGATCACTTACCAGAACTACTTCAGACTCTATAACAAACTTGCTGGTATGACCGGTACGGCACAAACCGAAGCGACGGAATTCTCACAGATCTACGGGCTGGATGTCATCTCCATTCCAACGAACGTCCCTGTAGAGCGTGCCGACAGGAATGACCTGATCTATAATACGGAAAAAGAGAAACTTGACGCTGTAGTACGCAAAGTAAAAGAGTACCACAGCAAGGGTCAGCCTGTACTCATCGGTACGGCATCCATCGAAAAATCAGAAATGATCCATGAGAGACTCAAAAAAGAGAAGATACCACATAATATCCTGAATGCGAAGAACCATGCACAGGAAGCAGAGATTATCAAGAATGCAGGGCAAAAAGGTGCCGTAACCGTTGCGACCAACATGGCGGGACGCGGGGTCGACATCAAAATAGACGATGAAGTGAGATCGCTGGGCGGTCTTGCCATCCTCGGTACTGAGAGACACGAAAGCAGACGTATCGACAACCAGCTCAGAGGGCGTTCAGGCCGTCAGGGTGACCTGGGTGAGAGTCAGTTCTTCCTTTCGCTTGACGACAACCTGCTGCGCATTTTCGGCGGAGAGAAGATCAGAAATATCATGAACAGGCTTGGCGTGGAAGAGGGAGAGTACATCGACTCCAAGATCGTCACCCGTTCTGTCGAAAAAGCACAGAAAAAAGTAGAGAACCAGCATTACGAATCGCGTAAGCACATTCTCGAGTACGATGATGTCGCCAACCATCAGAGAAAAGCAATCTATGCCTTCAGGAACCAGCTGCTTGACCCTGAATTCGATATCGATGCCAAGATCAAAGAGAACCGTGCCGAGTATGTACATCACATGCTTGCCGAAGCTGAAATCTTCGAAGGAATGCCGAAAGAGGATTTCGATATAGAAAAACTGGCGGCACTCATCAAAGAGGAACTGCGTATCGAAGTCGACCCGCAGTACTTCAAAGACAAAGAGACCGAGGAACTCGAAGCGATGATCACCGAAATGATGGAGAACATTTACGAAGAGAAAATGTCACAGCTCGAGCCGGCACAGCGAAATGAGATCGAACGTATTCTCTACCTTCAGGTACTCGATCCGCAGTGGAGAGACCACCTTTACGAGATGGATGTTCTCAAAACAGGTATCGGACTCAGAGGATACAACCAGAAAGATCCGCTTACCGAATACAAGCAGGACAGCTACAAACTCTTTACCGATCTTGTAGAGCGTATCAAGCTTGAAGCGGTCAAAGTTCTGCACCTTGTGCAGTTCGATTTCACTTCGCCTGAAGAGGAAGAGGAAGCTATTGAGCAGATCAGGGAAGAATTGGAAAGCGAAGTAGCTGATGCTTCACTCAACCAGTCCTTTGAAGAAGGTGTGATCGCAGAGGATTCCGAAAAGCTCAAACCGATCACAGGTACGAAAAAACCAAAAAGAAACGACCCCTGCCCTTGCGGTTCAGGCAAGAAATACAAAAACTGCTGCGGACAGAGCGGACCGAAAAAAGGTCTGTTGGCTTAAATGTCCGCCATACTTAAACATGTCTCACCCAACAAGCGCTTTGTTGGGCACATCATTAAACATTATCTGAAATACGATAAAGAAAATCCCTTCATCTTCATCTCCGCCCTGCTCGCTTTTTTCGGTATCGCTGCAGGCGTGATGGTACTCATGATCGCCATGGGGGTCATGAACGGAACACAGCAGGAGTTCACCAAAAAGCTCTTTGTCATGAATTACCCTCTTACTGTACTCCCCATTGAAGAGAATGCTGTCAATATCGATCTGGTCAAGGAACTTTCCCGGAAATTTCCCGATATGAAATTCTCCCCCTACTATACGACACAGGTTATTACCAAAAATGACGGTGCTGTACAGGGTTCACTGCTCTATGGCGTGGACTATGACAAAGAGAGCCAGCTTAATGACGTCTTTAGAAAAGCCAGAGGAGATGGTAAAAGTAAATTCAAGGTCGTCATCGGAGAGGGGCTCTCTTATGAAATGAATGCGATGAAAGGTGATAAGGTCACGCTCTATTTTTCCGAGCAGACCGCTGCAGGCTTTGGAACAATGCCGCTTCAAAAACGTTTCGTCGTGGATGGCGTTTTCAAGTCCGGCCTGAAAGCCTATGACAAGGCGATCATGTACACTACGCTTGAAGCCTTTGAAAAACTGCTCAAACGCGAGGTGGGATACTATGATGGCCTGCATATCTACAGTAAGAACCCTGTTGATGATATTGAAAAAGTCCGTAAGCAGCTTCCCCCCTCCGTTGTCATAGAAGGCTGGTGGATGCAGAATGGCAATTTCTTTTCAGCCATGGAAATGGAGAAGAAAGCACTTTTCCTCGTACTGCTACTCATCATTCTCGTGGCTTCTCTGAACATTATCTCCTCTTTGCTGATGACGGTGATGAGTAGACGCTCCGAGATCGCTCTCATGAGAACACTTGGCGCAACCAAAGCAGAGATACGTTCCATATTCTTCCGGTTGGGCATTATCATCGGACTTGCAGGTATCGTTGCCGGGACACTACTTGGTACACTGGGAATTTGGGCATTGAAAACTTTTAACATCATCTCCATGCCGGAAGATGTCTACGGAACCAGTAAACTGCCTGTCGACCTGCTCATGAGTGATTTTGGCTTCATTATACTCGGTACCTCCATCATCATTCTGCTCTCTTCCCTCTATCCTGCAAAGAAAGCAGCACAGACCGACCCGCTCACAGTCCTGAGAAACGAGTAGTCAGGGGGCAACTTTGTTTTTCGGGATCGTGACCTCTTCGATCACAGGGACCTTGGTCGTCTTTTTCTTTTTCCCGGTATTGATGATATGTGCCGGTGACTGCAAAGTCCGTTTGATCAGATCGAACGGCAGTGAGAGGATCTCTTTGGCCGCAGAATAGTTTACTTTGGGATTATCCAGTGTTCCTTTTATCGTAAGTCCCATAGTCACGCTGTTGTCTTTTCCCATTAGGATATAACCCAATAGTGGTATACTCCCTACTGCTTTACCGAGTTTACGTGCCATCTGGACAGCCAGCTTAATATTGAGCTTTTTAGTTTTGATATTGAGTGTCCCCTTGCCCACGATCGTTGCCGTGTCCCCTTTGACATAAACCGTATCAAATATTACTTTATCCTTGACGATACGATACAATATCTTTCCTTTCTGAATTTTGAAACCTTTTTTAGTCAACCCGGGGTCTTCAATGTGGGAGAAATTCTTATCCTTCCTGATAAAATCCCGTGTCTTACTGTAGGCTTTAAAACTTTTCAGTACCCCTCCATCAAGCAGAATCTCGCCTTTCATCAGTTTACCCGGTGTTCCGGAGATCCTGAATGTATAGCGTCCCTTCTGAAGTCCGTCAAAATTGATCAGAGGGTGCAGCATCCTGTCATGAATACGCAGGGCTTCAATAGCGATCTTTGCTCCTGTTTTTCGGAATGTCACTTTGTCGCTGCCAAGATTTCCGACTGCCGTTATTGTGTTGCTTCTAGGATAGATCGTAACTGTGTAGGCATCTGTCAACAATGTATATTTGTCATAACGTAAATTGCTCTTTATACCTCTGATCACTATTTTTTTACCACTCTTTTTTTTACTTTTTATTTTTTTCAAGCGCAGATTGGATTCAAGGAACTTCTGCAGGTCTATATTAAGGTTTTTCAGGGTAATCATAGATTTGGCAGTATCGTAATGTACTCGCTTGTTAAAAGCATAGAAATTGACTCCCTTCGGACTTACCGTTCCAAAACATGGCACTCTGGTATGGCAGGTCTTCTTATCATAGATAAAACAGTCATATCTTGTCAGTACCCCTTTAAATACAAATGTACCAAGGTCTTTACTGCTGATCTCCATTGTGCCCCCATCTATATCTATCTCCATTTTTTTCAGGTATGGCTTTATTTTGGCAAGATCCGCCGCCTCGATTTTCAAACCCTGGTCATTCTGTCTGGTCTTAAGCTTGAAAGAAGGTATGCTGACCAGAACCCCTTTGGCATAATCGACACTGAATGGGATCTTTTTATTCGTCAGGAGGAAAAGCGTTTCCTTTTTCTTTTTGAATTCTATTTTCTTCGCCTGCAGGACAAGGTCTGCCTTCTTGCTTTTAGTATGTACTTTCCCATTGACCGTACCTTCATACCACTGCGATTTCAACTTGATATCTTTGAGGGTAAGCGTATGATTGCTGTAAGTGATATCTCCGCTCTGTACAGGCAGCTTCAGCTTTCCCAGATAGAGATTTCCCTTGCCCGGATGTGCCTTGACATAGACATTGATCTTTCTATTGGGCATATGACCAAGCGGAATACCCAGTTTAACCTGCACTTTAGACCTGTTTCCTTCATGCAGTACAGGAATATTGAGTTTATAGGCTTTAAGGATTTTCTGTACGATTGCATCGATCCTGGTATTGAAATACATGTCCAGATTGAGACGTGTATCCTTTTCTTTACCTATATCGGTAATAGAAACCGTGGCATTAATTTCCCTGTTCTCATATGTGGGATTGGTCAGATCAAAAAAGAGGCTATTCTGCTTATAATTCAATACGACCTTCTCCGATTTGACAGGAGGCAGTCCCTCTTTATAGTGAATTTGAACATCTTCAAGCAGAGCATTCCCTTTCAGGGAATTCCAGTCGAGCTTAAAATCGGTACCATGAACGATACCTTTTCCTGTCAACATATAGAGTCTGTAGGATTTTGCCTCTATCTTTCGAGTGATCCATGCATTGACCTTCTCATTCATCGGCAGCCTGTCTATGAATGTTTTCAAGTCACCAAACAGATCACTGTTGACAATAAATTGGAGCATATGATCCTCTTTGATCGCCTTGAATCTTCCCGTAATGTTATATGCCTCATATTTTCCCTCAAGGATCAGCTTGTCGCTGGGAAGGTCATAATTGAGTTTTCCGACCATGTTAATATCTTCTTTTTTAATATAAAAGAGTGAGATATCCGCAACAAGAACACGTCCTTTACGCCCAACATTTCCGGCGATCTCATAGTCATCACTGGTAATATACAGTACATCATCTGCAAATATGATCTTGTAATGATTGTTTTTGAAATCAACCTTCTCCAGTTCGATATAATGAAAAAATGTCAGCAGATATTTCACACGGTCGAGTACTGTATCCACATTATCAAATGAAGGCTTTTTCTTGGATTTTGGAATGAGGATATGTTTCGCTGTAAGTGTAAGCTTTTTATCGAGTTTGATGTATAATCCATCTACTTCATAATGGTTGAAACTAAGATGCTCCACATGGATACCGGATTTCAGCCAGACAAAGAGGGCTCCAAAAAGGATAATAAGAACAATGAGTGTATCACGCAAAGCAACATGGAGAACATGGATGGTATGGGCAGAGAACATTGCCGTCGTTTTGATCATTGCGCTTGCCTTTTACACTACAATACCCGTCAGAACGACGCAGACGCTCTACATTCCTCAAGGTTCTATTAATATTATTATATCACAGCTGGCTAAAAAAGGATACGCTGTATCCGTTGTCGACAACTTTATTCTGCGTGTCATGGGCAGTCCGCAGACGGGTTGGATATTTCTGGGGAAGAATGAGATGAACCGTATCGATTTTCTTCATAAACTCACCTCATCTAAAGCGATGATCAACAAAGTCACCCTGATCCCGGGAGAGACTTCGGAGATCTTTTTTGATATGCTGGCAAAAGAGCTGAAACTCGACCCCAAAAAACTTTACAAATATTACCATGAATTTTCCCTCTATCCCGAAGCAGGGATCTTTGCCGATACCTATTATGTCCCCTACGGGATTAAAGAAAAGCACCTGATGCATTTTCTTGTGCGTGAATCCGAAAAGAAATACAAGGCGATCTCGGAGAAGATCTATGGAACGTACAATACCAAACAGTGGCAGAAAGTACTGGTGGTCGCCTCGATCATTCAGAAAGAGGCAGCCAACAAAGAAGAGATGTCCCTGGTCTCCTCTGTCATTTACAACCGTCTGAAAAAAGGGATGCGCCTGCAGATGGACGGTACGCTCAATTACGGAAAATACTCCCATGTCAAGGTCACACGGGAACGCATCAAAAATGATGAAAGCACTTTCAATACCTACAAACATAAAGGCCTGCCGCCCTCACCTATTGGCTCAGTGAGCATAGCTGCCATCCGGGCAGCCATCCGACCGGCAAAAACGAAGCATCTCTATTTTATGAAGAATAAAGAGGGTACGCATGACTTCTCAGACAGCTTTAAGGCACATAGGAAGAATGTGAAGAAGGCTAGATAGAACACGGTAAAATTCACGTAGGGTGCTGTGCCCTCACGGCACCAATAAATCTGCAACATTATAGGCCCCATCTAATAACCCTAAATACTCAATGCCAAAAAAGCAGCTGCACAATATTCAGTATGAACATCGTCACGAATCCCACTTTGTATACCATCATTTCGTTCCGCTCTATAAATGAAAGGTTCTTGTCAAAATAGGGTTGTACTTTCTCAGGATTGTCGATCTCGTAGAGCATTTCCGAGTAGTTGTGGTAGCGTTTGTCCGTATCGCTCTCTACGGCACGAAGGATAACACTTTCCAGCCATTCGGGTATCTTTGCATTGTACTTTGTCGGATGCTTCGGATTCTTGTCAAAGCTTGGATTCTGAAACGGTTCTATCTCACCGAAAGGGAACTTCTGTGTCAAAGCTTCGTACAGCACCACACCGATAGCATAGACCTCCGTCTGTTCCGTAATGGGTGCCTGCAAAAAACGCTCCGGTGCCAGATAGGAAGGGGTACCTGCACGCGTTACCTTGGAATATGCTTCCGTGATACTGCCGAAATCAACTATCTTGAAAATTATTTTCTCTTTGCGTTTGGTCACAATGATGTTTTCGGGCTTGATATCACCATGTACCAGGTTGAGCTTGATAAGGAACTGTGACATTTTCAGAAGGAAACGGGCAAGCTCCACGCCCAGGTCAACTGAAATCGGTTTTTTGGCAATGTACTCCTTGAGCGGTATGCCTTCCACATAACTCATGATGTAATAGCGGTGGGTACGTTTTTTAGGGATCACCGCTTTGGGGAAAAAACCTGCCTTGAGACGCTTTGCCATCCAGACTTCTTTGACAAAAAAGTCCAGTATCGTTTCATCATCCAGCGCTTCGAAAGGAGCAAACTTGATGACATACTGCACACCTTTTTTCTCACAGAGCCAGGTACGGTTGTTCTGTATCAGCGGTTTGAAGAGTCTATAGCCGTCGATCTCCTCCCCTTTTTTATACTGTTCCTGTATGATCAGTTCCGTCTGCTTAAGCTTCAGCCTGGGGTCTAGTTCTTTGATCTCGATGATCACTGCCGTGGTATCGTCAGGCAGATCATCGTTGTGTTGTTTACTCGCTTTCTTGATCAGGAAAGAAGCCCCCACTTTCAATCCGTCAGCCAACTCCTCCTGCGAGAGTTCATTGTAGAGTCCATCACTGCAGAGCAATATGCGGTCACCGACTTGAAGGTTGTTCTCAAAATAATACGGTTCCACATGCTCTTCAAGCCCGATAGCGGAAGTGAGCACATTCTCCATTCCCTCTTCCTCCATAGCATGGTCAGAAGAGAGTTGCGCGAACTGACCGTTACGCGCCAGATAGATACGGCTGTCCCCCACATTGGCACCGTACAGTCTGTCCCCCTCAACAACTACCAGTGTGAGCGTCGTTACCAGCTCCTGACGCGCATACTGTTCCATTGATTCAAGGTACAGTACACGGTTGATATTTTCAATAAAATGGCGAATGGACTTCTCCATACTCCAGCTGCGTGGACGGTTCTTGAGCGACTGTACCAAAAACTGTGTCGTGCGCTTAGCTGCTTCAGCACCCTGCAAGGCTGATCCTACACCGTCACAGACCACCGCAACGGTAATATTCTCCATCACCTTCACTTCAAAGAAGTCATCCCCTTTAAGCTGTGTACCTTTGGCAAGCGTAAACCCGGAGGTCTCAATATTTTGTTTTGACATATGTGCCTACCTTCTACTTATCCTCTTTGGTGACAAATACGACAAATCGATTAACCTCTTTTTGCAGGTTCATCCAGTTTTTCTGATAAAGCGCTGCGTACTCCATCAGGTAGATTTTTTTACTTTCTGAAAAATACTGTGTCAACTCATCCAACATCTTTACCATTTCGTTTGCATGAATATTTTTATACAAAGTGCTCAGTGTTCTGACATATGATTTCAGCGCATGATATTCATCATCGTAGATCATTTTTGACATTTGCTTTGTACTTCCCTTCAGGGTTTCCATAGTTTCAAGTAGTATCTCCATATACTGCTGTTTCTCTCCTACCTCCTCCAGGCCTTTCTGCACATCCAAAACATTACGGTTGTACCCGGTATAGACACTCTGCTTTTTCTCTTTTTTCAAACTTCTCTCCTGCATGGCAGGAGTAACCTTCAGAAACCTGTCTAACGCCCGATACACCTCCTGTGCTGTAATTGGTTTGGAAATAGTCGCATTCATACCGGCAAGTACCATCGATCTGATTTCATGCTTAAACGCCATAGATGAAATCGATATAATAGGAATGTTCTTCCATTTTGGATTGGAACGTATTCTTTTCGTCATCGTCAAGCCATCGAGAAGCGGCATATTTATATCAGTAAAAATAATATCGATATCCTTCTCATCAAGCAGTTTGATCATATCGAGCCCGTTATCGACAAAGAAAAGAGAAGCTCCTTCTGCCTTACTGAGTATGTTTCGAATGATCCGCTGATCAACTTTGCTGTCTTCCGCCACGGCAATATGCGCGCCACTGAATCTTTTCAAATCTTCTTCCCGGACCGATCTGTTTCCATTGAGTACAAATGTCTCAGAATCAAATACCTCCATATTGTTGATCCCTTTGACTGCCTTGCTCTCAAGAATGAATATTTGGTAGAGTATCTCTTCTACATCCCCAATGATGGCAGGATTGAAGAGTTCCGCATGTGCGATCGGTTTACTAAGAGCGATTTTATTTTCCGGTTCAAATAGTTCATGTATAACAATGATCTTAAATTCACTCTTCGGATTTTGATAGATTTTTTTGAAAAAAGCAATATGTTTTGCAGTGAGGTCCGAGGACCGGACAATAGCCATATTGTATTTCTCAAAATCAGGTTTCTTCTTTTCAAAATCTTCGAGTTTCATGTCACTTATCTTGATACCGTAGGTCCTAAAAATGTATTGCACCCGCTTGGTATCATACTTTGTCTTCCCGATAAAAAGGGCCCGTTTCCCCTCAAGAAATTTTTTTAGTTTTTCCTGGTGACTTCTATTGTCTTTGTCCGGGATGTATGGAATTTTGAAAGTGTAGTGTGTTCCCAAGCGTTTGCTACTGCTTAGTGTAAGGGATCCCCCCATAGCTTCAGCAATCTTCCTGGCTTTGACAAAGGTATTTATCTCCCCGCTCCTCTGATCAGAAACATTTTTGGCATCAAGATACTCCCGGCAGAGTGCTTTGGGTATGAGCCCCTTCTCATTAGTAACATCAAACACAATGAAATTCTGTTTCGATCTCGATATATTCAGAACAATCTCTGAATCAGTACTAAGTGCAATAGCACTCTGAAGAAGCGTTTCGAGTACCTGCTCAATATAATCATTGTCACCGACAATATACCTGCCCACTTTACTGTCCACATCGTAGTGAAGATGATGTCTCTGCTCTTTGAGTGTTTTGCTGATCTTGTTTGTCAGAATATGCAGCAGGCCGCTCAGCCTGAACGGCTGATTCTCTATCTTGATCTTTTTGGTCTCAATACGATATGCTTCAAGCAACTCCGGATTCGTACGGCTCTTCTCACTATCCTCTGCCTTTTTTGCTTTTCCGAACTGTATACGTTTTACAAAAAAAAGAAAAACGAACAAAAGAACCAGAAGCAGAGAGAGCAGCAGATACAAAAATGTATTCCCCTCTCCTGCAGATGCATCGTTGGCAAAAAGCAGTGTACTTGATGCAGTCAAAATAAAACTTTTTTTCATATTATAGTGCCACCTGTTTATTATCTAGATTGTTAAGTATACCAAATGATCACTGTAATCTATGTATTATATCATTCCACCTGCATTTGCTCCCCAGGTCGTTCTCCATCTTGTTTTTACGAAGCTAAGTCCGGCAATGGCCACAAGTACGACAGCTGCAAAGATGAGAAATCCTGCCATATAGCCGTCAAAGGCACCTTTGGACCAACCAAGCGTTTTTATGAGCGCCGTACCCCCAAGACCTCCGGCACATCCGACGATACCGGTCATAATACCGATATCTTTGCCGAAACGCTGCGGTACGAGCTGGAAGACCGCGCCGTTTGCCATACCAAGGTTTGCCATGATGAAGAAAAGCACGGCGATCGCTGCAAAGAACGGCAGATCGATCAATGCAAGCATAGCAGCCAGCACCGCAACCGCACCGTAAAAGAAATAAAGTGCTTTCACACCACCGATCTTGTCTGCGATATTCCCGCCGACAGGTCTGAGTACCGCACCGGCAAAGATGGTAAGGGCACCGAAATAACCGGCGATAACCTTGACGTTCGGCTCATCGAGCACATTAAGCCCGAAAGCACTCATATCTGCCTGATAAGTGTTCATCAAGTACACTTTCATATATCCCGCAAACCCTACGAAACCACCAAAAGAGATGGCATAGAAAAGGTTGAACCACCATGTATCTTTATCACGAAGCAGTTTGAGGTAATCGGAAACCTTTTTCGGTCTTGCCTTATAGACAGACTCAGGAGCATTTTTTGCCAGGAACAGGTAGGCAATAAATACTGCAATAGCCATTATCGCACCGACACCGAACACTGATTCCCATCCCCAAAGTTCTGCGATCTTCGGAGCGAAGAGGAAGTCAAGTACCACACCGATGTTACCCGCACCGGCAATACCCAGAACCACACCCTGAAGCTTTGGCGGATACCACTGTCCTGCCTGCGGAAGCGCCACGGCAAATGAAGCCCCTGCAAAACCCAGTCCAAGCGCAACGATCAGAAGCTGGTCGTATGTAATATCACCGCCTTTAAAATAGGCAAGCAGCAAAGAAGCGATAACGATCGCCTGGGCGATCAGGGCGGTCATTTTTGCTCCAAGTTTATCGACCCCGAAACCAAGTACGATACGCAGGATCGCCCCTGAGAGGATAGGAAGTGAAAGCAGTGTCGCCTTCTGTCCTGCTGTAATGATCTCACCATGCATCGCAAGGGCTTCCGCGATCTCCGTTGAAAGTGGTCCGAGCATCGTCCAGACCATGAAACTCATATCAAAATATAAAAAAGCCATGAACAGAGTCGGAAAGTGACCCTGTCCTTTCAGTGCTTTAAATCCAGCCATTTTGTTCTCCTTAATAAATATTAGGTGAATTATACAGCGGATTACTCCAATCATTAACCACTATATTGATTAATTTTTAATCATTCATAAAATCACTGTATTGGGGCTATCCCTATAAATCATGAATAGCATAAAATTAAATTGATTAATTTTTAATCATAGATAAGACACAAAATATTCACGGTACAGCTATAATAAAACAATTATATACAGGAGGTCCGATCGCATGGAAGTATTGCAAAAAGCACTCGAAGCCAGATCAAAAAAAGTCAACAAGGTAGAGGCTACCAAATCATTAAAGAATCCTTTGGAGGTCTATGCCAAACTTGAAGAGATCGCAGCTGCCGGGTATGAAGGCCTGGCCAAGGAAGACTCTGCCTACTTCCTGAAATGTTTCGGCCTCTTTGACAAGGGTGAGGATTTCATGCTGAGGGTGCGTATTCCTTCCGGCCAACTTACCCATGAACAGGCACTGCGGATCGGTGAAGTTGCACAAACCTATGCCAATGACTATATAGATATCTCCACGCGTATGCAGGTCGTATTGCGCTATATTCAGATAGAGAACATTGCCAAAGTACTTCATGCACTCAAAGAGG
Source organism: Sulfurovum sp. NBC37-1 (assembly GCF_000010345.1). Lineage (NCBI taxonomy): Bacteria > Pseudomonadati > Campylobacterota > Epsilonproteobacteria > Campylobacterales > Sulfurovaceae > Sulfurovum > Sulfurovum sp. NBC37-1. Next base: position 1,546,569 of record NC_009663.1, read on the forward strand.
TGGGGCTTAGCACATTTCAGACAGGTGCGGACAATACACGAAATACTGTTTCTGACCCTCTTGACGGGCTTGCTTACGATAATATCATTGAAACCAAACCCATTGTAGACAGACTCGAAAAGCAATTTATAGAAAATCCTGAATGGATCTCCACCCTGCCCCGTAAGTTCAATACCGGGATACTCGGTTCACTCTCCAATTCCTGTAATATCTTCGGGCATGACTGCTGTTTTGTCCTTGCCCAAAAAGAGGGACGGTTCGGCTTTAATGTCTATTTGGGAGCCAGGGTCGGTGTACAGGCGAAAGATGCCGATCTATTCGTTACCGCAGATGAAGTTCCCGAATTTTACACGGCTCTGCTGAGTGTATTTAAAAGATACGGCTACCGCGACAACCGGAACAAGAACCGCCTGCACTTCCTCCTGAGTGACGTGGGTGTCCCTGCCTTCATAGAGGCAGTGAAAGAGGAAGCAGGCAAAAATTATGCCGAGGCCGGCGTGACTATGGTACAGTCCCAGAACATTGCCATGGGCTCCAACAAAATACTGCTCAAAGACAATACCTATGCCTACAAGGTCATTGTGCCTTCCGGTATCTTCAGTGGTACCGATATGATCGAAGCAGCCAAAAGTGCGCAAACTTACGGAAGTGGACACCTGCGGCTTAGCTATGACCAGAACCTCTTTCTTGTCAACATACCGCAGGAGGAACTGACCGGGCTTGAAGCGAGTCCGCTCGTTGCAAAATATGCAGCATTCAACAACCTCTATTTTCAGGATATGATCGCCTGTGCCGGTACCCATACCTGCAGCTTCGGCGTCATCCCCAACAAACCCGACGCTATAGAGATGGCACACTTCCTCAACTCTGAAGTGTCCATCACAAATGCACAGGTACGCATGAACTGGTCAGCCTGCCCCAAAGGCTGCGGCATACACGGCATCGCCGATATCGGATTTGAAGGATGCAAGGCCAAAGATGAAGAGGGAAACAGAGTTGACGGTGTGCACATCTTCATAGGCGGGAAGATTACCCGCAGGGCGAAAGAGGCTCATGTCCTGCATAAATCACTTCCGATCACAGAAGCGAAACATCATGTAAAGTATCTGCTCAAAATATACGCCGACTACAAAGAACGCAGCGAAACCTTCGAAGCGTTCGAGACACGTTTTTTCAGCCATAATTACAGCTATCAGGCGATCTCATTCTTTACCAAGATCAACTACGTCCTTCGTGAGAAGCTCGGCCTGGATGTGATGTTCGAACTTGAAAAAGAGCCGGCAAGTGGCAGAAAAGAGGAGTATGAGCTCTTCACTTTCGGCCTGAAACTCTTCAAGCTCCTTACCGGAGAGAAGCGTTTTGAAGCGGTTGACGGACTTTCACCAACCCTGGCACGCCCGAGAAAGATCAAACGTGACGAAGTCAGCAGACTCAATCCGGCGGTCCCACCTAAACTCTCTGAAGTCATCTACAACATGACGCATGAGAACAAAAGTGAACGTGCGCAGGTATTCTCGGAACTGCTTGTAGCATTGAAGGAGGTATAATTTTATATGTATGTATTTAACTCTATACAGGCTGTAGGGTGTTGTACCCTCACAACACCAATACTCTGCACCTACACAAAAGGTGTTGTCAGGGGACAACACCCTACGAAAAAAACAGCAAGAGAAATATAATGGCAGCAGAACCCTTAACAAAACACACACCATTGGAAAGCTTCATCAACCACAAGAACGAGACCGGTATGCAGTGCGGAAATTACTCCATTGACATTCCTGACCTCAAACCCGGAGAACAGTACCGCTTTCACTTCGATGCCACTGCCTGTGTAGGTTGTCACTGCTGTGAAGTGGCCTGCAACGAACAAAATGCCAATCCTGATGAGATCAAGTGGAGACGTGTTGGAGAAATGGAGATGGGGGCATTCCCCGATACCCTGCAGCTTTTCAACTCCATGAGCTGTAACCACTGCATCGATCCTGAATGTCTGCGCGGCTGTCCGACAGAGAGCTACATCAAACTCGATAACGGGATCGTCTGGCACGATGACCCTTCGTGCATCGGCTGTCAGTACTGTACCTGGAACTGCCCGTACGAAGTACCTGTCTTCAACCCTGACCGGGGTATCGTAACCAAATGCCATATGTGCGTGGACAAACTCGAAGCCGGTCAGACCCCTGCCTGTGTGCAGGCCTGCCCGGGCGGTGCCATCGAAATAGAAGCAGTGAATGTGGAACAGTGGGTTGCTGAAGATATGGCCAAAGAAGGAGTGGCTCCCCACCTGCCGAACATAGATATTACCAAACCTACCACACGATACACACTGCCTGAAATCCCCGAGGGCGAAGAGATACGCCCGGCAGACGAACATCTCCTGCACCCGGCACATCCTGAACTGCCGCTTGTTTTCATGACGGTACTCACACAGGTTTCGGTAGGTGCTTTTTTGGCGCTTTTTTTGGGACAGATGCTCTTTACCTTGGGATTCAATCTGCCAAAGCCCAATCTGGCAATGGCGATCCTGGTATTTTTACCGGCAGCCATCGGCCTGCCCCTTTCTGCCCTGCACCTGGGACGTCCTGCCAAAGCGATGTCCGCCATGAAGAACTGGAAGACTTCCTGGCTTTCACGCGAAGCTATTGCCCTGGGAGCCTATACCGGCCTGGCAACCATGGTAGCGGGATTGTACTTTTTGGAGATCAAAGGCTTCCTGCTGCTTCTCGTTGAAGCGATTACTTTAGCCATAGGCCTTTTCGGTATTTATGCACAGTCGATGATCTACCGTATCAAAGCACGCCCGAGCTGGAACAGGAAGTCCACTACCAAAAGGTTCTTTGGTTCCGGCTATGTCGGCTTTCTCCTCATTGCGATGGTACTGCTCATCTCCAACGGTGCACAGGGGGCCATGGTACTGCTTGCCATTACGCTGCTTGCCGGAATGGGGCAGGCACTGGTCATTCTCGAAGAAGTTATGTTTTACCGACATTTGGACAAGGGAGATGAACTTTACTACCAGTACAATAGAACCAGAACCCTCCTTCAGGAACATTTTGGCAAGGTAAAGAAATTCAGAATCTACTCACTTGCTGTCTTTGCCCTGGCACTGCCACTGCTTGCTATTACGTTCACAGCCAGCGGATTGGTCAGCTTGGCGATCGCAACATTGGCTATAGCGACCATAGGTGCATTGCTGAGTGAACTTGCAGGACGCTACCTTTTCTACCGTACCATAGTGCCGTTGGGACTGGCAGGGAACTTCTTTGCGGGGAATCAACGCCATTAGGCGTTGAAGCATTCAGCGCAGGAGCCAGACAAGACTACTTTATTTGTTTTTGATATGATATTGAAATGATAATGATTGAATTGAAAATGTGGCACTTTGTCATACTTTTGATTTTTAACAGTCATTTTTAGTGTATGTTATTTGTTCAATATCTTAACTGTTTGTGCTATACCATTTGTTGAATAAATAGATGCGACGTTTCCGCTTCGCTACAACATCACATCGGCTGCGCGGATCACTGAAGGCGATCCCTTACGGCGGCTGTTAGACACCAAAGGATTTTTAAATGATCGACATATCAGCAATTTTATCACCACTCTTGCAATTATGGTATTTACTACCTATCGTAATTATAGTGGCATTTTTCAGAACACCAATAGGGAAAGGCATCATCGGTGAATTTCTTGTAAATGTCGCTGCAAAATTAAAGCTTGACAAAAACCAATATCATCTCATAAAAAATGTAACGCTTCCAACTGAAGATGGTACTACCCAGATTGATCATATCATTATATCTGAGTATGGTATCTTTGTTGTCGAAACAAAAAATCTGAAAGGATGGATATTTGGTGATGAAAAGCAAAGATTTTGGACACAAAAAATCTACAAACATACCAATAAATTTCAAAATCCACTTCACCAAAACTATAAACATATCAAAACCATTCAAAATGCACTCAATATAGAGCCTGAGAAAATATTTTCTATCATTGTCTTTACCGGAGACAGTACATTTAAAACCAAAATGCCAGAAAATGTAAAACATGGTATTAGCTATATTGACTATGTTAAATCAAAAACACGCAAAATAATTTCAAAAAAAGAAGTTGAAGAAATTATTGCTGCAATTGAATCGGGTCGTCTTTCTCGATCTTTCAAAACAAATCGTGAACATGTAAAACATGTCAAAAGCATTATCGAAGAAAAAGAACAAAAAAACGTATGTCCAAAATGTGGTAGTGAATTGATTTTACGTACTGCAAAAAAAGGAACGAATGCAGGAAATCAATTTTATGGTTGCAGTAATTATCCAAAATGTAGATATACTGCACAACTTGTCTAACAAATCATTGGAGATCACTGAACGCAATCCCTTACCATTTGTTGGTCTCCGTTTCGCTACGTCCATCAAATGCAAGGATACACACATCAAGTCTGCTACCAGAATACCCTTCGGTTTATTCTGATATCATACTGAATGGCGATCAACGCGGCCGTTAGAAGACAAAAGGAACTTGAATTGAATGTGTATATTAAATCATTTTTAATTGGAGCAGCTTCATATTGGCTTCCAGATATTGCTATGCAGTTAATTCTGCCTGAGAATCCTTTATGGATTATCTTACTAACACTTGTTGTTCCAGTAATTGTAATAACAACTTGGTACAAACAATATAAGTCAGAGTTCTTTTATCATTATCCAAAAGTATATCCACTTTTTATGTTGCTAGGAATTTGGGCAACTGGTCCAGTTGCAATTGCGATATCAATGCAATTTAAGGGAGGAACATTTTTTGAAATGGGGCTAGAATCATTCCTAATTATGTGGATTAGTTTTCCAGTAAGTACATTTATAATGTCCACATACAGTGGAGATTTAGGAGGGGTAATTATAGTGTCCCTTGCTCTATTGAAAGCATCTTCTATAGCGTCCAAAAAGTATAAAGCTTCTAACAAGTACGGGAAAACTATTGCTCACGACAGTCGTTAGATGAAGGAGTAATATATTTTATGTTTTTTCCTCGTTCCCACGCTGAGCGTGGGAATGCATACACCTCTAAAATCTACCAAAAGCGCTCAATCTCCAAAAGTCCACTCTGCCCTTCATAATCCCTCGCACTCGAATACCGCCAATGGGATGGCTCATCCACATAGCCCCGTTTTACAGGATTTTGGTGAATGTAGTTGATCTTGACTTTCATCATTGCATCTGATTGGATAAGTTTTGGCTGCAGTCCCTCCTGCCATACCTGGTACTCTCTATCAGACTTGTGTGCTTTCTTATAAAATGCCAGCTGATCAAGAATGGTTATCACATTGTTTTTTTGAAGTAACTTTAGCACTCCTCTTGCTGTGTACCGCTTGAATTTTGTCATGCTCTGAGCGATATCATCACTCTGTGCAACCAGGTGAAGATGATTTTCCAGTATGACATAGGCATAGATGTTGAGTTGATCGTGTTCTTGCAGATAACGGAAACTCTCAAGTAAAATCTCAACACTCTCTTTGCGGGTAAAAAGTGGTATCCAGTGTAGTACCGTACAGGTCATAAAGTGAGGATGTGTCGGTTCATAGATTTTATATCGACCTCTTCCCATGTTTGTTTCCTTCAGAGACTGCTTTATCTATTTTTGATATGATATAGAAATTGTAGTGATTGAGTTGAAAATATGACACTTTGTCATATTTTTAGTGAAGTATACATTTCCACGCTGAGCGTGGGAACGAGAAAAAAGGAAAAAAGATGGGAATTGGTTCAAATTTAATGGTAGAGTTACAAGAGCAAGAAATAGAAGAACAAAATTATCAAAATATTGTTGATGAAGCAGCACATTATGTTGTTAATGAAAAAATGTCAAGAGAAGAAGCCTTTGCTAAGGCAAAAAATTTGCACGAGCAAAGACAAGATAAAGATAACTATGTAGTTATAGATGAAGAAACGATGGAAGTAGAATATTTACAACCTGAGTTAAAAGAACCAGTCTTTCAGAAAACTAAGCTGCTTGAAGCAGTTTCAAATGAGTTATTTACACAGTTCGAGTAAAGATTTATAACAAAACAGAGTAGCCAATAAATTACCTAGCGGCAATTTATTGGCTATCTTCGACCGTTAACTGACAAAAAAGGATATCCCATACTACCAAAATATAAAGAGATAATGGAGTTATTAAAAAAAGGCTCTACTTTAGAAGCACAAGAACAAATTATGAGTCTCAGAGAGGGTGCGTTAGAGCTTCAAGAAGAGAATCAAGAATTAAAATCTAAAGTTAGAGAGCTTGAAGAAAAACTTCAGAAAAATGCAGATTGGAGTATCGAAAAAAATAGATATACGCTTGTGAGTCCTTGGGGTGGCCCTGCACAAGCATATGCTTTAAAACAATCAGATTCCAATGGAGAAGAACCACATTTATTATGTTCAAACTGTTTTAATAATTCAAAAAAAGCTATTTTAAACCCTGCAAAAAAAGATCGATGGGTAATTATGGTTTGTCCAATATGTAATTCATCTATAGACACTGGGTATCGAGAAGTGGGAGCTACTTCATATGCAGAAGAATACATAAAAAGCAGTTAACAAATACGAGGAGACCAATAGTTTACCCTAGCGGGAAAACTATTGCTCACGATGACCGTTAGGAGACAACATAAATTGTATAGCGAAAGATTAACATTTTTTATTGATATTCTCGGATTTAAAGATATAATTGAAGAATCAACAACAAATCCAAAATTGGTAGAGTCATTATTTGAAGCTTTAACTTCTGTAACATCAGAAAATTTAAAGCTCAATGCTTGTGGCAATATTAATCATGAAAAAATTCCTGAAGAAGAAAAAGATAAAGTTTTAGAAATTATGAAAATTTATTCTGACACCCTTGTAAAGAAATTTGATATTAAAGCTACTCAATTCTCTGACTGTTTGGTTTTTTCAGTTCCTGTTGAAAATGAAATAGCCTGTTTTACTATATTTGAAGCTGTTGCAAAATTGATGATTGCATTACATACAAATTTTAATTTGTTATTAAGAGGAGGTATTGCTATGGGACAAATATGTCATATAGAATCAGGACCTCTATTTGGACCCGCTTTAGTTGAAGCATATGAACTTGAATCTAAAGAAGCTACTTACCCTATGATTCTGCTGAGTAACAATGTTGCTAAAGGTATTTTAAGAACACAAATGCATGAATTTATGCTTTCTCTTTTTCAAGAAAAAGAAAATAAACTATATATGAGTTTAGCAACTGCTTACTATTACTTAATTTATCATAGTACAGTATTCAACAAAAAACAATTAAAAAAAGACTTTTTTATATCTAAAGATATTATTTCAAAACAGATTGATGCAGTTGATAACCAGAGGGTAAAAGAAAAATATAAATGGTTGTATTCAGAAATGGAAGATATGAAAACTAAAATCTCCTAACAAAACGTAGCAACAAATATATGTTACCACAGCCGATTTCCTCTCGTTTGTACTTTGTAAGTGGGAACACATATCCCCCTATACCACAAATGGGAACATACACACTCCCACGCTCAGCATGGAAGCGAGAAACAAGATAAATCAAACCGTTTTAAAAATGCTCAGTCCAGAGTACACACTGGCATGATCTGCCTATAAAATAATCACCTAATCCCCCATTTTCACCCAAAATTTGACTATAATAATTCTAGGGCACCTCTAATAACCCTAAATACTTATAATGGGTTTTGCAAATGTGAGATTTTGCAAGAGGCTTTCAAGTCCTAGCCAAAGCTAAGATGAAGTAAGCATCTTGTGAAAGATCGCGTTTGCAAAGCCCACCCTGTGGGCATCACTAGCTTTCGCCTATGCGTTGTTACTCTTTTTCGACTTAGCTAGGGCTAGGCCTTCAAAAGAGTGCCTAGCCTAGACAAAAGCTAGAGATGTTATGAGTATCTAGGGTTTTTAGAAGTGCCCTCTATACAAAACAACGAGGAACCCCATGAGTCTCATAGACAAAGCAAAAAACTTTCTAGGCTTCGACATCAAAGAAGACAAATACGCCCTCGTCGATGACCCCATCTTCGGAAAAGTGGCCAAAGCCAAAGCTCCGGACAAATGGGTACGTTCTACCTGTGGGTACTGCGGTGTGGGCTGCGGAATGTACATCGGTGTCAAGAACGGAGAAGCGGTCTACTCCAAAGGCAATCCTCTTCATCCGGTCAATATGGGAACACTTTGCCCCAAAGGCTTGAGCGAACACAAAATGGTACGTGCCGACAACCGTATTGCTACACCGCTCATTCGCAAAGAGGGGCAACTGCAATCTGTTTCATGGAAAGAGGCTTTTAGTAAGACTTCTGAAACATTCAAGCGCATTCAGTCTGAACACAGGAAAGGTGCTGTTGCCGTCATTTCAACAGGACAGCTGCTTACCGAAGAGTTCTATGCGCTGGGAAAATTTACCCAGTTGGGGCTTGAGACCAATAACTATGACGGGAACACCACACTTTGCATGGCATCTGCCGTAATGGGATACAAGCAGACTTTCGGCTCTGACGGACCTATCGGATGCTATGAGGATTTTTCCAAAGCGGATGTCATTCTGCTCATAGGGGCGAATATCGCCGATAATCACCCCATTTTGAAACTGCATATTGCAAAGAACAAAAAAGAGACAGGCAAAAAACCAACCATCATCGTTGTTGATCCGAGAAAATCCAAGACCTCACAGATGGCAGACATCTTCGTACCGCTTGCACCGCGTTCCGACCTGGCTCTACTGAACGGGCTCTGCTACATCATCATGGAACAGGGCTGGGAAGACGAAAAGTTCATCAAAGAACGGACCAACGGATACAAAGCATTCAAAAAACACATCATGAACAATTATCCGCCTCAGGAAGTAGCCCATATCACGGGTATCGATGTCAAAGAGCTCTACAACCTGGCCAAGATCTATGCCACGGCGGAGAGAGCGATGAGTGCCTGGACAATGGGCGTGAACCAGAGCAGTATCGGGACCGATACGGTTTCGGCCATCTGCAACCTGGCGCTCATCACCGGGAATCTGGGCAAGGAGGGAGGTGCCCCTATGTCCATCACCGGACAGTGCAACGCTATGGGTACACGTGAGTTTGGTTTCACCTCATCCATCCCGGGCTACAGAAACTATGCAAGTGATGCAGACAGACAGGCTTTTGCAGACATTGTCAATGTGCCTGTGGATCTTGTGCCTGACAAAAGAGGATATGCCTACCCGCAGATCATCGATGCGATCAACCGTGGGGAGATCAAAGCCCTCTGGGTCGTTGCAACCAACCCGCTGGTCTCTTACCCGGATCAGAATGGACTGAGAGAAGCACTTAAAAAGCTTGACCTGCTTGTCGTACAGGATGCCTTTATGTCCGACACAGCCCAGATCGCCGATGTGGTCTTTGCCGCAGCGACATGGAGTGAAAAAGAGGGATGCTATACCAACTCCGAGCGCAGATGCAACTATGCAAAGAAAGCGATAGAACCTCTGGGTGAGACCAAAAGCGATCTAGATATTGTCAGAGAATTCTCCAAATACTTCGAAGGTAAATACGAGCTGCTTTTCAAAGACCTTCACAGTCCCAGAGATGTCTTTGAAGAGATCAAAAGAGTCAGTAAAGGACAGCTGTGTGATTACAGCGGTATGAGCTATGAGCTCATCGAAGAACTCGGCGGCATACAGTGGCCGTGCAACGACAAAGCCCCCAAAGGCACCAAACGCCTCTACTCCGAAGAGATGCCCTGCCCCACACCTGACGGTACGGCGAACCTCCTTCCTGTGGACTGGGTACCGCTGAGTGAAATACAGTGCAAAGGTCTTCCTTTTATTCTCAATACCGGAAGAACTGTAGAGCAGTTCCACACAAGAACAAAAACCGGAACTATCGGTATACTTGACAACCTGGCTCCTGAAGCCTGGGTCGACATGAACCCCAAAGATGCCGCCCGTCTTAAAGTAAAAAGCGGTGACAGGATCTCACTCTCCGGAACACGCGGTAAAGTGAATGACGTTATTGTAAAAGTAAGCGGTACGGTAAGAGAAGGCAACATTTTCGTACCTTTCCATTTCAATGAACAACTTATCAACAACATTACCATACCGGAGTTTGATCCCAAATCTTTTGAACCCAACTATAAACAGTGTGCAGTGCAACTTCACTCACAGGCAGTTCCGGAAGGCATGGCATACGAAGAAAGAGAAATATCAGGCTACCTTGAAGGCATCAATATCTCAAAAGATAAACATATGCAGGAAGAGAAATCTCCAATGATGGGCAATACCGATAAATAGGATTCGATATCTTCTGTGGTGTTTCCTAATCAAAAAAAGGATATTATTTTTCATGAAATTCATTATTCCGCTTCTCTTTTCAACACTGCTGTTCGCGTTGAACCCCGATCCGAACCTGCTGCGTTATCAGCATAGGTACAGTTTGTGTCATGGAAAAACAAACTACCAGATAGTACAATGTCTTGTCAACGGCAATCTTGACTACTCAAGATTCAGAGGTGAACGCTTTCCGAGAAAAAAGATCAGCAGCAAGGCGATCCAGGAAGCGGAACAGTACGGCGACCTCTTCGAATATACCATGCAGTTACTGCCACAGAGCAGACGCTACATAGAGCTTAGACGCTATATTGACTACCTCTATTCCATTCGGGATGTTTACACACCACCCCTGTTCAGAGGAAATGAAGTTGAAGATATTATGCGAATCAAAGCAATCTTCAGGCTTCTTGGGATAGCAGATCTTCCGGATGACCCGTATATAACGGATTCCTTTATTGAAGCGGTCAAAGAGTACCAAAGAAGACATGGTCTGGAAGTGGACGGGAAGATCGGCCCACAGACCAGGCGAAGCATGAAGCAGCCTATCTCTTCCATCATCAGGAAGGTCAAAAAGAACCTAGTGCTTAAAAGTATCGTTCACGAAAAGCCCGCTACCTATGTGTTGGTCAACATACCCGAATTCGCTATGCACTACTACGAGAACGGCTGGCCTGCACTGAACATGAAGGTCGTGGTGGGAAAGCCAAAGATGAGAACCCCGGTTTTCCACAGGAACATGCAGTACATCGTGGAAAATCCGAGATGGAACGTACCACCGTCCATTTACGCCAAAGAGTATGCCAACAAGTCGGAAAGCTACTTAAGAAAAAAGGGCCTGTTCTACAACAGTGACGGAAAACTCTATCAGAGACCCGGAAGGCGAAATTCGCTGGGACTGGTCAAATTCCTTTTCCCCAACAGATTTAATGTCTATATGCACGATACTCCCTCAAAGTATCTCTTCAAACGATACAGAAGGGCATATTCCCATGGCTGCATCAGACTTGAAAAGCCTTTTGCCCTATTGAATAAACTTGGCTATACCTACAGACCGGGTAAGACCAGATGGATTACGCTCAAGCATACCATTCCCGTCTATGTCGAGTACCATACTGTCTGGGTGGATGACAACGGCATCGTGCAGTTCAGGCCTGATATCTACGGTTACGAAAGAAAACTCTTTCCCCACACTTCCCGGAAGTGGTGAGTTTACTCCCACCTTTGATGGACCGCAGTTATAAAGTTGTATTTCCAGAAACTCCTCTTACCGGAACAATCCAAGTAACTTCTGCCATACAGAGCGGCGTTTCCGCATCTCTCTGTAATATTCTTTCTCCGTTGTCAACTTTCTCTCTGCCTCATTCAAATAGCTTGACAGCCTCTTTTTTGCCTCTACTGTCTGTACAGGCCTGAAATCACTTCGCATCCAGCACCTTCTCTATCTCATGCATGGCATCTTCGTTCTTGAGCCTGAACTTGATCTCGATACGTCTGGAAGCATCCTTGTCTTCCACGCCGTTGACCTTGATAGCGTCGAGATAGGAGCGTCCCGAAGCGATCATCAACGGCTGAAGGTTGTATTTTTTGGCAAAGTCAAGTGTCAAGAGGTAGTGCATGACAGCAAAGGCCCGCCTTTGCGACAGGTCCAGGTTGTACAGGTAGCCACCGTCACTGTCGGTATGCCCTTCGATGATGATCTTGTCAAGATGCGGTTTAATCTTCGGGTTTGTCACCAGTGTGCCGATATATTCTTCGAATGCTTTTTTCAGCTGAGCCTTGGCCTCATCTTTGAGCACAGCGCTCCCCTTGTCGAAGAGAATATTCGACGAGAGCCTGAGCGAACCGCTCTTTTTGTCGATATCTATTTTGTCTCCCAAAGCTTCTTTCAGTGCCGCAATCACTTTGAGCTTGATACCTGTAAGCGATTTGATCTTGGCTTTCTGTTTCTGAAGGTTCTCTACCAGTGTGTCATACTTCGTCTCTTTTTCATCGAGCGCATTGAGCAGTTCCAGCAGTTTCTTGTCCTTCTCCTGCACAGTCTCGTTCACATCACTGAGCTGATCCGAGAGCACAACGATCTGCCCTTTGTACTGCTCAAGTATTTTGTTGCGCTCTTCCAGGCTCATTTTGGTCTTGTTGAGTGTACTGTTGTTCTCTTTGAGCAGATTTTGTACCAGAACGATCTTTTTGCTGAGCAGGTCCTGTTGTGTATTGGCAGCCAGCAGCATACGGTTGAGCTTTTTGATCTCATCTTCTCTGAGTTTGAGTGTATGCAGATGCTCTTTGATCTGCTCTTTATCCTGCTTGATATTCTCATCTTTCTGTTTTAAGAGCATTTTACTCTCTTGAAGATTTTTTTCTGTTACATCAAGCCTTTTTTTCTTGTTCATTAGAAGTATCATGTTCTCTTTAAGTCGTTTCTGCGTATCATCAAGCTTTTCCTCTTTGCTCTCCAGATTGGCGGAGATCAAGGCAAGACGGTCCTCTTTTTCGTGCAGATCACTTTTGAGAATAATGGATTTGGAGACGATGGCACCGATAAGCAGGATGAAGACAAAGAGCAGGCCAGCCATCAGGTCGGCATAGGAGATCCAGAAGTTGCTGCCTTCGTCTGTGGATTTTTTTCTAAACATCCGCTTACTTCTTACCCTCGTTGATCGTATCGAGATTCTTCAGTATCAGCTGATTCTGTTCAGAAAGAAGTTTGGCAAAAGAGCCAAGCTGATCAACGATCTGCCCTACTTCAGCGTCTATCTTGTCAAAAGTATGGTCCACAGTACCGTCAAAACGCTCCATTGTGCGTTGAAGGTTTCTGGCATTTTCGTTAAAGCCTTCAATGTTCTCTTTAATCGTAGAGACAGCATTGACACTCTCCCTTCTGTCCTGTACCTTGTCAAGCGTCGTTCTCAGCTCTACGGAAGCATTGTGCATCTGCTGAGTCAGCTCATTGAAACTCTGAGAAGTTTCGTTCATAATGGTTGTGAAATTCTTCAGGTACTGTTCGTTCAGCTCGCGGATGAAATCCATATTGAAGGTCTCTTTGAGCGTTTTGACGATCTCCTGGTCTTTGAGTTCGCTCTGCATATGTTCATGCTTGATGAGTTCCGCTTTTTTCCAGACACGGGTATCGTAGAGTTTTTCAAGATCATGCAGGTTCTTGTCAACCTTGCTGTTTCCCCGTTTCTCGAAATAGGTCCAGATCAGAGAAAGCGCAATCCCGTAGATGGAAGCGTAGAATGCCGTACCGATACCCGAAAGCAGTATCGAGATCTCCTGGTCGAGAGACTCAAGGTCTTTTACCGTAAAGTCAGGCATGGAAATGGCAATGGCGATGAAGGTACCCAAAATACCCAGCATCGGGAAAACAGAGGGAGCGACACGCGCAAAATTGTCGTTACGGATATCTTTATAATACTCCGTCATAAAATCCTTGACATGCAGCGTCGATTTGGTCTTTCCCATAATGGTCAGCGCATTGGCCCTGAGCTCATGCTGCAACTGATCTTCCATTCGTCTGAAGGAACCTCTCATATGACAGGCGGCATAGTTGGCATTGTGACGTACAAATGCGACAAAGACCACAAAAATGAATGAGATGATGATCAGCGTATGTATCTCAACCTTAAACGGGATGATCCCTATATAGCCAAGAACAAGCCCTAGCAAAAAAAGCAGCGGCAGAAGAATGATCACAAAAGCATTTGCAAAGCAGGAGCTATTGTTAGAATTGTCAAGTTGCATAAAATATCCTGTAATAGATTAGGGCACCTCTAATAACCCTAGATGCCCATTATGAATAATAGTATATCAAAACTCTTTAAATGGAATGTTAATTATCACCTGTCAAAGCAAGAACCTCGCCAAAAGGCACTTCTCTCTCTTCTGGCATCACCCACAGAACATCATACCCCGGTGCAGTCTGGGGGAAGGTTCCCATACCGTCCGTAAAATAAAGCAGCAAAGTCGGGTAATCGATGTAGTTGTCAATATACTCGAACACCGGACGAAAATCGGTCCCTCCTCCTCCGCTGACCTTGTACTCCAGGGATTCTCCGGGCAGGAAAACCCTGTGTGACTGGATCTTTGCATCTGCCGTGATCAGGTCTATCTCATAGTTTGGGTAGCTCTGCATCACGGAGTTCACTTCCCCCAGAAAGGTTCCCAATAGTACCTCATCGACGGAACCGGATGTATCCACAGCAATGATGATGCGCAGAAGGTCCGAACTCAGACTTGGCAAATAGATACCGCGATAGAGGTATTTCATATTTGGTGGTACGAACGAGTAACTGCTTTTGGCATAGGAAGCGATGTACCGGTAAAGCATTTCACGCCAGTCGACCTTGTGGAAGAAATACTCCGGTACCACGAACTTCAGGTCTTTGGGTAAATTTCCCTGCCGTTTGTGCTTTTGGAATATCTGTTCGAACAGCTCCTGCAGTTCCGCTTCATCCATCTCCATCTCTGCCGCTTCACTCTCTTGCAGGGATGCCTGTTGGGGAGTAGTATCAGGGGTACGGTCATTTCCACTGTTCTCACCTTTTCCCTGTTGTTCTTTGGCGTCTTCGGACAGTTCATCTTCTGCCGTCGCTTCGGCTTCGTCACGTGTATCGTTGGTGATCATCTCGTCTTTGAGAACATCGTAGATCTCTTCGGCATACATCCCCTCAAAACGTTCATCATAATAGACATAGGGTGGCAATTCAAAACCATTCTTTACCAGCATGGAATTGACCACCAGGTCGATCGCCGCCTGCCAAACACGTCCGACACGTTCATTCACCCGTTCACTGTGTTTCAGGACAACATGCATCGCACCATTCGCCAGGGCGAATTCTATCTCTTCAAGCGACGTTTTTTCAAAGTACTCATGATTGTAACGCAACTGTTTCCCGTCACTGGTAAAGGTAAGCACTTCCTGTGTATCTTCAATCTTCAATGCCGTAGCCACAGATCCGATATAGGGATGTTCCAGCATCAGTTTTACTTTGGCTTTTTCGAGTTTCTCTTTGTGGTCCATAGAGGCGATTATATCAAAGTTTATTGCATATCATGTTACACTGTTGTTGACTTTATCCCGGATTATGCATTAGAATTACTTGAAGTCTGCCAAACGCTTGTGCTGTGGGTATTTGCGGAAAATTTGAGGTGCACCCGCAGGTGCATTGATGGTTTCTCCGTAAGTGCCCACGGTGCAATGGTTTGCGTAGCGTTCTGTAATCTCTAATGCATAATCCGGGTTTATGGTGCTGTGAGGGCACAGCACCCTACGTGGTAGGCATAAAAATGATCTTAATTCTTAACCACGCGCGTAGGGTGCCGTCCCCTGACGACACCATTTATAAGTCCGGATCTCACACTACAATACAATATGGGGAGTCAAGTATGGTCTATTACGGTTATGAACAGTTTGTGGAAGATGTCAAAAAACTGGTAAGGCTTACAGCAGAGTACAACCCCGATACCATCATCGCTATTGCACGAGGCGGATGGACACTGGGGCATGCTTATGCTTCCGCTACGGACAATCGACAGCTCATGAGTATCAACTCCATTCTCTATGAAGGTGATCAAAAAGGCAAACAGTGCAAAGTTTTCAATATCCCTGAACTGGATAAAGCAAAAAAAGTGTTACTGATGGACGACATTGTTGACAGTGGGGAGACCATGAAAGAAGTTTTAAACCATTTAAAAAACAAGTTTCCTCATATCGAATTCAGGATTGCTTCGATTTACTATAAAAAAACTGCTGTAATTCAGCCCGATTACGTACTGTATAAGACAGATGAATGGATCGAATTTTTTTGGGAAAAGGACTATCTGTCGGACTAAGCGAATGTGTGTACTTCCGTTTCCCTTCCAGTTTGCAGGAACAAACAGACAGAATCTGCAATCAGCATTTGTGAGACTGAAGTCTTCACCTCCAGGCATATTGCACGAAACCCTAAACTACTTTTAGCTATAATCGCGGCATTATAACTACATAGGATTTTTGATGAGAACACATTATTGTGCTGACGTAAATGAACAACATATCGGTGAAACTGTCACCGTAGCCGGTTGGGTTGCCAGCCGTAGAGACCATGGCGGGGTTATTTTTATCGACCTCAGAGACAAAGACGAAGTTTTTCAGCTTGTCTGCGACCCGGCAGATAATGCCGATGCACACAAGATCGCTGAAGAAGTCAGGGACCAGTTCGTTTTGATCGCTACGGGCAAGGTCCGTGCCAGAGGCGAAGGCCTCGAGAACCCGAACCTCAAGACAGGTAAGGTCGAAATGGTGGTGGACTCCCTGACCATTGAGAACCGTTCCAAACCGATGCCTTTCGAACTCAATGACGAGAAAGTGAACGAAGAGATCAAACTCAAATATCGCTACCTCGAGCTTAGAACACAAAAAGCATACGATACTTTCAAACTTCGTTCCAAAGCGACCATAGCAACCAGAAATGCCCTCGATGAACTCGGCTTCCTTGAAGTGGAGACTCCTATCCTCACCAAGTCGACACCTGAAGGGGCAAGAGACTACCTTGTACCAAGCCGTGTGCATGGTGGCGAGTTCTATGCTCTGCCACAGTCCCCACAGCTTTTCAAGCAGCTTCTGATGGTTGGCGGATTCGACCGTTATTTTCAGATTGCAAAATGTTTCAGAGATGAAGACCTCAGAGCCGACAGACAGCCGGAGTTCACCCAGATAGACGTCGAAATGTCTTTCTGTGACCAGGAAGACGTCATTACCGTTGCGGAAAAACTCATTTCCGATGTCTTTATCAAATGCGGTTTTGACGTACCGACAAAATTCAACCGTATGACACATAGCGAAGCCATGGAAAAGTACGGTTCAGACAAGCCGGATATGCGTTATGACCTTGCCATGGTGGATGTCATCGATATCTTCGAGAGATGTGACAACGAGATATTCTCAGGCATTGCAAAAATGCCTAAAAAGAACCGTATCAAGGCACTCAGAGTACCCAAAGGCGACGAGATCTTCTCCAAACGCCAGATGAAGGGCTTTGAGGATTATGTACGCAAATTCGGCGCACAGGGGCTGGGCTATTTCCAGATGAAAGAAGACGGACTCAAAGGGCCACTGACCAAATTCTTCACGGAAGACGACATCCAGGCGATCATCGACAGATGTGGCCTTGAAGTTGGTGATGCAGTCTTCTTCGGTGCCGGTGAGAAAAAACTGGTCTGGGACTACATGGGCCGTTTCCGTATCTACCTGGCAGAAACCATGGATATTATCCCTGAAGATACATTCGAGTTCCTCTGGGTTATGGATTTTCCTATGTTCGAAGTTGAAGACGGAAAGGTCAAAGCGCTTCACCACCCGTTCACACAGCCGAAATCGCTTGATTTCAATGATATCGAAGAGATAGAATCGATCGCCTACGATGTGGTCCTTAACGGTACGGAACTTGGCGGAGGGTCCATTCGTATCCACAAAGAGGATGTGCAGGAAGAGGTCTTCAAACTTCTCGGTATCAGCGAAGAAGAAGCACAGAGCAAATTCGGCTTCCTGCTTGATGCGCTCAAGTTCGGTGCACCACCGCACGGTGGTTTCGCACTTGGCCTTGACAGGATGATCATGATCATGACAGGTGCCAGCAGCATCAGGGATGTCATCGCTTTCCCTAAAACGCAAAAAGCCCAGTGTCTACTTACACAGGCGCCAAGCGAAGTGGACAATGAACAGCTGAAAGAGCTCAGCATCCGTGTCAGACAGGCTGCACCTACAGCATAATATACCAAAAAAGGAACAGACATGAAAAAACTATTTTTGATCATCGGAGCACCCGGCTCCGGAAAAACAACAGATGCCAGCATCATTGCAGAAAAACATCCTGACAGGATCGTTCACTACTCGACAGGCGATATGCTCAGAGAAGAAGTAGCAAGCGGTTCGGAACTTGGCAAGACCATTGAGAGCTACATTGCCAAAGGTGCACTGGTACCGCTGAACATCATCATAGACACTATCGTTTCTGCGATCAAGCATGCACCAGTCGATACCATTCTCATTGACGGTTATCCAAGAAGTGAAGAGCAGATGACCGCCTTTGACGAGCTTGTCAGCAAAGAAGACGATATCGATCTTGTTTCTGTCATCGAAGTACGAGTCAGCGAAGAAGTAGCCAGAGAGAGAATTCTCGGACGTAGAGCGGAAGCGGCTCCGGGCGAAGAGAGAAGCGACGACAGCGAAGAGGTATTCAACGACAGAATGAAGATCTACACCGATCCGTTAGGAGCCATCCAGAGATTCTACACGGATAAAGGCCTTCTTACCATTATCAACGGAGAAAGAACACTCGATGAAGTGGTTGACGAAATGGAGAAATTCGTACTCAGCAAGATCTGATCTTATTTCTTCTTTGAGCGGTGCGTGGTTACGCACCCTCCCTCCCCCTACATTCTTCCAATAATTTTCTTTACATTTACATGTTTTACCACTATTTTCATAGACTCAAATAATAAGTATTATTCTTTTAATTTATATTAAAATAAAAATAATAAATATACTTGACATTAATTTATTATTAAACTATACTACTTGAAATCAAACAAATACTTCAAGGAAAATGATGAAAAAAAGTAACCTAAACCTACTTGGAACCGGTATTGCACTGTCACTTGTGACTTCAACTCTTCTACATGCTACGAATGGAGATACACTTATTGGTCTCGGTGCCAAAGCAAGAGGTATGGGTGGAGTCGGTATTGCTGTAACTCATGGTGCAGAATCCGGGTTGGCAAACCCCGCACTTATTACAACTGTTGAAAAAACTGAAATCTCTTTTGGTGGTACAGTCTTCATGCCGGACATCAAAACACAGCTGAATACAAATCCAATGGCACCACTCCCTCCTCAAGCAAAAATGACATCTGATGCAGATATGAACCTTATCCCGGAAGTTTCTCTTGCCAGTAAGATTACTGAAAACTTTTATATAGGTGTCGGTATGTGGGGAACCGGTGGTATGGGTACAGACTACAGTCAGGGTCCTGGTCTCAATCAGACTATCATGAGTGGACAGTTTTCAAACTTCAATATGGTAACTAACCTTCAACTTATGCAGTTTGCAGTTCCTCTTGCCTACAAAATAGAAGGTTTGAGTATTGCCATAGCACCGATTATCATGTATGGTAACCTTGATATCAGCTATACGCTTCCATCTCCATTTGCTCCACCTCCATACCCTACTATTGGTGCAGGATTGGCACAGGATTTTGGTTTTGGTTATAACCTTGGTGCAACTTATGATTTTTCTAATGGACTTGTCCTTGGTGCAGTTTATAAATCAAAAATAGATATGGAATATACAAACCAGCTTAGTACTGCAACAAAACCTTTTGGGATACAGCTACCGGACGGTAATCATCTGGAGCAGCCAGCCGAGTTTGGTGTAGGTATTGCCTATTCCATGGGGCAACATACTTTTGCATTCGATTATAAGAAAATTCAATGGTCAGATGCTAAAGGATATAAAGATTTTCAATGGGAAGATCAAAATGTTTACGCATTCGGTTATGAATATGCGCAGGATAATTGGGCTCTGAGAGCAGGTTACAATTACTCATCCAGTGCTGTGGTAGAAACCATTAACCCTGCAATGAATATGTTTAACCTCCTTGGGTTCCCTGCTACAGAAGAGCAACACTATACAATAGGTGGAACGTATGCTTTCAATGATCAATTCTCTATGGATCTGGCTTATGTATATGCTGCAGAGAATACTGAAACATTTGATGTAAGTGCATTAGGAATGGGTATAGATTCTGTTACTACTGATCACTCAGAGAATTCTGTCTCTATCCAACTTAATTATACATTTTAAAAACAGTGTACCAAACTCCGGTTTGGTACAAAACCTTTTCCCTTTCTTCCCATTTTTACCAAATCAGCTAAAACTTTACCCTTCTCTCTTTCATTCTTAAGTGGCTTAGTGTAAAATATAAATATAACTTATTTCATTAAAACAATTTAATAAATAAAGGTGTATTATGAAAAAATCTTTTTTAGCCGCTTTTCTCCTTGTTTCTCTTCCTACTGTGACACTTCTTGCCAATACCATCAATATTACCGGTACGATCGTTTCTGATAATCAGAAATACATCGGTGCACGCTATATGGGTTATGTCAAAGAAGTCTTTGTGAACATCGGGGACAGGGTCAAAAGAGAGGACGATCTCTTTAAAATGGACTCGGCTGAGTTTGACATTCTCAAGGAACAGGCGAACCTCGCACTTGAACAGGCAGAGATCCTGACTGATGTCTACCGAAGCAAACTCGATGAAATACGTCGAAACAAAGCCCTGCTTTCAAGGAACAAGAACAGCACATTCAATTTTGAAGATATGAACGAAAATCTTTCGATAACTGCAGAACATACATCATCGATGCTCAAAGCCATGAAAGCGATCGTCAAAAGCGCTTCACAGAAAGCGAAAGAGGTGAGTATCATTTCCCATTACCTGGAGGTCAAGGCCCCAAGCAACGGGATTATCGTCCAGAAAAATCTGCATGTGGGAGATATGGTCATGCCCGGTTTCCCCGTCATGGTCCTGGTCGATCTCGATCATCCTGAAATAGAAGCCCAGGTCTCTGAAAGTGACCTGCTCAAGATAAATAAAGGAGATTTTGTCAAGTTCACTATCCCATCCATCCGATATCATGGAAGAGGACGCATCAAGTCCATCGTACCGAGTGCCAACCCTATGACACATACATTTACCATTCGCATCAAATTCAAGAAAGACAGTGAAAAGATCTATCCCGGTATGTATGCCAAGATAGAGATAGAGTATGACCCCACAGTGTATGAACAGAATTTTGCTTCTTCAGACTAAAAGTTCTCTTTCCTGCGATGGAAGCTAAAAAAATTTTGTTCCTGGAAGTGATGCTTTAGCTTCACCGAAACATTTCCCAAAGCTAAAGCATCGGCTTTTGAAAAAGACACTGCCCCATTGCCATCCTGAACGTGATTCAGGATCCCTTGAGTAACTTCCTGCTCTAAGAGATTCTGAAACGAATTCAGAACGATGTACAGATATGGGCACCTCTATTTATCCTTGTCACAATCTTTTTTATGCTTTTCGGGAAAGAGGATTGTTCTGAGATTGTCCGTCAGTACACAGAGATGTTCATCTTCATCGAACTCTTCACCCTCCCCGCACTTGTTGCCTGCATGAGGGTCCATCGCTTTGGCATTGTCCATCAATACAGGAATGAAGAAGAGTGCTACAAGTGTCGCGGCAATACTTCCAAAGATAAGCGCGATCCCCAGTCCTCCGAAGATCGGGTCTGTTGAAAGCAGCAGGGAACCCAGTATGATCGCAACGGCGGTCATTAGGATCGGTTTGGCTCTGGTCGCCGTGGCAATGGCAATGGCGCGTTTCTTCTCATGACCTTCCTGCATCAATGATTTGGAGAAATCGATCAGCAGCAGTGAACCGCGTGCAGAGATCCCCATAAGCGAAATGAAACCGATGAGAGAAGTCGCGGTCAGGAAGAAGTGAGTATCGGTAATAGCCAGAGAGATCTTGTCCGTCACCCAGTGCCCGACGATCACTCCGATGATCGAAAGAAAACTGCCCGCCAGTACAATCCCGCTGAGTGCGAACGATTTATAATACACGACCATCAGCAGAAACATCAGTATCAATGCCGCAATAAAGGCACCTCCCAGATCCCTGAAGGTATCGAGTGAAACTTTCATCTCTCCATCCCAGCGTATCAGTATCTCTTCACCTGTCAGTTTGTCTTTTGCTTTGAGATCGAACATATAAGTGGTGATACCTGGTACTTTTTCTATATAGTATTGGTCCTTCAGGACTTTAAGCATTTTGTCGCGGGCATCAAGCAGAGGATAGACCTGTGAGACCATATCGCATTCTGCCGTGATGATCGCCATATTTTTCAAGTCTTTCCTGAAGATCGTAGGACTGGAGTCAACCTCTTTGATATCCACTACTTCAGTCACCGGGACCATCATTCCTTTCCGGTTCATCAGCCGCAGGCTTGAAAGCTTGTTCTTCAGCGTCCTTTTGCTCTCACCGTCGATCATACGGGAATCTTTGTTCAGGCGCAGAAAGATCGGTATCTGATCCTGCTGATTCTTGGTATTTTTCTCAGCGACCGGCATTCCCTTGAATGCAAGGTAAATGATCTTGTTGACCTGGTCTACGCTCAGGGCACTGCGTATGATCTTTTCTTTATTGGGAGAAAGCATATAGGTCTTGTAAATATCATCCATCATAATATCTACATCTACCAGTCCCTCGGTCCGGGAAAGTATCTGCGAGACTTTCCCGGCCATTTTGCGCAGCTGTCTATCACTCTTTGCGTAAAGCTCCACTACGACCGTAGCCAGCGTCGGAGGTCCGGAAGGCATTTCGATGAACCGGATACTGGTTGAAGGTAGCAGAGATCCGCAGACTTTTTGTATCTTAGGGCGCAAACGGTGAACCATCATGAACGAAGGCTCGTCACGTTTGTGCTTGTCTGTCAGGTTGACCACCACTTCCGCCTGGTTCTGAAAACGCTTGAATGCACTTCCTTTAACCAGGCCAGCATAGTCAAGTGGTGCCCCCTGCCCCAAAAAAACTTCCATGTCGGTTATTTCAGGCTCTTTTTCCAGTTCACTGACAACACACTGGGCCACCTGCCGTGTTTCTTTGATGGACGCATTGGTCGCCGTATCTATATAGACCGTCAGCGTATTGGCACTTTTACCCGGCAGCATTTTTGCCAATACAAGTTTGGTAGGGATCATCATGACCGACCCCATCAACGCAAGAAGTACCAGGCCTATGACGATCCATTTGTTACGTCTGCTATCGAGGATACGGTAGAGGAAATGCTCAAATTTCATTTGCCTTCCTCATCTTTGCCTGTTACATCTTCTTCTAGGGCATCCCCATGCTCTTTTTTATGATGCGCATGTACCTCAGCTTTGATCTTCTTGAAGTTGATGAATTTCCTCGCCATATAGGGGGCAAAGACATAGGCGACGAAAAGAGATACGGCAAGTCCTACCGGGACATTGAGCGGTATGGGCTTCATAAACTGCCCCATCATCCCTCCGACGAATGCCATGGGCACCATCGTCAGGATAATGGCGATAGTGGCAATGTTGGTCGACGGACCTATCTCGTCGGTCGCCTGTACGATGATCTCGTCTACACTTTTCTTCTCTATGTCCAGATGCAGACGCCTGTGGATATTTTCGATCACAATGATGGCATCATCAACGATAAGCCCCAGAGAAAGCAGAAATGCAAAGAGTGTAATACGGTTGATGGTCTGATCGGTTATCTGCGCGATAAAGAGCGTCGCAGCGAGGATCATCGGAACAGCAATGGTAACGACCATCGACTCCCTCCACCCAAGGAAAGGAATCAGGATCAGCATAATGATAAAAATGGTGATCTCCAGGTGATGGACCAGTTCATTGACCGCCTCATCCGCCCGAACACCATAGTTCCGCGTAATGATAAATCCTACACCGGCATTGTTCAGTTTCTCTTTGGCTTCCTGTATCTTCTCTATCGCCTCTTTCGCGATGTAGACGGCATTGGTTCCCTTCAGTTTCGATACGGTCAGCGTGATCTGGTCTGTCAAACCTCTGAAACTGACCGGGGCATGTTCTTTTTCTTCACTACTCTCCTCTTTTTCCTCGTGTTCTCTGACAGCTTCGGGGTCCTTGTCCATCCCTTTTTGATAGGTGATAAGGGATTCCTGAAAATTCTGGATATCATAATTGTATTCAACATCCGCAATATTCTTCAGATAAATCGGTGATCCCATATACTGGGCGATGATCAGTTCTTTGAGGTCATCGATGGTATCGATGGCATTCTCCACACCGAAGACGACCAGTTTGCCTTTCTTGTTAATGGTATCGATCATCGGTGCATTGGTAGAGATGGACTTGATCGCCTGCGCGACCTGGCCAAGTGATATATGATAGGCAGAAAGCTTGCTTAGGTCTATAAGTACATTGAATTGCGGGCGTTTAACTCCTTTGAGTGTGGTCTTCGATACATTATCAAGTGCATTGATCTCCTGCTGCAGTTCACGGATAGTCTGATAGAGTTCAACCACATTGGGCTGAACATTGGGCAGCTGATAAAAGGCTGCAGTAAGTATGGGGATATCGATATCGATATCGAAAGGCTTTACCAGCGGGGGCATAGTCCCTTTGGGAAGCTGGTCCATGTTCTGCATGACTTTGTCATAGAGTTTAAGGTTGGAAGATTCACGGTCCTCTCCGATGAAATACTGCACATTCACGATCCCGAAATTGTTCATGGCAGTGCCATAGACGTGCTCCACCCCCTTGATCTCACGAATACGCCGCTCCAGAGGTTTAACCACGACATTAAGCACCTCTTTGGGGGAAGCACCCGGCAAAGCGACCATGACCGCACCGCCGCTCACCTCGATCTGCGGGTCTTCTTCTCTGGGCATCGTCTGTAAAGAGACGAATCCAAGCAGTAAAATGGCTATAGCCAGTATAGGGGTAAGCGGATTACTTAAAAACGCTTTCGACATATGTCCGGCAATATTCTTTATCTTGTAAACTTCCATAAATTCATTATATCTTTATTAATTTATAAGTATAAATTTAATTTATCAAATAGGATAAATTTGATCAGATTGTATCTATAGTTAACATCTCCTCCAACGTCACTTTGACATTCCTCCCCAAAGCATTCACATCATACCCGCCTTCCAGAAAAAAGAGGTACGGCACATCGGCACTTTTCAAAATGAGGCGTACGATCTTTTGTATCCCATCTGTCGTCACATTGAGCTGTGCCAGAGGATCACTCTCATGCAGGTCATACCCGGCAGAAACCAGTATGATGTCAGGCTGGAACGCGGAGACATAAGGGGGAAGGTCATTTTCATAGATATCAAGCAGTTCTTCGTCACCGCTATCGGGCATCACGAGAAAATTTGCTGTATACCCCTCTCCTTTTCCAGCTCCTCTCTCCTTCTCCATGCCTGTACCGGGGTAGGCAAAAGCCTGATGAGATGAGAAGTAGAAAACGCTGTCATCATCATAAAAAGTGTCCTGCGTTCCATTGCCGTGATGCACATCGAAATCGATAATCATCACTTTTTTGTACCCCTGCTGCTGTGCATAGCGTGCAGTAATAGCTATGTTGTTAAAGAGACAGAAACCCATAGCATGCTCGGGCCTGGCATGATGGCCGGGAGGACGCACGGCACAGAAGGCACGTTCGAATTCTCCCTTTTTAATGCCGTCCACTGCAACGATCCCTGCACCTACAGCTTTTCTCGCGGCCTCGTAAGAGTGTTCACTGCAGATGGTATCTGAATCGATGGATCTGTTTTGTTGACTTGCTTCACGCACAGTCTCTATATGTTCAGGAGTATGCACCAGTTCAAGTACCTTTTCTGAGACAGATATGGGCGAAACATCTATCAGCCTCTTCTTCAGAGGCGCTACTGCTTTCTCTATTGCTTCCAGACGGTAGCGTGATTCAGGATGGGCGGTACCAGTATCATGCTCCAAATAGATCTCGTCGGTAATATAGGCTACTTTCATAAAAGAGCCTTTTTTAAGGCTTCTATCTCTTTCTGGAGCACTTTCACTTCTGCTTCAAGTTGTGAAACACGTGTTTCAAGTTCAATCTCTTCTTTTTTATGAGATCCGATGGTCTCTGTTTCTTTCAGCGTATCAACTTCATGTTCATCCGCGATGATGTAGACCTTCTCTTTTCCCTCTTCCGTAACGGTTTCGCTTTTCAATTTCCCGCTTTTGACCAGCTTGACAACATTGAAAAGGCTCAATTTGTGTTTCACTGCATAGGCTTTCATTGTCATCTTTTCCACTATATATCCTTTTAAATGGTTAGTTTACACTATTTTGATATAATTTGTCTATTATCACATAAGGACATACCCATGAAAACAAATTTCTTAAAAACACTACTGCTTCTAACGTTATTTCTTGGTACTGCATTGCATGCGGACTTCATCAATCAGCCAAAAGAAATTATAGATGCCAATGCCAATGCAGCCATCCAACAGTTTTATAAAGATGTTAAAGGGGGCGAAGCCTTTCTCTCAAAAGTAAAAGGTTATCTTGTGTTCCCCTCCGTTGTCAAAGCCGGTTTTGTTGTCGGAGGAAAATACGGTGAAGGCGTACTGCGTGTCGACGGAAAGAGTGTTGGTTACTACAGCATTGCAGCTGGCTCCGTAGGATTCCAGCTTGGTGCACAAAAAGCTTCCTACATCATAGCCTTCGTTACACAGGATGCACTGGACAAATTTATGAAAAGCAATGGCTGGGAAGCCGGTGTGGACGGTGCGATCACCGTTGCTAAATGGGGTGCAGGTACCGATATCAGTACGATCAGCTATCAGAACCCTATCTATGCTTTTGTATTTGGGGAAAAAGGTTTGATGTACAATCTTAACCTGGAAGGTACGAAGTTCACAAAGCTTAATCGTTAAACCGTTCTTTTGATTGATCCTACACAATTGTTCACACCGGCAAAGTAGTACGGTGTGCTGCCTATGGTCTATCAAAATCTGAAAAAGCTCATATAGCACAATGATTCAAGTCCCTGCATGTTCGCGAACACATTGGCTATGCTTCATCTTTTCCTCGGCATCAAAATTAAACACTTAACGATATAATGCCTCATGCATAATAATCCAGACAGCTCTTTTCGCAACACACACCCTTTAACACTTCTGGAACTAAGTTCCGATACCTCCATTGTTAAAACAAAGAAGGTCTGCAACGCTAAAAACGATCTCTCCCTGGAGTTGCTTTTTCTAATCGCCTGCTGCCAGACAGAACCATCTCAAAATGACATCGATACCATTCGCTCTTTCCTGAACGCGGAACACTTAACACTGCACACTTTGATCAGCCTTGCCAATCAACATGGTATTCTGCCCTTAATCTACAAAACCCTCTCTTCTCTTAATGCTGAACTCTTAACGCTTAACACTTTTCTCTCTGAGCTGAAAGCACGCTATATGAGTATTTCCAAACGCAACATGTTCATGTCAGCAGAACTTATCCACATTATGACACTTTTTGAAAAGAACCATATCGACATGCTGGCCTTCAAAGGACCGGCACTTGCAAAGTCAGCCTATGGAGATATCACTCTCAGACAGTTCGGTGATCTTGATATTCTGGTCAAACCCAAAGATCTTCCGAAGATCATGGAATGCATGCTTTCAGAAGGGTATGTGCCCGATGTCAAAATCCCACCAAAGGAGTCTGCCTACTATTATACACTGCTGACAACCATCGGATTTGACAAACGGCCAAACAATATGCGTATAGAGATCCACTGGGAACTTCTTTCGCAGAACTATGCGGTCGCATGGAAGAGCACAACGTTATGGCAGTGTACAGATGAAGTGGAGATCAACCACCGCAACATCCCAGCTATGGCTTTCGAGAAGCAGCTGATCTATCTCTGCCTGCATGGGAGCAAACATCTGTTCGAACGTATCGAGTGGATCTGCGACATCGACCGTTCTGTCCGGATGCAGGAAAAGATAGACTGGCATTATATTATCACGACATCCAAAGAGCTTGGTGTTTTTCGTATGCTGCTTTTGGGACTTTCTTTGGCATCAGACCTCATCGGCCTTTCTCTTCCCAAAGAGATCACACAGGCCATCCGGAAAGACAGCACGCTACCAGGCCTGAAAAAAAAGATCGTTTCATCCTACTCAGCAAAGCATGGAAAAAATACTGTCGACCGCAGCTATTTTTTTACCGTGATGCAGATGAGAGAGCATCCTTCAGACCGTTTACGGTTTGCCTGGCAAGCTCTTTTTGCCACACAGTTCAATGATATCAACTATATTCGACTCCCCCGATATCTGTATTTTCTTTACCCACTTGTTCGGCTTTACCGCCTTGTCGAAAAATACTTCACAAAAAAGTAATTATCTCTTTTTAGATTTCAGTATTTTTTCGACTGTATCAAGGTATTTCCGGTTTACCACGGTTTCATCGAACTCCTGCTGCACCTTTTTTCTCCCCTCTTGTCCCATCCATTCCCGTTCTTCTTGGGAGAGCGCGAGCATTTTCATCATCTGTTCTGCCAGATCATCCGCATTTTTCGCTTCGCATAAAAAACCGTTCACACCATCTTCAAGTACTTCCCTGCACCCGGGTACATCCGAAGCAATAAGTGGTTTTACCATACTTGCCGCTTCAAGCAACACCTGCGATATCCCTTCCCTGTAGGAAGGTAGTACCACGCAGTCCGCTTTGGCAATGACTGAGGGAACATCATCACTCGTTCCAAGATAGCTTATCACACCTTCTTCTGTCCATGCTTGCATCTCTTTTTCCGTTATCGCCGTAGGGTTTCCGGGGTAGAAGGCACCCAAAATACAGAACTCAATCTTGAGCTCTTGCCCTTGGGGTACTGAATGCTGGATGCCAATTTGTCTCGCTGCTTCTACAAATTCCTCTATCCCTTTGTCTCTAAGCAGTCTTGCAATGAAAAGGAACCGTACTGTATCCCTCTTGTTTTTAGACAAACGCAGTTTGAATTTCTCCGTATCGATACCCGAACCAGGGATCAGCTCGGCTTTACCTGCATCGACCAGCCCGGAATCCACAAAAAGGTCTCGGTCGGCCTGGTTCAGGTAAAAGACTTTTTCGGGCACTTTCAGTGCTATTTTGTAAAGCATCTTCCCTGCTTTTGAAGCAAGATTGTCACTCAAAAAGATCGTTCCCAGTCCCGTAACACTGCTGATCGCAGGTATCTTCAGCAGGCCTGCCGCCATGGAACCGTAGACATTAGGCTTAATGGTATAGTGCAGGATCACATCAGGCTCAAGTGCTTTGTAGAGCCGGTAGAATGCTGCAACCAGCTTCATGTCTTCAAGCGGGTTCGTTCCCTTGCTGTTGATCTTCACATCATGGAACGCAACCCCCTCTTCTTCCAGCTTTTGTGAGTAGTCATCCCTGGGTGCCAGCACTTCAACCCTCCAGCCTTCTTCCTGAAGCATTTTAACCAAAGAAAGATGAAAATTGTAAACAAACCATGAGGTATTGCTTACAATAGCTATGGTTTTATTTTGCATTTTTTCACTACTTTCCAAATTCATTTTATGTAAACCTTGTACAAATTATACGGTATTTTCAATACTTCAATCATAGCATATTTTCTTGCCGTTTCATTCCTGTAGTAATGTTCCCTGTCCCACCACTTGACACCGCTTCCGGCAAAATGCAGAGTGATGGTTTTATCTCCCATAATAGTGTTCAAAAGACTGAAACGCCTGCTATGGGGTGGATCGGTCACGATCAAGGCACTTCTGTAGCCTCTCTCTTTCATGAATGCATGCAGGTAACGCACCTCATCTTTTATCGACCGCAGTTCAGGTGCATAAACAAAGGCAATATAATGTTTTTTTCAGCATTTATTTTTCCCTAAAGGGCCGATAATGGCTTTCATCGGCCAGTGCAAGCATGGCTTTGTCCCCTCCACTATCTCCATATGCATAGATATAGTCATATTCATCAAGATCATAGATCTCTTTTATTCGTCGAACTTTTTCCTCTCCATGACAGTTTTTTGTCGCAAATTTCCCCGTAAGCTTTCCATCTTTCATTTCCAGCTGCGTTGAAACAAGTGTAATGTCCTGTTTGTGACACCATGCTTCAAGCCAGCAGGCCATCGATGCCGACACGATCACAACCCTGTGTCCCTTTTCCTGGTGCCATCTGACCTTTTCCATGGCCTGCCTGCGAATAATGGAATCGATTTGTTCCAACGAATACGCTTCGGCAAGTCTGGAAAACCGTTCGACATCCCATCCTTTGAAGAAACACCCTAACAACTTCTCTTTGGCTATATAGTTTGGAATGAGTTTTAGTGTATATGCCGTCAGCATTGGGCTTAGTTTCAGCAATCCCATGTAATAAGCCGGCTTGCCTACGGCAAACTGGATGAATTTAATGAGACTGTCGTCGGTGGTAATGGTACCATCAAAATCAAAAAATGCTATTTGAATACTATTCTTCCTTCCATGCAGTTGCAACTTTCATTAACTTTTTAGATAAAAAAAACTTTTTTAGTTTTTAAGTTCAAATACTCATCCCCTTAAATTTCCACTCTGGAATAGCTTTGATAATCATCATAATGTATTTCCATATCCACTTCGTATAAAGTATATTCTTACCTTTTTGCTGTGCACTGAAGATATCCTGTGCCACTTCCTCTGGTTGAGCCGTCAACTTTTCAGGCAGGTCCAACTCTTCCGTCATCTTCGTCGCCACAAATCCGGGCTTGACGGTAAGCACCTGCACCTGAGTCTCATAAAGTCTGTTTCTTAACCCCGAAAGGTAAGCAGTAAGCGCTGCTTTGGCGGAGCCGTAGATGTAGTTACTCTTACGTCCACGATCGCCGGCAACGGACGAGATACCTACCATGAACCCGCTTCTTCTCTTTTCAAAGTCATCAGCAATAATATTAAACAGACTTACAACACCTGTATAGTTGGTGTCGACGATCTTCTTTGCTTCAGTGAAATCACTCTGAGCCTTCTGCTGGTCTCCAAGGTAGCCTACAGCCGAGATGACACCAAGAGGCTTTTCTTCAAGGTTCTCATAAAAAGCCTGATGGCTTTTGTAATCCAAAATATCCAACTCTACAAGATTTACATCTCTTTGCGTTCTGGTAACGACATCTTGTGCGAAATCTGTCAGCTTTTCCACATCTCTTGCAGCAAGATACAGGTCATACCCATTCTTTGCATACTCCCTCGCACATGCTCTGGCAATATCACTCTTAGCACCCACTATCAATACATAACTCATATTATATTCTCCCTCTTTCATTCAACATTAAACATTGCCCAACGGAAATGCCTTTAGGTGCAAAACTCAACATTATTTTTATATTTCTACTCTTTTTGATTGTAACGACTGGAACTTACTGACCATCCCATTCTCTTTTCTAAACTGCCTGAACTTTTCTATGTCGGCATAGCCCTGCTCGAAGGTATCTTTGGAGACCCTTGCATCTTTTGTGAGATAGATCCGGCCTTTGTATTTGAGTACAATCTCGTCGAGATGATCGAGCAGTTCAAAGAGTCCCTTTTCTATTTTAAAGTCCAAAGCAAGACTGTAACCCTCCATAGGGAAAGAGAGCCAGTTTTCGTTGGCTTTTCCGTAGAGTTTGAGTACAGCAAGAAAGGAGCCTTTCCCCGAGTTTGAGATGGCTGTCAGTATCTCTTCAAGACCTTCATAGCTCGTCTCTTTTGGTAAAATGAACTGATACTGGGTAAAGCCGTTGTTACCGTAGATACGGTTCCAGTGTCCTATGGCATCGAGAGGGTAGAAAAAAGTATCTATGTCCACTGTCTGTATGGAGATTTTTTCTTTGACTTTACCATAGTAGAGCCAGTTGAAGGCTCTGACACTTAGATTATTAAGTGCGAAACTTGGAAAGTTGAAAGGGATGCTCTTTTGGGGTTTGAGTCTGTAGTCCAGTTTGCCGTCATCTCTGAAATCTCCGACCATCAGCAGACATTTACCTACTTCATCCCCTTTGGCAAGACAGTCTATCCAGGCGACAGAGTACGGCATGTGGCTGTACTCCTCGAAGGCTTCGAAGGTCTCTTTGAGGTTTCTGGTCTTGATAGTGGTTTGGTTGATATATTGGGAATTGATACGCTTGAGGGTAAGCTTTGTTTCGAGGATGATACCCGTAAGCCCCTGACCTCCACAGGTCGCTTTCCACAGATCAGGTGTTTGTTCTTTGGTGCAGGTGACGACCTCTCCGTCTGCAAGCATAATGGTGAACTCTTTGACACACTTGGAGAAACACCCCTCTACATGATGGTTCTTCCCGTGTACGTCACTGGCGATAGCGCCACCTACAGTGATGAGCTTGGTGCCAGGGGTAACTTTGAGAAACCAGCCTCTTGGGACAAAGTGTTCGAGGATCTCCGAGAGCAATACACCGGCCTGTACATGCAGCAGGCCTGTTTTTTCATCGAAGTTTATGAAGTAGTCCTTCTGTCTGACATCGATGATATTCTCGCTCAAAGCACTGTCACCGTAACTTCTACCATTGCCATAAGGGATAATGCAATTCTGCTCAATGATGATTTTTCTGAGGGTTTGCTCTTTATCGAACTTGAAGTGTCGGCACTCTATCTGTGGGTACATGCCCCAGGCGGTACAGGGTTTCATATGTTTACCTCTTCTTTGTGTATGAATACATACTTCTTGTCAAGGAAGTACTTAATAATGTAGCCGATAGTCAGTCCGATAATGGCACCGACGTATTTGGCATTGGGGTTGGGAACGAGGTAATAGAACGCCATCTCCGTTCCCCAGAAGATAATGGTCGTAAACACTCCCATGAAAGAGTAGAGGATGAACTTCTTCGCATCGTCTTTTTTATCTTTGGGGGTGTGGTAGAAAATCCATTTCTTGTCAAGGATGTATTTGGAGACCAGTCCTGCCAGGGTTCCGACAAACATCGCCACATAGAGTGAACCGAAACCGCTGTAAGCCAAAAAGCTCAGCCACTGGAAGAAAAGGTTGACCAGTGTGGAGATGGCGGCGAAGATACTGTATTTAATAGCCAGCATCAGTAGAGTATCCAGGCAAAGGTACCGATCCACCCCAACAGGATCAACTGCATAAACCGGTCCTTGATGACGATTTTTGTAGGGGAACCACTGTCTTTGAGAACCAGAGCGATCTTCAGGTAGCGCATCACTCCCAGTATAACAAAAAAGGCTGTCAGGTAAAGATAGTCACTGTGAAATCTTGCGACCACTTCAGGGGAAGTCGTATAGATCGTATAGGCGACGATGACCACTGACGCCATGATCGCCATAGCCGTATCGAGGAACTGAAGGTTGTATCCGTCTATCACTTTACGCATCTTCTTGCCTGTATCCAGATAGATGAGCACATCATCCCTTCTTTTTGCCAGTGCCATGAAAAGTGCCAGCAAGAAGGTCATGATCACGATCCATTTGGAAAGCGCAATACCAGTAACTGTCGACCCTACAAAAATACGCAGCACAAAACCGATGGCAATGATGTTCACGTCGACAATGGAAATGTGCTTAAGGGAAAAACTGTAGGCAATGTTCATAACGACATACGCTGCAAGAATGGCAGCGGCCTTAAGCGAGAGCAGTGCCATCATTAAAAAGCCCGATACAAAGAGTACGGACATGATCATCACCGCCTGGGACCTGCTGATCGCTCCGGATGCAAGTGGGCGCTCTTTCTTCCTGGGGTGTTGCCTGTCCTCTTCGATATCATGATAGTCATTGAGTACATACACAGCACTGGCGGTCAGGGAAAAAGCGATGAAGGCGATGATAGTATTGAAGAGTAACGCCGGCTCGGTGATCTTCATGGCGAAAAAAAGCGGGAGAAAGATGAAGAGGTTTTTGACGTACTGGTGGGGGCGTATGAGTTTTATTATATCGATCAATTTCATTTAAACAGCCCCTTAAAATCCTCTTACATAAAAAATAAATTATACCAAAAATACTATGCCATCACACTAAATAGCTATTATTTTACTCACGCTTGACTAATTGTCACAACAGAGCTTATACAGATTGTAGGGTATCTTCAACAGTTCGGTCAACGCATAGTGCCTTGCCGTTTCATTTCTGTAGTAATGTTCCCTGTCCCACCACTTGACACCGCTTCCTACATAATGCCACTGTAGTGCACTGTCTCCATAAACAGACAGTACCTGACTTAAAAAAGCAACACGTCCTAAATGAGGAGGATCACTCACGATCAAAGCACTGCGATACCCCCGTGAAAGCATATAACGTTTAATAAACAATACTTCCTCCCGTGTCGATAAAAGCCCGGGAACATGGCTATAGGGTATAGTAGTATATTTTTTCTCAAGCAGCCTTACACGAAAATCTTTATATCCGGCTCTCTTTCGCACGGGTGTTACATCATCTCCTGTCAAGACAAGCAAATGCTTCATGCTGTATCCTGCACGGTAAAGAGCAATGGCTTTATCGATCCTGTGATAATCTCCCCCACCCAGACAAATGATAATGTCTGACTCAACAGGCTTATCCGTAACGTCAAGCCATTTCCCAAGATTTGCAAATACTATACAAAAAAATACAAGCAGTACCAAGAGCAAAACCATACCTCTCTTTTTCATCATACTTTTTCAATTCATGAACAAGATATTCTGATAAGGCAGCCACATATATGCCCATTTGGCAAATCCAAGCCAGACAAAATGGACCAGCGCATAATAAATTACGATCAAAAAAGTGGTCAGTTTTGGAGATACTTTTCCTTTCAAAAACAAAGGAAGACTTGCAAAAACAGCGATTTGCATGGGTACAAAATAAAGTGACATCCTGTCGACTACTGTTGTTGCAAACGGTACCAAAAACAGCGCAGCAACTGAGCCAAATGCCATCAGAAGCCACAGTACGTATCCTTTTGGCCAGAATTGTTTCCATCTCTTGCGAAACCACAAAAAGAAAAATGCCGGTATAGCATTCATAATCACACGAATATAAGCACCCGAAGAATACATACCACTCTCTATATAAGATTTTACATATTGCTCTTCATAACCTGACATAAATGCAACATAGATCCCTACTCCCATAATTACAGCTGCCAAGGCTTTGAAATATTTTCCTTTTCCTCCCTGAAAAAGCCCAAAACCAAGCATCAGTACGGCAGTCTTATGAAATGCGGCTGCCAGTGCAATCAATATAATATATTTTATAAACTTACGATCTATCAGTGCCGTGATCGCCCAAAGTGTCAAACCCAGTGCGATCCCCTGCCGCACATACCCCATAGCAACACCCAGTACCACATAGGCAAGCGTAATGACCAATCCAAGCCAGGGGTTAGGCAGACGACGAAGGAAAACAACAAGGCCTGTCATAAAAAGAACAGCGGCTACCAAATTGATTATATGAATATCCCATCCATTCTGATAGACCCAGACCTGAAGCAGCCAATAAGCCGGGTCACCGTGCTTAAGTGCATCCATGTAATTCATAGACGGCACATCCCGATTGAACATAGCAAGGTAATTGAACCAATCAGATCCCACCTCATGTCTCAAGCCAATGTAGAGTGTGTAAACGATCCATGTCGGTATCCAGACTAATAAACTCTTCCAGGGTTTTGATGTGGGCTGAAAAACCGCCATTAACGCAGGAAAAGTAAAAAGTATAATGTAGGGAAACATTTATTTTACTCTAATTTTCATATAATTAAAAATATATTCCCAAATCGTCGGATGATACCAGAGTTTTGAAGGCAGATCCACCTTGTGCGGGTTAAGTGTTCTCTGTTCCACATCGTTCAACACCTGCTTCATCAGAGGAGTGGCTTTGGCAAGCTGAAGCATCGGGTAAGTATTGAAACTGTCTTTGTCAGTTACTTCTATGGTCTCCTGGTAAAGTACATCTCCCGTATCGACCCCCGTATCGACCAGATGTACTGTTACGCCGCAGTGTGCCGCATCATCGTTTGCCAGTGCCCAATAGCCGCCGTGTACACCTCTGTACTTCGGGGTAATACCGGCATGAGTATTAAGGTACGGCACGTCCACTGCATCAAGGATCTTTTTGGAAATGATACGCGTACCATTGACCATCACTGCATTGGGACTGTACTTTTGAAGCAGATCTATCACTTTGACATCGTTAATGCTTTCAACACGAACAGCTTTCTTTTCGTCTATCGGCGCATCATTCAAACCATACATCTTTTTTATTTCTTCCATACGGTCAACGGAAATCTTTGTCAGCAGTTTATTGAAAAGTATGAAAAGCACCTGCCCGAATACTTTCAGGTACCCAAGCCGTTTCACACGGTTTTTCAAAAGCTTTTTTCTCGATACCGGTGCTTCGACGATGACTTTTACTACATCAAAGTCCTCTTTCAGGGCATGGTACATAATGTTAGAACTCTCGTCTTTCCCCGCAAGCATCATCACTTTCAGTCTTTTAGACATACCCTTCTCCCAACTCCTGCATATTGAGTGAAACCATACCGTATTTTTCATTCAGTGCTCTGTAGTGCTGCAGCAGTTCTTCAAGGTTTGCCATATTTTTCGAGAGGTTCACGCCGAAATTGTGCGGATGCCACCAAAGGTGGAAATTCTCTCCCTTTTTTGCTGCGGTTTCCATGGCACGTTTCACCTTATGCAGCTTCAGCTTTTCCAGCATAGCAAATTTTCTGCTGTAAGGACGCAGGAACATACTACTTTTAACCTCTACCAATCCGTCTTTATCTACTGTAGGCAGTGCAGCATGGTCTCCCGAAAGATTCATGTAAATATCAAAGAAGCGGTACACTCTCTGTAAAAAAGTTTTATCCGTCTCCCCTTCTCTGTATGCCCAGTGTTCAGGGTTTCCTCTGTAAATTTTTATACCGTTTTTTTTCAACGCAGAAAAAAGACTCTCCTTGTCTACCTGGTTGCGGGGAAAGACCAGCGAGCAAAGCTCTACTCCGTCTTTTGCTGCAACCTCAACAGATTTTTTCAGGTCAGCTTCGAATGCTTCGGGTGAGATGACCGGTTCACGTGTGTAGTAGTGACTGTAGGTATGGGTAGCCACTTCCTGATGGGGCATCTGCCTGATCTTATCTATCAATTTTTTGGCAAAATGCATCTTTTTAAAATGTTCAGATGTCTCTATATCAGACAGTATCGTATCGACGTAAACGTAAGGGCACAAAGCTTTATTTTCATACGCAGGAAGCGCCTTCGGGAAGCTATTTTTTAAAGCTTCCAGATCTTCATGAAACAAAAAACCAACGGTCGCCCATGTAGCATGTATGTCATATGCTTGAAACAGCTCAAGCATCCGCGGTACAGCTTCCCAGACACCAAGCAGATTTTCCTGGTACGCATCGAGTGTTACGACATCACGCATCCCCCAGTAGAGTTCAAAGTCCAGTGATATGGTAAAGCTTCCCGGTTTTTTCGTCATATGATCTCTTTTCTCAAAAAATACCCTTTATATGCCGGTAAGTTCTTTTTGTAAAAGCATCTTAATATAGGACTGATACGGTATATCCATGGCATTTGCTCTGCTTTTCAGCCGCTCCAGCATATCTTCCGGCAATCTAAGTGAAATTGATCGCGTACTTTTTTTCAGATTTGGAAAACGCACAGATCTTACATTTTCCCAGTCTATGAATTCTGAAGAATCATGCTTTTCCCAAAATAGCCTTTCTTCCTCTTCATTTTGAAATTCAGGAATCTTTTTTGAAGTTTTCATATATTTTCCTCTCTTTTTTATTCATCTTTCTTGCACTGATAACTCTTATTTTTTGTTCCCTTTTTGTAAACACTACAAAAAGATGGACCTTATCATCTGTAAAGCCCAGTGCAAAGCACCTGCACTCATCTTGAGAATGCCTTATATCTTCAAATACCAGCAAAGGTTCATTGAAAAAAATCTCTTCTATTAGCTGCCACTTTAAACCATGTTTGTTTTCATTTTTGTAAATATTGCCTTCATCCCATTCAAATCCGATGACATCATCTATCGTTAAACAATCAAAATACATTTTTCAGAACCTTTATGTATATCTGTATTATATACAAAATAAGTATATAAGTAAAGGTACCAAACACTCATCACTCGCCCCGAAAGAAGTGCCCTTGGGGTGCATCACTCAACATTCAACACTAACTCAATCATCTCTTTCCATTCCCCCACAATGCTTTCTCTGCGGAAATCTTCTGCCCTTTTAAGGCCTTTTTTGGAAAAAATTTCCCGTTTCTTTTCATCGTGAAGCAATTCGTATATGGTATCTGCCCAGACTTTCTCCACGTTACTTAACGGCTCATCCTCACCGACAAAACGGTTCTCAAATGTCGGCATCAGCACCCCGGAACCCTCTTCATTCGGTTTAGCAACGATCGCCTCTTCGGGAAGATCGGGGCAAATGATCTCCCTGGGTCCGGAAGGGCAGCTTGTCGAGATCACCGGTGTCCCGGATACCATCGCTTCAACGATGGTATTGCCAAAGCCCTCCCAGAGCGAAGTCATCACAAACAGGTCAGACTGGCGTATGAAAGCATAGGGGTTTTCCTGAAATCCCAGAAAGTACACATCATAGGTATCTCCGGGTACCTGTTCTTCTATTCCGTCAAAGGCGGATAGGTTCAGTGCCCTACATAGCTCAAGGAGCTCCTCTTTCATCTCCCCGATTCCAAGTATCAGCAATCTGGCAGTCTCTTCTTTCTGTTTCAACTCGGCAAAGATCCGCAACAGGTACCATTGTGCTTTAGGGTGTGTCAGTCTTCCTACTGTTATCAGCACTTTGGCCGAAGGCATAAAGATTCCTTCATACCCTTCAGGGATTTTTTGTGCGGCAGAGCGTATGGTTTCCATATCGAAAGGATTGTAGATCGTTTTAAATTTCGACGGGGCTATCTCCAGCCCGCACTGAAGGCTTTTGCCTATCCCCTCAGATACCGTTACGATTTTTTTGACACTACCGCGTTTGAAAAAGAGACGCAGCAGAAAGTTCGTAGCTCTGCCCTGAAGGTCTTTGAGCGCATTCAGACGGTTCTCATGCACTACCGGTACGCAGGCAGACATAGCGCTCAAAATGGCAGGGAAGCTCGTCAACTCCCCGTGTGCTATCATCAGATCGAACTGCTCTTTTTTCTGCAATTTTCGCAAACTAACGATCGATTTCAGAAAATTGTAAAAACGCACCGCGATCCGCCGGTCCTCCCAGGAGATCTCAAGGTCCAGACATCTGCCTGCATAGGGGTAATCAGTACGAAACGTATCCATCACGATGACCGTGACATCATACCACTTCTCCAGCCCCTGTGCCGTTTCGACAACAACCCTTTCCAATCCGCCTTTAGCCAGTGAAGGGGTGATCAATGCGATTTTTTTACATTTGCGGTTCATAGTTATCCAAATGTATTTTTAACTTTTCCATGAGATAGCTTTTTCCAAAATCCAATTTTAAATTATGTTGCTGAATAAAGCCTTTCATGCTCTTTAGATCCAATACATAACCATCTGTTTTTTCCACTAATTTATATTTTGCTTTCTTACCCAGGAGCTTTTCAAAAACTTTTACAATTTCTTCTACACTATATCTATAATCATTAGCCAGGTCAACGGTATCTCCAGAGTGACCCAATTGTATATAATATTTTACAAAAGAGCGAAGATCATCAATTTCAAGTACATAACGATATGCATTTTTGTATATTTCAAAAGATTTGTTTTCAATGATAGAAAAGTAAATGAAATTTATCAACGTTTTGTGTTTTTTTAATTTACCAAACAGCTGCGGAAGCCTGAAAATATAATAATTTTCAGTATTGTTTTTAATAATCTCTTCCATTTGTATCTTGTGTCTATAATAGACATTTTTTGGATATTCTGGCACTGTGATCACACACGAACTGAAATATATGAAAGTTTTATCTTTATGGTTTGACAACATCTTTACCAGTAACTCTTTTTCTTTATCAAACGCCCGTTCATCCTTGCAGGTCGAGTCTGACACACCACTGGCGAAGTACACCACGTCGTCCCTGTCGCACTCCTTTAAAGCTGATGCTATTTGACCATTTCCCACTATCATCTAACGTCTGCCCTATCAATATCATTTACCGTATTTAAAATTTCTCCCAACACATTCTCTTCTGTAAAAACTTTTGCTTTCTTCCTGCATTTTTCTCCGTAAGATTCGTACTCTGCTATAAGTTTGGAGACTTTATTATAAAATGAATCCCTCTTCAAATCATCAGGCTCAAAGACAAAACCCGTACTTGCACCATATCCCTCAACAAACTCACCACAAAATCCGGATGATTTCGTAACAATAGCAGGAAGTCCCCTGGCATGAGACTCCAGCAGGGTAGTCGCAAACCCCTCATGCAAACTACTGATCACAAAACATTTACCACGGTCATAAACATTTGGCAATTCTTCACGGCTGACCCACCCTTCAATTGTGATCGAATCCTTCAGGCCATACTTTTCAATCATATCCAGGATGTTTTCACGCTCAGGGCCATCTCCCACTATCAATGCACTGTATTTTTTTCCCAATTTATGTGAATTGTGTAATATTTCCAGAAAAAGAGGAATGTTCTTCTGTTTTGCAAATCTCGCAAGCAGAAGAAAATCATACTTGTCTTTGGTATTGACTTTTTCAGGAATATCCCAAAACCAATCCGGCACATAATTTCCTACAAATACGACTCTATCTTTACCAAAAATTTTTTGATTATTCTTATCGACACTAAACATATTATCACAAAAGTATGCACTCCATTTAAGCAGCCTATACTCTACTTCTGAATGGCCAAGTGGATTTTCACTCCGTCTTTGCAGATAGTTAAGCAGTAAAGAGATAACACGATACCCGTATAGTTTGAAGATTGGAGCCAACCACAAAGAAGCAAGGTCATTAAGAATTATAGTATTAAAACCTTCTCCTTTATAATGTTTTGCCAAACCAAAAGCCGACGTGAAACGCCGCCACTTTGGATGTGCAATAGGCATAGGCAATGTAGGCACATTAAAACTATCAGGATTAGAACTTAAAATATATGTCTCAACTCCCTTTTCATTCATATATCGACACAACTGCTCGATGTAGATTTGCCCTCCACCCCAAACATTGGTATGTGTGGGAGAATATATCAATACTTTAGTCATCAATAAACCCCTTTTTCATAAAATCCTATCCTTTAAGTTTCATATACCTGTACGTCACCCTATTTTTCTGCATTGTATTATTAAGAAATATATTGAAAAGTGTTCAAATCTTTCTCCATTATTGAACAATTTTACTGAATAATATATTACACAGAATATCCAAGTTCATGCAGATATTCATGCAGTACTGCATTGAGCATATCTTGCTGTTGAAGGGTCAAATCTTTTTTATACTTGTCATTTGTATTTCGCATAGTATAGTTTTTAAGCTTTCCTTCAAACTTCTCATCCCATGGTATGTCACAGAATTCGGCAACTTTTTTAAAAGTTGGTATGGGGTCAGGACACATATCTTCATATCTTATTTCCAATACACGTGACGGATCTATCTGCTTGAGTGCTTCAGCGGCTGCATCCATCAGCATTTTCCATTGCAGTGCCGCCAAAACGACAAATGACTGATTATAGCTGTTCCACTCCTTTTCATACTGCTTGGGTAAAGATCCGTAGATCCATTTGGCCGGACCTTCCCAACCATCCCAAAAATCTACATTCAGCATAGAATTGGCTACAGCCCGTCCATCTCTGACTACATGAATGAACTTTGCATCAGGGAAGACTTCATTCAAAAACCCTATTCTTGGCCATCCGGTGATCTTGTGAGCGATACGGTCACGTTTTTGCGTCGTAAGTTTCGACATAGGCGCATTCAATCTTTTTTTTATACGTACACTGGCATCTGAAGCGACAAGGTCGCGACAAGGCAGACTAAAACCGGGAAAGTAGTGATCCCAAAATCTATAAGTTTCCACAGGAACGATCTTTTTTTTCAACACTTTTCCAAGCCATGGTATATCGATAGCATGCATCAAAGCTCTGTTCACCACAGGTTTAGCTGGGAAGAAGTTACAAAAATGTGACGTCCATGCCAGATTTGGGTGTTCGCACAACATTTCGTGAAATACAGTCGTACCACTTCGTCCTGTACCAAAAATAAAAATTGGCTTCTGTGTTATCATACGATTTACCCCATATATTATTCAATCTGATTATATCTTTTTTACTTAATCTCTATACTGAAAAGTTATTTCAATATTTCTTGCTTTTTCAACATCTTTCCAATATATGTTTCAAGTTCTTTTTGGTTATGTACAGTATAGGTATTGTTATCAGTCAATACATATCGCTTGAACCATATATCGACATAATACTGATTAAGGTGATTTTCATCCATAAAAGAAATTGGTTCCCCGTGTTTGTTTTTAAGATCACTCAACCCCGGAATAAAATAATAAAGTCCAATACTTTGAATGCCTCCATCAAGTAATTTAGAGAAAAACGGTTTTAGTGTAGCAAGATCCAATGTCTTGAAATGGGTTTCACTCATTACGGGAGTAAAGAACGTAATTTTAATATGATGTTCTTCTGCAAATTGATTTACTCGCAATATACCTTTTATTAGATTATTATTATATTTTAGGCCATGAGTAAAATACTCATGGGGGAGCATTTTTACATGTTCTTTTGGGTTAACATGTTCTACACTTCCATCTATATTTAAAAAAGCTTGATAAGAAGTTGAATTATTATTTATATCTATCCAAAGTCTTTTTAGTTTTTCCATATTTAATGGATGAAAATCATAACTTGGATTTTTATAGTCTATTATTTTTTTGTCTGCACTCGTAGTACGTGCGCTTAGATCTATTAAGTAAAATATCTCTTCTATATGGGAAATTTGTTTGGTATCCAACTGATCTAAAAAATTATTTATATCTACAGGAACACCGTAAATATTGTGCATATTGAGCAAGTCTTTCCCCAGCATTTTTGAAGAGATGCGGTGTATCTGGGAGGTGCCGAAGACAAGTACATACTTTTTCTTTTTAAGTGCTTCATACTGCTTCCGTGAGTATGCTTTAGTATAAAAGAACTTCTTTTCCGTAATACTTCCATTGTAAATCTGTTCCGGATTGACCATAACATACAGAAGATACAGCAACGCATAGGAGACGATAAAAAGGAGAAGAAAAGTCAAAGTAAATTTTTTTGCGTTCATAAAGACCTCTAAAAGTTAAAATACAGAAAATCAGACTGTTTGGTAAGCGACAGAATGGCAATGTAAAAAATAATGAGCATAAAAAGCAGTTCCCGTTTTCTGAAATGAAAACGTTCCAGCAGTTCTGTGGAGTTTTTACAGGCAAAAACAAGTACAAACCCTGCAAGGAGCCATAAAACCGTCAGTTTCCCTCCGTCACCAGGGTAGGCGACATGCATCATCCATCGTCCGAATGACACATGATGCTCGGCAAGAAAAGAGAGTTTCGTACGCAAAAATCCGGGCAGTGTCATTCCGTTGGCTCCTGCCATCCCTAAAAGC
This sequence comes from Sulfurovum sp. NBC37-1, assembly GCF_000010345.1. NCBI lineage: Bacteria > Pseudomonadati > Campylobacterota > Epsilonproteobacteria > Campylobacterales > Sulfurovaceae > Sulfurovum > Sulfurovum sp. NBC37-1. The sequence continues at coordinate 1,590,014 of NC_009663.1, forward strand.
ACTTTCAGCGCATCATTCCACTCCTTCGCCCGGAAGAATACCCAGGCAATGTTGACAAAGTTAAAGGTGATGAACCATGCAAGCAGCGTATGGAGTTTGAAGCCAAGAGCATCCCAGGCCTTCTGTATGACCAGTGCGATCCCGTGCAGGAACCCCCAGAACAGAAATGTCCATCCTGCCCCATGCCAGATCCCGCCTATGAGAAAGGTGACCATCAGGTTGTAGTAAGTCCTGTACTTTCCTCTGCGGTTACCGCCAAGAGGTATATAAATGTAGTCTCTGAGAAAACGGCTCAGGGTAATATGCCACCTTCTCCAGAAATCCTGTATGCTGACCGCTTTGTAGGGAGAGTTGAAGTTGATGGGTATCTTGATGTTAAAGAGCAGTGCTGCTCCTATGGCCATATCGGTATATCCGCTGAAGTCAAAGTAGAGCTGAAAGGTATAGGAAAGCGAGGTTGCCCAGGCCTCAAAGAAGTTCAGGCTTGTCGCTACATCGAAGCCGCTGTTGGCCCATTGGGCAAAGGTGTCAGCAATGACCACTTTTTTGAACAGGCCTATGGAAAAGATGAAAAGCCCTTTGGCGATATTGCTATAGTGCCTAACCTTGTTTCGTTTGGCTGCAAACTGCGGCATCATCTCTGCGTGGTGTACGATGGGGCCTGCGATAAGCTGGGGAAAGAAAGTCACGAAGTTGGCATAGTTGAGAAAATCATACTCTTTTGTCTCTCCTCTGGAACTGTCTACCAGGTAGGCGATCTGCTGGAAGGTAAAGAAGGAAATCCCCAGAGGCAGTGCAAGGTGCAGCAGCGACAAATGGCTTCCCGCAACATAGTTCACATTCTCTATAAAGAAATCGGCATATTTGAAATACCCCAGCAGGGCAACATTGGCTGCTATACCGAAGATAAGCAGGTTTCTTTTACCCACTTTGCTGTGTTCATTTTTTTTGGAAAGTGATACTCCCACGACATAGTTAAAGAGCATCGATACCAGGATAATGGGAAGGTAGGCGATATTCCACCAGCTGTAAAAAAACAGCGATGCAAAGACCAAAAAGGCTTTTGCTGCTTCTGTCAACCTTTTTTGGTTCAGGTAGAAATAAACGAAAAAGGTGAACGGCAAAAAGGCAAAGATGAACTCGTAGCTGTTGAAGAGCATTAGCGCAGGTCCCTCACTTTTTTCACTTTACGATACAACACGAACAAAGCTTCCGGTGCATATCTCAGCAGAAAATACGGTACAACAGACCATTTTCCTATGTTGATACCGCTTCCCCCCAGTTCCGTAGACAATTCTTCATTGCGGAAAGGCAGCCCACGGTTCTGATAAGCTTTTTTCATATACTCCCGGAACAAAAATCTTCGTATCTGTTTTTTCTCACTCTCTGACCAGCTTTCATCCTGCATTCCGTCAAAATAGAGCGGAACCAAAGCAGCGGTTTTTGCTTTCTGCTTCATGGCACTCTGTACATCGTCTTGATAATAGACCAGCCCCGTATAGTCGGAGAGTATGACCATACCGTATCTGCTTGCACGCAGTGTAAAGTTGACATCTTCAGCAAGCCTCATACTTTCATTGAATAGAAGATGCTTTTCTTGCAAAAAAGAAGTCCTAACCAGTGTGCTACCTATGTGAATGGGGAAATTTCCTTTTCCCAGTGCGGCGATGAAGTCAAATGAGTCATAGTTTACTGAGGTGTGAACGTGTTCACCTACTTCTTTTTCAGCACCTTCAAAACAGTACACCAACCTGTTGGCAAGTATAGCTGCGTCAGGATAACGGGCAACCCCTTCTACCAGAACTTCGATATGTTTCTGGAACCAGACATCATCGGCATCAAGAAAAGCAATAAACCCGCCTTTGGCCTCTTCTATGCCCCTGTTCCTTGCGGATGAGACACCGCCGTTTACTTTCTCTAAGACCTGTATGCGTTCATCTTTGATGCTCTGCACTACCTCAACACTTCTGTCCGTCGAACCATCATTGACAACCAAAATCTCCAGATTTTCATATGTCTGTTCCTGCACTGAATCTATCGCGCGCTTCACCCATTTTTCTTTGTTGTAAAGGGGAATGATCACTGTAACGAGAGGTGTTTTGTGCAAAATTGGTCCTTTATCTCTTTTTAGTGTGTGTTGTCATCCTTAGAATTGGATTGCGCAGGATAGGAGTAAAAGATTTTACTAAAACTTTAATCAAGTTCAGTTAAAATTAGCTTAATAAAGAATTTAAGTAATGAACTACCCTGCTGCAAGCAACAGGGAAATTTTTCAGATTATATAAGTTCTTATAGATGATCTTAAACTTGATTAGTCTTGGGTATGAGAAATACTGACTATTTCAGGTATAATTTACGATACTTTAAAGGTACTTGGCAAAATGACATTATCCCCAAAAAACAGATGGAAATTTATTAACATAAAATCTATTCACGTTGGATTGGCTACCATTTTGTTCACACTGTTAAATTTGATGCTTCGCTGGCCCGGAAAATTAACTCCAGACAGTGCGAATCAGCTTCGGCAAGCCATTTCTGGTCATTATAGTGATGGAAATCCTCCAATCATGGCAATAATTTGGAGAGAGTTGCTGCCGATCACTGACCCTACTGTAGTTATGTTAGTGTTACAGACCACTTTGTTCTGGCTGGGGATAGGCCTCTTTGCCGCTGTTCTTGCCCAAAAAGATCACCATCGGGCTGCACTGGTCATGCTTATCAGCGGTTTCACCCCAATAGCGCTAATGTATACAGGGGTCATTTTGAAAGACTCACTTATGACATCTTTTTTTATCGCCGCTTTTGGTTTGGCTGCATGGAAAGATGTGCGGTTAAGGTCTGTAGGACTACTGCTCGGAGCGACAGGAATGCTCACTCGCCTTAATGCCGTTTTTGCTTTCCCCTCATTACTTTTCCTTGCACTAAGACTGAAACTGTCACTCTTTAAGTCTCTAATCTATGCACTCATCATTTCGATTGCACTTATTCCATTATCTCAATGGATAAACCATGATATCTTTGGTGCAGAACGAGCTGGTCTGGAGAGATCCCTCCAGATATATGATCTTGCAGGTATCGCCTATTTTTCAGGTGACACTTCCGTACTGCCGGTCGACATCACTAATCTATCTGAGTGCTACACACCTTATTATTGGGACACATTGGGTGCTGCACGCTGTGACTATACCTTTGGCAAGTTGGACAACAGCATCACACGTGAGTGGATCACAGGTATTATCACACATCCACTGGCCTACATGCAGCACCGACTTTCCCACTTCAATTATGAGACATTTTTTCTCGTACCACCCGTACAACAATGTGTTGAAGCGCCTGAAGCGCATGATTGTCCGCGAAGCTTATTGTCCGACTTTGTAAGCAAAAACGGTCTGCTTTGGCCCGTAGCATGGTTGACTTTGGGGATTGTCATGTTATTGTCGGGACTTGGCGACATTCCTCGTGCTTTGACTATTTCTGCTCTCATGTATGGCTTCGCTTATTTAATTATAGGTGTTGCCTCACAGTTCCGGTATTATTACTGGACAGAAATTGCTATACAAACGGCATTGATCTTTCAGATAGCTACTGCAGGATTCCCAAAGTGGCGGATAGCTGCTTTGTCAGTACTCGCAATTTGGATTATGGGATATCTTTGGCGGATCTCATACTTATTTTAAATAGGAAAGATTATATAAAAAATGAATAACATACTTATTATTGTTCCAGCATATAATGAAGAAAAAAATATAGAAAACGTGATAAAATCACTCATAAAAAATAAGCTTTCTGTAGATATAATTGTCATTAATGATGGATCAATTGATAATACCAGCGAAAAAGCAAAAAAAACAGGAGATGCAACAGTTATTGATTTGCCTGGGAATGTTGGAATTGGCGGTGCTGTACAAACAGGTTTTAAATTTGCGTATAGAAATAATTATGATATAGCTATACAATTTGATGGAGATGGTCAACACAACTCAAGTCAAATAAACAAAATAATACAGCCTATTATCGAGAATACAGCAGATTGTGTCATAGGCTCAAGATTTATAGGAGACAAGAGGGGTTTTCAATCAACCAAATCAAGAAGAATTGGAATAAAAATATTAGAATTTATAAACTCTATCTTAATAAAACAAAGAATTACAGATAATACATCAGGATTTAGAGCTTACAATCGCAATATCATTGAACTATTTGCCAAAGATTATCCATCGGACTTCCCTGAGCCAGAAGCTGTAATAATACTTGGAAAACAAGGATACAGAATCTTGGAAGTCCCTGTTATGATGAATGAACGCACAGCTGGTAATTCATCAATAAGTGGCTTTAAATCTGCTTATTATATGATAAAAGTAATTTTATCAATATTTATGACTTATCTTGGAATACAAGGAGATAAAAAATGTTGAAAATTCAAATAGCTTCTTTTTTGTTTAGTACCTTTATACTTTATTTTATATTTAAAATGGTTAGAAAGAAAAAAATCTCGGAAGAATATTCCATATTGTGGTTTTTTATAGGAATAATTTTTCTTTTTCTGTCTATATTTCCCAAAACAATAGATATTATGGGAATGATCTTCGGAATTTCTTATGCACCTTCACTGCTAATACTTATTATCCTTGCTTTTATATTATCTATGTTAATCCATTTTTCGGTAGTATTAAGTAGATTGTCTCGGCAAAATAAAGAATTGATTCAAGAAGTGGGACTTCTTAAATATGAGATCGAAAATATTAAAAATTTATAATATTCAATTTTTAAAATATGGAATTGTCGGAGTCATATCTGTTGTTATAGATTATTTTCTGTTATATCTGTCATATAGTCATTTTGGTTTAAGTTCTTCAGTATCTATCAGTATTGGTTTTTGGGGGAGCACTATACTGAACTTTTTAATGCATCGCTTTTACACATTTTCGGAAACTACAAATAGTAATCATTTTATTGTGATTATTAAATATATTTTATTGATTATTGGTTCTTATTTTATAACATTAATAATGATTGAAAAGCTACTTGAATATGGCTTAAATATTTATTTTGCAAAACTTATCTCTTTATTGATAGTATATGTATATGGTTATATTATTGGGAAAAAAATTGTATTCATATGAAACATAATTCATTTATATAAAAATATTTTTTATTATGTATTTCCCTACCCCACCACTGTCACAATCAGCTCACCCTACAGTCTACCCAACCAATAACGCAGTTTAATAACATTGTCAGACCCAATGACCTTTGCCAGAAGGCCCAGTTTTCCCGGTGTCTCGAGTGTGTGAAAGGTGAACCCCAAACGTTTTATGTGGGTTTCCGCTTCGTTGCGAAGCTGAGGGAAACGGGGGTAGTAGTCACGTATGAATGCCAGGTAGGTGTAGGCCAGTGCTTTCTTCAGACGGGGGTCGCCCACTGTTGAGATATTCTCTTCGTAAAGCTTGAGCGATGCCAGTGTCGAAGCGGCGGAAGCCTCCGTAACCTGCGCGCTGACGGAGCTCTCTCCCGTACGGCGATAGTACACCATCGTATCGTCACTCATCATCACTCTCTCTGCCTGCACTACTACCCTACTAAAAAACTCTCCATCCTGATTTTTACGTAGTGACTCATTCCATGGACCTGCTTTCGCTATGAGTGCTCTATGAGTCAGCCACCCCATCACCACGCCGAAACCGCCACCCGACCAGGCATCGATGAGCCATTCGATCCCCGAATCGTAAGAGTGGTCGATGGGCTGGTAGAAATACGCCGCATCTTCAATGCTTTTGGTAAAATAACTGAACTTCGAACTAAACATCACTTTGCTGTCATAGTTACATTTTTTAGCCATCTCCATCTGCGAAGCGATCTTATTTTCCGACATCAGGTCGTCCGCATCGAGGTACTGTATGTACTCCCCTTTGGACTTCTCAAACACCAGATTCCTCGCCCGCGGTGCCCCGCTGTTCGGCTGCTCATGCACATGGACGTTGTCATATTTCTCTTCATATGCTCTGGCGATCTTCAGCCCGCCATCAGCCGATCCGTCATCAACGACGATGATCTCGATGTTTTCGTAAGTCTGCGCCAGGCAGTTGTCTAGTGTCTGGGCTATGTACCCTTCGGCATTGTAGAGAGGAATGAGAATGGAAACGAGAGGTGGAGGTCTCAATGGTTATCCTTTTTATCTGTTTGGTCAGCAACTCTTTCTATAGTCTTTGTCGAGAGAAACATGCTCTGGGCATAGGGACGTATATCCAATGCTCCTGCCTCAATATTGAAGGGTACAAATCCAAACTGTTCATAAAACCCTATGCTTTGCATTTTTGCATCGACTACCAAACCAAAACAGCCAAACTGTTTTTTTTGCAAAAGTGTCAGTTTGAGTATGAACTTCAGTAAGGATTTCCCTATACCGTTTTTTTGATAGTGTGTATCAACTGCCAATCTTGTCAGTCTCAGAACAGGCAAAGGATATTTCGGTAGTTTTCGAGTGTCAATATTTACCGGATCATCGATCCTTATACTGCCGGGGCTCACACTCGCATAACCGACTATTTTTCCTTCATGTAATGCCACATAGGTAGTACCGATATAATGTTTGAACTGATTTTGTCCGGCATACTGCCGGAAATACAGATCCAAAGAGGCTTCACCGCACTCAAAAGAAGATCTGTCATCCTCTTTGGAAAGCAGGCGTATCTCAATCATCGTTCAGTAGGTCTTTAAGCTTGCTGTTGGGCTCATTGTTCTCCGATTGAAGCAGAGTCTTCATTGTCTCTTCATTTACAGAGATATGACTGGGGACGATGACACTTGAGGGTATTGCCTGCAAGGCATTCAGGTAGTAGTCCAGGGCATTCTGTATGATGTAACCTTTTTTAAGTCCATGGGCAGAAGAGTATTTTTCCATCTTTTGCTTAATATCATCTTCGATATACGCAGATATCTGTACCGACATGCTTATCCTTTTCTATTTTCTACAATTTTATAGAAAAAAATATATTTTGTCAATGTTCATCCACTCTTTTGACTATATCATATCCCGAATTTGGTATAATACATCCAAAAAAAGAAGGTTGCTCCACGATGCTACCGCCGGAACTAACACCCCAGCAGATCACCCTGCCCCAAAGCGATGAACATACCATCGTCATTGTAACGGGAAAAGAGCTCCGCCACAGGCGTTTTGCCCTACGCATCATTGAAACATTCGGCAATGACGTGGTAGCCTGGTATGAACTTGACGCTTCCGTGAAAGCACGTTTTGTCGACAAAAACCAGACCCGTACAGCTGCACAGGTACAGCCGGGGGCTTCCAAAGCACAGAAAATCAAAGCCGTACTCTTTGAGGAACTCCCCAAGCGCTTTAGGAAATACGGTGCTGTTTATACACTCAAACGTATCGCTTCACTTGCCAACGATGCCTGGTACCGCTTCGGCCCTCTGCGCCAGGTGGGCAAAAAAATGGCTTTGGCGGAGGAGAGACTGTTTGCCAAAGAAGTTGAAGCGCTCCAAAAGCAAACGGCGATGCAGGCACGCAAACTCCATCCCGATGATGTGCACAGCGAAGGGTTCAGAGAAGAGGTCCAAAAGCTCGACCCCTACTTTTTCCTGACCCTCAGCGGCCCGCTCTACCATCAACCGCTGCTGGAGAGCATCCGCGGTGCCGCCATCAACCAGCATGCCGGCCACTCTCCGCTCTACAAAGGAAGCAACACTATCCACTGGGCACTCTACCACCGCCGGCTTGACTATGTCAGCTCTACCGTACACATCACCAATACGGGAGCAGACGCGGGACAGATCCTGAGACGTTCCAACCCCTGTATGTTTCCTGAAGATGATGTGGAAACGGTATTTCTGCGCACCGTTGCACTCGGAACGGAACTGATGATAGAGTCCGTTCAGGGGATCATAGCAGACAAGCATGTCACCGTGTTTGAACAGCCCAAAGGAGAAGGCCTGACCTACCTGAACAAGTCCTACACTTTTCAGGTGGCCAAAGCTATCGTACGCGACTTCAGCGCCGGATGGCTGCGTGAGGAACTGAACAGAGAAAGGAGTTTCTAATGCTCAAAAACGGCTGGTACATTCTCAACTATCATGATATTTCCTGGGAAGAGAACCCTTTTCTCAGAGGCATAGGCGGCAGCTTCCCTCCCGATGTTTTCAGAGGACATCTTGAAGTTCTGAGTCAACATGGAAAACTGGTTTCCGTACAGGAAGGATTCGAGCGCTGGCAGCAGGGTAGCATCGATGAACCACTTATCAGCTTCTGGTTCGACGACGGTTTTGCCGGGGTGCGTCGCTATGCCATGCCCATCATGGATTCTTTCGGTGTAAAAGGAGCCATCTCTATCAACTCCCGCTTTACTCTCAGAAAAGAAATGTTCTGGCGTGCCAAACTCTCCTACCTCAGCCAGACAGACGGGTTGAGATTTCTAAGAAGCAGGCTCAAACCCTTCGGGTACACACTCAATCGGCCGATCAAAGCCTTCACAATGGATCATTTCTCGCCCAAAATCATCGAAGCCATCGACACAGTATACGAGGAGTTCGCCCCCGAACATGTCAGGGACGATGCCTTCCGCATCTTCGATACGATGGAGGGCATAGGCATACTGCACCAAAACGGCTGGGAGATCACCAACCACTCCTCCGCCCACTACCCCCTCAGCGAAGCGGCGTACATCGAGCATTTTGCCGAAGAGTTTACGGAGTGTGATGAGGCGCTGCAAACACATCTCGGCATCGAAACCCGCTTCTGGGTACTCCCCTTTGACCGAAAGAGCCTGCCCTTGGATGATCTGCTGAAGGTTTTCTACAATGCAGACACCAACGAACGGCATCTGGTGCTCGTAGGCAACAGGGTCAATACAACCTACGATCCGCATCAAAAAATTATCTACCGCATCGACCCGCCCTATCTGAACGGCAAGGAACTTGTGAGATATCTGAAGTTCATACCTTCCAATGTCAATGAAAGGTACTGATATTTTTTAACGCTTCGTCACTGGTGTATTGTTTTATACCGCAATCATAAAATCTATGGTCGTTCGTTATTAGAGCCATACATCCGTTTTCTTTTGCACATAAACATTGAGCAGTATCTTCAAAATCAAGATTTTTTGCAAGAGACAATTTTATAGCCTCTTTTATCACATCTTGCCCGAAAGGTGATATGAGCCATCTTTTTTGAATGAGTTGAAAAAATTCCAATACCGCCTGCTTATTTTTGACGATATAAAAAATAGTACTGAGCATATCTTCACTGATAACAATTTTAATATTTTCATAGCTTAGATGTTTCAACAGTGCCTTTGCACTCTGGCTGTTAGGCCTGTTTGTGTCGAGTATGTCAATCACAATATTGATATCAAGATAAATACTTTTACGCATTGCCAAACTTGGCTGCATGTGCAGCTCTCATCTCTTTTGCTGTCATATTTTCGGTATCACCATCTGCAATACCAGAAAATTGCATGATCTCATCTATCTCTTTTTGCTTTTCATTTAAGATTTTTTGCTCTAAAAGCTTTCTAATTTCATCGGCATACCGTGGAGAGATAAGCAACCCTTTATACTCATGTGTTTTTTTATCTTCAATATCAACATAATCATAATCCTGGAGTATATTTGAGTTCCTTACCAAATCTCTCATGCCTACTGTTGTTGTCACAATATATCCTTGTTGACTTTTTATCATTATACTACATTAATTACTTGATGTCAATAGGATAAAAACCATCTTTATCTTCCACTGTTCTTTTTCATGCTATTGGCATATCAGCCGTAGGGTGTATGCACTCCACTACCCAGTCAAACATCCAAACGGATGCTATTTTACATCACTGTTACTCCATTCGGGCTTCTGTAATAGTATTTTTTTATACACTATAAAATCACATTCACTGTTGGCATCACGGTAGTGAATATCTCTTTGTTATTTCTCTTGAGTTCCTAAAAGACGGCATTTCTTTTTCATAAAGAAGATTACATTATTTATTTTCTTTTATGCAAGTAAACCAATAAATACATATAGAAATGCATATCATCTACTTTTCTTCTCTTTCACCATCTTTATGACGGTGGGGTTCCCTACCCTGAAGACCTAAATCTCTTTCTCTACTCTTTCAATGTGTTCTGACACATTGGAAAGTCTATGAACATTACCCCACTTTTTTTCTTCCTATCATTTCCAGACCTGTCTCAATAAAATCACGATTAAATAAAACATTTAAAGCAAGTACAGCCATACCCATTGTGACAGCAACCAAACTGACATGTACATACATATTTTCAATATTGAATAAAAGACTGATTCCATAAGAAAATGATCCTGCAAGCGCGGAGACCAGCAAAGGTTTTAAAATTTGCCAAAAGTACTCTTTAAACCCAGCACCGCATAAAGGTTTTACCATGTAGTACCATCCAGGAAAAGAGAAAAATATGCCTGCGGCTACCAGACTGTATGCTACTCCGGAAACACCCCAAAAACTTCCTGTGTAAATGACCAGTGGCATGGCAAGAAACATGGCAAAAGTCCAATAGAACCCAAGGTCTGCCCGCCCTCTTGCCAGCTGCAGAGAGCCTATGGGGTTTCCTGTGGAACGAAGTGCTCCATACACAGACAGTATCTCCAAAAGAATGATGGCATCTCTCCATTTTTCACCAAAAAGAAGCAGAATGACAGGTTCAGCTAAAATAGCGATCAGCAGATACACCGGAAAATTAATCGAGGAAAGATAGTTGATTGTTTTAAGATAGATCGATTTAAGTCTCGGAATATCATCCTGTACTTTTGCCATAACTGGAAAGGTCACTTTGGTAATAACGGGATTAATGATCTGGGCAGGTCTCATGGAGAGGTTCTTTGCAATCGTATAGACACCCAGTACCTCAACGCCCAGTAGTTTTCCTATGAGTATGACATCAAACTGTGAATTGACATAGTTCAGGCTGCGTTCACCCATTTGGAACATTCCAAAGGAGATCATGGGGGTAATGCTTTTATGTCTGTATATCAGAGACGGTCTATGCTCTTTGATACCTATAAGCGTATTTAGCACAGTTGTAGCGACACTTCTGCCCAATGTGGCATAGACAAGAGCATACACCCCGAAATTTTCCATTGCCAGGATAACGGCTACCAAAAAGGCAAACACATTGGTGGCTATGCTGATCTTGGCCATAACATCGAACCGAAGCAGCTTTTGCAATAATATACCATACTGGTTTCCTATGCCTGTCACAACAAATGTCACTGCAAGGATCTTCATGAGCGGTACCAGTTCTTTTTCATGGTAAAAGGAAGCAATGTATGGTGACAGAATATAGATGCAAGAAAATAAAAAAATGCCCGATGCCACATTAAGCCAATACAAACTGGAAAGTTGTTCATGGCTTATGTCCTGTTTATGAATGATCGACGCACTGATACCCATATCCATGAACAGCGCACTGAAACCGATGATGACAGAAACGATGGCCATCAGACCAAAATCGGAAGCATCAAGATAGTGTGCGAGTATGATTAACTGAAGTAACTGAACCACTGCGACAATAACGGAGGAGAGACTTGTCCACTTGACACCGCTTAATGTTTCTTTTCTCAGTGACATAAACTACTTCTATACAATACTATTGTATTTTTTATTCATAATAGGCATTATATGCAGGAGGCACATTATCACTTATGTATCTGGCAGGCACTCCTCCAACTACACTATTATCATGAATATTTTTTACCACTACTGCATTTGCTCCTATAATAATATTATTACCAATTTCACATGCTCCAATAATTTTTGCTCCTGCTCCAATAGAAACATTCATACCTATAGATGCTATGTCTTCCAATCCTTTATTGGCATTATTTCCTATCGTCACTTGCTGTAATATCGTACAGTTTTTACCAATTTTTGCTTTATGATGAATAATAATTCCATTTGGATGAGGGAGAAATAGCCCTTCCTTAATATCAGTTTTTGGATCTATTTCACATCCGAGCTTCAACTGTGTTCTTGCATACAAATAACATACAATCTTTCTTATTCCTTTCATAAGTATATTTGATTTTTTTTTGTTATATAAATGGTTACATGCCCTTAATAAAAACAAAAGCCTATATCTTAAATCTCTAAGTTTGAAATATAGTTTTCTCTTTCTTCCAAAGTTTCTAATTTCATCGGCATACCAATAATATTTGAGTTGTCTATATGTTTTAATCATAAATCAACCCTATAGTATGTGTAAATTTCTTTAATTACAAGTTCAATTATATCTTTAGTAATACCATAAAACATTGGTAAACGTATCAATCGTTCACTTTCTGATGTTGTAAACTCATCCTTGTCATTTAATCTTCCAAACTTTAATCCTGCAGGAGAAGAATGCAATGGAACATAATGGAACACTGCTAGAATATCAACTTGTTTTAAATATTCAAGTAATTTAGTTCTTGTCTCAATATCTTTAACTTTTATGTAGAACATATGAGCGTTATGGCTACATTCTTTGGGAATAGTTGGAAGTTCTATCAAGCCTTTTTCTTTCAAGGCTTTCAGCCCATCATGATACTTCTGCCAAGCAAATAGTCTATTTTCACTGATCTCATCAGCTTTTTCAAGATTTCCCCACAAATACGCAGCACTCACATCATTCATAAGATAACTACTTCCAACATCTACCCAGGAGTATTTGTCAACCATACCTCTAAAAAAAGCACTTCTGTTTGTTCCTTTTTCTCTAATGATCTCAGCACGCTCTGTAAAACGTTCATCATTTATAATGAGTAAACCACCTTCGCCTGCAGAGGTATAGTTCTTTGTCTCATGAAAACTGAATGTGCCTAAATGCCCTATAGTCCCAAGTGCCTTACCCTTGTAGCTGCTCATCATCCCTTGAGCAGCATCTTCAACGACGAAAAGATCATACTTGTCAGCCAATACCATAATGGCATCCATTTCACAACCTACACCGGCATAATGTACTGGAACTATAGCTTTGGTTTTTTCTGTAATAGCTTGTTCTATTTTCATTTCATCTATATTCATAGTATCAGGGCGAATATCTACAAATACAATTTTGGCCCCTCGAAGGACAAAAGCATTAGCCGTACTTACAAAAGTATATGAAGGCATTATGACTTCATCACCTTCTTGTATATCAAGAAGCATTGCTGCCATTTCAAGCGCATGAGTGCAACTTGTCGTCAAAAGAGCTTTCTTGCATGCAAGCTTCTCTTCAAACCATTGTGTACATCTCTTTGTAAACGCTCCATCACCAGAAATTTTACTACTTCTCATTGATTCTAAAACATACTTTTCTTCATTACCTGTAAAAGGTGGTTTGTTGAATGGAATCACGTTATTTACCTTCATTTTCAAATATTCTTTTTCAAGTTCTACTAAATCTCTTTTTCTATTTTTTAGTTTTTTCGCTGGATTTCCAATGTAAATACTCCAAGGCTCAGTATCAGCTAATACTAATGCCATTGCACCAACTGATGTTCCTTCAGCTAAAATTACTCCAGGCATTATCACTGAACCAGCACCAACAATGGAAAATTTACGTAAAACAACTTCTTTTTTATATTCATTTTTGTATTTAGAAGGAATAGTTGAATTAGTCATTGTTCGACCACTATAGTCATCCGATTGTGTAAATACTTGTACTTGATATGCAATAGTCGTAAAGTCTTCGAAAATAATACCTTTTTCTCCACCAGCCACCAAGCACTGAGGAGTAATATGAACATTCCTTCCAATTTTTATTTTCCCAGATATCACACAAAAATCATCTATTCTTGAATTGTCACCTATCTCTATTTGATCGCAATTATAAATACTAGCCTTATCACTTATTTTTACATTTTTCCCTATGTATTTAAAACCTAATTTTTTTAATTGTTCTTCTGTATAGTATGCCATATTATTCACCTTCAAACAGATTTCGTAATTGGTTAAGGTAATTCTCTCTTGAAAAATACTCTTTGATGTTTTTTTGATTATTTAATCTATCTTTTTCTGCTATCAATTTCAACTCAATATTTTCTATATCAAAAATATTGACATTTATATCCTTGAAGAGTTTCCAAGGTGTGATATCGCTTCTCATATAGACTTTTTTACCAAGCCCAAGAAGTGTGATAGTGTTTCCCATCGCCTGTTGCCTTTTATGGGCGAATATCGCTATGTCTATCTCACCCAAAAATTCCAAATATTTATCAAAAGGCATAAACTCTGTAAGTGCTACAAATTTATCTCCAAAAAGCTCTTTACCTTTTGCTATAACTTCTTTTGCATACTCTTGATTTCCATATGAAAGAGGAATAAATATCTTGATATTTTCACCTTTGTATTTTCTGAGCTCATTTAGCACTTCTATATGGTTGTTTGTAAGGTCTGCTGAGTTACCGAGCTGTATATTTATAGTTGAATGTTCTTTATGCTTGATATCATACTCTTTGTAAAGGTTACTTGTATACATAAAACACTCATAGTACTTTCCTGCTGCACCGTAATGCTTACATACCAGTTCATAATCACCTTTTATATAGGTAATTAACCCACCCATTTCCTGAACAACTTTACGCCTTCTGTGAAGCCTAAAAATATTTTTCCATATTTTTATGGGATCTATATGTCCATAAAGGTCGCCACCCCACATGACCCAGTAACATTTTTTTAAAAAATATTGATGGTAATAGAGATAATTGATCAAATCATCCGAAAAAAGACCATGCAAAATAATTTTTTCCGCTTTTTCCATAAGCGGATTCAACGCCTTGGAAAGTCCAAATATATTTTTTCTGCCAAGATACCGGTTACACAGATTCAATACATTTCTGGATTCCGGAATAGGATATTTTACAACATTGTCATCGAAAAGATAAACAAAAAGGTGTTCATTTTCATCAAAGTGTTTGGCGATAAAGTCCATAAACGGAACAATAAACTTGTCGTTATGAATGAGATGGACAATTTTATATTTGTGCATACTTAATTATATTTCTCTTAATGCGAAAGATAGGTTTTTTTACGTTGATCATTGTTGTTTCTCCATATTGTTACCTGTAGACAGCACTGCCGAACAAAGCGGTGAGTGTAAACACTTCACTTCCAAAGAGCCTCAGCTCAACGTCAATACCCCAACAATACCATTTCGTTGATGATTTTTGCTCCTGGAAGTGATGCTTCAGCTTCACCAAAACACTTTCCGAAGCTAAAGCATCGGTTCCTAAAACACAAATGCATTCCCCCGCCCTGAAAAATTAATACTATTATAGCAAAAAACATTGGATTTCCCGCAGGGTGGGTGCAATCTATCCTTTCAATGTTTCCTGGTGTTAAAGAATTGCTTCGGTGAATTTTACCCATCCTACCTATAGAGGTTTTGAGGGGTATACCCCGGGTGCAACCCTGTCAAATGTCTCCCTTGAGCCAGAACCATAAAAGCCCCAAATATTCATGAAAAGCTGTTTCGGACCGTCTCAGCCCTTCGGCACCGGGGAGTTGCAGCAGGTCGTCAGGTTTTTTTACTTTGAAATCCGTCGGCGCCTCAATGACTTTGATACCGGCTTTTTTAAAGAGTCTGGAGGCACGCAGCATATGGGAAGCAGACGTGACAAGAACGACATGCTTCCCCTGGGCCATTTCGCTCATCGCTCCAGCTTCTTCAAGGGTATCTTTGGGGGTTTCAAATACGATGATATCTTCTTCCCTCACTCCAAGTGCCTGTGCCAGAGCAGCACTGCATTTTGCGTTGGAGAGAGGCTCATCCTTGCCGTAGCCGCTGAAGACCAGTTTCATGCCTTTGTGTTGTTTGTATAATAGTACACCTTCGGTCACACGAGCCAGGCCGGAGGGGTCCAGTTCGGAAGAGAGGGGAATGCCCTCTCTGGCCACATGTGCCGTACCCAGCACATGGATGTACCCCGCATTGGTACCATTCAGGTCGACAGAGGAGAACTGCCGTTCCAGAGGCAGCAGAAGCAAGGAGGAAAAAGGCGCATAAGAGAGCAGTATGATCCACAGTATCCCCACTAGAAAAAACCTTTTTGAACCCACATACCTTTTTTGGGAGAAGAAATAGAATCCGAATGCCATGAACAGTAGAAAGATAGGGAAAGGCAACAGAAAAGCCGCAACAAACTTTTTAAGAAGAAACATGATGTTTTGTCAAATATTTTTCCAGATACCACTCAACCGTTTTCACGATCCCACTATCAAAATCTTCATCTGCCTTCCAGCCAAGTTCATTTTCTATTTTGGTGGCATCGATGGCGTAGCGGCGGTCATGGCCAGCCCGGTCGTCAACAAAAGTTACCAAGTCTTTGTAGGATTTGAGTGTTAAGTGTTTAGTGTTGCACCCCTCTTGTTCTTTAGAAACGGGGGTATCGCCATTTAGTGCCAGAAGTTTTGAGTTAGTTTGGGGAGGTATCTTTTCGTCAAGAATCTCGCAGATACGGTCTACGATCTGGAGGTTGGTGCGTTCGTTTCGTCCACCGATGTTGTAGACCTCGCCTTTCTTCCCTGTGTGGTAGGCAAGGTCTATCCCTTTGCAGTGGTCGAGCACATAGAGCCAGTCACGGATATTCTTCCCGTCTCCGTAAATGGGGATGGATTCACCCACCAATGCTTTTCTGATGATGGTCGGAATGAGCTTTTCGTCATGCTGCTTTGGGCCGTAGTTGTTTGAGCAGTTGGTGATGACACAGTCCATACCGTAGGTCTCCACATAGCTTCGAACGATCATATCGGAGCTTGCTTTGGATGCGGAGTATGGAGAGTTCGGAGCGTAGGGAGTCTCTTCAGTAAAAAGATCGTCCGGGTCGTCGCTGAGTGTTCCGTAGACTTCATCGGTGGAAATGTGATGAAATCTCGGCAGAGTAATTTCATCAAGTTTTGAGTGATGAGTGTTGAGTGTTGCACCTAAAGGCATTTCCGTTGGGCAGTTGTTTTTCTCTTGCTCTTGCTCTTGCTCTTTCTCACTCATCACTGCCCGATTAGGAAATGCCCTTGGGGTGAAACACTCATCACTAAACACTCCTTCCATATATCGTTCCCGATACTTGAAAGGCTTTTCCATCCAGTATTTGTATGCTACATCCAAAAGTGTAAATGTCCCATTAACATTAGTTTCTACGAAAACACCAGGGTTCTTAATGGAGTTATCCACATGAGACTCTGCGGCAAAGTGGATAACAGCCTGGACGTCGTACTCGTTGAAGATAAACTCGACTAACTCTCGATTGCAGATATTACCTTTCACAAAATGATAGCGATCGTTTTGTAGGGTTGAGTGTTGAGTGTTGCACCCCTCTTGTTCTTTAGAAACGGGGGTATCGGCATTTAGTGCCAGAAGTGTTGAGTTGTTGTTAAGGATGTCTTCGACTTCTTTTAGATTGTCGAGGTTGCCTGCATAAGTTAATAAGTCTAAGTTGACAATGCGGTAATTTGGATATTTTTCCAGAAAATAAGGAACAAAGTTTGATCCTATGAAACCAGCACAACCGGTTACGAGGATAGTTTTTAGTGGTGAATGTTTAGTGGTGAGTGTTTCCAAATCATATTTCTTTTGTTTGAGATGTCTTTACTATGGAAGTTAAGAGTTTGATAAGTTCATCTATCTCTAAAAGCAAACTTTTTGTATGTTTGTCTTCTTCTGATAAATAGTTTGTTGCAATTAATAATTCTATCCAATATTTTGTTTCTCTAGATTCTTTACTTGCTATACTCATTTTAGCTATAAAATCTTTTTTTGTTACCAGCTTGAGCTTCATTGATATTTGCTCCTATGGATGTACCGCATCTTAAAAGTTGTTTTGAAATTATATACTCTTTTTTATTATCACAAAGATATTTATATAATTTTACAATTCTTATGGCAAATTCAAATGATTTATTTAAGGTAATATTTCTTTTACTCATCACTTAACCTTCATCATTCATAATTAAATTATTTCCTCTGCTATTTCTAGCATGTATTGGCCATATCCTGTTTTTTTAAGCGCTTGGGCCAGCTTTAAAAGCTGCACTTTGGTTATCCATCCATTCCTGAAAGCTATCTCTTCGATACATGCAATTTTGTAACCTTGTCTGTTTTCTATTGTCTGTACAAATTGACCTGCTTCCATCATAGAATCATGTGTTCCGGTATCGAGCCATGCAAAACCACGGCCTAAAAGTTCGACGTTCAATGCACCTCTTTCAAGATACGCATTATTGACAGAAGTAATCTCAAGTTCACCCCGATGAGAAGGCTCAATATTTTTTGCGATCTCTATAACATTATTATCGTAAAAATAAAGTCCTGTAACAGCAAAATTGGATTTTGGATGTGTCGGTTTTTCTTCTATACTGATCGCTTTTTGGTTTTCATCGAACTCAACCACACCAAAACGCTCAGGATCTTTTACCTGATAACCAAATACTGTAGCACCACTCTTTTGTGATGCAGCTCTCCTGAGAATAGGCGTAAATCCTTGTCCATAAAAGATATTGTCACCAAGTACAAGCGCTACATTGTCATCCCCTATGAACGTTTCACCTAAAATAAATGCCTGAGCCAATCCGTCCGGAAAAGGCTGAACAATATAGCTGAACTTCATCCCCAGATCTCTACCATCACCCAACAGCTCTTCAAATCGCGGTAGATCATGAGGGGTTGAGATAATAAGAACTTCTTTTATCCCTGCCAGCATAAGTACAGACAACGGATAGTAGATCATTGGCTTATCATATATAGGCAATAGTTGTTTACTTACACCTTTTGTAATAGGATAAAGACGTGTGCCGCTTCCTCCTGCCAGAATGATACCTTTCATTACAGCCTCCAGGTAGGATTTTCAATAATCCCCTTTATGTCTATAAGCACTGGCTTAGTTATGCTAATACAATCATAGTTGCCTCGCTCTAGTACTTTAAACTCTTTATGTCCAACTGCAACAATAACTGCATCATATTTTTTGTCACTTTGGAAAGGGTCAGCAATAAATGTAAAGTTGTTCTGAATTATGTCCTTCTTCTCTACCCACGGATCATAGGCATCGACGATGCAGCCATAGTCGGATAGTTCATCGATGATATCGAAGACTTTGGAATTACGGATATCGGGACAATCTTCTTTGAAGGTAAGACCCAAAACCAGAACATTCGCATCTTTGATCTTCTTGTCATGTGCGATCATCTCTTTGATGGTACGTTCAGCAATGTATTTGCTCATGCTGTTGTTGATCTGCCGTGCGCCCAAAATGAGATTTGGTTTGTAGCCAAGCTCCTGTGCCTTGTAGGTCAGATAGTACGGGTCCACACCGATGCAGTGGCCGCCGACCAGCCCCGGAGTGAGTTTGATGAAGTTCCATTTCGTCGCAGCCGCCTCTATAACCTCTCTGGTATCAATGTCCATGGTGTCAAAGATGAGGGCCAGTTCGTTGATAAGTGCAATATTGACATCTCTTTGCGTATTTTCGATGACCTTGGAAGCTTCTGCCACTTTGATAGAAGAGGCCAGATAGGTTCCAGCCGTAATAATGCTTTTGTAGAGATCATCGACGATCTTGGCAACTTCAGGGGTAGAGCCGGAGGTAACCTTGAGGATCTTGGTGACTGTATGTTCCTTGTCTCCCGGATTGATACGCTCAGGGCTGTAGCCGCAAAAAAAGTCTTCATTGAACTTCTGGCCCGAAACCTTTTCAAGCACCGGTACACATATCTCTTCGGTAACACCCGGATAGACAGTAGATTCATAAATGACGATATCACCTTTTTTGAGTATTTCTCCTACCGACTCCGAAGACTTGACCAGCGGTGTAAGGTCTGGACGGTTGGAACTGTCTATAGGGGTAGGTACTGTCACGATGTAAATGTTGCAACCTGCTATCTCTTCCGGCTGTGTTTTGAACTGCATTCCATTTTCAAGGGCTTCTTTCATCTGGTTTTTATCAAGTTCCAATGTACTGTCGTACCCAGTATTCAGTTCATCAATTCGCTCTTTGTTGATATCGAAACCAACCACTTCATATTTTTTGCTGAAAGCATGTGCCAAAGGCAGGCCTACATAGCCGAGGCCGATAACAGCTATTTTATAATTCATGGAGGATCCTCTTCCTTTATTTGGTAGATATTATAGCAAATTAGTAATTGATAATTGGTAATTGGTTAAGTGTTAATCGTAATACTTGGCACTCAAATCAGCAGTCTCTCTTCTGCCTTTTGATCATAGTGCTGAGTATCAGATAGAGCATAACAGTGTTTAAAATAAAAAGAACAAGCAGATACCCTTCATCGATATTTTTATCCAATTGTAATCCTGTCATCGAATAGATCACCTGAAGAACAATAAGAAAAAATACCGTCTTCTTTGTATTGTTTGAAAAAAACTGATGTAAAATATGGTGAAAATGACATTTATCTGCAGCAAAAGCTGAATGTCCATGCATTTTTCTCCTTACCAGTATGATCATTACATCCATGTTGGGTATTGCTGCAAGGAAAAGAATACTGACAGCCGGGATATAGGCTAATGCTTTGACAGATAAAACAGCGATCACAAAACCGAGTACCAGAGAACCGCTGTCACCCATGAATATAGAGGCAGGATTCCAGTTAAAAAGAAGAAATGCAGACAGTGCGGCAATGAAGGCTAAAGAAATACAGGTAATAAATGTATCATCATGCATATACCCTACAGAAAAGAGTGATGTGAAGATCACTATACTGATTCCCGCTGCCAAGCCATCAAGGCCGTCTATGAGATTGAGGGCATTGGTAAAACCTACTACTGCCAGCGCAGTGAAGGGTAAAGCCAACCATCCCAACTGCAGATGCCATCCAAAAAAAACACCAATATCATCAATGACTATGTTATCAAAATAGATCAATATCGTAGCAAGTATGATCACAATGA
Source organism: Sulfurovum sp. NBC37-1 (assembly GCF_000010345.1). Taxonomy (NCBI): domain Bacteria; kingdom Pseudomonadati; phylum Campylobacterota; class Epsilonproteobacteria; order Campylobacterales; family Sulfurovaceae; genus Sulfurovum; species Sulfurovum sp. NBC37-1. The sequence continues at coordinate 1,610,915 of NC_009663.1, forward strand.
ATTTCGTATTGGGGGAGGTATCTCTATGGTCATCGAGAAAACCTACGATAAGAACAAGAAAAATCGCTATAAAGGTCCAAAAGTACTCAGTAACAACAGAAAAACAGATAAAAGGGAGTAGCAGCCATACTGCCATAGTGAAACCGACACCCCCACCTCTGGGGATCACATCGTTATGGCTGCTTCTTATGTTGGGTATGTCTACAAGGCCTATTCTGGGAGAATAATGCTTCATACCCCATACGAACAGGACACTGACAAAGAATATCAGTAAAAATTCTACTGTCATCTATGCAATTAATCTACAATATATGCAAAGGCCGCATACGCACCTGCAATTTTCAGAATTGGATCAAGGACTGAAGTCACATCACCTGAAGCGACCTTGAACTGCTTCCAGTTATTTGGTTTAACATACACAATGTCATTAGGCCGCAACATCAAACTCGCATAGTTCATTTTGTCAAAGTTGGTCAGGTCGACCATTCTCATCCACATACCGTTCTTGTCACTCGAAACGATAATAATTTCATTTCTTACCGCTGAATTGCTCAGGTCACCGGCATGAGCCAGGGCTTCAAAAAGTGTCATCTTTTCTTTATCTATCTCGACTACACCCGGGCTATTCACTTCTCCCAGAACCAAAATGCGTTTATTGAGTACTTCAAGGTAGACAGAAGGTGTGTTCAAATATTTCTTATACATACGGGTGATCTTTTCTGCCGCCTGGGTCTGCGTGAGTCCGGAAACTTTGACTTTCCCGATCAGCGGCATGGTAATGTATCCCGCTGCATTGACCAGAACACCTTTACTATTCATACTGTCACCTGCCAGACCCGTACGTGATTCAGACAGTTGACTGGGATCTTTGTACAGTATGACTTCCAGTCTATCCTGTGGCAAAATACGGTACTCGATACTCCTTGCGGATACCTTGACACTTTTTAGTTGCGACACACTTTTGTCTGTTTTCAGCAATTCATAGTCATTACTGCACCCCACAAGAGTGAATACAAAACCAATCAATACTAAAATCTTTAACGTATCATTCCTTCCCATGTCCTTCTCCTTGTTTTAAAATACTTTCATATTTTTTCATATGATATCATAGCTGTGATTATAAAATCATAATAATTCGTTATTTTTGATCTGGTTATACTTAAAAATATGATGATATGCCTCAAGATGAAATACAGTCATAAGACTTTTGACCTGTTTTTGATGGTGCGTGTCTGAACCGAGAAAATCGATCATTCCTTTTTCGGACAGGAAATGTGCCAATGCTTTCGCATTTTTACCGTAATGCCCCCCAAAAGAATTCAGGTTGACCTGAAACAATACCCCTAATTCTTTCAAACGTCTGTACTCTTTGTCAGGATCTTTAATATATCGATAACGTTCCGGATGGGCCAGTATAGGCAGGTAACCAGCTGTACCTACGGCAAAGACCATCTCTTCCATCTGCATCGGTTTGGAAAAATAGGAGCTTTCAAACAAAAGGTATTTCCCTCTGATGCTCATCACTTCCGGCTTTTTCAATTCTTCATAGAACATATCATCCAGATAATATTCTGCCGCGGCTTCTATCTCGACAGGAATTTCTTTCTTTTTTACTGCTTCCTGAAGTTCCTTCAAGCCTGCATTAATATTTTCTGCTCCGTTTTTGTAGGCATCAGACATGATATGCGGTGTGGTAATAAGTTTTTTATATCCCAAGGCACTGAGTCCCTTTATCAATGATAGACTTTCATCCATACTATGAGAACCGTCATCTATCCCCGGTATCAGATGGGAATGCAGGTCCACTTCCAGGAGTGGACCCCGTTGAAGTACTTTCTTCTTTTTAAAGAAAGAGAACATTAATGCTTGTCCGATTCGACATTTAGTGTCTCATTATACTGCATTTTAATCCTTGTCATCCTCATAATATCCGTAGCCGTAGCCATAGCCATAGCCATAGCCATAGCCATAGCCGTAACCATGCTGATCTCTCTTGACATCATTGAGGACAATACTCAATCCGTGTATCTCTTTTAAAGTTGAAAGCTGTTGAATATTCTTGAGAAAACCTCTTTTTGAATGTCCCGCACGTAACACATAGAGGCTGGTATCTGCAAGATGCATCAATGTTCTTGCATCTGTCACCAGCCCTATGGGAGGGGTATCAAGAATGATCACATCATAGACTTCCCTAAGCTTTTCAATAACTTTTTCCATAAGAACTCCCTGTATCAGTTCACTGGGGTTGGGAGGAATAGGGCCGGAGGTGATTACATCGAGATTGGGATATTCAGTCTTTTGAATGATGCTTCCCAGGGAAGCAGTTTTCGAAAGTAACGAACTCATACCCTTCACATTCTGGATCCCGAATTTTTCATGCAGTGTCGGTTTTCGCATATCAAGATTCAAAATGATCGTTTTCTTCCCTGCAAGGCTCATGATCGCCGCAAGATTGATACAGATCGTTGTCTTGCCTTCTCCACTGATCGTAGAAGTAACCGCTATAACATGAGATTTCTGCCCTGTATACATAAATTGCAAATTGGTCCGTATATTTCGGAAAGATTCGGCAAGAGACGATTTTGGTTTCAGTATGACTTTCAATTTATCAGAATCTTTTTTCATATGGGGAATAATCCCCAGCAAAGGAATATCCAAATGATCGACAATATCATCTTCATTCTGCAGTCTGTCGTCAAAGTAGTAACGTAAAAAGGCAACAACAAGTCCCAGCACCAGTCCCAGGACCACACCTATCAATACGATAAGCATACGTTTCGGCTTGATAGGAGCATGGGGCACTAAAGCATAATCGATAACCCTGTTCTTGCTCACGGTGGATGCTTTGACGATAGCGGTGGAAGAACGTTTTTCAAGCAAATAGGAGTAAATTTTTTCATTGACAGCAAACTTACGCTGCAACTGTCCGTACATTCTCTCATCTGCAGGAATTACGTTTAACTCTTTTTGGTACCTGGCAATCGATTTTTGTAAAAGAGAATGCTTTTCCTTCAGGTTTGTTCTTAGGTTTGCAATAGTGGTTATAATGATATTTTTAAGCTCTGAGATCTGTTTTCTCAGCTTAATGACCCCCGGATACAGTTCGGTATAATCTTCCCGCAGTAGTTTCTTTTTAATGATCGCATTTTGCAGCTGTGTAACTTTGTCTGCCAAGGCTGTACTGGCACTTCCTTCCATGCCGGCAACAGAGATCGTTTCAAGATTCTTTCCTTTTTTAACCTGTTTGTGCAAATTATCAAGCATTTCAGATTCTATCTGCAATGCTTCAAGTTTTGCTTCTGCATCACTCATCTTACGAATAATGTTTTCTGCCTTGGAACTCAAACTGACGGTATTGGCACCTTTTTTGAATTCTTCTATCTTTACAGCTGAACCCTTTAGGTTTTCGGTAATGTTTTGCAGTTCCTTATCTAAAAATTTTAGCTGGAGTGTCGCCTGCCTTGTCTTCTTTTCAATATTTTGAGTCATATAGGCATCTGCCAATGCATTCGTATATTCCTGGGCACGGAGCGGTACATTCTCTTCATACGAAATATGCAGGATCGTAGATGCTTTTGTATGCTGTCCTACACTGACACCTCCTACCGGATGATTGGAACGGTTTATCACAAAATGATACGCTTGGTCCTGTGCCGGTTTTGTTCGTCGGATATTGAGATGGAAATATGGTGTAATGACCTCCTCACCATACATGTGGATTTTGTCATAATTCCAGGAAGTCCCATTTCTGTCTACTGCCTCTTTTACTTCTATGCGATACTGTTTTGCATCTACCGGGTAAAGGTTGAACGGTATACCATACCCTTTCAACATACCTACTTTAAACGGAGCATCTTTATAGAGTTCAATCTCTCTGAATTTTCTTGTCGTATAATAACGATGGGTGAAATCGACTTTTTTCAGTGCCTTGGCTGCAAGATAACGTGACTGGATGATCTCTTTCTCTGTATCGGCTATGAGCCTTCCCGGTTCTGTCGCCCTACTTAAAATATCTCCGCCTTCATCATGTCCCAAACCAACTTCCACTGTGGTAGTCGCCTTATAGATATTTGGTTTAAAATAGGCAATATAGGTACTGAGTGCAGCAGAGAACAGTACAAAAATCAGAATCATATAGCGATACCTGTGAAGAATACGCAGAATATCTTTTAGAGTGATCTCTTCTTCATTATTGTTCTGAAGATTTTTTGTATTCATTTTAATCCTTGAAGCATAGTTCATCTACTATAGAAAAGTACAAGCAAGTATATCCAAATAGGTTTAGATTTTATTACTCGCCCACGAATAAGCTGAACTTTTGAGAGAAGAGAAGGAGCAGGAAACTACTCCCTATAGAAGGGTATTAAGCAGCTGTCTAAAAATGATAGGTTACACCGGCAGTAATACCGTCAACACTCAGTTTATCATATATTTTCGGATCATAGCCATAGAGTGTTGAATGAATATCAGCATCCTTTATGAGGGAAGTATAATCTATAAAGACAGACCATGTATCCTTCAACGCATAACGTTCGTCATCGGGCTGTTCAACAAAAGTATAACTTATACCAAAACCCCACTGAAAAGAGGTATCGCTCAAGATCTCCTGCCCGAACATATCGGGGTGTGCAGGCGCATCGCCGTCAGTACCGTCAACATTGACACCACCGAACCCCAGGAGTCCGTATATGGTAAAGTAGCCATCATCATTTTCGAGATCATCTTTGTCTCTAAATCTATACTGCGGCTTTACAAAAATACTGTAAGTAAAAAGATCTGCATAATCTTCTTCAAATATACTTTGGGAAATACGTCCTTCTATACCGATATATTCATTGAAATCATAGCCGACAATACCAACTACATTCCCGACTTCATCCTGTGTAGGAACGGAATTATCAAACCATCCCTTGTCGATTGAATAGACACGGTCATACGCAAGACCCAGACCTGCGTACCAGCCGGCATCATCATTTTCCTGTACTACCGGAGCGGGAACAATGTCACCTCCTGCTACCGCGAAGCTGTTCATAGCTAAAATAGTGCCCATTGAAAGTAAAATTCTCTTCATTATTTCCATTTCCGCCTTTTTCTGTATTTACCAAGATATTGTACCATAATTTTATATAAAATTATTATAGCTTATAAAAAATAATAAAAATAACATCAAAGAGCTTCGTTTCCCAAAAAAACCGATCAATCCTCAAATATGATAATATCATAAGAATTTTTAGTCACTAGCGCTTTACTGACATGTACCGAGCCGTTACGGTTGACCTTGCTGAGTTCTTCTCTGAGCTGATCGATCTCTTTTTGCATTTCATCTATCTGCTCCTTGAGCTGCAGTACGATGTCCACTCCCGCAAGGTTCACACCCATTTGCCGTGTCAAACGCAGGATAAGTTTCATACGATCGATGTCCCTCTGCGAATATAGACGCATACGTCCCTGTGTCCGGGAAGGCTCGACAAGCCCCTCTCTCTCATATTGTCTGAGCGTCTGGGGGTGGATGTTCAGCATCGTGGCCACTACAGAAATAAGATAGACAGGTTCATCATAGCTATGCATCATGTACTCCTTTATAACTTTTCTTCAAGTACTTTTTTTACTTCAGGATCAAGACTGTCCACATCGGGCAATACGACATTGGCAATGAGGTACAGATCGCCTCTCATCGCTGTTTTTCTGTCAGGGACCCCTTTGCCTTTGAGTCTGAATTTCTGGCCGTTCTTTGTATTTTTCGGTACTTTCAGGGAAACCTCTTTTTCAGGTGTCTGTACCTGTACTTTTCCGCCGAAAAGCGCTTCTTTCAAAGGTACATCGAAGGTTTTGTAAAGATTGTCGCCTTTTCTCTCGTATTCATCGGATTCCGCTACTTCCACCTTGATGAGAAGGTCGCCTCTCTGCCCCTGGTAGGATTTGCCTTTGCCTCTGACACGCAGTGTTTCACCGCTTTTGATACCTGCAGGAATCTTGATGTCAAAGCTCTCGCCTTCCACATTGATCTTGTACTTTCCGCCCTGGATGGCCGTCATAAAAGGTACGGTGATACGTGCAGATACATCCAGGTCTGGACCGCCAAAGCCGCCGAAACCTCCGAAACCGCCCTGCGCGCCGCCAAAGCTACCGGAGAAACCGCCGCCTCCGCCAGCGCCACCACCGAACATCTGGCGAAGGATCTCGTCAAGGTCTACTCCCTGCCCCTGTCCGCGCGCAAAGTCATGGAAATTCTGACCACCGAACATCTGGTCGCCGTACTGGTCATACTGTGCCTTTTTCTCAGCATCACTCAGGACTTCATACGCCGCATTGATCTCTTTGAACTTATCTACGGCACTCTCATCTTTGTTGATATCCGGATGGTATTTTCTCGCCAGTTTTCTGTAGGCTTTTTTTATCTCATCAGCACTGGCATTTTCACTGACCCCTAATGTTTCGTATAAACTTTTTGACATTGTTTTCTTCCTATCTAACTTAAATTATTGCTTATTTTTAAAAGTATTATATCAAAAAACTTTAGTCAATGTCAATCAAGTTTGGATTATTTTAAATATTTTGTACAATACAATATGAATTTTATAGAAGTGAACGATATCGACCTTCCGGAAGTACAGATATACCAGAGATTACGTGAGAATGCCTTCTCCAAAGACGGCTCTTTCATTGCGGACAGTCCCAAAGTGGTCAATCTGCTGATAGAATCAGGAGTGGAGATCAAAAGTATTTTCGCAGCACAGGAATATTACGATACTTACAGAGACTTTCTGGCGAACTACACGATCCCTGTTGCTTACGTCGCCCCCAAGACCGTGCTCGAACAGATCGTCGGGCATAGGCTCCACCATAACGTCATGATGCACGGGGTTCGCCCAAAAGAGAGTACCCTGGATGCGTTGGGCAATCACATCATTATGCTCGACGAGATCAGTAATACGGACAACATCGGCTCCATAGCCCGTTCTGCCGCAGCACTGGATGTAGGCTCACTCCTTCTTCCAAGACAGGGGCCGCACCCCTACGCAAGACGCGCGCTGCGTGTCTCGATGGGCCATATAGGCAAACTGAAGTTCCACCGCTACGACAATATCAAAGAGACGATACAGAAACTGAAAAAGATGGGCTACCGCATCTTCGCCGCAGAGGTCACCAAAGATTCCACCCCACTCTCACAGGTACGGGTCCCGGGAAAATGGGCACTTCTAATGGGGCATGAACAGCTGGGCATATCAGACGAAATACTGGCACTCTGCGATGAAGTGGTGACCATAGAGATGGAAGAGGGGATAAAGAGTTTCAATGTCGCTGTAGCAGCATCGATTATGATGTACCGGTTCAAGCACACGTAGGGTGCTGTCCCCTAACGGCACCATTTTTTATGCATTATGGGCACATCTAAAAACCCTAAATACTCATAATGGGTTTTGCAAATGTGAGATTTTGCAAGAGGCTTTCAAGTCCTAGCCAAAGCTAAGACGAAGTAAAAATCTTGTGAAATATTGCGTTTGCAAAGCCCACCCTCTGGGCATCACCAGCTTTCACCTATGCGTTGTTACTCTTTTTTGACTTAGCTATGGCTAGGCCTGCAAAAGAGTGCCTACCCTAGATAAAAGCTAGAGATGTTATGAGCATCTAGGGTTATTAGATGTGCCCTTATTTGATTGGTGCTGTGGAACAGCGCACCCTACGCACTAAATATTAAAAAATAGGTAAACCTATTTTTTAATGCAAAAAGTGTCTCACCGTCGTGAAGTAAAGCGCGATACCGTGCTCGTCCGCCGCTTCGATGACTTCGTCGTCACGAATGGAACCGCCCGGTTCGATGATGGCTTTGACACCAGCTTCCGCTGCGGCGTCTATGCTGTCCCTGAACGGGAAGAAGGCTTCGGAAGCCATCGCTGCGCCTGAGACATCCAGCCCCATCTCTTTCGCCTTTTTGAGGGCACACTGTGCAGCATCGACACGGCTGGTCATTCCCATACCCACGGCTACCATCGCAGAGTCTTTGACATAGACCACACAGTTGGACTTGGTAAGACCTGCTACTTTCCATGCGATCTCTAAGTCTTTCATCTCCTGCTCTGAAGCAGTGAGCTTTGACTTTTTCTGAGCATTGTGCACTTCATTGTCACAGATACAGTCAGAGTTCTGGTACACAAAACCGCCGTCGATATGTTTGAAGTCATGGGAATCATGGCTCATAAGCAGCCTTGCATTGCCCTGGGAGAAAAGTTTGATGCGCTTTTTCTTTTCAAACACAGCCACTGCATCTTCAGTGAAGTCAGCCGCGATGATCACTTCAAGGAAGATCTCATTCATCTTTTCAGCCATCTCTCTTGTTACGATACCATTGACAGCTACCACACCGCCGAAGGCTGAGACAGGGTCGCACTTAAGCGCTTCTACATAGGATTCCGTCAATGTGGACTTGATAGCAAATCCGCAGGGGTTGCCATGCTTGACGATACAGACCGCCGGTTCGTCACCGAAACTTGCCGCGATCTTGAGTGCGCCGTTCACATCTGTAAGATTGTTGAAGCTCGCTTCACCCTTGATCTGTCTGAAATTCTCAGAAAAAAAACTGCCAAACTCATAAAGCGCACCGTCCTGATGCGGATTCTCTCCGTAACGTGTCTGGAAGACTTTTTTACCGGTAATGAACTGGTACGCACCGAATCCGTTGTTGAAACGATCGTTCATATAGTTGGCGATCATGGAATCGTACGCCGCCGTATGCTCGAAAGCCTTGATCATGAGCCCTCTTCTGAATTCCAGACTGTCACGTCCATTCTCCAGCGCACCAAGTACTTCTTCATAATCGTTCACATCTGTGACGATAAGCACATCGTTGAAGTTCTTTGCCGCTGAACGTACCATTGTCGGGCCACCGATATCGATATTCTCGATGATCTCACCGAAATCATCCGTTCTCTCGATCGTTTCTTTGAAGGGATAAAGATTTACACAGACAAGGTCGATGCCTTCCACGCCAAGCTCTTTAGCCTGCTCTACATGCGCTTTATCACCGCGCTTGTGAAGGATACCGCCATGTACATAAGGGTTCAGTGTCTTCACACGCCCTTCGAAACACTCAGGGAATTTCGTTACTTCATCGATCTCGATGACTTTGATGCCTGCCGTTGACAGTGCTTTATAGGTTCCGCCCGTAGAGATGATCTCCCAACCCAGTTTTTCCAGACCTCTGGCAAACTCAACGATACCGTTCTTGTCGCTTACGCTTAATAATGCTCTCATTTTTCTCTCTTTCATCAAATTTTATAATGTACGTATCGCGCACTCTACATATATCTATCAATTTTTTCTTTGTCACTGAACACTGGGTGTACCGATGTGGAGGCGCGCATATTGCGAAGCAACGCGCCGGGAACATCGAAGTACACTTGTGAAGTGACGATTTTTTGTCTACTTTTTTCTAAAAAAAGTAGAAAAGAAACCCAGAATGATAATATATTCATTTGGTGCCGTCAGGGGACAGCACCCTACACATTTAGAGGTCCTGTTCAATAGTCCGTTTAAAGGTATTGAAATAAACATCCTTCACTTTCTCAAGCGGAAGTGCCACATCGTTCACCTTCACTTCTTCGCCGCCAATCTTTCCGATGACTTCCGCCTTCAGTCCAAGACCCGCAGCCATGTCCAGAAGTTCTTCCAGATCGGCATCTGCAACTTCAAGCAATGCCCTGCTCTGTGATTCATCAAAGATATCTCTGCTATTGCTGACAGAGGCCTTTACCGTGATCCCTTTACTTGAGACCGCCGCCATTTTGGAAAGCGCGATGGCGATACCGCCGACATTCACGTCTTTGGCAGATTCAAGCAGTCCTATTTTATTCGCTTCGATGACAAGTTCCCAAAGTTTCAGCTCCGTTTTGTAGTCGAAGGATGGCAGTGTTCCTACTGTCTCTCCAAAAAGTTCCTTGATGTAGAGTGAACCACCGAATTCCCCTTTGGTCTCACCGATGAGGACAATATTGTTCCCCTCATGCTGGAAGACGGAAGGGAGCACTTTGTTCTGATCATCGTTCAACCCTACCATCGCAATGGCAGGTGTCGGGAAGACAGAAACCCCGTTGGTCTCATTGTAAAGCGATACGTTTCCTGATACAACCGGCGTGTTGAGTTCAAGACAGGCTTCTTTGATCCCTTCACATCCCTGGGCGAACTGCCACATGACTTCAGGATTCTCAGGGTTACCATAGTTGAGACAGTCCGTGATGGAAAGTGGTCTGGCACCGGACATGGCTACATTTCTACCACTTTCAACAACTGCCAAAGCAGCACCGCCTTTCGGATCGATGTAGCAGTAGCGCGGGTTACAGTCGGAACTCATTGCCAGTGCTCTCCCGTTCTCTTTGATACGGATACAGGAGGCATCGAGGCTTCCCGGATGTTTGGTTGTATTGGTCTGCACCATAGAGTCATACTGGTTGTAGACCCATGCCTTGTCCACGACTTCAAGCGGTGCGAGAAGTTTTTCATAGGCTTCCTGGTCATCCACCTTTGCGTAATCGTCCACTGTTTTGGCAATCACTTCATTCAGATAGGCCGGTCTTGCTACCGGTCTGTCCAAAATAGGCGCTTCTTCACTCACCGGGGCGATCGGCATGTCACATACCTTATCGCCATACCAGAAAAGTTCCATTCTTTCTGTATCGGTCACTTCACCGATGACGGCAACATCGAGCTCCCATTTTTCAAAAATATCGATGATTTCTTGCTCCCTGCCCTTTTTCGCACAGATGAGCATACGCTCCTGAGATTCGGAAAGCATAAAGTCATACGGGGTCATTCCCTCTTCTCTCGCCGGCACTTTGTCAAGATGCATGATAAGTCCTGCACCTGTTTTCCCTGCCATTTCGAATGCGGAAGAGGTCAACCCTGCAGCACCCATGTCCTGGATACCAATGATCGCATCTGTCTTAAAGAGTTCGAGACAGGCTTCAAGCAAAAGCTTTTCCGTGAATGGGTCACCCACCTGTACGGTCGGACGAAGCGACTTGGACTCTTCGGTAAAAGAGTCCGAACTCATCACCGCACCGCCAAGGCCGTCACGGCCCGTTTTGGACCCTACATACATGACCGGATTGCCGATACCCGATGCAACCCCGAGGAAGATCTCATCGGACTTTACCAGTCCCAGAGAAAAGGCATTGACGAGGATGTTCCCGTTATAACTCTCATCGAAGCTCACTTCACCGCCAATGGTAGGCACCCCCATACAGTTACCGTAAGAGCCAATACCATCGACCACACCGCGGACAAGGTGTCTCTGGTACTTGTTGATGTCACTGTCACCTCTGACCCTGCCGAAACGAAGTGCGTTCAGGTTCGCTACCGGTCTTGCACCCATAGTGAAGATGTCTCTCAAAATACCGCCCACACCGGTCGCTGCACCCTGAAAAGGTTCGATGAACGACGGGTGGTTATGGCTCTCCATCTTAAAGACAGCCGCCATACCATCACCAATGTCGATGACACCTGCATTCTCACCCGGTCCCTGGATGACCCATGGTGCCTTTGTCGGGAAACCGTTCAGATATTTTTTACTTGATTTGTAGGAACAGTGTTCAGACCACATAGCAGAGAAGATACCGATCTCAACGATATTGGGATGGCGCCCATCAAGAATACGGAGAATATCTTCGTACTCCTCTTTGCTGAGCTTGTGATTCTTCAACACTTCATCTAGGTTTTCAACTGGTTGTGACATAAAATGTGTCCTTTAATTGGGGATGAACCCGGGTTAAATAAGGGAACTATTTTACTTAAAAAGTACTAAATAAGTGATGAAAAGGTAGAATAACGCATCGGTATCTCGTTCCTATGCTAAGCGTGGGAACGAGGAATAACACATATTGACACAAGGTAATCCATGAATAAAATATTACAAATGCTGAAACTTCAGCAACAACTCAATGATGCGACCAACGGCGAAGGCTGGGAAAAAGGCGTTACGAAGAACGGAAAGCTCATTGACTGGAAACGCTGTACCTACCTAGAGTGTGCCGAGCTTATTGAGAGTTACCCATGGAAACACTGGAAGAACATTGATGCAGAACCGGACTACGAGAACATCAAGATCGAAGCGGTGGACATCTGGCATTTCATCATGTCACAGGGGCTTGAAGATTACAAAATAAAAGGATTGGGAAACATCGAAGATCTTACCGATGCCATTTGCAGTCTGAAAAATTACCAAAGTTTTCGTGAAGAGACCACGCCTACAGACAAGAACTATTATGAACAGATCGAAGTGGTCGAAAAACTGATGAAAGTACTTTTCTGCAATGATTCGACCACTGAACTGATGGAAACCTTCATCGATGTGGCTATGCAGTCAGGATTGAACCTCGACAGCCTCTATAAACTCTATGTCGGAAAGAACATTCTTAACCAGTTCAGACAGGATCACGGGTACAAAGAGGGGAACTACAACAAAATATGGGACGGAAAAGAGGATAATGTGACGATGCAGCATATTCTGGATGAGAAGGATGAGATTACGCCTGAAGATCTTTATACTGCTTTGGAAGAGGCGTATCCGAACGAATAAGAAGGCATACGCCATGTATTTTTGGTGCGTGGTCATGCACCCTCAAACAATATTTTATCAATCCACCGGTCTTGCAAGGTCCGCTTCGAGGACCTGGTTGCCCTGTATAGAAATTCTTTTGGCTATACGGATACTTTGAGGGGTATCGTACCCGCATTCCGTTCCGCATTTGACCGTTCCGATAAGGTAGTAGCTACCGCTTGGTACCCCATAGAAGGCGAATTTTCCGTCATTGTCGGCAGCGGTAAAACGCAAATAGTTGAACAGTCTTGAATCAGCTTTTTCCATCTTCTGTCCTCCAAGATAACTCTCTCTGTACCACTGATCGGAATAACTTGTCGCCGGATTGAGGTAGAGTCTCGTTCCTCTTCCCGGGATCTTGTTGCCGGAATAGTCCGTCACATAGATCGCACCTTTTACCGTGCCTTTACCAATGCGGGCAAGACGGTTGTATTCACCTATGGGGAAGGGGATGCGCTTCACGACAGACTGCCTACTCTCTTCGGTAATCGCCGTTTCAGACTCTGTCATATTCTCATCGAGATCATCGATATAGACATCATTGATATTGGTATCATCCGCCCAGGTATTACCTTTATGCGAAGGTGCCTGTCCCGAACCTGTCCCCGGAAAAGCGAGATTGTTATTGACACATCCTGAAAAGATGAAAGTCATAATCATAAGAAATAAAAATAGTATGTTTTTTTTTGTCATAGATCTTCTTCCTTGTTTATAATGCATGCCATTATACACTATTAACACTTTTTCTTTTGATGATTTTGCAGGAATTTTTCCAAATGGCCTTTAGCTTTCTCGTCACCCTTCAGAGCTGCACTATGGTACCAGAATGCCGCCCTGTCATAGTTTTTCTTCACAAAATTTCCTTTTTGGTAACGCTGGGCAAGATCATGTTGTGCTTCCCGTTCACCTTCTTTGGCAAAACGGTGTAGGTTTTTAACCTTTCTTTTTTCTCCACGGTAGTGTTTAACGGTATTGAGAATGAACCACAGGGTAAAAAATATCAGAAATACGATCAGATAGAGTTCGATATTTTCAATATTCATGATCTTGTCAATTAGCTGCATACTATTTCCCCAGACAGAATTCACCGAACATCTTGTCCAGTATCTCTTCACTGTCATATGGTTTTGAAATAGAAGAGATAGCTTTCACCGCCTCCTGAAGATGATAGGAAAAAAATTCAAGTTCACCATTCATTAGTGGTTCTTTTGCTTCAGCTATGGCATTTTTGGCTCTGTTCACCGCTTCGATCTGGCGTGCGGAGATCAGCATAAGCTCTTCCCCTTCACCAATACTATCCAGCAGTGCTTCCATCTGTCTCGTTAACTTCACAAAGCCTTTTTTGGCACTGACCTCTATGGGGTCATAACTGTTGATCCTGTCTCCATCGAGTTTCATCTCCAGGTCAGACTTGTTGATGGCAACGATAATATGTTTGTCCTGCAGGGCATCGACAATCGCGAGAATCTTTTCATCTTCACTGTCAAATTCCCTTGATCCGTCAAAAAGTGCAATGATGATATCGGCATCTTCCACCGAGCTCAGGGAGCGCTCTATTCCGATCTTTTCAATGGTATCTTCAGACTCGCGTATACCTGCTGTATCGACTAGTCTGATGATATGGGAACCGATACGTACCTGCTCTTCAATGGTATCTCTGGTCGTACCTGCGATATCACTGACGATCGCACGGTCATAAGAAAGCAAAGCATTGAGCAGGGAACTTTTACCTACATTGGGCTTACCGATGATCGCTACTTTGAATCCTTCTATCAATCCCCGTCTTCTGTAGCTGGCATCTACGATCTTCATGATCTGTTCACTCAGTCCGTCCAGCTGTGTAACAATGCTTCGCATGATATCATCAGGGATATCTTCTTCCGCGTAATCAATCATCACTTCCGAATAGGCCAGAGAGCGCAGCAGAGCATCCCTGCTCTCATCAACAAAATACTTCAGTTCACCCTTCATCTGTTTGGCAAGGATCTTTGCGGCATCCACACTTTTTGCTTCGATCAGTTTGGAAATCGCCTCTGCTTCTGTGAGGTCTATCTTTCCGTTGAAGAAGGCACGTTTGGAGAATTCTCCAGGTTCTGCCAGTCTGATACCGTAAGAGAGGATAGTATCGAGTATCTCCTGTGCAACGATCATACCACCATGGCACTGGAACTCAACGATCTCCTCACCTGTAAAAGAGAAAGGTGCTTTGAAATAGATCATGATTGCCTGGTCTATCAGGTCATTTTGACTGTTATAGAGTGAAGTAAGATGCGCATGGCGGGGTTTGACCTCTTCAAGATGTGAGATCTTTTTTGCAATATCCAGAGCAGCGTTACCGCTCACGCGGATGATGGAAATGGAGGAGACGCCATAGGCTGTTGCTATGGCGGCTATCGTATTTTGCATCTTTTTCTCCAAAGTGACTAGTCCCTTGAGCCCACTGCTGAAGTGAACTCAGCGTTAGCGTAGTATATAGGGCTTTGCACTATATGCGTACTGTTTTATGATTGCTTATTGTTGAAATCATTGATGATAACAAATTTATTGCCTGCTTTACCGGTTTTGATCGCGACATACTTGTTCGGAAAGGCTTCACGCAGCTGTTCGAGTGCGATCTGTACCAAAATACCGTCAAGAGAACGTGTTTTGCCTCTGCCGTTCTTCTCTACGTTTTCAATAACAGGTTTAATGTAGTTACGTATCATCTCCTGCTGCGAGGTAAGGAATTCGGCGATCTCAAGTTTGATAAAGAGTTCATACTTCGTATGCAGCCAGTTGAAAAGCATATAGGAGAGTGCATTGTATCGGTAGCCTTCTTTTCCTATGAGCAGGGCTGCATCATCACCGTCTATGAAAATCAGTGCCGTATTGTTGATGACATCCACTTCCACCACATCTATGGCAAAACAGGAGTGTGAAAGGAGTACTTTGAGTTCATCCTCGATAAGCCTTGCCAACTCATCATAGACCACACTCTCTTTTTCAATAGCTTCGGTTTCTTCTTTTTTATTGTCTGTATCGAAAAAGCTATCAAGTACGACATTATTTTCCACAGATTTATGAAGTGTCTGACTTTCATCTTTTACTACAGCGATCACTTCAGAGGCAAAACTCTCTTTTGCTGTTCCAAAAGATTCAATTATTTCAGCTTCTGTTGTTCCAGCTTCTCCAATTTCAGGGAGAGTATCTTCCTGTATGGGTGCAGAAGGTTGTTTGCAAGTCGCTACGATAATGGCATTTTTCTTTAGTAAACCTAGGATCCCTTTGGAAGGGTACTGCACCACTTCATACCGAAGATCAGCAATAGAACAGGAGAGTAGTGTTGCAGCTTTTTCATACGCCTCTTCAAGCGTAGGTGCTTCAACTTTCTTCATCAGCTTTCCTTTTCCTTCTTGTGATGAGCAGCAACTACCGCAGCTTTATGCTTGGCATATGCTCTGTTGATCACATACTGCTGTCCGATCGTAAAGGTGTTGTTCACAACCCAGTAGAGTACCAGTCCTGAAGGGAAAGGCATGATAATGAACATACCTGCCATAAGGACAGGGAACCACTTGAATATCTTCTCCTGCAGAGGATCGGTAAAGTTATTCGGTGTAATTCTCTGCTGGAACCACATGGAGATACCCATCAATACAGGAAGTACATAGTAAGGGTCTGCTACGGCAAGGTTATTGATCCAGCCGGGGATCCATGCAGCACCCTGAAGTTCATCGGCATTCAGCAATACCCGATATAGTGCAAAGAATACCGGAATCTGAAGGATCATAGGCAGACATCCACCCATAGGATTGGCCCCGTTCTTCTTGTAGAGTTCCATCATCTGCGCATTGAGCTTTGCCGGATCTCCTTTGTATTTTGCTTTAAGGTCCTTCATTTTAGGCG
Source organism: Sulfurovum sp. NBC37-1 (assembly GCF_000010345.1). NCBI lineage: Bacteria > Pseudomonadati > Campylobacterota > Epsilonproteobacteria > Campylobacterales > Sulfurovaceae > Sulfurovum > Sulfurovum sp. NBC37-1. Next base: position 1,627,392 of record NC_009663.1, read on the forward strand.
CAAGGTCCTTAAGCTTCTGCATGGACATCATACCTTTATAGGAGAGCGGGAAAAGTGTCAGTTTGACCAATAGTGTAAAGAGAATAATCGCCCAACCCCAGTTGCCTATGAGGCCGTGGATCCATAAAAGTACCTTGAAGAAAGGCTTGGAGAGGAAAGTGAACCATCCGAACTCAATCGTATTCGTCAACTCCGGATTGATATTCTTCAGGATGTTATACTCTTTTGGCCCGATATATCCGCCAAGATGCAGGTTCTGCCCGCCTTCGACAAATATCAGGGGATCATCATTGCCTACTTTGAGAATGGAGACATTCATACCCTTCTTAAAATCGTAGAACATGGTCGCTACATAGCGGTCAAAGGCAGAAGCGATTTTTGCATTTTTAAATGTTTCTGTCCCTTTGGCATCGCCGTCAGGAATAGTTGTAATGACACCATCCGCTCCTTCGACCAAAGCACCTCTAACCAGCATATATCTGGAACTGTCCGCCATCGGTCTGTGGCCCGGTGTGATGAAATACGGTGCAGGCGCAGAGGTCGTCACATCAATATCGTACGATCCATCCGGTTTGATAGTGATCTTTTTGGTCACGGTCAGTGCTGAGAGTTTTTGTGTCAATATCAGTATCTGTGCATTACTGCTTACATCTACCGATGCCGACCCATCAAGGGTATAGGGTGTTTTGAACGCTTCATCATTGATTTTTGCATCGGAAAAACGTACTTCAAGAGGTTTTACCTCGTTCGTGCCAAGGATCTGAAGGTTGTGGCCTTCTGCATCTTTGTATTTTGCTTCAAGCAGTTCATACTGAGCGATACGTCCGAACTCGTCAATAGTGATCTTGAAAGTATTGGAAGTCACGGTTGCAAGTACTTTCTCAGAAGCAGTATTCTTGGGAGCATTCTGTGCTTTGTCCATATTAACAGGTGTGCTTTTTGGCGTGCTTTGAGTCGTCACGGCCTTGGGTGTTTGTGTATTACTGATATTCTGCTCTGTTTGAGCCACTTGCTTTTGCGGAGGAAAGAGGTAACTGTATCCTACAAATACGAAAAATGAGAGGGCAAGTGCGAGAAGAAGTCGTTTATTCAGATCTTGTTGTTCCAAAATTTTACCTTTAGTGATATATCGGTGATAGTATAGTCTTAACTCTGTTAAATTGTGCTAAGGTTTTTGTAATGCTGTACACTTTTTGAGGGCATGAAGATAGGCTTTTCGACTCTCTGAAAAGCTTTTGCTTAGAAGGGCAGGTTTTGCAACCAGTACATATGATCCGCTTTTTAGCAGATCGATATTTTCAATGAAATGTGCTCTCAGCAAACGCTTTGCTCTGTTTCGGTGAACTGCATTTCCAATTTTTTTGCTGGCTACAAAACCGACCTTGTACTCTTCTGATCTTTTGTAGAAAAGTACGAAATAAGGTGAGTGCCATGTTTTTGTGGAGTGCTTATACACTCCGTTAAACTCTTTACTGCTCTTTATCCGCGTAAAATGTTTAATCTTGCTAATGGTCTTATACCGGCAGCCGTATTATACTGACAGTCTTTTTCTGCCTTTGGCTCTTCTTGCAGAGATCACTTTTCTACCGTTCTTTGTCTTCATTCTTGTTCTGAAACCGTGTGTTCTTTTTCTTGGTGTGTTATGTGGTTGGTATGTTCTTTTCATTCCGATTATCCTTATCTGTTTTGGCTACAAGTAAAGTGAGCCATTATTTGGACGCGATTTTACCTTAAAAATACTTAATTTGTGTTAATTCGATGTCTTTAAGACGATCTCTTCATATTTTTTAGCCTGTTTGGTCTGAAAGAAAAGTTCACTGTTAAATAATTTAAAATTATTTTAACTAAAAAAGTTATAATTTCCTATGAATAGTTCAAAAATAAAAAAGATCCCCTCTCCCTGCTGGCTGCTTAAAGAAAAAAAACTCGTCAATAATCTTGAACTGTTACAGAGCATTAAAGAAAAAAGCGGTGCCAAAATACTGCTCGCCTTGAAAGGCTACGCTCTCTGGAAAAGTTTCCCGCTTATCCGACAGTATCTTGACGGATGCTGTGCCAGCGGCCTGCATGAAGCTATGTTGGCACAGGAGGAATTCGGTAAAGAGGTCCATACCTATGCACCGGCTTTCAAAGAGAAAGAGATCGACAAGATCGCCTCACTGTCACAGCATCTTGTTTTCAACTCCCCTGCCCAGTTCAAGCGTTTTGCGGCACAGGCCAGAGAAACCAACCCCTCTCTCTCACTGGGCCTGCGTATCAATCCGGAATATTCGGAATCACCCAAAGAGATCTACAATCCCTGCGGCCTATACTCCAGGCTGGGTACTACCAAAGAGAATTTCGATGAAAGTATAGTGGAGATATGTGACGGCCTACATTTCCATGCACTTTGCGAACAGGACAGCTCTTCGCTTGAAAAGGTCCTCCAACATTTCGAAACGAACTTTGGAGCATATATCCCTAAAATGAAATGGATCAACTTTGGCGGTGGCCATCACATTACCAGAAAAGGGTACGATATTGAGAGGCTCGTCACTCTGATACGTGATTTCAAAGCGCGTTACGATGTAGAAGTCTATCTGGAACCGGGAGAGGCTGTTGCCTGGGAGACAGGGCCTCTCATCGCTACGGTACTCGACATCGTTCACAACGGCATTGACATTGCCATTTTGGACACATCGGCAGAAACACATATGCCCGATACCATCATCATGCCCTACCGCGCAGAGGTACGCGGTGCCGGCAAAGTGGGAGAGAAGAAACATACCTACCGTCTAGCAGGAAATACCTGTCTGGCGGGAGATATCATGGGGGACTACAGTTTCGATGCACCTCTGAAAATAGGTGACAGGGTATTCTTTGAGGACCAGATGCACTACACGATGGTCAAAGCGACTACTTTCAACGGCATCAAACTGCCAGCCATTGCCATAGAGAGACTCGATGGCGAAATAGAAGTGGTTCGGGAGTTTGGGTATGGTGACTTCAAGTCCAGACTCTCCTGAAACCCGGGTCATACAGTTAAACCTACTTCTTTTTTTCTTCTCCTCCGACAAACTTGATGATATCATCCTGACTCATATCTCTCTTATAAACAATATCGTAGGACTGGGAGATCTCGTCAAATTCAAGGACACTCTCTGTACGCGGCGAATGTTTGTATTTCAGTTCGACGCTGGAAACCTCCTCGTTCTTGTAGATTACAGTGATATTGTCCGTCAGCTTCTTACCAATCGCCATGCTGCCGTCCGCTCCGATAGCAAGATAGTCTATCTTGACACCGGCATTGGCAAGGACGGACTTCGCCATGGCACCGCCCATCATCTTCATCATATCCTCACTGCTGTTGCTTCCTGCACCCTCCTCGGAATCAAAGAGGATGACAGAGAGTATCTGTTCACGTGACAAACTCGGCTTTGAAGAGAAGTTGATCACCGGTACAGCAGGCGTTCCCGACACCATAATGGTGATCAGATAATTTTCCGCCTGGTAATCCACTTCAATATCCAAAAGCGGTTTATTGGGGTCACCGGTAAGATAGATATTTCCTTTTTCGACTACAAAACGTTTTCCCTGGAAGTCATAGGTTCCGCCTTTGACAAGATTTATCTGACCCAAAACCATCGGGTCTGAATTGATCGCTTTGAGGACCTTGATGTCGGCATTGGCTTTCATGTCGATATCGCCCTGTTTATAGACCAGCGGCTTTTCCGAATTTACGATCATGTTGATCGTCAGGTTGTCCATGAAAGGATTGGGTTTTTCCGGTTTCATGTCCTGTACTATGACGATGTCGCTGTCACTTGGGAAACTCTTGGCACCGAGATCGTAATGTACATTTCCGCCAAGCAGCGTGACCTTTCCGTTCACATCAGTGGCGGTACCGTTGAATTTGGTTTTGATGTTGATTTTGCTGTCAAGGTCGACCATCTCATGGGCAAGGTGGAAGGTCGGTGCATCGGCAAGGATCTCACCCTTCATCGTTTTGGTATCGAGTTGCCCTGTCACTTTCAGCTGATCGTTCAGCCACAGTTGCGCAATGGTGACTGTCCCGTCTTTCATCTCCACAACGGAAGGCTTTGTCGCAAAGAATTTCATTTTACTGTACGTCAGCTGATAGGAGGAGAGTTCAAGTTTCTGGCCTTTGAGGCCAAGTACGATACTGACATCGTCAAGCATCTGGTCGGTCTTTCTGTCCACATGGTAGATGATCTGTGGAGAGGTAAGCTTCAGTGCTGCTTCCCGTTTTTTATTGATCACAAGGGAAAGGTCCAGTTTTCCGTCCACTTTCGGCAGGTCTTCTACTGTGTAGAACTCCTTGACTGTTCCGAGCAGCGTACTAAAAGAGCCGATATCGCTCTTAATGACAATATCACCATCGGTCTTTCCTTTCATTGTGGTAATCAGTCCTGCAAGGCGTATCTTTCCATTCACCGTCCCGTCGGCAGGCTTCATATCCATCGTCGCGGAGATCTTGCTGGATTTGAGTGAAGCGGTGATATCTTTTTTACTCATTTTCGCATTGGCGGTCAATGGAGAAATGGCATTCCAGTGAATGTTCTTGTCAAAATTCTTCAGCAGTGAATCATCGGGTATCTTTGTAACCGCTTTGAGTGTCATAACGTCACCGTACACGATATCGGCATCTACATTGGCCACATTGGAGCTGATCTTCGCTTTGCCTTTGATCGGCGTGAGTTTGGCGAAATTGAGTGGCACATCAATAACCGCATTGACCTTCGTAGCATTGAGCTCAGGCGGAAGAACGACCATTTTTCCTACCTCTACGGCATGCTTTGTCTCCAGATGGAAGATACCGCTCTTTTTCAGATCTTTGGCGATAAAATACCCCTTGATCCCCTCTGCATTGATATCTGTCTTGACACTTTTGTCCGTTCCGCTGTAGGCTATAAGCAGGTTATTGATCGGTTTGAGAAGCTTCGCATCCAGGCCTGCAAGCTCCCCGCTTTTGATCTTACCCGAATAGCTGATATTCCCATCCATCGCAAAGTTGTTCGTTATCGTGATATCTTTCGCATAGGGAGTGGAAAGCTTTATATTCGTATCTGCTCTCAATGAACCCTCTTTGAGCAGATAGGCCACATGGGTTTTAAGCTGATCGATATCGACATTGAAAGGCTTGCTCGCATTGGTATCCGTACCATTCATATCCGTTGCATTCACATCGGTCTTGACAAGGAGGATCTGTTTGGCCCGGGTATCAATATCGACGGTTGCCTTCTCTTGGGATGCGGCAATATCTATACCGATATCACCAATGGCTTCTCTGCTCAAAGGCAGCTCGTAGAGATCAAAAAGGTGCTTCTGTGGGCTGAGTACGATATGCCCTTTGAAACGATTTTTCTCGATGCTTCCTTTTTCGGTGATATTGCTAAAATTCGTCGTAGCATTCAGATCGATCGTCCCCTTCTCTACGATCTGTTCTGGCACATTCACTTCTATATTCTTCGCATCCAATGCGAATGAAAGAATACGGGCCGGCTCGAAAGTTGCCGGCAAAATATCGGCATGCACGGATTTGATCACCACCTTTTTCGGGATCAGGGCGTTCTGCTCTTGCGGAGCAGCTACAGCAGTATGCTCTACTTTTGTCTCTGCTTTTACGATCTTTTCATCGGTTATTATACTACCGTTACTTTCATTACTGTCAGGTGCGAACATGGCTTTCAATGCCAACGTATCGACTTTGATAATGTCCAGCTTTTTCACTGTGACCGTATCATTCTTCAACATACCGGCTATTTCGGCCTGTCCGATATCACTCTTGAACTCAAGTGCATAATTACTAACCGAGATGGCACTTTGTTTATTATCGAGGATCTTGGTGATATCCGTCTTGAGATCATCGATGTTCACTTTGAGTTTGTCTATATTGGCATCAAGGTAGCTTCTTGGTTTCAGGGAAGCTGAGAAGTGTTCAATAACCGCTTCCCGGGGAATGAGGGGGTTCAGCGGTTCATCGCTGCCTGTTCCGGCTGTCTTGGAAGTTTCTTTCTCTGTGGCATTGTTCTCTTTTGGCATGAACATCGCCTGTAGTGTCTCACTGTCTATTTCATCGATACTCAAATCTTTGACCGTGACTTTTCCGTCCTCCAGGGAAGCCTGGAGTTTCAGGTCCGTTACATTGGTATCGACTTGCACCTGAAGGTCCCCTACTTCCACTTCATCACTGGCATAAGAGATATCTTCGGCATTCAAAAGCGTTTTTTTGAACAGTATCCCCTGCTCTTTAAAAGGGTTAACGGTGATATGCACCTTGCCGACCGTCACGACAAGAGGGAAAGGTGCGGAACTGCTGTTATCATCTTCTTCAACACTCTTGGGAAAAGAAGCGATCAATGCTTTGACCGCATCTACATCGACATTCTCACCGCTGATCTCACTGATCGCGATGCGCTTATAGAGGATCTTTGAGGGGTTCCATGAAAAACGGATCTGCTTACTGATCTTCATATCGGCATATTTAAGTCCGTTGATCTTGACACCGGTAAAGACATTCCCCGTAATGTCACTATAAGTGATGTTATAGTCTGGAGCGAAGATATCTGCTACTTTTTTGATGACAAAAGAAGAGTTTGCAGCAACCACGATGATCACAATAAGTGAGACAAAAAAGATCAAGATACCATAAAAAAACTTCTTCATTAGAATGACTGCCCTATTTGGAATTGAATACCGTAAATGGAGGTATCATGTACGTTGAAACCCACATCGAGTTTCAGCGGGCCGACCGGTGTCATATAGCGTACACCCACACCCGCCGAACTGATAATATCACCGTTGAAATCCCCGCTCTCCCTGGTCAGCATGGTATTGTCGCTGAAGACCGCAGCATAAAGGTCCCCCCATACCGGGTAATCCGCTTCCACTGAAAGGTTGGCCCATGTCTGGGCACCGTCCACAAGGTCGGCAGTAGGAGAGGTGATCACACCGATCTCCCTGAAACCGTAGGCACGGTTGGAGTACATTCCCCCTGCGAAGAACTTCTTCGATTCCGGGATCCCCTGGTTGTTGTTCTCCTCACCGATCTTGATGATACCCACTTTCCCTACGGCCGCCAGGGTAAGATCCGCAAAAGTATAGATCCCTCTGAGTTCAAGAAGATACTTCTGGTAATCACTGGTCTCGGAATTGGTAGGGATCCCCCACTCGCCATACCCTCTGACGTAGTAGCCGTACTTCGGGTTGAGTTTGGAATCTCTGCCATCGTAGATGACATCGATATAGGGATAGGTCAGAAGGAAAAGGTTGTATGCGTCATCGGGAAGCGGTGGCTTTCCATCATCTCTTCTGGTAATGTCTATGGATTCAAAAGCAAGTCCCGCTTTGATGTCGAGGCGTTTTGACACATGGTTCAGATAAGTCCTGAAAAAAAGTTTCTCTTCCTGGAAACCGTCATATCCGAGGTTGGAATAACCGCCCTTTGCCCCCAGGTCGAGGTAGAAACCGAAAGGTTCCCAGATCACGGGTTTGAAAAAACTCACGATGGCCATCTGCTCCAACTGTGACCAGGCAAGGTCGAGCTGGAGCTGCTGTGCATCTCCCATGAAGTTGTGCTTGATGGCCTGTCCGTGCACACGTGCACCGACATAACTGTCGTACCCCGCACCTGCCTCGAAATGGTAATCCTTCTGCATCTCTTTTACCGCAATGTCGACAGGGACGACATTGTAGAACTTCCGGTCCACACTGACCAGAACGGAATCAAAGCTTTGCAGGCCGTAAAGTGAATCATAGGTATCTTTGACCCGTTCGAGATTGAATCTTTCTCCCTCTCTTGCCCTGACACGGGACTTTATGATGTCCGCATCGATGGTTTTGTTCCCGTAGACCGTCACATTCCCAAAGGTACATACCCCGCCCTTTTTCAGTACGTATTTCAGGTCTGCCGTATGCTTTTCAAGGTCGACATAGGCTTTGGTATCAAGGTCGTAACTGCAGTAGCCCTGCTTGAGCATCTCTTCGGCGATCTTGTTCTTGATCCTGATAAATTCCTTTGCCTTGAATACATCACCTTTATGGAAAGTAATAATCTCACCGATATCGTAGTCACTGCTGACATTGATATCATTCACAAGGACCGGCTTGTTCTCCTTAACGCTGACTTCCACCGTTGTTTTGTCCTGCTTTATCTTGAACTTGGCATCATAATAACCCTCGGAGTCAAAATAGTTCCGCAGTGTCGCTGAAAGTGTGGGGAGAAGTTTGTCCTTGATACGTGCCGTATCATCCTTCCAGAACTGGTAGAAGCTTTTATGGTCAGCACTGACCGCGTCGAGGAGGTCGGATTCCGAAAAAACCTCCTCACCGCTGAATTTGATGATATGTGTGGGAAGTTCGATCTCTTTGCTTTCATTGTCGTCGCCAAAAAATCCTGCAGAAGCAAAACTGCTAAAGAAAACTAATAATAAAAATAAGTGCTTTAAATACATAGATCTTTCCCTTTAAAAGGGATATTTTATCGTAAAAAAATTAAAGACCTATCCTAAAAGGTCATGCACACTTTCATGCGGATCTTTACCCTCTTCGATCATGGCATATACCTCCTCTGCAATAGGAAGGTAAATCTCTTTTTCTTTAGCGATCTTGTGAAGCGCTTTGGCAGTAGGAACCCCCTCGGCCACCTCTCCAAGCTCTTCAAGAATGGTATCCATCTTTTTCCCCGCTGCCAGCCCCAGTCCCACTCTGTAGTTTCGGGAAAGTTTTGAACTTGCCGTCAGGAAAAGGTCACCCGCACCCCCCAGAGAAAGAAAGGTTTCCGTTCTGGCACCAAAGCTCTTGCCAAAACGCGCCATCTCCACAAGACCGCGGGAGATCAGTGCCGCTCTGGCATTGTTTCCCAGTCCCAGGCCGTCACAGACCCCGCCGGCGATGGCAATGACATTCTTGTAGGCACCCGATACCTCCGCGCCGACCACATCATCATCCACATATCCTTTTATGTAGGAAGGCAGATGATCCGCAAAGGTCTGTGCCAGTTCGAGGTTGGTCGAAGAGATCATCAGTGCGGTAGGGAGTGACTGCTGTACTTCAGCGGCGAACGAGGGGCCCGAGATATATGCCAGGCGGTCTTCGGGCAGGAACTGTGTATAAATGTCGTTCAGGAAGGCACCCGTGGATGTCTCTATCCCTTTGGCCGCTACCAGTATTTTCTGGCCTCTGTCTTCAAAGTTCTCTTCCATCCATCCACGTACGAACTGTGCGGGAATGGCCATGACAAGGTATTCTCTCTCCAGTGCCTCGTCCAGAGGAACAAAATGCTCGATATCGCGCGCAGTACGCGAATGGATCACCACATCATTCTTCTCACTGTAGGCATGGTAGAGTGCCTTCCCCCATTTTCCTGCACCGATAACTGCCATTTTCATAATAGATCTTTCTCCTTTTTCAACACCTCTTCAAAATCATCCAGTTTTTCTTTCGGTCCTATGCAGACCAGTGTATCGCCTGTATCGATCCGGTGATTGATCCCTGTTGTGATAAATACGAACGTATGCCCCATCTCCTCATCGATCATTCCGATCAGAAGTATACCGTAAGGGGCAAGATCCAGATCATCCGTCATCACATCCTGAAGGAATGAATTTTCAGGGATCAGTATTTCACGGAATACCACACCGTCTCTCTCCATAACGATCCCTTCAAGGATCTTTGTTGCTACAGGACGCTTGAGGATATTGTATATCTTGTTGGCACTCACTTCATAGAGGTCGATCACTTTATCGGCTCCCGCCATTTTAAGTTTTTTGGTCGTATGCATGGAGTCGGAAATAGAAAGGATATAGCTTTCCTTGAAAAGCGAACGCAAAGAAAGAGTGAGAAATACATTGAGGTGTTCATCTTCCATGACGCAGACCAGCTGGTCAAAATGTTGAGGATTGAGCGCCTGAAGTATACTGTCGCTGGTTACATCCACATACTCGACATCGATGTACCCGTCTTCCCTCGCATGATCATAGTAGTCCTGGTTCGACTCGACGATCTTGATCTTGAAGCCGTCTTCATGCAGTCCGCTGGCAATGAATCTTCCGTGACTTCCATAACCAAAAAGTAAAATGGACTGTGATGTCATCCGTGGCCTCCCTCATGTATTTCTTTATAATACTCTATACTGATCTGCCGTCCCATCAGCAAAAGAATGTCGTAATTCTGTATCCGCTCTGTCGGCAGCGGATTGAAAAGGAATTCTCCATTACGTTCAATACCCATCAGCAGAAGCTTGTTGGCTTTAAAATCAAGTTCGGCAACACTCTTGTCTACCATGGAATGCCTCTCGTGAACATGGATCTCATCGATACGGGCGATACTCTTTCCCGTCAGAATCGCGTGGATCGCCTTGTACATCGTCGGCTGGGTGATCGCGGTACGGATCATCGTATTGGCTACCTGGTTTGGCATGAGAAGATGGTCCGCCCCGGCATATTTGAATTTACTCACAATATTCATATTGTTTACTCTGGCGATCACCCTGATTCTGCGTGAAATACTCTTGGCATTGAGAGTAATATAGATATTCTCGACATCACTTCCTGTCAAAGACAAAACAGTGATGTTGGAATGTTCCACATTGAATTTTTTCAAGGTCTCGAAACGGCTGGCATCTTCAACGATCGCCTGATAACCGTCCTTATGTGCCTGTTCTACCCTTTTGGGGTCTTTATCGAGGATAATATAGTTGTCTATCTTCTCATTTTTCTGCCTGAAAAACATTTTTGCCATCTGCCCGTAACCGCAAATAATGAGAAATGATCTGCTTTTGTTGATCTGTTTGATAATTCGGTCTTCTTTGATCTCGCTCAGCCTTTCAGAGAATGCAGAGACAATGACCGATGTTGCAAAAGAGATCATGGCGATCCCACTGACGATGATCAGCATGGATATGCTGCGTCCAAGATCGGTCACAGGTGAGATATCGCCATATCCTACCGTAGTAATGGTGATCAGCGCCCAATAGATCGAATCAAACAGCGAATCTATATTGGGGTTGATATGTTCCTCAAGGACATAGAGTGCGATACCAGCCGTCACAACGATAAAAAGAAGCAAAAAGAGAAGTGTTAAGAGTTCAAAACGCTTGTTGACGAGCACTTCTACGAACTGATGGATACTTTTGGTGTAGCGCAGGAGTTTCAATACCCTGAAGAGTACGAAGATACGCAATACTCTCAGAGGCCTGTAGGCAGGGAAGATTGCTAAAAGGTCGATGATTGCCGCAGGCGTGATCATGTAGTGGAACTTTTCCTTCAACCCGTCCTTCAGCACCGGCCAGAGTTCGAACTCGGCATGCAGGAACTGCGCATCATGGTACTCTTCCACAATACGTTTCGAGAAATCAGTATGTGTCCACAAGCGAAGTATATATTCGATAAAAAAGACGAAAGAGACAAAATAGATATCGTAGTTGTCAAGCCATTTGGGTACCGGATGTTCTACTTCATAGATAAGGATGAAGACCGAAGTAATGATCAGAAAGATGATGAAAATGTCGAAAACCCTTTTGTAGGGGTTTGACGGATTGTTGAGGATGTCCCGTACGGATTCTTTAATCTCGCGGTAACGTTTCGATTTGTTTATAGAGAGAGCCCATGACAAGATCATATTTTTCATAAGCCCACTCCTATCTTTTGATTTATGAATTCAAACGCTGTTTCAGCAACTCGTTCACTTTACCCGGGTTTGCAGTCCCTTTACTCACTTTCATCGTCTGCCCGACAAAGAAACCAAAGAGCTTCTCTTTCCCGCCCTTGTACTGCTCCACCTTTTCCTGATTATTCTCAAGGATCTCGTCGATGATCGCCAGAATGGCACCATCGTCACTGACCTGTGCAAGTCCAAGCTCATCAATGATCACATCGATATCACGGTTTTCATTTTCCATCATATGGTCAAGCACCTCTTTGGCACCTTTTCCCGAAACAGTATCATCTGCGATCTTGGCCACGAGTTCGCCAAGTGTCTTGGCGCTCACAGGTGAATTTTCTATCTCTATCCCCGCTTTGTTCAGGCGACCGAGCAGCTCAGAGGTCAGCCAGGTCACTGCCGTTTTTGCTACCGCACCCTGTGTGATCATCTCTTCAAAATAGTACGCCAACTCTTTTTGGGAAGTGATGACCAGTGCGTCGTAATGTTTGATACCAAGCTCTTCCACATAGCGTTTCACCTTTGCGTCAGGCAGTTCCGGCATAACCAGTGCCTCATCGATCATCTCCTGTGTTACGGTCAATGGACGAAGGTCCGGGTCCGGGAAGTAACGGTAGTCCGCCGCTTCCTCTTTTCCTCTCATCGACCTTGTTTCACTTTTGGCCACATCCCAAAGTCTCGTCTCCTGATGCACTTCCTGTGCGTAGACACCATCCTCATAGGCTTCGACCTGTCTTTGCACTTCATAGGCAATCGCCTGTGCCACAAAACGGAACGAGTTGATGTTCTTTATCTCCACTCTGGTACCGAAAGCTTCCTGTCCCTTGGGACGGATGGAGACGTTCACATCACAACGGAACGACCCCTCCTGCATATTGGCATCGGAAATGTCAAGGTAACGTACCGTTGAGTGCAGTTTTTTCAGGTATGCCACCGCTTCATCCGAAGAACGCATATCGGGTTCAGAGACGATCTCCATTAACGGTGTCCCCGCACGGTTCAGGTCCACTTTGGAATAATTGCCCTCATGCATGTTCTTCCCTGCATCTGCTTCAAGGTGCGCCTGTGTGATGCCGATACGTTTCTGTGAACCGTCCTCAAGGTCTATGAAGAGTTCACCTTTCTGTACGATCGCTTTGCTCAACTGCGTGATCTGGTAGGCGGAAGGACTGTCCGGATAGAAGTAGGATTTTCTGTCGAAAATGGAAGTATGGTTTACGTTTGCATTGACGGCATACCCAAAACGCATCGCTTTGATGGCTGCCTCCTTGTTCACTACTGGAAGTGCCCCCGGAAGTGCCAGACAGGTAGGACAGGTATTTTTATTCTGGTGTTCCGCAAAGGAGGTAGGACAAGAGCAGAAAAGTTTTGTTTTTGTATTGAGTTGAACGTGGACTTCAAGACCGATCACCGTTTCAAACATAGTAGCATTCCTTACTGAAATAATAAGGCAGATTATAGCGTTTTGGTTATTTGAAGGAGTTTAGGATGGCTAAAGCTCCCTGCGTTAGCATGGAATACCTATTTTTTAGAAAGATCTATCAGTTCTTCAAGCAGTATCGTCTGTTTTTTAAGTTCCGAAAGCTTCTCTTTGCCTGTAATGATATGCTCAAGTAAAAGTATGGCGATCAGACCGGGAAGTGCTCCGATCAATGCGGAAACCATAGCAAAAAAGATACTTATCTGATAAAAAGAGAAGAAGGATGAAACGGCGCCAATGAGCACAAAGGCCCATGCGACACCCAGGAGGAAATTGATCACAAAACCAAGTGTTTTGCCAGTCAGTCTCATATAGGTCGGTTAGACTGCACCCATTGTATCTATGGCAGGCGCAGGCGCTTTTTCATGCTCTTCATCGATCGCTACTGCACCTGCAAGGTATACGTAGATAAGGATCATGAATACGAATGTCTGCAAGAGTGCAGAGAAAGTAAGCAGCAGATAGGCAGGAAGCGGCGCGACAAAAGGAACCAGCATCAACAGTACCCATAGGAAGAGGTCATCACCCTTGATATTACCGAAAAGACGGAAAGAAAGGGAGATGATCCTTGAAAGGTGAGATACGATCTCGATAGGGAACATCAACGGAGCAAGCAGTTTTACCGGTCCGGCAAAGTGTGCGAAGTAATGTACCACACCATGCTTTTTGATGCCTTCATAGTTATAATAGACAAAGACCATAAGTGCCAAAGGAAGTGTGACATTGATGTTTGAAGTCGGTGACTCAAAACCGGGGATGATACCGATCACGTTAGAGACAAAAATGAACAGTCCGACAGCAGCAACAAGCGGAAGATACTTTCTTGCAAGCTCTTCACCGATGACATCTTTACCCATGGCAACCACACCACCGAGGTATGCCTCCATAACATTTTGTGTACCATTTGGTACTGCTCTGAAGCTTTTAGTCGCCATTTTTGCGATCATAATAACGATCACAGCCACCAGAAGCAAGTGTGCGATCAGTACTGCGGAGTGGCTGTCTTCGCCTAAAATACCGCCAAGGTAAGTAAATACACCTTCCATAAAACATCCTCTTATAATAATTTGGAGTTATTATACAAAAATTGAGTTGAACAGTCGGTTAAAGGAAGACTATTTTTATGAGAATTTCCACTTATAGTTGTACTAATTTCTCCTGCCCCAAGCGATAAAGGGCAAAATCATATTTAATCGGGTCTTCACTATCCCATTGTTTGAACTGTTCCGTTAATTCCATCACCGCTTTCATGTCATAACTTTTACGCTTCAAAAGCCCCAGTTTTCTTGACATTTTGAAAGTATGTGTATCCAACGGCATGAGAAGATCCTTTTTATCGATCTTTGTCCACAACCCCATGTCCAACCTGTCATCACGGACCATCCATCTCAAATACATCATGTAACGTTTGTACGTACCCGCACTGTTTACACGCTTCGGCAGACGGCCTGTCAGAAAATCGTAGCCCTGTGAGCTGTACGGTTGGAGCTCTTTCAATGTTTCTATAAAATGCCACAGTCCATCGAGAATATTTCCCTCTCTTTGATAGCCCTGATAAAAAATATTTTCAATACTGTTATGCTCTTTTAACCGTTTCAGTGCAATAAAAAGTGCAGCCACGTCTTCTGATTTCTGAAACCGATAGTAATGCCCTGACAAGGATGAGCGTATCTTATTTTCAGGGACCTCTAGTAAAGAAAAATCGAGACTTTCCAGAAATTTCACAATCTGACCGGCATTGCCATACCCGAACAGCGCACAGACCAATGCAATGCTTTCATCTCTGTATTTTGAGGCGACAAGCAGGGGGTCAGGTCTGTCGTAGGAGAGTTCAGTAAGGGAATTACGTTGAGAGACTTCTTTGTCAAGAAATATTTTTATATCAGAAAGTCTCATGTTTTCTCCGTAGGGTGCGTAGCCACGCACCGATATCGAATAAAAGAAATTAGCTTTGTGTGCAAAAAAATAAAAAGGTGCGTGACTACACACCCTACACAACATCAAAATGTAAAATGCTCACCCAGATAATGCTTCCGTACATTCTCATCATTGGCGATCTCTTCACTGGTACCCGACGCAAGCATTTCACCGCTTCGCATAACATAGGCTCTGTCACATATCCCCAGTGTTTCACGTACATTGTGGTCGGTAATGAGAATGCCCATATCGAGTTCGACCAGCTGCCGGATGATGTTCTGGATGTCAAGAACCGCTATGGGGTCGACTCCTGCAAAAGGTTCATCCAGAAGCAGGAATTTGGGTTCGCCCACCAGTGCCCTGGCGATCTCCACCCTTCTTCTCTCCCCACCACTCAGGCGGATACCGATACGTGAACGGATCGGCTCGATGTTGAAGATCTCCAGGAGCTTCTCTATACGTGGCTGAACCGTCTCTTTGGGAAGTTCAAGTGCCTCCGCGGCGATCAGAAGATTCTCTTCGACCGTCAGGTCTTTAAAGATACTCGACTCCTGAGGAAGATAGCCTATCCCCATCTGTGCGCGTTTACTCAAAGGAAGATGGGTAAGCTTTTCATCGTCGAGAAAAACCTCTCCCTCTGTTGCACCTGTCAATCCGCAGACCATATAGAAAGAGGTGGTCTTTCCTGCACCGTTGGGACCCAGAAGCCCGACGATCTCCTTACTTTTGACGATCATGGAGATATCGTGTACAATCCTGGTCTTCTTAATCGTCTTGGCAAGGTGTTTGGCTTCAAGTATATGCATTCAGTACTCTATTGTATATTTTCGTTTCTCTTCATAAGGTTCTATCCCGATCATGGCCACATTATACCCTACACCCTCTAAAAAGGTTTTAAGCATATCGCTGCCCCACTCCACCATATGCCATCCCGGCTTCTCGAACTCTTCAAAAAGTCCCATCTGCATAAACTCCTCATGGTCCAGACGGTAGAGGTCGTAATGGTACAGCCCTTCCCCGTAACAGTGCTGCAGGGAAAAGGTCGGGGAAGTTACTTCACCCTCCACCCCTCTTGCTTTGGCGATGGCCTGTGTCAATGTGGTTTTCCCAGCAGCCAGGTTACCGCGCAGGAAAACAACGGTATCGGCAGGCAGAACCTCATCGAGATATTCAACAACTTTATTTAATTCCTGCAGCGATGCGATGATTTCCATAAATACCTCGTAGGGTGTGCAATTGCACACCATTAATTGTGTCCGGCCTTTCGGCGTAAATTTTATTTTATTTCAATTTGATTAAATGGTGTGCAATTGCATACCCTACATTAATTTTCGTGACACCTCTGCCATGAAGTTCAAATGTGTTGCGGCTTTACCGCTGTCAAGACCCTCTTCTGCGATAGCGATGGCTTCTTCAATATCCCTGACATTCCCGTCAACAAAAAGGGCAAAGGCTGCATTAAGTACGACGATATCCCTTTTGGCTCCACGTTCTGCACCGGAAAAAATGTCTCTCGTGATCTGTGCATTTTCTAATGCATCCCCACCAAGAATGGCCTCTTTGGGCGCCAGTTTGAACCCTAAAGCTTCAGGGTTGATCTCACCTTCAGAAATACGACCTGTCTCCACATAGGCAAAAGAGCTGTTCCCTGACAAGGAGAGTTCATCCATTCCGTCATGGCTGCTCACGACATAGGCTCTTTGGGTATCGAGTTCCAGCAGTGCCTCAGCCATACGTTTGATATAGGCAGGGTCGAACACGCCCAAAAGATACTTTCTTGCTCCGGCCGGATTGGTGAGCGGTCCAAGGATATTGAAGATCGTTCTGTGCGGTATGGACTTTCGTATGGGCATGATGTGTTTCATCGCAGGGTGATGGTTCATCGCAAAAATAAAACAGAACCCTGTTTCTTCAAGCATTTTTACCTGATGCTCCACAGAGAGGTTCAGGTTGATCCCCAGAGCTTCAAGCACATCTGCCGAACCTGAGTTACTCGTAATGCTTCGGTTCCCGTGCTTGGCGATCCTGGACCCCAAAGAGGCTAGCAGAAGAGAAACAGTCGTAGAAATGTTGAATGAACCACTCTGGTCGCCGCCTGTTCCTACAATATCGATCGCCTTTTCGTGAAGTTCATCAGGAAGAGGTACCTTGACGGAGTGTTCACGCATCACAGAAGCCGCAGCGGCGATATCAGACCCACTCTCACCTTTCTCATAAAGGTCTATGAGGAATTGACGTGCTTCTTCCTGGGGCATTTCATTAGTGAACAGTCTTTCAAACTGGGCTTTTATATTCATCTTTTATCTCCGTAGGGTGTGCAATTGCACACCGTCAATTATTTGGTGTGCAATTGCACACCCTACAACTCTTTGACAAATTCCTCTTTCTGAGACTTGGGGATCGTCTTCGTCGTAGGTATCTGTAACACTTCATAGGACTTTGGGCCTTTGAGATACTCAATGGTCACTTTATCTCCCACTTTGAGGTCTTTGGAAGCCTTGGCTTTCATACTGTTGACATAAACAACACCGCTTTTAAGCATGTCTGTTGCAATAGTACGTCGTTTTACCACATTGACGGCACTGAGCCATTTATCTACACGCATTTGTTACCCCTGCTTGAACATTGTTTCGGCCGCCTTGGCTTCAGTGATGCCTTTCAGCGTCAACTGACCATCCACAAGATATTTATCGGCTTTGAGCTCTTTGAATACCTGTTTTGCCTCTTTCATACTATACATTCCTGTATCAACAAGCATCACCATAACATCATTAAGCGTCTCATCAGGCTTCTTCTTCATAATACCGAGCAGTGTTACTTGCTTCAACAGTTCTTTGTCATCAGTATTCATTCTGTTTCCTATCGCTTTTTCGTAACATGTAGCACGTCATTCTCAGCACTGTTTAATGCAGATCTTCGTTCAGCTTCACTTCTCTCGTACTTCTTCTGGCAATGATCTCACCCGTAAGAGAATTCTGTCTGTAATGGATACCGTTGAGCCCCTGAAGTTCTTCACCTTTGAAGGTCGTCTTATTGTCAAGCTTCGCATCCGGATTGGCAGCTTTGATCTTTTCGAGTTCTTCCGGAGCGATCTTGATCTTCGTACCTGCCAAAATAGTGATACCCGCATCTACGATACAGCCGTCTCCCAAAGGAAGGCCAGTCACCGAGTTCGCACCAAGCAATGTGTTTTCTCCAATGCTGATAGGGTTGCCGTCCGTTCCGGAAAGTACACCGAGGATACTCGCACCCCCGCCGACATCCGAACCGGCGCCAACGATTGCAGAGGAGGAGATACGTCCCTCGACCATGACCGGTCCGAGTGTACCCGCATTGAAGTTGATGTATGAGGCACCCGGCATTACTGTTGTACCTGCTGCCAGCTGCGCACCCATTCTGACCTTGGAAGCTTCAAGGATACGCGTATTGTCATCCGGGATCACATGCTGGAGGAATCTAGGGAATTTGTCCACAGAGTCCACTGTCGGATAAGTACCGTTGAGCTTCATCTCTATCTCGTTCTCTCTGAGGTAATCCAGTTCATACGGAGTGTTGCCTACCCATGCCACGTTGGAAAGAATACCGAAGGCTCCGTTCAGGTTGACTTTTCTAAGCTCCGCTTTTCTCAAAGAAAGGGCATAAAGCTTCAGATAAACTGCTTCAACAGACTCAGGATTAGCATCTTCAAAGAGAAATACAATACGGAAATTTTTACCAATATCTTCCATTTTGGCCAATGTTTTAATGACCTGAACATTTTTGTGTGAATCGCCTGTCGCTTCTGCCAGGTACGGAGCAAATGCCGCCATAGCATTGGCGACAAAATTGTCATTGATAGTCGCAACGAACTCACTGCCGCTGAAATCAACATCACATTTCGCTTCCTGAAGCGCTTTAATGAAAACGGCAGCCGAGCCAAAATTCTCTTTCCAGTTGATCAGCGGGAAATTTGCCTGAAGTACTTTTTCCGCATTCTTCTGTCCTCTGTCCACTCTTGCGATACCAAACGCCATAGGCTCTCTGTAGCCTTCCTGTGCTGTCACTTCCGCTACCAGTACCTTAAATGCATCTGTCGATGCTACTGTTTCAATTGCCATTGAATTCTCCTAAATATTTTTGCTACGTCATGCTGAACTTGTTTCAGCATCCCCCTGGCATTCAATGCAGTTTACAGAGATCCTGAAACAAGTTCAGGATGACAGTATTTTGGTTTTGGATTATACTTTATTTTATTTAAATTAGGGCAACTCAAACAAACCTGATCACCCATAATCAGGTTTGTTTGAGGTGCCCTGGTGTAAAATCCGCGCATGAAACACTTACGGGGCTATACCAAACGTTACTTTTCACTGGCAATCATCGCCATGTACTCGACCCTTAACAAACTCTGCACGGTCGACAGTAATTTCCAGTACCACAGGTATGCCTTCAAAATAGAAGAGTACAAGACCTCTCCTCCTCCTATCTCACTCTGAATCAATTTATTACCATGACAACGCGTAGGGTGCGTAGACACGCACCTTCTAACCCGGTGCGTGTCTACGCACCCTACAATATTGATATTACACCACAGGAAACATTATTATGAAGTTCAAACAACTCAGCCTCATCACGGCGACATTACTACTTTCAAACACTGCTTTTGCCGAAGAAGCGACCCTGGCACCCATTGATGTCATCTCGACCAACAAAACCGAACAGTCCATCAACGACACCACGTCGGATATCACGGTGATCACATCCGAAGAGATAGAGGAGAAAGGGTATCAGACCGTAGCACAGGCCATCAGTTCTGTTGCCGGTATACAAGTTGACAATCTGGGCGGCCTGGGTCAGCCCACTTCTTTCTTTGTCAGAGGTCAGGATTCAGGAAAAGTACTTGTACTGCTTGACGGTATGCGTCTCAATGACCCGAGCACGACCAACGGTACAGCACTACTTGACAGCCTGACCACGAACAACATCCAACAGATCGAGATCGTCAAAGGCGGTGTCAGCAGCATCTGGGGCTCCAATGCATCGGCCGGTGTTATCAATATCATCACCAAAGAACCCAAAGAGGGTATTCACGGTATGCTCGGCCTGAGTTACGGCTCTTACAACACCAGGGGTGCAGATGCAGATCTTTCCTATAAAAGTGACAAGCTGACAGCACAAATGTTGGCCGGCTACCTCAAGACCGACGGTTTCTCTGCACTGGCGCCAAGAGATGCTGAAGCAGATGGGTATGAGAACAAAAATGCCAATTTGAAATTCGGCTATGCCTTCAACCAGAACAATAAAGTGAATTTCAGTTATAACCGTATCAGAACAAAAACAGACTATGATGACATGTATTCAATAGAACAGGCAAATGACGATTACTCCCATGCCACGGCTGACCAGACCAACTACGCCGTTGACTATCGTTTCAAAAGGAACAACTACTCTGCCACATTGACGGCAAGCAAAGGGGAGTTTGAAAGAGACTATTACACTTCAGGATCCTTTGGCTACAGTCACAATACCTACAGGGCGACACTCAGAGAATACGCGCTCATCAATGCCTATAACTATACGAACGGCAAAGCGGTCCTCGGACTCGAATACAAAGATATAGAAGGATACAACCATTACATTTCAAGTTTTCCTTCACTTCCGACAGAATCAACCTATACCGACAAAGGCGTCTTTCTTTCCAATCTCTACAATATCAATGAGAACACACTGCTTGAAACCAATCTACGCTACGACAGTTACGATGAATTCGACAATAAAACAACCTACAAGATAGGCCTGAAACATCATCATGATTTCCTCAAAGGCTTTACGACCTCGGCAAACTACTACACTTCCTACGATGCCCCCAGTGCCTACCAGCTTGCTACACCGACACCTGGTTCTCTTCTGAAACCAAGCTATACCAAAGGCTTTGACATCTCGGCAGCATACAAGAAACTGATCTCCGTGAGCTACTTCAACAACAGGGTCGAGGATAATATCGATTATGTCTACGATCCTCTGACATACATCGGCGGGTATCAGAATGTGGAAGGTACCTCGAAATTCGAAGGTCTGGAAGTTCAGGGTGCTTATACACTGCCAACATTCAACCTTCACCTTTCGGGGAACTACACCCACCTCTTCAAATTTGAAAAAGAGGATGGTACTGATCTGCCGAGACGTGCCAAAGATACGCTCAACGCAACGCTGGAGTACTTTACCGAGAACAATATGCATTTCGGTATCAATGCACAGTATATTGGCGACAGACTCGACACGGACGGCAGTTACCCCATTGCTTCCGATGTGGAAACCGGGAACTACACATTGTGGAATCTCAACTTCAACATGGAACTGATGAAAGACCTGGAGCTTTACCTGAATGCAAGAAACATCTTTGACAAAGAGTACCAGTCTGTTTACGGCTATGCTACAGAGGGCAGAAGCTTGTATGCCAAAGTGAAGTACAGCTTTTAATTTTGGTGTCGTGAGGACACAGCACCCTACGAGATACCACTAAAACCAGAACTATGCGACTGTAGGGTGCTGTCCCCCGACAGCACCAACTCGTATAACACTTCAATATAGGATATAATACCCCATGCTGAAAATAGTCCCCGAATGGTTCATACGCTATAAGTTCCTTAATTCCCTTTTTCTGGGGTTGAGCGTGGGGGTCATTTTTGTACTTTACCGCCCGCTGGAACCTTCCATCTACTCCATTGGTGGTGTTTTCCTTGCCCTAGGCATATTGCTCATCGCCCGTTTTTACCATACCATCCTCAATGCCGAATGGTTCTTCCGTATCTCCCTGCTGGTAGAGTTCGTCCTCCTGCTGGCTATGCTCTTTTTTCTCAAACACCCCTACACTTACCAGACGGCGCTGATCATATATATTGGATACCAGATTACTTTTGTCTTTGGTTCCTATCTTGTACGGGCCGAGACACTGCTGCTTAAGACCGATGAACTGCTGACCCGTCTCGATACGGCAAAACAGCTGGGCTATCTCTTGGGCATGGGGGTGTCCTACCTCTTCTATAAGATCATCGAACATTTTGGTGTAACGGACAATCAGGCACAAGTGTATGACCTGCATTTTCTTCTGGTCTTCATCGAGATCGTGGTCATCGTTCTTATTTTCAAAAGTTTCAGGAAGGTTGGGACATGACATACAAAGAGTGGTTTGATGCACACGGAGAAAAACACCGAAAAATCATGAAAAAACTTACAGATCTGAGCAATGAAGAGGTCATTGCCTATTTCCGTTTTGAGAACATGGTCGAAAAAGAGCCGGAGTTCTGCCCGCTCTATGCAGAGAAGAAAAAATGTCACGATATGGAAGTACTGAACTGCTATCTCTGTGCCTGTCCCTACTTCAGGTTCGATGACAAGGGACTGTATAAAAAAGATAATAAAACATACTACAGTGCCTGCAGTATAGATGCCAAAGAGGGGAAAGAATTCGTTTCAGACAATGCAGTACATCAGGACTGTAGCAGCTGTCTGCTGCCGCATAAAGAGTCCTTCATCCGAAAAGTGTTCAAACGCGACTGGTTCGAGATGATGCAGGAAAGTGAAATTATTACCAAACCACCTAATAACCTTCCACGATAAAGTAATCATCATAAGCATTATAATGACCTTTACGTTGTTGCCGATGCATGACGTACCAGTCCTCGATATCGCCTTCGACATAAACAGAAGTACCGACCCTTGCCCATTTATACATACGCTGTGCAAATCCGTTTTTCAGTCTGATACAGCCATGTGAAGCCGGCCCTCTTTTGGGTACATACCCAAGATGCATTGCAATACCGCTGTTAGTAAGACGCAGCATATAGTTCATTTTCGCACCGCCATTGGGTTTGGGCCAGAGATTCGATTTGTGATGTTTCTTCTTCTGCAATATCAGGTATTCACCCTCCGGCGTTTCGCGTCCGCGCATACCGGTAGAGATCGGACCATCGAACATAATCACTCCGTCTTCTATGGCATAGGCACGCTGTTCGGAAAGATCGACCACGATCTCCTTGTAGGCAAAAATATCTGGTGAGAATATGAACAGGATCATTAAAACTGTCAGTAATCTAATCATGTGAACCCTTTTTATGCATCAGATATCAGGGTACCTATAGTAACCATAGATGAGTATCCAGGGTTTTTAGAGGTTCCCATCAGACAGTTACTGCAATATCATTGTATTATCGATATCCTCATTTGTGCCCTTCTCTATCGGCTTGGCTTGCAATATATGCGTAGTAGGCTGGACCTGTCTGTTTTGCGTACCTTTAAGAGTCGCGATCGTATCTTCGATATTCTTGTCATTCATCTGTTTGGCTGTACTGATCAGCTGATACTCCTCTTCATAATCAAGCGACGGACCGTATGACAAGCCGTTTGCAGCTTTATACTCAGAAATTGCCTTACGTGTCCCCGGGCCTACGGCACCATCTATCCTGGAAAAGTAAAAACCGTGTATTTTCAACGCCGTCTGGAGCTTTCTGCCTTTTGTACGCTTATCCGTCCCTCTGGCGATAAGATTTTTGTCAAACTCAAAAAGGGTACCCAGATAGATCAGTGCATCTCGTGTTTCAGGTTTCAAAGAAGCATTATTGCTGATTTCATATGCCATATTCATCGCTTTGATCGCGGAACGTGTTTCATATGAGTTAATCTCACCATCAATCCTGCCATGATAGAACCCAAGACTTGTAAGCGCCCTCTGAATCTTCATTTCCGGAGTATCTTTTGGGACTGCAGCATGTTTTTTGTGTTTTTTATGTTTCGTTGACCTGTAATGGTGCTGTGTCGATGACGGATGGCTGGTATGCCGGTTGCTGTTATATACTTCATTGGTAATCACGGAACCGACCGCCCCACCTACCAATCCTCCGACAACCGCATCTCCAAAATCTGCATAAGCAACATTTACAGTTACGAAAGCACCTATGGTCAAAACAGATAATTTTTTCATAGTGAACATTAACTATTCCTCCTTTTTAAAAGATATTATAGTGCTTCTGCGGTTCAAGGTCAAGATATACACTGCCAAAATTTATTTCACTTATTATTCCACAAAGAATATTAGGAGTATAATGAAAAATTGAAGGTGAGATAAAAATCAGCAAAAGTAGTGGGAATATGAAAATAAAAAAGCATATGAAGAAGAACTGGCGATCGTTACTCTGCCGATCAAAAAAACCGGGAAGATCCTGGATGAGCTGAATAACAATACAAAAAATTCAAAAGGAGAAAAATATGGAAAAAAATAATCAGAACCAGATCGAAGTCAACGGGGAGATGGTCTCTCTTGACGACCTGATCAAAGAATACAGCAAAGCAAGGACACAAAAAAGTACAGAAAACAAAGCCATAAGCAAAAGAAAACATGAACAGGCCCTCAAACCCTACCAGGCAGAGCTTATCAAGCTTCAGAAACATCTTGAAGAGACGAACCAGAAGATGATCATTCTTTTCGAGGGACGCGATGCTGCCGGAAAAGGCG
The DNA here is from genome assembly GCF_000010345.1 of Sulfurovum sp. NBC37-1. Classification (NCBI taxonomy): domain Bacteria; kingdom Pseudomonadati; phylum Campylobacterota; class Epsilonproteobacteria; order Campylobacterales; family Sulfurovaceae; genus Sulfurovum; species Sulfurovum sp. NBC37-1. The sequence continues at coordinate 1,651,940 of NC_009663.1, forward strand.
GGACCATACGAAGGGTGACACGCTACATGAATGAAAAGCACTACCGCGTGGTCGCTCTGGGAAAACCGACCGAAGAACAGAAGACGCAGTGGTTCTACCAAAAATATATCGCGCACTTTCCAAGGGGAGGCGAGATCATCCTGTTTGACCGAAGCTGGTACAACCGTGCCATGGTGGAATCTGTATTCGGATTCTGTACCCAAAAAGAGTATGACGATTTCATGAAGGGTGTCAAAGGTTTTGAAAAAGACTTGACCCGGCAGGGAACCATCCTGATCAAACTCTATTTCTCCGTCACAAAAGATGAGCAGGCAAGAAGGTTCGAGCGAAGAAAGACCGACCCACTCAGACAGTGGAAGCTCAGCGAGATCGATGTGCAGGCCCAGGACAGATGGGATGACTTTACCGATACAAAATATGAAATGCTCAAGCGAACCCATTCACATAACGCACCCTGGACCGTTGTCCGTTCCAATGACAAGCACAAAGCAAGACTTGAAGTACTCAAGGTGATCCTGAACAGTATCAACTATGCAAACAGGGACGAAGCGATCGATTATACGCTTGATCCCGAAGTGGTCATCTCCGGTGCGAGGGAGATAGAGATCATGGATGCACAGCGTACAAGCAGCGGAAAATTCATAGGGTAATACTTTAGGGAACCTCTAATAATAGGTAATGCCCACAATGGGTTTTGCAAATGTGAGATTGTGCAAGAGATTTTCAAGTCCTAGCCCTAGCTAAGACGAAGTAAATATCTTGCGCAAGATTGCGTTTGCAAAGCCAACCCTACGGGCATCACTAGCTTTCGCCTATTTTTAGAGGTACCCTTTATCCTACCGGGAACCTCTGACACATCGTACATAGAGTGTCCGGTCCTGTCTAGAGGGCTCTGTTTCACCATACCTAAAAGAGAGTCTCCATGCCTCTCTTTTCTGATCTCCTGCAAAAAGAGTCGCTGTCCAGAACCACTCTTCGACACGCATATCAAAGCCATATTTAAGTGCTGGCCGTTCCCGTCTCATATCGACGATGGTATAGAGTTCGGCCAAAGTCGGGAGACGCCAATCCTCAAAACCATCCACTTTGAGCTGCTCACAATATTTCTTTGCATCGCTGTAGCTCTTCGTCACTTCGGCGACAGCCTGATCATCCTGCCATACAAGCCCTGTTTTGTCATCCAGCTTGGAAGAGGCCCCGAACAGGACCGAAGCTGTAAGCACCCATACAAATAGCGATTTCATTTGTTCTCCTTTGCAGATACCTCAGGAACATCTCTGACGCAGCGTACTGCATGGTTGGTGGTTTTGTAGCTGTAAAAGCTCTTGCCTGTCCTAAAATCGATCGTCCAGGCACGGGAAACATTGGGAGCAAAAGTCGTAGAGGTCCAGTAGGTCCCCTCCTCCGTAAAATCAAATGCCGGATTGATCGCAGGCTTGATGCGCTTGTAGTCCACGATCGAAAAAAGCTCTTTGAACGTCGGCAGTCTCCAATGCTCCATACCGGCAAGCTCAAGTTTGTCACAATACGCCACAGCATCATCCCAGTCTTCTGAACTCTCTTTGGAGTCCAGAGTATCCTGCCAGTAGATACCGCTCCTCTTGTCCAGCACCACACCGGACAACCCTTTTGCACTTACAGCACTGCTTAAGCCCACCACAAAAACGGCAAGCAGAAGAATATTATATTTTTTCATACGCATTCCTATTTTGAATTTTGTCTATTATAGCAAGATATATTTTTAGGGAACTTCTATTCTGATTTCATATTTCAGGTCAGATAGAACCTGCCGTATCACCTGCTCACTATTCTTCCACATACCTCTCTATTATTAAAATCATTTTTGGCTATACTTTATATCAGTAAGACGCAAGGAGTAACATATGAATACAGAAAAAGTAATATCGGGGTTTTTCTTTATCTTGGCTATGACGATCAACTTCGGATTCTTTTACGGAGATCCCTCTAATATCGAATATCACAGTGCCTATGAACTTTTCGCTGCGATCATCATCAACCTGATCGCTACGGTACTGAAACTGGGAGATAAAACCCAGCTGGGATCGGTTCTGCTTGCCACCAGTCTTGTCGCCGACATCCAGCTCATCGCTTCTGCCAGTATCTGGGCACTTGCCCTCTATGTAGGACACGGACTGAACAACGAAAGTACCCTGGCGGTCGTCTCTCTTTCCGGTGGGGCACTGCTTGCCAACATCGTATCTGTCCTCCTATTCATTGGAGACACACTTAAATCCAAGCGATAACACATGGAAGGAAACAACACCATTTGGATCATTATCCGCCGAATGCGGATGCCTTTTTTGGTGATCATTATTACATTTGCCGTCTCCATTCTCGGACTTACCTTGATCCCGGGAATGGATGATCAGGGAAAACCGTACCATATGGGCTTTTTTGATGCATTTTATTTTGTCAGCTATATGGCTTCAACCATCGGGTTTGGAGAAGCACCCTATACTTTTACCTACCCTCAGCGCCTCTGGGTCTCTTTTTGTATCTATCTCACAGTGATCGGATGGTTTTACGGTATCGGCACTATTATTGCGCTCATACAGGACCAGAAGCTGGCACGCGAACTTTCCATTGCACGTTTTCGAAACAAGATCTCCAAGATAAGTGAACCTTTCATCATCATACTGGGGTACAACAATGTCACGCACAAGATCATAGGTTGGCTCAACCGGGCAGCCATCCGGGTGGTGGTGATCGACAAAAACAATGAAAAGATCAACACGCTGGAACTTGAGAACTTTATTCCCGAAGTACCGGCGCTCACGGCAGATGTGACACAGCCGGAAGTACTCAAACTGGCCGGTATCCATAAAAAGAACTGCGAGGGTGTCATTTCCCTCTTCGACAATGACCTTAAAAATACCAAGATCGCCCTGATGTGCCGCCTGCTGAACAAGCATCTCAAGCTTGTCATCAAATCAACGACCCCCAGTCAAACAGAACACCTGCATAATCTCGGCATCCGCTATATAGAGGATCCATTTCGGTTTGTTTCAAACCGTTTCTATCTTGCTCTGACCTCTACGGACCTTTGGCTGCTGGAAATGTGGATCTTCGGGCACATTCTCAAAATAAGAGATCGTGAAATACTGCCGAAGGGCGACTATATACTTTGCGGTTACGGCCGGATGGGTCAGGCACTCGGTGAAGCATTGAAAAAAGCAGATATCCCCTATACCTACATCGATCTCAAAACCTCTGAATACAAAAGTAAAAAACAAAGTGCCATATTCGGGGATGCGGAAGATCATGATATTCTGCTCCAGGCAGGCGTAAAGAAAGCATCGGTCATCATCGCTGCCACCAAGGACGATCTGATCAACCTGACCATTCTCTCCACCGCAAAAAAATTCAATAAACATATCTATACCATTGCGAGAGAAAATACACTGGACGATCTCAGCATTTTCAAATCGGCACGCATCAACCGTGTCTACATTCTGGAACAGATCCTTTCAGAATTCACCTACCTCTTTATCGCCCGTCCTCTTGCCTATAAATTTGTAAGGCTGATTCACAGTCAGCATGAAATGTGGGGGAAGAGACTGGTAGAACGAATGCAGAAAAAAATAGGAGACAATCCGAAACATTTTGAGATCACTGTCAGCAAAGAACAGACTTATGCACTCTATCATGAACTGACCAGGGGAACGGTGATCACACTGGAGACGCTAAAACGTTCAAGGGAAAATTACCGAAAACCGTTGAAACTGATCTTTCTTCTTGCCGTCGATGACACTTCCGTCAACTTGCTTCCGGAAGATGATCTGATACTCAAGCCCGGAATGCAGTTTCTCATTGCATCTACTTCCGAAGCCCAAAGTGACTTTGAATACATTACCAACAATTATTACGAACTTTACTATGTTATGACAGGCAAAGAGAAAGAATTTGGTTTACGGCAGCATAATCATTAGGGCACTTCTTCACAGATATACCAGATACGGTTCTTTTCCATTCAGAACCGAAGTTGTTCCGCTTCTTTTCTCTCTTTCTGTGCCTTATTCCAGAAGAATTCTTTCTGTTTTAGCCAATGTTCAAGCGTATAGTCCAGGTCCGGCCAGTCTGCTGCCATATTGGCATACATCCAGACTAGATCGAGAGGAGACTTTTGAAATACCTCTTCAAAGCTCTTACCCTTGTATTTACCAAAAGTAATTTTTTCAAGCATCATAGGTTCAGCAGTAAGTGAAACTAAAGCATCAATGCCTCCCTCCACCCTTTCCAACAGCTCTTCAAAAAGAACATAATGCCATAAAGCATCACTGAGTGCATCATGCGCATCAAGATTGCTTAAGCCGATCTGTTTTGCGATGGCTTCTGCTTTTTGGGTCAGCTTGTACCGGGTAATGAGGTCTTCCAGTTTATAACTGCCCGCCTCTTTCAAGAGCAGTCTGGCACACTTGTCCGTATCGACCTTCTGCATCTCCAATATAAGCTCTTCATGCTCCAGCATGGCAACATCAAGTTCATTACCATGCGCAATGAAATAGTTGGCAGGGCTGTTCCCTTTTTCAAGTTCTATGAATGCATCCGTCTCATAGGGCCAGTATTTGTCTTCGAGCATGGCGTTAGTGATGTTGTGTATAGCTACCACCGTATCGTTCATCTCTATATCGGTATAGCAGAGGTCATTGAACGCTTCTATTTTGTCACCCTGAACTTTTAGGAAGGCAAGCTGAATGAGCCTGTCGTTCTTCAGGTCAACACCTGTCGATTCTACGTCAACAAAATAGAGTGTGGGGGTCATTGGGGTTCCTTTAGTGTTTTGGTAACTATTTCTATATACTTAACCGTCCGTATACTGTCTGCTCGTATATTGGACGTCATTCTAAAAGTCATGCATCGCCCGTGAAAGCATCTGCTGCCTGTTCAAGAAGCACTTCTCGTACATCTCCCGCTCCATATACTTTTTAAGCACCTTTTTTGGAACGACAAAAGAAGGAAGCCCGGACGATCCCGGTGCGATCTCGTATTTGCCGTACTGTATCAGAAGCCCTTCGTCCGTGATGGCGAAGTAACCAGGCTGCCTGAAGTTCAGCAACTGTTCCGTCACTTTGAAGTGTGAGAGAAAACCCTCATCGGCGATCTCTTTGACCACACGTTTGAGCACATACAGATCAAATGCCATACTGTGGCCGAACAGCTCTTCCCAGTCAAGGCGCATGCCATAGTCCCTGTCGTAAACGTAATGGGAGTTATTCCCGTTTCCGTGAGCCGCCCCCGCGCCGTACTGGTACTGCGAAACTTCTATAGTGGCGATATTTTCACCCAGGTACTCGAGGCTCTCTTCATAGTTGTATTCGCTGACATGCACATCTTCCATCCTGCATTCCGTCAGATTGGTCTCTACCAGATACGTTTCATCTACCGGCGGAACAGAAAGTGTATCGCTGAGGATGTCTCCGAGCATGAACTCCCGGTGTCTGATCAGCTGTAGTCTCTGTGAAGGGGTGATATAGCTGTATGCTTCGCAGGCTTTGCCGTCTTCCTCTTTTGTGTCGGTAAAGCGGAGGAGTTTTTTCGTGCCGACTCTGTAAGTTTTTGCCGTATCAACGGTGTAATCTGCATACGCATTGGTCCCCATAGCTATCATAAAAGCAACAGTGATATATGAAAGCATTTTCCTTTTCATGGGGAACTCCTTGTGCATTTTACACTACCTCCGGCACTTTTGCGAATCGCTGCTCTCGAGATACTGTAATGTACCCTCCCCTATTACTTGCGTTGTACATTGTTACTTACACGTTCCTCATTTTGTTCTTCCAGTAATTTATCCACGCTCTTCTTAATTCGTATTTACTTACATTTTTATATTTTTTTGGCAAATTTCTTCTAAGTCGCATATAGGCTTTGTTGGAAAGATTTTTATTTTTCATAATACACATAAAACCTGTCGCCCCCTGCTGATGACAACCATATACGGTAAAAGCATCCGGCTTGAACCCGTATTTTTTGAGGTTTTTTATGTTATCTTCCAGTAGCGCTGTAAAGATCTTGTCCTGATTTTCTGGTTTTTTCCATTCTCGGTGAGGTATATTGAGTTTTCTGGTGTAATGTTTTGCAGTCTTCGGCATGATCTGGTATTTCCCGTAAGCACCTGAACTTTTGTTTACCGTTGTGTATTTACCATGGGGTGTTTCAACTTTCACGATCTTTGTTTTGATCTTCTCAAGTGAAGGCTCCCCGCACCCTGACAGTATGATGGCAAAAAGAATTCCGGTTAATAAAAACAAATATTTCCTCATTTTACAATAATCTCCCTCTTCCTAAATAGTATATAGTATAGTATATTCTATAATATTAAGTATAGCACTTTTCAGAAGAAAATAGAAGGGTATTTCATAAAAATAGCTTTTCAAAGAAGATCTTAGGTTAAATTTGCATCCAAAAAAAGCAATAAAATTCTCCACAATTGGGAAAATCTGTCGTTAGTCTCCTACATGACAGGCAGTAGTTTCGATGGCTGTGCAGATGCAACCTGTGTAATCCGATGCAAATGAGCCGATTCGATATAACGTTTTTTCGATTCAAGCTCCCGAATATTCTGCTCCAGTGCGGAGATCTTCCGTGTGATCGGTTCGATCTTGAGTAAAAGGTTCTGTTTTTCAAGTTCGTAGTCCAGGAGTGTCAGTTCAAAATCCTCTATTTCCGTCTGTAATCTGTCCAGTTCTATACGTCTGTTTTGAAGAACGCCCCTACTCTCTTCGGAATGGCCCAGATTCTTCAACTCGTCTTCAAGTTCGGAAGCGACCACTGTTTTTTGGATATACTGATCTGTAAGACGCTGAAGAAGGCGCAAGGCATACTCTGCCTCTTTTTCCACCGCTATCAGGGTATCATCGTACGGCTCTTTTTGTTTGAGCAGCATCTCAAGTTCAATGCGGGCATTATCGATCTTGTGTGTGTAGCTGTGAAGCTCCTGGGCATAATCGGCTATATTCTCTTTGTATCGGTTGTCAAGCGCACTGAGCGCTATGGCCACTTTAGCCACAGTCTGCTCGGAGAGCTCATCATGCTTTTCTATGGAAATATCGGCATTTTTTTTAATGGACATATGTTCATGTTGAGCCATAGTCTCTCCTATACTTCTTCACCAAGCCGGCCTTGTGCCGCTTGACGCTTCTTCTGAAGTTCTTCGATCTTGCTGACGACCTGATTTTTTGTTCCCTCTTTCAGTTTGAGCTCCAGGTTTTCGATCGTGTGTGCCTGTTTCAATATCTCTTTTTCAAATTCCCGCTCTCTTTGCAGATGACGTTGTTCATTTTCCATATTGTCCTGGCTTAACTGTAGTATCTTCTCTTCTTTTTCCTGCAACAACTGTCTGTCTCTGGCCCTTCCTCTCATCAGTATGATACTGATGCCCGCCAGCAATAAAAACAGAGAGACCGTACCTGTATAGAGTGAAGTCTGATAGATCGGTGTTTCTGCTGCCTGTACCGTATGTACAACAAGAAAAAGCATAAGTAGTTGTTTCATAGATCATTCCTTAGGATTATAGTACTGCGTATGGTAAGATATAACTACTTAAGGGGAGCTCTAATAATGGGGGATATGATTGATGTTTAAAGGATATAAGTCTATATTGTTTTGGAGTATGAGTACTTTGGGTTTTTTTCATCTAATTCGGCTGATCCAGTATCCCGTCTTTGATGTATCCTTGAAGTACTTTGATCCTTTGTTCTGTTAAAGATAGCATTTCCATACTCCACAGTAAGGAATTCATAGATCCATAGTTTCCTGGTTGATCTGCATATGTTAGTATCATTTTGACTTCGGCATCTCTAAACTTTATCCAGGCTTTTTGGGCGACTATTAGGTTAGAAGTAAAAGTTTTATCTTTCTTATGAATATCAAGCAACTGCTTATATGTAGTATTTAAAAGCCTATTGGCTTTATGATAATCCTCAGCTGCACATATATTCATGGCAGATTGAATACCTTTATTGGCGGCATCCATATCACAATGTGTTTCAGCATAAGAATTTACACCAAAACTCAAAAATACTATCATAAAGAAAAAAAGATTTGGTATCTGTGTATACTTTTTACTTAAAATCAACAAAATATTCAACTCCATTTTACAGTGACTGTGCGAACTCCATTACTTTTTCGACTACTCCAGATTTTGATTTCTGTAACATTGTTTCAAGATATTCTACAAATGCATCAGACAAGCTACTATATCGTCACTTTCTTGATATAACCTAATAGCGAATGATTTGATTTGTTCTCGTAACGTTTTCAAAACAAACAACTTTTAAGAGGCATTTTGAGAATATTTTCTTCTCTGAAATGCCTAGTTGAGGGAAAACTATAGATATTAAAAGTATACTTTTATATAATTAAATAAAAATTCTGAAATACCAAGTATATAAAACTATAAAAGTATAATTTTATAGACAATTAAGCTAAGATACTCTAAAATTATATTTATATAGTTTTATGGAGTCATAATGTCTAAAGGCAAACAGGTAAAACCCCTACCCTCACCGGATCTGAATCAGGCACTTTCCCTCGAACTCATAGGGAAAGCCATTAAAGCCCGACGTACCCAACAAAGGCTTGATACCAAAACAGCAGCGATGCTTTGTGATGTATCGGTCGTGACACTCAGCAAGATCGAAAATGCTTCTAAAGGTGTACGTATGGACTCTGTGCTCAAAGTTATGGCGGCACTGGGTATTAAAATGCACATAAGCCCTTGGGAGAGTGAGGATGAATAAACTTCCTGTACATTTGAATAACTCAGCGATAGGAACGCTCAGTATTGAAGGAAAAGATGAACGCTACCAATTTGAATATACAGATGAATGGAAAGCGTTGGGTTATGAGATCTCCCCTCACCTCACCTTCAATGAACCTATCTCATCGGGAGTCATCAAAAGGTTTCTTGAAAATCTGCTTCCTGAAGGAAAAGGACTGGATGATCTAACTTCCTTTACGCATATCTCTAAAAACAATATCTTCGGACTTATCCAGACTATGGGGTTTGAGACTTCCGGTGCACTGCGCTTTGGTGGAACAGATAAAGATGCAACTCCCCTATTCCGTCCTATTACAGAGATAGAACTCACACAGCGCATTGATGAGATAGAGAGTAAAAGTATTATCATCTGGGATAAAAAACAAAGGCTCAGTCTTGCCGGGGTTCAGGAAAAACTACCTGTGCTGCTCAAAGACGGAGAATTGGAACTGGCAGACGGAGCGCTCAGCTCTACACACATTCTAAAATTCCAGACTAAAAGAAATGAAAATATTGTCATTAACGAATACTTCTGTATGTCTCTTGCCAAAACAGCCGGATTAAACGTCGCAGAAGTAAGTTTACGAAAGTATGGTGAGCACCCTGTACTTGTGGTGGAACGTTTTGACAGGGTAATAAGTGGTGATACCGTTAAAAGAGTGCACATTATAGATGGCTGCCAAATGTTAGACCTGCCTTCCTCTTACAAGTATGAAAGAAACTTCGGTTCCGGTCGTGATGTAGAGAACATAAGAGAAGGTGCCAGCTTTGCTAAACTCTTCGAAGCAACAGATCTCTGTGAAATCCCTGCCACTGCAAAACTACAACTTCTTGACTGGGCAATCTATACGCTTATCATAGGTAATGCAGATGCACACGGTAAGAACATTTCATTCTTTGTTAACAAGTCAGGCATCACGGTAGCCCCTTATTATGATATGCTCTCCATCATTATGCATGAAGGTATTGACCATGAACTGGCAATGGCATGCGGAGATGAGTTTGATGCAGACAAGATACTGGGTTATCCTCTTAGAGCATTTGCAGAGGAGACAGGATTGAATCCCAGGCTTGTTTCTACACGTATAAAAATTGTATGCAAAAATGTACAAAACGCTCTGGATAGCCATAAGATTGATATGACGCTTTTTACAAATAAGGAGAAAGTGTTTACAGATGAGCTTCAGCTGCTTGTATTAAAGAGGATAGATGCTTTGCTATTGTCTGCTGATGAAATGTTGAAGGTGAGTTATGCGTAGTTAGCTATTTCAATCAAGACATTTTGCTGAATGTTATTTCTAATATTTTATTGAAGTTGTAAATTTTTCAAGATTTTGATGTAATTAAGTGGCTCCGGCACGAGGATTCGAACCTCGGACCAAATGATTAACAGTCATCTACTCTACCGCTGAGCTATGCCGGAACAATGGTTGAAAGAAGCGAGTGCTTGTTTCGTGGATGAGATTATAGACAAAAAGTCCTTTAATGTCAAGAGTTTTTTAAACTTTTTTGTAAAATTTTACACCATTTGTCTCTACAAGCTTGATTTTGTGTTTATGCAGAAGATTTTCAACCCGTTTTTGGCTCTCTTCATCAAAAAGTACTTCTATATCTTCCTGTGTCAAAGGACGTTTGGAAAGGGTTTCGAGTATCTCTTCATAGGAGTAGCTCTCCGGGGAAGCATCTGTTTTTTTGCGTGAGGCGATGTAGACCGGCAGGCTGCTGTCGAAGAAATGGCTGATCTTCAGGAGTTCTTCATAGCTGACAGGCTTGACATCAAATGCCGGAGGTCTGTCTATAGTGCCTATGTCGATGCGGGTCGGTCGAAGTTTCAAAAGGAACTCATTAAGCTTGGCTATCTCCTCTTGGGAGTCATTGAGTGTCTTGACGATAAGTATCTCTATGACAAGCGGTCCAAGGTACCTTTTTTTGAATGTCAGCATCCCCACTTTGATCTTTTCTACATCGATACCGGAATGGGAACGGTCCAGCTTTTTGAGGCACTTCTGAGTAGCACAGTCCAGGGAGAGCTTGACCTCATCGAGCTTCAGCAGGGCATCCTGTACTTTCGGGTCGTCAATGGTTGCAGCATTGCTCAGGATGAGTGTTTTGGTATGGCCTTTGATCTTGTTGATCTCATCTATCAGCTCTGAAAGGTGAGGATACAGTGTAGGTTCGCCGTTTGCTGTGATGGTCAGAAAATCAATATCTTTATGTTCCTGCAATCCTTTTTTGATGGCATCAATGATCTCTTCGACACGCAGTACCTCATCCTGCCCCGCCATGGTCTTTGCAGGGTCAAGCTCACAGTAGAGACAGTCAAAATTGCACTGCTTTTTGCCCGGGCTAAGGTCCACACCGAGCGATTTACCAAAACGGCGGGAGTGGATTGGTCCGAAGATGATGTTGTTCATGGGTTTCCTTTATAACTGCTATTATACTCTCAATGTTTTTAAGTTCTTTTCTATAGTCTCTATCGTCTTTTTTAAGATATCCAACTCTTTGGCTATCTCTTGCCATCTGCTTACGCCGTAACGTACTTCCTCATAAATCTGTGCTGCTTCTTTGATGCCATGCTTTTTGCCCAACTCCAGCAACTCTTTTTTGGAAGGGTTTTTCCCATTTCCAAGATACATCGTGCTGTGCTCGCCACCGGGACCGTAGGAGAAAGTGGCATCATAGAGTGGTGAGAGCCTCCATCTTCCTTTTTCATCCATGAGAAAGGAGAAGTTCTTGGCATGGTCATCACGGTTATGGCTGAGCAGGTTGAAACATGCCAGGCGGTACATCTTTTTTTGCTCTTGTACATTTTTGGTGAGGTGTAGTGTCAGACTTAGCAAGTCATCATAGTCAAGTGTCGGGTACCTGAAGTCACTATGCGTCAGCCCTGCTACAGAGTGCATATGCATCCTGTTGTCTCCTACTCTGTCAAATCGCTCACAGGCAAAGTAGCTTCTGTTCTTACCTTGAAGCAGTGCCGTTTTTGGTACTTCAAGCCCAGCTTCTTTTGCCATACGTGCATACACATATTCTATAGCACCTATCTCACGGCTGTCTGTAGAGGAGGCAAATTTCACCATATAGTGAGAAAAACCCTCTTTTAGTTTTTGTCGCCCATGAATGATCTGCTTTTTGTCGTCACTGAGCTGTACCAACACCTTAGGTCTTGCCCCTGCTGACGAGCCTCCCAAAAGAAGTAGCTCATCGACCATCTCATCACTACTTCCCTCTAGTATCTCTTCGGAATGCTCTGCCAACTCATCCAGCACTATCTGTTCAGGTAAATGCCCTACCTCTACCTCAGATTCATAACTCAATGCTCCCATAGCATGCGTGCCTACATAGGTCAGTCTATCCAGTGGACTCAAAGTATGCGGGTTCACTCCCAACCCTGCTAGATGCCTATCCATCAACAATCTTCCCCACCCATCAGGTAAAGAGTCTGCAAACACACCCCATAACCCCTCAAAAGGACTGTCATCACATCTTTGTAGTCCTGCTTTGAGTGAGAGTTTATAGGGTGAAAGTTCTATGCCTGTTTTTAGGAACTCTTTATCGTATTCGAAATAGATCTTTCGATCTTTTATGGCTAGGGTTCCTACTTTTTGGGTTTTTATTTGGGTTAGGTGGATGGTTAGTTTTTGAGTATTCACTAGATAACCTCTTTAACAAAAAAATGAGGAAACAAAGGCACTCTAAAATGTCTGCTTGATACTAAATAAAATATAGGAAAATTATTGTTATCTAAATCTATCAAATAATTTTTATTTACAAGTAATTCTATCATTTCAGCAAACTCCGATATATTTTCTTTTATTTGAATAGGTGCAAAAACATATCCTGACTCAACACTTGCTTTTTCTATATAAATAAATTGCTTTGTATCCTTATCAGGAAACCAAACTTGCAAAGTTGACTCTTTATACATCTCCTTAGAAAGATGTACAATATATTTGTAGTTTTCCAATAGTCCTAACTTAACACACCAAAATGCTAAAGTAGGCAATAAAATTGAAGTAGTTATATACTCATTTTTTTCTTTTGTTTCTCCAATATTTAACTCTACTAAATCCTCAAAGTTATTTGTATTTATGGGGAAATAACTCCCTCGCTGATATGCAAAATCTATATGTGACAGTAAATCATACATCCATTTATCTATAAATTTGGTTTCATTCCATAACTCTAAAAGATGTAAAGCTAAAGAGATATCTATAATATGTTCTTCATAGACTGGATTGAGTAAGCCTTTATTGTTTTCAATCATAAGTTTAATTGCATCTTTAATATTCTTATACTCTATATAGTCCAAGCTATTATCACTCTTATTAAAAAATGAAGCATAATAGAAGTTGCCATATAAAGACATTATTCCTAATTGTTCAAATAGTACTATACTCTCTTGCAAAAAATCATGCCCATAAAGAGATAACCCTTGTTTAACTTCAATAGCTAGATATATTTTTTTGAAATATTTCTTTTGGATATCTAAATGTTTTTTATATAGCTTGTTAAACATCTCTTTTAAATGCTTTTTCTTTTGTAAGTTATTTTTATTTAAAAATTGATACACATTGAGAAGTGTCTTCTCTGATGCATATAATGATTTTTTTAAATTATCTTCATTTTCAGCCCAAAAATCAATTATATTTAGAGATAGAAATATTAATCGTAATGACTTTAATATTTTTTTATCATTTAATGTCTCCAACTTATTATTAAAAAGTATTTCATTTAAAAACTGATAGTAATCACTTAAGTCATAGTCTATATCTCCAATTAATGCTAATGTCTTTCTAAATAAACTTCTTTGTTCAGCAGGAATAATATATTCATTAAAAATATATTCTTCAACAAAAAGAGCTAGCTTATCACCACCCCAAAACTCAAACTCTATTTTATTCTCTATTGAATTTTTTTCTATATATCCATTCCAATTATCATCAATTTCTTGCTTTTTATCACCTCCCGTAGCAAGCACAATTTTTTTAACTAGCTTTTGAGTATCAGATGATAATTTCTTAGGGATATATGAGTCAATAATTTCATTCAACGAAGGTCTAACTGCCTGTAATCCATTATCCCAATCAGCTCTTCCAAAATCTCCTTCTTTAATCGTAAATAAAAAAACTTTTTCAACACCATCACTGTCTTTTGCAACAGAAGCTACATCTACACCATATTGCCTTACACCAATTTGTGGCTTGCTAATAACCTCATGCCCCATGGCTAGTAACAATTCAGGAATTAAACTATCAAGTTCTTTTGATTCTTTTAACAAACTAAGATACTCTTTTATAATCAATTTCATTATTCGCCTTTCTTGGCTAATTTAAAGTTATATCTCTCTAATTCATAATGAATAGGATGAGTTCTTGTAGCCGTAGGCACAACCATAGAATGAGAGTAGCTTTGCATATAAGATACCTCTGTAAAATTACCTTCAAGTTCACTAAACCATCCTCTACCATAGCTAATTGGAATTTTTGTTGCAATCAATAATATAAAAGAATCTTTTTCAGATTTTTTCATAGCTTTAGACATGGCAAGACTTTGAGTTCGTTGTATAACCCTATTTTGTTGACTTGAAGACATTAACTCTTTAAGCCTCGGTAATTCTTGCCATTTTTTATTTCTTTCTTCTAATTTATCAAGTACAATTTTTTTCACTTCTTTTTCAATTTTATTAAGCACTTCATTATTTAAACTATTAAGATATTCTATAGTATTTGAACCATAATTTTCTCCAATAAAATTAACTATTATTTCAATTACAAGATTTTGAATCTTTTTAGGCAAGTGTTCAACAGACAGTATAGAAAAAATCATACTCATCTGTACATTAAACTCATAAAAATATCCAAGAATTTTTCTACATACATATAAATAGTCAATAAAATCAAAACTTTCTAATACATCTTTGTCTAATTTAATTTCGGTTGTTAAGTTTTTGGAAATCAATAGATGCATTTTGTAGTTTTCACTATTTAAAGCTTTAGTAATAAATTTACTAAAATAGCCATCTTCAGAAAAGTCAGCAAAAAAAGTAGATATTTCATGTGTATATATATCGCTATTATTAATCCACGCATCAATAAATTTTTCTATAAAATCATATTCTTTATTCTTCAAATATTGAATTAATATTTGTTCTATATTATTAGCTATACTAGTATCATATTCTAAATATGCAAGTGACATAAATATTTTTTTATACCATTCTTCTTTGGAATATTTTTCATCTTGGTACATTAGTACTTGTGAAATATCATATCTCAAATCTAAATCAATATTATTACTTATATATAACAAAAGTAATTCTGAAAAATACTCATACCCTTTTTCTAGCATATCTGATGATTTATATATTATCTCTCTATCAATTTCTTTATTCTGTAATTTTGATATTTTTTTCAACTCTTCAAAAATTAACTGATATTCATTTTCTGAAAAATCATATTGATGTAAAAATCCTATGGCAGATCTTATTTTTATGACATCATTATTTTTTAAACAACTCAATATAGTATCAAACTGTGATATTTTGTATTTATTATGCAGTGTTACTTGAATAGCAGGTATATTAGGGATTATATACAACTCATTTTCTTTTAACAATAGTTCTAATAATTGTTTAGAAGTTTCTAAACTAACTTCTGAAAGCTTTTTTGTTATTCTGTAATGATGACTAGTATCTCTTTCAAGTTCATATGATTTCTTTAAAAACTCAATAATACTTTTAATATTTAGTTCACTATAGGGGATCACATAGGTTAATATATTACCTACTTGCCAAAAATTTTGATTTGAAGATAATGCTTCTATTGCAAGTTCAAAAAAATCTATTTTATATGACTTTATTAACGCTTCATAATTCTTAAATTGATTTTCTCTATTTGAATATTTAACCTTGAAAATACTAATTTGTTCATTGTCTAAAATATTTATTAAATCATTTTCATTATTTATTTCTATATTCATTTCACAACCTCCTCAATACTCCCAAGCCTCTCCTCCTCAACCTCACACCAAAAAGAAAAGTCCCCCAAACACTCCAAAACAAACCCCATCACTTCAACCTCTCCAAAAGACCCAAACTCTCTTCATCCATCTTACTAAAAGCAAACCATTTCTTACCCAAATCTTTTAGACTGGCTCCTATGTGATAAATCTCAGTATCATCAAGTATCAAAAACCTATCATGTGAGACATCAAATTGTTTCAGTTCTATATGGTGATATTGGGAGTTGTACTTTTTAAGGTCAAGTTTGAGTTGCTTAGTGATATTTTTGGTATATACCGTGACTTGAATATTCTGATTTTTACTAAAATGAATTAGAACACTTTCATCTATGTAATTGTCTATCAGCTTAATGGAATCCTTCGCACTTTTGATAAGATTTGCAATAAACACATAAGCATCAAATACCTGCCCATCATAAAAAATACCCTGTGTGGGTTTTAAGGATTTGTCTTGTAGTTTTGTATCAATATCGGTTACTTTATTTTGGAGAGAAAGCACCTCTTGTTCTAGTGCTACGAATCGTTCATTGGTAATCTTGTCTGTGTTTATAGTATAACCATCTCTAATGTACTGTTTTAGTACAGAAGTAGCCCATTGTCTAAACTTTGTAGCTTTGATGGAATTTACTCTATAGCCCACTGATATAACCACATCAAGGTTATAATGTTCTATATTTCGTGCAACTTCTCTTCCGCCTTCATTTTGAACTGTTCGGAATTTCCGAACAGTTGAACTTCTGTTCAATTCATCGCTATTGAAAATGGCTTTAATATGCTCACTAATATTTGCTTTACTCGAATCAAACAGCTCAACTATCTGTTTTTGTGTAAGCCAAATAGTCTCTTCCTGGATAGATATATCAAGTTCTATTTCTCCACTTTGATATATCGCTATATGGTTATTCATATTCTTATCTCCAATTTACACACCTGTACAAAGAGTATCATATATTTTTCAAAGTCTTACAAAATATAGCATATTGACATGTTTTTACTATTTAGCACTTTCTAGCACCTCTGCAATACTCCCAAGCCTCTCCTCTTCAACCTCACACAAAGAAGAGAAATCCCCCAAACAATCCAAAACCAAAGCCAACTTCAAAAGTGATTCCAAAGATATCTGTCCAGAGCGTTCAAAGCGTTTGAGTGACCCAAGGCTCACACCAGAACGCTCAGAGAGTTCGGTTTGTGTATAACCCAAAGCTTTTCTACGTTGTCTAAATTTACTTTTGAGAGTATCCATCACATCTGATGGTGCAGGAGGAAGAAAAGATAACATATTATCCCTTATTGGTATATATGTTACAGTATAGCTAAAATATTATCTATGATTCTTAAAGAAAATGGAGAAACCCCAAAAAATCTTTGGGGTCAAAATTGGAATTACTTGAGGACAAACGGGGGTTTATTACTTTTTACCACTCACTCTGTGGCACTCATTGACAAAATGCTTTGCGTTCTCTACCGGGACGTCTGGCAAAATACCGTGTCCAAGGTTGAAGATATGGCGTTTGCCACCCATGACTTTTTGAATGGCTTCTACACACTCAGTGGTCGCTTCTTTGGAGTAGAGTCTGCATGGTTCCATGTTGCCCTGGAGGACGTATTGGTCTCCCAGTTTCTCTTTGGCCAGTGCCATAGGGGTTCCCCAGTCCACACCGAATACATCGAAGTTTCCGTAGACAAGTCCGCGTTCTATGAATGCAGGGATGCCCTTAGGGAACATGATAATAGGGGTATCTGGATACTTTGACTTCAGGTAATCTGCTATCTCGACCATATATTTCCATGAGAATTCATCGTATTTGCCCGGTTCGATGGCCGATGCCCAGCTGTCGAAGATCTGAACGACATCGATGCCCGCTTCAATCTGCTTTTCCATGTAGTATTTGACGACTTCGGTCACTTTGGCAAGAATATTGTGCAGCAGTTCCGGGTCGGAATACATCATCTTCTTACAGATATTGTACGTTTTGGTTCCCTGTCCTTCTATCATGTAGGTTGCCAGCGTCCATGGTGCACCGGTAAAGCCGATCAGGGCCTTGTCCTCTGCCAGACGTTCTTTAATGAGCTTAATCGTATCGTATACATAAGTCAGTTTGCCTGCTGCCTCTTCACCACCGATAAGCCTGTCCACATCGGCCTGTGTCTTGATAGGATCGGAAAACTTCGGTCCTTCTCCCTTGACAAAACTCAGATCCATTCCCATCTCATCGGGGATAACCAGAATATCGGAGAAAAGGATGGCAGCATCCACACCAACGATATCAACAGGCTGGAGTGTGACCTCACATGCTTTTTCAGGGTCGTGGCACAAGTTGAGGAAGTTTCCCGCTTCTGCTCTTACTTTCATATACTCTGGCAGGTAGCGTCCTGCCTGTCTCATCATCCATACCGGTGTGTACGGTGTCTCTTTGCCTAAACAGGCATCTACAAATATTTTAGACATTAATGTTTTCCTACCTTACTTAAAAAATATAACCCTCCGGCCAACAGTGTAATTGAACCGGCAAAATACAACATCTCCAGTGGTGTTGTAAACTGCGTATGTAAAACCCTTTGAAAAAAGTTTACTACCAGAACCATTACGATCACTTTGGCAATTTTGTCCTTGAGCTCATCTATAGAGTGAATAGCCAGAATTTGACTGCCGCTCTTGCCCTCTGCTTCATCTATCGCGGAGATGAAAAGCTCATAGATACCAAAAGAGAAAATGAACATCACAACTGCTATCAGGTACAGGTCGACTGCACCAATAATACCTGCCACGATATCTTCATGGAAGTGTTCAGGATGTGGTATGGCATGCGTTATCACCTGATAGGTCACTACTGCCACCTCCCAGATATCCATCGAAGCTACAATAAAAAGAATAATCGCTCCCAGAAGACCGAATATCACAGCCAATAGTACAATGAACCTGCTTCGCCAGATCGCACCTTCAAATAGTGACTCCAGCATTAGACAGCTTCCTCCAGCTTGATCCACTTCTGCGCGATCCGTACTGCATTGGTCGCAGCACCTACTCTCACTTGGTCGGCAACACCCCAGAGATGAAGGATGTTCTCGGAGAAGATATCTTTTCTGATACGCCCGACATAGGTCAGATCCGTATCTGTCGCAATGATCGGCATAGGGTATTCACCTTTCTCCAGGTCATCGATGACTTTAACATTCTCGAAGTTCGCCAAAGCTTCCCTTGCCTCTTCCACACTGACATCTGTACCTTCTCTGAAAGTGACCGTAATGGACTCGGAATGCGAACGAAGTACCGGTACACGTACGCATGTTGCCGAAACAGCGAAGTCTGAGTGCATGATCTTGTTGGTTTCATTGACCATTTTCATCTCTTCTTTGGTGTAACCGTTCTCCTGAGGTACATCGATCTGGGGAATGACATTGAGTGCGATCTGGTGTGAGAATGCTTTTATCTCCGTCTCATCAAGTTTAAATGCGAAGAAGTCCTGCATCTGCTTTACCAGCTCTTCCATCCCCGCTTTTCCTGCACCGGAGACCGCCTGGTAGGTACTGACATCCACTCTTTTGATCCCGTAAAGATCATCAAGCGGCTTGAGCAGCTGAACCATCTGTATGGTCGAACAGTTCGGATTCGCGATGACCCCCGTATCCTGCCAGAGTTCGATATCTTCAGGATTCACTTCAGGTACGATCAAAGGCACATCCGGGTCCATTCTGAAATGCGAAGTATTGTCAATGACCACTGCTCCTGCTTCCACTGCAAATCTGGCGAATTGTGCCGAAATGTTTCCGCCTGCCGAGAAGAAAGCGATATCGATATCTCTTCCCTCAAAGACCGTTTCAGTCAACTCTTCTATCTTGTAGGCTTTCCCTTGGCACTCTACCTCGATACCTACCGAGTTTGCGCTGGCAAGCGGCAGAAGATCTCCTATGGGGAACTTTACCTCTTCCAAGACTCTGAAAAGCTCTTCACCTACGGCACCCGAAGCGCCGACCACTGCTACATTGTATTTTCTTTTCACGTTCTATACCAATCCTAATGTATTATCGTTATTGTCATCTTTTGTTTCACTGCCTGCTTCATTTTCAGAAGGTTCCTCTTCAGGCTTCTCCTCTTTCTGGCATTTCGCCATACTGACTACTTTGTCCTTTTTCTCTACAGAAACCACTTTCACACCGGAAGTATTTCTTCCCGCTTTGCGGATGGTCTCCATATCGACACGTATCATTTTACCGACAGAAGTTAAACACATCAGGTCCTTGTCCTCTTCCACCATGACTACACCGACTACATCACCGGTTTTTGACGTAAGTTTCATAGAGATAACACCTTTACCTGCACGATTCTGTTCACGGTACTCGCTTGCCGTCGTACGTTTGCCGAGTCCTTTTTCTGAAAGCATAAGGATCTCATCTTCTTCACTTTCAAGGGTGGCCGCACCACAGACATAGTCACCGTCGATCTTGAACTTGATCGCCGTCACACCGCGTGATACACGTCCGATTTCTCTTGCATCTTCCACTTTGAACCGGATACAGAGACCTTTTTTGGTCGCCACAAAGAGCCACTTAGTCTCAGGCTTGACGATCTTGGCTTCTACCAGTTCATCATTCTCATCAAGATTGATCGCCCTGACACCGTTACTCCTGATATTGGAGTATTCGGAGAGATTCGTTCTCTTGACGATACCATTTCTAGTAAAGAAGACCAGTCCTTTCTCTTCAGAGAAATCCGTTGTCGGTATGATCGCCATAATCTTCTCGTCAGGCTGGAGGTTTATCAGGTTGACCACCGCTTTTCCTTTTGCTGTACGTGACCCTTCAGGAATACGATAAACTTTCAGCCAGTAGAGCTGTCCCCTGTCTGTGACGAACATCAACGTATCATGTGTATTGGAGGTAAAGAAGCTCTCGATGAAGTCATCGTCATATGTGGTAACGGCCGTCTTGCCTTTACCACCTCTGTGCTGCTTCTCATAGAGTTTTACCGGAACACGTTTGATGTACCCTCTGTGAGTAATCGTAACGACCATCGGCTCGTTTGGAATGAGATCTTCAATATCAATGTCGTCATAGTCATCCACGATCTCGGTACGTCTTGGCGTACGGTATTTCTCACCAATCTCGATAAGTTCTTCACGGATGATCTGGTTAATCTTCTCCTCACTCTTGAGAATACCTTCAAGGTATGCAATAGTCTTGAGAAGTTCCGCCAATTCATTCTCGATCTTTTCGATCTCAAGGCCGGTAAGACGTCTCAGGCGCATCTCGAGAATGGCTTTCGCCTGAATCTCGGAAAGGCTGAAGCGTGACATGAGATTCTCTCTCGCCTCAACATCATCCGAAGAAGCACGAATGATCTTGATGACCTCATCGATGTTGTCAACAGCTATTTTCAAACCTTCCAGAATATGGGCTCTTGCTCTTGCTTTTTCCAGATCGAAGATCGTTCTTCGGATAATGACCGTTTTCCTGTGGTTCAGGAAAAGATCAAAGAGTTCCATCAGATTGAAGACTTTCGGCTCTTTGTTATGAATAGCCAGCATGATGATACCGAAGGTTACCTGCATCTGCGTACTCTTGAAAAGGTTGTTGAGCACGATCTCGCTCATAGCGTCACGCTTGAGTTCCATCACCACCCTGATACCTTCTCTGTCCGATTCGTCACGGATCTCGGAGATCCCCTCTATATGCTTGTCACGCACCAGCTGGGCAATATTCTCGATGAGCCTTGACTTGTTTACCTGGAAAGGAAGCTCATCAATGATGATGATCTCTTTGTTACCCTTTTGCTCGATATGCGTCTTTGCACGTACCTTGATGCGTCCGCGACCTGTCGTGTAGGCATCAGTAATCCCCTTGCGTCCGAAGATAATACCGCCCGTAGGGAAATCCGGGCCCTGAACGATCTTCATCATATCTTCAATGCTCGCTTCAGGATTGTCAATACGTACTACCAATGCATCGATCAGCTCATTGAGCCTGTGCGGAGGGATGTTCGTTGCCATACCGACTGCAATACCGCTTGAACCGTTCAACAGCAGATTGGGTACACGTGAAGGCAGCACATCCGGCTCGGACATGGAGTCATCATAGTTGGGAACGAAATCAACCGTATCTTTTTCCAGATCACTCAGAAGCTCTTCTGCGATCTTCGTCATACGCGCCTCGGTATATCGCATCGCAGCCGCATTGTCACCGTCAACCGAACCGAAGTTACCCTGACCGTCCACAAGCGGTGCCTGCATGGAGAAGTCCTGCGCCATACGTACCAGCGCATCATAGACCGAGTTGTCACCGTGCGGGTGATACTTACCAATCACATCCCCGACGATACGTGCCGATTTCTTGTAGGGACTTCTGTGCGAAAGGCTCAAGTCGTTCATCGCATAGAGTATCCTTCTGTGTACGGGCTTGAGTCCGTCACGTGCATCCGGCAGTGCCCTACCAATGATAACGGACATGGAATAATCCAGATAGCTCGATTTGATACTGTCTTCAATCAGTACCTCTTCAACATTATGATTATCGTCAAACAGATCAGACATTTTTATCCTTACTTTATTAAGTTAAGAGATTTTATCCAATAGAGGTATTCAAAAGGCTTAAAAAGCGCTCAAAATCGCATTTAGATGCTTTAAAATGGATTTTTGTAATTTTTTGTATTTTTTGATTAACATAATATTTTTATCAAAAGTGCTTATTTTGTCTTTTTAGTAAGTCACTTATTCTATTTTATCTTATTAACAATTTTTAGGCTATAATGCACTCAAAAAACAAGGACAGTCCCGTGCCCATAGAACAGATCAAACATATAGTAGATTATGGAATCATCGGTTTACTGGTTTTTCTCAGCTTTATTACTTTTGCCTTTGCCATAGAAAGAGTACTCTTCTACCGAAGCATAAAAGTGAAAGACTATAAAAACCGGACCGCAATGGAACTGGACATTATGAAACGCCTTCCGACCATCGCTTCCATCGGTACCAATGCTCCCTATATCGGTCTGCTTGGTACCGTGCTTGCAATCATCCTCACTTTCTATATCATCGGTGAGCAGCAGGACCATGTCAATGCCGGAGACGTCATGAAACACCTTGCACTTGCCCTGAAAGCGACTGCTGCCGGTCTTGTGGTCGCCATCCCTGCAACTGCCATCTACAATGCACTGCTCAGCAAGGTAGATACCCTGCTCGCCCAGTGGGATATCGCCCATGACACACAGAAGTAAAGCAGCCTTATGAGACGCGAACGCTTTGACAAGATGAATGTCGTCCCATTCATCGATATTGTACTGGTTCTGCTGGTCATTGTATTGGCAACAGCAACTTTCGTGACCAATCAGACCGTCAACGTCGATCTTCCTACAGCTTCATCCAAAAAAGCCGAAGAGAAAAAAAGTATTGCAATTTCGGTAGATAAAGAGGGAAAATATTATTATAATAAAGATGAATTTCCACTTGATGCTATTAAAGAAAAACTGATGAGGCTTGATCCAAAAAAAGACCTTATTTCTCTGCATATGGACAAGACCAGCCAGTTCCAGTTCTTTGTAAATATCATCGATATTCTGAAGACCAAAGGGTTTGAGAATATTTCAATCATTACGAAGAAATAATACAGAATCACTGTATCCAAACAACACATTCACATTTTCCACATCATCCTGAACTTGTTTCAGGATCTCCCCGTGACTTAAACCGAGGCGTACATACTGCGTGTGATTAATTTAAATGCCGTCCGATAAAATCGGACCGGTATTATTCCGTCATCAGGCCATACGGTCTTTTGAGCTGTTCCATCATCTGATGCAGGCTCACCGCCCTTCCCTCCCGGATAAACTCCCTTCCGTCAAGAAAAACGATCATTGTCGGTACCGAGAAGACCTGGTAGTGTGCCGAAATCTCGGCATTTTCATGGGCATCAAGATAAATCTGCTTGATGAGAGGAAACTCTTTGTCGAATACCTCTTTAAATTTGGGACGCAGTGCGTGGCAGACATTGCACTTTTCTCCCGAGAAGTAAAGCAGTACACCTACTTCCGACCTTATGATGTTTTGCAGTTCTTCCAATGTCATAACCTTACCTTCTCATTTTATTGTTTTACAAATTAAAAATATACGTACTGAGCATATGGGGAGGTACTTCCCATCAAGTCACAGTGCGATAAACAGTGAACATCGATTTACAGTTTCACGTCCAAACGTATCCATCAGTCTTTCATGATCGAGTTTAACGAAACGGTGTACCTTTCTGTAAAGTTCTCGGACATCATCCCTATAGGAGATGGCATGAAACTCATATTCCAGTTTCTCGATATCCATAAGGTTAGCTTTACAACGTGCTCTCTGTATACGGTTCAGCTCAAGCCTGTCCCGTTCTCTCTGCAATCTTCTCTTCACATGGTGCACACGGTGAAAAAAATCCCTGAGTTCATTCTCAAGATCACTGATCCTGCATCTGTCTATTGCGGTAAGGTAATACATCCTTCACTCCTTTACACAGTTGATATACCATTATAAAAAAATTACCTTAATCTACGAAGAACAACTCAACTTGGTATTTTTTAACTCATCAGGTGTGGCCCCTGCCCAGCGTTCGTAAGCAGGATGTTCCGCATAGGGATCCTGTACGATTCGGAAAAGTCTGTCAATCAGTGAAAAATCATCTTTCTCTGCTGCATCTATGACTTCCTGAAGCATATAATTCTTCAGTACGAACTTTGGATTGGTCTGCAGCATTCTCTCTTCTCTTTCCTGCTGCGTCGAACTGTTCTGTGCCAACCGTTTGTCATAATCATCCAGCCAGTCCTGCATAGGTTTATGATAGAGTCCAAGCTTCAAGATCCCTGCTCTGTCTCCGGTATAACGGCTTAAAGTCCTAAAGAAAAGCGTATAATCAATATGCAACCCCTGCAGTGTACCGAGCATATGTTTTACCAGATCAAGATCTCCATCAAGCACTTCATCGAAACCCATTTTTCTACACATCAACTTCAAATAGTGCTCCCGATAGATCTTCCAGTACTGAGTCATGTTCTCTTCCATCTTTTCCATCTGTATCAGAGGAGAGAGTGCCGCCATCAGCGCACGCAGGTTCCACTCGCCGATGCTTGGCTGATTACCGAAACTGTAACGTCCGTACTGGTCCGTATGGTTACAGATATACCCTGCATCGTACTCATCGAGAAAAGCATAGGGACCGTAGTCGATGGTCAGGCCGGCAATGGACATATTGTCCGTGTTCATAACACCGTGGTTGAAGCCGACGGCCTGCCATTCAGCCATCAGTCTGGCCGTTCTTTTCACTACTTCTCCAAAAAAACGTGCATAGGCATTCTCTACATCTATCAGATGTGGATAGGATTCTGCAATGGCATAGTCCCTCAGTGCTTCAAGTTCTTTGAATTTCTTTTTATGGGCAAAATACTCAAAAGTACCGAAACGTACCCATGAGGGGGAGACGCGTAACACTATTGCACCCTTTTCCCATTCCTGACGGAACACCGAATGTTCCGAACCGATCAGGGCCAGCGCTCTGGTGGTCTCTATGCCCAATCCATGCATGGCTTCGCTCATAAGGTACTCACGTATGGAAGAACGCAGTACTGCACGTCCGTCACCCGAACGGGAATACTTGGTCTGCCCTGCCCCTTTCAGCTGCATATGCAACCCGTTCAGTGTTCCGATATTGATGGCACGTCCATCCCCCAGGCGGTCCACAAAAAAACCGAACTGATGTCCGGCGTAGCACATGGCAAAGGCATCGCTGCCTTCAGGCTGGTATGCACCATTGACGAAGTCCACAAATTCATCTGTGTAAAGTTCTTCTTTATCGATACCCAGCATCTCTGCAACAGCCTCATTGGCATGTATAAGAAACGGTTTGGTCAGCGGTGAAGGTTTGACACGGTCATGACATTCCGCAGGAAGCTTAAGATAGGGGTTTGTGAGTTTAATTTCATTCAGTTTCATAAGTTCATAGTATCAAACACTTTCTTAAAACAGTAATGTAGGGTGTGTAATCACGCACCAAAGATAAAATTTGCATAAAATAAAAAGTGCGCCGAAAGGCCCTCAAAAGGTGCATGATTACGCACCCTACATAGATTATTAATTGATTTCGGAGTATAATCACACAACTAAAGGACACCTATTATTAGAGGTGCCCTAAAATTTCTAAGGAAACAAATATGGGTAGAGCGTTCGAATACCGTAAAGCGGCAAAGATGAAACGATGGGGGACCATGTCACGGGTCTTCCCGAAACTGGGCAAGATCATCACAATGGCAGCCAAAGAAGGCGGCCTTGACCCGGACATGAACCCGAAACTTCGTACAGCCATTCTCAATGCCAAAGCACAGAATATGCCAAAAGACAACATCGATGCAGCGATCAAAAGGGCCGCAGCCAAAGATGCTGCGGACATCAAAGAGATCACCTACGACGTGAAAGCACACTACGGTGTACAGATGATCGTAGAGTGTGCCACGGACAACCACACAAGAACCGTTGCCAATGTCAAGGCGATCCTAAACAGGAACGGCGGAGAGATGCTTACATCGGGATCACTCAATTTCATGTTCACAAAAAAAGCGGTATTCGTATTTGACAAGACAGACGATATGGACCTTGAAGAGCTTGAACTTGACCTCATAGATTACGGGCTTGAAGAAATAGAAGAGGATGTCGAACCACAGGAGAACGGTAACGATAAAGCCATCGTGAGAATTTACGGGGAATTCACTTCATTCGGAGAACTCTCCAAAGCACTTGAGGACAAAGGCATTGAAGTAAAAAAGGCGACCATCGAATACATCGCGAATACCCCTGTCGAACTCGATGAAAAGCAGCTCGAAGAGATCGAAGCACTTATCGATAAACTTGAAGATGATGAAGACGTCCAGAATGTCTTCACCAATATCAACTAAATATCACGCAAAGGTTTCTTGCCTTTGCTACCAATAGAGTATAACACTTCGTCTGCCCCAGCGCAGAGCTTTTCTCCTGTTTATTCCCATATAAATATCGATACGTTTTCTGTATCGTTTGTTCATTTTATCGCGTACCCTGTAGGTACCGGGAAGTCCGGCGATCCTTACTTTCGATCCGTTATGCAGGCCATACCTTGCCAATAGATCCCTTGAAACTGCAATGATCTTCATACCCGGTCGTATACGATTGTTCCATGCGGCCAGAAACGGTGTTTTATCTGTTTGGCCCTTATGTGAACTGTATGCTGTGGCAGTGACCCTGAGCTTATGTTTCCCAAACCCACGGATTAGTTTTGAACCCTTTCTTTTTTTTAATGCTTTTGCAAGTATTCTCTCTCTTTCCTTCACTTTTCTTTTAGCTTCAAGTGCTTTTAGCCTGTAAGGCAAAGGCAGCTGTATCGTTTTTCCAACACGGATGAGTGCAGTAGTTTGCAGGTCGTTGAACTTGGCTACATCCTTAGGCTTGAGATTGAATTTGTGTGCAATAGAGATAAGGGTATCATCACTTTGAACTTTATATTCTCCCGTAGCGATCGCATCTATCATCTCCTGGGAGAAAGGAATCAGCAGTTTTTTACCGATCCTTATTTTCGCATCTTTCTCTAACTGATTCAGTGCCTCTAGATCCTTGGTCTTCATACCATACTTTGCAGCGATAGTACTGAGCGTATCCCCTTTGGAAATGGTATAATAACCCTGCCATTTTACTTGTTCTTCTTCAAATTTTTGTTTGGTTTCCTGAACAAGTTGGATCTCTTCAATCTCTTTTTTCTTTTGTTCTTTTTTTCGTTTTTCTATTTTTTCAACAATTTCTTTATATCTACGTATAATTTCTTCTCTTCTCCTATATTTTTCTTTCTCTTTGGTCGTTTTGATGACGATATCATGGGAGCCTCTATAACGCATGGAATCTTCTACATGCACATACTTCTCGATCATATCGACAACAGAAACAACTTTCAATTTTGGTTTTTTGGCAGGGATGGGAAGGGTTTTTGTTACAATGAGTTTCTGTTTGTTAATGTCATAGATGACTTCTTTTGCTCTCAGCAATCTCTTACTGTATGGGTTACACTCTGTCGTTCCGCCCGTAATGACCCTGCAATCCACTATACCCTTGGCGGACAATGAAGCTGTCGAAACAGTGAGAAGAAGCAAAAAAGCCGAATATTTTCTATACATAACTATTTGCGTTGAACTACAGGAAGTTCAACATCTCTCCTTTTATATCCTCTTTCTTTACAATTATATTATGAATTACCGGTTTGCTGAAAAGGTCATTGATCATGGAAGGCACCGTAACATTGGCATTCTGCGATACCCATGCCAGCGCTTCGAGGTCATTTTCAACCGGATGTCCAAGTGCTTTGGCTACCGTTGTACTGAACTTTGTCCATTCAGCCGTGGAGTAGAGGATCGTCGGTATCTTCTCTTCTCTCAGGTTTTCATAGGCTTTAAGACAGGTTGCCGTATGTGGGTCCATAATGTACCCTTTTCCGGCATATTCCGCGATCACAGCTTCACCTTCCTCGTCACTCGAGTATGTTGCAGAAAAATCTTCCTGGAGCGATACCAGCTCTTCTGAAGTCAACGCAAACCTTTTGTTCATATTCAGCTCTTCCATCAGCTCTTTGGTCCGCTCGGCACCGAACTTGTCGAACATCACACGTTCGATATTGGAACTCTTCAGAATATCCATAGCAGGCGATTCGGTCAGGATCAGCTCTCTGTCGCTGATATCGTAGATACCTGTATTGATCCAGTCAGTCAGGATGTTGTTGATATTGGAAGCAATCAGTATCTTCTTAACAGGCAGACCCGCTTTCTTGGCATAGTATGCACCCAGCGCATTCCCGAAGTTCCCGCTCGGAACGACCATATAGACCTCTTCGCCCATGGAAACAGCTTTCTGTCTGATCAGTTCAAGGTAGGAGTGGATATGGTAAATGATCTGGAAAATGATACGTCCAAAGTTTACGGAATTGGCCGCGGAAAGTTTGATACCGCGTGCTTCGAGTTCCGCTTTGAAATCGTCAGAAGCCAGCAGTTCTTTCAGCGCATGCTGTGTGTCATCGAAGTTCCCTTTGACACCGATCACTTTGAGGTTTTCGGCATCTTCAGTGACCATTTGCAGTCTCTGGACATCGGAAGTCCCTCCATCCGGGTAGAGACATGCTACCTTGATGTTCGCCTGGTTCTTGAACGTTTCAAGCGTTGCAGGCCCTGTATCTCCACTGGTAGCCGCCATGATCAGATAGTTCTCGCCTCTCTTCTGTGCCGTTTTGCTCAGAATGTATCCGAAAGGCTGCAATGCCATGTCTTTGAAGGCACGTGTCTGCCCATGGTAAAGCTCAGAGACGAAACAGTCATTTTCGATCTGAACCACCGGTACCGGGTTTTCGGGATCGTCAAAACCGTCATAACGGTTCACGGCTGATTCAAGTACCTCTTTGGCAATATCGATGCCAAATCTGTCGAGAAAATCGAGCGCCAGAGTTTTATAGTGGCTGGAAAGATGGCTGGTTAAAAAATCTTTATCCAGCTCCGGAAGTGTTTGAGGAACGTAAAGTCCTCCAAAACTGGCACTCGGGCTGAGTATCGCTTCTGAAAACTGTACGGATGACGGCTTCTTCCCGTCATTTCCCCGTGTCTCAATAAATTGCATTTACATTATCCTGTTGTTTTTATTAGAAAGATAATTATAGCTAAAAAAGGTAACAAATCCCATTTATTTCGTTTTACGCAATTTAATGATAAAGAAATTCTTTGCAGGTTTGAAGCTCTCCGTTTCACCTACAACAATGATACTCCCGTCACTCATTCGTGCCACACCGTGAGCCACATCTTTCCGTTCACCTCCATAGACATGAGACCAGATCAGTTCACCCCGTCTGTCCAGTGCCAGAAGGTACGCACTGTGGTTTCCTTTTCCCAGTGTGTTGGTACCGCCGACCAGCATAAAGCCGCCGTCACGTGTCGTAGCCACCGCTTCACCGTACTCATAATATTTGAAACCGTAGATCTTGTGCCAGATCGTTTTCCCTTTGCTGTCGATCTTCATGACCGTCAGGTCACTTTGCGAACTTCCGTAGGAACGTGTACTTCCTATCGCAACGATACCGTTGTCTACGGTTGCCGTGACACCGAAAAGCATATCTTCGTACGGACCGCCGAAGGTTTTTACCCATTGCTGCTTGCCGTTCTGGTCAAGCTGCATAATGAGAAAATTACTGTCTCCCGCACGTCCTGCTTCCCTATATCCTACCAATACCATCTTCCCGTCACGTGTACGGGTCAAAGCCGTGGCGGCATCTTCTTTTTTGCCTCCGACAGTATGAGCAGAGACAAGCTCTCCGTCTTTGCTCAGTTTGGCGATATAAATGTCTTTATCGGCTTTTTTCCCATACGATTGAGTGGCACCGACTATCAATACACCCCCGTCATCGGTACCGGCGATACCGCCCGGATACTCATCTCTGTCACCGCCAAGGCTCTTTTCCCATATCTTCTTGCCGTCCAGAGAGATTTTCGCTACATAGAGGTCAAAGTCATACTTTTTACCGAACTTTGAACGTCCAAGTACAAGAATGTTCCCATCCGCTGCCCGGGCAATGGCTTTGCCTTCATCTTTCTTCTTTCCGCCAAGCCAGAGACGCCATTTCATATCACCGTCTGCCGACATTCTCGTCACGCAGATATCAGTACGTTTTGCACCGTAGGATTTACAGGTCCCCACAATGGCACTGTCACCATTCTCAAGCGCCACAATGCCGTAGGCGATATCATCTTCCTTGCCTCCGTAGATTCTCTGCCATTCTGCATGGTAGGCTTCTTTTTTGACGACTTTCTTCACTTTTGCCTCATCGGCATGTATTGTTAGAGAAAACATCAATAACCCGAGTAGCATATAAAATAACTTGTGTATCATACTTTGATCCTTCTATAAAGTTTTTTTATTATACTCTATTTTATTGTTTTATTCTGCTTATACTCATTGAAAAAAGAAATAAAATCTTCTGAAGTCATAGGTTTTGCAAAATAAAAGCCCTGGCCAATATCACAGCCGTTTTTTTTCAGGAATGCTTCCTGTTCTGGTGTCTCTATACCTTCTGCAATAACCTGGTAACCTAAACTTTTAGAAAGTGCAATGATCGCTTTGGAGACCATGGCATCATGGGAATCATGAGGCAGATCCGTGATAAAGGATTTATCGATCTTGATCGTATCAAGTGCCAGTCTTTTAAGATAACTCATCGATGAATAGCCTGTTCCGAAATCATCGATTGATATCTTGCATCCAATGTTACGCAGGTCTTCCAGAATAGTAAGATTGATCGTCGAATACTCCATAATGAAACGTTCTGTGATCTCTATTTCTATCTTATGTGCTGGAATACCAATACGCAGTATAATCTCCTGCAGTCTTTCAAATATATCCTCTTCCCGGAACTGGATACTTGACATATTGATGGAGATACTGTCAATATCGATACCTTCTTTTTGCCAATGCATATACGTTTTACACGCCTCTTCAAATACAAAATAGCCTATACTGACAATAAGACCCGTCTCTTCTGCAATACCGATAAATTTCTCCGGAGAAACGATACCCAGTTGTTCATTCTTCCAGCGTAACAGTGCTTCTACCCCAATGATATTTCTGCTTTCAAGTGCATATTGCGGCTGAAAATGAAGTAGCAACTCTTTACGCTCTATTGCATGAAGCAGTTCCTGCTCAAGATTTAGCCTCGCTTCCACATCCAGTGACAACTGTTTGGTATAGAACTGAAAAGTATCTTTCCCTTTTTCCTTGGCATGGTACATTGCTGAATCCGCATGCTTGACGATCTCATTTTTATCTTTACCATCATCCGGATAGATCGCAATGCCGATACTTGCTGTTGTATTAAGATGATAGTTCTGTATGTCAATAGGCTCACGAATGACATCCAGCAACTTCTCAGCCTGCTCTCCGGCTTCTTTCTTATGCATTTTCAGTTTCATTATTACAACGAACTCGTCCCCACCTATACGTGCGAGTAAAGTGTCGTTATCAAGCTGGGTCTGAATACGGTGTGCAAGCTCAATGAGCATTTCATCACCTATATGGTGTCCTAAAGTGTCATTGATCACTTTAAATCGGTCCAGATCGATAAAAAGAACGGCTATCTTATCTTTCTCAATATCAGCTACTGACAATATTTCATTGATCCTCATTTCAAAACTTGATCGATTGGGCAAACCAGTCAAACTGTCATGATAAGCCAGATAGTTGGCTTTAGTCTCCATTTTGATAATCTCTTCAAGGTTTGTATAGATAGCAATATAGTTCTGTATGTCCTGTTTTTCATTTCTTACAACTGCTATAGTAAGCCATACTGGAAGTACCTTTCCATCTTTCGTTACATTTTCAACTCGCCCTGACCATCTGCCTGCTGTAAGCAGCTGATGCCACATATTTCCATAAAAAACCTTATCTTCTTTCAAAGACATGATTATCATCGGTTCTTTACCCACCAGCTCCTCTTTCGTATAACCAAAAAGATCAGAAAATGCAGGATTGATTGATATAATTTTTTTGTTTTCATCTGTAATAACTATGCCATCCCCGATATTTTCATAGACTGTTGCAGCCTGCTGCAGGATCTTCTGCTGTCTGATATACGCTGTAACATCGAGCTTGATGGCCAGGTATTGTATAAGTTCACCATCCATGAAGATCGGAACAATAGAAACCTTTTCATAAATGAGGGAACCGTCTTTTCTTTTGTTGATCAGTTCACCCTGCCATTTCTCTCCACTGTCGAGTGTTTCATTCAGGTTTTTATAAATCTCCGGGCTTACAAGATCAGATTTAAGGATATTTGGATTTTCTCCAAGCACCTCTTCTTTTTTGTATCCTGTGCGTAGTTCAAATGCATCATTAACATATTCTATATGCCGCTGAGCATCTGTGATCACAATAACATTGTCACTGTTCTCGATGGCATAACGGAAAGCCAGCAACTCCTTGGCATTCTTTTTGACACGAATATAACTGAGGATCAGAAGAAACAACATGAGAAAGGCAAGTACAAAGAAGCCTATACCTATCATTTTTTGTTCTTCACGAACATCATTATAAACCAGATTCATCTCGTTTGACAGATGGATGATTTTGCTAGCAAGCCTTATATGGGAATTCTTTTCTATGATCGCATTCAGTTTTGTGACATTGGCAGCAAAGTTTTCAATATGCAGGCAGAGATATTGGTACAGTTTATCTTTACTGCTACATACCTTAAGTAAAGCTAGTGAATTGTTGAACATTGCCTTGTCATATGGCAGCCCCATATAGATTTTTCCTACCTGAAAGAAGAGTCCATTAATCAGATCGAGATTTTCAGCATCATTCTTATGTAAACGAGTAATCTCTCTTTTCAGATCATACATTGTATGTATAGAATTGGTCAGGTTTGCATTCACTGTTTCAAAGCGTATCAGAAGATCATTTTTTTGGTCATAAGCCTTTTTAATAGCCATGAAGTCACCATAGATATGTTCCCCAAACTCCTTTTTTAATGCACTCTTTTTAAGGAAACTTATCTTCTCATCGAACTGTTTGGAAATACGACTTGTCTCATCATGGTCCAAGTATCGATATTTTTTAAAGAAGATCGAATCCAACCGGTGTTCAAGTGAATTCATCTCCTGGAGGACTTGCCGATACTCATCATAATGGCGTATATGCCGATCCCCCTGAAGCAGATAAAAAAAGAGAAAAAGAAGGAGGAGGACAAAAAAAGTAAAAAGCAGATAAACATTATCTACCCTGCTGTGCAATTTTTCTATGAGTTTCATGTATCAGTTCCTCTTTTTGACACTTTGAGGTATCTCACCTGTTAATGACTTGAGAAAGGCAACGATCTTCATGATCTCATCCTCCGTCATATACCTGCCAAGCTGGTGCTCCGACATAATCTCAACAGCCTCTTTGAGCGTATGTGCCCGGCCGTCATGCATATAGGGAGCAGTCAAGGCCACATTTCTCAGTGACGGTACCTTAAAGACATATTTGTCCTCTTCCCGTTTGGTAATGTTGTAACGTCCCAGGGCACTGCTGTTGGCATCTTTGAAAATACCGAACTTGTTATAAAAATTCCCTCCTACATTGATACCGTTATGGCAGACGATACATCCTTTGGACTCGAAGAGTTTGTATCCCTCTTCGACCTCCGGGCTTATAGCATTCTTTTCTCCTTTTAGATAGCGGTCAAAAGGTGCGTTGGGTGTAATAAGCGTTTTTTCATACTCCGCAATGGCATCGGCTACATTCTCCTGCGTAATGCCATCAGAATAAACCTTTGCGAACTCCGAAACATACATCGGATCTTTTTTCAATGTATCCACGGTCTGCGCCATGGTCATATTCATTTCTACGGGATTCTCTATCGGTCCGAAGACCTGTGCTTTAAGATCTTCGGCACGGCCATCCCAGAATTGACGGAAATTAAAGACGGCATTGTAAACGGTGGGAGAGTTGATATTTCCCCTCTTTCCACCCACACCTATAGAGAATTTCCGGCCATCATCTCCTCCATTTTCAAGATCATGACAGCTGGCACAGGAAACTGTCCCGTCCTGTGACAAACGGGGATCGAAAAAAAGCTTATGTCCTAAAACTACCTTTTTGCGATCTACTTTCACACTTTGGGGAAGCGGTTTGATAGGAGCAGACAA
The DNA here is from genome assembly GCF_000010345.1 of Sulfurovum sp. NBC37-1. NCBI lineage: Bacteria > Pseudomonadati > Campylobacterota > Epsilonproteobacteria > Campylobacterales > Sulfurovaceae > Sulfurovum > Sulfurovum sp. NBC37-1. The sequence continues at coordinate 1,686,433 of NC_009663.1, forward strand.
CACCATACTGAATACTAAGAAAGTCAGTAAAAAAATGTTTGTAAACTTCATACTTTCCCCCCCCCACTCATTTTTATAGTTCTATACAGGTCCCGACACCTGAACTGGTCAAGATCTCCAGTAAAAGAGAGTGTTCAACACGTCCGTCGATAATATGTGCTTTTTTCACGCCACCTCTGAGTGCCTCAATACAGGCATCAACCTTGGGAACCATACCGCCCTGTATGGTACCGTCTTCTTTCAGTGCTTCTGTCTGCTCAATACTCAGATTGGTGATGAGTTCCATCTCTTTGTCCAGTACACCCGGCGTATCCGTCAGGAAAAGTATCTTTCGTGCTTCCAATGCAACAGCGATCCTGCTTGCAGCCAGGTCCGCATTGATATTGAATCCCGGATGCCCCAGAATGTTGCTGCCTGCAATAGGAGCGATCACAGGCACAGCATCATCATCGATGATATTGTCGACGATCTCCGGATCGATATCTTCTATCAGTCCTGTATAGCCGAAATTCTCGAAATCCTTCGGCATTCCTTTGAGAAAACCACCGTCCTTTCCGGAGATCCCTATAGCTTTGGCCCCATGATTGTCCAAAAGCGAAACGATCTCTTTATTGATTTCACCCGAAAGTACCATTTCAACAATACGCATCACTTCTTTGGTCGTCACACGCTGACCGTCAATGAACGTCGTATCAACCCCGAGGTCTGCTAAAAGCTGGGTAATGCTTTTACCTCCACCATGCACGATGATGGGTTTCATCCCTACCAGGTGCAGCAGGACGATGTCCTGTGCGAACTGTTCTTTTAGCTCGGCACTTGTCTGTGCGGCACCGCCATATTTGACAACGATCTTTTCATTGGAGAATTTTTTGATGAAAGGAAGGGCATCAAGCAGCGTTTTTACAACATCGATCTTGTGTTTCATATGATAGATTCCTTTTAAAGAAGTTTCCTAGTGACGGGCTTTGATATATCTGTCGATTTTTTCAAAAATCTCATTTTTTATCTTTAATTTTAACTTAGTTTTGGAGACAGGTAACTTAAAGTTCGTCATTTTGACATAATCCTTTTCCGTAACAAGAAGACTCTGGGCATCATACTCTTTCAATATTTTTTCAAGCATCTCCTTTTCAAAATAGGCATGATCCTCCAGATAAACCTTCCCGATTACTCCTGCAGGAAGGTAAGGATCAAGGCGCTGCGGATTGGAAATAGCCGTGACCAGAACCATCTTCTCCGTAAGGTCTTCATAACTTACAATTCTTTCAAAATCTTCCTTCTCTTTCAGTACCAAATCTGCATATTTCTTGCTAAAGGAGAATTCCCTGAAAGGCCCGGAGGGAAAGGGGAAAGGATTGTTTATCTGCTCAGGTTCCAGAAGAATTTCAAACTTTTCGATCTCCACCCGGTTGAAACCGTCATCAAGAATGATGAGCTTCGCCCCCTGCCCCGTTGCCAAAGCGATCGCTTCATGCCTGTCCTCGCTTACTATGACCGAAGCACCGGGAAGGGAAAGTGCCATCAGCAGTGCCTCATCCCCGCTCTGCTCGACGGGAACAAGTATCTTTCCCCTCCGGCTCACCTCGACCAGTCCGTTGCTCTTCCTGCCGTATCCGCGTGAAATGACCGCAACGTCACTGTAACGGGATGCAAGCGCAATGACAAAAGGGGTTTTACCGCTTCCTCCGACAATGAGATTTCCTATACTGACAATAGGAATACCAAAATCTTTTTTGCGAGCAAATATTCTACGGAACAGCATCCAACTTCCATACAAAATAGAGAGCGGAAGTAATAGCAGGATGACAGGATAGTGGTACCATCGGGGATGAAAGAGCATCTGCTCATAGGCATGGGTCACTGACACTGTTTCGCACCCAGCTTCAAAATCTCGCTGCAGGTGAACCCCGCTTCTTTCCTTGCATTCACATTGATGTGGGGACGGTGCTTGCCCAAAAGTCTGTAGCGTTCAAGTATGTCAAAATAGACACTTTCGTCCAGACCGTTTTTCTCACAGAGATACTTAAACCATTTATCTCCTTTATGGACATGGACGATCTCTTCATCATAGATGATATCGAGCGCTTCGATCAGCTTTGCCACAACAGGATTTTTTCGCTTGTTCTCCAACTTTTTGATGATCTGCGGGTTGACATCCAATCCTGAAGCTTCATAATAGCGCGGTACGATCGCCATACGGTCAAGCACGGAACCTGCCGTATGCTCAGCCGCATCGAACAGCCCGCAGTGAACGGGAAAATCCCCATAACTGTACCCTACTTCTTCCAGCAATTCACCAAGCATCTTGTAGTGTCGTATCTCGTCATGTGCTACTTCCAGCCAGTCGATCTTGTATTCGACAGGCATCCCAGGAAAGCGATAGACCGCATCGAGTGCAAGGTCTATGGCAGAGTATTCAATGTGTGCAATGGCATGGATCAGTGTTGCCAGCCCTTCGTTGGTATCATAGTCTTTTCTCGCAGGCAGTTCTCTCGGGTCAACGATCCGACATTTGGAGGCATAGGAAGGCTTTTCAAAGTGCTTTGGAGTGAAATCAACATTACTAACGTCATTTTTGGTACAATACTCCAAACACTGAAGCGTCAACTGCTCTTTCAGGGCGATCTCATCAGTGAGGATGGCTTCTTCGAGGAGTTCATAGATATTCATAAGGAGATTATAACCGATGGAGATTAAAATACAACCTATGGGGGTCTACCAGACCAACTGCTATATCGTCACTGTGGACGGGAAAGATTTTATCATAGACCCCGGCATCGATGCGACAGACTGGGTGATGAACAATGTTACCAATCCCATAGCCATCCTCAATACACACGGTCACTTCGACCATGTCTGGAGCAATGCAGAGCTCAAAGAAAAACTTCAACTTCCCATCTACTGTCCCAAAGGAGATACTTTCATGCTCACCGACGATCCGCTTGGACAGGGAACACCCAAAAGTACACCCGACTATGAAGTGGACGGGGATGAAGAGCTTACCATAGAAGGGGTCAAGATAAAATACAGACATTTCCCCGGACACACCCCCGGATGCTCCATTATAGAGATGGGAGACGTCTGGTTCAGCGGAGACTTCCTCTTCCAGCAGAGTATCGGACGCTGGGATTTTCCTGCCTCAAGCGGAGAAGATATGATCAAGAGTCTGGAGAAAGCGCTGCTGCTAAAGGGAGATTACACGATTTACCCTGGTCACGGGCTGAGCACCACATTGAAAGCGGAACAGAGAGTTATTCCTTATTGGATAGAGCAGGTGAGAAGAACATTATGATCGTTGAACTGCTTCACGATCAGTTCTTCGAAACCGGAGTGGTGGAGCAAAGCGACCTGCGTAGGTAGAACACTCTAAGTCGTAGGGTGCTGTCCCCTGACGGCACCACCATAAATGGTGCTGTGAGGACACAGCACCCTACACCGTTGATGTGTGAATTACATAATGGGCACCTCTAATAACCCTAAATAGAAATGCCGGGCTTCTACTCCTCCCTATACACTATTCTCTCTTTATGTAATGTTTTGTAGGTTTTATAGTTGATAGGCCTTGGCGGCTTTAAACTGTTTTTCTGCTGTGGCTCTTTTTTTTCGTGCACTTTTCTCTTTTTAAACGGTTTTGCCTGATTGTGCTGTGGTTTTCCCGCACTATACTTTTTAAATGGCTCTTTTTGTGTGACCACATCTTTCTGCTTTTGCTTTTGCTGCGGGTCTTTTTCCACGAAGACCGGTTCTCTTGTCCACGGGTCCATCTCCGTATAGTACATCAGTGCCGAATAGGTTGACGGTGTAGGTATGAAGACCTGTACCTGTTCAGGATTCAGATGCAGCTCCTGGTTGGCAAACTCTTTGAGGTTTTGCATATCTTTAAGCTGACTTCCCGGATGTGCGGCGATCAGGTAGTAGGTTAAAAACTGTTTTTTACCCGATTGACGGTTAAGTTCATCAAAATCCGCCTTGAAGCGCATCAGTGTCGCTTTGTCAGGCTTATTCATCAGTTTCAAGACTTTATCATCAATATGCTCCGGAGCTACTTTCATCTGCCCTGAAATATGATGATCGACCAGTGTTTTGAGGTATTGCTTGCCATGCTTTTTATCTTCCTGGATCAGATCATACCGGATGCCGCTATTGACAAAGGCTTTTTTGACATGAGGCAATTTTCGTATTTTTCCCAACAGTTCTATCTGAGGTGCATGGTCCGGACGCAATATGGGGCAGACCTGGGAGCTGGTACAGGGTATATCCTGACACACACCGCTTTTGAGCTTTTTGTCACACTCAAAGCCGTACATATTCGCCGTCGCACCTCCGACATCGTTGATGATGCCCTTGAAATCTTTATGTGCTTTGAATTCATCGATCTCGGAAACGATAGAGTCCTGGCTTCGGCTTCGTATGGTACGCCCCTGATGCACTGTGATCGCACAGAAGTTGCATTCACCGTAGCATCCGTGATGTGTGGTCACGGAGAATTGTATCGTTTGTAATCCCCGTACTTCACCCTGTGCCTTGTAATAGGGATGCACATCCCTCTCATACCCAATGTCATAGACATGATCGATCTCCTCCTGGGTCATACTGGGCTGGGGAGGATTTTGTATCAGGTGACGGTTGCCGTGAAGCTGGCACAACCCTTTGGAGATATCGGGTTCATTATTGGCATAGAAGTGGTGGAACATGGAGATGAAGGCATGCTTGTCCCCGGCACACTCTTCGTAAGAGGGAAGTTCGTAATACCCTTCTTTAGGTTCTTTTGCAATATAACAAATACCTCTGATATCCTCAATGGGCTTCTTATCCCGGAAAGCATCCGTAAGCTCCACAACAGATTTTTCTGCCATCCCGTAAACCAATACATCAGCCTTTGCATCAAAAAGCAGTGAACGCCTTATCTTGTTTGTCCAGAAATCATAGTGTGCGACCCGGCGCAGACTTGCTTCCACCCCTCCAAGTACCAGAGGTACAGTATCTTTAAAGTGCTGACGTATCAGGTTGGCATACTTGATGACCGCCCTGTCCGGTCTTCGGTCATTGACCGCTCCGGGTGTGAAGTCATCACTTTTTCGGAATTTCTTCGTTGCCGTATAGTTGGCCACCATACTGTCCACTAGACCACCGCTTATCCCCCAGTAGAGCTTCGGCTCTCCCAGACGCATGATATCCTTACCGCTTTCAATGTCAGGCTGCGCGATCACCCCGACACGATACCCGGCATCCACAAGCAGCTTACCTACGATTGCGATCCCGTTATAGGGTGTATCCACATAGGTATCACCACTGACAAGTATAACATCGAGCTGTTCCCAGCCTAACGCTTTTAACTCTTTTTTGGTTGTCGGTAAGAACATGGGTTTCCTTCTATGGCTTTTCAAGCCTTATCGTTACTGTTTATTCGCCAAGTACGTGCTGATCAAGTACGAACGTGGTAAAACTGCCCTCAAAGACCAACTTTCCATCTACAAATGCTTCTACGGCAACTTCTCGCTTTTTGCCCTTTTCCTGCACCACTCTCGCCATACAGGAGACCGTATCCCCCACTTTCACCGGAGCGACGAATTTCGATGTCGACGCACCCAATACCACATAAGGATCATTCACTGCACACATCGCCGCATAATCAGCCGCACCAAACATAAAGCCGCCATGCACCAACCCTCTCTCGTCCGCTACCATCTGATGTGTGGTATGCAGCAGTACCTCTGCATAATTCTCCTCAATTCTGACGACTTTGCCACAGAGTGATGGGTCGATGTTCAAGTGGGTGTTCTGTTGCATTCACATAGTCCTCAAATTTTTTACAGATTATAACAGATTTAATACTCTGTATGCTGTAAAATTAGACGCTTAGTTTGCTGTAGATTTGGCTGAATGGGCCTGTTGGAGCGAGAGAGTTTACGTTATAGTAAATGACCGGGCGGAAACAGGTCCGTCCGGTCAAAGATGCAGTAAAATAAGTGATTTAATAGGAGAACTTGTAGCCGCGTCTTCTGACGGTATGAATCACCTGGAACCCAAGAATACTCTTGAGTCTCTTCCTGATCTGGTTTATCGCTACCTCAACCGTATTGTCACTGACATACTCCGGTTCTTCCCAGAGCGCATTGATGATCTCATCTTTCGAAAAGACTCTCTGCTTACGCAATGCAAGATAAGCCAATATATCAAAGGTCTTGCCGTTCAGGGAAACGATCTTCTCATCATACTCGATCTTCTTATTGGAGATATCAATGACCAGTTTACCGATATCCACGGTCGTACCGAAAAGATGTCTCATGTTTGCAAGGACCCTTGCCGCGATGAGATCGGGATGTTCGCAATGGTTGTAAATGACATCATCCACACCCAGAGCGAAGAAAGATTCTTGCTGACGGTAATCATCCGTCAATATCATGATCTTAGTTTCGCTCTTTTTCTTTTTCACTTCATTCACATAACGCTCAAGAGAGAACTTTACTCCCTCATCAACAATGATCACCAGTTCATAATGTCTAAAGTCCGTAAAATTCGTTGCGTCGTACAGGTCTTTGGCATTGTCTACAATACAAATAAAGTATTTGTCCAATTCTTTTTCAAGCTCTTTGACATACTCGTCATCGAAGCCTACAGTTAATATTCTCATCTTTTTTACGGTCCAATCATTAGAAAAACCCATAAAACCTTAAATTTTATCGGCTTTTCTATTTTTTTAATGTATTTATAGCCAAAACTACCTTATTTAAAAATAAAACGGAGATCTTTTAGGTTCTTTTGGTATTTTAGTAAAATGAGATTTATCGGGGTTTAAAGAAGCATCTTCAGATCATTCAGATCGAAGAGCAACAGGGAAGTATCTCTCATCTGCAGCAGTTCATTTGAAAAGCCGTTTTTGGAAAAAAGTACATAGATATCGACTGCTATCCCGGACTTCTCAGCTTTGGCCTTCAGTTTGGTGAGTTCATTCTTGCATACTTTACGCTCTTTGTATTTACACTCTCCAAGGATCACCTTTTTTTCCGAGGTGACTGCAAGCAAATCAAATTCACTGTGCTGGTCCCAGTAACTGCCGTTACTCAACAGAGGCGTTGTCTTACTATAATAATAGTACCTGAGCATATCGTTGCACAACTGTTCATAGACCAGAGAACGCAAACGTTCATAATGGTTCTCAAAATTTTCCAGAAAAGCACTGCCCTCTCCCCGCATCAACTCTTCACGATACTGCATGACGAATCCAAACCAGAAACGCATGAATGGAATGCCAAAGCGCAGTTTATCCTGTATGCGGTAGGAGCGCAACTCTTTTTTGATCTTGTGTTTGGGGTGTATACGCAGAGGCTGTTCCCGGGTAGGTTCGATGTAGAGGATACCTTCTGCAAGCAGTTCTTTGACGATCTCTTCTCCTGCCCCTTCACTCAATTTTGCTTTTCTCAGGACCGAGTAAAATTTACCTTCACCTCTGGCCACTGAGGAAAGGACCTCTCTGTAAGGAGATTCCATCAGATACGAGGGTGAAACGAGGGATTGGAAGGTTGAGAAATTCTCTACGAAGTTGCTTTTGACCATGGAAAAGATATCTTCAAAGAAATCCAGGTCGATGTTCTCTTCCATACCGCCGAGGATGGCGAAATACTCTATGGATTGTTCCAGTGTCAACTGTGGATTGTAGGTACAAAAATTTCTGAACGCGTTTTTTATAGCTCTGCCTTGCTTGTAAATTCTGGGTATTAGTAGTTTAACATAGATTTGTTATAATGTGAAGTACAAAATGATGTTTTTTTAGTCAATTTATTTATAAAAAAAGTACTTTTATGGAACAATTTTTCACCAAGTCAGATCAGATACAGAATATCATCAAAGGGTTCAACCTTACCAAGACCCTTTTTGTCTCATCCATTATCATTGGAGAAGCCAATACGGGTAAAAAAACACTTGCACGCTATCTTTTTCCGGATGCACCGATGGTCTCGGGCAAGGAGCAGAAAGTGGTCGAGGCTGCACTGGAAGAACATGATGAGTTGATCATCACCGATTTTGAGAAACTGGGCAATCAGGAAACACTGAAATTTGACAATAAGCGTATCATCGCCACTGCCAATTTTGTTGGCAACTACAATACCATCGATGCACTTTTTGCCTTCATCTATATGCTCCCTTCACTCAAAGAACGTTCCGAAGATGCCCGGTACATCAGAGATATTTTCATCGATAAAGCCAAAAATGACCTGATGATAGAAGAACTTCCGGCAGATATTACTGAAATACCCATGGACCTGAGCCACAACAGCAAAAGCCTTAAAAAAGCGGTCTATCGTTACCTGACCATTCGTACCATGGACAAACAAAGCATTAAGGATGCTGTTTACTACTATATGCTCGAACAGATGGAAGGGAACAATACCTACAAAGAGTATCTGGAACTCTATGAAAAACCCCTCATCGAAGCAGGATTGAAAAAGTACGGCTCCCAGCTGCAGCTCTCACAGGTTCTGGGCATCAACAGAAATACACTGAGAAAGAAGATCCATGAACACGATATCGATTGATTTTCAGCCTTTTGTGGAGTGGGACAACAGTCCCTTCATACTTTTCAGCAACCAGGGAAAGATCCTCTATCTGAACAATGCTGCTGAGATCCTTTTCGGGTATGTATCGAAACAGGAACTCTACGATATTGCACTGGCCTATGCCCCCCAGTCATTTGGCTACAAGACAACTACCGTGAATCTGAACTATGATACATTCAACTTCTATGCCGTAACGGTCGGGTATGAGAATGAAGAATATATCTCTTTGCGACTTTACAATGCACCAAGAGCCAAACCTTCTGCACCACTCGAGACCGGCAAACTGATCACAACGGATATCAACATACTACTTGAAGCGAACATCGCACTCTTCAAAACCAAAAACCAAAACCGTCTTCAACTGCTGACCGACCAGGATATCCCGGCTTTCAAAACAGACCAGAACAAGTTTTCCAAACTGCTGCGTAAAGTACTTGATGCATTCAGATCTTCAGATTCCATCAGTATCACACTTAAACTTCTCATCGGTGAACATGTGATCATTGCAGACAAAAAAGAATCTATCGTCCAACTTGCCATAGAAGCCAACGGAAGATATACTGATGCGGACAATGAAATCAGGACACTTGCCGAGCAAAGTCATATCGCAGCCTATCTTAGAGAGAATACTATCAAACTTGATATACCTCTTATACAATGATCTATCTGAAAAGATATTGATTAAAAATTAATCACTTAATCGAAAGAAAAATATCACAGCCATGCTATGATACTTCCTGTAATTAAACATTTAAAGGAAATAGCATGAAGTTGAAACTTTTCGCTCTACTGGCATCATTGATGCCTATTGCCGCTTCGGCAGCAGATAAACTCGATTCGGGTGATACAGCATGGATGATGATCTCCACCGCGCTTGTACTTCTTATGACACCGGCGGGACTGGCCCTTTTCTATGCCGGTATGACAAGAAGCAAGAATGCACTGAACACTTACGCAATGGTCATGGGTGCTTTCGTACTCGCATTTGTCGTATGGATCGTTGCAGGATATTCCATTGCATTCGGTACAGCTGAAAGCGCAGGCATTCAGAAATTCATCGGTGGTCTTGGGAACATTCTTCTTAGCGAAACAAAATGGACTGACCTGAGCGGTACATACCCTACGTACGTATTTGTTGCATTCCAGGGTACATTTGCTGCGATCACAGTTGCCATCGCTTCAGGTTCGGTCATCGGCCGTATGAAGTTCTCTACATGGATGATCATCGTAGCCCTTTGGGGTCTGGTCGTGTATGCACCCATTACCCACATGGTATGGGGTGGAGACGGAGCCCTTCTCTTTGATGCAGGAGCACTTGACTTTGCCGGTGGTACAGTTGTACACATGAACGGTGGTCTGGCTGGACTCGTACTTGCGATCCTCGTAGGTAAAAGAGCCGGATACCCAAAAATCGCTATGAAACCTTTCAGTATCATTTTCACTGCTGCCGGTGCAGCACTGCTCTGGTTCGGTTGGTATGGATTCAACGGTGGTTCAGCATTCGGTGCGAACGCCATTGCAGGTCTTGCCGTACTGACAACAACAGTTGCAACAGCTGCTGCAGGTGTCACATGGTTGCTTATAGAGTGGTTTGTCTATAAAAAACCAACACTACTTGGAATTGCATCAGGTATCATTGCGGGTCTTGTTGCCATTACACCGGCTGCCGGTTTCGTAAGTGTCGGCGGTGCATTCATCGTTGGTATCTTCGGATCTGTCATTGCTTTCTTCGGTGTTGTAGCACTCAAAAAGAAATTGGGTTATGATGATTCTCTCGATGCTTTCGGTATACACTTCCTTGCTGGTCTCTGGGGTGCACTTGCAACCGGTTTCCTTGCATTGAATGACAAAGAACTTCTCTGGGACGGTCCGCTTAAAGAGAGCGGAGACAGAATGGGGCAGTTCATGGTCCAGGTAGAATCAGTAGTGGTTGTCGGTCTTTGGACACTCATCGGTACGATTGTGGTCTACTACATAGCTAGTGCTTTGACAGGTGGCGCGCGAGTCACGGCTGAGAACGAAGAGATGGGTCTTGACGAGTCGGTACACGGAGAAAAAGGAATGAATTTATAATATAACGTGGTCAGGGCAAAGCCCTGCTTCACTGCGCGAACGCTGAGTTTGCTTCAACAGCAGATTCAGGCAGCTGGTTGCGTATATAGTCTTAAATTTATATTCCAATAAAGAAAAATACTTAAGGAAGAAAAATGAAAAAAATCGAAGCGATCATTAAACCGTTTAAACTGGATGATGTAAAAGAAGCATTGGTCGATGCCGGTATCGAAGGGATGACGGTCTCCGAGGTAAAAGGTTACGGAAGACAGCAGGGGCATTCCGAGCTTTACAGAGGTGCCGAATATGTAGTTGAGTTCATCCCCAAGATCAAACTGGAGATCGTTGTCAGTGGTGAGGAGTACCTCAACAAAGCGATCGAAGCGATCAAAACCGCTGCCAAAACAGGCAAGATCGGTGACGGAAAGATCTTTGTTTCCGACATCTCCAAAACCATCCGTATCAGAACGGATGAAGAGGATGAGGAAGCTTTATAGAGACTATATGTCTCTATAAAGCTGACGAAAAGCATCATTGCAAACCATCTGTCTTTAGGGTACTTACGAAATGCCCTATAGTGACTGGATGTCACTATAGAGTGTCTAAAAGGCACTCTTATCTCTTCTTGAGAAGGAATCTCTTCCCTGTCACACCCACCAAGGTGATTAAAAATTAAGCAAACATACACTTAAACCTATCAAAATTTTCTCTTTTGTGCTTAACTATTAATCAATTTCTACTATCTTTTCATCTGCTTACCTGATACACTTACATACGGGCAACTCTAATACCCCTAGATACTCATAATGGGTTTTGCAAATGTGAGATTTTGCAAGAGGCTTTCAAGTCCTAGCCAAAGCTAAGACGAAGTAAGTATCTTGTGAAAGATCGTGTTTGCAAAGCCCACCCTGTGGGCATCACTAGCTTTCGCCTATGCGTCGTTACTCTTTTTCGACTTAGCTACGCGGCTAGGCCTTCAAAAGAGTGCCTAGCCTAGACAAAAGCTAGAGATGTTATGAGCATCTAGGGGTATTAGAGGTGCCCGTAACATTTACGTTTTTAGGAGACAACTATGGAAATGCATTACGTTATAGATACGTTTTTCTCACTCTTTGCCATGACCCTCATCATTCTGATGGTGCCCGGTTTTGCGATGCTTGAAGCCGGACTGGTCAGAACAAAGAATGTGACGTCTGTGCTTACGGTCAACACCATGATCTATGCCGTTGCTTCAATGTCCTTTCTGCTTATCGGCTACAAATACGCTTTTGGAAGCTGGGAGCACCAGGACAGCATTAACAAATATGCCTTCTTTTTGTTCCAGATGGCCTTTGTCGGCAAGGTTGTAAATATTATGAGCGGTGGGGTGAGTGAACGTTCACGCATTATTCCACTGGTAATTTTTACAGTCATTGTTGGCGCCTTCCTCTACCCTACCATCGTAAATATTACCTGGGGAGCCAATTTCCTCTCCGGTACTTTCCTTGATATCTCCAGTATGCACGATCTTGCCGGATCGACCGTCATACACTCTACCGGCGGCTGGGCACTGGTAGCTGCCATTCTCATCATGGGAGCAAGACGCGGACGCTATAAAAAGAATGGTGCTATCAAAGTCATCCCTGCTTCCAACATTCCCCTCGTGGTACTGGGAGCTTTTCTACTCTGGATAGGCTGGTTCGGTTTTAACGGTGGATCCGTAGGCGCTATCTCAAGCAAAGAGAATGCAGATGCCGTGGCACTGACCATCATGAACACCAATACAGCCGGACTGACCGGAGCCATCACCGCATGGCTGCTTACCTACTTCCGCTACAAAAAGTTCGATATCACAATGATCCTCAACGGTGCACTGGGCGGCCTGGTTGCGATTACAGCTGGCCCAGACCTTTATAACATTTACACTCCTATTCTCATCGGTGCTGTCGGTGCGGCACTGGTCGTGCTCTTCGTTCCGATCTTTGACAAACTGAAAATGGACGACCCTGTGGGTGCACTTTCCGTACACCTTGTCAATGGTATCTGGGGAACACTGGCAGTGGGTATTTTCGCTGATGTGAGTTTTATGGCTCAACTCAAGGGTGTTTTGGTTGTAGCTGCTATTGTTTTTCCACTATCATTTGCTATAATCTACAGTATCAACAAGGTCTTTCAGTTACGTGCGGAAGATGATGAACAGCTCGAAGGTATCGATGCCATCGAATGCGGTATGGAAGCCTACCCAGAATTTAAACGCAGTATATAAGGAGTACATTAAATGAAAAAAATTGAAGCCATTATCAAACCGTTCAAACTGGACGATGTCAAAGAGGCACTTGTCGAAGCAGGTATAGAAGGAATGACCATTTCCGAGGTCAAAGGATACGGAAGACAGCAGGGACACTCAGAACTCTACAGAGGAGCGGAGTATGTTGTAGAGTTCATTCCGAAAGTAAAGATCGAAATAGTGGTAAGTTCGCAGGAGTTCGCGGACAAAGCAGTTGAAGCTATTATGCACTCTGCAAAAACAGGTAAGATCGGTGATGGAAAGATCTTTGTCTCAGACATCTCCAAAACCATCCGTATCAGAACCGAAGAAGAGGATGAGGAAGCATTATAGAGACTGGATATCTCTGCAATGCTAATGAAAAGCTACCATAAAATTCTCTCTATAGTACTGATAAAAAAGGACCCCACTCTATGACAATACTCGGCATAGGCAATGTCCTGCAAAAAGATGACGGACTGGGTGTCTATGCCGCAGCCTATCTCAAAGAGAATTATGACTTTTCCAAAGAGGTGAAGATCGTTAACGGCGGGGTAGAAGGCATCAACCTTCTCAACCTCTTTATGGAAAACGACGACATCCTCATACTCGATACTATACACATCGACGATGCTCCCGGAAGTATTTATCTCATTCCGGCTCAAGCACTTTCCGGCTATGGGCTTAACAGCGGAGGCGCCCATGAGATAGGGGTGATCCAGTGTCTTGATATGCTGGAACTTCAGGGTAGACCTGTGCCGGAAGCTACGGTACTTGGTATCATTCCCCATGAAGTGACTTTCGACATAGCCTTGAGCGATCCGATTAAGGCTTCTTTTTCAGACTATATAAACACCGCTTTGCGATTTTTGGAAAAGCAGCAGGTCTTTGCCATTCCCAAAGAAGAAAAAATGTCTCTGAAAAGTATCATCATGCAGGCCAGGGACCCTTCTGGTATTATGACTTGACGATACTCGTCTCCCAGCCGTCATAGTGAGCATCATATGCTTCCAAAAGATCGATGAGCCAGAGTGTCAATTCATCTATATCATGATAAAAGGGCTTGTTGATACGGTAGAAAGAGATCCCTTTGTATCCCTCTTCATTACTGATCTCATCCTGTATCTTGAATCCTTCTTGTTTTAACCTCTCAATGAGATCAACTTTTTTGTATTCACTTTGGAAAAAAGCTTTATGTTCAATGGCCCGGGGAAGATGCAAATTATCCTCTTTGGCTCTCATCTGATCGCACACTTTATGGTTCTGTATGATCTGCCACTCCCTGGGTGTCGGATAAAGCAGTTTTTGGTAATAGCTCCATTCGGCATCGTCCTGATAACCACTGCTGATCTCGTAACTTTCAAACTCGTTCAGCGCATATTCGAGAAAATCCTGCCAGTTAAAGGTGAATTGCAGATAGTAAAGAAAGGTCACATACCCGTCAGAGATCACACGCCCGACATACTTCCCTATACGGAATTTGATCAAAGAGGCTTCAAGCTTATCTTCCATATAGGCGATCTCCGGCTGCTCCTCCTCACCCAGAAGCCCTCTTTCATTCGGCTCCTTGAGCTTTACCTTCACAAATGCGATCTGCAGATAGATATATTTGATCGCATCTATCTCCATAGATATTCCCGCATTGAACAATATTGACGCCGGTTTCCCCTCCAGATTCTTCATATATAATTCCCAATATTCTTGCATTTCTTTCCTTTTTTTTTAATCACACATAGTGTGCCTTGTCTCTACGAACGACCTTGAAAGCGAAGCGATTCGAGAGTAGAGACAATTTTTTTGCTTCGTTTTTTTCTAAAAAAATGAAGAGAGAAACAACACCTCATCTTCAATTCACGAGGAAGTAAAATTAAACAACACAACGTTATTCCATTTCAAGACTCATCAAATACATATCTTCCCCATCAAGCACTTTAACCCTGAGACTCTCACATTCGGTACAATAGTACCGTATTTCATCAGTCTCAAAAACATGACCGCAATCCCTGCATTCAAGTTTGAGTCTCTGTTCATTGACGATGAATTCCGCCTCTGCACACATGGTACCCTCCTTGAATGTATCAAAAGCAACCTGCAGCAGATGATTCTCTATCCCGCTCATCACACCGATCTTGCAGACCACTTTGGTGATCTTTTCAGCATCATTCTCCTCCGCCACTTCTTCACACTGGTTCAGCAGTGCCTGTACTACGCTGTACTCATGCATCTTTTCTCCCTCTTTTTAGTCTTTGAGGCGTCTGCCGTGGACAGAGCTTGTAGACGAACTCTCTGCGCAACGTGTGAAACGGACTCTCTTCATCCCAGAATTCGGGATGCATCACGGCCAACTCCTTCTCTTTCAGTGCTTCTATCCTCTCCCTGTTCGCTTCAAGGTACTCCTGTTTCCCCCACAGAAAGTCGTCATCGTAACAGGAGAGCGCAAAGGTGTAAAGTTCCTCGTAATAGTTTTCATGTGCAAATACCTTATCGAGCATCCCGAGTTCTTCGGCTCTTTGGGCAGATACGGGCAGGCACTCATCCAGGAGTTTTTCCGCCATTGCTTTGCCCACACGTCCCGGAAGTGTATAGGTATGGTACTCGCTCCCGCTGAGTCCAAGTGTTTTGTAGTGAGGATTGAAAACCACCCTTTCCTTTGCGACAACATAGTCGCAGGCCAGTCCCATGAAGACACCCCCCGCTCCGGCATTTCTGGCAAAAGAGGCGACGGTCACCACCTCGTCGGCATAAAGTATGGAGCTGACAAGGTCGTTCATCGCATTGATGTTCGCCCAGCCGTCCTCTCCCTGTTTCCGGCTGTCTTCAAGAATGTTCAGATGTATCCCGTTGGAGAAAAAATCCATACCGCCGACCAACACAAGGACATCACATTCATTCTTGAGATACTCAACGGCATATTTGAGTCGTATGCACTGCTCCGCATTCATGGCACCGTTGTGAAAATTGAAACAGAGGTAGGCAACATTGTCTCGTTTCTCCACGCTCACTTCATAAAATGTTTCATACGATTTGTCAAACAGCAGCGGCAGACGTTCCTCTTTGACCCCCTTGAGTTTCTCTTTGAGTACATAGGTGGCCGGCAGTTTGAACTTTCCCGGCTCTTTTAAATGGCTTATCCATACTGCACCATCTATCGTTCCCAGACAGATAGCCCCATCACGTTTTGCAAGGATCTCTTTGGGGCTTCCCCGAAATTCATCCTCTTTCCATACACCATACAAATAACATGGAATACCCAGTATCTCATCGAGAACACCGGGCAGACTGTCACTCAGATAGATCTTTTCAATGATCGTCCGGGTCGTATCTTTCTCCCAGTCGATGGCTCTGTCCTTCTGTGTGAACTTCTTATGGATAGGGTTGAGGATCTGCAGCTCTTTCCTCTTCTGTGCAAGGTTTTCGAAAAATAATTCCAAGGCTCTTAGTGAAGCCTGTGTCACCTCCTGTCTGTAGAGCGAAGCCTTGTAGGTGTCACGTACATTAAAAGGCACTTCGGCATAGATGTCCCCACCGTCATACAGTTCATTGGCTCTCAATATCACCACCCCCCACTCTTTCGTATGACTTTGCAGGGCATACTCCAGCGCGTTGGGCCCTCTGTCACCTCTGGGCCCGGGATGAAAAATAAAGGTAGCATAATTCTCGTAAATACTTGGTGGAATATATTGTTTCAAAAAGGGGCACAGGATCAGTTCAGGCGCGAATGCCCCGATTTCTTCCAGCATCTGCTCTTCGCTGATTGCATAGGCAACAGCAATTTCATCTCCCCTGTCAAGCAAAGCAGTATAGACCGCCTGGGTCAGAGAGTTGAAAGCAGAAACAAGAAGCAGGATTTTCATTTGGGCCTCTTAGCAAATTCTCGGCAAAAGTTCACCTGTGGGCAGATCAAGGAAACGCTTCGTTCCCCAGGAAGAATTCAGCAGGACACGCCCTTGATGCTCCATTGAAACCCTGCCGATCACAGCAGAGGTTTCATGGGCCTGCAGAAGCACGTCCAAAGCCTTGGCTTCATCCTCTTTGTCAATCACCAGTACGAATGTACCCTCATTGGCGAGATTGACCGCTTCAAACCCGAGCATTTCACAAATCCCTTTTACCTGCTCCTGTACCGGCACGTTCTCCTCTTCAATCTCGATACAGACATCCGAACTTCTTGCCCATTCATTGAGTACCGCTGCCACACCGCCGCGTGTAGCATCACGCAGTGCAACAATGTTTATACCAGCATCCATCAAAGCTTTGACCTCCGGATAAAGTGAAGCACAGTCCGTCTCAAGCGAACTTTCCAGCTCGATACCCTCTCTGGCAGCAAATATCGTCGCCCCATGTGCACCCACATCACGGCTGACAAGAATGCTCATCCCCTCTTTCAAAGCGGAAGCGGAAATGCCTTTCTGTTCGATCGCTCCAATACCCGTTGTGTTAATAAAAAGCTTGTCCACAGAGCCTTTGGGTACTACCTTCGTGTCACCACTCACTACCATCGCACCGTTGGTCTCCAGCTCCTTCTTCATGCTTCGCACGATCCTCTCCAGTTCACGGGAAGAAAATCCCTCTTCAATGATGACAGAACAGGTCAGGTACTTCGGCTTGGCTCCCATCATGGCAAGGTCGTTACAGGTACCGCAAACCGCCAGTTTCCCTATGTCCCCTCCTGGGAAAAAAAGCGGAGAGACCGTAAAGGAATCCGTAGTGAATGCCAATCTGCCCTCTTCTATGACAGCCGCATCCTCGCTTTTGGACAGGATCTCATTTTCAAAATGTTTATAAAAAATGTTTTTAATGAGTTCGTTGTTCTCTTCACCGCCGTTACCATGGGCGATCGTAATTGTTTTATTCATGATTTCTCCATTTTTTCAAACTACCTTTTATCCAAACCGAGGTGTTGTTTATCTCTTCATTTTTTTAGAAAAAACGAAACAAAAAAGCGTTGTGGCTCTCGAATCGCTTCGCTTTCAAGGTCGTTCACCACAACAAAACACACTTCGTGTAATTAATAGGGCATTGCAAAACAATGCATTCCAAAATTCCTCATTACTCATTTCACGACGTGATAAGGTTTCCATATTTGTAATAGGCCGCACAGGCCCCTTCAGAACTTACCATGCAGGAGCCGATGGGTGTAGTAGGCTTACAGGCCGTACCGAAAATGGTACACTCCGGAGGCTTCGCCATGCCCCGGAGAATATCTCCGCAGATACAAAGCTTGTGGTCCTCTATCTCGGCGATAGGCAATACATCCTTGTAAAGGATCTCTGCATCGTACTTTTCAAACGCTTCTTTGAGCTTGAGTCCACTGTCAGGCACATTACCAAGCCCACGCCATCGGAAGAGACTTACTTTGTCAAAATAGGTATCGATAAGCTTTTGTGCATTGAGGTTACCCTCTTCGGTCACAACCCTTTTGTACTGTATTTCCAGTTCACATCTCTTCTCTACGAACTGCTTTACGATCATACTGATACCTTCCATCACATCAACCGGTTCAAACCCGGAGACAACAACCGGACGTCCGTACTCTCTTGGAAATGGCTCATAGATTTTGCTTCCGGCAATGACGGAGACATGGCTTGGCCCCAAAAAGGCATCGATCTTGTTGTTGTAGCTGTCTACATGCACATCACGGCTGTCAATGAGTTCTTTCATTACTTCAGGTACCGTCACATGGTTAATGTGAAAAAGAATGTTTGGAATATCCTGCTGGATGACCTGATTGAGCAGGACAGCCGTCATAGGTGTCGTGGTTTCGAACCCTATGGCAAAAAAAATGACAGTTTTGTCCGGGTTCTCCTGCGCGATCTTGATACACTCCATGGGAGAATAAACAAAACGAACATCCGCTCCCTTTGCCCTGGCATCCTGCAGACTGCCGTTGCTTCCCGGAACCTTGATCATATCTCCCAAAGTCACCAGGATGACATCCGGTTGCTGTGAAAGTACATAGGCATGGTCAATACGCTCTTTTGGCATAATACAGACAGGGCATCCCGGTCCGTGAATAAAGTTGATATTCTCCGGCATAAGCTGCGGCAGTCCGAACTTCATAATGCTGTGTGTATGCCCTCCGCAGACCTCCATAATATTGATGGGACGTTCCAGTTTTTCGGCATCTTCAGCAATGATCCTGGCATAGGCTTTCAGGGTCTTCCCGTCACGGAAATCGTCATAAAGGTTCTTGAGTTCAAGTTCTGCCATCAGCTTTGAATCTCCTCGGCATACTGTTCACCCCGTGCTTCACACTCGTCATCTTCAAGTATAGCCCGCCTGCGCTCCTCCTCATCCATGATCTCAAGTATTTCTTTATAGGTATCAATGGAAGCCAAAGCCTCCTCTTCATCGATCCTGTTCATCACAAAACCGATATGAAGCAGGACATAATCCCCTACTTTCACATCGTCATCGTCCATCATCATCAGATTGGCATCTCTTTGAACTCCCATAGTGTCGACCGTACACATGGTTTTGTCCTCAGATATCTTGACTACCTTGCTTGGAATTGACAAACACATATTAACCTCTCATTTTTCGCTTAAACTCTATCCAGTCTGCTACTGCTTTGACTGAATCAATATCGTTGATGTTCACTTCCAGAATGTCCACATTGGGCTTGATACGTCTTGCCTCTTTTTTCTCAGCTTCTATATCATATTTGAAGTGCGGCAGCAGGTCTGTTTTGGTAATGAGTATGAGGTCTGCCTGACGGAACATTACCGGATATTTGGCTATCTTGTCTTCACCTTCCGGTATGGAGACCAGTACGATATTCAGGTGCGTTCCCACATCATAGCTTGCAGGACAGACGAGATTTCCCACATTCTCTACAAAAAGGACGTCAACCTCTTCAAGCGGGATATGGTGTAGTCCTTTATGCACCATAAAAGCATCGAGATGACATGCCGATCCTGTCTGTATCTGCTCGGCAATGATCCCTTTGGCTTTGAGTCTGTCCGCATCTTTATTGGTCTCCAGATCACCCTCTACCACTCCGAATTTGAAAGGTGCCACATCAGCCAGATACTCAAGCAGTGTCGTCTTTCCTGAACCCGGAGAGCTCATCAGGTTGATACCCAGCACACCTGCTTTCTCGAGATGTGCCCTGTTATGTTCCGCCTCATGATCGTTCTTGTCCAGTATCTTCTGGATCACCGAAATGGTCTTGGCATCATTGAGCTGGGGGTTATGATGCAGATGCTCGTGCGCCTTCTGATGCTCCCCGCTGTGATCATGGGAATGCTCATGATCGTGGCTATGCGCCATTGTATTGTCCGTTATACTACATCCGCAGTCTGTACACATTTAGTCTCTCCTTATTTAATCACTATAGGGTGCTGTGCCCTCACAGCAGCATTTTTCTTTTTCGTATCAAAGGTGCCGTCAGGAGACAGCACCCTACATCATCTATCCTATCAATATGTTCGTACCGACAGCCAAAGAGATCACTCCAGCCGTTGCAAAGGCACGTCTGACATTGGCGATGTTTCCAAGAAAGTGCTCATTGAGATAAAGAATCACCAGTCCGAAACCTACAAATATCAGCATCACACCTGCCGTAAAAGCTCCGATCATGGCAAAGTTAACATTCCCACTGCCGACTGCACCCAACGTAATGAGCATTCCCCGTACACCTCCGGCACCCATCAGCAAGCCCATCGTAAAGGAAGAGCTTTCCACAACGGCATCATCATGTTTATGTGACCTACCAAACCAAATGTGAATGTGTTCCTGACCGTCATGCATATGCTTATGAAGATGGATACGGTCAGTCGCTACCATAAAAAGCAGATAGACACCCATAGCGATGATCACAGAAGCAGAGATGATGTCACCATACGCCAGGATCTTGTCGGAAATATCTATATGCTGCAGTATTTTGGCAAATACAAATAGACTGACACCGTGCCCGATGGCAAAAAGAAAGGTGATGAGCAGTGTTTTCTTCTTGTTCTTTCCTATGGAGAAATCAGCTATCGCCGTTAAATGGTCTGGTCCGAATGCATGCAATATCCCGTACCAGAAGATCAAAAGCAGTGACAGTTCCATAAGTGTCCTCCTTACAGTGAATGATTATTCACTATAGTAGTCTTTTTTGATTAACTTCAAATTAAAAAATCAATTTCTACTCTATTTTAAGGACTAAAAGTTTATACTGTTTTATGAAATGTATCTATTGCGGCCATCCTTATACCTACCTCCTGAAAGACAAGCAGCGAAAATGCAGCAAATGCAAAAGAAAGTTCAGTTCCCAAAAAGTTAAACGGGAAGAAACGCTCAACAGACTTTTTGTTGAAGGTGCTACAGCAAGAGAAGCATCACTTCAAACCGGCATGCACTTCGCTACCGTGCAAAGGTATTATGACATATTCCGAAACAATATCGCTCTGTACTGTGATGAATTGTATCAGCACAACAGTGATAAAGTGTCTGCTTATGATGAGTATCTTTATCTTCCAAAAAGTCTAGACCCCCATGAAAACATAGGGAAAGTCCAGCATTTTCTCACCCTTGCCTATGAAGGCAGGGTCTATAACCTTATGATGCCTTCCATCTCCAGACTTGGACTCGATCCAAACAAAAGGGACGAGCAGAAACTCCTTGAGAAATACCTCCGCTATCACACCATATCCAAACTTTCCACCGAACGCTCCACCATACGCAGTTTCTGGGAATATTTTGAGAACTTCATCGTCAAATTCAAGGGTATCAGTGATGAAAGGTTCATCTTCTACCTCAAAGAGGCAGAGTGGCGCTTTAACAGATTAGAAACATCATCTCATTGTGATATAATAGAAAAAAGATTAGGGCACCTCTAATAACCCTAAATACTCAAAAAGGCAGTAAACAATGAGGATCGTGATCATAGGCGGCGGGATCGCAGCAGTCTATCTTGCCAACCGTATCAAAGAAACGGCAGCACAGCATGATGTACTCATTGTGAGTGCAGAGCCCTACCCACCCTACGACCGGATCCATCTCTGTAGTCTTGTGGACCATTCCAAAGATCTTGATGATATCACACTTCCCCTCGATCCGACAGTACGACTGGAACTAAACCAAAAGATCGAAAGGATCGATACAGAAAAGAAACAGATCTTTTCACAAAACAGCATGTTCAGTTATGACAAGTTGATCATCGCGACCGGATCAATCGCCAAAGCGCCTTTCAATCTTGACGGTATCGAGAATGCCACGGTGTTCAGATCTACCGATGAAGCATTCAAAATAGCCCAAAACATCCAAGGAAAAGAAGTGCTGCTCGTCGGTGCAGGACCTATTGGCCTGGAGCTTCTTGAAACACTGGTCCATATGGAAGAAGCGGAATATATTACCCTGCTTGTTAGACACAATTTTCTCTATGACAGAACACTCAGCGCTGAATCGATCAAGATCATCGAGTCTGCCTATGGGGAAAGCGGTAAAGTACATATTTCTTATGAAGACAAGATAATTGATACAAGCATAGAAGATCAAATGATCACGAAAGTCCGTACCAAGAAAGATCTTTACAAAAATCCCTTTATCATCTACGGTATCGGTATCACTCCCAATATCGATTTTGCAAGAGATACACTTGAATGCGACAGAGGCATTCTGACCGACCGTTTCATGCAGACTTCCGATCCCCACATATTTGCAGTGGGAGAGTGCGCACAGATCAAGGAGAGCGGTTTTATTGCAGGGCATGTCAGAGCATGTACTATGCAGGCACAAAGTGCTCTTTCGAAACTTCTAGAGTTGGAGCTGATCCCTTTTGAAGAAAGCATTACCACAGATATGCTCAAAGTAGGTAGTTTCGAGCTGGTAGATGCCAGAGCACCTTGGTTTGACGAGCACTTTGAGAAGGTCATACTGAATGCCCCTGAGCAAAAGAGAGTTGATGAACTTTACATCTGTGAGAACAGACTTACCCGATTCATCGGACTGAACTCGAACATGGATGTCGGCTATATTGAAAGCATAATAGGCTCTAAAGAGAATGTCGATCTTGAAAGTCTTTATGAGAATAGACTTAGCAGTGAAAAGGGACGGCTTATCTGCAGCTGCGAACATCTCTACTATCAGGATCTTGTCGATATCATTACCCAGAACGGTATCAGGGATTTTCATGCACTCAAAGATTTCACCCAGGCCGGCAGGGTGTGCGGCAAGTGCCGGCAGAGTGTCATAGGGATCATAGAAGCATCACAACACCTCATCGATCCGAACTTGATCACGAAAACCCCTGAAGAGAAAAAGAGGGAAACCATACTGCAGAAAATAGAAAAACGCATCGAGAAGTTCAACCGGTTGCACCCTCACAACCAACTCGACAAAAAACATCTGGAGAGTGCTCTTGCTGCCATTGATGAGGACAAAGGGGCATTTAACCGATGGGTATCCATGGTGACCGCCTCCATGCAGCTGCATCCCAGCTTTGAAACATATGTCGGAGATGCTGTAACGACACTCAACAGGATTCCCATCATTTGGCTGGAACTAAGCGACTGTTCGGGTAACTCTGAAGCCTTCATCAAATCCACTCACCCCTCCATCGAAGAACTGATATTCAACTATATCTCTCTGGATTACCATGAACTGATCATGAGTGCCTCTTCCGATGCAAGTGAAAGTCTGCTTGAGTCTATCATCAAAAAGGAAAAAGGAAAGTATATCCTCATCGTCGAAGGGGCTGTCCCGCTTGGCATGGAGGGCAAATTCCTGCGCATCGGGACACAGGGAGAGACAGGTGCTGCCCTGCTGAGACGATGTGCGAAAGATGCCACACTCGTGATGGCCGTGGGAAGCTGTGCCTATGACGGCGGTGTGGTGGCCGCCGCTCCCAATCCTACCGGTGCCGTAGGGGTAGGAGAAGCACTTGGGAGAGAGGATGTCATCAACATTTCCGGCTGTCCTGCCAATCCTGTCAATATTGTAGGTACACTGCTGCATTACCTGATGTTCGATGAACTTCCGGCACTGGATGCAAACAACAGACCGCTCTGGGCATATGAGGGACGTATTCACGATAATTGTGAGAGACGCGGACACTATGAGCTTGGGGAATTCGTCAAGGAGTGGGGAGACGAAGGTGCGAAAAAAGGATGGTGCCTCTTCGAGATGGGATGCAAAGGCCCCTATGCTTTTACCAACTGTCCAACAGTCAAATTCAACAGTGGGACCAGCTGGCCGGTACAGTCAGGACATGGATGTATGGCATGTACGGAGAAGAACTTTTTCGATACTTACGCACATGAAAGAAAGATCTCAACTGAAGGTGAAAAATGAAAAAGATCGTTATAGACCCGGTCACACGCATCGAGGGACATTTACGCATCGAAGTAGTAGTAAATGAAACAAACACTGTACAGGAGGCCTATGCCAGCGGCCAGCTTTTCCGCGGTATAGAAACCATCCTCAAAAACAGGGATCCCAGAGATGCCGGCTTGATGGCAGGGCGTATTTGCGGTGTCTGCACCAATTCTCACTTCCGTGCCGCAGTAAGCTGTGTAGAAGATGCCTACGGACTCGAAGTCCCGGCAAACGCGAAGATTATTAAGGAACTCATGGCACTAGCCCTCTTTATTCAGGACCATGTGGTGCATTTCTACCATCTGCAGTCACTCGATTTCGTCGATGTGACGCAGGCACTTGAAGCAAATCCGGCACAAGCAGTGGAAGTAGCACGCAGATATTCGGATGATCCCTTTCGTAATTCACAGGCACATTATGATGAGGTTCTGAACAAGCTTCGAAACTTTGTTAACGCAGGAAAACTGGGGCCTTTCGCCAATGCCTCCTGGGGACACCCCTCCTACAAACTGAGTCCCGAAGAGAATCTCATTCTGCTCTCGCACTATCTCGATGCGCTCAAATTCCAGACAAGTATCTCCAAGGCGGTTGCCATCTTCGGCGGCAAGACACCCCATCCCCAAAGCATTGTCGTGGGAGGTATCACCAGTGTAAAGGATATGCTCGACCCGGCCAGGGTCAACGACTATCTTTTCATCATCAAAGAGGCAAAAGAGTTCATCGACAGAGCCTATCTGCCTGATATGAAACTGCTTGTAACTGCATACCGTGAAGAGATCAAAGAAGGCAGAGGACGAGCAAATGGCAACTTCATCTCCGTGGGAGGATATGACTTCAACGGCGGAACCCTTTTTGAAAGCGGAGTGATCTTCGGACACGATTTTGATAAAGTTAAGCCCTTTGATCCAGAGAAGATCACTGAACATGTGGACCGAGCCTGGTATGAGGAGAGTGATCCGCAGACACCCTGCTACACCGATCTCAATGAAGACGGTACACTTAAAACGGAACAGGTAAGCGACAAATACAGTTGGATTAAAGCGCCGCGTTATGCAGAGAAAACCATGGAGTGCGGCCCTCTGGCAAGGCTGCTTGTCAGCTATGCCAAAGGCAGCCAAAGCATGAAACTCTATGTGGACGGCTTCCTGAGTGAAACAGGGCTTGAGCTCATCGATCTCTCCACTTCAGTGGGAAGGAATGCCGCCCGGGCCATAGAAACACAGTATATTGCGGAGTATCTCTTCAGATTCGTTAGCGATCTGCTGCAGAACATCACCTATTACGATACCGAAACATGGGGAAGATACGATTTTGAATCACTGCCCAAAACAGCAAAAGGAAAATTCTTCGTTGAAGTACCCAGAGGCCTTCTTTCACACTTTATCAGCATTAAAGAGCAAAAAATAGCCAACTACTCCGTCATCGCGCCCACCACCTGGAATGCCACTCCCAAGAACCGGGACGGACATAGAGGCCCCTATGAAGAAGCCCTCATAGGCATTACCATAGAAGATACGGACAAACCGATCGAAGCACTCAGGGTTATCCGCTCATTCGACCCCTGTCTGGCCTGTGCCGTGCATGTGATCGATGCAAGAGACAGAGCATTGGGCCGCTACATGATCACTTAAAGGTCATCAGTGCATAACCCTTGTTCTGATATCCGATCGTATCTATGAAACTGTTGGGAGAGATCTCGACAAAAGGCAATACCTCTTTGCGCTCTATGGCATTGGCATCAAGGGACATGGCACAGACGATCACTTTCACTTTTTTCCGGGTTGCCAGTGTTTTAAGATGCTCCTGTGCTTTGGCTATAGCTTCCACGTCATCGTCATCTACAAACTCCTTGTACTCTTTGGAGACCATCGATACACAGCCGCCATGCAAGGTGATAACGAAATCGGCTTTGTCCCCCTTTTTTTCTATCATATCGATCGTCTTGCCCACAAGCCACATACGACTTTTGATATAATCCGCATCGCTCGAGCTACAGTCAAATACCGCTTTGTACTCCCCGGACTGCAGTAGCACAGATAGAAGACCGATAAAAAGAAAAATACGCATGGCTACGCACCCAGTCCGAATACATTGGAAAGCGTATTGATATAGTTGAAGTATCCGGTGATCGCAACTGCCTCGATGATCTCCTCATCACTCCATCCCATCTCCTTGAGCATATCGATATCTTCTTTCTGTATCTTGTAATTGTCTTTCTGCGAAGCCCGGATGCAGAAGTTCAAAAGCGCTTTCTCTTTCTCATCTGTATCGATCGCTTCGACCCCCTTCAGGATCTCTTCTATTCTCTCATCGCTGAGTCCAAGCATCTTTGCGATACTTTTGTGGACATCCACACACATCTTGCAGCTGTTCTCTTTGGAGATCAGCAATGCGATTGCCTCCTTGATATCATAGGAAAGATGTGTTTCGTCCAGAAGATACCCCTGTACCATCGCATCTGTCGCAAAGTAAATTTTCTCGTCAATGGCAAGCAGTTTGAATATCTCTCCCAGCTTTCCTGTCTTTTCCATGATCGGTCTTGCTTTTTCCTGTACTGCAGGGCTCATCTCTTCGAATTCGGGCAGGTCAATATATGCCATCGTCACTCCTTGATTATTATTTAAAACGTAAAGTTTAACTTAACGATTTAGCAATTATAGGGTATAATTCTTAATACTTTATTGAAAAAAGGGCCACAGTGGAATATAAGATCTCCGAACTTGTCAGCAAAACAGGTACCCCGAAATCGACGATCCTTTACTATATACGCGAAGGTCTGCTGCCCGAAGCAAAAAAACTGAAATCGAATGTACACCGGTATAGTGACGAACATCTTGAACTGCTCAAATACATCAAATACATGAAAGAGCATCTTGGTAGCAGCAATGAAGAGATCAGGTATGCACTTCAGAACAGAGACCGGTCTCTTTCAAGCTCCTCCTCCATGATCGAACCGCTTATGAACACACTCAGCGGGGTCAAGGCAGAGATGCAGCATTACACGAAAGATACGTTCATTCAAACTTTCAATATCGATCCAGAGCTCCTTGAAGGACTATTAAAGGATGAGATCGTTACTCCTGTCAGAGAAGACGATTTTACCCAAAAGGATGCTTCCATCGTCAGCCTTGTAGAACATTTCAGGGAAGTAGGCATAGACTACACTGTTCTGAAGTCCTACGTCTATCACGCCAAAGCACTGAGTCAGCTCGAAAACATGATGCAGACACAGCTCTGCAGTGTCAGGAACAACCGGAATTTTTCTACACTGTGGAAGATCATGTTCGAAACACTCTTCAATGCAAAGGATTATATTTTCAAGCGTCAGACCTACAAAACCTTCCTTGAAGCACTGAAAAACGAAATAGCCAATAGATCTTAAGAAAATTCCATTACAATAACGATAAGTTTAACTTAACGTTTTACAAATCACTATAGGAATAGACAATGAAAAAAACGACTCTCCTTCTCGCCCTGACGATCTTTGGCACGATGGTAACACCTACCGTGACAATGGCCAATGAAAAAAAAGGGCACAGGCTCTACAAGAAGAAAATGCAGCGGAAATGTAAAATGGCCGGTTCACTCTTTGCCAGAAAACATACACAGGATGAATGGGAAAAGCTCAAAGAGACGAAAGCCTTTAGAGCAGAGGCCCAAAAGATATGCCCCGCTATGGACTTTTCAAAATTCAGTGACAAACAGTGGAACGATCTCTACGACTTCAGCTATATCTATGGTATAGGCGGAAAGGTACCCAACGGATGCGATCCGAAATGATCAGGAAAGTATAGCTGCAGCCTGTCCCAGGGCTATTCCTCCGTCATTCGGGGGAAAACGATTGAGGAAATATATATCGGGAACCCGTTCCATCATGAGGTTCAAAAGGATACGGTTCTGAAACACGCCGCCGCTCAGTACCAGTGGCAGGCCGAACGCTTTATGTATGGTCATAATGATCTCTACCAAAGTATGAAAGAACTTTGAAACAGCCACTGTTCTATCAGACTCTTTTACGATCTCTTTGATCATAGGGAGAATATCTATCCTGCCGTCATCATAACCGAACGGATAATACCCTTCCACACTGCCATCATACAATTCTTCAAGCAGCATACCGCTCTCGCCTTCAAAACTCATAACATGACAGACATCTGTCAGCGAAGCAACTGCATCGAAGAGTCTTCCAGCAGAGGAACTCAAGGGGCCATTCAATCCCTTTTCCCAGGCAATGTAATATGTTCTCAGTTCCGAAGGCGAGAACGCATCCAGCACAGGGTGTTGCAAAGCCAAAGCCTCTTTACCGTACAGTTCAAAAAGAAGGCTGAGAGCCATCCGTCTTGGTTCCTTTATAGCTTTGGCACCCCCGAGGAGTTTGAAGTAGTTCAGATGCGCCACTCTTTCATATCCTTCATAGTCACACACAAGAAATTCCCCTCCCCACAAATTGCCGTCATCACCATATCCGGTACCATCAAATGCTACCCCCAGCACTTTACCCTCGATACCTTTTTCAGCCATGACACCCAGGATATGTGCATAATGATGTTGCACGGCAACAGCATTGAGCGTTGAGCGTTGAGCGCTGAGAGAGAGTGCTACCTTGGTTGATTCGTATTGCGGATGTTTATCGTGCACGATCACTTCCGGTTCAAAGCCGTAAATACGCTCCAGCGTCCCTATGTTCTTTTTATAATACTCCACCGAACCTATGCTATCCAGATCTCCGATATGGGGCGAGAGGATCACCTGGTCGTCAAAACCTATGGCAACGGTGCTTTTCTGGTTGGCCCCCATGGACAGTACACGTTTGGACAACTTAAAAGGCAACTTGACACTGGACGGTGCATATCCGCGTGCTCTTCTGAGTGTGACCTTCTGCTCACGGACCACCATCACCACCGAATCATCACATCCGTTGACGATCTTTCTGTTATGGTCCAGCACGTAGTCATAGACATCACTGAGCTTCTCCAATGATTCCCTGTCGGTACAGATGGGCTCATCGGTGACATTGGCGGATGTAGCCACCAGAGGACGGTTCAGCGTGTGAAGCAAAAGAAGATGAAGCGGCGTATACGGTAAAAACAACCCTATACGGGAGATATTCGGAGCGACATGAGCATTTAGCGTTTGGCGTTTGGCGTTTAGAAGTACGATCGGCCGTTCTTTTGACTCCAATAGTGCTTCCTCTTTGGAAGAGATAACTGCAAGTTGATGCGCCATATCCATGTTTTTAACCATCACCGCAAATGGTTTGGAAGGCCGCCTTTTACGCTCCCGAAGTTTCGCTACCGCTTCCTCATTCGTTGCATCACACATCAGATGGTATCCCCCCACCCCTTTGACAGCCAATATATTACCGTCCAATAAAAGCTGTGATGCCATATCTATTATCTCTGAACGCTTAACACTCAACGCTGAACACTGATTGTCCAAAAGGGACAATCCCGGTCCGCACTGGTAGCATCCAATCGGCTGAGCATGATAACGTCTGTCCAGCGGATCATTGTACTCTTTGGTACACATTTCGCACATCTCAAAGAACTTCATGGATGTGTTTTTCCGATCGTAGGGAAGGTCATAGATGATGGAGTATCGTACACCACAGTGGGTACAGGTAATGAACGGATAGCCGTAACGACGGTCAGTTGGGTCAAAAAGTTCTTTTTCGCATGCTTTACAGATGCTCACATCAGGAGGGATACGTACTGTTTTTTCGCCCCCATCCTCTGTTGCTATGATCTGAAAATCCTGAAACTGTTCCAAAGGCAATTCTGTGGTTCGTATGTGATCAATGGAAGCAAGAGGAGGAAGCTCATTCTTGATAGCCTGAAGAAAATTGTCTAAGTCAGCTGATGTAGCATTGATAACGATCTCCACACCCTGCGTTCCGTTCAGTACGCTACCCTTCAAGTTAAATCGGGCAGCAAGACTGTATATAAAAGGCCTGAAGCCTACTCCTTGCACCGTACCTTCAATCTCTATTTTATATGTATTCATTCAACCATAAAAGTATTGCGCAGCAATACCTACCTTCATTGTTAATTTTTAATTTCTCATTTTTAATTCTAAAGGTAGATCCCTCCATATACCGCACACTCCTTGCCAATAGGATAATTCACAGGGAAAAGCAGATTCCTTGTTCCCATATGTCTCTGTATTCTAGCATAGAGAGCTTGATTGGCAAATGTTTCACCGGTCAGTGTCACATTTTTCGCCTTGGTCTTTTCAAGAAGCTGAGACACCACCTCGGCAATATAATCCCCGAACGATTCATATATACTGTAGCACATCAGTGTACTCTCCACGGTACCAAGCTGATAGCTCATGATACTGGCCAGAAAAGCATAATTGTCAAAACGGTTATTGTTCACACGGGTGTCTATCTGTATGCCGCCTTTACCCAAAAAGCTCAGTGCTTCAGCCGATATGCCTTCGAAGCTCTCTTCTTTGAGCCCAAGCATAATAGCGGTGACGGTAAAGATATCGACATCTCCATTTAGACTGTCCAGTCTTTCGCAGATCTTCGGGTAGGCTTTACGGTAATTGACGACCAGTCTGTCCGAACCTTCCCTCAGCGCGCTTATGTGTTCGAAAAGATGGTCCGCTTCAAATGGATTCGGTGGTACGGCATTGATCACTTCTTTCCTGTTGTAGTAAAGGAAGTAGAGCGAACTGTCAAAATGGATCCCTATGGCCTGTTCTCCCAGTACTCCATGCTCAGCCAGCACGGACATCATGGATCCTTTCCACTGGGGAAAGGGTTTTTCATTCCGATGTCCGCTCTCGAACTTCTCCCCTTCCAGCACATTCAGTCTTGCAGTCCGTATCGAATCGAACCGTTCCATGGCATCGATAAGCATAACCTCATCCATCCGGACGGCAGCCAGATCATGTGCGACAGATACGACATCACGTATTTCCTCGACAACCGAAGGGAATACCGCTCTCTCACCGGAGATATAGAATTTCATATCCTGATTGACGAAAAGTTTCGAATCTCTCTGCGGTTCTATGGGGATATCGAAGTCAACAAGGAAATCCGCCGCTTCATCCTCCTCGCATTCGACATACGAGACATAGGTCATCCCGTGATTGATCAGTTCCCGTGCCAAAAGCATGGTCATCCCATCATCAGGATATTTGACCAATACCGTTGAACCATAGAGCGCCTTCAATACATCACTCTTGGTAGAGACACGTAGGAGAGGACGCTCTATGCTCATGAGTGCATTGAACTCCTGCGTAACCATCATCAAGTGTTCATTGAGTCCCTTGGCGTCAGCCATCAGAAGGACACTCCCCTCCAATGGTGTCCCACCGGAAGGAAAGTAGAATTTCCGGTATCCGTTGGCAGTCTTCATCAAAACACTCTTGCCTTTTTTAATAGCAGCGGCACTCACCTCAAAAAGTTTTCGGTAACTTCCCTTGTCATTGGCATAACGCTCGGATTTTCCATCATTCATCTTTAGCGAGATCCCACAGTCCACACAGGAAATCAGGGGATAATCCTTACGCAAAGGATTGTTCTTCATCTCTTGATGGCAGGCATCACAAGGCACAAGGAACTTCATGGTACTGTTAGCTCTTTTATAAGGGTATGCTGTCATAAAAGGATGCTGTGAAGCACAGGAATTGCAGGAAGTAAATGGATAGTAGTAGCGCCTGCTGCTGACATCAAACATCTCTTTTTGACAGCTTGGACATAAAGAAATATTCAGGGGCATACTGATTTTTTTGATCTTGGTGACCTCTGGTTTCTTTTCAGAAAAATAATGCCGACTCTTACCAAGAAAAATAGATGCAGGCAGAGTGTCGTTCAGCCCAAGCAGGAATGGCTCTATCTTCTCATCCTCTTTATTGAAAATGATCGAAATATGTTTTTTTGATTGTATCACTTCATTATTGATACCAAATGCATTGCTGTAAACTGCGATAAGATCAGAAATATAGGTTTTGTTCGAGGCGAATTCCATCTCGAAGATAAAATACATGGATATCCTTGGTAGAATTGGATTAAAATGGTTTGGGTGCAATCGGATTGGCATAGTCGTCGATGATCGTTTCAAAAGAAATCTCGTTCTTTTCTTTCTTCTGCAACACGATACCCGATCTTTCCAATTCTTCAAGCGTAGCTTCTACAAGCTTTGGCATATGTTTCAGCACAGAAGGTGTCAGACCATTACGTACATCTATGATGTCTTCCGGAATCATCGTAATGAGCTGTACTTCTCCCATATCTTCATGAAAAGAGCAGATCTCAAGCATCATCGTGATCTCGACTTCATTGGCTGTTTGGCGCGTAGCACCCTGTGCCATCACCTCATCGGCCGATTCACTGTGGATTGTTCCGACCTCACCGTTTTTGGAACCGGTTCCCACTATGATGATCTTATCATATTCCTGATAGTAGGTCATCAGAGTAAAGCCGAGCGTTCCGCCCTCGATCACAGTCAGGTTTTCCGGCAGGTAATAGTTCTCTTCGATATACTTGACAAGATAGGCACCAAGTCCTTCATCGTGGAACATGATGTTCCCGATGCCTATCAATGCTACTTTATGATGTGACAAGCTGTTATTCCGGTACAATAAAGAGGATTACCCCTCTTTATCTTCCTTGACAAACTTTGTTCCGCCAACCACTATCGCAATGTCACTCTCTTTCCAGAAGATCGTTCTCCAGACCTGATAATAAATATGAAAGGCCACCCAGGTAATAATCAGCCACATGGAAAGATGATGCACAATACGTACATCCATCAGTGTAGGCATCGCACCGCCTCCAAGCAGCCATGCACTTGCAGGGATCGTCCAGTCCGTTGCCCAGTGCAACATGGCAGGCCACCACTTTCCAATACTGCTCAAGCCAGATTCAAGACCGTGTACATAAAGTTGCAGTCCGGTCAGAAGCATCCAAAGCAAGAGCACATGGAAGATAAAGAAAAATACCGCATTGAAACTGTCTGAGTGACTTGATTCAAAATTCTTTCTCCGGTTGAGCGTCAACAGGTTGATCAACACTTCGAAGAACTCTTTAATATTCGCTCCTGTCGGTATGATCTTCTTGTATGGTTTTTCAAACCTTGAGAAGAAATAGAGATATGCGATGACAATACTACTTACATCAAATATAATGGCTACCATAAAATGAACCCATCTGTTCCACGCCATCACATATTTGTCTACGGCAGGGTCCGCTATGAAGGTCTGATAGTACGGATGCCCGATATAGAGGCCCGTGATAACGGCAGCCACCATACAAATGGCGACGACCCAGTGATTAAGCCTCATGAAAACTGTCATCCGTTTGACTTGTTTATATCCAGGTTTTGACATATTGTCCTCCTTAGAATGCACAGGTAGGATCAACTTTGTAGACAGCCAATTCCTTACCTTTTGTATCGACCACATGCACCGCACAGGCGATACATGGGTCGAAACTGTGGATCGTCCGTATGATCTCAAGCGGCTCTTCAGGATTGGCGACCTTCGTTCCGATCAGACTTCCTTCATAGGCACCGATCTCCCCTTTCGGTCCTCTTGGACCGGCATTCCAGGTAGACGGAACCACAGCTTGATAATTCTCGACTTTTCCGTTCTTTACCTTCACCCAATGCCCCAATGATCCTCTCGGTGCTTCTGCAAGGCCCATTCCTTTGGTATCCACACTGACTTTGTCAAAATCGAACTCGGTCCAGGTAGACAGATCACCAGAGGCAGCGTTCTTGGCCAACTCATCAACCCATTCCATCATTACATCACCCATGAGTTCGGTCTCGATGGCCCTTGCAGCTGTTCTTCCCACTGTCGAGAAGAGTACTGTCACAGGGAGATTTGCTCTCTTAAGGAAGTTCCCAACATATTTTGTAATTCGTTTATCCCCTTTGACATAGCCAATAACCATTCGGGCCAATGGTCCTACTTCCACTTTCTTGCCGTCGTACAGTGGTGACTTGATCCAGGAATATTTTTCTTCTGTTTTAAGGTACGAATAACCGTCCGCTTTCTTCTCAAGACCTGTATA
Organism: Sulfurovum sp. NBC37-1; assembly: GCF_000010345.1. Taxonomy (NCBI): domain Bacteria; kingdom Pseudomonadati; phylum Campylobacterota; class Epsilonproteobacteria; order Campylobacterales; family Sulfurovaceae; genus Sulfurovum; species Sulfurovum sp. NBC37-1. The sequence goes on from NC_009663.1 coordinate 1,720,616, forward strand.
TTTAGGGATCGTTGTTCCTTCATATGGATGTTCGGGTGCCCCAGTACCCTCATACCATGAGTGTGTCACATCTTCCGTGATCTTGTTGGGATCTACATCCAATGCTTTACTGATATCTCCGTCAAGTACCAATCCTGAAGGGAAAAGCATCTCTGAATTGTAAAAACCTGTATCATCCAGTCTGAAATCACCATAGCTCATATAGGAGAGTATCCCTCCACCGGTTCCCCCGACTCCTTTGAGTGTTGCATCTTTATCTGTTGCTTCATCGGCATACATCGTTCCAGCCATATAGATATCAGGAAGGTATGCACCCTTTATAAATTCATTTGATTCCTGTAGGAGCTGTTTGAATAGAGCTATCCTTGCCGGATTCTTAATATCCTGAACACAGGTCACGCCACCAACTACAATACTTTGCGGATGCGGGTTCTTTCCGCCGAATATCGCCTGCATTTTTGCCATGTCCCTCTGGATATCCAGTGCTTTAAGGTAGTGTGCCACACCAATGAGGTTCTGTTCAGGTGTCAGCTTGTAGTGCGGATTGCCCCAGTACCCGTTTCCAAAGATACCCAAACGCCCTTCTTTGACAAACTTGACGATACGGTCCTGAACTGCTTTGAAATCTGCAGCACCGGAAATAGACGGTTTATGCCCTGCAACATCTGCCCATTTTTGTGCCTCAGCTGCCGTAGCTGTCGGGTTTGCTTTTGTTGCAGAGACGACATCGACAAAGTCAAGCGCATGCAGATGGTAGAAGTGTACCAGGTGGTCATGCACGTAGAGTGCACCCTGAATGAGATTTCTTACAAGTCTTGCATTTTTGGGAATCGTGATCTTGAATGCATCTTCGACAGCTTCTATACTTCTCTGGTAGTGTGTACCCGTACAGACACCGCAGATACGCATCGCCATCAGACCACAGTCACGAGGGTCACGTCCTTTTAGGATCGTCTCGATCCCTCTGAACATCGTCGAGGAACTCCATGCATCCACGATTTTGTTGTTCTCATCGATGATCGCTTCGATTCTGAGGTGACCTTCGATCCTGGTAATAGGATCTACGATAATATGTTTCTTGCCGACTTTCGGTGCTGCCTCCGCTGCAGGGGCTTTTGTCTCTTCTGTTTTAGGAGCCGCACTCTCTGCCGCTGCTGCTGTTTCTTCTGTTACTGTTGTTGTATTATTCTCTGGCATTATGCTTCCTCCTCGTTACTTTTTTTACCTGCTACCGCACTTGCTGCCGCATGAATGGCAATACCGATACCTGCCGCTGTCAGCAACCCGAGCCCGAACTCATCGACAGTTTTTTCCACACCGCCTGTCGGTGCTTTGATATTGGCATTTGCCATCGGTCTTTCATAGGCGTATTTGTCCCAAAAGTCAGGTTCAGAACAACCGATACATCCACGTCCTACGCCCACCGGCCAGTTCACCGCTTCATTATAACGGATAATCGAACAGTTGTTGAAGGTCATCGGTCCCTTACATCCAACCTTGTAGAGACAGAAGTTGTTCTTCGCCCCTTCATCGCCCCACTCTTCGACATATTCACCCGCATCAAAATGTGCACGTCTCTCACAGTTGTCATGGATACGGTATCCGAATGCAAATTTCGGTCTCAGTAGAGAATCAAGTTCCGGTATGGAACCGGTCAATACATAGTGAAGGATTACTCCTACCATATTGGATGGGTTCGCAGGACAAGCAGGAATGTTAATAATCGGCTTGCCTTTAACCACATCCATAACCCCCACTGCATCAGTAGGATTTGGTGCTGCTGCCGGGATTCCACCGAAGGTTGCGCAGGAACCTACTGCCACAAGTGCTGCTGCATCTTTAGCCAAACGTTGTAAATGATCGTGGAATGTCTCGGCATGTGCACCCAGAGTCCCATATTGACCATTCATTCCCATAGGAATCGCACCTTCTACAAAAAGAAGATATTTCCCTTTGAAATGTTCAACTGCATCTTCAAGTTGCTTTTCTGCCTGATGTCCGGCGGCTGCCATCAACGTTTCATTGAATTCAAGAGAAATAATGTCCAGAATAATATCGTCTATCTTGGGTCCGTCACTTCGAATGAGCGCTTCGGTATTGCCTGCGCAGTCAGACAGTTCGATCCAGATGACAGGCAGTCTGTTCATCATGACTGCCGCTTCGGCAACCAGTGGCGTAAAAGAAGCAGGAAGCATGAGCATCGCAGTCGTAGCCGATGCCCACTTGAGGAAATCTCTTCTCTCGAGCCCTTCTTCCTCGATACTTTGCATGAAGTCCATCCGATTGTTGAGCGGTTTGAGTTTTTTCAACTCATCCAGTCTCGCCCGGCATCGGTCATACAACTCATTATAGTAGGCATCGCCCCTGTTGGTCTCTACCTTCGCACTTTGTGCCGTAAAAAGTTTCTTTACAGACTCTTGCTTGTCTATGCTCATACTCCACTCCTTTTGTAAAAATGAATACCTATTCAGTATTCTAGGAAAAATAAACTTAAACTGTATTGATTAATGATTCATTTTGATGAAAAAATATTTTAATTTATTTGTTGTTATAATAATTATTCATTGGATTTATTGTGCAGTACAAACAGAGCAGACATCAAAAGTTCTGAAGATAAAGTCCGCCTCTTCCATACTTTGGCTGCCTACCATCGCTTTAACAGCGATCCCTTTCTCTTTTTCGTCTCCATGACTGAGGTTCCACTGTGTCGGGGTAATGATTTCATAATTGGCGATCTTTCCGTTACTTACTGTTGTACGGTGTATCAGAGAGCCTCTGGCTGCCTCCACTGTACCTGTTCCTTCAAATTCATACAGTTTCAACGTATCACTTAGGGTACAGGAGGGTTCATCTACTCTGATACTTTTCAGCATCTCTCTGTTCTTTTCAAGAAGTTGTGCCACTTCGTGTATACGTGCGAAAACACGTGTCATCATAGAATCTTTGTAACGTTTGTGCAGATTTTTGACGATGGGTTCTTTTGAGACCATACCACGGGCGAGGGGACCCACCTCATACATCCTGTTTTTGTAGCTGACCGCTTTTGCCATGCTTCCTTTCTGCTCACTCTCCACAACATATTTTGTATCGACTTTCGATACGGAGGTGGCAATAGACTTTCCTGCCGGAGAAAGCGGAGAGTCGGCAAAAACAATAAAGCGGTCATAACTCTGCCCCTTTTTGGCCATACCGTTACTACCAAGAAGATGCAACAGTTTTCCGAAATCTCCCTCTATATGATGAAGTGAAGAGACCGATTCTATAGAGAGATAGGCTTCAAGTGTACACCCCGTCAGCATCTGCTCGAAAAAACGTACACACTCCTCCAGAAGGCTTTGTGCCTGTATGATGTCAAGCTGCGTGGGGTCACATGTCACTCCGCCGGGGACAGCATAACTCGAATGCGGCCACTGCCCTGCAAAGATCGCCAGCGCTTTGGTAATGGTCGTTGAAAAATAACTTGCCTTCACTGCATAGTTCTCAGATGATTCTATCTTGAGATAGCGTTCAAGATTGGGGAAAATGGTCATGTACATCCATTTGATATGGTTCTGCAGCAGTTCGCAGGAGAGTGTGAATTCACGTATGGCTTTAGCCTTTGGACTCAATACCACTTCCCAGCCAGCACTTGCATAGCCGTTTTCAAGAGCTCTGACTGCTGCGATGAGATGTGCATGGTTGCAGATACCGCATACCCGAGGAGTGATTACCAATGCATCCCTAGGGTCTTTGCCCACCAGTATCTCCTCGATCCCCCGGTAAAAACCAAAATTGATTCTGACATCCTCTATACTTCCATTGGCAAAAGTATAGTCCAGCTCCGCTTCACCCTCTATCTTTTCGATGAGCTTTCTGATCACCGTCCTTTTCATTTGTCATACTCCATCAGACGTTCGGTAAACCGTTTGATCTTGAAACTTTTCACCACACCTGTCAACGTAAGGTAGGCACGTCTCGGGATCCCAAGCGGCATCGTTGCCGGGATACCCATATGGGTCTTTGTCCTGTAAAGTCCGGCTTGGGGAAAACCCGGTTCTGTACAGCCGAAACATGGTGTACCCACACGTGTCTTTGATGAAGTATCGTTCCAGAGTATTTTGTTGCAGCTACCTCTGGTGTAGGGTCCCTGGCATCCCTGTTCATAAAAGAGACATCCCTCTTTCACTCCAAACTGTTTTGCATCGATTTTCCACTCGAAATATTCATTCCTTGTACATCCCGTATGCACCGTATAGCCATAAAGCTCCACCGGACGGTGCAGAGTATCAAGCGGTACCTTATTGCCGCTAGCGATCATCAGAAGAAGATAGGAGAGCCATCGGGGGTGGATGGGACATCCCGGAAGTGAGATGAGTTTGGAAGCATAGCTTTCATACCGCGGGGTCTTCTCTTCTCCGTCAAAACAGAAACCCGATATCTCTTCGGGATCATTCTCTTTGAATATCCCTCCGAAAGTCGCGCAGGTACCTGCCGAAATAATATACTTGGCCTTGTCTGCATATTTTTTCAGTACAGAAGAGACCTCTACGCCGCTTTTTAAAAAGCCCTCTTCCTTGAATGCACCCTCGACAATAAGCAGGTCACAGGGAACTTCACCCTTGATGACATTCTCCAGGGTGTATGCACTTTCAAGTACCGGATGATGGACAAGTTCGAAGTGCGAAAGTATGGAAAAAAGTTCAGGATGATTCAGGAAAGAGTGTGTATTGCCGTTACAGGTAATTGACTGAAGCCAAAGCAGTTTAGGCTTGTTTCGGCTTTGCAAGATCATGCCTTAAGCGCGTTATAGATGTTGCGGGAGATATCATCTATGTAATATTCGATCTCTTTGGGAAGTACCCCCTCACCTTTGAGGAAGACCATGCCGCCAAGATACCCCATAAAGAGACCAAAGGCTGAAAAGAAATCCTGATTGCGCAGTTCACCCGACGCAACCGCATCGTCAAAGAAGATCATGATTTCGGTAATGAAACCCGAAACACAGACCATTCCTTCGCAACCGTCACTGAAGACTTCCCTGTTGGAGAGATACACCCGAAGAAAATACTCTATCATTTCAGGCTTCTCCTGCGCCATCGTAAAATAGACCGTAACGATCCCTCTGATCTTCTCCCGGGCAGAGATATCCTGCATATTGATCTTCCTGATCTCTTCACCGAGTACTTCAGAAGTGTATTTAATGATCTCCTGGGCCAAAATATCTTTGGAGGAGAAGTAGTTGTAAAGATTCCCTACACTCATATGGAGTTTTGCCGCGATGTCAGGTATGGTCGTTTTATGGAAACCGTTTGCAGAAAAAAGCTGAAGTGCAGTCTGTATGATCGATTCACGTTTTAATGCTTTCTTCTCTGCTATTTTCATTCCCTTACCTTTCAATGCTATATATCCACATTAACCTATTGAGATTCATTTTATTTCAAATAAGATTAAATGATGCTTTAGCTATATGTCCTTGAAAGCGTACTAACCTGCGCCTCAGGCGCTTTGATTTCCCACAAAACCCTGTCTATATTAAACGTTCTGTCAATCTGGGAAATACCCAACTGCTTTAAAAGGTACATTACTTTATCCACTTCCGAATATGACGTTTCAAAACGATATGTAAGTTCTTTTTCATAGAGTTGAAATTCTGCCTCTTTTATCACATTTTTGACCGCCAGTGCATACGCTCTTGCCATCCCACCGGTACCAAGTTTGATACCGCCGAAATAGCGCACGATCAAAACGGCACAATTAATGAGTTCTTCACCGCGCAATACATTCAAAGCTGGTACACCCGCACACCCCTTCGGCTCTCCGTCATCTGAACTGTTCTCAACGATCTGATCGAATTCATTCAGGTAGCGCAATGCGTATACCACATGGTTTGCTTTTGGATGCTCCCTTTTCAGCCGTTTTTGAAAGCCTTCATACTTGTCAATGGGCACGAGGTGGGCAATGAACTTTGAACGGTTCACTTCAGTAGGATGGATGCAGGGCTGCTTAACGGTCTGCATCACATACCCGCTCCAATCTGGCATAGAGCAGAAGGCCAATAGCGATACCGATGGCATCCGCGACCACATCAAGGAATTCTGCACAGCGATTGGGCGTAAAATACTGGGAGATCTCGATGAATACACCATAAAAGAGCATCGCTGCCACTGTCCATAAGACTTTTGTACGATAGGAGAGACGCAGCAGCAGCGTCAACACGGCAAATGCCAGAAAGTGGGTCCATTTGTCCGAAAGAGGACCCAGTGTCGGCGCAATCTCCTGCGGCACAATCGCAGCGATATAGGAACTAACAAGTGCGATCCAGAAGAGGATCTTCAAATGAAGTCTATTTTTGTAAAGTTCTGACTTTATCAACGATCATCTCCACAAATCTGTCGCTGTCATTCATACACGAAGCGACGATATAGTCTTCATATTTTATCTTCTCCGCGATCTCTCTGTGTTCTATATCAAGCTCGAACACGGTTTCAGAGTTGTCAAGCGTAAATGCCAGCGGGTAGATCAGCACTTTTCTATGTGTCGGATTACGCAATACATCCACCAGATTTGGCTCCAACCATGCCGAAGAACCTACTTTCGACTGATAGACCAGTTTGATATCGTGGAAGTCAACCCCTTTACAGGCCAGGTAGGTTTTGATCGCTGAAGCATTCCCTTCCACCTGATTCTGATAGGGGTCTCCCGCCTTGATAATACTCATAGGCAGCCCATGTGCCGAAAGCAGAAGGTCATATTCTTTGGTCTCTTTGCCTTCTGCCACCTCAAGTATCTTCTCACAGCAGGCTTCGATATAGGTGTAGTCATCATAATAGGGATCGATCACCGTGATCTTCGGTGCATACCCCATTGCTTCACAGCGTTCTTCTATATCTTCAATCGAGGAGAGTGTCGTGGTTGTAGAATACTGGGGATACATTGGAAAGAGTATCAGTTCTTCCACTCCATCTTTCTGACAGGCATAGAGTGCTTTGTCTGCAAAAGGAGGTACATAGCGCATTGCCGGATAGACAGGAAGGTCCAGGCGGGTTTTCAGCTTTGCAATGAGCCTTTCCGTCAGCTCCGGCAGAGGAGACTTTCCGCCAAGCAAACGGTAATTCTCTTTGACATCCTCCAGTCGCTTGGAGATAATGATATTGGCAATGAATTTACGCATAACAGGATTCATCGTAAGGATGTTCCTGTCCGCAAACATATTACGCAAAAAGAGTTCTACCTCTTCAATAGTATTTGGGCCGCCCATATTGAGAAGCAACAGTGCCTGTTTCATTTTTTCCATTCCAAGGCACCCCTAATAATAGGTGACACTCACAATGGGTTTTACAAATGTGAGATTGTGCAAGAGATTTTTGAGTCCTAGCCATAGCTAAGACAATGAAATATCTTGTGCAAGATTGCGTTTGTAAAGCCCACTCTTCGGGCATCATCAGCTTTCGCCTATGCGTTGTTACTCTTTTTCGACTTAGCTAAGGCTAGGCCGTCAAAAGAGTGCCTAGCCTAGACAAAAGCTGAAGATGTTGTGAGTGTCACCTATTATTTAGGGGTGCCTTATAGTAATAAAGTCCCGTATTTTAGCATAGAGAGTGTAAAATCATACATAATTACATACAAAAGGTTTTACCATGATCATCATTCCCGCGCGTATAGGTTCCAGCCGTTTCCCCAACAAAGTACTTGCCGATATAGGTGGCATACCCATGGTGGTCAGAACAGCCATGGCCGTACAGGATATCGATGCCGTAGTCATCGCCACTGATGCACAGGAAGTAATCGATATAGCCAGAGACCACGGTATCGATGCCGTCATGACATCCAACACACATAAAAGCGGAACAGACCGCATTTATGAAGCAGCCCAGAAACTGGAATTACAGGATAATGATATCGTTATCAATGTACAGGGAGATGAACCGTTCATTGAGCATGAAGTAGTACAGGCCGTTTATGACCTGAGCAAAAAGAATGCTGCCGATGACCGAATTATGATGAACTCCTGTTATAAACGCATTACCAACCCTGAAGCGGATGACCCCAATATCGTCAAAGTGGTTACCGATACAGACGATATAGCACTCTATTTCTCACGTGCAAAGATCCCCTACCCCAGAGACCATCATTTCGACAGCTATAAAGGACATCTGGGGATTTACGGATTTACCGTACGTTCACTGCGACAGTTCTGCATATTGACACCGGCACCGCTGGAAGATGTAGAGAAACTCGAGCAATTGCGTGCTCTTCATCATGGTTATGCAGTCGCAATGGTAGAAGTAGATACAAAAAGTTTTGGTATCGATACACAGGAAGATCTGGAAAAAGCCGTGAAGTTTCATCGGCTTTAAAGGCATTCGTGTAAATTTCTATCAAATATAGAAAGAGTGCAAAGATTTTTCTCTCTTATCCATTCTTAACTGCTTTACCAAGATCCCACATCGGCATAAAAATACCAAGTGCCATTAGCAAGACCAAAATCGCAATAAAAAAGAGCATGATAGGCTCAATATAGGCAGCAAGGTTATCAATAAGATCCTGAAACTCCATATCGTAATAATCAGTCACTTTTTCCAGCATGGCATCAAGCTGTCCACCTGCCTCACCCGCCTTTATCATCTGCAGAAGCATATTCTGATAGAGTCCGGTCAAGGCAAAAGCTTCTGCAAGATTCATACCTCGTCCGATATTGGCATTTACGGTCAGTAATTGTTCCTTAATCGCAAGATTATCAACCATGCCTACCGCTGTTTCCAAAGCCTCTGAAACAGGGATACCTGACCGCACTAACTCTCCAAATACCAAATTGTATTTATGCATAGTTGAGAGAAAAATTGCTTTATTGATCAAATAAAATTTTGGATGGATCATCAGCTTATCCATCCTGTATTTGAAATCCATATTGTTCTGATAGAAATACTTAAGTGCAAAAACACCACCCACAAGAATTGCCAGGATAAGAAGACCATAATTACTGAGTGCCCACTCCAGTTTCAAGAGTATCTGTGTTGGAATAGGCAATTCAGTTTTAAATTTGTCGAAAATATCTTTAAATTTTGGCACAACAACCATAATAAGAACAGTAAACGCTATAGCCATCGCGGCCATCGTAATCATTGGTGTACGAATAGCTTTTTTAAATTTTCTTGTATTATCTCTGATACTCTCAAGGATTTTCGCCAGTTTATGATAGGACTCTGAGATATTACCTGTCCTTTCACCCAGTTGGGTCATGGCCAGTGCAACCTGCCCAAACTCATCAATATAAGGCTCCATTGCATCAGACATGCTATTACCGGCATTAATATCACTGTGCATCTTGTTATATATCTCTTTTAGTTTTTGATTATCCGTATTGTCTGCCACATCTTCCAAAGTATCTGTAATGGGGATACCCGCATCCGTCATAACAGCAATTTGTCGGATCGTCGAAATTTTATCATTGATAGGTATCTTACTTTTAAAGGCTTTTTTTATCCCAATGAGTATATTAGATAAGCTCTCTTCCATAGGTGCAGCAGTTTCTACTGCTCTAGATATAACGGCTGAAGGAAATTTATTTTTTGCTATTTTTACAGCATTCATTTTGCTTTCAGCCTTGACTAATTCATTTCTTCGTTTTCCCCGTTCCATTACCGTTACATTAAAATACTTTATCACAATCTTGCCACCCTATAAATTTCTTCAATGGTTGTCTCTCCTTCCAGCGCTTTGTGCACACCATCTTCGAACATACTTACAAAGCCTTCCTCCATCGCCTGCTTTGTCATCTCCTCTTTCGATGCGTTTCTGGCAATCATTCTGGAAAGTGTCTCACTGATCGGTAAAACTTCTGCAATCATTTCTCTGCCCCGATACCCACTAAATCCACATTCTTTACACCCTTCTCCAATATAAAATGTAGGCTGCTCAGGGAGATATTGTTTTACATCTTTCAAAAGACTTTCAGGTAAAACTGTCTCTTTCTTACAATATGTACAGATCTTTCTGACAAGTCGCTGCGCCTGTATCGCAACTAACGCACCGGAAACTAGATATTCTTCTATTCCCATATCCAAAATTCTTGTTACCGCAGAGATCGCATCATTGGTGTGCAAGGTTGAAAGAACCAGGTGCCCAGTCAAAGCCGCCTGTATTGCAATCCGCAATGTTTCCTGATCCCGGATCTCCCCGATCATAATTTTATCGGGATCCTGCCTCAAGATCGATTTCAATGCTGTAGCAAACGTCAAACCAACATTGGAACGCACTTGAACCTGCTGCAGACCGGTCATCTGATATTCTACCGGATCCTCAACAGTAATAATTTTATCTTTGACATCTTTAATGGCATTGAGAGCACCATAAAGTGTAGTTGTCTTACCAGAGCCTGTAGGACCTGTAACCAAAACGATACCATAAGGTACTTTGATTGCATTAGAAAATTTGTCATAACATAATTTACTCATACCCGCATCTTCAAGTCTAATCATCGCTTTCGTTTTATCCAAAATTCTAAGAACAATCGATTCCCCATAAATGGTTGGCAAAGTTGAAACCCTAAAATCAAAATCTTTTTTAGATATAGTAGCAGAAAAACGCCCATCCTGAGGTTTTCTTCTTTCAGCAATATCAAGATTGGAAAGAAGTTTCATACGTGATGACAGAGGATTAAATATATCTTTGTCAAAGGTAAAACTCTGACGCAGCATACCATCAACACGTTCTCTAACAATACAATTTTTTTCCGTTGCTTCTATATGAATATCACTTGCTCCGGCATAAATAGCTGATTTAAGAATAATATCAATTAGTTTCAGAACAGCCGGTGATTCTTCGCTGTTCTCTTCAAGGCTTCCTTCCTGACTCAAATCCTGTCGAATCTCAGCAACCAAACTCTTTATACTCTCATTAATCTCAAGTCTCTGAAGATACTGCCGAATCTGGCTGGGTTTTGACATAGCGATCTTGATCGGTTTCTTAGGGAAAAGTCTCTGGACTGCATCTTGTGCCGCCATGTCAAGAGGATCATCAAATACGACAAGTACATTCAACTCACTCTCGTCTATAGGTATCACGTTATATTTCAAAAGTTGCTTATAAGGAATCTGGGAAAAAAGTCTCATATCGATCTCAACAGAATCAAGATCCACATATTCTACATGAAGCTGATTGGCAACTTCTTCGAGTATTGGTGTGATATCGATTCCCTCGATCTTTTCCAGGTGGGAAAGCGTGATAACACCCTGTCTAATCTTTTTTGCAAGAAATATCTCTACTGTATGGAGATCAATCATTTTTTCTGCTACGAGATTGGCAAAAGATACCTTTTTGGGTGGTCTACTTTTGACCAAGGTTGAAATAGCCTCTTTTGTTATCAGCCCTTCATTCAGCATTATTTCAATCAGTTTGACCATATAAAGACACCTCCCCTTTTTTTATTTACGATAAAATTAAAACATATACAGTATAAAACTGTTTACAGTTTTCCTTTTTTTATTTTTTCTAACAAAACCTTTGCTTTTGCAGAATCTGTCTGTTTAATATACTTTGACAACACACGTATCGCTTCATTCTTGCGTCCCAGTTTGACCTTTGCTTTGGCAAAGATCAAAATACTTTCTTCAATACCACTGTTGACATTATTAGTCTGAAGTGCCCAGTATTCAGCTTTTTTATACTGACCCTGATTATAGTATGCTTTGGCTAAAAAAAGTGAGTCATCTGTATCCTGTGTCTCCCTGAAACGCTTAGCTACCTCTTTAAACGCGCTGGAACCAGATATCTTAGTAATTGTCAGATATGCTCGCTTATGAGGTTTTTTTTCTTGTAATATACTTTTCTTTATTGTTGGCATTTCAGTAGTGACTATATTCATTTTCAGTCTTGGTTTTTTTCGTATAGTTTTCTCACTTGAAAGAGGAAGGTCTTCCACGATTTCATCAGAAGCTTCCTCTGGCTGTATTTGAATAGACTGCAACGGTTGTTCAATTTCCAGTCTGTTTAATGGTTTATTTTCAATAAAAACAAGTGATTTATCAACTCCGGCTTTCTTTGTTATGTTCATATCTATGCCAATAAAGCCTCGATCCTTCATATAATATAAGAGTCCTGCAGCTATACCCATTAGCAATAAGGTAAATACGATTATCAAGAATGGTTTTCTTTTTTTTCTTCGATATTTCTCCCATTCTTCTTCCAAAGGCTTAATATCATACATTTATATATCCTAATTTGATCGCTGCCATTTCTATGATCCGTTTGGGGATTTTATCATAATTGATTTTAGTGGGCTCATTCATATCATAATACTCACAGATCTCAAATATCGTAAACAGAAGTTTATTACATTCTCGAAAATTACCTTTTGTGAATGTATGGATCATTTTCATATCCTTTGTTTTGATACTGTTAGCAACTTCAAAAAGGTTTTTTTTAAGCAGCTTTTTATGGATATAATTGGTCAAATCATCATGGTTAGCATTTTTCAATTCGATCACTTCCCATATACGAGATTGAAAATGCTCTTTTGCAATCAGATCCTCATTCTCCGTTTTATGTAGAGAAACAACAAATTTCACTGCCCTGCTATCTGAAAGGAGACGTATCTTTTCCATCATTTCCGGACCATACATCTGCGCTTCATCCAGCAAGATAATAATCTCCCTTTCACCTCTTAAATTCTTACAAAAACTAACTAAAGCAGAAAAATTCACCTCAGTGTTCTTTGGTAAATCTTTACCTGTTAATACTTTAAATAATTTATGAAAAAACTCTTTTTCGCTGATAGATGGGATATCAAAATAATGGATCTCTTTCTGATACTTTAATTTCTGTTGGATACGGTTGAGAAGAATACTCTTTCCCGTCCCAGGACGTCCAAAAAGAAGGATCATTTTTAGGGGTTTATCTATACTGTATTCTAACTGTTTATATGCAGTAACAGAAGTACTCAATTCAATATAATCATCGATATCGATTGAATCGATGAATACATTCTTGGCAGATTCATATCTACTTTTCATTGAGCTTTGTGTATCCAAGGTCTTTAAGTGTAACAGATTTAGATGTTTTAACAATATGTGGTGTAATAATGAGAACAAGTTCCTCAACTCTGTTGATTTTTTCTTCATGCTTAAATGCATACTCCAATAGAGGAATATCTCCAAGAAGTGGTATTTTGTTTACCTTGGTACCAGTACTTGAAGTGATCAGCCCCCCAAGGATTGCATGCTCACCATCTTTTACCTTCACAACAGAAGCGATTTGTCTTCTAATGAGATCAGGTGGCATATCTCTTGAACCTGTCACTGTATTTTTTTGTGTCTGAATATCTTCAATCGTTTCAGAAATTGATGGATTAATTTTCAGTGTAATTATACCATTATTGCCTATTTCAGGTGTTATATCTAAAAGTATACCGGCAAAAACCGAATCAACAGACTCTCCTTGGGCAGTGTTAGCATTATTACCCGTCCCAAGTGCACTAGTCGATTTAAGCTTATAAAAAAGCTCTTTACCTACACTGATCATTGCTGGCTGATTATTAAGAGTCATAACTCTAGGACTTGAAATTGCTTTGACATCTCCTTGTGTGGCAAGGAATTTAACAACCTCATTAATATTTGCTTTTCCTGTAAGCTGAACAAGACTTCCATTTCTTGGTTGCGTATCAGGACCAAACGCTGTATCCTGTATACCATTTAATTTATCAAAAGTATAGGAAGCTACATTCTTCTGAGCCATGATTAAAGAATCCACTGCAAAATTCTGTAAGCCATAAAGCTGTGACCAGTCTACACCTGTAGTTCTACTATCATCAAACTTGACAGCGAGAATTCGTACATCAATAAGTACCTGTGTTTTGATCTGCCTGCTAAGTACATTGATATATCTAGCTACTCTATTAATCTGTCTTGCCGTTCCGGTCACTGTTACCATACCTGCCTCAGGGTTAACAATAGGTTCTAAAGGATTATATTCCCATACCTGGCCATCAGGCCCTGTCCAGCTCTCTCCTGTTTTTGTATAGTGTGTACTACCATCCCCGGCACCTATCAAGATACGCTGAATCTCATTCTGAACTGTTTGCCAGAACCTGAATTCATCATTGCTCTCTATTGACATACCAGTTCTTGTCAAACTGCCATTACCACTGGAGTTATTATTACTTGTACTATCAGCTCCATTTTGATTCAAAGAATTAGAAGCATTGGCAATAGTCACATTTGCATTACTTTTTCCTATTCTCTTTCCTGAAATATAATGTATTTTAAACGTTCTCGTAATAAGATAAGAAATGGCCAGCTTATTCCCCTTTAATGTATAATACAAATCATTATCTTTCAAAATTGTATTTAAAAAGCCTTTCAGAGTACTATTTTTCAACTTTACATAGTAGAGTTTTTTATTCATTCTCTTTTTAGCAGCATCATCTTTGACAGAGACTGTCAAATCACACGTTTCTGCCAAATTTTCTATAACATCACCTATTGTAAGTTTACTGTCAATTGTAACACTGAAAAGTTTTGTTGAACAACTTCCTGCCTGTATCAACTGAGTAAGTCCAATGTACATTACACATACAATAATAAACTTCATTCCACTTTTTTCTATTATTTTCATTTATTCCCCTTCTACTATCTTAATAAAGTTGTTCTTCTTTTCATGAAGAAATAATTTCTTAACTTGATTACCATTTTTCAGTACAACTCCTCTTTTACCAATATATTTTACTGTATATCCAAAAATTTTATCATCAATACTTTTCCATGAATCATTGATATATGCCTTTCCGTTCATAATCGCATGTAAGGACATTTTAGTTTCTGTTTTCGATACTTTAGTCGGTACAAAAACTATCTTTTTTTCTTCTTTCCTGATTACAAACGGTTCTTTTGTTTTCTCAAGTGTAATTAAATCAGCCCCTTTTCTTTTTTTGTGGATCTTAACAACCATATTTTCTATTTGATCCACTGATAAATTCGCATTGAGTGATATCATCAAAAGTCCAAAAATTAAAAGTAATTTATTCATTAGTGGTTTATCCCCCATACTGATAGATTGATATCAGCTACAATCTGTGAATCATTAGTATCTACAGTTAGATTTGTACCATAAATATCTGTAACAAGTACATTTTGTTCCAACTCATTGATAAATTTAACGATATTTTTATAACTTCCCTTACATCCAATACCAATTTCAAGTACATGTCCAAAACTACCGTTATTGTCAATATAGTCATTAGATATATAATTGATATCTACATTTTGGACTTCAGCCCTATTCGTAATAGAATTTAAAAATCTAGACCAGCTTCTTTGATTGAAAAGCATATCTGAAAGTTTTTGAATATTCGTATCAATAAACTTAATTTTATTATCTAAGGTTACGATATGCTGTTTCTTTCTAACAATGTCATTATCATATTTCTTTATATAATAATTTCTATCCCCATCAACTGTAATCGAATTCAAATAAGTATTATTATCTGTAATGCTTTTTTGAATATTTTTTTTTGTAATCTCACTTTTTTTATATTTTTTTTCCGTATATGGCAATAAATAAGCATAAGCAATATAAGCAATGATCCCCGCAATCCCTAGAATGATAAACCATTTTTCACTCTCTTTCTTAGGTGCGAAATAATTATCTAATTCTTCAAGTTTATCTTCTATAAATTTCATCTCAAATCCACCTTTAACAAACCTTTATAATATGTACTATTAAGATCTTTTTTGATCAATTCAATATCAATGGAATTTAATTCATTGAAGTGTGTGTCAGAGATGTCTTTAATTAACTCTGTTATCTTTCTATCATCCGAACTTACTAACGAAAGCCACAAAGTATTTTCTTTGCTATAGAGTTGATCCAAATGAACGTCATGTTTTGCAAGATCTTCTGCAATGGTATAGAATATTTCAGATTTTAGGCGATAGTTCACTTTCTTATCATAAATCGATATCAGCGTTTTTGCCTTTCCATTGTAGATATTAGAAAGAGTAGCTATTCGTTTATCCAATCCTGAAATAATTTGTTTTTTTTCACCCAAAATCTTTTTATATTTATTTGCTTCTGCAGTTAATTGATCATCTTGTATTTTTAATGCATATATTTTGGCATCATTAGCATATGCGCCTATAAGATAAACCATAGGATAAGCCAGTCCTAGAGAGATGGCTGCAACCGTAGCCACAATGAATTGCCCACTGGCGCGATTCAGGAATGATGGTGGACGAGGGAACATAGTCAGGTTAACGATAGATGTTTCATCTTCAAGGTAATCTAAAGAAGAAAGCAACATCAGGTACTGAAGCTGATCTGTATACCACTCATCAGTATTGACATGATAGTCAAAATTGAAATCTACTGATTGCAATCCCAAATAATTTTCACTGTAATCATCCAATCCTATGATTGGTCCCTGTACACTTCCAATAAATATATTCTCTACTGTTTCAAGTTTAAATGCTCTTTTAATATAAATAATAATATCATTAAGCGTAATAAATACTTCACCAAAAATCTTCATCAGATTTTGCTGATAAATACCATCCGTACTTTTTAAACCTTCTGACTCAAGAACAGAGAAAAACTCTTTTTCATTTACTTTTTCTCCAACAAGTTCACAATATTTATCATAAATTTGTTCAAGAGAAAATTCAATAGATTTTGAGTATAGATATTCTCCATTATTATAAAACGTTGCCGATGCCTCATACATATTAAAGTAAATAAAACAATGAACACCATTGTTCTGCAATATCTCTCTTTTATAAATAGTCTTGTATAAAAGTGGGGCAGGGATAATCAGATCCAGAAACTTAGTCTGTTCCTTTATTGGGAGAAAAAGAGAATTGAGTGTTTCAGGCTCAGTAATGAAGAGACGAAATTCTCTCATTTCATCTATCGTATTGACTTCTTCATAAGATATGACATAATCACTAGCCTGATCTAGTCCAACTTCTTCATATGCTTTGATATCTAAAATATCCTGAATATCCTCTTCAGGAATACTACGACTCAGTTGAATTGTTGCCGTTATAATATCTTGATTGCTCACAAATGAAGTAACAAAGTTAGATTTATTGTAACTGAGTTTTTTTAGAGAATTAAATTTCTCATCTTTAAAAATATACTTTTCATCTGTATATACATCAAGTGTAATGATATTTTTAATATCTAATTTTGACTTTTTTAACGAATTATTTTCCACAAACATTTATACACTTCCTTGCTTCTTGGCCAATTATATATGTTATAATATTAAAAGTCTCTTACAAACGCTAATGTTTTCAACAAAAACATAATTTTTACTAATCATTCATTATATTAAGTACCAAGAAGAGTATATAATCTAATGTTTCCCTTAAGATATCTGTAAACAGACATACCTTATCTTAAATAATATAGCCAAATTCCTCCAGGCTTTCTCTATTTTTACTCCATCCTTTTTTCACTGCAACATGCAGATCCAGAAAGATCTTCTTGCCCGAAAAGAACTCCATCTGTTCACGCGCAAGTTTGCCAACGCGTTTGATACCCGAACCTCTCTGTCCGACGATCATACCTTTCTGTGTCTCTTTTTCCACAACAATGGTCGCATAGACTTTGTCCATAGTGTCACTCTCTTCTATCTTCTCGATCGTCACATCACTCTCATAGGGTATCTCATCACTGAGGTTCTCAAATATGGATTCACGGATCAACTCTTTATAGATATCACGTATATTCTCTGTCGTCAGAATTTCTGTATCATATAGAAAAGGAGATTCCGGTAAATGTTTTGTAATCTCATCAAGTAGTTGTTTTCTGCCTACCTTTTTATTGACCGAAAAAGGTATGATCGCTTCGAACCTGTCCTGATACTTCTGGTACTCACCCAGTTTTTTAAGTATATCTCCCTGTTTGACATGGTCCATTTTTGTAAGTACTACAATATGCTTAGTATTCTTGGATTCGTTCAGGGCAAGAAATTTTTCATACTCTGTTATTTTGTCTGTTACAGGGGCGAGGAAGACGATCAGGTCTGCATCTCCCATCGCTTTAAGGGCTTCATCGAGCATAAACTTATTGAGCAGTCTCTCTTTTTCATGGATACCGGGAGTATCCACAAAAATGATCTGGGCATTCTCGTGCATCACGATGATATTCATGCGCTTGCGTGTCGCCTGTGCCTTTTTCGAGACCATTGCCAATTTTTCCCCTACCAGATGGTTCAGCAGTGTACTCTTTCCCGCATTGGGTCTTCCGACCACAGCAACGAATCCCGCTTTGGTATCTTTTTTTCCTTCGTTAAACATTGTGCTCCATTTTTCTGTTTCTTTCATGGTGCGTGAATACGCACCCTACACTCAACATTCATCATTTAAGATTCAAAATTAAAGAATGTATCTTGTCGTATCTTCATCTTCTACGACCTGGCCAATCTTCTCTTTGACCAATGCTTCATCTATGGTCACCTTTTCTCCAACATGTTCGTCGGCCGTAAAGCTGATCTCTTCAAGTATCTTTTCCATGACCGTATGCAGGCGTCTTGCGCCGATATCTTCCGTTTTTTCATTTGCCATCAGGGAATAATGTGCAATAGCATGCAGTGCACTTTCCTCAAATACCAGTTCCACACCTTCAACCGCCATCAATGCCTGATACTGCTTGACCAGTGAATGTTTCGGTTCCGTCAAGATACGGTAAAGCGCCTCTTCGTTCAATGAGTCAAGTTCGACTCTCAACGGGAAACGTCCCTGCAGCTCTGGGATGAGATCACTCGGCTTGCTCAAATGAAATGCCCCTGCCGCAATGAAAAGGATATGGTCCGTTTTGACCTGTCCCAGCTTGGTCACAACAGTCGAACCTTCCACAATGGGAAGCAGATCTCTCTGTACCCCTTCCTTGCTCGGATCCTGTCGTCCCTGTGAATTCGAAGGTACGGCGATCTTATCCACTTCATCAAGAAAAACAATACCGCCTTTCTCCACTTTTTCAAGTGCCAGTTCTTTCAGCTGCTCTTCATCCAGCAGCGTTTCACTCGCTTCCTGTGCCAGTATCTTCTTGGCCTCTTTGACCGTCACCTCTTTTTCCGGCCCTTTTTTTCCCATCCCGCCAAGTACTTTGACGATGGACTCCTGCACCTGTATCATTTGCGGCGGCAGTCCCTCTTCAGGCATTTGCGGATTGTTCGGCATGGTCACTTTGATCTTAAGATGGTCCAGTTCCCCTTTGGCGAACTTCTCCTGCATTCTGGCAAAGGAGGCATCATACTCGGCCTGCTTCTGCTCGCTGGCTCCTGCAGGAAGCGGCGGAAGCAGTTTCTCGATGATCTTGTTCTCTATATAATTCTCGATCTTCTCCGCATTCTTCTCATTCTCACTTTCACGCACGATTCCCATCGCCGTTGCCGCAAGATCACGTATCATCGACTCAACATCTCTCCCTACAAAGCCCACTTCGGTATATTTGCTCGCTTCTACTTTGATGAAAGGCAGGTTCATCATTTTCGCAAGTCTTCTGGCAATCTCTGTTTTACCCACACCGGTACTACCGATCATCAAAATATTCTTCGGTGTAACATCCTGCTGCATCTCATGGTCGAGCTGCATACGCCGATAACGGTTTCTCAATGCCACTGCAATGGTCTTCTTGGCATCATCCTGCCCAATGACATAATTATCGAGATGTACTACGATCTCTTTTGGTGTCAAATTATCCACTTAAAATTCCTTTTTTCTTCACTTTGATTGAAAATTTTTATACAAATACGACAAATGATGTACCGTCCTCGTAGAGGCGGCTTTGCCGTTTACATCATGCCAGAGTGTTTGTATAAAAATTTTTCAAAGTTCCAATATCTTTATATTCTTGTTCGTATAGATACAGAGATCACCTGCTACTTCAAGTGACTCCTGTACAAGTTCTCTTGGCTCAAGATTCGCATGTTTGTCCAGTGCCCGGGCAGCAGAGATAGCATAATTGCCTCCCGACCCTATCGCCGCGATCTTCCCGTCCTGGGGTTCGACCACATCGCCGGTTCCCGAGAGGATAAAGATATGCTCTGTATTCAGTACGATCATCATCGCTTCAAGCTGGCGCAAATGTTTGTCTTTCCGCCACATTTTGGAAAATCCGATCACCGATTTGAAAAGATCCCCTCTCTTCTCTGCCAGTATCCCTTCGAACATATCGAAGAGGTTGAAAGCATCCGCCGTGCTTCCGGCAAATCCTGCCAGGATCTTTCCTTCATACAGAGTACGTATCTTGGTAGCATTGCTTTTAAGCACAGTGTCACCGAAAGTCACCTGTCCGTCTCCGCCAATGACCGCTTTGCCGTCCGCTTTGTACCCCAGTATCGTAGTAGCGTCAAACATGTTTAGACACCTACCACTTCCACTTTCAGCGTGGCGTGAATACCGTGTCCGAGTTTGGCATCCACTTCATGGATTCCTGTGGATTTCAATGCTTTTTTCAGATTGATATGCTTCTTGTCAAGATCGATGTCCAGCTGTTCTTTGATCGCTGCGGAGATATCGGCATTCCCGACCGAACCTTTGATCCCCACAGGAGCAGACTGTTTCTCAATACGGATCGTATGCGCTTCAAGCATCTTTTTCTCCGCTTCAAAACGCTCAATTTCCTCTTTGAGTTCTTTTTCCTGTCGGGCCTGTTCCGCTTTCCAGTTCTCTACTACATCCGGTGTCGCCAGTTTTGCAAGACCTTTGTTAATAAGGAAGTTCTGCCCGTATCCGTCTTTTACCTCTTTGATCTCTCCGGCTTTGCCCAGTGACTTTACATCTTTTATCAATAATACTTTCATTCTTTTTATCCTTAGTAGCGTAATAATCCTATTATTTTATCCAAAGTTTGTTAATACTAACACGCGATGTGCTACAATCACGAAAATAATAAATTGGATATGAAAACCGTTATGTTTAAAGAATTTAAAATAGACCATTTGGATACCTTTCCCCAGAGACTGGAGACACTGCTCGACAGACAGAGAAGTACAATAGACGAGATCACGAAAAACAGCGAGACGAGTTATGAAAAGGTTCTCAAACCCATGCAGGATATGGATGAGGAACTAGGACTCTTCTTTACCCCGCTCTCACACCTCAACTCAGTTATGAACTCTGACGAGACACAGAAAGCCTATGAATCCTCCATCCCCCTGCTCTCCAAATTCTCTTCCGAGATCGCACAGAACGAAGCACTTTTTCATAAACTTGAAAAGATAAGAGCCGAAGATGAAGAGGGCAAGACCGTTGTCAAGAACGAAGTAAGGGATTTTGTACTTTCCGGTGCCAAACTTCCCAAAGACAAAAAGAAAAGAATGGAAGAGATAAGCCTGCACCTCTCTGAACTCTCCAATAGCTTTTCACAGAACCTTCTGGATGCCACCAATGTCTATGAGCTTATTATAGAAGATGAAAAAGATGTAAAAGGAATGCCGCAGACCGATATCGATGCTGCCAAAGAGGAGCTAGAGGGAAAGACCATCTACAAATTTACCCTGCAGATCCCGAGCTACATGGCTTACATGACTTACGGGCCGAACCGGGAGTACAGAAAGGAGCTTTACAAAGCTTACAATACACGGGCGCCGGAAAATGCCGAAGTGATCGACCAGATCCTTGCACTCAAGCAGGAGAAGGCCCAACTGCTCGGTTTTGAGAACTATGCAAAATATGCACTCGAGACACGTGATGCCAATACGGAAGAAGAGGTTCTCAGTTTCCTCGATACCCTGGCCGATGCTGCACTGCCTCAGGCAGAAGAAGAACTTAAAGAGCTGAAAGCCTACGCGAAAAAAACAGATGGTATCGATGACTTTGCTTCCTATGATGTAGGGTATTACAGTGAAAAGCTCAAAAAAGAGAAATTCGATTTTGACGACACGATGACCAAACCCTATTTTGAACAGGAAAAAGTCCTCAACGGTATGCTTGACATCGTCTCAGAACTCTTTGACGTAACCTTCAAAATTGCCGATGTTCCAACCTGGCATGCCTGTGTCAAACCCTTTGATATCTATGAGAACGGTGAGCTGTCGGGACGCATTTACTTTGATCTGGAAGCACGCAAAGAGAAACGCGGTGGCGCATGGATGAATGACTGGGAGACCCATTTTACAGACAGTAACGGCAAGCCACACCTCGCTTCGGCCTTTGTCGTATGCAATTTCTCTCCCAAAACAGAAAATACGCCTTCCCTGCTCAGGCACGATGATGTCGTCACTCTTTTCCATGAAATGGGACATGCCATCCACCATCTCTTCGGAAAGTGTCATGAGCGTGCGGTCTCCGGCATCAACGGTGTTGCCTGGGATGTGGTAGAGTTCCCCTCGCAATTTCTGGAGAATTTTGCCTATGAAGCAGCCATACTCAAACGTTTCGGATTCCATTATGAAACTGGGGAACCTATTTCTGAGGAGCTAATGCACAAAATCAAGGAGACCAAGAACTTTCAGGCTGCACTGGGCATTCTCAGGCAGGTAGAATTCTCCCTCTTTGACTTCAAACTGCACCAGAAGCTCTATCAGGGTGAAGAGGTACAGGCATTGCTTGACAGCATCAGGGAGAAAACCTCCCTGCTAAAACCGCCAAGCTACAACAAATTCCAGCACGGATTTGCGCACATCTTTGCCGGAGGCTATGCTGCAGGGTACTATAGCTACAAATGGGCGGAAGTTCTTTCGGCTGATGCCTTCTTTGAATGCCTTGACGAAAAGGAAGGTTTTAACAGGGAACGTGCCAAAGGGTACAAAGAGATCATCCTCGCCAAAGGCGGAAGCAAAGAGATGAGTGAACTTTACAGAGAATGGCTGGGACGCAAACCGGAAGTCCAGAGCCTTATCAGACTCTACGAGATCGCATAAATGTATTTCCCTATACCAGTTAACGGAGATTGAACGTGAAAGAATACCGTTCTCTTGCACTGATCATCATCGCCATCTTTGTCATTCTCCTTGCAGGTGCCTGGTTCAGCCCTACCTTCGAAGAACAAAAAAGTTACCTGGAACTTTTCATTCTGATGGGGGCCCTGCTTTTCATCTTCTCTGTCCTGGTAATCTTCGCTACCATCGGCTTTGGCTCTTTTACCCTCTATATGGCCGTGTTCCTGGTCATTGTGATGCAAATGTACGGTATCGAGGGGGCAGTGATTGTTGTAGGGATGAGTTATTTCGTATGGGGATCAATCTTCGCTATGGAAGTGCTACTTTTTTATAACGGTCTTAAAAGCGCCCATGAGTGGTTCAAACAACGATACACGTTCCAATCATTCAAATATGAATATTATGCCTTCTACCCGATGTTGTGGATTGCTTCTGTATTTTTGGAATGGATACCAAGCATTTTGTACAAAGAAAGTTTTCTGAAGTTCTCACCCCCCAAAGTTTTAGAAGAGATGAAAGAGATATTGCCTGAAAGGTAGGGTGCGTAACCACGCACCAAAGATAAAATTTGCATAAAATAAAAAGTGTGCCGAAAGGCCTTAAAAAGGTGCGCAGTTGCGCACCCTACGCGTTCTTGTCAGTTTTTTTCCCAAATCCGAAGAAACGTTTGATGCGCTCGCAGATCGTGATGGATCCTGTCTCTATGCGGCAAACCTCTGTTTCTTCATAGTCACCAATCAGCGACTTGATACGCTCCGGCTGTTTCTTGCCTTCGATGATGAACCTGAGTGCATTGAGCCTGATGAACCCTTCCGCATCTTTCTGATTATAGACATCGTCCGCTTCAAAGGTAGAGTGCTCTTCCGAGTAAAGAGAGACTTCCGATTTTCTTCCGACAACAATGACGTTTCCTTTGTAGAGTTTCAGTTTGACCGTTCCTTCTACATTCTCCTGAGTCGCATCGATGGCAGCCTGGAGCATTTTACGCTCCGGAGACCACCACATACCGTTGTAGATCAGTTTTGCATACTTCGGCATCAGCTCATCTTTCATATGCGCCTCTTCCCTGTCAAGAGTAATGGACTCTATCGCACGGTGCGCTTTGAGCATGATCGTACCGCCTGGTGTTTCGTAACATCCTCTGGCCTTCATCCCTACCATACGGTTCTCAACGATGTCGATACGGCCGATACCATGCTTCTTGCCATACGTGTTCAGTGTCTCAAGGATCGTTGCCGGGCTCATCTCTTCACGGTTGATGGCGATCGGGTCACCATTTTTGTAAGAGATAGTAATATACTCCGGCTCATCTGGTGCATTCTCCGGGCTGACAGACCAGAGCCACATATCTTCTTCCGGTTCGGCATACGGATTTTCAAGATGCTCGCCTTCATAAGAGATGTGAAGCAGGTTCGCATCCATGGAGTAGGGTTTCGGTTTCCCTTTGTTGTCGATATTAATACCGTGCTCCTGCGCATAGGCAAGCAGTTTCGTACGGGAATTAAGGTCCCACTCCCTCCATGGTGCGATCACTGCGATATCCGGATCGAGTGCAAGATAGCCCAGTTCGAAACGTACCTGGTCATTTCCTTTACCTGTCGCACCATGAGAGACAGCATCCGCCCCTGTCTGATGCGCGATTTCGATCTGCTTTTTGGAGATAAGCGGTCTTGCAATGGAGGTCCCGAGCAGATATTCACCTTCATATATGGCATTGGCCCTGAACATCGGGAAGACAAAATCCCTGACGAACTCTTCTCTGAGATCGAGAATAAAAATATTCTCCGGCTTGATACCCATGTCGAGCGCTTTCTGACGCGCAGGTTCCACCTCTTCACCCTGTCCGAGGTCTGCCGTGAAAGTCACTACTTCACATTCATACTCATCCTGAAGCCATTTGAGAATGATACTTGTATCCAATCCGCCGGAATATGCCAATACCGCTTTACTGATCTTTCTTTTTGCCATAATGATAGCCTTTAAAATAATATTGTCGCGATTTTAGCGTAATTTTGGTTAATACTACACAAAACCGTACTTTTTGAGAATGATATCGAGCACCGGCTTTTTATAAGCTCCCGTATGCCGGAACACTTCATTGCCTGCCGCATCGAAAAACAGCTGTGTGGGCATTTCCTTTAGCCTGTAGACATCACGGCTGACGATCCGTTCCTTCTGCCCGTCTATGGCATAGATCTGGAATTCCGGATGTTCCTGCAGTACCTGGGCAAACACTTTTGACATCGCTATGCAGCTGTAGCAGTGGCTCATGCCGAAGGCCAGGATCGTCGGCCTGCCATTGCCGATGTTGTGTTTGATATCAGCATACCGGCTGACAGGAAGCGGTTTTTTTTCTGACATCATAACTCCGTACAAGAATTTTTAACGATTATACAAATCCTATCTTAAAAACTTTTGCTATAATCGTTTCAATACAAAACTGAAGGATCTCCTATGTTACTGGGTGTCAATATCGACCATATCGCCGTTCTGAGAGAAGCTCGCAAAGTAGCTGACCCGGACCCGCTTGACGCACTGGGCATCTGCAAACGTGCAAGAGCAGACCAGATCACCATCCACCTGCGTGAAGACCGCAGACACATGCATGACATGGATGCGAAGAACATCATAGAACTTTCTGCCCTGCCGGTCAACCTGGAATGTGCCACGGAACCTTCGATGATAGACATCGCCTGCCGCCTTAGACCCCACCGTGTCACGCTGGTACCCGAAAAACGTGAAGAGGTGACCACGGAAGGCGGCCTGGCAGTCACAGGAGAACAGACGAGGCTTCAAGAGGCTATCAAAAGACTGCAGGAAAAGGAGATAGAAGTGTCACTATTCATCGACCCGGCCTCTGATGCAGTAAAGGCCTCTTCGGATCTTGGCGTGGAGTGGATCGAGTTCCATACCGGCAAATATGCCAACATCTACGCCATGCTTTACAGCAACCTCTCCAAAACACATCACAGCATCCCCGAACTGAAACTTCCCAGAAGTGTACTCAAAAAGATGCTTGAAGAAGAACTTGAAAGCCTGAGTGCCCTCTCTGCCGAAGCAAGGGTCCTTGGCCTCAAAGTGGCAGCTGGACACGGACTCAATTACCACAACGTACAGGCAGTTGCCCAGATAGAAGAGATCGAAGAACTCAACATCGGGCAGAGCATCATTGCGCGTTCAGTCTATACCGGTCTTGAGCAGGCGATTTTGGATATGAAATCCCTGTTATGAAAAAAGTTGCAATATCTATCGGTGATCTCAACGGCATTGGTATACAACTTGCCCTGGAGAACCATCAGGTCGTTTCCAGTATCATCGATCCCGTCTACTGTATCGACAAGGAGATGCTCCTGCAGGCTGCCGAAAAATTGAACCTTCCCATCCCTGACAATTTTCATACACATCAAACCGTTGCGCCCGCCTTTGAGATAGAAGAGGGAAAAGTCAGCAGGGAGAGCGGACGATATGCTTACGAGTCATTCAACAAAGCTGTTATCATGGCGGACCTGAAAAAA
The DNA here is from genome assembly GCF_000010345.1 of Sulfurovum sp. NBC37-1. NCBI lineage: Bacteria > Pseudomonadati > Campylobacterota > Epsilonproteobacteria > Campylobacterales > Sulfurovaceae > Sulfurovum > Sulfurovum sp. NBC37-1. The sequence goes on from NC_009663.1 coordinate 1,746,989, forward strand.
GTCGATGCCATCTGTACCCTGCCCATCCATAAAAAAGCCTGGGAACTTGCAGGCATACACTATAAAGGTCATACAGACGCGTTAAGGGATTTCTTTGATGCTGAAGCTATCATGATGCTAGGCTGTCCCGAGATGTATGTCGCACTCTTTACAGAGCATATACCCCTTAAAGAAGTAGCCCCAAGCATCAAAGAAAAAGCATTGACCCGTTTTTTGCTGGATTTTTACAAAACGGCAAAACCGGACAGAACCGTTGCCGTTCTCGGGCTGAATCCCCATGCCGGGGATGACGGCGTGCTTGGAGACGAGGAAAAAGTCATAACAAAAGCCATAAAGAATGCAAGCAGCATCATCGATCCGCTTGGCGATGCTCCAGAGATATTCACCATGCCGCTGGTACCTGATGTCGCTTTCACACCAAACGTAAGAGAGCACTATACACACTATGTTGCCATGTACCATGACCAGGGACTGGCACCGCTCAAAGCACTCCATTTCGACGAAGGGATCAACGTTTCACTGAATCTGCCGATCCTGCGTACTTCCGTAGACCACGGAACCGCTTTCGACATTGCCTATAAAGGGGTAAAGCTGAACAATCTCAGTTATCTGAATGCAATCCAGTATATTGTGGACAACGCGTAGGGGTCAGCAGAACAGGCTCGGCTCCGCCTCATCATACACGATCTCGCATTCCTCATTCATCATGGCACAGAGCTTTTCCTGACAACAGTTGCACAAAAAGCGGTAATTCTGCGTATCGTAATGGATCGTATCACCCTCATGCAGGTCGGCATAGCACTCTCCGCATACATTCGTGACACGCAGAAGTATCTCCTTGGTCGCCTCCTGTGTTACAAAACAGATACTGCTCATGATTCTCCTCCCAACTCTTCGATCATCTTTTTGGCTTCTTCCAAACTGCTGTCAAGGTCGAACGCCTTTTTGTAATTTGCCAGCGCTTCCTCTTTTCTGCCAAGATCATACAGCGTATTGGCATAATTGTAATAATGTGGTGCATACTCCGGATCAAGTTCTATTGCACGCTTGTGATGTGTGATGGCTTTTTCATCCTCTCCGAGTTTGTGCAGAACATTGGCAAGCGAATCGTGTGCCACGTCATCACTCTCGTCAAGGGAGAGAATCTTCTCGTAACTCTCTTTTGCTTCATCATAATCTTCAAATTCGATCTTGAGGTATCCGTTGCGTCTGAGGGCTTCAATGTTGTTTTCGTCAAGGATTAGTGCACTCTCGACCGCTTTTCTCGCTTCGAGCATATCCCCTTTTTCCACGGCACTGTCAGCCATTTGCAGAAGTTCATCGATCCGGTGGGGTTTAATCGCTGGTTTGGAGAAGGTTTTGTCCGGACGGTTGACGCCCCCTATCTGCTCATCGGGGAGCTTGGCTTCGAAATCCACCCCTCTTTTTGGGTAGGAACCGGAAAAAAGCTGCTTAAAAAAAAGGTAAAAAACACTCCCTGCCACTATGAGTAAAAAAAGTTGAAATGTTGTCATGAAATCTCCAAAAATGTAAGACGTTTCTCCAATGTTACAGAGGAACCCCTTTAGACGAAATAATAGGATAATCTAACTTAAATCCAAAGAAATTTGGTTATGATATTTCAAATGCCAAAACAAAGGATCCCCATGTCTTACAAAATAAAACTTGACAGAGAAAAACTCAAACAGGAACTCACGCCGCTCGAATACAATGTCTGCCTCAACCACGGGACGGAACCTCCCTTTCAAAATGAATTCTGGGACAATAAGGCCGAGGGGATCTACAGCTGTAAATGCTGTCATACACCCCTCTTTAGCTCAGATACGAAGTTCGACTCCGGAACAGGATGGCCCAGCTATTTCAGACCAATAAGCGATGACGTCATCGAAGAGATAGAGGATGCCTCTTTGGGAATGGTAAGGGTCGAAGTACGCTGTGCGAACTGCGGCTCACATCTGGGGCATGTTTTCCCCGACGGACCGGCACCGACCTACTTACGGTACTGTATTAATTCGGCTTCACTGGATTTTGAACCCAAATAGCTCTACGGGATGGTTCTCACCACCCCTCCGCCATATCAACCATTTCATAGCCTGCTTCCCGACGTTTCTCGAACACTTTTTCAAAAGCTTCAATGTTCTCTGCCGTTTCAAAGCCCTGGCTTTTGGCATTTTCACGCTTTGAAAAAAGCGTCATCCATCTTCCCAGAGTGAATTCAATATTGGTGATAGCGTATCCTTCTTTCCATTTGGAGGCTATCACTCTTGCCATATCGTACCACCGTGAGCGTACGGTCAATGCCTGGCCCTTATAGGGACTTCCTTTTACAAAGATACCACAGTGGTGCCCCTCCCCATACTCGATATCTATCAGGTCATAACCCATTTTCCATCGTTTGTTCACAACCGCAGTAAAATCATCAAGGCTCTTTCTTCTCTCGTATGCCTGAGAGGTGAAGGGCGTATTTTTTTCGAAAAACACGATCCATTTTGAAAGGCCGTGCTCCGCATTGGTCATATAGTACCCTTTCTGCCAATAACTGTCGAGTTCATTGCTTATCGCTTCCCATCGGTCTGATACCAAATAGGTCTGATGGCTATCGGGAGAAGCTTTTTTAAAAAGAGTGATCCAGTGTCCGTTGCCATATTTGATGTCTGCCACATCATATCCGCTCTTCCACTCTGCCCTGATGATCTTCCGCATGGCATCAAGCCCCATAGTCGTACGCATTAGCTGGACTGTACTGTTCTTTTCAAATACACCGATGTATTTGTAGTTCGATGCGGCATATTTTGCATTTTTTGCCTGCAGCACTCCTGTCATCATCAGGATCGACAACATAATTACCTGTATTGTCATTTTCATTCCACCCTCCTTCTACTGTTCTGCCGTTTGCAACTGGGAAGCGATCCTGCCTATCTCCTCATCCATATCCTCTTTGGTATCGAACATGAATGTCTGCTTCTCGTTTTCACCCAGATGGATAAAAATACCGTATCCGACTACCTCGACCTTTCCCTTTGCTTCCTCATCCAGCCATTGCAGGCTCACCTGAGTCGTTTCATCTTCATATCCCGTTTTGATCACTCCCGCTGGATAGAGCTGGGTGATCTCTTTTGTATCGAATTCTTTGTCTTGTATTGTAATAATCATACGTTCATTATAGTATAATCAGATAAAAATATATTGGAGAAATCAGATGGGCTTAAAAGAACAGATAAAGAATGATATCAAAGAGGCCATGCGTGCCAAAGAGACGGCAAAGAGAGATACGCTTAGAAATATTCAGGCAGCCATCAAGCAGATCGAAGTGGATGAAAGAAGGGAATTGAGTGATGCCGATGTCGAGGCGATCCTGATGAAATATCTCAAACAGAGAGAAGATGCCAAAGGGCAATTCGCCGATGCCGGCCGTAACGATCTCGTTGAAAAAGAGGAAGCGGAGATCACCCTCGTCAAGAGCTACCTTCCCGAACCGATGAGCGATGAAGAACTCGAAGGCATCCTCAATGAGATCATTGCGCAAACCGGTGCCCAGAGCATGAAAGATATGGGAAAAGTGATGGGTGCTGCCAAAAAGAAAGTGGGAAGCCGCGCGGACGGCGGGCGGATCAATCAGATCGTGAAAAGATTATTGGGTTAAACGTACAGGGTGTGTAACACGCACCCTTACAAAGATCATTCTCCGTATTTCACCGCTTTGATCGCCGCGGTAATATCATCCTGTCTCATGAAGTGTTCACCCACAAGGAATGCATCCGCCCCTATTTTGGAAAGTTCGACCACTGTTTCATGGTCGTTGATACCGCTTTCGGCGACAATGATCTTTCCGTTGGGAATGAGAGGGATCAGCTTTTCGCTCAGTTTCATATCCATCTCGAATGTTTCCAGGTTCCTGTGATTGATACCGATGATATTCGCACCGGCGAACATCGCTTTGACCAGGTCTGTTTTGTCATGTACTTCGACCAGTACATCCAGTCCAAGGTGCAGTGCATAGTCATAGAGCTCTTTGAGCTCTTTTCTTGAAAGTGCTTTGGCGATCAAAAGGATGTAATCCGCCCCGAATGCCAACGCTTCGACGATCTGGTATTTGTCAACAATGAAATCTTTTCTGAGCAGCGGAATACTGACATAACGACGCACCATCCCCAGGTACTCTTTGTCACCCTTGAAAAAATGCGGTTCGGTCAAAATGGAAAGTGAATCAGCACCGCCCTTTTCATACGCCTGGGCAATGACCACAGGGTCGAAGTCTTCACGGATGATGCCTTTGCTCGGACTTGCCTTTTTCACCTCTGCAATAATACGGTAGGGGTTCTCTTCCGTAGCACGAAGTGCCGACTGTACATCTTTGGGTACAAAAGGATTGAATGCCAGTGAACGTCCCAACCACTCTACGGGGTAGTCCACTTTTCTTTTTTCCAGATCTTCTCTGGTTTTTTTGATGATCTCATCTAAAATCTGTGCCATAGACTCTTCTCTTTAAAATTTTTACCGCATTATACCTGAACACTACTTATCGACACTTCTGTATCGTATTCCAGTGTTCGGCAATCTCAGGCTCTTTCAAACCTTCCAGATCTACCACTTTTTCCATCAGGCCATATGCTTTTTTACATTGGTGCTGCTTGTAGTATCCCCACGCCAGGGAATCAAGGTAGTAGGTATTGTCAGGCTGCTGCACCAAGGCATCTTCGATGATCTTGATCCCTTTTTTCACATCGATATCTTTGTCGATCAGCGTATAGCCGTAATAGTTGAGATAAATACTGTCATCCACACCCATATCGATGGCTTTTTCAAAGTAGCTAACTACGTCCTTGATCATTTTTTTATCATTTTTGTCTTTGGATTTTTCGAAAAGCAATATTCCTTTCTCTGCGATCCATCTGGGATCCTTCTGCTCCTTGTAGAGCTTGTCCGTCAGCAGAAAAGCTTTGTTGAAAAGTTTTTTCTGTTTATAGAGTTCATACAGGATGTAATCCCCGTCCTTGACCTTTTCAAGATAGGCGATCGCACCGTCAAGGTCTCCCTTGTATGCATAAGCATCAATGATCTTTTTAAGATACTTGTCCTCTTTGTTCTTTTCATACAACGCCTTGTAGGTGCTGATGAGCCCGTCGACATCCTTCTCTTTGACATAGAGGTCCAGAAGTTTGAAATAGACCTTCTGGGAAGTGAGGATATTCATACGTCTATGTGTCTCGAGAAGCTGTATCGCCTTTTTTCGCTCCCCTGTATACTCATCCATAATACCGCTCAGGCGCAGCAGGACATTCTCGTTAGAAGTCTCTTTATAAACTTTCTCAAGAAGCGACACCGCTTTCTTGAAATTGCCGCTGTACAGGTACGGATTGGCCGCGAGGTCAAGGTCTGCGGGCTTGGTGGAACGCTCCAGCAAAATATCCGCTTCACGCTTTGCATCATCCACCCTGTTGGCTGTCAGATAGAGAGGGATCAGCAGACGTCTGGCCTCCAAAGTATCAGGATGCGCTTCATCCCACGCTTTCAGCCTCGTAATACTCTCATCGATATAGATCTTTCCCATCAGGGAAGAAGCGACTTCCCTGAAGAGATACGCCGATTCACCCGTTCTGTCATACAGCGTCTTGAAGACCTCTCTGCTTAGATCATAGGCTTTGTACTCTTCGAACAGAAGCCCCTGAATAATAAGCGTATCATCACTGACAACACGCAATTTCTGGGGCTGTTCTTTGGCCTGCGCTGCTCCTGCCAACACCATAACAGACAGGATGATGGATTGTATTATACGATTCCAGGACACTCTTTTCTTACCTCTTCTTCATCATTTTTAAACTGTTCCCAAAAGGGGAAGGTACGGCACTGCAGGGGCCGTACAGGGTATATCGAACACCGCTGTTTCGTTTCGTCAAAGAAGATACAGGCAAAATTATCTTCTGCCAGTTTCTTTTCGACCAGTGAATACCGGTGTTTCACTTTTTTCAGATACATTGTAGCAAAATCTTCTACGCTAAGGTTAACGAACTGGGCCATGTTGACGATCTCGTCATATTTCGCCCAGATATAACCACTTTCTCCCGTACAACAGTGCCCGCCACACGCTTCGCAGGCGGAAGGGGCAAACTTGTAACCATATCCTTCTTTTATCATTAATTTATCTTCCATCTTCAATCCTCATCATTAAACTCGCCTTTGATACTGTGCGTATCGGCTTTTTCAAATGCACGCATCGCTTGGGGCGTATAGACATTGTTCTCGTCAAAAACGATCAAAGGCGGTAGGATCTGCGTCATAGACTTCGAATTGTTCCTTGCGGCGATGAACACCAGTTTCGACTCTCTGTCGATCTTGGAATGCACGAACTGTACCTTCTCGGGGTTTATACCATTTATTTTCAAATGATGCAATAGCAGGTCGATCTGTTTGGCATCGTAACAGAAAATGAACCAGCCCTTGGGCTTGAGAAAGGTCTTGACCCGCCTGAAAAAAGCTTCAATGGGAAGATGATGCGCGTAACGGGCGATGTTCAGGTGGCTGTCTTCACTTTGTGTGACCCGGGGATCGTAAAAAGGGGGATTGGAAACGATGTAGTCGAAACGCTTTTCCGTTACCAGTTCGGTAAAATCCCCCAGATGACTTTTTACATCCAACCCGTTAAGTGAAAAGTTGTATCTGGCATAATTCAGCATCTTCTCCTGCTTGTCGATGATGCTGGTTTCCACTTTGAAGTCACGGGTCAGTAACAAAGAGATGATCCCCACACCGCAGCCGACATCCAGTAAGGTACCCTTCGGATGAAAAGAGGCAATGAAATCATATAAAAAGATGGAATCACTGTTGTAACAGTAACCCGATGTCGGCTGATAGAGGAACAAAACGGAGACCTTGATGCTTTCGATTATATAATTTTACAACAATTTGAGTATAATCGCGATTATGAACGAAGAACTCGACCTACTCAACCCAAACAACATCAGAACACAAAATGCGCAAAGCCCATTTTACTACGCTAACGCTGAGTTCACTTCAGCAGTGGGCTCATGCAACTTGTTGCATTGGAGCATAGATACTTGAACGAAGAATTAGACTTACTCAATCCGCCATCGACAGATTTTTCTATGCTGGATTATGACTGTGCCTATCTTCCTGGACACAAGGTCCGCATGCATTACAAGTATGTCGAAAAAGCGAACAAACAGTTCGCGACTGCCGTGATCGCCAGGGGGTGGAGACGTTTCGGGAAGTACTATTTCCATCCCATCTGCAACGGCTGTAACGAATGCAAAAGCATCCGTATCGATGTCAACAATTACCATTACAGCAAATCCCAGAGACGTGCGATCAAACGGAATAAAGATACACAGATACTGGTACAGGAACCCTCGCTGACCACATCACATCTGGAACTCTACAACAAATACCATGCCTTCAAACACCAGAAAGACGGCTGGAGCCACCGCAATATCACACAAAGAGAGTACAGTGAGAACTTTGTTGAAGGAGCGCAGGATTTCGGGAAAGAGGTACTTTACATCGTGGACGGGAAACTCGTCGGCGTCGACCTCATCGATATCCTCGATGACGGCATTTCTTCGATTTATTTCTACTATGACCCGGACTATGCGCATCTCTCGCTGGGAACTTTTTCTCTGCTCTACCAGATCAAACTGGCAAAAATTCTTGAACTCCCCTGGATCTACCTGGGTTACTGGGTGGAGGGATGCAAAGCCTTTGCCTACAAACCAAAATTCCAGCCCCAAGAGATCCTCGACGGCTTTCCGCATATTTCACAGATACCCGACTGGGAGCCATGGGACAATCCGTAGGGTGCGTGGTACGCACCCTACAGTTTTCTACACCACTTCAAAAACAATCTGTCCGGATTCACTCGTTGATCCATCTCTTTTCCCGTCACGATGGACTCGGCCAGCCACTCGGCCATCAGAGGGGCAAAGACAAAGCCCCGTCCTCCAAGACCGTTGCAAACATAGAGATTCTCCCTATGTTTCAGCGGAGGTTTTGCTCCCCGTACGATAGAGGGATAGGCTTCGAACATGAACGGCACATCTATCACTCTGCCGGCCAGGGGAACATAGTCTTTGGAACCTGAACGCATTCCGCAAAAGGTCTCTTTGAGCCTGAAGTCGCCGGTATTGACCATTCTTGCTGCCTTCTCTTCCAGTGTCCGAAGCGGTTTTCCGTCGCAGAGCCTACAGGGCTCCCTGGATTTTACATGTGTCGCCCCGATTTTGATGATGCCGTTTATATTGGCGGAGACGGAGATACTTTTATGCATGCTGACTTTCAGGTCCAGCTTACTCTCATAATCCCCGCGCGATCCCCAGGTGCCTCTGACACCCATATAGCGCATATCGAAAAGGGTGTTCTGGTAGCCAGTGGACAAAACTACGTTTTTCGCGTTGAGTGTTGAGCCCTGAGCGTTGAAAAGTGTCCAGTGGCCGTCAGTATCAATGAGTTGTGCAACATCGAATTGTTTAAAAGGAAGCTGTTGCAATATGGCATTGCATAGTTCCGGGGCATCACATACTCCTGCCTCTTCAAAGAAAAAGCTCTCTTTGCAGTTCCGGATACCGAGTTTTTCAAGTTCCTCTTTTGCTACCCATCTGTATTGTGCTTCGTTGAAAGGTTCATAGAGATGAAATTTTTCCGCATCTTCGGTATCTTTGGGAATGCGGATCACCCCTGTCTGATGAAAATAGTCCGGAAAGTGTTTAAGATAGAAATCTTTTGAGAAGTAAAAGGCTTCGTTGGTCAGTTTCTGAAGCGGAGAGCCCTTACCGATCTTGGGGGAGACGAACGCTCCTGCCGCACCCGAACCACCGCTCGCCGCTACCCCGCTGCGATCCACCAAAAGGACCTTCTGGCCCTTCTGCTGTAAAGTGAACGCCGTACAGCACCCCGAGATACCCGCTCCTATGACGATAGTATCGTAGATTTGAGACATTCTATCTCACTTTATTTCAGTCAAACAGAAATCTCTTTAATATCTGCAATATCTCTAAAAGTCTTATAGATAGACCCGATCGTATGTAGTCTGTTTGTCTTCAGTGCTTCATCCTCCGTATTGACCATGACATCGTCAAAATAGGTATCCAACTCACGTTTCAGGCCAAAAAGTGCTTCAAGACGTGTCTTGTAGTCAGGGAAATCCTGGTGGATCACTTTTTCATAGGCAGTATAGAGTGCCACTTCAGCTTCCTCTTTAAATAAGGAGATATCAATGCTCAGGTCACCGTCAAGATCAACATCTTTGGAGATGTTCGCTACACGTTTGAAAGTGGAGAACTGCTCTTTAAATGTATCAGCAGAAACGATCTCGTTGAGCGCCGCCACTTTCTTGGCGATCTCGTTGATGTCACGTTCACCGCTTGCCAGTACTGCGGCGATGACCGACGGATTGGCATCGAGTGATTTGTTGATACGCTCGATGATGAAGTCTTTGAGTTCATCCGTATTGAATTCTGCATATTCTGCTTTGAGCAGCTCGATGATATCGTCGATATTGAAAGTGATATCGTTATCGGTGACGATACGGACGATACCGTTCACTGCACGTCTCAGTGCGAACGGGTCTTTTGAACCCGTCGGGATCTTGCCTACAGAAAAGAGTCCGAAGAGGGTATCGAGCTTGATACTCATCGCCACTATGGAAGAGAAGAGAGATGTCGGCAGTTCAGCTCCCTCACCCACAGGCATATACTGCTCTTTGATCGCATTGTAGACCAGAGGGTCCTCTCCCAGAGCCTTGGCGTAGTAGTATCCCATCAGTCCCTGAAGCTCGGTAAACTCGTAGACCATTTCGCTCATGAGATCCGCCTTGGCAAGCTCCACTGCCCTGTCCATCAGCCTTTCAAGCTCTGCTGAGTTTTTGCCCGTTCCTGCTTCGAGTCTATCCATATAGAGTGCAAGCAGTCTGACGGCGATGCTCTTTTCCCTTTTGATCTTGTCTGCAAGAGAACCAAGGCCGTCAATGAACTGAACTTTTTCCAGGCCATCTGTGGAAAGTCCATTCCTGAGGTCATTTTTATAGAAAAAGAGTCCGTCCGCAAGGCGGGGCTTGAGTACCCTCTCGTTCCCTGCAATCACCTTGGAATAGTCATCGGTATAGGCATTGCTGACCACCACGAATTTGTTCGTGATCTTTCCGTTCTCAAATACAGGGAAATAACGCTGATGCTCTTTCATGGAAGTGATGATCACTTCAGGCGGAAGCTCAAGGAAAAGTTCATCGAAACTTCCTACCAGTGCTTTGGGGTTTTCCGTAATGGCAACGACCTCGGCAAGCAGAGCCCTGTCTCTTTCTATAAGAATGCCGTGTTCCGCTTCCAGTGCGTCGAATTCAGCCAGAATGACTGCTTCTCTCTCTTTGGGATACAGAAGTACCGCACCCTCTTTCAGGATCGCCTCATAGGCATCGATATTCGGCACTTCCAACGCATCATAATTCACCATTCTGTGCACATAGGTCTTCGTATCGGACTGCACACCGAAAAGTTCTACAGGAATGGACTCATCGCCCATTCTTACCTGAAGCCATCTGATCGGCCGGATGAATTCGTCACTTCTGCTTCCCCAGCGCATCATCTTGCCAAAGGACATAGAGGCAATCCACTTTTCAAGCATCTCCTGAAGCAAAGCAGCTGTCTGTGCACCCCTCTCTTCCTTTTTGTAGTAGAGCACTTCCCTGCCGTTGTTGTCGGCACGTCCGAGTTCCTCAAAAGGCACACCACATTTTCTGGCAAAACCTTCGGCTGCCTTGGTCGGCACACCGTCTTTGATGGCAGCCGCGATCGGAGGCCCCATCAGTTCGATGGTCTGGTCTTCCTGTTTTTCAGGCATGGCTGCATGTTTGAGTACCAGGCGTCGGGGAGTATAGATAAATTCAAATTCATTGTCGAGTTTGTAATTCTTTAGGATATCTTTCCATGATCTTTCAATGTTGGATACGATCTTGAGCAGTGGGATGGCGGGAAGTTCTTCTACGCCGATCTCTATAAGTAGTGGTTGTGTCATATGGATAATCCTGTACGCATAATAATGGCACTTATTTTATCCAAATGTTGGTAAATAGGGGGTTAGTCCTTGTCCTCAGTATAGTCATCTTCATACTCATCTACAAGGTCTTTCCGTCTCTGCTCTTCATCGAATTTGGAACGGAAATTGTTTCTGATGATGACAAAGGTCATGTAGGCAAAGAGGATAGCAACAACAATATACAGAATATCTCCAAAAGACATTAGCTTTCCTTCAAGGTATTGGGGATCGTGATTTTCTCGAATCCCTCATAGTTCTGGCGCAGTGCGTCATAGATGACCACTCCCACACTCACACCGAGGTTGAGACTTCTTCCCTTACCGCCCATGGGAATGGTAATGCACTGCTCAGGATGGGCCAGAAGCACTTTTTCATCTATCCCTTTGGTCTCGGAACCGAAAAGGATGTAATCCCCTTTTTTAAACGGGGCATTGAAGTAGAGATTGTCCGTTTTCGTCGTTGACATGTAGCTGTGTTCATCAATGGGATGTTCTTTCAGGAATGCCTCGAAACTCTCCCAGACCACCAGGTCAAGATGTTTCCAGTAGTCCAAGCCGGCACGTTTGACCGCCTTGTCGTCGATATCAAACCCAAGAGGTTTAATAAGATGCAGTGTTGCACCAAGATTGACGCAGAGACGTCCGATTGTCCCGGTATTCTGCGGTATCTGGGGTTCGACCAGTACTATATTAAACATGGTTTAGAAGATTATCGTTTTGTTTCCGTTGACGAAAACACGGTCATGCAGCACAAGGTTGAGTGCACGGGAGAGGACCACTTTTTCCACATCGCGTCCGGCACGCTGCATCTCTTTCCAGTCAAAACGGTGGTTCACAGGGATGACATCCTGCGCAATGATGGGTCCTTCATCCAGGTCGTTCGTAACAAAGTGTGCTGTCGCACCGATGATTTTCACCCCTCGCTCATACGCCTGCTTGTACGGGTTCGCACCGATGAATGCGGGAAGGAAGGAGTGGTGGATATTGATGATCTGCTTCGGGTAGGCCGCTACGAAAGAAGGGGTCAATATACGCATGTATTTGGCAAGTACGATGAAGTCAAAGTCATGCTCATCGATCTTTTCCATAACCCTGGCTTCATGCTCTTCCCTTGCCAGGCCTTCGGCAGGCACATGGAAGAAAGGAATGTTGAAACGCTCTACCAACTCACGAAGTGTCTCATGGTTGGCAATGACACATTCGATACTCGCACCCAGTTCTCCTGCTGCATTACGGATAAGAATATCTCCCAGAGCATGGGATTCTTTCGTGGCAAGAAGCACTACTTTCTTGTTTTTGGGAGCGATCACCCGAATATGTGCATCTATGGGTGCCACTTCCCTGAGTGCCACATCGAGTTCATCGATCCCAAACGTCCCGGAGACGACCGTACGCATGAAGAATCTTTCTTTCTCTTTGTCGACGAACTCGCGGTTGGAGTCGATATTCAGGTCCCGCTCATAGAAGATCTTGGAGATCTTGTAGACCAGACCTTTGGCATCGTGACAGTCAATGAGTACGCGTGCTTTAGTTTCCATCAGGTCTTATCGGCTCGCATAATCGGCGATGATATCACCCATTTCCGTACAGGTACAGATCTCTTTTGCATCGTAGTCACCGATATCCCCGGTTCTGTAACCTTCTGCAAGTGCTTTTCTGATCGCTTCATCGATCCTGTCCGCCGCTTCATTCTCATTCAGGGCATAACGCAGCATCATGCTTGCACTCGAAATCGTTGCAAGCGGGTTGGCGATCCCCTGCCCTGCAATATCGGGTGCAGAGCCGTGGATAGGCTCGAAAAGCCCTACACCCTTACCGGTACTCGCACTCGGAAGCAAGCCAATGGAACCGGAAAGCATGGAGGCTGCATCGGAAAGGATGTCGCCGAAAATATTTCCTGTCAGGATCACATCGAACTGTTTGGGATCACGGATGAGCTGCATCGCGGCATTGTCCACATACATATGGGTGAGTTCCACTTCAGGGTAGTCTTTCGCTATCTCTTCAACGATCTCTCTCCAGAACTGGCTGACTTCAAGAACATTAGCCTTGTCAACGGAACAGATACGTTTGTCACGCTTCATAGCGATATCAAATGCCACGATCGCGATACGTCTGACCTCTTCTTTCGTATAGATCATGGTATTGAACGCTTCGTCCTCATGTAACTCTCTTGGCTGCCCGAAGTAGATACCACCTGTAAGCTCACGTACCACCATGATGTCCACACCCTGGATCACGGCAGGTTTGAGGCTTGAAGCATTCACCAGTTCGTCATAGACCATTGCCGGCCTGAGGTTGGCGAAGGTTCCCATCTCTTTTCTGAGTCCCAGAAGGCCTGTTTCCGGTCTCAAATGACGCTCGAGGTTGTCCCACTTTGGCCCGCCGATCGCACCAAAAAGCACGGCGTCGCATTTTTTGACGCCCTGGATGGTCTCTTCCGGAAGAGGTACGCCTGTCTCATCGATGGCTGCACCGCCAAGCAGCATTTCATCATATTTGAGGTTGAATCCCTGTGCTACAGAGACCGCGTCGAGTACCTTGATTGCTTCATCTACGATCTCGGGACCGATCCCGTCACCTTTGATCACACCTATTTTATATGTTTTCATTGCTTTGCTCCTTCCTGGATTTCCTGTTTTGCGAATTCGATCAGCCCGCCTGCATTGACAAGTTCCTGCATGAATTCAGGGATCGGGGTGAATTTGTATGTTTTTGCCTGTGTCACATTGATGATCTCACCGGCATCCATGTCTACCCTGACCACATCACCCTCATTGATCTCTTCCGCTTCGGGAAGTTCAAAGATAGGCAATCCCATATTGAAGGCGTTTCTGTAAAAGATACGCGCGAACGTAGGTGCGATGACCGCATTGATCCCTGCCGCTTTCAGTGCGATAGGTGCATGCTCACGGCTTGAACCGCATCCGAAGTTCTCACCCGCTACAATGATGTCCCCTTCATGCATTTTGGAAACGAACTCCGGGTCTGCATCTTCCATAACATGCTTTGCCAGTTCAGCCGGCTCACTTGTATTCAAATATCTCGCTGCGATGATCAGATCTGTATCGATATTGTCACCGAATTTCCAAACTTTACCTTGCAAAGTTCATCCTTTAGCTGGAATTGAATTCCATAAAAATTTTTGCGATTATAGCCAAAAAACTGAAATTTAACAAATTTAACGGTAAAAATGAAGAAAATTTCGGTATAATCCACCTTAATTAATTTTTAAACCCCATCTCTTTCAAAATCAAGGACAAAAATGGCAGCAAAAGACAGCATGAAAAACGTAGAGGCATTATTTAAATCTAAAAAGAAAGGCGATGTGGTCACCTTTGAAAACATCGCCAAAGAATTCGGTAAACAAGTTACAGCTGCCCAGGCGAAGAAGATCCATAAACTTTCCGAAGAGAACAAAGTCAATATTATTTCTGCTTCCGAATATGCCAGTTACCTCATAGCAAAAGAGAAAAAACGAAGAGAAGATGCCAGAAAAAAAGGCGGTTCAGAGGAAGATGAGTTCGATCTGCATAAAGAGAAAGAGCTTCTCGAGTGGAGCCGTTCCGACTCTCCTGTCAGAATGTACCTGCGTGAAATGGGAAAGATCCCGCTACTGACCAAAGAAGAAGAAGTTGACCTCTCCAAGCGTATCGAGGAAGGTGAGGACATCATCATTGATGCCATCTGTTCCGTACCGTACCTCATCGGCTACATCCTCAACTACAAAGAACCTCTGCTCAACCGAGAAAGACGTGTCAAGGAGCTTTTCAAAAGTTTTGAAGATGACAAAAGCGATTCGGACGATGATGCAGCGGAAGGCGAAGACGGCGGAGACGGTACACCAAAGAATGACAAAAGGGTCAAGCAGGTCGTAGAGAGCTTCAAAAAACTCGAAAAGGCCAAAAAAGAGTGGATGAAAGCACGCGAAGACCTTGAGAAATTCATGGAAACAGAGACCGACCCTGTCAAGATCACCCACGAAAGACTCAAGATCGCCTTTAAAAAAGAGCAGCTTAAAGCTGCCCTGCTCGATCTCGGGCCGACATCCAAGCTGATCAACGAACTGGTCAAAGCTATGGAGACTGCACTCAAAAGTGATGACAGTTTCGACAAAGAGCTCAAGCGTCTCGAGTACAAACTCCCGCTTTTCAACGATACACTCAAAGAAAACCACCAAAAGATCCTCGACAATATCATCAATATGGACAAAGAAGATATTATTGATGCCGTACCTGAAACGACTATGGTAAGTACCTATGTGGAGATCAAAAAACTTTTCGAGACCAGAGAAGCGAGTAAAGGGGGCTTTGATCTCTCCGAAGAAAAACTCCAGGCAATCCTGGAACAGATCCGTCAGGGTAAAGCAAAGAGTGAAGTGGCCAAGACGCGTATGGCGAAGTCGAACCTCAGACTGGTCGTCTCCATCGCCAAACGTTACACCAACAGAGGCCTTCCCTTCCTCGACCTCATCCAGGAGGGGAACATCGGCCTGATGAAAGCGGTCGACAAGTTCGAGTATGAAAAAGGATACAAGTTCTCCACCTATGCGACATGGTGGATCCGCCAGGCGATCAGCCGTGCCATTGCGGACCAGGCAAGGACTATCCGTATCCCTATCCATATGATAGAGACGATCAACCGTATCAACAAGATCATCAGAAAGCATCTCCAGGAGACCGGGAAAGAGCCCGATCTCGAAACGATCGCCAAAGAAGTAGGACTGACCGTGGACAAGGTCAAAAATGTCATCAAGATCACCAAAGAGCCAGTCTCTCTCGAAACACCTGTGGGTGACGAGGATGACGGCAGATTCGGTGACTTCATCGAGGATAAAACGACATTGTCCCCTACAGATGCCGTCCTCAAGGACGACCTTAACAACCAGATTGACGAGGTACTTGACCAGCTCAACGAAAGAGAAAAAGCCGTCATTAGAATGCGTTTTGGACTGCTTGAAGATGAGAGCGACAGAACACTAGAAGAGATCGGTAAAGAACTCAATGTCACCAGAGAGCGAGTCAGACAGATAGAGTCCTCGGCCATCAAAAAGCTGAAACATCCGAAGGTCGGACGTAAGCTTAAGAATTATATCGAAGAGTAATCACAACGTCATCCTGATACCGGATCGGAGTCCGGCATGACGGTTTCAGGATCCCCTTGGAAATTCCATATTCCCGCCCTCAAGAGATTCTGAAATAAATTCAGAATGACGTTTCCGTCACCAGGAGAAATCACATGATGTCCCAACCCCAATTCTTCACTCTCATCATCGGCACCGAGATCCTCAACCGCAGACGCGAGGATAAGCATTTCGACTTTGTGACAAGAACACTGGCCAATAAAGGTGCAAAGCTCACCGGTTCTTTCATCATAGAAGATGACCCTGCCCTCATCGTTCAGACCATAAAGTTCATCGCTTCGCAGCCCAACCCTGTGCTCTTCTCTTTTGGCGGCATAGGCTCCACGCCCGACGACCATACACGCAAATGTGCGGCCATCGCACTTCGTAACGGAAAGCTCTATGAACATCCCGAAGCCAAAAAGATCATTGAGGAAAAACTGGGTAAAGAGGCTTACCCCCACCCCATTAAAATGGCCCAGCTTCCCAAAGGGGCAGAACTCCTTGACAACCCGGTGAACAAGATGCCCGCCTTTTCTCTAGACGAACGCTACTTCTTCATGCCCGGTTTCCCGGAAATGAGCCATCCCATGGTGGAAGAGATCGTGGCAAAGCTGCTGCCGGAATCAAAACCCTACTACCGCTATACGCTTACCGCTTTGTGCAAAGAGAACGAGCTCATCGAAGTGATGGAGCAGATGCCCAAAGAGGTGGAGTTCTCCTCTCTCCCCAAACTCTACACCGACGGATGGAGGGTTTCCATCTCGGTGGCTTCACACGACGAAGAAAAAGCAAAAGAGGCCTTCCAGCGCTACATCGATCTGCTTGAGAAAAAACAGATCCGCTACGGCCTGAACGACGAAGCCTGAATTGTTTCATGACCTATAGAGAAACCCTCAAACATCCTGTTGTCGCCAGACTTTCGCTCATACAGCTCATCTCCTATTTCGGTACCTGGTTCTCCCAGGTGGCCATCTTCTCCATGCTCGTCTTTTTCGGGGCCGACGAAATGACCATCGCGCTCACCGCAGCCATGGCGATGCTACCAGCCGTCGTTCTTGCGCCGCTCATCGGCATTGTCATCGACAGGGTCGATTTCAAAAAGCTGATGCTTGCTATGCTACTTGTCGAGATCGCTGCAACACTGTGTTTCATCTTCATCGATTCACTTGCCTTTGTCTGGGTGCTTATGATACTCATCTTTCTGCGCTCGGCCGCCGCTTCCTTGCTCTTTTCGGCGGAGATGGCGCTCTTTCCCAAACTGCTCAAAGGTCAGATGCTCAAGAACACAAACGAGATCCACTCCATCATCTGGTCCTTCACCTACGCTTCGGGCATGGCCGTGGGAGGCATCGTAACCTACTACATCGGTTTTGATGCGGCCTTTGTAACAGATGCACTGCTCTACTCCGTAGCCGTACTGCTGCTTCTGGGACTCAGGCTCAAACTTGAAAAGAGTACGCATGTCAGTTCCGTTCCAAAAATGCTCAAAGAAGGCTTTACCTACCTCAAAAGCGAACGAAAACTGATACACCTCATCGTACTGCATGCCTCCGTGGGACTGACCAGCTTTGACGCGCTCATCACCCTGCTGGCGGACTTCCGCTACAAAGAGTTCATCGCCGTACCGCTGGCCATCGGGATGATGAACGCCACGCGCGCGCTAGGTCTGATGATCGGCCCGTTCTTCATAGGCAAGATCATCTCCAAAGAGAACCTGCACTGGTTCTTTCTGCTTCAGGGAACTGCCATAGTGCTCTGGTCACTGCTTGAGCAGCACTTCTACCTCGCACTCATCGGCCTCTTTGTCACCGGCTTTTTTATCACCATACTGTGGTCCTATACTTATCTGCTCATTCAGGAAGCCACCGAGCCCAAATACATGGGCCGTGTCATCTCCTACAATGACATGGTCTTCATGCTCACCAATGTCGCTACGGCACTTTTCATCGGGAGCGCTTCAAAATGGGGACTGTCACTGGAATTCATTACCGCCGCTTTGGGTCTGGGGTTTGTCTTTTTTTCACTCTATTACGGATGGTTCAGAAAGAGATACCTATAAGTTTTTCTCAATGAGCGCAAGTACACTCTTTATCTCTTTATCCGACAGTTTTCCGAACTTTTTATAGATCAGCTTACCACTTTTATCAAAGATAAGGATATCAGAATTGTCATCTGCAAGGTCCCACTTCTTCAATACTACCTTTTTCTTGTCTTTAACGTAGATCGTATCGGGAAACTCTTTCTGCTTGGCTTTGAGCTTGGACTCCAGAATGACATTGGGAAGCCAGGTAGCCGCCAGATTGATAACGGCTACGGAAGCATATTTTTTCCTGTCAAAATGGCGTTTTTTGAGTGCCTGTGTCAAAGCTTTGTTCAGATCACGCTCGTCAGGGTCCACATAAAAAAGGATATGCACTTTACCCTTCAGCATGGAAGAGCTCCAAGCCGTTCCATCGACCTTTCCGCCGCTTGCACCGCTCAACTCTACACTCGGCGGTACTTTCCCCAATTCGATAGCCATACTGCTTACAGCTGTCAATAGACAACCCAAGATAATCTTTTTCATAGTCAAACCTTCTCTTTTATTTTATAGTACCATTCTTTCATAAATATTATACCCCGCTGTCCGTTTTTTCGTTGTCCAGGTATCTGCTTACCTCTGCTACGGTCCCTTTGGAAATACGTTCTTGATAGTCTGACCGGAAAAGCCTTGCTCTCTCTTTAGAGTTGGTAATAAAATAAACAAAAACATTTCGATTCCCTATGATCAACTTTGCAGTACTAGAAGGTTTTATTACCCGCATAAATTTCATCTAAACTCTACAGGGAAAAGACCATAAAAACTTCCATTCAATTGCGTTGTTTCTATAAGATATCTTTTAAATTTCAAATATAACAGTTTATCTGGTTTTTTACACTGGTGCCAAAATTTTTTGAGAGACATACCTTTGCTGGTCAATCCCTCTATATCATAAATCGCATTGCCCAGTGTTATTGTCGGTGTATTATGCCCAATAGACGAAAAACCGACTGTACTGTTAATCGTTATGGTACCAATAGCATGCTTTAAGCAGGTGGGAAGATGTACATCATGTAAAATAATAATACGTTTTTCTATGTCAAGAAGTTGGGCCTGCTGTCTGATAAATACCGTATAGTCCCTGCGGCCTCTATCAACAGGATGATGCTTGAAAAGAAGGTATCGGCCCACTGGTGCATGACGTGCAAACGATTCGAGTACTTCAATAATAAATTTTTCGATCGACCTGTAATTTGAGTGCTGAAGTATCTGAAAGTCGTTATATGTCTGAAGGGGCACGAAATAGTAGTATCCGGAAAGACCACCCCTTATCAAAGAATCATATCTTCTCTCAGTTAACATATATAAGCCTTTTCTCAAAAAACTTCTTATTCCATAAAAGGCCTCTTTTATCGCAGAAAAATCACGATGGTGTTCATAAAAGGGGTATCGAAAAAAGAAAATGTTTGCAGCTGCATAATAAAGTGTCGCACTGAGAATCATCTTGAGTTTACTATGCCGAGCATGCTTTGGACTTTCAATCTCTACATTCGGCAAAGCATGATAAAAAGATGCCTTTCTTGGCATCTGGCTAAAACCGTTTACACCGAATCGTTCCAAGGTAATATAGTGTGGCCTGACATACCCTTCTTCAAATACATAAACTTCTATTTTCATTCGGTATGCGACTTTTTTTGCAATCTTCTGGTAAGGCCTGCAATCTCCAAAAAGGAAAATCTTCTCTATTTTTCTATTTTTCAAAAATTGTTCCAGGAACTTCTCCCATGCAGAGAGTGTTCCTCTATAAGGCATATAATTGTCAGCATAGGAAAAAAGTCGGTCACCCATATTGAGACCGATACGAAAAGTGACACCACCATTTTTACGGAGAAAACGGTCAAGCTTTTTGAAAAAAAAGCCCATTGGTCCCTGTAGAAGGAGCACATGTTTACCCTGCATATTTTCTATTTTAGCTTTCACCCAAAACCACCCTCATTGCCAACCGTATTTTACGGGTTATCCAATTTCTTGTATAAAAATACCAACGGTATGAAAGATCGCTATTATATCTTCTTTTTTCTTTTTCAACAGCTTCAAAAAGCACTTCTGCCTCACAAAAACAACCCGTTTTAGGATCGATATAACGGGGGTATACAATATATACCGCAGCAATCATCTGTAAAAGTGTTATCTTTTTTGTACGTCTTGCATACTTCCTGGCATCTATGGTCAGTCCCCATCCTGCATAAAAAGGCATTCCGTAAGTATAAACTTCTTTACTCCTAAGCATTCCCTCAAAACCGCTCAAAGATGTAATGGTATGCACTTCGTTACACTGATGTAAAAGTGCCGGCAGCGATACATCCTTAATCATAATATCTGCATATTTTTCTATCATACCTTTTGATACTTTTCCTCTTCTATTCCCTGCCTGAACATCTGGATGCGGCTTGTAAATGATATATGCATCGGGCTTTATTTCTCTTACTTTTCTCAATAATTCAAAATTCGTCATTCCATCTCCACCATACACGATCGATGCGTCATCTTCCACCTGTCCTATAACAAGGGCAACAATCTGTTTCGGCTTAAGGGTCGGCAGCAAAACTTCCTTGTCACCTTCTATGTTGTATTTTGATATATTATTTTCTACAAGATAATTTTGTACCCATTTCGCTCTCTCAAGCAATACTTCATCAAACTCCAGGTTTTGCAGGATATATTCAAGATCACTTACCGTTGTCGGGTCGAAATATATCCCTCTTCTGTCAACCACCAGCGAATATGGTCTGGTAAGATCAGAACCCAGCGAAACTGACCTTACAAAACCATCCTCTATTCGATACATAGGCAGATTGTTCTTTTTTGCATAAATCACTACCTCGGAAAAATCTTTTTTACCCCATATAAAAACTTTTGAATCTTTGTCAATTCTTTTCTCTGCGGCACACTTCAGACTATTGCAAAAAAAACACTGGTTACGCTGCAAAGGTTTGAAAAAAAATTTGATGGATCTTTGTTTCCATCGTGAAAAACCAAAAAAATAAAGCTTTCCGTTATTGTCTTGATATAGAGACCTGTATCGCTGAATCATTTCGATCGTCTCGATAATATCACACTCTTTTTTTCCATATGGATTGTAATATTCACTATAGAGAATGTACGCTCCCGCAAAAATCTCCTCCATGCTTAACTGTCGTTTTCTCCTTTTGCAAAAAACTCTGTCATCCGTAAGCCCCCAGCCGGCATAAAAAGGCATACCGAAACAAACTACCTTTTTGCCCAACAGCAGCGCTTCAAATCCCATTTGTGAGGTCTGAGTATACACTTTGTCAAATGCTTCCATTAATACGACCGGATTGATCTCCTCATCTATAATACGACAATGTTTTCCTGCAAAATCTATATCTATACTGGAAGCTTTTCTGCCCGACAACACATCGGGATGTATTTTCACATAGACTTCACAATCCCTGTTTTCCTCTATCGCACATACGATCATCTCTTTTGCATCAAACTGTTTTGTCATACCATAGCACAATGAGGCATCTCCTGCCGTCTGCGCAACGATCAGCACTTTTCTGGCCGGGCTTTCAAGATAATCTGGAAGCTTTGCATAGACATGATTGTATTTTGAAATTTTGTATGCTTTTATCAATTCGATAGCGCGCTTCGCCGTCTCCATACATTTTGCATCGTTCCCAAAATTATACGTATTAAAAATATTTTCAAGTCTTGAAGGCCTTGTCGCGTCATAATAGATACCTACATCATCTTTAACAATCGAAAAAGCCTCCCATCTGTCACTGCCGAGTCCGATAGAGCGTATGAAACCGTCTTCGGAGAGAGTAAGCTTTCCGCCAAACACATTATGGCACAGAGAAGCAAAACGGCCGGTTCTTTTTCGACCCCATCCCCTAAATTGTTTTCCATTGAAGATCTGGACAATGTTATAAATATAAGGGAAAATATTTATCTTTTTAAGTAGCATGTCTTACCTGTACCTATTTGTTAAAAGCAGTTTGAAAAAAAATTTTATTCTGAACGAAAGATCCCTTTTTAGTAATGAGTATCTCAAAAGATCAACAGATATGGCTATCCTATTTTTTGCAAATTCCAAATATGCAAGATAGGCACGCAGGATCCTTCTGTCTTTAGGAAGATCAACTTTTTCATAGAGCTCTTTCAGATAGTATTTTCTGTTTGTCTCCATATTTGGAAGCCTGATATCCCTGTTCCACTTAAATTTTTTTGGTAGTAGACTCATACGCGAATTACTTGTATTTGTATCATGTATTCGGTATTGCACTAGAGGCTGCTGCAATGTTTTTCTAACTCCGAACAGTTCATTGTTTACACCTATCCAATAGTCATGCGAATCCAGTTTGTCCGGGAACGGCAAGACGATCTCTTTGAGTTTTCCGTTTATCAGCATCGTGTTCCCCATAATACCGCACGGCCCAAGTATATGCCCTAGATCCTTTCTCTCTTTTAGTCTGTATTTTCTATATCTGAAGTAGGAGTAGTACAATACACTCTCATTCCCATCGATCATACAGAGGTCGGAATGCACCAGGCACGGTTTTCCTCTATGCAGAGACTCCAGCTTCATCATTGCATCCATCGATATCGCTATTTTGTTCTTTTGCCATATATCATCTTGGTCACAAAAGAAAATATACTCTTCACATGAGTTTTTCAGCATATGCTCAAAGTGCTTTACAAAACCGAGGCATACAGGGTTTTTGGTAGAAAAAATAACATCGGGATATTCTTTTTTGTAAGTGGACAGTATTTTGGGCGTACTGTCTGAGGAATTGTCATCTGAAATATATATTTTAAAGTTTTTGTATGTCTGTGCAAGTACGGAGTCCAACTGCTGCTTTAAAAACTTTTCACCGTTAAATACGGCAATCAAAACTGCAACCCTCGGCTTGGAATCCATTACTTACCGTACTTTTCTAAAGACCACTCAATTGTTTTGACTATACTGCTGTCAAAGTTTTCATCCGCTTTCAAACCCAGTTCCATCTCTATCTTTATCGTATCAATGGCATGGCGATGGTCATGACCAGTATGATCCTCCACACACGAAATTAGCTCTTTAGAGCTTTTTTTGCCAATATGTGCCTGTGGCAGTATTTTTTCATCGGTAACCCTCTCGACTATCTGCTGGTTCGTTCTCTCGTTTCGTCTTCCAATATTATAAACACTTTCTGCTTTGTCTGTATGGTAGTCCAAATCTTTCCCCTTATAATAGTCGGACACATAAAGCCAATCTCTTAAGTTTTTTCCATTATTCCCTTTAATGAAAGTATATTTGGGATCCACTACGCACTCCCGCAGGTTTGCAGGATCTCCTACATACGTCAGTAGATCCAAATTAACCAGTCTGTAGTCCAAATATTTTTCCAAAAAATAGGGGGCAAAATTGCTCCCTTTAAAGCCTTCCGTTCCGGTCAGAAAGATCAATTTCATTCTTTTTCCTTTTGTATCTTCTTCAGGCATTCACCCAGGCTTTCTTTCCAGTACGGAATGCTTATGCCGAATGCCGTTTTGATCTTTGTTTTATTCAGTACACTGTAGTATGGCCTTTTTGCCGGTGTCGGATATGCTTTGGTTTCAATAGGGGACACTTCGCACTTTACATTCCCCAATTCAAAAATAGCCTTCGCAAGATCAAACCAGGAACAAACCCCCTCGTTTGAAAAATGGTAAACCTCTACATTTTCATTTTCGATCTTTGGTACAATCTGTAAAATAGTCTTTGCCAGGTCTCCAGCATATGTCGGCGTCCCGACCTGATCAAAAATCACTCCTAGCTCTTCCCTCTCCGTACCCAGTCTCAGCATCGTCTTGACGAAGTTATTTCCGAAACTACTGTAAACCCAAGAGGTCCTTATGATGATCGCGTTGTGCGGATTCACCATTTTGAGCACCTCTTCTCCCAACAGTTTCGTACTTCCGTAGACTCCGTTCGGGCCGGTTGTATCTTCCTCGACATAAGGCTTGCAGTTTGTCCCATCAAATACATAATCGGTAGAGATATGCACCAGTTTCATCTTCCTCATTCTAGCAATCTCGGCCAAATACTTTACGGCAAGATGGTTGACTCTGTCCGCATTTTTCATCTCCTTTTCCGCTTCATCGACGTCTGTATACGCCGCGCAGTTCAGAATGATGTCGATGGCATTCTCTTCACAGAAACATTCTATAGCATTTCTATCCGTTATATCGAGCGCATTGGAATCCGTAAAGTAAAAAATGTTCTCCTCCGAAGCTAACGCTCTGATCTCCGAACCCAACTGTCCGTTACTTCCCGTTACCAGTATATTAGGCATAGTGGTCCACACCGTATTCAAATATTTCATCTGTTTCGTGCAGCTTTGGCTGACTGGTGTCCCTGGTAGAAAGTTTCAGTTCCTCCGAAGGCAGCGGCCACGATATCGCTAGTTCTTTGTCTGCATAAGAGATACCTCTGTCATATTCCGGAGAGTAGTAACTGTCCACTTTGTAAGCAAAAATTGTATTGTCTTCCAGTACGACGAACGCATGGGCAAAACCGCGCGGGACGAGAAGCTGTTTTCTGTTTTCACCGCTTAATTCGACTGCGACATGTTTGCCGAAAGTAGGACTCCCCTTTCTTATGTCTACCGCAATGTCCAGAACACGGCCAACAACCACACGAACGAGTTTGGTCTGCGCAAAGGGCGGTAACTGATAATGCAGCCCTCTCAAAACTCCTTTTGAACTTTTCGATTCGTTATCCTGGCAGAAATCTATTTTGTAACCCAAAAAAGATTCAAGTTTGTCCACTCTGAAGGTTTCAATAAAGTATCCACGCTCATCCTTATGTATTTTGGGTTCTATCACAATGACATCCGAAATTTCCATTCTTGTAAATTTCATTATTTTACTGCTTTCTTATTTGTCTGTCTCATCAAAAACCAGAAAAACCGGCTTTTTATTAAGTATTTTTGTATGCTTCAGAAAATCATAGATTGCGGAAGTCCCCAGTATGCTTCCGCCTATACCGACAACTGCGATGTACTTCTGTCTAACATTTTCTGCATCGTGCCTGAATTCGGAAGTATCCTGGGAAACAAAATTGTAATACCCTATATCCTCTTTTTCCATGACGATTTCGTCAAAAAGCTTCTCGTCTGCCTTATATGGCATTGAAATTGTCTTTTGCACTATTTAACCACGAACCAGGGGTTCAGAAGGTCCATCTTGTTGTAGACCAGTGGCATCCCGTTTTCATACTGGTATGTCATCCTGCCGCTCTCCCGTACAATCGCATCTGCCGCAGCCGTATCCCATTCCATTGTAGGTGCAAGCCTGGGGTATATATCGGCTTTGCCTTCCGCTACCATGCAAAGCTTCAGAGAAGAACCTTTGGAAACCTGCACAATTTCTTTTGCATTCAGGGCATCTATAAATGCCTGTGTCTCGTCCGAAAGATGCGATTTGGACGCAACTACAGATATTTTATCCGAAGGCGCAGAATTGCTTTGTAAAGGCATCTTTTTACCATTCTTGAAAGCACCTTGGCCCTGTTTTGCCGTATACATATCGTTCAAAGCAGGTGCATAGACCACACCAAGTACAGGCATATTGTGATGGATAAGCGCAATATTGATGGTAAATTCACCGTTCTTTTTGATGAACTCTTTGGTTCCGTCAATCGGATCAATACACCAGTAGTACTCCCAGGCCTTTCTTCTATCATAATCGATCGTCCTGCTCTCTTCTGACATAACATGTATGCCATATTTTTCAAGCCTCTTTACGATCACGTCGTGCGACGCAAGATCCGCTTCGGTCAATGGCGACCTGTCATCCTTGTATTCGATGGAAAAATCCCTGTTGTAAATTTCCATAATGATCTTCCCTGCCTCCAGAGCGATTTTCTCGATCTCTTTCAAATCAATTTTATCCAGCACTATATATACCCCTTTTCCTGCAGATACACAACGATCTTCCCGGCAGACGCTTCAATATCAAGGTGCTCCGTTCGCACATGTATTTCAGCTTTTTCTGGCGCTTCATACGGCGAAGAGATACCCGTAAAATCTGGAATCTCCCCCATCCGCGCTTTTTCATAGAGTCCCTTGGGATCACGCAGTTCGCAAATCTTCAGCGGCGTATCCACAAATACTTCGATGAACTCGTCCTTTTCAACCAGCGCACGCACAGCATCTCTCTCTCTCCGAAAAGGGGAGATGAATGCTGTCAGAACGATGATCCCCGCATCTACGAACAATTTCGAGACTTCACCGATACGCCGGATATTTTCTATCCTGTCCTCTTGTGAAAAAGTCAAACCCTTGTTCATTCCCATACGTACATTGTCGCCATCGAGAAGATAAGTATGCTTTTGCAGCAACAGCAGCTTTGCTTCCACTGCATTTGCCACAGTGGATTTCCCAGAACCACTCAGGCCCGTAAACCAGAGTATACAGGGTTTTTGGCCTTTTATGGCGGCGCGTTCCTCTTTGCCGACCCGGTGGTCATGCCATACAATATTTTTATTTGACATAATGCTTCTTTACATAGTTTACGATAGTCTCGACAGCTTCATCGACACTCATTTGGTCTGTATCTATGGTTATCTCGGCATACTGGGGCTCTTCATACACATCGTTAATACCCGAAAAGTTCTGAAGTTCTCCCCTCATCGCCTTGTCGTACACACCTTTGTAATCCCTTTTTTTACAGGTTTCGATATCGGCTTTTACATAAACCACAATATTGTTCTTTACCATTTCGCGAATCGCTTTACGAGATTCCGTGTAAGGTGAAACAAAGGTCGCAACAGTAGATATGGCGTTTTTTTGCAGCTTCTGAATCAAAAATCCTATGCGGTGCATATGCCTGTTTCTCTCTTTTCGCGTATAGCCGATATGAGGAATGAGATCACGGATATCCTTCGAATCAAGCCGCTCTATGGGAATATGGAGTTTTTCCAGTTCAATGTAGACTTTGTCTGCAATGGTGGTTTTGCCCGAAAGTGGCAATCCGGTAAACCAAAGATTGAAGGGCTCTATCTTCTCTTCCCCCCAGTGTATCTTAAACCATATCCGCTCATGTGCCCAGTAAAGACCTACTTTCAGTACAGTCTCTACCAAGCCTGCGGCAATGGCAAGGTCAAGTCGGTCGAAAAAAACATAAACGATTAGAATCGTCGTTGTCGTCGCAACAATACGCCAAGAAATCCCCTTTACGATCGAACGCTGATTGGTCTCCCTGTACATTAGATCACTTTACATTCCCATTCAGGAAAGTTCTCTCTTACATAAAGGTTCAATGCTCTCTCTGCATCCGTATACTCTTTTGCGGACAACTTAACGACATCCTCTTCGCGTCTGCTGACACCGACGATCATTCCTGCACCGACCGTATCGTTGCTGATACGGTCTACTACGATAAAAGAGCCGGTCAGACGGTTTGTCTCATAGGCGTCTGCAGCAATCGGCTGCGTTAAGACCATCTTGCACGAAGCGATATCATTAAGCCCCAGTCTGTGTACCTGCTCTCTTTCGTAGGTATTGATATCCACTTTATAGTTGATATGTTCGATGAACCCGGGCACTACGGAAGTGGCTCTTTTGATATCGTAAGTCTTTCCGGGCTCCATAGGAGTCTCATCCATCCACACCAGCATCACCTTCAGGGAGTTTGAGACTCTTGGAAGATTTTTGGTATGCACAATCATATCCCCGCGCGAGATATCCACCTCATCTTCCGTCGTAATGGTCACGGCCATTGGAGCATAGGCATATTCGGTCATCGTCTCCCTGTTCTTCTCCGTTATATCGCCGGCATTGACAATATTTTTGACTTTTGTGGTTTTTCCCGAAGGAAGCACCGTGATCTCATCACCTGTCCTGACCAGCCCTGCGGCAATCGTACCACAAAAACCCCTAAAGTCGAGGTTCGGACGGTTCACGTACTGAACGGGGAACCTGAAATCCTCCTCTTTGGGCTCTTTGCTGATATCCATGGAGTCGAGAAGTCCGAGCAGGGGCTGACCTGAAAACCATGGTGACCTTTTGCTTCTGTCAACAACATTATCACCCTCTAGCGCCGATACGGGAATATAATACGTATTTTTGATCCCCAGTTCATCCGCCAGTGCACCGTATGCCCCAGATATCTTGTCAAACACCTCTTCGCTGAAGTCCACAAGATCCATTTTGTTGATCGCAACGATAACATGCTCGATACCAAGCAGGTTAACGATGAAACTGTGACGGCGCGTCTGCGTCAAAATGCCTTTACGCGCATCGATCAGGATGATCGCGACATCCGCGGTCGAAGCGCCCGTGACCATATTGCGCGTATACTGCTCATGACCCGGAGTATCCGCAATAATGAATTTTCGTTTCTCCGTAGCAAAGAATCGGTAAGCGACATCGATAGTGATCCCCTGCTCTCTTTCACTCTGAAGTCCGTCAACAAGCAGTGCCATATCTAGTTTCTCGCCGGTTGTACCGTATTTCCTGCTTTCACCTTCCGCAGCGGAAAGCTGGTCGTCGAAGATCATTTTTGAGTCGTAGAGCATACGCCCAATCAACGTACTTTTACCGTCGTCTACCGACCCGCACGTAAGAAAACGTAGCATATCCTTGTTTTCATGTTCTTTGAGGTATCCCTCTATATCCAGTGCTATCTTGCTGTTCTCTTTCGCCATGTTAAAAATACCCCTCTATTTTTTTCAGCTCCATTGCACCTTCCTGGTCTTTGTCTATCAGGCGACCCTCTCTTTCCGAACTCGTGGAAAGAAGCATTTCCTTAATGATCTCTGGCAAAGTGGTTGCCGATGAATTTATTGCACCGGTCAGAGGATAGCACCCAAGCGTCCTGAAACGCACCATCTCTTTTTGAGCCGTGCTTCTCAGCGTTTCAGGCATTCTGTCGTCATCGACCATAATCTTCGTACCTTCATATTCGACCACCTCCCTCTCTTTTGCAAAATAGAGTGAGGGAATAGGAATGCCTTCAAGATAAATATACTGCCACACATCAAGCTCTGTCCAGTTGCTAATGGGAAAAACGCGTACCGATTCACCTTTCTGGATCGCCGTATTGTAGATATTCCAGAGTTCAGGTCTCTGGTTCTTCGGATCCCACCGGTGGTGTTTATCGCGAAAAGAGAAAATACGCTCTTTGGCACGCGACTTCTCCTCATCACGGCGTGCACCACCGATGACGGCATCGTAGCCGCCGGCATTAAGAGCTTGCTTCAACCCCTGGGTTTTCATCACGTCTGTGTGCACTTTTGAACCGTGCTCAAATGGGGAAATATTCATCTTTTCTCCTTCGGGATTGGAGTAGACCACAAGGTCGAACCCAAGGTCTTTCGCACGCTGGTCGCGAAACTCTATCATCTCTTTGAATTTCCACTTTGTATCTACATGCAGCAATGGAAACGGTAACTTGCTTGGCGCAAATGCCTTCATGGCCAGATGTAACATCACAGACGAATCCTTCCCCACAGAGTACATCATCACCGGGTTGGCGAATTCTGCCACAACTTCACGCAATATATGTATAGATTCCGCCTCAAGCTGTTTCAGATGGGTTAATCGTTCCCTATTTATCATTTATATTCCTCGTATGTAAAAATTATTTTCTGTAAAAGATAGTTGGTCACCTCAACAGAGCCGTCTACACTGCCAGTGTCTAGCCCCGCCACCAAAGCCTCTTCTACTGCGTAACGTATAAGCGGTTTTGTCCAAAACCGGCAGCATCTCTTTTTCGGAGTCGCCTTTGTGATCAGCAAGGACCTTGTACCATATCCGGTTGCTGGGAATAAACATTTCCTAATCACTTTTATCCTCCCACTCTTACAATTGCAATCGTTTTTATGTATTTACATAGATGTATTCTATCTAAATAGCTCTTATATATTGTCAAAAAAAGTAAACCAAAGAGCCACTTACAAAATCAACAACCCCAACCCAAAGATACGGGATATGAAGCGGTTGTAAATTTATTGGTCATAACTCACGATAAGTTATTATACAAGGTCGATATTGGAATCATCCCACAGGATCAGGGAATTATTACCGAGAGGATTCATTGTACTGAAAAATTCTCACAAAAGAGAGAAACAAATCATGTTTGATACGAAGTATTGTCGATACCTGTTCTGTGGAATCAGTCTTGCTTAACATACTCGATCACAAAATCTTCAAGTTCATTTTTGAATTGATACTTTTACGAGGAAAGCATATCTCCGGTACCGCATTGGCACCATATTTTTGATATTTCGGACTGGAGTTACTTTTTAACTCTCTCCTATAGAGTTGAGGGATGTACTCTTATCTCTTTGGCAATTTTTCTATTTTTAGTGTATCCTGCCTTCTTGTAAACTTCTATATGATACCTTTGCTCCGGGATTAAATGTTTAGACATATTCTTCATTTCTTTGGTCGGATAAAGAAGAGAGTTTAGTATTCAACCTTTTCAAATCCAAAATTACAATTCTTTTTTCTTTTTCAAAAAAATTGCATTTCAGATTTAAATTTTGGCAGGAAGGATGGATCTCTATTTCGAGATTTGGGTTAAAGCATAGTTATGGCAAACTACGTAAACACAGATACTTGTCACACACTTTATCTATCCTTAATGACCAACGAATCAGCGTAAGGGTACAACTTCTTTCGCATGACTACCGACTCGCATAAGCTGTGTGACGATATTTGAACACAGGTTTTACAATGCAGGAGGCCATATTGCTTTTAGCGATGATTTTACAAAACTTCAAAGTAGAGCTGAAACCAGGATTCACACCGGATATAGTCAGCCGTCTTACCACACACACGGTCAATAAACTGCAGATTAAGCCCATAAAAAGGAACGTTTGTTGATAAAACACCTAAATCTCAAAGAGCGCTTTGTGGGAGCCATACTTTTGTGCGCTATCATCCCCTTATCAGTTGCTGGATATCTGCTCATCGTGTTTTACGGAGTGTTCAGCAATGTCGAAAGAGTACGCCAGGGAGTACGTGCTCTGGATCATTTCGTTAACGCGACGATCTTTAACGGTTATGCATGGGAGTCGATCTCATCACATGCATGGCGTGAACGTCACAAGCCGTGGGCAAAATTTATTATTTGGCTCACAGATAAGTTTCAAAAAGACCATTGCAGACGCGCAAACAAACGTGAACAAGATATCATCAATCTTATGTGGAAAAAGCGGCTGCATCATCAGACAATAGGAAGAAAATAACAGACATTTTTTATTACTACACTATATCATTATCAAAAGAGCACTATTCCCCACAGTTGTAGAGATTTACAGTTGATCGACAGGCAGATCGATATAGGTTACATGGGCACTGTAAAAGTATGCAGGCTTATCAAAGAGAAGCTTTCTGCCATTGTTGGGGTATTTTCTGATTCGTTTTTGTACGATGAAATAATGTCTTTCCTTACCATTTTTGTAGTTTGAATTAGAGGTTGCCGACATCCAAACCGTCATTGATCTTTACCCATTGCTCTATCGCTCCGATCTGATATTTGATGTTCTCGTAGAATTTGACCGCAATGATATAGCTGAGTTCTCTTTTCTAAAACCATTCCAGAAAGGCATTGAAGTAAAAACCATTGTCGGCTCTGACCAGTTCAACTTTCTTCTTTTTAAGTACCTGATCAAAGGTTTCATAGTTATTATGGTCAAAGGTATTACCAGCTCTCATCCAGGCATTGGCGACCATTCTTGTCTGTGAAATGAAAGTAATGAGTGAATGATGGGACTTTCTTCCTTTTTTGGAAAGATTGTACCCCATAGCTGCTCTTTCCTGATTGCCGTAGCGTGTCAGAAGCGAAGAGTCCAGATCGATGGTCAAAGCACCCACATCGATCTGTTTTAAAAACCTGTATCCAAGCTTCGGGAAAACTACATTATTTCTTTCCTGACTGAATTTATGGAAAAATCTGCTGTAGGTTGCCTGGGAAGGCAGCCTGTTCAGTTCAAAGGTCTTTTGCATTACTATATCGTACTGCACAGCCACTCTGCATGCACATATCTACTTGCACCCGTAAAAATACTAAGCCCGAGTCACTGTATGATGACAAGAAGATCGTATCCGGCATTAAACTGTAGATCAGGAAGATCGATCGCTTTGAGGTCATCCATGACAGTTGTCCCATCCATAAAATATTTCAGGCATGAAGGGCATTTCCTGTGAGTAGTGTCATCCCTCCAAACAGTATTACTTTTTTATCCGAATAGACAATCTTGGACTCACCCATTTGGTGACCCTTTCAATATAGCGCTCTTCCCGTATTTTAGGAGCTGATGGGGGGGAATGTCAATTCAGATTGCAAAATTTTAGTTTAAGTATAATTCTACTATTATTTTGAATACTTTAATTACAAACAAAAGGATAATAATATGAAAATTGATGAATTATTGAAAGTAATGATGGCTGAAAATGAAAAGCTTTTTAGTAAAATTCCAGAAAAGAAAGCAAAAAAAATAGTGCGTGCTACAATAAAGTCCATTGGAGAACAACTGGATGAAAAAGAAGAAGGGAAGATAACCATACAGGGATTAGGCACTTTCAGGAAAAAAATTATTGAAAAAGAGGGCGCAACCAGAGAAAAGATTATATTTAAACAACAAAAGAAAAAAAGCAATCCTGAAAAATAGAAATTATTAATGAAAAGTATTATTTTACTCTTCTTGGTATTTTCATTTACGGTAACATTTGCTGATTACCCTACAAAAGAGGGGAAAAAAATCTTTGCCGGATCAATCCACTCTCGAGCAGGAGAGAAAAGAAGTGACTTAAAGGGTGGCTTTTATCTGGGTGAGGAGAGTAAAAATTTTAGAGGGGTACAGATTCTTTCCCAAGGATGCAGTGCCAATGCATACATAAGAGAACGCTCAGAATACGGACAGAGTCTTCTTGTTACCCTACAGCCAAACCCATTGACGGTTAACTGCAGCAGCATAATTGGTACCAATACCGTCAGGGCAAAAGTGAACAATTTTGACAATAAATTTTTTTCTGAAGACGCTATCGTCGATTTTGGGCTACAGAGATACAGGATTGTTGAAGTTATTGATCGCAGCACAGTATCATTGTGCAAAGTGGTCAAAAATAGATGTGAAGATTTCAAATTTAAAAAAAGTTTTAGTGATAATTTAGTATTACCTGCCTTTTATTATAAATCCAAAGCACGAGTGAAAAACAATGTTGTTACATTTGTTTCAGGAGATTATCTACCCAGCTTTGCCAAGCGTGCTTTTAGAAAAAGATTACTCTCTGTAGAGATTGATGGAGAATGGTATTTCCTACAAAAAAGGCTGGATCGGTTCAGCTTCAGCTTTTCTGATAGCAATAGAGCCATCTTCAATGACGAAGAGAGAGATGTTTTAATACGATTTCAACCCACATATACAGTGGAGCTGGTACTGAAGAGAACTTCAGGCCAAGGATTGGAAGAGAGTTGGATGGTGCGATCAGACTATGATGGCTGGCGATACAAGTCATCTGGCTCAGGTGTGGCGAAGAACAAACCCCATATCTTTCGCATAGGAAATAAAGATCTACTTACTATATCCCCTCATTCAATATCTTCAAAAAATAAAATTATTGCTCCTGAAATTGTTTTTTTAGATGAAAATAAAAATTCAAGTATACGACTCTTATCCGGTATGGGAGATCCTAATGGAAAAATAATTGCCAATATAGGAAGTATATATACCAGAAGAGATGGAAAGATAGGAAAAACACTCTATATCAAAGAGTCTGGTAGAGATAGCTATGGCTGGAGAGCAATAGAATAAAAATCCACCCCAAAGGGCAGGTATTGGTAACCCCTTAAAGGGGTAAGCACTGCCTGCCACCTCAAAGGTGCCAGGATGACAACCTTTTTGGTTCTTCTTGGTTTAGAATAGACGCTGTTGTTCTATTCGCCTCTCATGTTTCTCTTGATATTTTACATACTTCCATATCATATCACCATCAAGCCCTACTGTATCCACACAGTACCCTTTCGCCCAGAAATTGTTTCCCCAATAGGGTTTCTGTCTCAACTTCTTGAATCGGTTGAGTATCCGTATTGCTGTCCTTCCCTTGATCGCTCCCATATAATCTGAAATTGATATCTTCGGTGGTATCATTACCAACAGGTGGACATGATCTATTTGAACATTCAGCTCTATGATCTCACACTTCATCTGGTGAGAAAATGCCCGGATCAGGTTTTCTACTTCCCGAGCTATCTCTCCATTCAATATTCTATATCTGTATTTTGGTACCCACACAATATGATATTGGCAGTGCCATATTGTTTGGGACAACTTTCTGAATCTACTCATCTTTTGACTCCTGTTTTACAGTTGTCATCCCGACGGGTTATTCTATCCCGAGTTCAACGGTAGAACCTTTGAACTCTGACCTTATCCAGAGGACAGGGGTTTCCATGCTGGACTAAAAAATGTCGATCCGTTTTATCATTGAGACTTTCAAAAGTTAGCTAATAGTTACAAATTACTCACAATATTATAGTATAATTCAATATCTTCCTTTAAAAATAATTCTAATTTTCCAGTTAGCTCTGCTGACAAATTCATATCAATTTTTTGTGCAACATTTTTAATTGGTATCTCAATTTTTTTACCTATTTTATCCTCCAAAAAAGATTTAACAAGATCCATTCTTTCCATAGGAAAAATATTATTTATTCCAATTTTTCCATTATCTAACATCAAGAAATCTTTTTGTGTACCTATGCGAACGTATCGACTATCGGATCCTTCAATCATCTCGGTTACAAATTCCTGAAAAGTAATATTACCAGTATAGTTGGCATGATTGGGATGCCTCGGATTTTTTAAAGGATCTCTCATCCGAAACCTATACCAAGAATGAACCCAATCAACTGGATCCCTAACTAAACAAAAAGTTTCTATTTTTTTTCCAGGCAGAACTTTTTGATGAAAAGCAGCAACATAACTATGATAATCTCTAGCATTCATATGCTTTAGAAGTGGATTCTTATGATAATTTATACTACAATATTTTGATATTGTCTTTTCAATTGAGGTAGAAGCACATTTAGGCATACATAAAAAAGCAAACCCATATTTAGTTGACAATTGCATTTTATTCCTTAAATCCTGAAAAATCAATAGAGTGCAATCTGTGGTTGTTTTTGTCTTCTGATGAAATTAAAATATACTTTTTCATCTTCTTTATTTTATAAATCAAAAAAACTCTTCCACGAACCAGGAATGCGAATATGTTCTTGATCTATCTCTTCAACCATACCCCTATATTTTTCTTTAAGATAATTCAATATATCATCATCCATATCAATTTCTTTCGAGACAAGTCTTTTCTTTGATAAATTAGGAAAATATTCGAGAAGAAAATCAATATCTAAAAAATCACATATATCTTCCATTAATTCATTGGGGCCGCTCTCAATTTGATCAAAAAATAGATATTTGATATTTTCTTTTGGAAAAATTGATTCTACCCTTTTCATTGTTTGTAAATAATTGCTTCTATTTTCAACATTTTTTTTACTCAAATAATTATAAATAGTATCTTTGTCTAGATCTGGTGTCTTAATTTTATTTTTATTGTCAGAAAGTTTTTTATATGTCATAAGATCAAACCTCAGCGACGACCAATCTCTTAATGCAGGATTTCTTATAATAAATATAATTTTAATATTATTATTAAGATTATATATTTTTTTGTAAGTAGCTCTTGATAGTAGCGCATATGCGGGTGTGCTTTCTCCTACTTTTTTATACATATGCCTACTATCTATAAATAATTCACCATACCATTTGATATTTCTTTTATTGTTTGGAGTTTGAACAAAATTCAAAGCCCAATCAAGGTTTTTTCTATTAATTGTTTTTCCATTAATAACTTTGGTTGATAAATGATGCAAATAATTACTTAACCATCTTTTTCTTTTTTTATCTTCATTTATACGACGTCCAAACTCTAATTCATCGAAAAAATGCAATTCTTTATATAGGGGTGTCCAAACATCAGGATGCCTTTTTAGATTATCATCTAACCAACTTGTACCACTTTTATGTGCACCAATACACAGAAAATCAACCATATTTATCCCTAAAATTCTATTCCGAAATCTTGTCTTAGTTTATTTTTGCTAGTTTTATAAACATTATTTATTATTGCCAAATCCTGCTCATCCAAGAGAAATTTTGCAGCATTTTCTTTTGGAAGATTGACTCCGACACGCAGCAATTGTTTTAGTTTTTTTACTTTGACTTTTTCATCTATATCGGATGATGCAATGTCAATATAAGCTTGGATGAGCCAAGGATGGACACCCACATTTGATTTATTCATCTTGTCTTTAATTCTTATCTTTATCCCAATAGCATCAAAAAAATCTTCCAAAAGACTGTTATTGATAAAACTTTTTTTCTCATATTTCCTAACTATTAAAGATTCTTTTCCAAATACTTTTATCCAAGGTTGCAATCTAGCTGGATAAAATGCAGCTGCAAAGTTATAATTTTCAGCTATATAAGTTTTAAAAGAACAATTTATCTGCCTTGCCCTAATCGCATGACTATAAAGCGAAAGCATGAACTCTACGGGTTCCCTCATATAGACAACCAATTTCACCTCATACTCTCTTAAATACTCCTTTATTTTTTCTATAGAAATAATTTGACTATCCAGCAGTACAAAGTCTTCGCTTGAAATAATGATATTTTTACACCCCGTACTTAGTAATTGTTTTTTGTAAAAGTCCAATATTTTCTCTCTATTAATCTCATCAACATTCCCCCAGCGAGGTGGATTGTTGTTGAAAGCCCACGAAAGATCAACATTACCGGGAAAAGCATCATCATGACTTCTTGGATAAAAAATATCTTGTCGTTCCAACTCTTCACGATGGTTATCAAGATACTCTTGTAAAGCAGATGTGCCGGTTTTATGAAATCCTATATGTAAAAATAGTTTCTTCTTCAATTTTATTCCTTCTGTAAATTATTATATTGTTGCCAATCTTTTCTGCCACGTACAAAACGCCCTCACCTCTTTTCTGTTATCCACCCTAGATATGATGGGTTTCTCGTCGTAATTACACTCGACATCGAACCGATCTATTGGCATACCATTCATTACTTTCAGAGCATTGTTCACGAATGTATCCATCTCCCAGTCTAGTGTCCGGGTGGAAGCGAAAACGATACCCGCCTTTTGCCTTTTTTTAAATTCTTCTTCATCCTTAAATACCTGCAATATCGCTTTGGCTATCGATTCTGGGGATTGATACGCCAATTTGATCGTACCCGTCGGATAGTCGATCAGGTTGTTGTATCTGTAGATATCTACAGCCACAACACCCGCTGCCATAAATTCAAATGGAATCCTGGAAGGATTGGTCATACTGATACAGAGACCGACTTTGCATTTATTATACAAATCATTCAATTTAGAAATATTATAAATAAGTCCGAGATTTTCTACTTCGAAATCCAAATGGAGATCAGCATCTGAACCATAAACATAGATTTTAATATCAGGGTTTTTTTCTTTGACAATCCTCAATGCCTCAATAGCCATCTGGGGATTACGTCGGAATTTCTCCGGCTGATAGAGAAAACTGATCGCATCCTCCCTTTCTCCACCTTTGTTGAAATAAACATTCGTATCAATACCGAGACCTGCAGGAACCGCTCGTGCATTGTACTGATGATGCAGCAGATGCGTCAGAAAACTTCCAACAGTAAAATGAAGATTTCCAAAAGTATAGCTGTTTTCATTAATAGAATAGATATCCCCCATCGGATTGAACCAAGCTTCGAAATCCTGCACTAGATAAGCCTTGTGTCTGACATTTTTCAAGCCGGCTACCAATTTTGAAGAGTGTGCGATCGTAGCGACTGCCATATCGAACTCGCTATTTTTGGGCCAGCCTACCAACACGTGTGCTCTATTCTCTCTCATATAGTCATAGGCCACCTCCACTCCCGCTCCCTCTTCTTCCAGAAAGCAATAGACATCACATCCTGCCTCTACAAATTTGCTAGCCAGATTAAAAAGTGTACGATGACCTCCTGATCCGGCTATGGGAGCCGGTGCATAAATTGCTACCCTGAAATCCAGCTTTTTGTCATTGAGAAAAAACTTACTGTAAAAGGCCAGCGGCGTGTTGGTCAGATCGGATTTCACTGCGCATATAGCTTTCTGAACTTTGGGTATATTCAGATACCCCTCTTTCCATCGCACAGAGTCCAGATGGCGACTGACATAGTGATACAGTACCGAACCTTTCTTACTCTTCAGGTTTTTTACAAAATCCTGATCCACATCCATTGTCTGGTATTTTCCTGTTCCGAATGTTTCGTTGTGTGTCAGTTCGAAAAAAGCTTCTGCAACCTGTACAGGGGGGTTTGCCAACAACTGTTTCGCAATCTGCCTGGACACATCTTTCAGATCTGACGAAGTCAAGCCATGAATGGCAATATATTCTATGACTTCAGGAATCACTTTTTTGATCCCACTCTGGAAGTAGGAAGTATATTTGACAAAGACATTATCTTCGGCTCTTTCCTCTTTCTTAACAGCAAGAATTGTTCCGTCTTTCGACTCATAGCCTATCGTGGATCCCCCCAATGAGTTGAACAACATCTCTATTGGACCGACTTCATGATTCGTCCAGTCATTCTCCTGAATATTATTGTCAAACAACCAACCACACTTGCTCACCTCCTCCTGCCGATTCAGATAATTGAACAGACCAAGATAACAGCCATGCACATGCTCGTCAACCAACATCGATATATTGTCCTGGATCGTACCCCTCCAGCCCAAATCAACGATCATAGAGACAGATTTACCCTGATTTAGACCTTTTTGCTTGAGGTACTGTTTAATATATCGTCTCTGCACATCGATATACTTTTTGACTATATCTTGGAAGGCACTCGACTCGATCAGCTTTACAAATTTTTTGTTTTCCCAGGGATATTTAATTTTTTGAAAATATCGAAATCCATATTTTTTGAAAACTTTTTTAGACTCCATGTTATCGACATTGAGAGAGGCACAGAATGCTTTCGGTGATTGAATGCTGTATTGGTTCCAAAGCTTCATAAGGTTTTCGACATTTACCTTTGCAAGAGAAGGAGCAAATGTAGCCAGCCTGCTCACTTCCAAAAGCTCACTTTTGGGATAGGATAAATAGTAAGGGTCAGCCTCGACGACAAGATCATAGATCTCTTTGAGAAAGATTCCCTCTCTGGTAAAGAAATAGATAGTTTCCACATTCAAACGCTTTGCCTCTTCGATGATATGCAATATATATCCTATAGCAATCGGTGCCAGTTTTGCACCAATTTTCTCACTGGCATTGAATATTGATTTTTTGGATAAAATATTACATAAATTAAAAACTCTTTTCCCATGCAGTAGCGTTTCACCACTCAATTTTTCATAAAATGCATCCTCGAACCATTTATGAAGCATTTTTTCATGATTGTCTTCATAATGAAAAGTTCCAATACCTAGTTTAGATGGCACATCAACATCTGCATGCTTATTATCACCTATATGAAAGAGTTCATTAGGTTCCAGCTGAAATTCTTCAAGTATATGTTTATACAATTTCCCTGATCTTTTGTTTTTTATCAGATCACAGGAGACATAACCTTTGGTAAAATGACGAATGACATTGTTCTTT
This sequence comes from Sulfurovum sp. NBC37-1, assembly GCF_000010345.1. NCBI lineage: Bacteria > Pseudomonadati > Campylobacterota > Epsilonproteobacteria > Campylobacterales > Sulfurovaceae > Sulfurovum > Sulfurovum sp. NBC37-1. The sequence goes on from NC_009663.1 coordinate 1,786,887, forward strand.
CTTAGAAGTTTTTGCATAAACGTATTTGGCATATAAAAATCAGAGGCAAAAATTACATTTTTGAATTTCAACTTCTTCAAAAAAATATCCATAGACGCATCTTTTTCGGTGCTTCTCAACTCCGCCTTGAGTTCATGATTGAGGAGTTTCTTTTTTATTCGTATTAACATTGCACTCTGCACACCTGTTTCAAAAGCTTCTACGAGCCACTTATCGACTGCCTCTTCATATCTAAACTCATAGTCATCTGTCAAAGAGGACAAATCTTCACTCTTTTTCCTAAGATTATACAAGGAATTAATATCACGATATGCAGGTTTGAGTATTTTAAGATAGTTGATATGGAGATATCTAGCTGCTGAAAGTTTTATCTCGTCAGGATGGCATTTTCTCCGAAGTATTGTATCCCATATATCCAAAGAAAGTAATTTAATATTACTGTCAATTTTTACTTTTTTTAGGTTTCCCCTTTTATTACTGTACAAATAGTCAAAAAAATTTTCTTTATGTTCTTTTTCTGAATCGATATTCAAATCAATAATATTATTTTCTGCTCTCTGAAAATATTTTTTGATTTTTTGATTTAATATTGATCTGTCCTTCTCGTCCACATTTTGAAATCTTCCTTCTACTTTTCCAAATTGAATAAAATGTACAAATGAATTGAGACTACTCTCTTTAACGTCCGGATACTCATTAAGATACCATTCGACATCAAAATCAGGGTTTGGATTTTTACCTTCAAAAGAGCCATAACGTAGAAAATGCTCTATTGGACAAATATCATAAACATTGAACATTTTTTGGTACCATTCCTTATCGAAGTATGGCTCAATGATTTTTATATTTTCTTGTAGATATTTCTCATCAGGATTTTGGAACTTCCCTTCTGCTTTTCCAAATTGAATAAAATGTATAAATGGATTGAGACCACTCTCTTTAACGTCCGGATACTCATTAAGATACCATTCGACATCAAAATCAGGGTTTGGATTTTTACCTTCAAAAGAGCCATAACGTAGAAAATGCTCTATTGGACAAATATCATAAACGTTGAACATTTTTTGGTACCATTCTTTATCGAAGTATGGCTCAATGGTAAGTTTGTCACTCTCCTCAATATTTTCACCATCTTTTTCTTCGTACTTGTCAAAATTTACCGATGATACAATATTTTGATAGCCTACTTTACAAAAATGCTCAAAAATAGAAGAAACTTCTTCATTCTCTAAGGCCACTTTCGCTTCAGGAAAACTATTGAGATAATCAGACTCATTATAAGCATCTAAATCTTTGTGAAATTTGCGCTCACCTTCTTCGATCTCTTTTAATCCAAAGACTTTTAAATGATGTACTGCATCTTCAAACTGACCCTCCTTTATAGCTTTCCTGACATCCGGGTTTGCCTCAAGATATAACTCAGCATCGAAATCTTTAATTAAAAATGATATTTCATTCTTTCTTTGATTATTTTTCTTTCTAAAGTTAAACATAAAATTATTCCCCTTTTTTTAATCAATCCCCCCTGAAAAATCAAAAGAACTTATCTGATTTCAGTTATTATAGCGCCTAAAAAATAAACTCTCCCATTTTTAGCTATTTTTCCCTGAAATATCCTCCAATATCGTAATATATTTTACTTTTAAGTACCTATTTCGATACTTTTTATGCCATTTCTATATTTTATCTATAGTAGTCTTCCACCAATCTGATACTCTTCGTAAGTTTGCACAGGAACTGTAAGGCTGAAGTGCTCCTGGTTCTTCTATAGTCCCGCATATCTTGCCTGCCTGAAATTCACATAGTGTTTATGAATACAAAAGACAGCTCCTGCAAACCTCTAAGCTTTGCAAAGCGTTTGTTGTTTCTTGACTGTTTGGCTCTGAGTTTTATCTGATCTCTTATTCTTCTTTCCCCAATATCAATTGAAGATACCTTTTGCCTAAATTTTCTTTTTCTCGCTTTTGACATATAGTCACTGTCTGCAAAGACAGTCTTTTCTTCATTTTCAGTATGACTGTCAAACTGTAGGAATCAAAAACGCTCTGTATTGATGTCAAGGATATTAGTTTCAATGAAGACATATGTCGTATAAAAACAGAATAGATTCCATTTGTCGCCACGATACCAAGATCGCTGGCGATAAGTTTTATGAATCACAATCATAAAATTACTCCAAAAGATTCACATCAAGTATTTCGTTAAGCTCATCATACTGTGAGGGATCCATATCTCTAAGCGCTTTTTTTGCTGTTTCAAACAAATCTTCTTCACAGCCGATTCCCATAGAAACACCCAAGGGTTTTTCTGCAACAGAAACTGCCATTCTCTTTTCAATCCACTTGATATCTGATTTATTTTTTTGCAAAACGGTATCAATCAGGCTTTGTCTCAACAGAAATCTGTCACCTATCTTTTGTAAAAGAAAATTCAAAAGCTTTATTCTGCCTTTTTCATTTTCTGACACTGGTTTTTTTGACAGTAAGCGTTTGTTTGCCAGATAGAAAATGGCTGTAGCCTGTAGCGACAACGATTCGTTTGCCCTGTGGGAAATCACACAGTCGGCATCCAGACCGATTCTTAACAGAAAATCACAAACCACATCACTGTTTTTCATTTTTTTTGGATCGAAGTGTATCAGCTGTACATTTTCTTTTCCGAAAACAGTATCGAACTTTTCAAACCTGTTTCTGTAATGGGGGTAGTCGTTTTCAAAATCAAAAGTATACGCACCCCCCTTGACACGCTCCTGAAAACTGCTTGACATATAACTGGCCGGGGAGCGCACATAGGCGACAATTTCAATTTTCTTAAAAAAGCGCAGCAGAAAACTACGAAATGTGAGCAGTGAGGGCTTCGGCAGGACGCTGATATCTTCCCCTGACAGAAGAAAAGTACTGCAGTGAGGATTTTCGGAAAGATGCTTTGCAAAAAGTTCCTTTACCGATCGGTTGTAAGCTTTCACCTGTTCCTTACTTTTCCCTGCTCGACTGTGTATATGATAGTGCTCCGGTTTTGGCACAAAAAGGCTGTATATAGGGATACTGTGATTTTGCGCATGCAAATTGAAATAGGAGAATGTTTCGTCTGTCAAGCTGCTTAGCGCCTGCTGTATGGATGTAGAGCCCGTTTTGTGCATGCCTATATGTACAATACAAAGCTCTTTCTTTGCAAACTCTCCATCGCTGGCAAAACCTTCCTGAACAACAAATTCAAATTCCTCCTCTTTGCATTTCAGACGCACATCATCCAGTGTATCAATGTCATATTTATATAACAATCCCACATCACCCGTAGGGTGGATGTTGGCAGTGACAAGGTCATCTCTTTGTACACTTGCCGACAGGTCAGATACTTTTTTACCGTTGACATAAAGTTCGAAAGAGAGCGGCCTGCTAATCTTTCTTTCGTCGAAAAACCACCCCTGTATCCGTGTATCGTCGATAATTTGTGCCGTTCCCTTTATTGTATGCATTCCGTCCCTTCTTTTGTATTGTTTTCAGGAGAAGATCTCAAAAATATGACTGAAAAATCTTCTCTTTCTAGAGTCAAATTGGGATTATAGTACGGGTCGCCTTCTTTTAAAATTTTACTCCATTTGTTTTTCATGAATTCCACCTCTTTTTTAAAACGTTCCTGTTTTTCGGGAGTATCCTCCTCTCCCCTGCTTTTAGATTCATGATGGTACGCTTCCACCCATGGAGTAAAAAGATTTAAATACCCATTCTTTTGCAATTTCAGGCAAAAATCGACATCGTTGAACGCAACTTGCAGGTTTACCTCATCCAGACCGCCCACTTCGTCATAGATGGCTTTTTTGACCATTAGCAGTGCTGCTGTTACAGATGAAAGGTTCTGGACAATATGCAGCCTGGAAAAATAGCCTGGAACATTCTTTGAGAAATATTTGTGAGCATGGCCGGCAACACCACCGATCCCGAGAACAATACCGGCATGCTGAATGGTGCCGTTCGGGTAATAGAGTTTGCTTCCAACCGCACTCACATCGTCTCTTTGAGAGAACATCAGCATCTCCTCGATCCAGTTGGACGTAATAATCTCTATATCGTTATTCATCAGGACTATATGCTTTCCTTTAGCACAGGACGATACAGCAAAATTGTTGATCTTCGAATAGTTAAAAGTGTCATTGTACTCGCAGAATCTTACCCGGCTATCACGCTTTTCAAGCCTTTTCATCTCTTTGAACGTCTCCCACTCTTTCGAACGGTTGTTGATGCCAATGATCTCGTAATTTTGATAGCTTGATTTTTTCAGGATGGATTCAATACAGGTTTTTAAAAGTTCAGGCTTGTCCTTAAAAGGAATAATAATACTTACAAGTGGCTCCTCCTTAAGCTCGTACTTCACCCTATAGGTACCGGGATATTTTCCATTTTTTACATCGGCTTTTATAGCCCTTCTCTTCATCGCATTTTCAAGTGCTTTTCTACCTGCTTCCTGTGCATACGATTTAGCGGAATATTCTGCAGCTGTGGAGCCTGGAACTTTTCTCCAGTGGTACAAAACCTTTGATATATGTGAGATCTTTTCTGTATGTTCAAGCACCTTCAGGTATAGATCGTAATCCTGGCTACCTTCAAGTCCGGCCTCCCATCCTCCAACTCTGTCAACCAGCTCCTTTTTAATGACAACCAGATGGCTCAGGTAGTTTTGGGAAAGGAACATATCGGGAGAGAAGTCTGGTTTAAAATGAGGTTCAGCAAACGTACCGTCCTCTTCTATTTTGTCTTCGTCACTATAGATGAGCTCCGCTGCTTTTGTATTAATGGCTTTGAGAATTTCATAAAGTGCATCAGGTGTGAGCTCATCATCATTATCCATTAGTGCTATATATTCTCCCTTTGCTAACTTCAGGGCCTCATTAGAGGCTCCACAGATTCCTAAGTTTTTTTTCAGAAAGCGTATTTTTATTTTGTGATGGTCGATCTTCCGCAAATACGCTTTTGTTTCTTCGCTTGTCGATGCATCGTCGGCAATACACAGTTCCCACCTTCCATACCACTGATTTTCAACAGATTCAATAGCCAGTTTGAGCCATTTTGGTACAACATTATAGACCGGCATAACAATGGAGAAGAGAGGCTGTTTTGAAAATCTTTTAATCTCATAGCGGATCTTGCTTGAGAGTACCGGCCTCTCATAACGATAGGAAAGTGCTTTTGGAAAAGGCCTGATACCCTTGAGCATCTCTTCGTATCCAAATTCTAGGAAATGCCAAAATAGGGGAAAATCCGGCTGATACTCTTTTGCTTTTTGTAGATCAGGATTGTTTAGTAGATAGATTTGCTCTTTAAAGTAGGGGAACTCCATACCAATGCGCCTACCGCCATTTTCGACCTCATTGCGGCCGAACCATATAAAGTGGTCTGTCGCATTCAAAAAATCTCCCCTTTCCACGGCTGTCGCAACATCTGGATTTACTTCCAAATAGTCTGCTTCGTCAAAAATTTCAAAAAATGCATCAGGTATCTTTTTTTGTTTCTTTTTGAACTGTTTTACCTTTTTTGACATCAAGATTTTATTTTTCCACCCTTCCGTATAGTATTTGTCAAGCTGTTTTAGTTTTTCTTTGCCCGTGCCACTTTCCGTATTGATTGAAAAATTTTCATGCTGTCGCGTCAGATTCCGGTTGTAGTATGGGTCCTTCAGAAGCTGCTTTTTCCACTTTTCAAGCATATATTTTATTTCTCTTCCAAATCTTTCTGTCTTTTCGGGTGTATCGTCTGACCCGCGGCTTATGGACTCATGGTGATAGAGTTCGGAATAGGGTGTCCAGAGGTTTCGATAGCCTTTTTGCTGGAGCTTCAAACACAGGTCGACATCATTGAACGCGACTGCGAGATTTTCTTCGTTCAACCCGCCAGCTTCAAGATAGACCGACTTTCGCATTAATAAGCAGGCCGCAGTAACGGCAGAGTAGTTCTGGATAATTTTGAGCCTTGAGAAGTATCCGTGGTGATTCTGGGGAAAATATTTGTGGGAGTGCCCTGCGACACCGCCTATACCAAGCACAATACCAGCATGCTGGATCGTGTGGTTGTCGTAGTAAAGTTTAGCACCAACCGCTCCGATCTCTGGACGTATAGCATGCTGTACCATTTCACTCAACCATCCGCTACTGATGATTTCCACATCGTTGTTTAGTAGCCCGATTATCTCACCCCTGGCATATTGTACTCCGTAATTATTGATGGCGGAGTAGTTGAAGGGATGGTGGTACTCCAGAATGCGTATATGCTCATGTTTTTTCAGTATCTCAAAATAGCGCAGCGTTTTCGGGTCTGTTGATTCATTATCCACGATCAGTATTTCATAGTTTTCATAAAGTGTTTTTTGGAGAATGCTCTCTATGCACTTATGGAGAATATTGTAACTGTCCCTCGTAGGGACTACGAGAGATACCAGGGGCATTTCAACGATAGGATACACAACCTTGTACGTATTTGCCAACAAACCGTTCTCTACGGAAATAGACCTATCTTTTCGTAAAAAATAATCTTGCAGCCCCCTCAACCCTGCATCATGCGCATAGGCTTTTTCATTTGAGCCGTAGGCGGTAGAACCTTTGATGGCACGCCAGTGGTAGAGTATTTTTTCGACTCTGCCTATCTCCTCTTTACCGATATGATCGAGACATCTCAGTACAAGGTCGTAATCCTGGCTGCCTTCGTATCCTTTTCTGAACCCTCCAACTTTATCAATAATCTCTTTTTTGATTATAAGCAGGTGTGTTATATAGTTCTGGGAAAAGAACATGTCCGGATTCCAGCCAGATTTGAAATGCGGCATGTACCTATTTGAATTTTCATCGATCTTGTCCTCATCGGAATAGAGTATTTTGAGTTTTCTGTCTTCATTCAGCTTTTTGGCCATCTCGTAGAGTGCATTCGGAGAAAGGGTGTCGTCATGATCAAGAAAAGCGACATAGTCACCCAATGCAATGGAAAGAGCTGTATTCGATGCTTCCGATATGTGTCCGTTTTTTTTCCTGTAAACCACTTTGACGGCCGGATGTTTTGTTCTGTAGTATTCCAGCGTATCGATAGTTTCACGGTCTGTCGAAGCATCATCTGCGATACATAGTTCCCAGTTTCCGTATGTCTGGGAAAGGACAGACTCCAGCATTTCCGTCAAATATCTTTTCTTTGTGTTGTACGTCGGCACAATGATCGAAATAAGAGGAAAAAAGCCCAAAGGCTCTGTGCGATATATCTCTTTCTCGTTTTTTTCTATCCATATCCTGTATTCGGACTTTTTATAAAAACGGGTATGCTCATAGGAGTGCAGCCTAGACCAGTCTTTTTCAAGTCTCTCAAGCATTCCCTGCCAACCATGCTTCTTATAACGAACATGCGACTTTCTCACGATGGCAAAAGGATCGTTTGTTCTCTCCTGCCACATCATGTACATCAAGCTACCTGTGCTTTTTATCAGGGAAAGTATCATTCTTCCAAGGACCTTCATAGTTTCGGCTGGCTAAGCATAGAGTCATAAATATACTCAAGCTTATGTTTATTAATTATACACTATACTCACTTAATTACCGAATTAAACAGAAAAGGAGTTCTGTCACGAACTATGTACACTATGGAGATTTTTCACTTTCAGCATTATGGGATCAAGAATGCCAAAACTATACAAAAACCTTTAATAGAGAGAATGGAATGTAAAGAAGGAGTGTTTTCACTAGCTGTAGTGCGCGATCCGTATGATTACTTTGCTGCAATGCTGGATACTGTATCTGAAAATAGTACGCTCTTTTCGCAAGATATCGACACAGCTCTGTCAGAAAAAAGTACCGATGATTTTTTGGCATGGCTCGATACCCTAAATTTTATACCACTATACGATCCCCAAACATTTTATCTAGATGCAAAAAAAAGAGTGTATGTAGCCTTGGAAAATCTGGAAAGTTTTGATTATGTAGTTCCCTATGAAGAATTAGGTATCTTTTTGGAACATTTTCCAAATGTATTTGCCATAGAGAAAAGTCAAGAAAGTTCTCTACGGTTTTCAGCATCAAAACTGAAGAAATCTTCTCTGATAGAGAAGTTCCTCAAAAAAGACAGGATACTTTACAGTAAAACTATCGAACTGTGGCAGAACATAAAAGAGAATGACTTCAAGCCTCTTATTACAGAAGTAATGTACATACCAGCTTTTATTCCACTTGAACAAGTTGACGGTTTCAAGGCTGCTTGCGGTAACATGAATGAGAAGATGATACAAGGATTTGCCGTAAATTTGGAGCATGAAACGGTTTTGGAGATTGAAATATACCGGAACGAAAAATTTCTGTGCAAGCTTTTGGCCAATATGCCAAGACCAGATATTCAGCAAAAATTTAAGCTCTCGTCCGGACAATGCGGTTTTCAAATGAATTTTGATACCCCTATTTTCAGGAAAGGGGATTTTGTCGAGCTTGTAATATTACCTCATAATATACTCATTCCCATTGTAGGGAATGCAAAAGCATTTCTATCGGCATAAAAACTAATCTTTATGGTTTTCGACAATAGCCATCATGGCAACGATGATACTGTAGATAAAGAAGAAAACCATCAAAAGGGTAAAGATATCCCAAGGTTTGTTCGGATAGTCATAGTCATCCGGCAGTGTCGGGCGGGACACTACGATAAGATGTTTAGATTTTTGGGCTACTTCTATTTTCATCTCTTCCTGATTTATAAGCGTTTGCCGGTAAACCTCTTTGGCAAACTCCATATCGCTCTTAAGCAGTTTAAATTCAAATACGTTGGCATTGAGCTCTGCACCCTTTGTGTTGCCAGCAAGCTCTTTGTCTACACGCTTGATTGAATGCCTGAGATTGCCAATGGTGGACTGAAGAAGTTTCATTTCACGGCTGTTTGGGTTGAAGGTCCTTATCTTTGTATTGTATTCCACTTCGCTTTTGACAAGTTCGGTCTCAAGTTCGGCCAAAATAGTAATTTTTCGTTCTACATCCAATGAAGGGTCTATGGTGGAATGCTTGTTCTGGTAAATAATCAGATTTTTGATGGCATCCATAAAACTCTTTCTTTTCTCTTCCCTCTGCTTTTCAATAAATGACAACGCAATCTTGGCATTTTCGCGTACAAAATAATTAATGATCTCTTCTGCCCTACGAATAATACTTCGCAAAATACGCTGGGCGGTCTCCGGATCGGTATGGATGAATGTCAGCTCTAGTGTGCCGGAAGGGTCATCGTAAAAAACGATCAGATCTTCGTTGTATTTGTTGATAATGTTTTTCTTGTTGGCACGATAGATTGGTATGGATGAATCTTTGTAGAGACGCTGGGCAAAGTCAAGCTCATCGCTGACGTAGTGCTTGCTCAGGTTATATTCGCTATCGATATAATTGAACATTTCAGGGGAACGGATATAGAGTTCGAGGACTTTTGAGTCCTGCATGGTACTGGATATCTGCCCTAAAAACATATTACTCATTTCAATTGTCTGTTTTTTTGAAATATCTTTTAAAAGTGTAATGCTTGTGGACTCATAACGCTCCGTTTCAACAGATACAATATAGTAGCTGACTGAAAGAAATACGAGTACAAATATAGTTCTGATAAATATTTTCATTGTTATCCTTTGGTGTTCAGTCTATTATAGTGTGCAACTGCATCATCAATATTGTCATAAAAAAAAAGTTCTCCCTCATGCAACAGCAACCCGTTCTGACACATTTCTTTCAGAGTTCTCATGTCATGGCTGACAAGAATGATATTGTGGCTTTCTATTTTTTTTCGTAAAGCGGTTTTTGCCTTTTCCTTAAAACGGGTGTCTCCAACAGAAAGCGTCTCGTCGATAAGCATATAGTCAAAATCGAAAGCAAGACTAAGCCCAAACCCTATCCTGCCCCTCATTCCCGAAGAATACTTTTTGATCGGCATATCAAAATAGCTCTCTAGTTCGCTGAACTCTTTGACATACGCGACAATACGTCTGGTCTCCTCCTTGCTTTTTCCATACAGATTACATACAAACTTGACATTCGCATGCCCCGTCATGTTTCCCACAAAACCACCTGACAAACCTAGAGGCCACGAAAAGGTTCTGTCGGAAAAAATATAGCCGCTGTTTGGAAACTCAATACCACCGAGCATTCTCATGAGCGTCGATTTTCCCATGCCGTTTCTACCGAGAATACCAATATTGGTATCGGGAAGTACCATCGTAATATCTTTGAGAATATACTTTGTCTCATCATTTGCCTGAAAAAACTTGCTTACATTTTTCATTTCGATCATTCGGAAACGATCCTTTTTTCCAATATTCGGTACAGCCAGAAAGCCATAAAATAGACTGAAAGCGTCCAGAGCATCACATAGCGGTAGTCAACAAAACGGTCGTCAAGACTGTCAAGATAAAAACCGTGTATCATCTCCATGAAATGGGTCAGCGGATTATAAAGTAAAATTTTCTGCACCAAAGGAGGCAGTGAAATAATCGGATAGAAAACTGCAGAGGAAACAAGCAATACAAAAGATGAAACTGCGACTATTTTTCCGATACTGACAAAAAACGTACTGCCTACCGCTACAAGTAGAGAGATACCGATAGTAAAGATCCACAACCAGACCACCGACAGAAACACCATCAAAGTATTTTCAGGAAGAAAATTTTTATATTCCATAAAAAAGCCGATGGTAAAAAACATAACTGAAACCATACCTGTCAAAAAAAGTTCTACCAAAGCTCTGGCCACCAGTGCATCAACTGGTTTAACCTGCCTATAGACAAAAAGGCCTCTATTTGCAACAAAGGCATTACTCGAAGAACCCAGCACATGCCGGAACATATTGAAAGGAATGAACCCTGAAGCCATAAAAACTGCGAGATCATAACTAGTGTCTCCCCCCCTGCTAAAAGCACGGATAGCAAGGAGAATGGAGACTTGTAAAAAAGGCTCGAAAAAGAGCCAGAAAAGCCCACTCTTCCCAATACTGATACGCATTTCGACTTCCCGCAGAAAAAGCGCTTTTATCACGGAAAAAAAGACCAAAAATGGTTTACGCCGCATCTGTATGCTACTCGGAAAGATATTTCAGCGTCACGAACGGCGCAGCTATGGCAGTCAATGTTTTAAATGGTGAAGTATAATTATCGGATGCCACTTTGAACTTTTTCCACTCATCTGGCTGTACATAGACGATATCATTGGGACGAAGCATCAGACTGGCGTAATTCATGGTATCATAATTCGTTAGATCAACCTTGCGGATACTCATACCCTTCTGTGCATCATGGGAAACGATGACAACGCTGTTTCGGACCGCATCGTCCGTAAGACCACCGGAAAAAGCAATGGCTTCAAAAAGAGTCATCTTCTCTTTGTCAAGTTTGACAACACCCTGCTTATTGACCTCGCCAAGCACGTAAACCCTCTTGTTCATGATCTCCACATAGACGGATGGATCTGTCAATTCTTTGCGATAGAGTGCTTCTATACGGTTTGCAGCCTGTGTTTGCGTAAGGCCGACTACTTTTACTTTGCCGATAAGTGGAAGCTTTACATAGCCTGTAGCATTTACAAGTACACCTTCCGGGTTTATGTTTTCTGTAAATTTCTGCATCACTTCCGCTGAGATCTGTCCGGGATCTTTATAAAGCAGAATCCTCAGTCTGTCTTGCGGCAGAATTTTATACTCGATACTTGCAGCGCTGACCCGCTTTTTTTCCACAGCTTTTTCGGTCTGCAAAAGCTGATACTGCGACCTACCCGTACATCCATGAATAAATATAACAAAAAAAACTGCTATTATATAATATATAATTTTCACCGATCTCCTCCTCCACGTCAAGCTGACATCGGGCTTTGTGTAGTATTATACCCAAACCATATTAAGGGAAATTATCAATATTTTGAGAATCAACAACCCCTACTCGGTCAGGGAATTATTCCCAACAAGATTAAACCCCTATATCCACTTTTCGGTTATCCAGGTATCTGCTCACGCCTTCGACGATCCCTTCGGCAATGCGTTCCTGGTAGTCGGAAGTGAAAAGCCTTTTCCTCTCTTTGGAGTTGGTAATGTACCCTACTTCCACAAGGATAGAAGGCCGGCTCGCACCTACAAGTACGTAGAAAGGTGCCGGTTTGGCTCCGCCGTTGCGTGCATCTTTGTAACGACTCTGTACCCGCCTCATGATGCCGTTCTGCACATCGATAGCCAGTTTGTTCGATTCCACGATCTTGGGACCGTTCAGCACCGAATCGATGATGACATCCTTACTGAGCGCATCCGCCCCCTGCAATACAGCGGTATTTTCTCTTGCCGCTATTCTTTGGGAACGTGCATCCCGTGTTTTCTGAAGGAAATAGGTCTCTATGCCTTCCACCGCTTCAAATCTGCTTTTATCCGCTATCGCGTTTGCATGGATGGAGATGAAGACCTTCGCATCCATCTTGTCGGCGATTCGGGTTCTCTCTCCGAGTTTCAGGAATTTATCTTTTCCTCTGGTCAGATAAACCCTGTATCCCTTGCGCTTGAACTCTTTTGCCAGTTTTTTGGTGATCTGAAGTACAAGGTCCTTCTCCTGCTTTCCGTTGCAGAGCGCACCGCAGTCATGCCCTCCATGCCCCGCATCGATGACCACAAGATCATCTGACCTGTCCGGACCGACACATCCAGTGACCGTCAGCATGACTGCCATTCCCAGTAAAAAATATTTCAGATATTGCATTGTTCTTCCTTTTATTTTAGGGTCTTAGAGGTACCCTTTAATCAAAATCGATCTCTTTTCTTCGGTTGTCGAGATAATTGTTTATCCCCTCGGCGATCCCTTTGGCAATGAGCTCCTGATATTTTGGCGTAAAAAGCCTTTTACGCTCCCTTGGGTTGGAAATATATCCTACTTCTACCAGTATGGAAGGTCTGCTCGCTCCAACCAGTACCCAGAATGGTGCATATCTGACCCCACCGTCTTTCACACCCCTGTAATTGGCACGGAGGTTGGTTATGATACGGCGCTGAACATCGATGGCAAGCTTGTTGGACTGAACAATCTTCGGTCCGTTCAGTACCGAATCGATGATCACGTGCTTGCTCAATTTGTCACCCGCACCCTTCAGAACTGCCTTGTTCTCACGTGCCGCAATCCGCTGGGACTTTGCATCTCTCGTTGTCTGCAGAAAAAACGTTTCTACACCATGTACCTTGTTGCGTTTTCTTTTGGGTACCGAGTTGGCATGGATGGAGACAAAAACTTTCGCATCTTTCCTGTCTGCGATTTTCGTACGCTGTTTCAGTTTTATAAAACGGTCATTCCTTCTTGTCATAGAGACAGCATACCCTCTTTTTTTCAATTGTCTCTCCAGACGCTTTGCGATCTGAAGAACAAGGTCCTTCTCCCTTTTGCTCCCTGCGATCGCACCGGTATCATGACCACCGTGTCCCGCATCTATTACGATACGTTCTTTGGCATGCATTCTTTTTGAACTGTATTTGACAGGCTTTTTAGACCTGCTTTTAGGATGGTTATACGTAGCTGACACTTTCTTGGATGTATCTTTGATGTACTGTTCTATTTTCTTTTTGATATTCTGTTTATTGTCCGATCGTGAGCTATTCGATACTGTAAATTTCGGTAAAGGAATATTGTAACTGTTGAAAGTAAAAAGCGGTTGATAGGCATTGCAGGTATACCTTTTTCCCGCTTCAATCACGATACGTACCGTATCTCTCTGATATTGGGACAGTCTGATGGATCTGCAATGCGAACTTGCAAGCCCTTTCCCTACCTTTTTATGCGCCAGATGTACATTTCTCAGATCGAACACTTCCCGGTAGGGCCTTTTCAGGGTAAAATGTTTGATATTGTTTTTACTGTAGGATTTACTGAAGGAAAGATGCAATTCACCTTTTTGAAGTTCTGCCTTTTTCAACAACACCGGCGATGAAAAAAGCAGAATGGGGCTTAGAAGAATGACAAAAAGAATCCCAAGAGATTTCACTCTATTTTTCTTCTCCGTTCATCAGTTTGTCCAGCAACTCTTTGACAGTGATGATCTCTGTAAGTTTATATCCGTTGGCACCGGTAAAGAAAAGTCCCGTCTCTGCAATACCATCGTAAGCATCGGAGAGTCTGTCCGCAATACAATAGCCGACAACTTTTGCCTCTTCTCCTCTGTGACACGGAGTGACACAGTTGGAGATACAGGCGATCTTCGGGGCTGTCCCCTCTTCGATACGCTGATGCAGTTCCGTTTTCACACCACGTGCAGGATATCCGACAGGCGATTTGAAAAGCTTGATCGTCTCCTCCGTGGAATCGATAATCACCTGCTTCATGACCTGGCTTGCATCACATTCTACCGTACCGATAAAACGTGTGCCCATTTGTACTGCGGAAGCACCGAGCTCCATCATTTTTACAATATCAGCGCGGTCCCATACGCCACCCGCGGCGATCACGGGAATATCACCCCACTCTTTTGCCTCTTCCACCACAGGAGGGAGGATCGCTTCAAGCTGATTTTCAGGTAGAAAACACTCTTCGTATTTAAAGCCCTGATGCCCACCACTGAGCGGCCCTTCCACAATTACCGCATCGGGCAGCCTGTTATGTGTCTTTTTCCATCTTTTACAGAGAATACGAAGTGCCTTGGCCGTAGAAACGATAGGTACCAACGCAACATCAGGATAATCCTTGGCCGCTTCAGGCATGGTCAAAGGCAGTCCTGCACCTGTGATGATGATATTGGCTCCGGCTTTACACGCATCGTTTACCACACGGTCATATTCACTCTGTGCATACAGTATGTTTGCAGCCAAAGGTGCATCACCACATATCGCTCTGGCATTTTCAAAAATATGCCTCAATGCTTCATAGGAATAGAAGTTGATCGCCTCAAGCGGTCTGTGCTCTTTGCCTACCATCTCTTTGCTGTCAAGATATTTTCTGTTTTTGTACACACCTGTACCTACAGCGGAGATCACGCCAAGGCCACCCTCTTTGGAGACCGTTCCTGCCAGCTGGTCCCAGGAGATACCGACACCCATACCACCCTGCACAATGGGTTTCTCAATAGTATATTTTCCAATTTTAAATGGTTTGAACTCCATTACCCAACCTTTACTTTCGCAAATTTTCTCTTGCCTACCTGAAGGATATACTCTCCGGTTTCAAGATTCATCTTTTCATCCGAGATCTTCTCCTGATCGATCCTCACAGCACCCTGTTTGATGTCTCTTCTGGCCTGCGAAGTGGACGGCTCGATACCTGCATCCACCAATGCTTTGCAGATCCAGATCCCCTCTTCCACTTCTACTTCTTTCATATCTGAAGGAAGCTGGTTGGCTTTAAAGACATTGTCAAACTCTTCTTTGGCTAGTTTAGCCAACTCTTCATTATAGAATCTTGTAACCAGCTCAAGTGCAAGGTTTTCTTTGGCAATTTTGGGGTGAAGTGCTCCTTTTTCAACATCCTGCTTCATCTGTGTGATCTCTTCAAGTGACCGTTCACTCAGAAGTTCATAGTATCGCCACATCAGCTCATCGGAGACAGAGAGTGTCTTGGCGTAGATATCTTTTGGTGCCTCCGTGATCCCGATGTAGTTGTTGAGAGATTTACTCATTTTCTGTACACCATCGAGCCCTTCGAGGATCGGCATCATCAGTACAGCCTGCTCTTTGTCTATTTCATAGGCACGCTGAAGGAATCTTCCCATCAGCAGGTTGAATTTCTGGTCCGTTCCACCGATCTCGATATCACTTTGAAGTTCGACAGAATCATAGCCCTGAAGCAGAGGATAGATGAATTCGGAGATGGAGATACTCTTCCCGCTCTTATAGCGTTTTTCAAAATCGTCACGTTCAAGCATACGTGCCACATTGAAAGTCGTTGTCAAAGAGACCATACCCGCCGCGCCCAGCGCTTCAAGCCAGCTCGAGTTGAATACCACATCCGTTTTGCTCTTGTCAAGTATGTTGAAGACCTGGTCCTGATAGGTCTGTGCATTCTCGAGGATCGTCGTTCTGTCCAGGACCTTTCTCGTTTCACTCTTACCAGTCGGATCACCGATCATCGCGGTAAAATCACCGATCAGCAACTGTACACGTCCGCCATGCTTTTGAAAGGCTCTGAGTTTTTGCAAAAGTACGGTATGCCCAAGGTGAAGATCGGCACCGGTAGGGTCAAATCCCGCTTTGACCGTGTAGGTCGTACCGTCTTCATAATACTTTGAGACCAACTTTTCGATCCTCTCCATATCGATGACCTCAGCGGTACCTCTGCTTATCTCTTCCAACGCCTGTTCTATCATTTCTTTCCTTCTTCTTTATGGTCTCTATTTGTTGTATGCATCATCAAGGCTGATGATATCGATGAGTTTGAATCTTTGTGACAGTTTTTCTTCCAGCACACTTTTCTTACTCTCACTGCTCTCCACTTCCAACTGGCAATATTCGGCACTTTCCGAACTTTGGATACCCAGTTCGATACTGATGACATTCAGATCCAGTTGCGTCAGTTTCGTCAGCATATCGGCAAGCGCGCCTTTCTGGTTCTGAAGACTGATGATAAGTCTGTAACGTGACATTTTGGAGGCACGCCAGTTCACGTGGATCATCGCTTCACCCGCCTTAATCTTGGCATAGGCATGCTTGCATAATTTATGGTGTATGATAGCCTTACTGTCCTTATAAAATGCAACGATCTGGTCACCGACCTTGGGATGGCAGCAATAATCGAACTCTACCCCGTCCAGCGGCTTGTTCGTGTAGAACCTGAAGTGCTCGATCTCTTTGAGTTTCGGCACCTTGTATCCGCGCTTCAGCAACTCCCAGAAACGTACCTCCTTTTCACCCATATAGTCAGCGACTTTATGGATCACATCTTTGTAATACGAAAGATGTGAAGGCAGTTTATAGAGGCTGTCCTGCAGGCCCATACGCTGTATCAGCAGTCTGATCTTGTCTGGATGGCGTGAAAAGAGCGTGCCGAGGATATTGTAGGCACTGAGGGTATCTACCTCTTTGATCCGTGCCCTGCAGTGGCTTCGTATGCCATCTTTGGCTTTCGAGGTCTTGACCGTATCGAGCCATGAGCAGTGCAGATGCGGTTCATCGTCTTTCAGTATCTTGACAATATCCCCGTTCTTCAGTACGGTCAAAAGCGACGATTTGTGTTTGTTGATCAGCGCATCCGTTGCATTGGCACCCACTTCCGAATGTATGGCATAGGCAAAATCCAGTGCCACAGAACCTTTGGGAAGTGTAAAATAGTCACCTTTGGGAGAGAAAACCGTAATGTCTTCAGAAAAAAGGTCCGATTTGGCAAGCTCATAGAACTCCTCCACCGATTCGTTCTGGAAATGCAGACTCTCCAGCCATTCAAGGTTCACACTGTCAGCACCATCCTTGTATTTCCAGTGCGCTGCAACACCATACTCTGCCAGTCTATGCATCGCTACGGTACGTATCTGAGCCTCCACGATCCCTTCTTCATTGAAGAGGGTCGTATGTATCGTCTTGTAGCCGTTCTCTTTGGGAATAGCGATATAGTCCTTGAAACGGGAGATCAACGGTGTGAAATTAAGATGCATCAAACCAAGCACCCGGTAGCACTCGATGGGCTCTTTGACAATGATACGGATCGCCAACAGGTCAAGCACTTCATCGATACTCACACCCTTTCGATGCATTTTCAGATAGATGGAGTAGTAATGCTTAACCCTGCCGATGATCTCAAAATCTTTATCGGAAAAACCATCCTTGTGTATTATATCCTTCACGCTGCGGATAAATGCATTGAGTTTGAACTGCAGATTCTGTGCATTGCTCTTGATATAGGTATCGATCTTTTTGTAATCTTCCGGATAAATATAAAAGAAACTGAGGTCTTCCAGATTGTTCTTCAAACGGGAGATACCGAGTCTATGGGCGATAGGTGCATACACTACCAGTGTCTCTTCCGCGATACGTTTCTGCTTTTGGGGAGGCAGCGCATCCAGGGTCAGCATATTGTGCAGCCGGTCACACAGTTTGATCACCAGTACGCGTATATCCTTAATGGAAGCGATAAGCATCTTTCTGAAAGTGAGTGCCGAGTTGATCAGCCGTTCATCCGAACCGAAGGGTACCAACTCTTCATCACGGATCTCGACGATTTTGGTCAAACCTTCGACCATATGGGCAATATCATCTCCGAACTGCTCTTTGAGATCATCGATATCGAATGAAGTATCTTCTACTACATCATGCAGCAGTGCTGCCTGTACCATAGTCTCATCATTGGAGAATGCTGCAGTGATCGCCGCGACCAGAATGGGATGCACGATGTAGGGTTCACCGCTTTTGCGTTTCTGGCCGTCATGGGCCGTCATTGCAAGCTCAAGGGCTTTTAGGGTAGAGGGAAGGGGATGGGGGATTTGTTCCCACAGAAGTGCTTTCGCTTCTTCTATGCTGTGTATATTTTTAGCTTTCGATAAAAAAGCGTCCAAAGTGTCCTATCCCTCTAGACTTACAGTGATCTTGCCTTCAGCGATCTCTCTGAGTGCGATATCGGTATATTTCATACCGCTTGTATCATAATCCAACAATACTTCGGCACCGTTTGCAATCTTTTCAGCTCTTTTGCCTACGGCATTTGCCAAAAGATATTTGTCGAAGTTTACTTTCTCCATTGCTTTTGCAGTTAGTTGTTCTGTTCTCATTTTATTCCTTCAAAAAATATTTTGTTTTATTCTTACTGTCTTAGAGCCAACTGCTGAAGTTGACACAGCGTCAGGGTAGTCAAAATGGGCTTTGCCCATTTGACGTTATTTCACGATAGAACAGAGGCTCATATCGCCTTTCATGATCGCAAGAAGGTTTCCCTCTTCGAACATGTTGCACACCACGATCGGCAGGCTGTTCTCTCTTGCCAGCGCGATAGACGTGTCGTCCATCACCTTGATATCTTTGGTCAAAGCCTGTTCGTAAGTCAATGTATCGAGTTTCACCGCATCATCAAATTTGTTCGGGTCCTTGTCATACACACCGTCCACTTTTGTCGCCTTGATAAGCAGTTCAGCTTCTATCTCGGAGGCTCTAAGCGTTGCAGCGGTATCCGTTGTAAAATACGGGTTGCCTGTACCTCCGGCAAAAATAACGACACGTCCTTTTTCAAGGTGTCTTCTCGCACGTCTGATAATGAATGCCTCACCAATCTCATGCATATCGATCGCAGACTGCAGTCTCGCCTCGAGACCTATGTGCTCCAGTGCTTCCTGGATCGCCACTCCGTTGATCACGGTTGCGAGCATCCCCATGTAATCACCTGAGGTTCTTTTGATGATTCCGTCAGCCGCGGCACTTACACCACGAATGATGTTTCCGCCGCCTACAACGATCGCCACTTCCATACCGGCATCTACCAGCGCTTTGATCTCACTTGCAATAAACTTGAGGATCTTGGTATCGATACCATACCCTTCTTTGCCCGCCAATGCTTCACCGGAAAACTTTACCAATACTCTTTTTGTCACAGATGCACCTTTATAGATTTTCGCGATTATACCCAAAACAGGTTTAGGAGGGGGTTAAGACCGCTTTCCCAACTACAGTATCAGAGCCGGATAAGCTTGAGAGGATTGATATGTTTGGAGTTCTTTGTCGCCTGGAACATCAGTTTTTTGTTAACCTTTCCGATAACGTACCCTTTCTTGATCTTTCGGCCTACTTTGATGTTGGGCGCGATCTTCGATAGGCCGGCATAGACCGTATGCATCTTTCCGCTGTGTGCCACAACGACTACTTTCCCGAGCATACTGCTCTTGCCGGCAAACACTACCTTTCCGTTAAGGACATTCTGTACCTTGGCAGGTGAACTCGGCGCTTGAAGCGTGATGGATTCATTGAATATTTTGATCTTGTAGACAGGATCGATATAGGTTCCGAATTTTTTGACAACTCTCGCTCCTCTGATAGGAGGGATCGTTTTCCCTCCGCGGTAAGCTGCCACTTTCTCTTTTTTATAGGAAGAGTTTACCTGTCGTACTTTCTCACTCTGTTTTTTGGATTTAAGCTCGACCTCTTTGACTTCTTTTGCCGCTTTTTTTGCAGCAAGACGTGCCCGCTTCTTCGCTTCGTCCGTCTTGGCTTTTTTGAGTGCTTCCTTGGCCTTTCTCGCTTTTGCACGTGCCAGTTCTTTCTCTTTTCGTATACGTCTTTTACGCTCTTTTTCCAGACGTATGGCCTCTTTTCGTGCTTCCGCACGTTTACGGGCTTCTTCCACCTCTTGTTTATGGAGAATATTCAGCTTGGCCAGCGTTGTACGCAGGTCATTCTGTTTGTCTTCGATCTTTGCCAGTCTGGCATTGTATTTCTCTTCATCGGCTGCCAGTTTTTTCAGCAATTTCTCTTTGGCCTTTTTTTTCTGAGCATACGATTCCCGTTTCTTGACAATACGCTGTATCTCACTCTGTGTCTTTTTCTGAAGAGTCAGCTTGTTTTTTTTACGCTTACGCAGTGCCGAAATATCTTTTTTAAGTACTTCCAGTTCCTGATCATTAAGCTTTTTGTACGCTTTGTAGATCTCCTGCGAGATGATGGAATCACGCGTTGGTTCATGTTTGGCCTGTTTCATGGCAAATATGACGGAAAACTGTTCAGAAAGAAGTGAAATGAACTGTTTGTGTTTTTTCTCCAACTCTTTACTGGTCTTCTCAAGCTCTTTTTTGGAGGTCGAAAGCTCTTTTTTGAGTACTTCATAGCGTGCTTCGTTCTTGCTCTGGTCCGCTTCGAGTTCCTCTATTTTCTTGCTCAGTACAGCGATCTCTTTTTCTGCCACCTTGATATCCTGGGCGATCTTCCCAAGCCGTCTGCTGGTCTTCTTTTTATCTTTGACAATCGAAGTAAGGTCTTTTTTGGATTTTTTGATCTTCGTCGTCGTAGAAGCACCCCAAAGAAGGGTCGAAACGATGAAAAAAGAGAGAAAAAGAAGTCTCACTCCTCCACTCCACTGCTTGAGAATACGACAGAGTAGACCGATATCAGTACAATGATCAGTGCAGACCCCAGCAGGATAGCAAGATCGCTCAACCTGAAAAGATCTTCCTGGTTCTTCATCATAATATCTATACCGCTTTTTGCCGCCCACTCAAACTTGATGTACAAAAAGATCATCGCGGTGATCAGTGTTGCCACAATAGCATCGGCGATAGCTACTTTAAAAAGCACACCCGAACGCAGCATCAGCGGCGCACCGAAAATCTCCATGACCTGCATACGACGTTTATGTGCATATTTCCATATCTCCATCTGCTTGATGATCAGGAGTAAACTGACCACTCCCATAAAACCGATAAAAAGCTTCAGTGTAAATTTTATGAAAGCGAAGAGACGATATGCCGAACTGTAACTGCTTCCAAATGTCTCCACTCTTTGAATATCATTGCTTGATTCAAGGTCATTCTTGATCTTGTCGAGTTCGGATGTGTGCAGGTAGGAATCAAGCCCGATATTGTAAAAATACGGCAGGGCTTTGAGTATCTCTTTTTTGTTGCTGTTATTGATCCCCTTGACAATGTCACTGACCACCGCTTCACGCTTGATCTTCTCGGAACTGGCGATATGCGCATTGAGCGCTTTGAAATCATTAAGGGTCATAGGCTTCTTGGATACAACGAACATCGTATATCCCTCTTTGAGGCCTTTTTCATAGGAATCCGTCGTCCTGTCGAAGACCAGAAAGAACTCGATACCCAGCAGGATTGCCATCAGTGGCAGTATGAACATAAGATGGTTTTTAATGAACTTCATAAAC
This sequence comes from Sulfurovum sp. NBC37-1, assembly GCF_000010345.1. Taxonomy (NCBI): domain Bacteria; kingdom Pseudomonadati; phylum Campylobacterota; class Epsilonproteobacteria; order Campylobacterales; family Sulfurovaceae; genus Sulfurovum; species Sulfurovum sp. NBC37-1. The sequence continues at coordinate 1,808,667 of NC_009663.1, forward strand.
ACCCTTGCTTTCTATGATAAAATGTCTGTACGGCAGAGAGAAGATCGTCGGTATCTTGTGTGTTACGACCAGTACCGTGGTCTCAAGCTGCTGGCAGGCATTCTCCATCAGGTCCCAGATCACGTTGGAGGAGTAGTCATCGAGGTTACCGGTAGGCTCATCCGCCAGTATCACGACCGGGTTCTTTGCCAGTGCCCGTGCCACACCTACACGCTGCTGTTCGCCACCGCTCAGCTCCAGCGGGAATTTGTCGGCATGTTCGGAAAGTTTGACATGCTTGAGCAGTCTCTGCGCCTGTGTGTTCTGCACATCGACAGAATAGCCCGCGATCATCAGAGGAAGCACTACATTCTTTGCTACGGTCCATTCATTGACCAGCTTATAGTCCTGGAAGATTATCCCAAGGTGGGTACGCAGCTCCTGCAGCTTCCCCGTACTGATATTGGCCAGGTCGAGCCCTCCGACAATGAGATTTCCCTCTGTAGGCTTCAGCGCACCGTAAAGTGCTTTGAGCAGTGTCGATTTCCCCGAACCACTCGGCCCGGTAATGAAAACAAACTCCCCCTTCTTGATACTGAAACTGGCATTTTTGATGATCTCTTTCTTGCCGTCGTCATACGCCAGTGTAAGGTGGGAAGCATTAATGACATTAGACATTGTTTTCCTTTTGTGTCAAGAGTTCTACGATCTTCTGATGTGCGGCATAATTGACCGTGGTCTTTACCGGTTGGGAGGCAAAATACCTGCTCTCATTCTCTTCGACCAGTATGTATTTGTGTTCAGGCCTGTCGAAACTGCCGAAGGCACATTTGACAAGCAATGCGTTATCCCCCACCTTGTAGCTGCGTTCGAAATGCACGAAATACCCGTCGAAGACCAAAGCATTTTTCGGCAGACATTCTTCCAGATTTGGTGTATATTTTACACTAGTAAATTTAAAGTCTATGCGCAGGTCCCTCTCGTCGGAATCTTCACTGCATTTTACATAGACATCATAGATGTCCTTCTCCTGTTTCCGCCATCTCGCCTCATATTTGCTGGTGACTTCAAGGGCTTCATTCTTGCGTATCTCCACCTCGGTCTTCGGTACGGCAAAAAAGGTTTCAAGCGCATACCAGAAATACTTGTCACTGTCAGTCCTCAGTTCCAGTCTGCCGCCTCTGCGCAGTACCCGCATCGACTCGGCAAGGAAACTCGTAGAGATCACACGTCTGTGCGGTTTTTTGTCCCATGGTACGGGAAAGTGAACGAAGATCTGCTCACATCTGTTGGATGGCAGCATTTCCAGAAAGAGCCTGGCATCATAATTGACCACCCAGATATTCTCCAGTCCCTGCAGTTCTATCTGTCGCAGTACCTGCTGCGCGGAAGGGGTATGTATCTCAAGACCTATGAAGAGCGTATCGGGGTTTTTCTGTGCCTGATAGAGCAGATGCCGCCCCGAACCGAAACCCACCTCAACGGAGATCTTCTCTTTGGGATATTCGATCGTTTCAAAATCCTCGATCTTTTTGAAGTACTCCGATGCCAGAGGCGGTTTCCCGTTTGAGAGTGCGATATTCGAGCTGAGAATTTTCAGCCCGAGTTCCTTTGAAACTTTGTCCAAAGCCTCTTTGAGAAGGTTGACCTTCAAAGGACGTGTCACTTTGTCGTATTTGACCAAAGTGGCTTTGTTGTCAGGTTTTATCTGAAGCAGAAATTCTTCGCCCCCATGCTCCACGCCGATGATCTCATCGTCCCCTTTCAAGGCCTTGGCACGAAAGGTCATGATGGAACTGTCAGGCAGTTTTTTTTCTATTGCTGCACTGTCGAAAGGTTTTACTTTTAAATGTGGCATGGCTTTTCCTGATGTTTTAGAGTGTTATACGGGCGACCTGGCTCGGCTTGGACTTGATACCCTCATAGCTTTTGGCGATGATACGGTAGGCATAAGTGTTGCCTCCGCGTACCAGTGTATCGATATACTCCGCCATCAGCACGCCTTCGACCTGTGCCATGAACCGCCATTCTCCGCCATTGACCGATCTTTCAATGATATAGCTGCTGATCTTGTCGCTGGGGTGCGGCCGCCAAAGCAGTTTGACCGCTGTCGGTCCAGCCTTATAGGCTTTCAGGAACGAGACCGGTGCAAAAGTGGGTTTCGTCCGCACTTCAACCGTTGTTCCCGGTGCGGATTCTTTTCCAAAAGAAAAGGTAGTGAACTTGTAGACATACCGTCTGTCCGGTTTTACATGCGTATCGACAAAATGTGTAGCATACCGGTTGCCTATGCTGCCGACTCGTCTGAACTCCCTTCCTTCGGGGTCTTTGGCGTCGGGAGATTTTCTGTAAACGTTAATGCCGTGTACCTTGTCACTTTTGATCGTATCCCATTCGAAACCGACGGAACTCATCATCGGAAGCGTCCGTACGGTTCCGAGCGAGGGCAAGCTGGGGTCTTTGCCGTAGACCATCAATCCCTTGATGGCGGAACCGCAGCCGCTAAAGGTCAGTAAAGCGAGAACCCAGAGTAAGAGGATCGATTTTTTCATCTATGTCACTTTGATCAAAATATTTGGATAAATACAGTTTCATATCATCGAAAAGCGGAGCGGTGAACTCCATTTTCACACCGGTGACGGGGTGGATAAGATATAACAGATACGCATGTAGATAAACTCTTGGAATTTTATCTCTTTTGCTCTTAAAACCGTATAAATCATCGCCCAGTATATGCCGTCCCAGCGTATTGAGATGCACGCGTATCTGATGGGTCCTTCCCGTAAAGAGCTTCGCCGCGATCAGCTCCACATCATACTCCGAAGTCAACAGCTTTTTGAAAGCCGTTTTTGCCGGCTTCCCATGCGGTACGACATCCATTTTCAGTCTGTTGTGCGGGTTACGTCCGATGGGCTTGTCGACGACCACATCCTCTTTGAGAAAATGGTCTATCAGCGCCAGATAGTAGCGCCCCATACTCTTGTCCTGAAGCTGCTCGCTGAGCATCTCATGCACCTTATTATCCTTGGCGATCACCAGCGCACCCGTCGTCTCTTTGTCAATGCGGTGCACGATACCATGGCGCTCTTCCCCCGAAATAGTAGAGAGCGAGATCCCCTTCTTCACCAGCCAGTCCACCAGTGTAGGCTCTTTCACCGAAGGAGCAGGATGCACGACCAGGCCACTCGGTTTGTTCACCACCATTAGATACTCATCTTCGTACAGTATCTCGACGTCAAAGTCTATCTCAACAGGCTCACGTTTCTCAGCCTCTTTGAACTCATAGGTTATCTCATCACCTTCTACCACCTTGAAACTTGTCTTGGTTACCATCTTCTTGTTGACAGAAACCAGACCATCCTTTACCAACTTCTCAACCTGATTACGACTGACATCGAGTTCGTGTGCCAATACTTTGTCTATACGACCTGCTGTTTCTACATTAAAATTATTCATTCATTAATTTCCTCAATATCCCCACATAGGGTGCGTGGTTACGCACCCTACGCGTTATATATCGTCTCTCTTCCAGCGTGCAGGGTCGAGAAAAGTATCGTCATGGATATGCTTGAAGGAGGCTTTGAACATTTTGAAGATATCTTTATTCTCTTTTTCCAGTCCGGAAAGCCATTCTTTGGTCGAAGCCCTGGCATGAGGCATTTTGACATCTTTGAGCATGGCGGGGCAGGCTTCGTCACCGATGACCTGAAGGTTGTTGTCATCCGCGAAAGCTCTTAGCTGTGATTCCCTGGCTTGAATAAGCGGCCGGATAAGGTGAAAGCCTCTCCCAGTCTTGTAGATGGGGGCCAAGGCCCTCATGGTACCGTTATAAAACATGTTCATAAAGAAACTCTCCACCGTATCATCAAAATGATGCCCGAGTGCCACTTTGTTGAAGCCGCCCTGCTCCGCGAAGGTATACAGAGCCCCTCTTCTCATGCGGGAGAAGTAGGAACAGAAAGAAGAGTTCTCCCGGATAGTGTTGTGGGAGATCTCGAAGATATTGGTATCGTACACTGTATGTTTAATACCGTACTCTTCACAGTGTTTTGAGAGGAAATCGTAATGTTCATCGGGCATACCGTACTTGACGGTGCAGGCTTCAAACTCAAAACGGAAAGGGGCATGCCTCTGTATATGTTTGAGTCCATGCACCAAAGCCAGAGAATCTTTTCCTCCGCTCAGGCCTACAAGGACCCTGTCACCTTCACCTATGAGTCTGAACTCCGCATTGGTCTTTCCGATGACCTTGAGGAGTTTTTTGCTCATTTTGAGCTGTGGTGTAGATCTACTGTCTCTTTGGGACATACTCATGCCTGTTCAGCTACAAGTTTTTCCAACATTGCCATAATAAAACTGCTGCTAACCTGTGAAGAATGTTTGAGGAATTCATCAAAATCAAAAGTTGCATCGGTATCGGCGGCATCGCTGATAGCCCGAAGGACAAAGAAGGGAACATTGAGTGCGTCACATACCACGGCAACCGATGCTCCTTCCATTTCAAGTGCATCAGCATCAAAGGTTTTAGCTATCCACTCTTTGCGTTCGCTGTCTGCAATGAACTGGTCACCCGTTGCGATCACACCTTTTTTCAGATTAATGCCTTTTTCATCAGCCACCCTCTTGGCGATATGTATCAATTCTCTTGAAGGTTCAACATACACCTTGCCTTCAGGTACGTACCCGTGGGGATGTCCAAAGGCCGTAATGTCCAGATCATGCTGGCACAGCTGCGTCGCAACAATCAGGTCACCGATCTTCAGGTCAGGTGAGATCGCTCCGGCCACACCGGTAAAAAGTAACATATCACAGCCGAAATGTTCTATCATCGTCGCTGCGGTTAATGCGGAATTCACTTTACCGATCTTGGAGTATCCAAGCACAATATCAAGCTCTTTGTATTTTGCTTCATGGTAGAGATTGTTCCCATATGTCACGTCATTGTGTTTCTTAAAGTATTTCAGCAGCGGTTCATGTTCATCCGTTCCCAAAAAGGGATCGACCTCTTCAACCATCGCTCCCATGATTGCGATCTTTTTTGCCATCCTATGCACCCAGCTTTCTGATCTCATCGATCGTTGTTGCAAGGGAGGCCATGTCAGAGACCACAAAATGCGGTTTTTTTGTCGCTTTTCTGTTCAAACCTTTAAGTACCCCGCCGTGACCGAATTCGATATAACAATCAACTTCATCATCAAACTTGGAGATGGACTGTTTGTAGAGTACAGGAGAGACAAGCTGCCTGGGTAGCAGTTCCAACGCCTCTTTTTTGCTGCTGTACTTCTCCGCTGTAACATTCGAGACCACAGGTGCGGTAAACTCGTCTCTGAGTACTTCCTGCAGTTTTTCTGCCAACGGTGCCGTCGCACTTTCAAGTAATGGACAGTGTGATGCCACGGACATATTGAGCAGCATTGCCCTTCTTGCCTTTGCCTCTTTAAGGATCGGCTCAAGTCTTTCCAGATCAGGTTTGATACCTGCTATAACGATCTGACCTTCGGCATTGTAATTGACCGGCCATACTTTCATGCCTGCCGCCCTCTGCTCTTCACAGATCTTCTCTACCACATCATCGGCAAGCCCCAGAGAGACCAGCATACCCACATCCTGACCGGCACAGGCTTCAGCCATGAGTTTACCCCTGAGGTTCACCAGTTCAACTGCATCCGTCACATCCAAAGCACCTACAGACACCAGGGCAGAGAACTCTCCAAGCGAATGTCCAAGCGCATAGACCGGTCTGATAGGCATTTCATCTTCAAACAGCTTATGGGCTATAGAAGATACAAGCAGAATAGCAGGCTGCGTAAATTCTGTTTTCTCAAGATCATCATTTTCAGTAAAAAGCAGTCTCTCAAAATCGATCCCCGTTCTGCTGCCGGCATCGGCCACCATCTGCTTTGCTACATTTGAATTGTTAAAGAAATCTTCTCCCATACCTACAGCCTGGGAACCCTGTCCCGGAAATAAAAACGCACATTTTGCTGACATCATAATCCTTTGGATCGAAGTTCTGCACTACACACTGTATCCACAGAGACTTCGTTAAAATATTTAGGTATTTTACCATCTTTTATTGAGAAATCATGCAGAAAGGAATAATTATGAATCAAAAATACATCTGTACCGTGTGCGGCTACATTTACGATCCTGCACTTGGAGATCCCGACTCCGGGATTACTCCGGGAACTGCTTTTGAAGAGTTACCGGATGACTGGGAGTGTCCTGACTGTGGTGTCAGCAAAGAGGATTTTGAACCATACGAGGAGTGAAGATTAGGCTTTAAGGTATTTGTTTATCTCTTCAACAAGTCTCACCAGTTCAAGATGATACTTGTTGACATAGAGCGGCAGGTCCTCCAATTTATCGTACACAAAAAGCATACTGGCCTGTTCTATCACGGTTGTCAAACGCAGTGCACCGATGAATCGTGCCTCTTTCTCCACATCGATAAGGAATTCTTTGGTCTTCCAGATCGATTTATCCTTGACATTGTCCCTGAAAAAGATATCGGAACGTTTGAAATCATCAAGAAAATTTCTTAGCTTTTGGTTGTAATCCATCCCGACTGTTTTTGCATTCTTTAATCCAACTTCAGTATCCAGGACAGGCAGAGAAGGTGTGTCTACCACCTGCTCTGTCACTTTTTTTCTTTCATGCTCTTTTTTCGCCTGCAACACATACTTCTCTGCCTCAAGCAAGCGGTCATAGTTGATATATTTTTTCATATCAATGATTGTTTCAATCGAATCGGAGCGAATCGTTCTATCTACAATATCATCCTTAAAAAGTTCTATGATCAATTCAAAAATACTCTCCTGCATCACAGGTTTGATCAGGTAAGCCGTTTGAACTTTCGGATGATTGGCTTTTGCCATATTAAAGTCTGCATTTTCTACAATAACATATTTCAAAGAGTGTTTTTGCTGGATACGTTCAATAAGTTCTTCAAGCTTTTCCGTTGCCAAAGCGGCGTCAATAGCCACAATATCATAGCGTGAAAGATTACTACCCTGTTTTTTATAGGCTTCCAATCCCACATCCACTTCATAGAGAAAATACCTGAACATTTTTTCGATACTCGCCGCTACTCTTTTTTTGGCACAGACCAGCAATACTTTTTTGCCAAGCATTGAAATATCCGGCAGTCTGTAATGGCGTTGGTTTCCTATATCGTCCACTTTCAAAGGTATTTTGATGACAATATCTTCACCTTTTGTTTCGTTCTTATCTATCTCTGCAGAAAGTACTTCAAGACTTTCAGTCAGGCGATTCTCGATGAGAGTATCTATTTTCATCTCATTGATACCACTTTCCTTTACTGCAAAAGTAACAAGCTCTTCATAGAGGAATTCTTCAGGTGCACCAATAGAAAGGACAACCTCTTTGTTCTCAGTATTCTGTAAAACAAAAGTAAGTACCTGTATCAAAAGATGCAGAAGAGCGTCACTGTTACCTTTTAACTCTTTAGGAACGGTGAGGCCTACATCATAAACAAGTTCTATGTTCTTTTCATTACGTATGACTTCCAGGGAGGAAAAGAGTGTCATCAATAACATACTGATATTAAACACGTTATCATTTTTTGACATATATTTCCTTTTTCACACGCAATTTTTTATAAAATGCAGGGCATATATAAAGTTAATGATAACAAAAATAGGTGTAAATATCATTGAGTTTTATTCATTTTTAAAATATATTTTGAAGCTTTGCCTGTAAGAAGCTGAAGGTTTTGTAGTGTTCAGTCCGTCTGGCAGAAATGCTTGACGGACTTCTTTATATGGAAATCAGTGTCCGCAGCCACAGCTGCCGTCATCACAGTGTTCACCGCCAACCTGACCGGTAGCAGCTTCTTCATCTGTTGCATCTCTTACGTCAAGTACTGTTACCGAGAACATAAGGTCTTTACCCGCCAAAGGATGGTTGAAGTCAACCTGTACTTCTTTATCGTTGAATGAGGTAACGGTTACCTGTACTGTCTGGCCATCTTCGCCTTGTCCGTAAAGTGTCATTCCCTCTTTAAGATCCACACCCTCGAACTGCTCGATAGGCAAAGTTTGTTTCGCTTCAGGGTTCACTTCACCGTATGCGTCTGCCGCTTTGACCATGATGTCTCCGCTTTCGCCTTTTTCCATACCTACAAGCGCATTCTCGAGACCCGGAATGATATGCCCTTTACCTGTAATGAACTCAAGTGGCTGTGCACCTTTGTTTGTATCTACGACTTCTGATGAGCCTGCTTCTTTTACTTCGTATTCAATGCCTACGACACTGTTTTCATTTGCAATTGCCATTTATTTTCCTAATATTGAATTTGTGGTATTGTAACCAAGCAAACTTTAGAGGTGCTTAGCTTTTTGGTATTTTTAACGAATTTGTCCGGAACCGTAAATTTTGAATTTGTAAGTTGTCAATCCTTCTATGCCCATCGGTCCCCGTGCATGGAGCTTATTGGTACTGATACCGACCTCCGCACCGAAACCGAAAGCACCGCCATCCGTGAATCGCGTAGAAGCATTCACATAGACCACTGCCGCATCGATACCGTTCAGAAAGGCTTCCGCAGTAGTAATATTTTCCGTGATGATCGCTTCAGAGTGTCCCGAACCATAACGGACAATATGGTCTATGGCACCCTCGACGCCATCCACTACCCTGATATTGAGGATGTTTGCCAGGTATTCCGTATCGAAATCCACTTCCGTTGCCGGTGCTACCTCAATGATCTCCTGCGTTTCGCCACAACCTTTCAATTCCGTATGTGCTGCATCAAAAGCTTCTTTCAGCAGAGGCAGTACCTCTTTGGCAATAGCAGTATCGACCAGCAGTGTTTCCATCGCGTTGCAGACACCCGGTCTCTGTACCTTGGCATTGATGGCAATCCTGATGGCATTCTCCACATTGGCATCTTCATCAATATAGGTATGGCACTGTCCTTTGTCATGCTTGACAACAGGAACGGAAGCATTCTCCGAGACATAACGGATGAGCCCCTCTCCTCCACGCGGGACGATAAGATCGACATACTTGTCCATCTTGATCAGTTTTGCCACCCCTTCACGCGAGGCATCTGGGATCAGGGAAATGAGTGCTTCAGGCAAACCGTTTTTCTTGAGTACTGCTCTTAGAACCTTTGCAATGGCTTCATTGGAATGTTGCGCTTCCTTCCCACCTTTGAGCACACATACATTGGAACTCTTGAAACTCAAAGCTGCCGTATCGGATGTGACATTCGGGCGTGATTCATAAATGATGCCGATCACACCGATAGGCACGGAGACCTTCTCGATCTTTAAACCATCCTCTGTTACCCAGCCGTCAAGTACACGGCCTACAGGCTCTTTGAGTGCAGCTATCTCCTCAACCGCCACTGCCATTCCTTCGACCCTGCTCTCGTCGAGCAGCAGTCTGTCTTTCAGTGCCGGAGTGAGATCGTTTCTGTCCGCATCTTCCATATCCAGTGCATTGGCTTTGAGTATCTCTGCCGTACTGGCTCTGAGTGCCTGCGCCATCTCTTTGAGTATCCTGTTCTTGTCCGCTCCGCTGATGCCGGCAAGCACACGGCTTGACGCTTTGGCTTCTTCTAAAAATGCTTCCATTTTTTTGATTCCTTATAAAATAATTGCGGTTATTATACCAAATAAAGATGTGTTGGCAAACGCACCCTACAATTTTATGTGTTATAATTGATCCAATTTAATCTAAGTGAGTTATGATGCAAACAATCACATTCATTGGTAACGGCAATATGGCGCTGAGTATCGCCAAAGGCCTCAAAGGAAAATACAATATCGAAGTAGTAGGCAGAGAGATGGAGAAGCTCGACCGTTTCGAATCCGGTCTTGAGAGCCGGATCGACAAATATCTTCTCGATGGTTTCGATATAACGGATAGAACCGTTCTGCTCTGTGTCAAACCTGCCAATGTCGAAGAGGTTGGGAAACAACTTAAAGGAAAGGCCAGAGTACTCTTCTCTGTTCTTGCAGGAACTTCGTTGGAGAAACTGAAAAAACATATTAAAAGCAAAGCGGTCGTCAGGGCTATGCCGAACCTCGCCGCCAGTGTCGGTGCCTCTATGACCACACTGACAGGAGACCACCGCTTCCAAAGAGAGGCGGAATCCCTCCTTGGCGCCGTAGGTGATACTCTCTGGCTCAATTCTGAAAAAGAGATAGATATTGCCACGGCACTGGCCGGTTCCGGACCTGCCTATCTCGCGCTCGTTGCAGAAGCACTGGCCGACGGTGCAGTCAAGCAGGGTCTTAAAAGAGAAGATGCCATGGCTGCCATGCGTGGACTCTTCAACGGATTTGGAAAACTGATCCAGGAGGTACACCCAGCTTTGCTGAAGGATGGCGTGATGAGCCCCGGAGGCACAACTGCCGCAGGTTACGGGGCACTGGAAGAGGGCAATGTACGCTCTGCCTGTATGGATGCTATTGAAGAGGCATATAAGCGGGCCAAAGAGTTATAATATTTCCATGCATAGCATGGGATTTGCGTAGGGTGCTGTCTCCCGACGGCACCATTCTATCTATGAACGATGGCGCATATATCACCAATTTGATTTTATTGGTGCTGTGAGGGCACAGCACCCTACTTTTCCACGATATAGAAACGGAACAAACCTTACAACTTCTTCAATCTATCCTTGGCGATCTTTGCACTTTTTTTACCACTGTAATTCTCTATGATATTCTTATAAAAAGCTCTTGCCTGTTCCTTCTCTCCTGTCTTCTCCAGAGAAATACCGGTATGAAGCAGCAAGGTATCAATATAACTTGCCTGGTCGTACAGACCTGCACTCTTTTTAAAGTAGAAAATCGCATCGTCATACTTTTTTGTATAATAGGCAATCTCTCCCAGATAATAGTTGGATGCAGCAGGCTTGTAGCCTTTTGAATCGGTAATGGTAAAACGTTTCTTCGCTTCGTTGTAACGCTTCTTGTTAAAAAGCCTGACCCCTTCACTGTACAGTTTGGCATTGGAACTTTTTCCAAGAGACTCACTGTCTGTTGACTTAGTGCTTTTCTCTTTTTTAGGGGCAACGTAATTTCCTTTTCCCTTGAGGATCCGCTGCAGTTCTTCTTTACTCACATAATTTTCATTGATCTGATCGATCATTGCGCCAAGTTCTTTGAGAAGTGCCGTATTATCCGTACTGGACGTATTTGTCTGTGTCTGCTGCAGTCTTCCCGGGGCCTGAAGTTCATTGATGGTAATACTCATCCCTTCGACCAGGGAGGAGAGACCATCCACACGTTCTTCAAGTTCTGCAATCCGACGTTTGAGTCGGACGATGTTATCCCTGTTCTCTGTAATCACTACCTTGGCCGATTTTCTACCGCGGCTGCTGTAACCGTCATCATAGCTTGGTGCACTGTCACGGTAACCATAGACCGATGGCTCTGCCATCAGCATACCCATTCCTACAAAAACAAACAGGACAAAAGAAAAAAATAGCTTGCTGTATCTCATCACAGCTTACCTTGCCAACCTGAGGTCGACTCTTCTGTTCCTTGCATAACAGCTGTCCGTCGGAGAAGAACATACCGGGTTGCTCTCACCGTAGCTCACCATGACCATTCTTGCCGTATCAACCCCTTCGGCACGCAAAGCATCTTTGACCGCTTTGGCACGCTTAAGTCCCAGTGCATAGTTGTACTCATCGGTACCGAACTCGTCACAGTTACCCTCTACCTTTATTTTCCCTGATGTTTGGGCCGCTCTGGAGGCATCAGCCGAGATCTTGCTCTGCATTGCTCCCGATATACTGTAGTCATCAAAAGTAAAATAAACAGAAGTAAAGCCGTCGGCACTGCTGTTGCCCAAACTTCCTCCAGCTCCGTTTTCATCGACCGTAACGGTATCACCGGTGATCTCTGTAGCATCCGTAAAGTTGTTCTTGCCGCCTGAGCCACCCAGTGTCGGTGCCGTCTGTCCGCAACCGCTTAAAAGCAATACTGCCAATGCTGCTGCTGTCAATAATGTCTGTTTTATCACATGCTATCCTTTTTCTGATCTCTTATCTTACCAATCAATCGATTGTATCTTTCTGCCACCCAGAGGGAAAAGCAGACTCTGTGAACTTCCCAGGTTGATGTAACCTATCGAAGAGCTGTTGCCGTTTTGTTTAATATACAATATTACCGACCCATCTGTTGAAAAACGGGGAAACTGGTTGCTGCCTGTAGTCGTAAGCGGCCGAGAACTGCCTCCATTGGCAGAGGTCAGATAGAGATTGAACCTGTTACCCCCAAAGGCATTGTTACCCTCCCTACTGCAATAGATGATCTTGTTACCGTGTGCATCGACTGCATTGTTGTTGCGGCCATGGAAGACCACCTGCTGTACCGCTGCGGAGTTAATGGATTTCTTGAAGATATTCGCATACCCGAGCCGGTTGGAAACAAAAACAATCTGACTGCCGTTGCCAAGATATTTTCCGTTGACATCAATACCGTTGAATTTCGTTACCCTTGTCTTGGAACCTGTAAAGAGGCTCATCTCGTAGATATCCGGCTGTCCTTCGGGAGACATAGTCAGGAGCATTTTGCTTCCATCAGGACTGACATCAGAACAGACAATCATTCCCTCAGAAGAAGCTACTTTACTTTTCGAACCGGTATAGATATTGATCTTGTTCAGTGTCGGGATCAGCCCTGCATAGGACGTGTAGTAGAAACTCTTCTGCGCACTGTCCGCCCATTTGGGGAAAAGGTTCAACCCTCCTCTGATGATCACTTTCTGATAGGTGAAGGTATAATCTGCCAGTAGGATCTCACTACGTTTGGGTGCAGTATATCTGGAGAAAACAACATATCGGTTAATCCAGCCGATATCCGGGTACTTCAGCACTCTGTTGATGTCATAGACCGCTTTGTGAACCAGGAAAGGCATTTTACTGCTGTTTTGGATGGCATAGCTTTTCTCGAAAATTTGAGAGCCGTCCGACGCTTTCAGAAGACGTATCTCAAGTTTCACACCGTTTGCTTGTGTAAAGCGGTATTTTACGATATATTCTTTGCTTTTGAGGTTTGGTGCAATGAACCCGGAGGAAAAATTACTTTTGTACAGGCTGCTGTCGGCAAGAAAGTGGCCGGAGATCTTGAAGTCCGAAAGCAGTATTTTGAAAAGTTTGCCGTTGCTGACAGATGAACCGTCGACCAATGCAATACGCGAACGATGTTCAACATCTTTTTCGATTTTCATGGAGGCATCAACAGCAAAAAGGTGTATGGAAAACAGCAGGATCAAAAGATATCTCAAAGGTATTCCTTTAGCAATATTACACGTGTAATAGTATTTAATAGTGCATTGTATCAAGGCAGACTTAAAATCTTCATTAATTAATATTAAGGGAAAATTTTAACCGGTTTTTTGGTTATTCTTTTTATGTTAAAATAAAAAAAAGGAAGGAGTCGACTTATGCAAGAAGTACTGATAGGACTGGCAAAAGCCGCTATACTCGTGGCACTTAATCAGCCTGAGAATTTTGACCTGGAAGGTGCACTGAAAAAATACCCGGAGCTGCTGGAAAATGGAGCTGCTTTCGTGACCATTAACAAAAGGGCCAATGACCAGCTTCGTGGATGTATAGGATCTCTGCAGGCATATCGTCCGCTTTACAAGGATATCATCGCCAATGCGCAGGCAGCAGCCCTGCATGACCCACGTTTCCCACCAATGACCCCTGAGGAGCTGAAAGATATCAAAATAGAGGTTTCCATCCTCTCAGAACCCAAACCGCTGCAGTACAGTGATATTGAAGACCTCAGAAGCAAGATCGTTCCCATGAAGGACGGTGTTGTCCTTCGCTACGACGGCTACCAAGCCACCTACCTGCCGCAGGTCTGGGAACAGTTGCCAAACTTTGATGCTTTCTTCTCCTCTTTATGCATGAAAGCGGGACTACCGGGTGACTGTCTCAAGCACCATCCCGATATCGAGGTCTATCATGTCACCAAGTATGAGGAGGAGTGATGCCCCAGGGCATACGAAAAGCCGCCGTTGCCGGCTCTTTCTATCCTGAGAGATGCAGAGAGATCAGACGTTACATCCGGGAATTCAATGCAGCTTTTGACAGGCTCTCCATCAAAAAAGAGATACTTGATATCAGACCTGGAGCCATCATTGTTCCCCATGCCGGCTATATTTACAGCGGTTTCACCGCCAACTTCGCCTACCGGTTTCTGAAACACACGAAACCCAAACGCATCATCGTCATCGGTCCGAGCCATCATTACTACTTCAAAGGCATCTCTGCTGGTCATTTTGAAAATTTTGAAACACCCTGCGGGGAGATTGAGATAGACAACCCCTATCTTTTCGCGCTGGCCAAAGAGTTCAACATAGGTTTCGACCCAAAAGCACATGAAAAAGAGCATTCGACCGAAGTGCAGATGCCCTTCATTCAGCACTACTTTCCAAAAGCAAAAGTCATCGAACTTGTGTATGGTGATGTTCCCGCCAAAGAGCTTGCGCTCATCATTACTGCCCTGCTCAAGAACCCGGACAATGCCGTCGTCATCAGCTCGGACCTGAGCCATTTCTATCCTCTTGAAAAAGCAGAAAAGCTGGACAGGAACTGCCTCAGAGCCGTGGTAAAACTTGATATGAATGAATTAAAAGGGTGCGAAGCCTGCGGAATCACAGGTATTACAGCCATGATACTTGCGGCAAGAAAACTCGGTTTATCCTCAAAACTGTTGGATTACAGTACTTCTGCCAAAACAACGCATGATGAAAGTTCGGTTGTGGGGTATATGTCGGCGATATTTTACTATCCCGATAAAAAGCATTAATCCTTTGCTATGAACTCCGCTTTAAACTTATAGGTCCGTCCTGCATTATGCGGACCGAATCCGGTCTCCTGTAACTGTTCAAGGAATTCCTTCAAACCACGGTTGAAAGGAGGAATGTTGGATTGCGATACGATACGGAACTTGAAAAAACCACTTGGCTCGATATAAAGGATCACAGTAGCTTTCTCTCCTGCAAAATCACTCTGTGCCGGCCAATCCTCAAGCATTCTCTGCACATGGGCAAAATAGGCATTCTCGACACCTTTGTCACTCTTTCTGTCCGACTGAAGGGAAGCATTGATACGTTCACTTGCACTCATGCTACTGACTTTTATCAGGTCGTTCTTTGGCTTCGTTTTGATCGGTTTGTCAGAAACCTGTATATTCAGTTTTTTCTTTTTGCTTGTTTTCACATTCTTGAACAGGTCCCTGGCCTTCCTTTTGGGCTTGGTGGCATTGATATCTTTTTTCTTGACGATCTTTTTTTTGACCACCTTCTCTTTGATCACTTTTTTTTTGGATATTTTCTTGCTTTTCGATTTTCTTTTTGGCTTGGGCTTAGGTTTTGGTTTTGGTTTTGGTTTTGACTTCTTTATAGCTTTCTTTTTGGGAGCAGTTAGCTTTTTTGGTGAAGCGAGTGCAACCTGTATACGTTTTTCATTTTTTTTAACAAAATGCTCTTTTTGGGTTTCATCACGCGTATTGAAATAGAATATCAGCAAACCAATAATGATGAAGTATGCAACAAAAGCCAATACCCCGGAGATAACTGTAGAGGTTTGTTTTATCATAATGTTATCAGGGAGACCTTCTCGAAGCCCGCAGCTTTGACACTTTTGAGAAGATACATCACATCTTTATATTTGAGCTGTTCGTCTGCACGGATGTATACTTCCGAGTTCTTGTCTATTTTAGCTGATTTATTGACAAAATCATCTGCAAAAGTATCCAAGGCATAGGTATCGTTGTTCAGGTAGATCTTCCGTTTTTTATCCATTCTGATCGTCAATGTTCTGGGCTTGTTTACTTTGACGGTTTTGGAGCCCTGGGGAAGGTCGATCTGTTCCTGAAAATTAATAGTAGGTGCAGTGATCATCAGGATGGCCATGAGGACCAGCATGACATCCACCAGCGGTGTGATGTTCAGATCCGGGTTATCATCCCATGAAAACATACGCTTCTCACTCCTCTACCTGAGAGAGGATCACTTCGGACTGTGAAGAGAGAAGAGAGGAAAGTTCATAAGCTTTACGCTTCAAAATCAGATGAAAGGTATAAGCGAAGATCGCAACAGCGATACCAGCCGCCGTAGCAATGAGTGCCTCAGCGATGGCAGGAGCAACGACTGAGAGTGATGCGCTGGACTGATCTCCCAACTTGGAAAATGTTTCAAGTATACCGATGACCGTACCGAACAGTCCTATGAAAGGCGCAGTCGATGCAATAATGGAGAGCCAGGTAAGCCCTTTGGTCGAAACACGTATGGCATCAGAGGCCGCTGCTTCAAGAATGGCTTTGTTGGGGGTATTTACACGGCTCAGATAAGTAAAAATAAGTGAATTGCTCATCACTGATTTTGACTGACCTGAATAGAGTGATTTAAGTGATCTCGCTTCTGATTTGATACGGGAGTTCAAGATGTAGTATCTGTCCAGGAATACCCAGAATGTTACTATAAAGTAAACCGAAAGCAACAGCAGAACGAAAATAGTGATCGCACTGCTGTTAATGAAATAATCCAGGAGAGATCCCAATTTAGAAAGACTTTCCGATCTGCTCAACTTTGCTGACCGCTGATGCGATAGCAACACTTGAAGATTCCGCTTTTTTGATAAGCTCTTTCGCCTCTTCAAGTGCTTTGGCAAGATCACTGTCCTCACCGGAGAGAGCCACGGCACCATCTACGATACACGTTGTTTTCTCTTCATCGACTTTTACATAACCGGAATTGATGGCGACAGCCACTTCGCTTCCATCCGCTTTTTCGATCACGATCACACCGGTATCAAGCAAAGAGACCAAAGTAGCATGTTTTGGGAGAACCCCGAACTCACCTTCACTACCCGGAAGTGTTACCTGTTTGACATCGTCATCAAAGATCACACCGTTCGGTGTAACAATTTCAAGCTTCATTAGTTCCATATATATCCTTTGTCAGACAAGAACTAAGCTTACTTAGCGTTGATCTTATCGTTTTTCGCAATAGCCTCAGCCATATTTCCTACCATATAGAATGCCGCTTCGTTCATATCGTCATATTTACCTTCAAGAAGACCTTTGAACCCTTCGATAGTATCTTCAAGTGTAACGTATACACCTGGAGAACCTGTAAATACTTCAGCAACGTGGAATGGCTGTGAAAGATATTTTTCGATCTTTCTTGCTCTTTCAACAACAAGTTTGTCATCTTCTGAAAGCTCATCCATACCAAGGATCGCAATGATATCCTGAAGATCCTTGTACTTCTGGAGGATCTGCTGTACACCACGTGCTACGTTGTAGTGCTCTTCACCGATAATTTGCGGGTCAAGCATTCTTGAAGTTGAATCCAATGGATCCACCGCAGGATAGATACCCTTTTCTGCGATAGATCTGTTAAGAACCGTTGTCGCATCGAGGTGGGCAAATACAGAAGCTGGCGCCGGGTCAGTCAAGTCATCCGCAGGAACGTAAACTGCCTGAACAGAAGTGATCGAACCTTTGGTTGTTGATGTAATTCTTTCCTGAAGCGCACCCATCTCTCTTGAGAGTGTCGGTTGATAACCAACCGCCGAAGGAATACGTCCAAGCAATGCAGACATTTCTGAACCGGACTGTGCAAATCTAAAGATGTTGTCGATGAACATAAGAACATCGAGGCCCATCTCGTCACGGAAATACTCAGCCATAGTAAGACCTGTCAGTGCAATTCTGTTTCTTGCTCCCGGAGGTTCACTCATCTGACCGTAGCAGAGTGCAACTTTGTCAAGTACATTGGATTCTTTCATTTCGTAGTAAAGGTCGTTACCTTCACGTGTTCTTTCACCAACACCCGCGAATACCGAGTAACCGCTGTGCTTCATTGCAACGTTGTTAATAAGCTCCATGATGATTACCGTTTTACCGACACCCGCACCACCGAAGAGTCCGACTTTACCACCTTTTGAATAGGGAGCAAGAAGGTCAACGACTTTGATACCTGTTTCAAATACTTCCGTTTTTGTACTTTGGTCTTCGAACGGAGGTGGATCTCTGTGGATAGACCAGTGTGTTTTCGCTTCGACAGGGCCTGCCTCGTCAATCGCTTCACCGATCACATTGAAGATACGTCCAAGAACCTCTTCACCTACAGGCACCTGGATAGAGTCACCGGTTGCTTTCACTTCCTGCCCTCTTACCACACCTTCACTCATATCCATAGCGATCGTTCTAACTCTGTTATCACCAAGCTGTGCCGCTACTTCCAAAACCAATTTCTGTTCTTTACCTTCGAACATGAATGTTGTCTCTAACGCTTCATTGATCTCCGGTAGATAGTCTGTAAAGTCCACATCAATTACCGGACCCAAGACTTGTACTATTTTACCTGTCATTTCTTCTCCTCTAATTATTTCATTGATTCCATACCACTGATGATCTCGATGAGCTCAGTCGTAATCGCTTCTTGTCTTGCTTTGTTATATTTAACGTTCAGATCTTTTACCATCTCTTTGGCATTCTTCGTTGCTGCGTCCATCGCCTGCATACGTGCTGAGTGTTCAGCTGCAAGTGAGTCGATAAGAGCATAGTAGATACTGTACTCTACATATCTTTTAACCAATGCATCAAGTAACGTATCGTCATCATCCGGTTCAACTTCCATTTCTGATGTTGAAACCGTACTGAGTTCCAGTTGGGATGCATCGACTGGAAGGATCTGATCCTCTCTGATCTCCTGGGTGATCATGTTGACATATCCGTTATGGACAAGAACGATCCTGTCGGTATCGCCATTGACATAAGATGTTACCACTTCAGATATGAACTCTGAAGACTGCTTGTAATCCGGAGCTGCGCTCAGACCGACGATAGCATCATCAAGTTCAACATTGTTGAACTTAAAGTAATCGATACCTTTTCTACCGATAGCTCTCAGTCTTACCTTTGCACCTTTGCTCTGGTATTCAGCGATCATCTGACTGGTTCTCTTGATCGTCTGTGAGTTGAATCCGCCACAAAGACCTTTGTCAGCCGTGATAAAGATGATGTCTACTTTTTTAGGATTATTATTCTCCTGAAAAAAGATATTGTCAAGACCTTCGGCACTCGCGTGTTGCATTTTCTGGGCGATCTCTTCAATGAGTTCGGTCAGTTTTGCTGCATAGACTCTGGATCTTTTGGCAAGCTCTTCTGTTCTTTTCAGTTTCGCAGAAGAGACAAGCTTCATGGCGTTAGTCGTCTTTTGTGTATTCTTTACACTGCTGATCTTACGCTTTATCTCTTTTAAATTAGCCATATTTAGCCTTTCTTAGCCAGCAAATGAAGTTTTAAAATCTTCTATAGCTTTTCTTAGTTGAGCATCTGTATCGTCAGAGATCTTTTTCTCATTTCTGATAGCATCAAGCACAGATGCATATTTTGCTTCCATGAATGGCATAAGCTCTGCTTCGAACTTGGTAACAGAACTTGCTGCAATATCATCAAGGTACCCGTTGGCACCGGCAAAAATGATCACAACCTGCTTTTCAACCGGAACCGGAACATAAGGCCCCTGCTTAAGAACCTCTACCATTCTCTGTCCACGCTCGAGCTGGGATCTGGTATAGTCATCAAGGTCGGATGCGAACTGTGCGAATGCCTGAAGCTCCCTGAACGAAGCAAGGTCAAGTCTCAATGTACCTGAAACCTGTTTGATCGCTTTGATCTGTGCAGCACCACCGACTCTTGATACAGAAAGACCAACGTTGATCGCAGGTCTGATACCCGAGTTGAAGAGGTCAGTTTCAAGGAAGATCTGGCCATCGGTAATAGAAATGACGTTTGTCGGAATATATGCCGCAACGTCACCTGCCTGAGTTTCGATGATAGGGAATGCAGTAATAGAACCCGCACCCAACTCATCTGAAAGCTTCGCCGCTCTTTCAAGCAGTCTTGAGTGCAGATAGAAAACATCACCCGGATACGCTTCACGGCCCGGAGGTCTTCTAAGAATCAATGACATCTCTCTGTAGGCTACGGCATGCTTGGAAAGGTCATCATAGAAGATAACGGCATGTCTGCCGTTGTCTCTGAAGTACTCAGCCATAGTCACACCTGCATATGGAGCAAGGAACTGAAGTGCAGCAGAGTCGGATGCACCGGCATTCACTATGATCGTGTAATCCAATGCTCCGTGCTCTTCGAGCTTTTTCACTGTTGCTGCAACGGTTGACTGCTTCTGGCCGATAGCAACATAGATACATACAACGTCCTGACCTTTCTGATTGATGATCGTATCGATCGCCAATGTTGTTTTACCGGTCTGTCTGTCACCAATGATAAGCTCTCTCTGGCCTCTACCGACCGGTACCAGTGCATCGATCGCCTTGATACCTGTCTGAAGCGGCTCATGGACAGATTTTCTCGCCATGATCCCTGGTGCTTTTTCCTCAATGAATCTGTACTCAGCTGTTTCAATAGTACCTTTTCCATCAATCGGATCACCGAGTGGGTTTACAACCCTACCCATAAGACCGTCACCTACCGGTGTTTTAAGAAGTGCACCTGATCTTTTAACGCTCATACCTTCTTTGATTCCGGCACTGGTTCCAAGAACAACAACACCAACATTTGCTTCTTCAAGGTTAAGGACCAATCCTTTTGCACCGTTATCGAACTCTACAACTTCTCCAGCCATAACGTTGTTAAGACCGTAAACGGTTGTAATACCATCCGCGATACCTACTACTTTTCCTATTTCATTGATGTCGACATCAATCTCAAAGTTCTCGATTCTCTCTTTGATGATCGAACTAATCTCATCTGCTTGCAATTTTACTGCCACTGATACTCCTTTACTGTTAGATAACTACAGAGATTTCTTAATGAAATCAATTAGCTGTTCTTTAACTCTCTGCTTGGAGAAGTTAACCTCAATACCCAAATCATCAACCGAAACGCGTAATCCCTCAAGATCCGTTTTTTCCTGCTTCAACTCTATCTTCGACCCTGTATATGTTTCCAGTGTCTTTTCAAGCTTCGCCAACTCCTCTTTTCCGAGTTCGCTGCTGCTTTTCAGTACACCTTCATACTGATTCGACTCTTTTTGAAGGTCTGCATTCAGTACCTTTGCAATTGCCGGGATCAGGTCGAGTCTTTTATTCTCACCAAGGATCTTGATGAAGTTCACCATTGTGGCATCTGCCTCTTTTCCTATGGCTGAGAGGATCATATCTGTCTTCTTCTCTGCCGAAACGATAGGAGAGGTCAATGCTTCATGTACTTCCGGTACCGAAATGGCCTCACTCAGAACATTCAGAACCGAAGCGATGCTTTTAACATCTTTACTTACTGATGAGAGTGCCGTTGCATATCGTTTTGCTATCAACTCTTCCATTATGCCACCTTCCCATGTTCAGCTTTTCTTGAAATGATATCGACCACTTTGGTCTCATCCAGTGCAATATCATCTGTTGTGATATTTTCAGAAAGGACCTCGTCGATCACATCTCTTGCAGCTTTTCTCTCTTCGAGCGTAATCTTCTCTTCAAATTGCTTCTCAAGAACAACCAATTCATTTTCTGATGCTTCAGCGATCTTTGCCGCAAGGATTTCTGCCTCTTTTTTCGCATCTTCAATGATCTCGGCAGCTTTGTTCACACTTTCATTCAAATGAGACTGAGCTTCTTTCTTTTCATCTTTTGCAGCCTGAAGTTTACTTTCGATCTCTTTCAGCTGTCCTGCAATACCTTCTCTTCTTCCTTTGAAAAAGTTTTTGATAGGGTTTGCAATAAGGTAATAGAGAATAGCGGCAAAGATCGTGAAGTTGATCACTCTTGGCCAAAAGTCACTCTCTCTTCCTGTCTGAGTCAGGTAACGAGACGCTTCACCGCTGTCATGCCCACTTGCCAGAAGAATAGCAGGAACCATGAGTAAAGCGAATAGTGCTAATTTTTTCATATTCATCCCTTTTTTATAGTTTGCTAAACTTAGCTTTGAGGCTCTCTTTGAACAGAGGCATTTGTGAAAGTAGGGAGTTTTTAAGCTCCTCTTTGTCGGAAGCCAACTTCTGGGCGAAGTTCTCGTACTTTTTGTTCAACTCTTCCTGCTTCGCTTCGACTTTACTCGCAGCCAATGATTTCTCTTCATCGATCGCTTTCTGTCTTATCGCTGCAGCTTCAGCTTTGGCATTGTCAATGTTTTCAGCTGCCTGGGCATTGAGTTCATCACTGTTACCGCTGAGTCCTTTTGCTGCTTCCAAATCTTTTGCTATCGAGCGGTCTCTGTCATCCATGAACTTCAGGAGAGGCTGGAATAGCATATTATTTAAAACAACAAGAAGGATCAGAAACAACACTAAGACGAACAACATCAATGGTAAATGTATGTCAAGCATTAAAACTCCTCATGTAATTTCGCAATATTTTACCATTATCGAAATGAGATGTTGGTTAAAATTCAGTCTTTTTTGAGGAATGTTAAAAAGTTTTCGATATCTTTCTCATTAGAAAAGCTTATCTCAATACTCTTGGCTTTGATCTTGTATTCAAAAGGAAGAAGCTTCTTAAAGGCTTTTTTATGCTTTTCAAGCAATTTGGAAGCAGAAGCCTTAACTGTGGGGGCCGCATCGCCTTTTTTATAGCTTTTAACCATTTTTTCAGCATCACGGACGGAAAGTTTCTGGCCGATGATACTGTCTATGATGATCTTCTGCTGCTTTTCATCAAGCCCTACCAGTACTTTGGCATGTCCCTGGGAGATCTTGCCGGATGCCACTTTTTTCTGGGCATAAGGCGACAGAGAAAGCAGACGCATGGTATTGGTGATCTGCGAACGGCTTTTATGCACGATTGTTGAGAGTTCGTCATGGGTGATCTTGTGTACTTCTATAAGTTCGGCATAGGAGTTTGCCAATTCGATGGCATTGAGGTTCTCTCTCTGAATGTTCTCGATGAGTGCCAGTTCCCGCAGCCTTGCTTCGTCGATCTCCACATTGGCGATGATTGCCTTAATGGTGGTGATCTTTGCCAGTTTGTGCGCACGAAGACGACGTTCTCCCGCAATCAGCAGGAATCCGTTCTCTTTTTCAATGACAACGACAGGCTGCAATAGACCATGTTCTTTGATCGACTGGCTCAACTCTTTGAGTGCTGATTCATCGAAATGCTTACGCGGCTGGAAAGGGTTCGCGGAAATACTTTTAACAGGAAGTTCCTCCACACGCGCTCCCTGAGCTTCCAGTTCAGAACTGTCTATACTGCTGAGATCTTCTTTTTCATATGCCTCTTCCACTTCAGAGAGTATCTCTCCTAATCCTCTTCCCAGTGCCATCTTAACCTCTTGCGATGACCGTTGCAAGATCTTTGTATGCCAAAGAGCCTTTGGAACTGGAAGCATAATGCGTAACCGGCTTACCGAAACTCGGAGATTCGGCGATCTTGACATTACGCGGTACAACAATACACTCTTTGCCTTTTCTGATGTGGAAAAGCTTGTCTTTGAAGTGGTAGCTCAGATCCGCCAGTACCTGCTTGGAGAGATTGTTCTGCTTGGAATACATCGTAGGCAGGAATCCCTTGATCTTGAGTTTTGGATTGATGGTCTTCTTCAAAAGACTGACCGTATTCAGCAGCTGTGCCAACCCCTCCAGTGCAAAAAATTCACACTGGATGGGGATGATAACAGAGTCCGAAGCACTCAGTGCATTGATCGTGATGGGCCCCAGAGCCGGAGGTGAATCGATGATGATAAAGTCATATTTTTTGGAGATCTCTTTGATCTTCTCCTTGAGGATCAGCTCTCTGTTCTTTTTTCTGCTGTTGTAGAACTCTTTTTCGATACCGACAAGACCGATGTTCGAGGGAACAAGATCAAGTTTTTTTATCTGTGACTTGAGAATGACTTCAGAGAGTTTTTTACTGCCGATCAGTACATGATAGATATTGTATTCGTAATCGTTTCTGTTGAAACCGAGACTGGTCGTTGCATTGGACTGGGGGTCGATGTCCAAAAGCAACACTTTCTTGCCCTTTTCAGCCAAAGAGGCTGCCAGATTCACTGCTGTCGTCGTTTTGCCTACGCCACCCTTCTGGTTGGCTATGCTTATCACCTCACTCATCTTGAACTGTACACCTTTTTTCCCCCTATTATCAAAGAGCCATCCTCGCACAAAGCGGCGTCTGCAAGGCTCTTTCTCTCGTTTTCAATATGGACTGAAAAACGTCTGCTTAAGTCAAATTCTATCTGATATTCACTAAAAACCTGCTTCCATTTTGGAAATTTCAAAAGGCTTTCAATGTACTTTTGAAGAAGATTTTCTGGACTTATGTCGGACTGCAGGGAGCTGTAGCCGTTTTGTGATTTTTTCAGATTGATCCCGATACCGCAAACCAGTACATTTTTCATTTTTTTGGTGATCGTTCCCCCTACTTTTTCATCATACAGATAAAAGTCATTAGGCCATTTCAACCAGACATTTTCACCCAATTCTTCCAAGGTTTTTTTCATGATATAGGAGAAATAGATGGAAGAGGAAGAGAGAGGAAGATCATCAGGAAGTTCACTTAGCGAAATGGCTATGGAAGCAAAGAAATTCCCTTCTCCTCCTCTCCATTCATTGTCACGGCTTCCGATACCCGAACTTTGTTCCAGGGCAAGTACCGCTACAGGTGCCTGAAGCTGCCCTCTCTCAACCTGTTCTATAAGATATTTTTGTGTTGAAGGCAGATTTTTAAAGGATATTATCTCCAACTTTCTTTCCCCTCCCCACGCAGTAGGCTCTGGCTGTCATCACTTTTTTGGAAGCCGGCTGCAGGATGCCTATTTTCAGGGCACCCCTGCTGCATCCGACGAGCACGCTCTCCTCGTCAAAAGAGAGTATTTCCCCAGCCGTATGTGTTGTGCCACTTTCAAGCAGTATCACTTCATCAAATTTGGTCCCGTTGACAGCAAAGATACCGGGCCAGCCTTCAAATGCACGGTATTTGTTGTAAATGATCTCTGCATCCTCAAAATCGATCTGGCCGTCACTCTTCTTGATCTTTTTACAAAGGCTCGCCTGACTCTCATCCTGCGCTTCCGGCGTGATCGTTTCAAAATTGCGTACCGTACTCAGAGTCAGCATACAGGCATCTCTGGTCAGCTGTTCCATCAGGGCGAACAGGCGCATCTCTTTGGGAATGACGAACTCTATCTTTTCGAGCATCGGTCCCGTGTCAAGCCCGGCTTCCATCAGCATCGATGTCACACCGGTCTTCTCATCACCGTTCAGCAAAGACTGCTGGACAGGAGAAGCACCACGATACTGTGGCAGAAGCGAAGCATGCAGGTTGATACAGGGTGCGATATCGAGAATGGATTGCGGGAGTATCTGCCCGAATGCCGCTACAATGATAAAATCAGGGTTTTGGCTTTTAATCGCTTCTTTAATCCCTTCTTCACTCAAACGGTTAGGTTGCAGTACGTCAATACCATGCTCCTGTGCCAGGACCTTGACCGGAGGAGGTGTCAGTACCTTTTTCCGTCCTACCGGTCTGTCAGGCTGTGTCAGGACCAGGGAAACATCCATATCCTCCGCCTCGACCAGTGTTTGAAGTATCTCTCTGGCATAGTGGGGTGTACCCATATAGATTATTTTATATTTCATTTATGACCTCTTTGTGGATGTGAACAGTGTCCCGCCTTTATGCTCACCCTCTATGAGGAAAGATTTCACATCACTCAGCTCGAAACCAGAGGCGAGGAACATCTCCCGGCCATGCTTCATTAAAAAATCGGCTGCCTGAAGTTTTGTAACTATTCCTCCCGTAGCAAATTCATTGTTCGGGGTATGCTCTGCAGCGAGTTCTTCTTCTTCTATCTCGTTGACTACGGCTCGGCGTCTGGCATCCTGAAAGCAGTTAGGGTCTTTGTCATACAGCGCATCGATATCGGAAAGTATCACCAGAAGATCTGCATCAAAATAGTGTGCAACATGCGCGGAAAGCCTGTCGTTATCACCAAATACCAGTTCTTCGATACTCACGGTATCATTTTCATTGATAATAGGCACTACATTATTTGCCAATAGTGTATCGATAGCCACTTTAGCATGGGAAACATGTTTATCAGATTCAAACACATCTGCACTGAAAAGCACCTGGGAGCACAGCAGATCAAATCTCGCGAATTTTTCCTGATACATTTTAAGCAGTAGCGGCTGGCCTATGGCAGCCAGTGCCTGTCTGTTGGCTATGTCATCTCTGTCAAGTGGGAGTTGCGTATATCCTGCTGCTACCGCACCGGAACTCACCAGCGCCACTTCATAGCTGTGTTTCTTCAGGTCAGCGATAAGCTCAACCAGTGCCATCATTCTCTCTCTGGCGATACTCCCGTCTTCCGTCAGGACATGGGAACCTACCTTGATCACGATCCGCTTCATACTACCTACTTCTCTTCAGCTTCTGTTTCTTCTTTGACATTTTTGACAAAATCACCAAGTGCATAACGCAGTGCTTCCGTATTGAGATGTGCTACCGAAGAGATAGGCAGAACAAACAACGGTTCTTTTATGGGTAATGGTACACCAAAGTCCGTTTTGAAGCCGTAAGAGAGATAGTTCATATCCGCTTTATACTTCTTCAATGTATCATTGGCTTTCAAACCTATGTCATCCAGGAAAGTCTGCGTCAGTGTATTGACCTCATCCTGACTTAAAGAATCTATCTTGGTGATGGCAATGGCATGTTTCCTTCCTGCAAGTGTTTCGGAATATCTGTCCAACTCTACCAGTAATGTTTCGTACTGGTACTTCATCTCACGGTAATTGGCCGCATCGATCATCAAAAGTAGTGTTTTTGTCCTCTCAATGTGCTTGAGGAATTCCAGTCCCAGACCACGTCCGTCACTGGCACCTTCAATGATACCCGGAATATCTGCCATCATAAATGAATC
The DNA here is from genome assembly GCF_000010345.1 of Sulfurovum sp. NBC37-1. Taxonomy (NCBI): domain Bacteria; kingdom Pseudomonadati; phylum Campylobacterota; class Epsilonproteobacteria; order Campylobacterales; family Sulfurovaceae; genus Sulfurovum; species Sulfurovum sp. NBC37-1. Next base: position 1,835,540 of record NC_009663.1, read on the forward strand.
GTAATCACTGATATGTACGACACCAAGCTTTGGCGTCAATGTGGTGAATTCATAGTTGGCAACCTGCGGTCTTGCATTGGAAAGTGTTGCTATGAGTGTTGATTTACCGACATTCGGATACCCGACCAGTCCCACATCGGCAATGAGCTTCATCTCGAGTCTGACCTGTTTGGTGATACCAGGGAGTCCGGGCTGTGCATAGGTCGGTCTCTGGTTCGTCGAACTCTTGAAGTGCATATTGCCCAGACCGCCCTTCCCGCCTTCAAGAAATTTGACGACTTGTCCTTCTTCTACAAGATCGAGCAGCTCCTCTCCTGTCTCCATATCTACGACTGTTGTCCCCGGAGGTACGATGATCGTAGTATCTTGGCCTTTTCTTCCATATTTCTTACGCCCTTCTCCGGGACGGCCATTCTCCGCTTTTATATGGTTACGGCCTCTGAGACCCGAGAGGGTGTCGGTATTATTGTCTACCTTGAAAAATACCGAGCCTCCACGGCCGCCGTCACCACCGTCCGGGCCACCTTTGATGACGAATTTCTCCGTCCAGAACGAGATGGCGCCTGCACCACCTTTACCTGAGCTAATCAACAGCTCTACACTATCTACGAACATATATTAAACCTTTGTTATTAAAAAAACCATCCAACTCTAACAGTGGCGGTAAATAAATTATGGAATTATACCCAAATCCTGAAGTAGAATTCTTTCAATCTTTACAATGCTTGTGTTTAAGGTTTTTCTGTCAAATCTGAGTCGAACCCATAGGTTCGGTGATGATTTTACATGAAGACCTTGAATATAATGATTGTGAAGAGTGTTAAATTTTATTTCTGGATCTGGGTATAACCCAAATCCGAAAAATACTCGCTATAATTTTCCTATCAATTCTTTATGGGGTATCTACTATGAAATATCTTAAGTCCATGACACTGAGTACAACGGCACTGCTACTGCTTACTGCCTGCGGAGGCGTACGTCATGTACCGGAAAATAAAGGCGGTTTCTACTACAGCGGTATCTATTTTGGCAAAAACTTCTCGCAAACACTGAAAGAAGGTGTAGAAGACGGTTGTGATACTTCCAAAGGACACTATACAAAGAATCATACACTCTTCAACAACGACAAAGATTACAATACCGGATGGTTCCTCGGTCGCAGCAGATGTATACCGTTATTCAAGGTCGAAGAGGATGAAAAACCCGTCAATACACCTGAGGTATAGTCAAAGCTGTAAAGCTATCTTACTTCGAACAATATCAATGAATTTTGATAAATTTAGGAAAAAACCCTTCTCGCCAGAGGAGAAGAGTTGGTGGGGAATTACGCAGGAACTACAGAAACTCTTTTTTGGCTTCTTGATCTGTTCTCGAATTTTACTACACCTTCAACCATTGCGAAGATCGTATGGTCTTTACCCATACCTACGCCGTTACCTGGGTGCACTTTTGTTCCTCTTTGTCTGATGATGATGTTACCGGGGATAACTTTTTCACCACCGAACTTTTTAACGCCTAAACGACGTCCAGCTGAATCACGGTTATTTTGAGTGGATCCTTGACCTTTCTTGTGTGCCATATCTTGCTCCTTCTGTTACTTATGCGATTTTAGTAATTCTTACTCTTGTAAAGTCTCTTCTGAAACCTCTTTTGAGTTTTGAATCTTTTCTTCTTCTTTTCTTATAGATGATCACTTTCTTGTCTCTACCTTCGTTGATCACCTCACCTTTAACAACTGCACCCTCTACAAAAGGAGTACCGACTGTTAATTCACCGTTGTCTACCGCAAGAACTTCTTTGAATTCTACTGCTGATTTTGGCTCAAGACCCATGTTGTCAAAACAGATGATATCACCCTCTTGAACTTTGAATTGTTGGCCACTTGCTTTAATGATTGCGTACATTGCAAACCCTTTACTATCTGTGTATTTTAAAAAGTTTGAGATTATACCCAAACAATGTTTAATATTTTTTTAAAGTATTATATATATTACCCGAAATCAACATGACGGTCTGCGAATGCGATACATTCGATCTCAACAAGTGCATTTTTGGGCAAGGATCTGACAGCGACCGTACTTCTTGCCGGTTTATGGGTACCGAAATAATGAGCATATACTTTGTTCACTGTTTCAAAATCTTTCATATCAGCAAGATAGATCGTCGTTTTGATCACATCAGAAAACTGTGCACCGGCAGCAGCCAGTACATAAAAAAGGTTCTTAATAACCTGATGTGTCTGCTGTTCTACTCCGCGTGTTTCCATATTACCGTCCGCCATCAATGCGATTTGTCCCGAGGTATATACCAGTCCGTTTGCAACGATCGCCTGTGAATAGGGGCCTATCGCCTTTGGTGCTTCATCTGTTTCTACAATTCTAGCCATGTATTATCCTTTATTTTGTATTTCTTTCATAGAAGACATAAGAAGTGGAATAGTCTGAAAATTCAAAATAGACTTTCTGTTCACCGGGATCCGCTTTCCCGTTCAAGTTAACGTCATCTATACCGTAACCGTAGCGGTAAGGCCTCATTTTGCCGTCGTTGCTTCCGTATGCCGTGGAGACCTTGTCGATCTTAATGAACTTGTGTACGAGCTTGTCCCCTGCATAAATGTCAAGTACACCGTTGGTCCCCGTCCAGTTCTGCAGTGATCGGCTGAGACTGTTCTGCGTCTCCTGCGTACACCCGGCAATAAACAATATACCCAGAATAGACAATACTATTTTGTATCTCATAAACACTATCCTTTTCTTTTTTTATAATTGTATCACTACTATGCTTTTGGCATGCCGAATTTCTGGGTGACCAATTCACCTTCTTCATTAAAATAAAGATAATAGAGCTTGTCTTTGACTACAGGCAGGCCGGCAAGATAACGCAGCGCCAGGTTGGCCTGAAGAGAACCGATATGCATCACAATCGGAGCGGCAATACCTCCGGGTTTATGATCAGAGATGTTGAAGACCTGAAAATCAGCCTCATCAAAGAAGCAGACCTGCCCATTAAACTCCTCTACCGAAGCATAGATCCAGGGTGTATTGCTTGCTTTGGCATGTTTGTCTATCTCTCCCCTGACAGGAAGATTGTCCGTTGCATCAAGAATGAGGTCATAACGGTTCCCCATCTCTTTGAAATCATCAAAAGGCATATCAAAAGCCACTGCTTTTACAAAAGGGTTCTTTGACTCAATGAGTTTGACTATCGCTCTGGCCTTGTTCTTACCTTCATCCGAAAGTGTAAAGGCGATCTGTCTGTGAATGTTATGAATAGAAACTGTATCGAAATCGACCATATGTATCTCACCGATACCTGAGGTACCCAGAGCCATTGCCAGTGTCGACCCCAATCCGCCCGAACCGATAATGGCGATCTTCTTGGCCTGTAGAGATTTTTGGGTATTCTCCCCCCAAAGCTGTATCTGTCTGTTGAAGTATTCTTCCGGAGTGGGAATGTTTTCTATCGTAGGCATATCATTGTTTCCTATTCACTTAGATCCTGGCGTTGTTTAAGCTCTCTCTCAAATCCCCAGCTTTTCCGATGTTCTGTAACCTGGGCTTTATCTATGACCTCTACGAGCATGGACTCTTTGTCTTCAAGCATCATCTCCACTTCTCCTTCAGGAGAGACCAGCATAGTATCACCGTAGAACTTCCACTTGACTTCGTTGTCGCTGTATTCTCCCAGGCGGTTGGCTCTGAGAATGAAACAACCATGCAAAAAAGCTTTGGTCTTGATGATCTCTCTCCATCGGTTATGCGAACCGAACGTCGAAGCGGTAGGAAGCAGGACCAGGTCGATCTTTTTTTGTGTGACTGCCTGCCAGAACGGATCGAAGTGCAATTCGAACCCTGCCATAACCATGATCTTGAAACCTTTGATCATAAATGTCATAGGGGTCTTGAGAGGAAGTATTTTATTGGCAAAGAATTTCTTTTCATTCCAGTGCGCATAGGGAAGCAGGATCTGCTGTTCGTAGTATTTGGTATGTTTGGGTGTGACCTTCACAATGGTTTTGTGATAGCCGTCTTTTTTGGTGACGATGATCGGTGCAATAAAAACAATGTCATATTTTACAGCAAGGCTTTTCAAGAGTTCCATATGTTTGCGGCTCTGCTCTTTAACCATATTGGGTGCTATGGTAGCGAATTCTTTAAAGAAATGATTCAGTACATATTCACCGAGCAGTATCACATCCGCACCTCTGCTGTTCGCCTGTTTGAGGTAGAATTCAAGACGTGTCGCATTCATACCCAGTGTCGGTAGTTGCAGCGCGGCTACGACAAGCTGTCTGGAAGAAGCCATTAGGAGTCGTCCTCGGAAAGATGCTGATTTTCCTGATCGATCACAGTGATCTTTGTTTTTGCCTCTTCGATGAGTTTTTGGGCTTCTTTAATGTTCTTCAGTCCTTCTTCATACAGTTTGACGGACTCTTCCAATGTGATCTCAGGGTCCATCAGCTTTTCAAGCAGCTCTTTGGAATATGCCAGTTTCTCTTCAAATGTTTCTGTTTTCATTCATACATCCTTTGCAGTGCGTGGTTACGCACCCTACAATATAAAATATCAACACTCTTAATGCTTCAATACATCTGCAATATGCTGACTAAACTTGTCCAATTCTACCAAAAACGCATCATGTCCATAGTCACTGTCCACTTCCAGGTAGCTGTATTTCTGACCATTACGTTCCATCATTCTGGCAATATGCTCCATCTCCGAAGGGAAAAAAAGATAATCTGAAGAGAAGGAGATCAGATGTACATTCGCCTTGATCCTCATAATCGCCTCATGAAGTGAATCATACCCCCTGCTCAAGTTGAATGTATTGATCGCCTTGACAATATAGAGGTAGGAAAGAGGGTCGAAGATACGTGAGAAGTTGTTGGTATTGTATTCCATATACCGTTCCACTTCATAGCGTCCAAAAAGTTCGAAAAGACCGTCATTACTGACATAGTTCCTGCCGAACTTCTCATCCATGGATGTCGGGGAAAGGTAGGAGATATGTCCTGCAATACGCCCAATGGCCAATCCGTCCAGTCCCTCTTCTTCAAAAGCATCCTTGGCATAGTTACCATGTTCAAAGCGCGGATCCCTTCGGATGGCCTCAACCGCCACCTTGTTGAATGCGATGGTCCAGGGACGTGTCGCATAGGTAGCCGCCAGCGAAATGACATGATCCGCAAGATTGGGATAATCCACTGAAAACTGAAGTGCCTGCATACCGCCCATTGAACCACCTACGATCGCTTTGAGATGGTAGATACCCAGTGAAGAAAGCAACTGCATTTGTGCTCTTATCATATCTTTGATGGTCACCACGGGGAACTTCAGACGATACGGTTCCAGCGAAGGGTAACTCTCACTCATCGGCCCCGTACTGCCAAAACACGAACCCACCACATTGGTACAGATGACAAAATACTTTGTCGTATCAATTGCCTTTCCCTCACCGATAAGTCCATCCCACCAGCCCGGTTTTCTGTCGCCTTCATACGTTCCTGCAGCATGATGTGAACCGCTCAGCGCATGGCAGACCAGTACGACATTGGACTTGTCTTCATTCAGTTCACCGTAAGTCTCATACGCTACTTCGTACGGCTCCAGAATACGCCCACTTTCAAGGTACAGGGGTGAAGAGAAATGTGCTGTTTTCGTTTCGATTTTCATAGACGGCTTTTACGGTTGGATTTGAATGGTAGTATTTTATCCAATTTGCGCTTTTGTTTCGTAGGGTGCGTAAACACGCACCTTTTAACCATATATTGCAATATGATATTTTATATGTGAATGTAATTATACGGTGCGTGAGTACGCACTTTACATCTTATCCCAGCGCATTTGAAAGATCATCAATAAGATCCTGCGTATCTTCAAGACCAACACTGAGCCTAATAAGCCCGCCCGGCACACCTGCATCTATGAGCTCCTGTGCAGAAAGCTGCTGGTGCGTAGTACTTGCCGGGTGGGTGATGATCGATTTACTGTCACCAATGTTCACCACCACAGCAAAGATCTCCGTACTGTCAGCGATCTTCTGCGCCATCTCCCTACTTTCCACTTCAAAAGAGAGTAGACCGCTTGCCATACCGTCTTTGAAGTATTTTTCTATCAGGTAATGCTGCGGTGAGCTTTTCAGTCCCGGATAGTTCACTTTTTTGACTTTGGGATGCGCTTCGAGGAATACCGCGATTGCCAGTGCCGAAGCAGAATGCTGTTTCATACGCAGTGGCAGATGCTCCAGGCCCTGAATATGCAGCCAGGAGTTGAAAGGGCTGGGTGCACCACCAAGGTCACGAAGCAATGCCAGTCGAACTCTCAATGTAAACAATGGAAGCGGAAGATCGCTGTAAACAAGGCCATGATAACTGGCATCCGGTTCATTGAAATGATAGTAGCGGTCATTTCCCTTGATCTTCTCCACCAGATTCTCTCTCTCGACGATGATACCGCCAAGAGCAAGCCCCTGCCCCGTCGTATATTTGCTTGTACTGTGTACCGAGAGGTCAACACCTTGTGCAAGCGGCTTGCAGAGGATGGGTGTTGCTACGGTATTATCCACACAGGTCAAAATATCGTGTCTGTCGGCAATAGCCACGATCGCATCTATATCAGCCACATCGATGCTCGGGTTGGTGATACTCTCAAAAATGATCAGTTTCGACTTTTCATCAATCAACCCTTCAATCTGGGAAGGATCAGTCACATCAAAATAACGTGTTTCGATACCAAATCGCTTGATGGTATGTCCTGTCAGTGTCGTCGTTCCGCCATAAACCTGTTTTGCCACAATGATGTTGTCGCCCGCTTCCGCCACATTGGCGATCGCATAGAAGATCGCTGCCATTCCCGACGCCGTTCCTATAGCAGCCGCACCGCCCTCAAGGGCGGCAAAACGCTTCTCGAACACATCAGTTGTCGGGTTCATTAAACGTGTATAGATATTCCCAAGCTCCTTGAGCGCAAAAAGATTGGCCGCATGTTCCGTGTCTCTAAACTCATAGGCTGTTGTCTGGTAGATAGGTACAGCCATAGTTCCCATAGCATCTTTGTCGTATCCTGCATGGATTGCCAGTGTTTGTTCGTGCATTAGTATTCCTTATTAACTCGTATTGATAAATTATAGCTTGTAGCTACTTTATGATGCTTGATAAAATTCTACTTCTTCATCTATCTTCTCAGATAAAATATCACGTGCTATCTCAAGGTCATATTTATTTTGTAAATTCATCCAGAATTCAGCACTGTTTCCAAAAAACCTTGCAAGTCGCAATGCGGTATCTGCTGTAATCGATCTTTTACCATTAACAATCTCATTGATCCGTCTCGGAGTTATATGTAATGCCTTTGCCAAAGCATTCTGGCTAAGACCCAAAGGCTGCATGAACTCTTCCAAAAGAATCTCTCCTGCATGTATAGGTGTTATTTTCTTCATTTCTATCTCCTTTTTCAATGATAATCTACTATTTCAACATCCAAAGCCGAGCCACTTTCCCATCGGAAACAGATACGATACTGTTTATTGATACGTATACTGTATTGATCTTCTCTATTTCCAGAAAGTTTTTCCAACCTGTTTGCAGGTGGTATTTTCAAGTCATCAATATCTATAGAAGCCTCTATCATAAGTAATTTCCTATAGGCTGTTCTTTGAATGTCTTGTTGCAGCTTTTTAGAGAACTCACGCTTATAAACTTTGTAAGTCTCTTTACACTTAAATGTTTTGATCATAGGACAGTATAGCACATATAACGTTATATGTAAAGATTTGGGAAATACATTAGGGGAAGCTGTATCCTTAAATGATACAGCCGTGTAAAAGGTTAAATGAAAGAATTATCCGTGATAGTTAGGTGATTCTTTGGTGATGGTCACATCATGGACATGTGACTCTTTGAGCCCAGCAGAAGTGATCTCGACGAATTCCGCTTTCTCCCAGAACATTTTGATGCTCTCCGATCCGCAGTATCCCATGGATGAACGGAGTCCACCGATCATTTGGTGTACCACATCGGCGATCTTTCCTCTGTAGGGTACACGTCCCTCGATCCCTTCGGGAACGAGTTTGTCCGCGGCGGTTCCCTCCTGGAAATATCTGTCTGTACTTCCTTTGGTCATCGCACCGATACTGCCCATACCACGGTATTCCTTGAACTGTCTACCGTTATAGATGATCATCTCACCCGGAGCTTCGTATGTTCCTGCCAGTGCAGAACCGAGCATCACACAGCTTCCACCGACTGCAAGCGCTTTGGCAACGTCACCAGAGTATTTGATACCGCCATCTGCGATCACCGGAACACCCGCTTTGTTGGCAACTTCTGCCACTTCATCGATAGCAGAGATCTGGGGTACCCCTACACCCGCAACGATACGTGTCGTACAGATAGAACCGGGCCCGATACCTACTTTCACACCATCCGCTCCGGCTTCAATGAGATCCAAAGCCGCTGCACCGGTTGCGATGTTCCCTGCGATTACATCTACATCCAACTCTTTTTTGATCTGTTTAACCGTATCAATGATACCCTGCGAGTGGCCATGTGCAGAGTCAAGTACAATGACATCCACACCTGCTTCAACCAGTGCTTTGGCTCTGTCAAGCTGTCCGACACCGATGGCGGCTGCCACTCTGAGACGACCGAATTCATCTTTGTTCGCATTAGGGAACTGTACTTTTTTCTCGATATCTTTGATCGTGATCAGGCCGTTCAGTTTGCCATCGTCATCCACAATAGGAAGCTTTTCGATCTTGTGTTTTTGCAGTACCTTGGCCGCCTCTTCGAGGGTCGTACCTTTTTTAGCTGTCACAAGCGGAGCCGGTGTCATCGTATCTGCCACTTTGAGGCTCATATCGGTAATAAAACGCATATCGCGGTTGGTGATGATTCCGATGAGTTTCTTGTCTGCATCCACTACGGGTACGCCTGAAATTCTGTATTCGCCCATCAGCGCATCCGCTTCTCCTACCGTTGCATCCGGACTGATATAGATAGGGTCTATGATGATCCCACTTTCTGACTTTTTGACTTTTTTAACCTGAAGTGCCTGTGTGGCTACATCCATATTTTTATGGATCACACCGATACCTCCCAGTCTTGCCATCGCAATGGCTGCTTTAAACTCTGTTACCGTGTCCATTGCGGCAGAGACGATAGGAATATTGAGGGAAACATTACGTGTCAGCTGTGTCTTGACACTGACCTCTTTGGGAAGGACCGTTGAGTGTTGGGGTACCAGTAGTACATCTTCAAATGTAAGTGCTCTTTTTTTAATGTTCATGTGTATATTCCTTCGTATTTATTTCGTATAGTTTACTGCTTTTTCCATACTTGCAGCACCATTAAAAAGTATCTTCTCGTCAAAAGCTTTGGCGATTAGCTGCAGGCCGACAGGCATACCTTCATCATTTTTTGCTACCGGAAGCGAAATACCCGGAAGCCCTGCCAGGTTCACACCCAGCGTATACATATCGCTCTTGTACATTTCGAGAGGATCATGGATCGAACCGATCTTCGGAGCCACAGATGGTGCAACCGGGGAGAGAATAAGGTCCGCTTCTTCAAAGATCTTGTTAAATTCATCGCGGATCAGGTGTCTTACTTTCTGTGCTTTGACATAGTAGGCATCGTAATATCCTGAAGAAAGTACGAAGTTGCCCAGCATGATACGTCTTTTGACCTCTTCACCAAAACCTTCGCTTCTCGTATTAAAGAAGAGTTCTTCAGTATTTTTCGCTTCCGCTCTTCGTCCATAGCGTACTCCATCATAACGAGCAAGGTTTGTAGCCGCTTCCGCTGTGGCAAGTACATAGTATGTTGCAATATCATACTTGGTGTTACTCATCTCTTTATGTACGATGGTATGACCTGCTGCTTCAAGTTTGGCTACAGTCTCGTTGAAAGCTTTTTGTATGTCCGTATCTGCAGCCTCGATGTACGAATCTATGACAGCGATGGTCAGTTTTACATCAGGGTTGAGATTGTTGGCGATATCTTCTATCTCAAAATCCGCAGAGGTGGAGTCTTTCTCATCATGTCCCTTGATTGCATCGTACAGAATGGCCGCGTCTTCCACGTTCTGGGTGATAGGACCAATCTGGTCAAGGCTCGAAGCATAGGCAGAAAGCCCGAAACGGCTGACCCTTCCGTAAGTCGGTTTCATCCCCACTACACCACAGTAAGCCGCCGGCTGGCGGATGGAACCACCCGTATCGGAGCCCAGTGCGGCAATAGCAATGCCTCCGGCAACCGCTGCTGCCGAACCGCCTGACGATCCGCCGGGAACTCTGTCAGTCCCGTACGGATTCTTTGTCGGTCCGTAAAAAGAGTTCTCTGTGGTCGAGCCCATAGCAAACTCATCCATGTTGGCTCTTCCAAAAGGCATCATCCCTTTGGCTTTTAGGTTTTTGATGGCCGTGGCTTCATAAGGCGCAACATATCCTTGCAGGATCTTCGAACCCGAAGTGACAGGCCAGTCCTTTACCTGGATATTGTCCTTGATGAGGATGGGAATACCTTCTCCTGAAGACTCATATCCGACATAGGCGTTCAGATCCGATGCCTTTGCCGTCTCTTCAAGTTCAGCCCTGAGTGCTGCCAACTCTTCGCCAGATTTCGTCAATGCTTCTTTTAGTGTGATCACTACTCTTCCTTGCTCTTTTCTTTTTTCTTATAATAGGCCACTACGGCCAGACCGATTCCCACCAGACCAAAAATAAAAACGATCGATCCGACGATCACTTCCATCGGTACAGGCTCGGAGAGATCGAACATCAGGCACCTACCACTTTGGCACAGCGTTCACAGAGACAATCTTCCGATGTGCTGGTAAATCTCCAGCATCTCGGGCATTTGGCCATCATCGCTTTGTGTACGGTGAAAGTCCTGCCCTCCACTTTAAAGGAGGCGACCTGCTCACCTTTGCTGCTCTCTTTCACTGCAGAGACAACGAACCAATCTTCAAGGTCTTTATCGTCGCTGATAGGGAGAAGGTCTCTATCTCCTGCAATCTCAAGCTCCAGTGTCGCCTTGATGACCTTCTCTTTTTTCAGAGAATCGATCGCTTCGGAGAATTTCTCACGCGCTTCCAACAGGATCGCATCATCGAAACTTGCCGCTGTTTCAGGTACCGCTTCATAAACAAGGTCAAAAACATTTTCTATGTCGCCTTTAAAAATGGCCGGCGCATATGCTAGGATCTCGTCTGCCGTATAGGTCAGTACCGGTGCAATCAGTCCCAGCATCGCTTTGGAGATCAATGCCATGGCCGACTGTGTCGCACGTCTGACATCCGAATCTTTCGCTTCACAGTAAAGCCTGTCTTTGGTAACGTCCATATAGATACCACTGAGCTCGTTGGTAATGAAATGGTTCAGTGTCGCAAAGCCTTTCAGGAAGTCATAGGTTTCAAAAGATTCTTTGACGGAAGCGAAGACATCATCTGCTTTGTTAAGTATCCATCTATCGAGTTCGCCATAGGCATCTGCGGAGACCAAAGCATCCAGATCATTGACATTGGCCAGCAAAAACCTGAATGTATTTCTAATCTTTCTGTACTGCTCTGCAGTCTGTTTCAAAATATCATCGGAGATCTTCTGGTCATTCTGATAGTCTGAAAGTGCGACCCAGAGTCTCAATATTTCAGAACCGAACTGTTTGACCACTTTTTCAGGCGCAACCACATTCCCTTTGGACTTGGACATCTTCTCACCCTTTGCATCCATGGTGAAACCGTGGGTGATGATGGTCTCGTACGGCGCTATACCGTTGATCGCGGAGGAGAGCAGCAGGGAGGACTGGAACCAGCCTCTGTGCTGGTCAGATCCTTCGAGGTAGAGCGATGCCGGGTAATTCCCCGCATCATAGTTACCTGAACTCAAAACCGAATTCCATGTAGAACCGCTATCGAACCAGACATCGAGGATATCTTCGATCTTCTCAAGATCAGCCGGATCGTATTTGCTTCCTGCCGGAAGAAGTTCGGCAATGCTCATCGAATACCATGCATCCGCACCGTGTTCGTCGAAGAGGGATGCCACATGCTCAAGTACATCTTCGTCGAAGATGACCGCTTTGGTGCTCTTTACCCTGAAAAAGGCTATCGGCACGCCCCAGCTTCTCTGACGCGAGATACACCAGTCCGGTCTTCCTTCCACCATTGGCTTCAGTCTGTTCTTTGAAGAAGCCGGATAGAAATCAACACTGTCTATGGCATCTACCGCTGCCTCTCTCAAAGTCTTGTCGCTGCCTTTGGCAGCATCGTCGATGGAGATGAACCATTGATTCGTCGCTCTGTAGATCAGCGGTTTCTTTGTTCTCCAGCAGTGCGGGTAGGAGTGGGTGAACTTGCTGACCTTCAAGAGGTTATCCCCCAAAAGCTCCAGGATCGGCTCATTGGCTTTGAAAATATGCATACCGACGAACTTTTCCGCATCCGGAAGCAGGTCAAGGCCTACTACGGATTCATCATAGCATCCACGCTCATCCACAGGCATCACGACTTCAAGCCCGTTTTCCAATCCGACTTTGTAGTCGTCTTCACCGTGTCCGGGAGCCGTATGTACACACCCTGTACCACCATCCATCATGACATGTTCCCCCAGTACTACTTTGGAGGGACGTTCGTTCAACGGATTGATCGCCAGCAGTCCGTCAAGTTCCGTAGCGGCAATCTTTCGTGAAGCATGTCCTGCGACCACACCTTCTTCGATCATCGCATCGTAACGTGCATCGGCAACGATATGTCCGTCATCGGTAAGCACGTACATTTCATCAGGGTTGATGGAGATACCGGTGTTGGCAGGCAGGGTCCAGGGAGTCGTGGTCCAAATGACCAGTCCCGCTTTCCCCTCCAGTCCCAGCTTCTCTTTGGCTGCATCCGAGAGTTCGAAGTGTACATAGATGGAGTAATCTTCTTTATCTTCATACTCTACTTCTGCATCGGCCAAAGCCGTTCTCGCCGCCCATGACCAGAAGATCGGCTTGTGTCTTTCAACCAGAAGCCCTCTTTTTGCCACTTCGCAAAGTGTGCGGTAAATGTTCGCTTCGAATTTGAAATCCATCGTCACATACGGGTTCTCCCAGTCGGCAACCACACCCAGAGATTTGAATTCGTCTCTCTGGATATCGACGAACTTGCCAGCATGTGCACGGCAAAGTTCCCTGAACTTTTCTGTCGGCATCGCCTCTTTCTTGCTTTTACCGAGTTTCTCCTCGACCTTCTGCTCGATAGGAAGACCGTGGCAGTCCCAGCCCGGCGTCATACGGACCGCTTTACCCTGAAAATAGTTGTACTTCAGAATGATGTCTTTAAGGATCTTGTTGAGTGCATGCCCAATATGGATGTCGCCGTTGGCATACGGAGGTCCGTCATGCAGCGTAAAGAGTTCTGCCCCTTCACGTTTGGCTTTCATCTGCTCATAAATATTGGTATCAAACCATGTTTTGTATTTTTTAGGCTCATTCGCCGGAAGATTTCCACGCATCGGAAAGTCTGTTTTTGGGAGGAGGAGGGTTTCTTTGAAATCCATTGTCGATAACACCTTCTTAGGGTCGCCCCTGATATATTATCCCGTGATTGTATCGAAATCCCGTTTAAAAGGTACTTTCGATACAATTTTCTTATGAAAGAGATTAGAAAAAAGACTGAGCAGATCATACATACACTCACCGAAAAGAAGCAGACCATCACCTTTGCAGAAAGCTGTACAGGGGGTCGTATCGCAGCCGAGTTTACCGCTGTCTCCGGTGCTTCCAACGTACTGTACGGCTCGGCCGTAACCTACTCCAATGAGATCAAACATCAGTGGCTTGGCGTAGATAACGATGTACTGGAAAAATTTGGTGCAGTAAGCAGGGAATGTGTATCACAAATGCTTGACGGCATTATTAAAATGGCAAATGCTGACTATGCCATTGCCATCTCCGGCATAGCAGGTCCTACCGGAGATACAGAACTCAAGCCGGTAGGCACTGTTTATATAGGTATTGAAACACCTTTTGGCAGTGAAGTATATCATTGTCATTTTCATGGCAACCGTGAACAAGTCCAGGAGCAATCCGTGGTCTTTGCTATTGAGAAACTGGGTGATACTATAAATAAGAGTTTTTAAATTTTTAAATAATTTTAAAAATCTCTTGACAATCAAAGGTTTCTGAGCTATAATTCCGTCCACTTATTGCAAGTTAAACCTGCAAAAATGTGACCCGTTAGCTCAGTTGGTAGAGCAATTCCCTTTTAAGGAATGGGCCCTAGGTTCGAATCCTAGACGGGTCACCACCATTGGTCGCTTAGCTCAGTTGGTAGAGCGCTACCCTTACAAGGTAGATGTCACAAGTTCGAGTCTTGTAGCGACCACCATTATTTTATAGGTGCGGCGGTAGTTCAGTTGGTTAGAATACCTGCCTGTCACGCAGGGGGTCGCGAGTTCGAGTCTCGTCCGCCGCGCCAGTACTATTTAAAGAGACGCAAAACGAATAAAATTCGTCTTTGCTACGTTAACACTAGAGGTTTTCTTCAACAGAAGGCTCAAGAAACAGGTTTCTTTTTCAAATTGTATGACCCGTTAGCTCAGTTGGTAGAGCAATTCCCTTTTAAGGAATGGGCCCTAGGTTCGAATCCTAGACGGGTCACCACTAATTCAATTAGTTTTATGACTGTTCGGGCTAGATGACCCTTTCATCTAGTGGCCAAGGATGCTATGTTTTCATCGTAGTCACAGAGGTTCAAATCCTCTAGGGGTCGCCATTTACAGTTTGGTCGCTTAGCTCAGTTGGTAGAGCGCTACCCTTACAAGGTAGATGTCACAAGTTCGAGTCTTGTAGCGACCACCATTTGAAAGAACGCGAAATGAGAAAAGCTCATCTTCAGCTACGTTAACACTGGGTTTTCTTCAGCAGAAAGCTCACAAAACTAGTTTTGTTCTGAAAGTCTTTTTTTAAAGAAAAAAAGATACAATACTTTTCAACCTTTTAAGGTTCAGGTGCGGCGGTAGTTCAGTTGGTTAGAATACCTGCCTGTCACGCAGGGGGTCGCGAGTTCGAGTCTCGTCCGCCGCGCCACTTCTTTTAAATACAACCACAAAAATCCAATGATAAACACGCGGACATGGCGGAATTGGTAGACGCGCTAGATTCAGGTTCTAGTGGGAGCAATCCCGTGGAGGTTCGAGTCCTCTTGTCCGCACCACTTCTATTTATCACCTATTCGAATCACTAATGTAATTCCAGCTCAATTAAGTTTAGCCCATTCAAATTTGTATTTTTAAGTGAATCTTACATATACTGTATAAAATAAGAATGAACAAAAAATTATTATGATTAAAATTCTAATCTCTTTATTTATTTTTCTTCTGTTATGGATTTTTTACCCTTTATTTCTTCCTGTTAACTTTTGGAATTCAAGTAAAATAGAAAATAATACAATATCAAACGCAGCATATAAACAACCTATAAAAAAAGTAGAAATATCCCACAAAAATACTAATAGAAATATTTCAAAAAAAACAAAAAAGGATTTAAAAGCACCAATATACAAACTTAAAAAAACTTCAAAAACATCAGTGAGGAAACGAAGAAATCCACCAAAATTCAGATGTGATAAAAGAATATATTGTAGTCAAATGCATTCATACAAAGAAGCAAAATATTTTTTAGATCATTGTGGGCCAGTAAAAATGGATGGGGATAGGGATGGCATCCCCTGTGAAAGACAGTTTGGACGCCATTAAAAAGGTGCGTGGTTACGTACCATAAAGGGAAGAGGGAAAGCGCTATCTGTTCTTTCTGAAAGCATCACTAGGAATGAAAACCAAACAGAGAAAGACGACCATATCGAACAGTTGCACGACCATGCTGCCGGTATTGGCATGTGTGCCCGCGGTGCTGATCGCCGTACCCTCTGCCGTTTTGACAATGGCGGTGTTCACTTCCATGGACTGCACTGGGAAGAGTATGTTGAGTGTAATCGAGATGGCGATGAGCCCGAGGATCGTCCATACTGCAGGCAGGCCCATATCACGTATACGCTTTGCCAGTATATTGACCTGTGCGACTATCATGGCCATGAAAAAGATCATAAACCCTGCCATGGCTGCAAGACCAAAGTGATCCATCAGCATAGCCTGAGTTGCAAGAATATCTCCTCCCATGATCTTCTCTGTAGCTCCTACAGCGACTATGGCACCAAAAATAATGGCAACAAACAATACCATCAGTAAGAAATAATACCCAAGATATGCCAGTCTCTTGAGTCTTCCGTCAGCCCACTCTCCAAAATAAACTTTTAACATAATACGCCCTTTTATTTAGTTTCTTAAACGGATACGTACTGACTCTTCATGCGCAGTCAAACCTTCCGTATTGGCTATCATAGCACATTGTTTACCTATTTCGTCCATTCCCTTTTTGCTCATCATGATGATCGAGGACTTTTTCAGGAAATTTTCCACACTCAACGGCGAATAGAACTTCGCTGTTCCTCCCGTAGGCAATGTATGGTTTGGACCTGCAACATAGTCACCGATAGGCTCCGGTGTATTCTCGCCAAGGAAGATGGCCCCTGCATGCTTGATGCTGTCCAGCAGAGACATTGGATCTTTCGTCACCACTTCCAAGTGCTCTGGCGCGATCTCGTTCATCAGGTCGATCGCTTCGTCCATATCTTTTGTGACAATGATCGCTCCGCGCTCTTCGATGGACTTTCTGGCAATCTCTTCACGAGAAAGTGTACCGAGGAACTCCTCTACCTTGTCAGAGACCCTGTTCGCCAGTTCGCTGTCTGTAGTGATGAGTATGGAGCTTGCCATCTCATCATGTTCCGCCTGCGAAAGCAGATCGATCGCAAGGTAATCCTCTCTTGCACTTTCATCCGCCAAGATGCCGATCTCGCTCGGTCCGGCGATCATATCAATGTTCACTTCACCGTACACAAGCTTTTTGGCCGTCGCTACAAAGATGTTACCAGGACCCGTGATGACATCCACTTTTGGTATGGTCTCTGTTCCGTATGCCATCGCACCGATGGCAGAGGCACCGCCAACTCTAAATACCTTTGTGACTTTACAGAGGTGGCAGGCTGCCAGAAGCAATTCATTGAGCTCGTTGTCGGGAGCCGGTGTACAGATCACGATCTCTTCAACCCCTGCAACCTGTGCAGGGATAACATTCATCAAAAGCGAGGAAGGATAGGCCGCTTTACCTCCGGGGATGTAAAGTCCGGCTTTGTCTACAGCTGTGACCTTTTGACCCAGTATCGTACCATTTTCCTCTTCATCCATCCAGGTCTTCGGCATCAGCTTCTGGTGATAGGACTCAATACGGTCATAGGCCAGGTGCAGAGCATCACGAAGTGTCGGATCAATGTTTTCATAGGCTTCTGCCATATCATCCGTAGAGACTAGAAGTTCGGCATCGCTCTCTGGTTCCCACCTGTCAAATCTAGCAATCTGAGATTTCAGTGCTTTGTTCCCATCTGTCTGTATCTCCTTTAGAAGGCCGGAAACGATGCCAGTTACACCCTCTATATCCATTTTCCCGCGTTCGAGAAGTTCATTGAAGTTTCCTTCAAACGTGTCGTCGTTGCTGTAAAATATTTTCATTATCTACCTTTTTGGTGCGTGATTACGCACCCTACAGTTTTATTTTCGGTATTTCCGTTCATACCTCGGGAGCATGCTTTCATTACCCAACAGACCACCCTGATGAATATACAAAGTCGGCTTTGTAGTATATACTTCAGAATGCGCAAATAACGTCCGCCATCCCAAAGGATCGTAAAGCAGATCGAACTCCACTCCCGTTTGTTGTTGTAATTTTAGCCAAATTTCGTAATTTTCTCTATAGAGTTTTCCAAAATGGTGCTTTTTATACAGTGTGAGAATTCGGGGATGGTATTTTTCATCCTCTTCGAGCATAGAAAATTGTTTTTTCAGATAGGTACTGTCACCGACACAGGGACAGGTATAAACCTTAGTGAAGAGTGAAGAGTGAAGAGTGAAGAGTGAAAAATTCTTTTGTAAGAATAGTGCTGTTGTTCCTGTGCCGGAGGGTAGAAAGATATTCAGCTCCTCTATTTCATTTTCTTTTTGCCATACTACAATCTCTTGAGCTAAAAGCATGATGCCATACTCCGCCTCTTTTTGTCGTCCACCCTCTTCAATAAACAAAATATTATTTGCCGGGGTGGGGACACCCCGACCTACAACAATTTTCATATTATTTTTTAAAGCAGCTTTGTAATTCCCGTGTGGATTCTCCCTAAGATACTCAGAAACATGGTCTACAGAGTATTCAAACTTCCATCCTTTCATCTTTGCAAGCACGGAGAGCGAATACATCGCATTGGACTGGGATGAGCCATAGGAAACTATTTTTTGAATATCCGGAAATTTGTTTGCAAGATAATAATGGAATTTTCGTGCTTTGTTGCCGGAAAAGTCAGGATGTATCAGGTCATCACGTTTCAGATAGAAGTGCTGATTCTCAAATGTAATGGATTGAATGGGGGAAGGAAGGTTCAGTTTTATCATACAGGTCAAGGTGCGTGTTTACGCACCCTCCGTTAATTACGTCCAACGCAATTAAGATCCTCATACGCCTGCTCAAGTCTTTTGACCATGGAGAGTTCACCCTCTCTGAGCCACTTTCTCGGGTCATAGTAACTTTTGTTGGGTTTGTCTTCACCGTCCGGATTCCCGATCTGTCCCTGAAGATAGTCATGATATTTCGCTTCATACTTGCGTACACCGTCCCAGAAGGCCCATTGGGTATCTGTATCGATGTTCATTTTGATCACGCCGTAACCGATGGCTTCGCGTATGTCGGAAAGTTCGGAACCCGAACCGCCGTGAAAGACGAAGTTAACAGGTTTTTCAGATGTATCATACTTCTCTTCGATATAGGTCTGGGAATTATCCAGGATCTTCGGAGTGAGCTGTACATTCCCCGGTTTATAGACACCGTGTACGTTACCGAACGATGCGGCGATCGTGAACTTGTCTGAAACTTTCATAAGCTCTTCATAGGCATAGGCCACTTCTTCAGGCTGCGTATAAAGCAAAGAGTTGTCGATGTCCGTATTGTCTACACCGTCTTCTTCTCCGCCGGTCACACCCAGTTCTATCTCCAGCGTCATTCCCATCTTGCTCATTCGCTCAAGATAGGCTTTGCATGTAGCGATATTCTCTTCGATGGGCTCTTCGGAAAGATCGATCATGTGTGAAGAGAAAAGCGGTGTACCGTGTGCTTTGAAATGTGCTTCACTGGCATCAAGGAGCGCATCGATCCAGGGAAGTAGTTTTCTTGCTGCATGGTCCGTATGCAGGACTACCGGTACGCCATAGGCCTTCGCTACTGTATGCACATGCTGTGCACCGGAGATCGTACCCAGGATCGCAGCTTTATCAGAAGAAAGTCCTTTCCCTGCATAGTAGGCACCACCACCATTCGAGAACTGCACAATGACAGGAGAATTGACGTTTTTGGCAGATTCCAATACCGCGTTGATCGAAGAGGTACTTACGACATTTACAGCCGGGATCGCATACTCTTCTTCTTGTGCGATCCTAAAGAGAGTTTGAAGATCATCACCCGTTACGATTCCTGTGTCCAGAACATCCAATACTTTTGTAGACATATTACATTTTCTCCGATAGGGTTATTTTAGTTTGATCTTTGCATTTTTCATCAGGTCACCAACGACTTTTTCCTGAGCCACTTTCATTTTGATGTTTTTCGCTACCGCTTCAAATGGGGGGAACTGTTTATTTGGGTTAGCTTTTTTGGCTACAGCTTTCAATTTCTCGTAAGCGTCTTTCACTTCTTTATCAGAAATTGCTACTTCAGACATTTTCTTCTGCATCCAGAGATTACTAAGTGCAATATCTTTTTCTTCCTGTGTCAACTCTTTTTTTGCTTTGACCGCCGCAAGTTTGCTAGGTGCGAGCATATTGAGTACCTGTTCTTTCTGCTCTTTCGATATCTTGTCCCAGGTTGCCTGGCCTTTGCTGATTACGCTGAGTGCTTTGTTCGCTTCAGCGACGGAAACGTCCATACCGTTTACTGTTCCTGCTGTTTCCGCAGACAGGGTCAATGTGGTCAATGCCAGAGCAATCCCAACCATTTTTAGCGTTTTTCTCATTTTATGCCTTCGTAATTTTTTATGTATATATTTTACCGTCTTTTCACTAAACGGGGGGTTTAGTACTTCCGTATCATCATAGGTGGCAGGGCAGTAGGTGCAGCCACTTCAACCTTGACATCTTTCATCAGGCTGTCCATGATCTTCTTTTCGGTCATCTGGCTTTTCATTTTGTTCTTGATGCTGTCAAACGGGGGAATGATATTGTTGGTGGCGTTACGCTCCATCGCTTTCTGCTTCAGCTGATCATACATTGCCTGTACTTCCGCATCTGACACAGTAACCTTTGCAGCCTCTTTGCGCATCCAGGCACCGACATAAGCCCCTTCTTTTTCCCGTTCGGAGAGTTCTTTTTTTGCCTGACTTGCCATCAATATAGGCAAACTGAGCTCCTTGACCAGTCTTAGCTGCTGTTCTTTTGGGAGAGTATCGAAATCCGTAATTTTACCTTTGGTTCTCGATTTGATATAAGCATCCGCCTCTTTTTTGCGAATCTTGTGTCCATTCACTGTAGCAATGACGGCATTGGATGGTCTCGATTTGACCGGTCCGGCCATTGGCTGGTCAAGTCTACTGAGATCCACCATCCCCGGTGTAGTATCTTTTTCATGCACCATACGTGACAAACTGTCCTTCAGATGATCAGCCCAAAGCGGTACAGCAAGTATTCCCAGTGAAATACCTGCAGCAACAATGATTTTCTTCATATTTTTCCTCCCCCTTTATATGATGATACTACACTATTTCGTTACAGCATTCGCCTTTGCTGTGTTGTCAACGATCTTCGCTTTACTTTTGAGCTCTTTAGCGATAGCTGCAACTTTCTTTGCAAACTCCTGCTGCTTCAACGAAGCAATGATCTGGTCTTTTACCTTGTCGTAAGGTACAGTCTGCGCTTCTATTTTGTCTTCAAGCAGGATGATGTGGTAACCGAATTGTGTTTTTACCGGCTCCAATGTGATTTGGTCTTTCTCGAGTTTCCATACCGCTTTTGAGAATTCCGGTACCATCTGACCTTTGGCGAATTTTCCAAGCTCTCCACCTTTTGGAGCTGATGGTCCTATGGATTTAGATTTAGCCAACTCAATAAACTTCTTCTTGAGCGCTTCGCCTTTTAGTGGCTTTAACTCTTTAATGATCTCTTTGGCCGTCTTTTCATCTTTGACAAGGATATGTCTTGCCTGTACCATCTCTTTTTGTATGAATTTGTCTTTGTTCTTTTCATAGAAGTCTTTGGCCTCACTGTCGGAAATAACAATGCTATCGAGCTGTTTTTTCATCCAGAGGTTGACCGCAAGTTCATCTTTAATCTTCTCAAGTGCTTTTTTGAATTCAGGGTCATTCTCAATTCCCTCTTTTTTGGCCAACTCCATAAAAAGTACTTTTTCGATCAGTCTCTGTGTAATCATGTTCTTCTGTGCAGGGTCAAGTTGTGAAAAGTGTGCATTCGGTGCCGTTGCGCTTACGAACGCCTCAGCATCCTGTTTTGTGATATTTTTACCATTGACAGTCGCCAGAATGTCCGATGCTACGAGTGATGATGCCATGAAGGCTGCTGCTACGAGTGATGTTTTGATGATTTTAACCATATGTGTTATCCTTGTGTATATTAAAAATTTATTAAGATTATATCTCTCTTAGGTAAATCATTCATTAATGTGATAATATTGCATAGAAAAACTCATACAAAAGGTGCTCTGTTTATGGCTAAAGTGAAAAAAGCGACAAAAAAAGAGATCGAAGAGATCAAAGCACTCTTTTTGGAACACTATCCCGATTCGGTCACGGAACTTGAGTACAGGAATCTTTATGAACTTCTTATCTCAGTGATGCTCTCTGCACAATGTACCGACAAGAGGGTCAACATCATCACCCCTACCCTCTTTGAAAGATACCCGGATCCGGTCTCGCTTGCCAATGCTGACCTGGATGAAGTCAAGTCCTACATCAACACCTGCTCCTTTTTCAACAACAAGGCAAAAAATCTCATCAAGATGGCACAGTCCGTGGTGGAGAATTACGGCAATGAAATACCGCTTGAGCGGGATGAACTGGTCAAACTTGCCGGTGTAGGACAGAAGACTGCAAATGTCGTGATGATTGAGTATACCGGAGCCAACCTGATGGCGGTCGATACCCATGTTTTCAGAGTGGCACACCGCCTGGGACTCTGCGATGCCAAAACCGCAGTAAAATGCGAAGAGGAGTTAAGCAGAAAATTCAAGACCGACCTGCACCGGCTCCACCAGGCGATGGTACTTTTCGGACGATACAGATGCAAAGCGGTCAAACCGGAGTGCGACGACTGCTTCATGGCAGCACATTGCAGAACAAAAGAGAGTTTCAAAGTTTAAAAAGCTCTAATTCTCGCTATGTGTTCTTCTGTGGTAACGCTCTACGATCTCCGGATCATGATGCAGGTTGATCTTTGCATCTTCTTTCCCTTCATACGGGATTTGTGAGAGTACATAACGTATTGACTCCAGTCTGGCTTTTTTCTTGTCGTTACTGTCCACGATGATCCATGGGGCATAGCCTGTATGTGAACGGGAGAACATCTCCTCTTTGTAGTAGGTCACCTTGTCCCACATCTCCTGGGCTTTCTGATCGACCGGGCTCAGTTTCCAGTGCTTCAAAGGATTTGTCATACGTTCCTTAAATCGTTTCTGCTGATTCTCTTTGGTAATGGAGAACCAGAATTTGATCAGAATGATCCCGTCATCGATCAGGGCATGTTCTATCTCCGGCACCTCCTTCATAAACTTTTCATACTGTTCAGGCGTACAGAAATCAAAGACGGGTTCTACGATGGCACGGTTGTACCAGCTTCTGTCAAAAAAGGTAATCTCTCCGGGATTTGGAAGATGTTGAAAGTAACGCTGAAAGTAGAACTGACCTGTCTCTACCTCTGTAGGTTTCTGCAAAGCGACCACTCTGAATTTTCTGGGGTTGAGATACTGGGTAAAACGCTTGATGGAACCACCCTTCCCTGCAGCATCACGCCCTTCAAAGATGATCATCACGCGTTTGTTGTTGTCATAGACCCAGTTCTGCAGCTTGATGAGCTCTACCTGAAGTTCTTTGAGTTCATTTTCATACTCGACATTGCGGGTGATCTTTGCCAGTTTTTTCTTATTCATCAACTGGGTAAGTCCACTTTTTGTTTTTAAAAGATGGATATTCCCTTCAAGTTCTTTAAGCATCTTTTGCGCTTTTTTATCTTCGATATTCTTTTTTAAATAATCCAAATCCTGAAAGATCGTTTTCATTCTTTTCCTTTAATTAGTGTATTTTTTAATTTTACTCCTCTTTTTCTTAAGTCATATTAATATTTATCATCATTTACACTGATTGTATGATTTTATCCAAAACGACAAATGTTTTCTCTACAGAATCCAGTTTTACCTTCTCTCTCGTCGAATGCGGATAACGTATGGTCGGTCCGATGGAAGCGAACTTCATCTTCGGATATTTCTCGGCGATCACACCGCATTCCAGCCCGGCATGGATCGCCATAAGTTTACTTTTTCCAAAGACTTCTTTCATCTTTTCGTCCACCAGTTTGGTAAAGTCGGTTATATCAGGTTTCCACGCAGGGTATTTATCTTCCATTTTGCTCTCGAAGCCGTACATTTCAAAGAATGAAACTGTCTCATGGGTCAATGCATCGAGAGAATCTGCATCCATCGCTCTTGCACTAGTTTCAATAGTGACCCCTCCCCGTTCATCGGCATTGATAATGGCAAGGTTGATACTGATATCGGGAATACCTAATTCTCTGTTCTCTTTTCGTACCCCGTGTTTAAAGGCATCTATAAGTGCAATGAGCTTATCACCCTCACTCAGAATCATTGGAGATTCTCTGAGTTTTCGGACCTGCACCTCTCCCTCATTCTCCAACAGCTTTTCACTTCGGACGATCGCCACGGCATTGGCAGGGATAGAATTTCGACGCTCCCCGGCATAAATACTCGCGAGCTGTGTGACACCTTTTTGCGCCAGGTAACGTCCCAATACTTTGATGGCAGAGGGGATCCCCTTGTTGATGTCCACACCGGAGTGTCCACCAGCAAGCCCTTTGACCGCTACTTCGTAACAGTCACCTTTCCCTTCGGCATAACTGTCCTGCTTGAAGGCCGTGATATCCGCTCCACCGGCACATCCTATGTAGACTTCTGCCTCATCTTCGCTGTCCAGATTGAGCATATAGGCTGCCTTGAAGTCAAAGGCTACTTCATTCGCACCGATCAACCCTATCTCCTCATCAGAGGTCAACAGAAATTCCAAAATCCTTCCCTCATCCATCAACTGCATTATCATCGCGATCGCCATACCGTTATCTGCACCCAGAGAGGAGTCCTTCGCCTTCATCCATCCCTCTTCTTCATACGTCTCTATTTTCGGTGCCTTCCCCATACAGACCATGTCGTAATGTGCCTGCAGACAAAGTTTTGGCACTCCTTTGTGGATGTAAATGTTCTTCACCTCATCCACCTCTACCTCATACCCTCTCTCTTTGGCGAACACCACCAGAAAATCACACAGTTTTTCCGCCTCCTTGGAACAGTGCGGAATCTGCGTAAGTGTTTTGAAATGTTCTATAATATTTGACATGAATCCCTCCGGGAAGCGTTCAGCTTTTAGCGCTGAGCATTTAGTATTTTTATTGGAAATCCTATATATCAAGTAAAACTTTGATATAACCAAAAGAAGTATAATACATTCACATAAAAATAAGGATTACACCTTGTGCCTCATCATTACCCTCATCATGCTCGTCCTCAGCATCCAGAACCTCATGGAAGGTTACTACAACATCGGCATCCTGCAACTTGTGATCGCCCTCGGTTTTGCTTTCATGCTTTGGAGAAATATTCAAATCACCCGTTGTGAGAGATCAGGGAATTGCAGTGGGTGCACACTTCCAAAGTGGCTAACGAAATGGTTCAGGAAAGAAGAAAAGTGATGGAACATTTTTTTATCTGCCCCTACTGCTGGGAACAGATCTCAATGGTACTTGACCCCAGTGAAGAAGAGAGTGAATACATTGAAGACTGTGAAGTCTGCTGCCGTCCCATCGAACTGTTTTTCAGATTTTCAGGTAACAGGCTTGTCTATTTTGAAGCACGGAAAATGGAGGGGATATAAAAAAATACTATCTATTTTTTTAGGATCAAAGATATCCGTAGGGTGCATAATCACGCACCTTCCCTATGGCCTTTCGGCACAAATAAAATTGTATGCCGAGTCTATCACAGGGTGCGTGATCACGCACCCTACGCATATAAAAACTTAAACCGGTCTACCTTCTCACCATTGATCTCAACCTGTGAGATGAACATATCATACGGCCTTGCCCAGACACCATAGTCACCATAGAGAGCACGGTAAACCACCATCCACTCTTCCGTTTCCGAATGGCGTGCCGCCATCAGCACTTCATACTCATTTCCCTTGTAATGCCGGTAAATACCTTTTTGTATTTCCAATTCCGGTTCCTTGTATGCGTTTGTAGGATTGTATCACAAATAGGTTTTTTAGCCCAATGCCTTTTCTGCTACGATCAGCGCGACGACACCGTCGTACATATCCTGTACCGCCTGAACTTCGGTAATGCCGAGACGGCGGCGGTTGCTGATGTCATAGACACCGCCTTCACTCTCGGAATGCTCCCCATGGATACCGCGTATCTGCAAATGATACTTATCTGTAATGGCTTTGAAAGCCTCCATATCCTGTGAGAGTTTTGGCAGGGCTATATGTACACTCGCACGCATGGCTGTACCCAGATTGGTAGGGCAGGAAGTAATGAAACCCAGATGGTAGCTGTAGGAGAAGGGTATTTTCGTCTCGATGCTTTTGACCGCATTGACCAGACGTGTAAAGACCGCTTTGATATCTCCACCCTTCTGCATAGAGATGATACGAAGCTGGTCCTCTTCATTGACCCATACCAGGAAAGTTTTGTCGTTGTTGTGGTAGATTCCCCTACCTTCGGGCCAGTCTTGGTTCAGTCCGGCAGCGTCAAGGAAACGGTCACCTTCCTTGAAAAGAAAATGATCCTGTATCAAAGCATCCTGCACTTCTTTTGACATACCAAGAAGCGGATAATACTTCCCTGCTAGGTCTCCTTCAAGCCGATGCAAGGCTTTGACTACATCCGATTCCACTTGATTACGCTGTTCTCTTGTTATTGCAGGGCCTAAGGGTATATTGTCGACATTGCGCCCTACCCTGATCCTCGTTGAAAGAATGAACTTGCCTTCAGGATCGGGATTGGATGCATGTAGAAGATCCGGTTCCATATTGCTGTGGTGGGAATCATCTTTGGTGAATCCGTGATACTCTTCAATGATCGGATCGAACAAAAGTCCAAAAACCCTGTACGATTCTTTATCGCCGGCATAGACACCGATACTGCTGTCAGGGTTCATCACACCGGAGTTGATCGCCTGTTCCAGGGTAAACCCGTTGGATGTTTTCTTGTCTTTTAGCGCTTCGAATACTTCAGGTGTCAGGTACTTGCAGAGTAACGATCTACAGTTCTCTGGAAAATTCGGATAGTCCATTCTTAGTCCCCCATTCCAATATATAATTTTTACTTTTGATTATTATAACTAAAACATACTTTTAGTGTCCTCGTTCCATTCAGCACAAATCTCGAAATAGAATTCTTGTAATCTTTGCCATGCTCGTGTTCATGGGGTTTGTTTTCATGTTTGAGGCGCACCCGTCGGTGCGGTAATGAATATGAAGCAAAGTCCATGAATACGATGATGGTGAAAAGTGCTGAATTTCTATTTCGAGATTTGGGCTCAGTCACACAAAAACTCTTTTAATGTACAATATTTTATTTAGCTCAAAGGAGATTTTATGGCAACAAATATTTTCAACTGTCCGCTACCGGATGAAAAAGGGTATTTCGGAGAGTATGGCGGCGCATTCATCCCGCCTGAACTACAGACGATCATGGATGAGATTACAGCTTCTTATGAAGAGATCAGACAGGATCCTGCATTCCTTGAGGAGCTTGCAGACCTTTACCAGCATTACGTTGGCCGTCCAAGCCCGATCTTCCATGCGAAGCATCTTTCCGAAAAGTACGGTGCAGACATCTACCTTAAAAGGGAAGACCTCAACCATACCGGCGCACATAAGATAAACCACTGTCTGGGCGAAGCACTGCTTGCCAAGAAAATGGGCAAAAAGAAGATCATCGCTGAGACCGGTGCCGGACAGCACGGTGTGGCACTTGCTACGGCAGCGGCCCTTGTGGGACTGGAATGTGACATTTATATGGGTGAGGTCGATATGGCAAAAGAACATCCAAATGTGGTTAGAATGCACATTCTCGGTGCCAACGTCATCCCTGCTACACATGGCAGACGTACCCTCAAAGAGGCCGTCGATACGGCATTCGAGAATTACCTTAAAGATCCGGTGACACAACTTTACGCCATCGGCTCCGTCGTAGGTCCCCACCCTTTCCCGCGGATGGTAAGAGATTTCCAATCCATCGTAGGGGTAGAAGCCAGAGAGCAATTCCAGCAAATGACAGGAAAGCTTCCGGACAATCTTGTCGCCTGTGTAGGTGGCGGTTCAAATGCTATGGGACTTTTTACTGCATTCATCGATGACGAAACCGTTGCCATGCACGGTGTAGAACCTGCCGGCAGAAGCCTCGATATCCCTGGAGAGAATGCCGCGACCATCACTTTGGGCAAACCGGGCGTCATGCACGGCTTTAAATCCTACATGCTTCAGGATGAAAACGGTGAACCACAGGAGGTTTACTCGGTTGCCAGCGGACTTGACTACCCTTCCGTAGGGCCGCAGCATGCCTATCTCAAGGATATCGGACGTGTCAACTACAGTTCCATCAACGACAAAGAGGCGATCGATGCATTCTTCGAACTCTCACGAGAAGAGGGGATCATCCCTGCCATCGAGTCGGCACACGCAGTCGCCTATGCGCTCAAACTTGCCAAAGAGCCTGACGTGGGGAGCATTCTGGTGAACCTCTCAGGACGCGGGGACAAAGATATAGACTTTGTTGTGGAAAATTACGGTAAGGATTACGGTATTCCCCAGGATTGATCATACCAGGGATGTAAAATACCATATCCCTTCTTTCATACTATTTCAATCAACCAGACAGGTCGATCGTTTGAACTCAAGCGGATCGGCTGGTCCTACCATCCCTTTGGGCTTCAAAGACTCTTTTCTGTGAAAGATCACTTTGCACCCTGCTCCGAAACGTATCACTTTCTCCTCAAGGTCTATAACGCGAAGCGTTGCCATGACCTTGGGATGGCTTTTTGCAAAGTCCGTCATGACGGCAAGATCTTTTTCATTCTGTACCTGCGGCGACAAAGCGGCAAAAAGAAGCCCTGAACCAAAAAATAATACTACTGCTGTTTTCTTCATCATCTTTCTCCTCAATTCTTTTTATTTCAACATAGATTGTTAATCATAGCAGAAACTCCGTTATTTTTTCATGCTACAATGGCAATAGCTATTCATACAAAAGGACCAATCATGCAAAAATGGAGTTTTAATTTCAGGCTTTGGCACTGGATAAACGCGTTGGTGGTCATGGGCCTTATAGGGACGGTACTGCTACGCAAAAGTTTTCTGAGCTGGAGGACCAACTCGGAGATCATCATCCGAAAACTTGCCGAACAGGGCATCGATATCGTGGCCGAAGAGGCCAAAGTCGTGGCGAAGGCCATCCGCGGGCCCATGTGGGAGTGGCATATCATTCTCGGGTATGTACTTGCCGCACTGGTGGTATGGCGGATACTTCTCTTTTTTACCCGAAGCGGAAAACAGAACTACAGGCATCTCAGACAGGAGAACTTTCACAAGAAAATGGTCAAGTTAGGCTACCTTCTCATTTATGCAAGCCTACTTTTTATGGCGGTAAGCGGTCTGGTCATCCACTTTTATGAAGCACTCGGACTGAGCAAAGATACGGCGCATGACATCAAAGAGGTACACGAACTGGTCTACCAGGTTCTGCTCTACTTCGTACCGCTGCATATACTCGGTGTTTTCGTCGCGGAGAACAAAGATGAACCAGGCATACTCTCCACCATGGTCAATGGTGGAAAACAATAGCACTTTCGCTATACTTCGTCCAATATTTTACAATTGGACGATAGATGATACAGCTTACAAACCTTTCCAAAAGCTTCGGTGGCCAGACACTCTTCAAAAACCTCAACCTTAAAGTCATGGCCCATCAGAAGATCGGCCTCATAGGACGCAACGGTACAGGGAAATCGACCCTCTTCAAACTGATACTCGGAGAAGAGAGTTATGACGAAGGGGAGATCAGCATCCCGAAGAATTACCGTATCGGTACTCTGCGGCAGCACCTCAAATTTACCAAGCATACTGTTGAAGAGGAGTGCGCACAGATACTCCCCGAAGATGAACAGTACAACTTCTACAAGATCGAAAAGATCCTTTTTGGACTGGGCTTTACTGCAGAGGACCTGCAAAAAGACCCTTTGAGCTTTTCAGGAGGGTACCAGATACGTATCAATCTGGCAAAACTGCTGGCAACCGAACCCAATATGCTGCTTCTGGATGAACCAACCAACTACCTCGACCTTCTCTCCCTGCGCTGGCTCAAACAGTTCATACGCGAGTTTGACGGAGAGGTCATCCTCATTACCCACGACCGTGAATTCATGGATGCCGTGACCACACATACCATGGGCATACAGCGAAAAGGTCTTTTTATGGTCCAGGGCGATACACACAAATACTATGAAACGCTTGCGCTTCAGGATGAGACCTATGAGAAAACAAGGCTCAATCAGGAGAAGAAACGCAAAGAGCTCGAAGAGTTCATTGCCCGAAACAAAGCCAGGGCTTCCACTGCCGCCCTGGCACAATCCAAAGTGAAGATACTCGAAAAGATGGATGAGATGGATGAATTGGAGAGCGAAAGTTCTCTCTCTTTCCACTTCAACTACAAGGAAACACCTGCCAAGATACTTTTCAGGGCTGAGGAGCTCGGTTTTGGGTACAAAGAGGATCAACCGCTTTTTGAACATCTCACTTTTGCGATGGAGAACGGAAAGACACTCGCCATCATAGGGAAGAACGGCAAGGGTAAATCCACCCTGCTCAACTACATCGCAGGGGAACTGCCACAGCAGCAGGGTACCCTCTCTTTCCACCCCTCTACCACTATGGCACACTTCGGACAGACAAACATCGAGCGACTCAACACCCAACATACCATTATAGATGAGATCACATCTGCCGACAAAAAGATAGGCATGGCCGAAGTACGTGCCATCTGCGGGACGATGATGTTCTCCGGCGAACTGGCAGACAAAAAGATAGAAGTACTTTCCGGAGGTGAACGAAGCCGTGTTATGCTCGGTAAGATCATAGCAACACCTGCAAACCTTCTCCTGCTCGATGAACCGACCAACCACCTCGATATGCAGTCCATAGACTCCCTTTGTGATGCTATAGAGAATTTTCAGGGCTCCACCATCATGGTCACACACTCTGAAATGCTACTCCGAAGACTGGCGGATACACTCATCATCTTTCATAAAGGAGGGGCCGAATATTTTGACGGCGGTTACGACGACTTTCTGGAGAAGATAGGCTGGGAAGAGGAAGAAGGCACGGTAAAACCCAAGAAGAGCAAGCCGAAACTTGACAAAAAAGAACGTAAAAAAAGACGGAGTGCCATCATAGAAGAAAAAGCCAAAGAGGCTAAACCCCACAGGGATGAGATCAAACACTGCGAAAAAAGAATGGACGTGCTGGAAGTGCTGGAAGAAGAACAAAATGCAGCACTGCTCGAAGCATCAAATGCCGGAGACAACTCAGGCATGATCGAACATTCAAAAGCTGTGGCAGAAACCCAGGCAGAGATAGAAGAGATCTTTGAGAGGCTTGAGATCGCCACCGAAGCACTCGATAAGATCAATGCCAAATATGACCTAAAACTTAAAGAGATAGAGTAGTCTTCTGAAGATTACTCTACGCTATCTGGAGTGATACCAACCTCTTCGAGAAAATGTTTTAGCCTTACCACCTCATCCTTGCTTAAATGATCCCCGTGAGGCAAAGCGAGGACAAACTCTTTTTCATTGTAGAAAAGCTTTGCCTTGTGTTTTTTGGTGATATCCACCTCAAATCCGTAATGCTCCAGCGCAGAGAGCAGCTTCTTGACATCCACATTGTTAGAGATGGGATGCGTGAAAAGTTTCTCAATCTTGTTTTTATGTCTGTGACTCATTGTAACTCCTTTTTTTAGAAAAATTTTACCAAAGAAACATATTGTACAAATGCAACTAAAGATACATTAGCCCCCAAAGCGCTGCAGAATGAAAGCGGCCAGATAGAGTACTATGATCATAGATATGCTCCATATCATCGCACGCTTCACGCCCATAGAAGGGTTGTGCGTTCCACAGTGGGGACATCGTTTGATCCCTTTGTCCACCTCCAGCTTGCAGTAGCGGCAAGGAACCTTTTTCTTTGTATCTTTTTTTTCCAATTATTTCTCTTTGATATTTGATTTCATTCGGCTTTCGCCATGACCGTTGACTATATGCCTATCGCCCTTATGGTGGGTGATACCCACCCTACGCGTGGATCATAACAAAAGTGCATATATCTATATCGCGTAGTAGGTCGCTTTAGGGTGGTGCACCACCAAAGCCGTCGTACTTTGTTCCGGATGTATCTGGAAGGTTTCACTCAGCTCGATACCGAACTCTTCGGGCTTCAAGAGATCAAAGATGATACGGCTCTGCTCAAGGTCCGGGCAGGCCGCATAGCCAAATGAATATCTTGCACCCCGATAGCGGTTCATTCGGACATCCCTGAGTGTAGCACCCTCATCTTCTTTGAGAATACCGAGATCCATACGTATCTGTTTATGTGCTACTTCGGCAAGGGCTTCGGCAAGCTCTACCGAGAAACCGTGTACCATGTTGTATTCAAGGTATTTGCCCGCATCGTAAAGTTCTTTCTCATAGGCTGAGAATTTGGAACCCGCACTCACGCAGGTGATCCCCAGTACATCGTGTCTTTCATGCCTGAAAAAGTCACTCAGCGCTCTGTAGGGTTTTCTTCTCTGTCTCGGAAAAGAGAAGGCATATTCGGCTCTGCCTACCACCTCTTTGAAAGGTTCCCTGTCGGCATTTTCGTCGACATTCCATCCTTCGCTCTCCGAAAAGACCAGAAGCTCTCTGTCGTTGCTCCGTACAGGATAGTAGCCGTAAATGATGGTCGGATCAAAAAGATCCTTCTCTATAAACTCTTTTTTCAGACGTTCATAGGCAGGATAGACCGTTTCATCCAGCAATTTCTGGTACGCCTCTTTTGTCATCCCTTTGCTCTTGTAGCCCCAATGCATTTTGATGACCGTTTTCTGGTTGACCCAGTCAAAGACCATATTCAGGTCAAGGTCCTTTTTTTGCAATACCCTTCTGCCCCAGAACGGCGGTGTCGGGATATCGACAGGTTCAGGCATTTGGATCTCTTCAAAAGGCGGAATGACCACCTCTTTCTTTTCTTTCTTCTCTTCTCTTTTCACCATATCACCGGCCAGACGGGTATCTAGACCAACAGAAGGATCTTCATTGTATTTCTCAATACGGCTCATCACAATCACACCGTCAAAGGCATCACGGCAGTAGAAGATGGGCCCTTTGTAGATGGGGCGGCAGAAGTCGTCAACAAAAGAGCGTGTCAGTGCCGCACCGCCCAGAAGTACAGGTATCGTCATTCCCATCTCGGCCATGGTTTCCAGGTTATCTTTCATGACCGCCGTGGATTTTACCAGCAGGCCGCTCATGCCGATGGCCTGTACCTTATGCTCCTTATGGGCTTCAAGATAGGTATCAAGATCCGTCTTGATACCGACATTGATCACCTTGAAACCGTTGTTGGAGAGGATGATGTCGACAAGGTTCTTCCCGACATCGTGCACATCGCCTTTGACCGTTCCGATCACCAGCGTCGTATCGGTTTCTTTCTCCTGCTTGGTCAGGTACGGGTTCAGATAGTCAACTGTCGCTTTCATCGTTTCCGCAGACTGCAGAACAAAAGGCAGCTGCATCTGACC
The DNA here is from genome assembly GCF_000010345.1 of Sulfurovum sp. NBC37-1. Classification (NCBI taxonomy): domain Bacteria; kingdom Pseudomonadati; phylum Campylobacterota; class Epsilonproteobacteria; order Campylobacterales; family Sulfurovaceae; genus Sulfurovum; species Sulfurovum sp. NBC37-1. The sequence goes on from NC_009663.1 coordinate 1,868,792, forward strand.
TGAACCAAAGAGTTCACCGACTACTTTCATCGCATCGATGAGGATTTCGTTGACAATCCTGTCCGGATCGATCTCTTTTCTTGCTTCTTCGACCAGAGGAATCATACGCTCTTTGTCCCCGTCAAGCAGCAGTTTGGCGATTTTCTCTTCACTGTTCATCGCCTCGTATTCCTCATCGGTTCCGGAGTCGTCCACCGTTTTGTCAGAGAAGTGTTCTATGAACCTGAAAAGCGAGTTGTCGTCCGGACGGAAGAGCAGCTCTTCGCAGATATCGATGTCTTCCTGACTCATCTTGGCCAGGGGTACGATGTGTTTGACGTTGATAATCACCGAGGTCATCCCTGCCTGAATACAGTGGTGTAGGAAAACGGAGTTCAGATAGATCCTTGCATTCTTGTCCAGCCCGAAGGAGATGTTCGACAGTCCCAGTGTCGAACCGACTTCCGGGTGTCTTTTGTGCAGTTCCCTGATCGCTTCGAGTGTCTGTATCGCCGCATCACGGTACTCCAGGTCCCCTGAACCGACCGTAAAGGTCAGCATATCGAAAATGAGGTTTCTAGGATCGATCCCGTGACGGTTTACACAGAGGTCATAAATACGTTCCGCTACCCTAAGCTTCTCTTCTGTCGTTTTCGCCATACCGGTCTCATCGATGGTCAGACAGACCAGCGCTGTGCCGTATTTCTTCGCAAGCTGACAGATGGCATCGAGCTTGCCTTCCCCGTCTTCAAGATTGACGGAGTTGATGATGGGTTTTCCACCGATGCATTTGAGCGCTGCTTCCATCGTACCCACGCGGGTGGCATCGGGCATGAGCGGTAGAGGGATCTTCTGGTTATAGAGTTCCATGACCGCGGACATGTCGGTCGCACCGTTACGCCCTGCAAACTCCACGTTCACATCCAGACAGTGCGCCCCGTCACGTACCTGCGCCTGGCCTACGGTCAGTGTCCCCTCATAATCACCGGCAATGATGAGTTCCCTGAATGCTTTGGAGCCCGTGGCGTTGCTCCGCTCCCCGATAAGCAGCGGAGCAGGTTTTTGAAACAGTTCGGTCGTAGTGAAGAGTGAAGCGATAGAAGGCTCTATAGAACCTGTCGGCTTCTTCGGCTTGATGGTCTCTACCGCTTTTTTTAGCGCCTGAATGTGCTGTGGTGTCGTACCGCAGCAGCCGCCAAGGAAGCTCACCCCGTCAAACTCTGTGAACTCGAGCTGTTTCTGTGTGAATTCATCAGGCCCCATCGGATAATAGGTATATCCCCCGCGATTCTGCGGCAATCCTGCATTGGCATGTACAGAGATGGGGATACTGCACAGCTCGCTCAGTGTTTTGAGATGTTTCTTCACCTGGTCGGGGCCGGTTCCGCAATTAAAGCCCAGAGAGAGAATATCAAAAGGTTCCATAATGGTAACGATCGTCGTCGCATCCGTACCGATAAGCATAGAGCCGCTCAGTTCAATAGTGACGGAAACCATTACCGGCAGTTCAACACCGCGCTCTTTGTTGGCATCCTGACAGGCATGCAGTGCTGCTTTGATCTGAAGAGGGTCCTGACATGTTTCAAGTAAAAATACATCGCATCCGCCGTCGATCAGCCCCAAAGCTACAGTCTTGTACCCCTCGTACATCTCGTCGTAATGGATGTGCCCCAAAGAAGGCAGTTTGGTTCCCGGGCCGATGGAGCCAAGTACGAATTTCGGTGAAATCTTCGTGCTGTATTCTGCACAAATCTCTTTAACCAGTTCTGCCCCTTTTTTGGAGAGTTCATAGGCACGTTCACCCATCTGGTATTCATCAAGTACCCAGGGCATGGTACCAAAAGTATTGGTTTTTATCAGGTCGGCACCCGCCATCGCGTAGCGTTTATGGATACGTTTGATCAAGTCGGCTGCAGTATCGTTGAGCAGTTCGTTGCAGCCTTCCTGTTCCTTGCCACTGTGATCAATCCACGCTTCTTTTGGTACGTCAAGGTCTTGTATCTGCGTACCCATAGCACCATCTATGACCAGTATACGCTTTTCCAATAATGATTTAATTGTTTCGGTAATTGACAAAAAAAATCCTTTTAACTAATTGTTGCAATTGTATCAAAGTATGCAGGAAAAACGGTTAAATTCAGTTATTATTTAAATTTCTTATAATTATCTTAAGCTTTCTACTGATATGATTAGAAAATAGACTATAGCCAGTGGAGAAAGCATGGGCAAAACTATCAAAAACATTATCACCGGAAAAGAAATCGTAAAACCTGATCCCGTCGATGAAGAAGTTCCTTTCGACGGTGGTGTCATGATCACTGAAACGGACACAGCTGGTATCATTACCTATGCCAACCGTAAGTTCAGAGAATTAACCGGCTATTCAAAAGAAGAGCTGATTGGGTCGCCGCATAGTATTAACAGACATCCGGATATGCCCAAAGCTGCATTCAAAGGCCTATGGGAGATAATCAAGAAAGGGAACTACTGGGAAGGTCTTGTCAAAAATATGAACAAAGATGGGAAGTACTATCTTGTTATAGTCTGGATCAAACCGAAATTTGATGAAGATGGAAATATTGTAGGGTACATTGCCGGACGTAAGATAGCCGATCGAGATGCAATGAACAAAGCACTTGCACAGTACAAAGAAATGAAGGCCGCTGAAGAAGCATAGCGGCTTTCGTACTTATAAACTTTTTTTGGCTTCCTCTAGTGCTGCAATGAGAGCATCAATATTCGCTTTTGGAATATGGACTTTCCAGTCCGGCTCTTCGGCGCCTGCCTGAAGAGATATCCCTATACTTGCCACGCTCTCACTTCCTGCACCATAAGGGTCGGTAATTGTTGTGATCGTGATCTTTCCGTCCTTTGTACCGCTCAATGCCAATTCGTCTATTTTGGTTACTGTTCCACTCATCTTATACTCCTGAAAATAATTTTACAGATTGATTATAACACAAATAGTTAACTATTTTTTCTTTTTGATCAATCCCGATATTTTGGCCTGCAGCCTGAGCCATAGCCGATGTTCAATGGCAGGGAAACCACCGTAAGTTTTACCGCCTTCAAGTGATTTCGTAGCCACACATCGTCCCGCAAGTGTAGAGAAATCACCTATACTCAAATGGCCTGTCGTTGCACTCTGCCCGCCCATGACCACATTCCTTCCCAGTGTCGTTGAACCCGAAAGCCCCACCTGCGAAGCAAAAAGACAGTGTTCACCCACATCACAGTTGTGCGCGATCTGGATGAGATTGTCTATCTTGGTGCCTTTTCTCACATAGGTCGTACCGAATACCGCTCTGTCGACCGTACAATTCGCACCGATCTCGACATCGTCCTCGATGATCGCATTGCCGTTCTGATAGATCTTGACATGTTCTCCTGTTCTTGTATGCGCAAAACCGTATCCGTCGGACCCTATGACCGTTCCGCTGTGAATGATGCAGCGTTCCCCGATCTGCGTACCGTGATAGAGTGTCACATTTGGATGCAGCAGCGTATTCGAACCTACGGTCACATTGTCTCCAAGATAACAGCCTGCCAGTATGGTCACATTGTCTCCCAGCGTTACATTCTTACCAAAACGTACTTGTTCATCAATATCACACCCTTCACCCGTCTTTGGGGCATCTCCCTTTGTTTCAATCTTGTGGGCGAAAAGTTTGGATGCCAGTGCAAGTTTGAGGTAGGGTTCATCCGTAACCAATGCTATACTCGTTTCAGGCAGCAGTTTGGCATGTTCCGCATCGATCAGTACGGCGCCCGCTTTGGTCTCTGCCAATTGTGAGGCATATTTTGCATCGTTAAAAAAACTGAGTTGGGAAGAGGAAGCTTCGCTTAATGTATGTATGCCGTCTATATCGATATCTTTACCCTGATAATCCAGGCCGATCGTTTCTGCAATTTGGGAGAGTTTGTAAGTCATATCGATCCTTCTGTAGGGTGTGCAATTGCACACCAAAAATACGATGAATACGGTGTGCAATTGCACACCCTACGGGAAATTAACGTTCTATGGCGACTACACCGCCCCGTACGGTCTCACACGGATTGTAACGCTGCGCCGCTTCGATGAAATGCTTGATACGCTTCGGCTCGTCTGCCACCTGTGCGATGACCATTTCTTTGCCGACATTGACGATACCGCCGTTATACGCCCCGCACAGCGCCTGGATATCACTCAGGTTCTCGGCGATAGGGAACTTGATGAGCACCATCTCTTTTTCCACCATCTCTTCATGCTCGATGACCTTGTAGACCGGAATAAGTTTATGCAGCTGTTTGGTGATTTGTTCCATTACTCTGGCATTCCCCTTGGTCGCAATGGTAATATGGGACATTTCACTGTCAGGGATGGGCGCAACGGTCAGAGACTCGATGTTGTATCCGCGTCCGGCAAAAAGTGCCGTGACCCTTGCAAGTACTGAACTTTCATTCATGACCACGACGGAGATCACACGTCTTTCATTGATATTTTCAGTCATTATTTCTCCTCCCCGCCTGTTTCGGTTTTTGAAGGCAGCATCATGTTGAAGAGTGCCCCGCCTGACGGTACCATTGGAAGTACGTTCTCAAAACGGTTGACCGCAACGTTCATGAAACATACCTTGTCCTGCTCGATCGCATCTTTGATCGCCGCATCGAATTCCTCTTTGGTCGTCACATCGTACCCGATACCGCCGCACGCTTCCGCCAGCGCCTTCCAGTTCGGCTGGAATGTCAGGTCTGTCTCGGAGTAGCGTTTTTCATAAAAGAAGGTCTGCCACTGTCTTACCATTCCCAGGAAATGGTTGTTGAGGATCATATTGATCACAGGGGTTTTATACTCGGCAGCCGTCACAAGTTCCTGCATATTCATCAGGATCGATCCGTCACCGGTCACGTTGATGACCGTCTTCTCAGGAAAAGCTCTTTTGGCACCGATGGCTGCAGGGAAACCGAAGCCCATCGTTCCCAGGCCGCCCGAGTTGATCCACTGGCGCGGCCTGTCGAACGGATAGTGCTGCGCCGCCCACATCTGGTGCTGACCGACATCCGAAGTGATGATGGCATCTTCACCGACAAGTTCTCCGATACGCTCGATAGCCCACTGCGGCTTGATGACTTCATCCGAATCGACATAGGATTGCGGATGCAGTTCATCATAACGCTTGAGGATCTCCCTCCAGGCATTGTAGCGCTCAGTGTTCACATCATCAAGCAATGGAAGCATCTGCTCAAGTACCTGCGAGACATCGCCAACGATTGGGTAGTCCACATCGACCAGCTTCGCGATATTGGCCGGGTCGATATCGACATGGATGATATCGGCATACTTGGCGAACTCGGAAAGTTTTCCCGTGACCCTGTCATCGAATCTTGCACCCAGAGAGATGACAAGATCTGTCTCGGACATCGCCATATTGGAAGCATAGTTTCCGTGCATACCGAGCATGCCGAGCAACAACGGGTTCTTTGCACCCATAACCCCTCTTGCCATCAATGTTTCAACGGCAGGTATCTGTGTTGTTTCAGCTAGTTGGCGTACCAGTTTATAGGCATTGGAAAGTACAACACCGCCACCGATATACAACAGCGGTTTCTTCGCTTTTTTGATCGCTTCGACCGCTTTTTCTATCTGTCTTTTATTCCCTTTGTAGGTCGGCTTGTAACTCGGAATATTCACAGAATCCGGATACTTGAACTCACCAATCTCTACCGTGATATCTTTGGGAACATCGACCAGTACAGGTCCCGGTCTGCCGCTTCTTGCAATGTAGAAAGCTTCTTTGAGGATACGCGGAAGCTCTTCAAGCGAGCGTACCAGGAAGTTATGCTTCGTACAGGGTCTGGAGATACCCACGGCATCGATCTCCTGAAAACCGTCCGTACCGATGAGAGACAAAGGTACCTGTCCGGAGATCACAACCATGGGAATGGAGTCCATATAGGCTGTTGCCAGTCCTGTAACTGCATTGGTAAATCCCGGACCCGATGTCACCATGGCAACACCGACTTTTCCTGTCGCTCTTGCATATCCGTCTGCAGCATGTACTGCTGCCTGCTCATGACGGTTGAGAATATGTTCAAAACCGTTCTGCTTGTAAATTTCATCGTAAACGTGCATGATCGCACCGCCGGGGTAACCGAATACGGTCTTAACACCCTCGGCAATAATCGCCTCACACACCATTTGTGCACCACTCATTTGCATGGTCTACACTCCATTAATTTTTTACTGATTATAGCAAAATAACATTAGAGTGGATACAAATTCGTATAAAATCAGATAAAAAGAGTCCTTTTTTCTTGATTAGAATCATCAAAATGCTCAGCTGATTTCATTATACTTTTCTATGGATTTTACACAAGCCGTAAAGATAGCGAAATACATTTACTGGGTGGGAATGTATCTGGAAAATGATCCTTTTCAGTGTCACCCCTACTTCATAGAGAACGGTAATGAATCAATATTGATAGACCCCGGTTCCATGCTTGAATTCGAAGCCGTTGTCAGGAAGGTCAACACGATCTCTTCGATGAAAAACATCAAGTATATCATTCTGCACCATCAGGACCCGGACCTGGCCGCTGCAGTTCCCCAGATGGAAAAACTGATAGACCGCTCCGATCTTCTTGTCATTACGCACAGCAGAATGGTTCCCCTGGTCAAACACTATCTTATCAAGTCAAATTACTACGAGATAGACAAACATGACCATCAGCTTGTAAGCGGCAATCTTCACCTGCAGTTCATCACTACACCCTACTGCCACTCTCCCGGAGCCTTCGTAACGTATGAGCCCTCCACAAAAACACTCTTTTCAGGTGATATCTTCGGGGGCATTGAAGAGTCGTGGGAATTCTTCGCAGGTGATGACTACTTCGAGAAAGCCAAACCGTTCCATGCCGAATATATGCCCAGCAGGGATATCTTCAATTATTCGCTCTCGAAGATAGAAAAGCTCGACCTGAATCTGATTGCACCGCAGCACGGATCTATCATACAAAAAGAGAAGATCACAGATCTGATCGAACAGATGAAGGGACTTGAATGCGGTCTGTACATTGAAAGGGAGTACAAAGACAGGCTCATTCATACTATCGAAGAGCTCAAAGAGAAAGACCTTGCACTGCGTGCCTCCATGAAGGAACTTAAAGAGAAAGAAGAACTCCTTTTCCAGAAAGCAAAAATGGCCGATATGGGAGAGATGATAGCCAATATTGCACATCAGTGGCGCCAACCGCTCGCAATGAACAATACCCTGATCTCTATTCTCAAAGAAAAGAATCGGCAGGATATCCTGCAGAGCGGGGAACTGGCCAGAAAGCTTCAGGAAATGGAGAGTAATATTCAGTACATGTCAAAGACCATAGATGATTTCATGCATTTCTATCACCCTGAAAAAGAGAAAAACCGTTTTCTCATTTCAGAAGTGCTTCAACAGGCACTTGATATTACAAACCCTATGCTGAAAAAAGCAGGGATCGATCTTACATTCGAAAACATTTCCGAAGAAGCTGCCGAGGGATATATGAACGAATACATGCAGGTGATCATTTCCATTTTGCACAACGCGAAAGACACTCTCCTGTACAGAAAGGTCAAGGACCCCCATATAGCGCTCAGGCTCTATGAAAAAGACGAAGATGTACTTCTTGAGATCAGCGACAATGCAGGTGGAGTACCCCAAGAGGACATACACCGTATCTTCGACCCCTATTTTACCACCAAACACAAATCGCTCGGTACGGGACTGGGGCTTTACATCTCAAAAATGATCATAGAGAAGAATATGGAGGGAACACTCTCTGTCTCCAATACCCGGGAGGGTGCCTTGTTCAGGATTGTGATGCCAAAAGCAGGAAAAACGGATGCAGCATAACAAGATCACTGATGTCTCCATTCTGATCGCAGAAGATGAAGAGGCACTTCTTGACTCCATGACAGAGTACCTCGAACTCTTTTTTGAAAAGGTGTACAGGGCAAAAGATGGTCAGGAAGCGTACCAAAGTTACTTGAAACACCATCACGATATTATTATTGCCGATATCAACATGCCGCGTCTCGACGGACTTGCTATGATAAGAAAGATCAGAGAAAATGACCAAAAAACGAAGATCATCATCACTTCGGCACACTCCGATCAGGAGAGACTTTTGCAGGCCATAGAGCTGCATTTAGTCAAGTACCTCATCAAACCTGTACAGAGTGACTGGCTCAAAACCCTTCTCTTGTCACTGGTCGACGAGTTGAGGTCCCAAAGGCATACACTTGCATTAAAAGAGGCTTTTTACTGGGATACTTTGAATCAAAAACTGTTTCATAATGCTGAAGAGATAGCGCTGAAGCCCAGGGAACGCAAAGTCATGTCACTGCTCTGCTCACATCCGAACCAGAGTGTTTCAGCCATAGACATATACAATCACCTATATGAAGACCAACCGGAACGGGACTTCTCCTCCCATGCTATCGCTTCCCTGATGAAACGGCTGAGACAGAAACTGCCCAAAGATACGATTAAAAGTGCCTACGGGGTAGGTTATATTTTACAAACAAAATAAAAATAGAGAAAAATCTCTTTTTGACAAGATTTGACAAACTCTTTGTCTATAATTTTATTCAAGAGGTGGAAAAAGTATATCTCCCCCCCCTTGTATATATGACAAAGACACCTCTGAGTACCACACTAACCAAACTGTAAAAAAGAGTGTTGCAAACAAACTCTATTCTTTATTCCTTTTGTTCACAACGGGAAGTGTGGCTATTTTATTCTTTACAACTATCCAGTGCAACACCCTCACGCAACCCATCATCGATCACAACGCATGATTCAAATTCCACAATATTGTAAATTTCTTTGAAGATCAGTATACCTGCGGTGATCAGATCGCTTCTGCCTGTACCGACCATGATCTCCCGTTCTTCAAAAGGCATGGAAAGGAGTTTTTTCAGATAGAGGTCCAGCTCCTCCTGTTTGAGTGAAGTCCCATTGATCTTTTTGGCATCATAGTTCTCATAGGTCTGCCCGAGTTTCATGGCTGCTACCGTGGTAGGCGTACCTGCAGTCGCAATGAACGCTTCCGGCCTTCCTTTCGTCGCATAGACCTCGGCGCAGTACATCTGTATATCGAGCATCACTTCGGGGAGAGCAGTTTCTATCTGTTCAAGTGTTTCATAGCGCTGGGCAATCGTAACAATACCGACAGGGAAGCTTTTGGAGAATACCTCTTCTCCATAACGGAATATCAGCTCCGTCGAGCCTCCGCCGATATCGATAAGTACGAAATCCCTGGCAGCGAAATGCAGTTTTTCCAGCCGATGCTTTACGGCAAGCAGTGTAAGCTTTGCCTCTTCTTCACCTGTAATGACCTCAAAGCTTACCCCTGTCTCTTTCCTGATCCGGGCAAGGACATCTACCCTGTTATGCGCCCGGCGTATCGCTTCCGTAGTAACGGCTCTAATCGATGCGTCGGAGAAACCGATCTGCTTCTGCGCCTCTTTGATCGCATAGATCACGCGATCCACCGCTTCATGATGGATCACCCCCGTACGTTCCAGCATATCTGCCGTTTTGACGATCTTCTCATACTCGTTAACGAATTTCCCGCTCCTGCAGTCCAGTTTCGTCACACGAAGTGTATTTGACCCCAGATCGATCGCAACGACATATTCCTCACTCCTCTCTGCTCCATCATCCATCTTCTATCCTCCATCATCAATCCGGAAAGCGTCAGTGTTCTTCCCTGAAGGCAAAACCGCCTTCTTCAAGCTTTTGGCGTATCAGAGCCTGATGCTCCTCGCCTTTGGTCTCAAGCGCCACGGAGACATGCGCATCGCCGAATTCAAGATCGATAGAAGTTCTGTCGTAGCCTATCTGTACGATGTTGGCACCCACCTCGGTAAGTATCTGCGTAAATGACTGAAGGGCTCCCGGTTTGTCGACCAGCGTGACCATCAGCTTCATTTTTCTTGCAGACTTCATTAGACCCTTTTCGATAATGAGAGAGAGCATTGTGACATCGATATTCCCTCCGCTGAGAACGATCCCCACTTTGGCACCCTTTGGCAGATCGATCTTGCCGTGCATCAAGGCAGCCACCCCGACCGATCCGGCCCCTTCGACCAGTACTTTCTGTTTTTCAAGCAGAAAGAGAATGGCTGAAGCGATCTCGTCGTCACAGACAGACTCGAAACTGTCTACATTTTTCAAAATATACTCCAACGTGATCGGTGACGTGTCACGTACTGCGATCCCATCTGCAATGGTCCGGACCGAAAGCGTATCCAACGGCCGTTTGGCATCGTAGGAGTTCTTCATGGCAGGTGCTCCTTCGGCTGAGACCGCGATGATCTTCATGTCGGGTTTCAATGCTTTGGCCGCAACGGACATTCCGCTAATCAACCCGCCGCCACCGACCGGAACGATCATAGCATCAAGGTCTTCAACATCTTCAAGCATTTCAAGCGTAATGGTTCCCTGCCCCGCCATAACCTCTTCATCGGTAAAAGGGTGTACAAAGGTAAAGTTGTTCTCTTTTCCAAAGGTCACAGCATAAGCATAGGCTTCATCATAGTTGCTTCCGTGAAGAATGACATTGGCACCGAACTCTTTGACACCCTGTACTTTGGTCAGTGGGGTGGATTCAGGCATCACGATCGTTGCTTCTATACCGAAATGTTTGGCGGCAAAAGCTACACCCTGGGCATGGTTCCCCGCTGATGCTGCTACCACACCGCCTCTGTCACCTTTCTCGACAAGAGAAGCAATACGGTTGAAGGCACCCCGCAGTTTGAAGGCACCCGTACGCTGAAGGTTCTCCTTCTTTAGGTAGACTTCATATCCGCTGATCTGTGAAAGGATAGGGGCATAAGAGAAAGGGGTACGGTGTACGACACCCTGCACCCTCTCATAGGCCTGTCTGATACTTGCTAAATCCAACATAATATTTCCTACGTTATAAATTGGCGAAATTATACCTAAAAGAAAGCTAATTCATCCTATCGATACTCTTTCAAAAACGCTTCGATCTCCTGAGCATTTCCCCGGAACAGTATTCTCGAAGCATTCCTCTCTATCTGGTAATCATACATCGGGTCATAGTATTCACTCAGAAGATAGGCGATCCACACTTTGTATCCCTCAAGCGAACTGTTCTTCTTCTGCTCTTTCAATGCATCCTCGAATATCTCACAGACGATCTTGTAGCGCTGTCCACCGAGCCTTTTCTGTATCCTTTTCATCGCTTCATGCATATCTTCGGTCCAGACTTTCAGGTAGTCGGCATGATAGACCTCTTTGTATTTTTCATGTGCTTTGGCGACATACTCGTCAAAAGTGATCTCTATCCGCTTCTCTGTCGGTGTTTCAAGCACCACAAGCGGTGCTTCGGAGAGATGCTCCACCAGTATTTTGGGTAGATAGATCCGTCCGACACACTTTCCTTCATCTTCGAAGACCAGATGTTCAAATCCCTGATCGAGTTTCTGTATCAGGTCATAGGCCAAAGCATTCTCAAAATCGATCAGTGTAGGCTGCGGTGTGATATCACGCCCGAAAGAAGAGCCCCTGTGGTTTGCCAGGCCTTCCAGGTCAATAGCATTCTGCAGTTTTTTCAGAAGTATGGTCTTCCCCGAACCTGTGCGGCCGCCGAGCACGATGGGTTTGAACTGCTCCACAGCTTTTTCAGTCTCCTGCATCAGCCAGTTCCGGAATGCCTTGTAGCCACCTTTGAGCCGCACGATCTCCCTGCCGTTTTCAGCGAGCCACTCCTGCGCTATCTGTGAACGCTGCCCTCCCCTGAAACAGTAGAGCATTGCATCGGGATGACTTGCGATGAAATCCGTCCATGCTTTAATACGCGCTTCTTTGACATCGCCGCTTACCAGAGCATGCCCCAGTTTGACCGCTTCGGCATTCCCCTCTTCTTTGTATTTGATGCCCACGACATGCCGTTCTTCATCGTTCATAAGAGGCAGGTTCACGGCATGGGGGAAAGCACCTTTTGCGAATTCGACGGGTGCGCGAACATCTATGAGCGGTGTGTTGTTCAGAACGATCGATCGGAAATCACTGCTTTGCGGAAGTTCCTCCACTTAGAGGACCTCAACAAGATGCTGACTTTTTACCGTGGTTTCACCGATCGGTTCAAGTGTCAATCCCGCAGCTTCAGTCACCTTTTTGAATGCTTCAAGGCCATCTTTTTTAACGATCACAAGCAGTCCGCCGGATGTCTGTGCATCACAGAGTATCTCTCTTTGCTGCTGTGTCATCTCACTTATTTTGTCTCCGTAACTGGCAAAGTTCTTACGCGCTCCGCCGGGAATACAGCCAAGCTGTCTGTACTTTTCCACATTGGGAAGCAGCGGTACCTTCTCGAACCAGACCTGTGCACTGATGTCGCTGGCTTCACAGATCTCGCTCAAGTGGCCCAGCAGTCCGAAACCGGTCACATCCGTCATCGCAACCACAGATTCCAGCGGGGCCAGATCGGCACCTACTTTGTTGAGTGTGGTCATCGCTTGGATCGCCGGGTCTATGTGCCCCTCTTCGATCTTTTTCTGTTTCTGCGCTGTGGAGAGGATGCCTATACCCAACGGTTTGGTCAGGAAAATGTAACATCCTTTCTTGGCACTGTCGTTCTGCATCAGGTTGGCATTGTCCACCAATCCCGTCGCCGCCAGCCCGAAGATAGGCTCGGGTGAGTCTATGGAGTGACCTCCCGCCAACGGTATGCCGGCATCTTCACAGATGGAACGTCCACCGTCTATCACTTCTCTTGCCACATCTGCTGAAAGTTTGTCTATAGGCCATCCGAAAATGGAAATAGCCATTAGCGGTTTGCCTCCCATCGCATAGATGTCACTCAGGGCATTCGTCGCCGCGATCTGTCCGAAAGTGAAAGCATCATCCACGATGGGCATGAAAAAATCCGTAGTCGAAAGAACGGATGTTCCATTGCCCAGGTCGTATGCCGCGGCATCATCTTTGTTCGCATTGCCTACCAGAAGCTGCGGATAGACACTCGTTTTCTGAGTACTCTCCAAAATCTCATCGAGCAGCATAGGTGAGATCTTGCATCCGCATCCTGCTCCGTGACTGTATTCCGTTAATTTGACTGATGACATTTAGCAACCTTTATTTTGATATAATGTTTAATATTAATTGGAAGCGAAGGCTTCAGCCTCGCCTGTTCGGGACTAAAGTCTCCGCGATACCATAAACGATCAAAATTATATCACCGGGAGATTAAATGATAGAGATACCTAATTACAAAACCCTGAATATTATACATATTGTCTGCGACTACAACGGTACCATCGCCAAGGACGGCATGGTCCATCCCGAAGTCAAAGTACTGTTCGAGACACTTGCCCAAAGCTACACCCTGCATGTCATCACCGCCGATACCTTCGGCAGTGTCGCTGCACAGCTTGCCGATAGCCCGGTGACCATCAAAGTGCTTTCCGGAAGCGACCATACACAGGAGAAAGCCGACTTCATCGATAAATTGGGGGCGGAGAGCTGTGCAGCGCTCGGCAACGGCAACAACGATGCGGCCATGCTTCAGACCGCTACACTGGGCATTGCCATTTTCGGAGAAGAGGGATGTGCAAAAGATACGCTGATTGCTTCTGACATAGTGTGCAAAGATGTCACAGATGCCCTGAGCCTTTTTCTTCACCCCAAACGGCTCATTGCAACCTTAAGGAAATAGAGGTTACAGTAGTAAAGAAAGTTAATAAAGGAGTTTTTTATGGAATGTGAATTTCCCACAGTCAACAGCAATCAGGAAGAAATCAAAGAGATTTTCGACACAGTAAAGACCATTGCGGTCCTCGGCCTCTCTCCGGACCCGACCAAAGCCAGCCACCGTGTCGCCGCCTACCTTCAGGAGGTAGGCTACAAGATCGTCCCGGTCTACCCAAAAGAAGAGACCATACTGGGAGAAAAGGTCTACCGTTCTCTTGCAGAAATACCGTTTGAGATCGACATGGTGGACATTTTCAGGAAACCTGCCGCTTTCGATGCCATTGCCGATGCCTGTATAGAAAGAGGTGATGTCAAAGTATTCTGGGGGCAGCAGGGACTGGTCAACAATGCCGCTGCTGAAAAAGCAAAAGATGCTGGTATGAAAGTGGTACAGAATTTCTGTTCCATGGTAGCACATAGAAGTTTGGCTTAAACAGGTTTCAAGCTTCCTTTACTTTTTCTGCAAAAACACACCACTTTCCACATGTTCCGTATGCGGAAACTGGTCGAAGAGTGCAGCTTCCATGACAGTGTGCGTTTTGATAAGCGTTTCAAGGTCGCGTGCCAGTGTCTCCGGATTGCATGATATATAGATGATATTGTCTATATTGGAAATAAGTTCTATCGTTCCTTCATCCAGCCCTGCTCTTGGCGGGTCTACCAGTACTGTTGAAAAATCATAGGATTTCAGGTCTATTCCCTTGAGGCGGCTGAACTCACGTACGCCGTTCAGTGCTTCGGTCATCTCTTCTGATGCCAGTCTTGCAAAAGTAATATTCTCTACAGCGTTCAGCTCACAGTTCTGCAGTGCCGCGTGAATGGAACGCTTGGAGATCTCTGTTGCCAGTACATTGTCAAAGTAGTGTGACAGAGGCAGCGTGAAGTTCCCCAGACCGCAATAGCTCTCCAGGAAGTCCCCGTAACCCACTTTTTTGGCCTGCCAGATCGCCCACTCGATCATTTTGACATTAACCGCCGGGTTGGGCTGGGTAAATCCACTCTCATATTGCACGTAGGTAAATTCCTTGCCATCGATCTCAAGTGTTTCGGTCACAAACTCATCGGAGAGGATCACCTTCTGTTTACGGCTTCTGCCCATGACCCTGCAGTTCAGTTCTCTCTCAAGCATTTTGGCTTCTTCACTCCACGCTTCATCCAGTTTTCTGTGGTAGAGCATAGTGACAAGACACTCATCCGTCGTCGTTGCCAGGAATTCAACGGCAAAAAGACGCTGTTTCAGTACTTCCTGCGAGGCATTGATCTTCTCAAGCAGTTTCCACATCCGTTTTTCAATGGGCTCGATCACCTTGGGACACTCTTCTATGGTGACGGCACCTTTCTTTTCAATATTCCCCATTGCATAGTCACACCTTTCACTCTCATGCCAGATACGGAACTCTGCCCTGGCACGGTAGCGTGAATCGGGTGAATCAAAGAGTTCAAGTTCTCCTGTATAAAAAGGAGAAAGGAGTTCTGAAACTCTCTGCTCTTTTAACTGGAGCTGCTGCGTATAATTCTGATTATACAGCGCGCAGGAACCGCAACTTCCAAAATGTTTACATACCAAAATGATTAGCCTTTTTTAAATGATTGATATTGGGTATTTTACCTTAAGTACCTTGTTTCTTAAAATTGAATCTACAATTTATACATAATTGATCTAAATCAATACTATTTTTAGTAAAAAAAACATATAATGTACCTATTAAAAAAGAGGGAAAGGTGGAAAAAGTCAAAATATATTAGGCTTTAAGTGTACGATGATCATCATATTATGTGTAAGTAGTATAAGATTCTTAACTTTATTACGCGGGAGAACATGAAGAGTTCAATGAGTTTCTCGATCTTTTTTTACGCAGACCAATTATGCCTATAGATTATAAAAAGCATTTTAAAAAACTTTAAACTTGACAAAGTAGATAAAAGAAGTGTAAGGAGTTTGCAATCATGAAACAAATTGCTGTAACAGGTGCATCATTGGGTCATATTGATTTTACTCCGACCATTATTATCGGATTCTACCGGAAAAGTCAGAAAACACTTTTTTCCGCGGAATATCAAATACTCAGAGAACGTTTCCCCCTTGCTGACATCATAGCCTGCAGCAGTGCAGCAAACATTGCCGACGAACTTCCCTATGTTGAATCACGTGATCAGTTCCCCAGTGTCTATCTTTGTCTAGAAATGGAGAAAGGTACTTTCGCTGTTGACATATTTTCTGAAGATGTCACTCCCTCCCTCAATGTAGACAATAAGAAAAAATATCAGGTCATTATGTTAAGCAGTTTCAGTTCTTCCACACTAGAAAAAACACTCTCTTCATTCCCCAGCACAATAACTACTCAAAAGATTTTTGGTGGTGTGTCAGGTACAGATATTTCCTCCGAGGATACAGGTGAACTCTTTTATAACGGTGTATTCTATAACCGGCATATACTGTTATGGCTGATCGATAAAAACAAATACAAAATAGAGGGTATGAGTATGCACCTGTTCAGACCGGTAGGACTCCCTCTTCAAATAACCAAAGCAGAGAAAAACAAAATTTATGAACTTAATAATAAACCGGCACAGGATGTAATTGAATCATTCGCCGGAGAGTTAAAAGAATCAGCGATCAACAACTTTGCCTATCCTCTTTTTTTACAAAAAGAAGCAGATGGGGACTGGAACAGTGCACCACTGGCCTCAATGACAAGCGTAAACAAAAAGGACAAAAGCATTCTTCTCTACAGAGAAGTATGTGAAAAAGAGTATGTAAAGATCGCTATCATGATAAGCCAGCAGGACCAGTTAAAACGCCTAAGACGACTCTATACCTTTGCACCGTCCAAAAGTGTAGCTATTCTGTTCAACTGTATCGGTATAGCAAAGAACCTTTCCATGATGGAATATCTCTATCTTGAAGATATAAAAAAGCACCTGGGAATTACATTTATCGGTGCGCATACATTCGGGGAGATAGGTCCTCCTGCTACTTCGAAAAAACGAAGTGGGACACTGCTTCACAATCAAACCATGACTATTGCACTCATCTCCGAAAAGGAAGTATACTGATGCTCAATATCGTACAGGAAAAATATTTCATATCTGAGATCATGAAAAGATTCGGGTATTCAGAAAAGAATGCACAACAAACTGTCAAGAAGCTTGAAGCCCTGATCTTTCATCAGGATGAAAAGATTCTTTATGACTTTCAATATGAAATATTTATCCAAAATAACCCCAATTACACCCGTACTCTGGTAGAATTTCTCTTTCAGAGCTTTTCCTACTTGTATGATACGGCACAGAACAGAGAAGAGAAGAATAGACTTCGGGAAAGTATCAGCAAACTTTTTCATTTTATCTTCATTGAGCGGTGCATTTACGCCAAACAGATTGAAGCACAGTCTGTTGCCGCGCAGCATATTTTAAAAAATGTAAGCTCTCAGCTGAATACTGTACTCAAAACACAGGAACGAATGATCGCCAATCTTTCGCATGAAATGCGTACATCACTCAATGCCATTACCGGATATCTAACTATACTTGAAGAGAGCAAAGCATTACGGGGGGAAGGGAAATTTCATTTGAAAAAAGCAATGAACGGCGCTGAAAGTCTTCAATCACTTGTTAAAGATATTTTAAACATTACCAAACTTAACAGCGGACAACTGGAGATACAAAAAGAATTTTTCGCGTTAGATGAAATGCTACTGGAATGTATTGACCATCTTTCCCTGGAGATAAAAAACCGGTACCATATCGATTTTCAGTTTAGCTCAACATTTATGCCTATATTTGTGCATGGCGACAAAATGCATATTATGGAAATCCTCATCAACTTTCTTAGTAATGCATTCAAATATACTGAAACAGGTTTTATCAAGCTCTCTATGGATTACCGCATAGAAGCAGGTGGCGTACGTACAGTATTCAGTGTTTCAGATAGCGGTATAGGTATGACACCAGAGCAGACAGAGGATGTGTTTTCTCCGTACAGTCGTTATAAAAAAGAGAAAGACGGACTTGGGTTAGGTATGCATATAACCAAACAACTTTCAGAAAAACTGGGTGGAGAACTGAATGTTCAAAGTACTGTCGGCAAAGGAACAACCTTTTCTTTTAGCTGTCTTTTTGAGAAAACCAGACCCCAGGAACTGAATTTTGAAGGGAAAAAGATCTGTTTCTATATTGGGGAGATGGAGATCAGTACCTATCTACAAGAAAAGATCCATTTCCTCGAAAAGTGCGGTGCGAAGATAATACACTTTAAAAAAGAAAGTACCCTGATCAATTACCTTTTGAATACGAAAGAAGATACACCAAATATTATTTCCATTATGGCAGAAACAGAAGCCTATACCAAATTCGATGCACTGATCTACTATCTTAGAAGTGCAAAGCATTTTAACAATACTATATTTCTAGCTGAAAATATGCACCAGCACCTCTCCTTAAAGTATTTTGACGACTTGTATGAATACTGCGCACCCCTGTCACGCTACGAAAAGCTGTTAAAAAGCAGGACCTTGCTTCATACGAACAAAGAAAAGCTTACTCTGTCGGTTCTTGTTGTTGACGACACAGAAACAAATTTGGATATTTTCCAGCTTTTTATCCAAAAAGAGTATCCTGACGCAATAATTGATCTGGCAGGTGGCGGATATGAGGCTATCGGTATGTGCAAGATAAAAACATATGATGTGATCTTTCTCGATCTTAAAATGCCAGGAATGGACGGATTTGAAGTCATAAAAAAGCTCAAAATACTCAATGGTCCTTTACCGATAATCTATGCTTTTACTGCTGATGTCTATAAATCCACCTATGAAAAAGTAGAAGAGGCCGGGTTTGCCGGAATACTTGAAAAACCATTGAACCCGGAAATTCTTTATGAAATTTTAACAAGGATAGAACATGCAAAAACTACTTGATGAAACAGAAAAAAAAGCTTATGTTTTTTTAAAAAAATTCGGATTTGAGGAGGCTAAGATTACACCCATTGTCGAAAAAGGGAAACAAAATCTCGAAACAACACTCAAAGACCTGGAACATCTGCTCTCTTCAGAGGCAACATACAGTGATACAAAAGTAGATGATGTGTTACATGCCCTGAAAGGTCTGTTGGGCCAAATGGGAAACCATAAAAGATCCGAAGAAATAGAAGCTCTTAGAAATCATCTGGAGAGACAGAAACTGGTAGCATGGCTGGAACATGCATAGTAAAAAACCCGCACAAGGAGTAAAAAATAGCAAGACTATTTATAATATAACAGAAGCTGTCAGTATCAAAAATATCTCGCAAACTATCGATGTAACTGGAAAACAGCGTATGTATACCCAGAGAATATTTAAAGATTATAGCGCATTGTTGAAAAAAGCTCAAGTTCTTTGAGGTTATGAACAAATCAAGTTCCAAGTTCATTTTCCAAAATTAAAAAAACTCACTCACTTAATTTCAATTCGATATAATCACGATAATTATAAATATTTATGCAATTTTATCCAAAAGGTTCTCAATAATGTCCATATCCGTTGTAATTCTTGCCGCCGGCCAAGGTACCAGAATGAAATCTTCCACACCGAAAGTCCTGCACACTATTTCGGGTAAACCCATGCTTTTCCATGCCATCGATGCGGCCAAAGAGATCTCCGATGATATCACAGTGATACTCCACCATCAGGAGGAACGGATACAAAAAGAAGTGGAAGCAGAATATGAGAACATCATATTCCACAGACAGGATGCCAAGAACTTCCCCGGAACAGGTGGAGCGATGAAAGGGGTATATACCAGGCACGAACGTACCCTCATTCTCAACGGAGATATGCCACTCATTAAAAAATCTTCTCTTGAAGCACTCACCTCTGGTGATGCTGACATAAATATGTCTATCATCAGACTCGAAGACCCTTCCGGATATGGCCGTGTGATCATCGAGGATGACAAGGTCGTGGAGATCGTAGAGCAGAAAGACTGTAACGAAGCACAGCTTTGCACCCAGACGGTCAATGCCGGTATCTATGCCGTCGATACAGCACTGCTGGAGCGCTATATCCCGCTGCTACGCAACGACAATGCACAAAAAGAGTATTATCTTACCGATATCGTCAAAATGGCGGTGGATGAAGGCAGGACGGTGCATCCCGTCTATGTGGAAGAGGAGGAGTTCAAGGGGGTCAACTCCAAACTTGACCTTGCACGAGCCGAGGAGATCATGCAGCGACGCATCAAAGAAGCACTGATGATGGCCGGTGTGACCATGTGCCTACCCGAGACCATCTACATCGACTGCCGCGCCACATTCGAGGGGGAGTGCGAACTGGAGAACGGTGTACGCATCCAGGGAGCGGCGCAGCTTGTCAACACACATATCAAAGCGCACTCCGTCATCGAGGACTCCTACCTTAAAAATTCCGACGTGGGTCCTATGGGCCGTGTCAGACCGGGTTCCAAACTTGTAGATACTCACATTGGCAACTTTGTGGAGGTAAAAAAATCAGATCTAAACGGCGTCAAAGCAGGTCATCTTTCATACATCGGTGATGCTCAGATCGGAGAAGGCTCCAACATCGGTGCCGGGGTCATCACCTGTAACTATGACGGGAAGAACAAGTTCAGGACCATCATCGGCAAAAACGTTTTTGTCGGTTCGGACACACAACTTGTGGCCCCTGTATGTATAGAGGACGATGTCATAATCGCTGCGGGGACTACCGTGAACAAAGATGTGGAAAAAGGCGTACTTGCCATTTCAAGAACCCCTATGAGAACGGTCAAAAACTTTTTCTACAAATTCTTCGGAGACAAATAATATGCAGATCAATCTCAACAAAAAATCCATACTTCTCGGTGTGACAGGAAGCATTTCGGCCTACAAGGCCTGTGACCTTGCCAGACTTTTCGTCAAGGCGGGTGCCCAGGTACACGTGATGATGAGTCCGAGTGCCGAGCGTTTTGTCTCGGCCCTGACCTTTGAAGCCCTGACACGAAATCCGGTGCTGACAGAAAGTTCTGAGAGCTGGAGTTCGGAACTCAATCATATCGAAATCGGCAAGAAGTGTGATGTCTTTATCGTAGCCCCCGCCACAGCCAACAGTCTCAATAAACTAAGTAAAGGCATTGCCGACAACATCCTGCTGCAAACAGCCCTTGCCTATGCCGGCCCCATGCTCGTCGCTCCGGCCGCCAATACCCAGATGCTTAAGAACCACTATACTGCCGGCTCACTTAAGATGCTTGCAGTAAACGACTATACAATCATCGAGCCCCAGAAAAAACAGCTTGCCTGCGGCGATGTGGGAAGCGGTGCACTGGCAGACCCGCAGGAGATCTTCTTTGAAACGGCCAAAGCCCTTTTCAAAGAACCTTTCTGGGATGACAGACGCATAGTGGTGACCGGTGGCGGGACCAGAGAGAAGATCGATGAAGTGCGCTACCTTTCCAACTACTCTTCGGGGAAAATGGCAGAGGCGCTCTGTCTTGCCCTCTATCTTAAAGGTGCGGATATCTGCTACATCACGACCACCGGTAACGAGAACCTGCCGCAAAGTATCTACACAATCGAAGTAGAAAGTGCCAAAGAGATGCTCGACTATACACAGGATGCGGTACGCGTTGCCAAGAAAGGCAAGATGAGCAAGGCGAGTATGAACACGAGCGAACCTGTGCACCTCATTCAGAAAGAGCCTTATCTCTTCATGGCAGCTGCTGTAGCAGACTATACACCGAAATTCCCGCAGAATGGAAAATTGAAAAAGAGTATGCTCGGAGAGATGTGGACGCTTGAACTCGTTCAGACAGAGGATATCCTCTCTTCACTTCGTAAAGACGGGATCAAGACCATCGCCTTTAAAGCAGAAATGGACGCACAGAACGGCCTCGATAATGCCAGAAAACTTCTGGATGAAAAAGAGGTCGATGCGGTTTGCTACAACCTCCTGGTAGGTGCGGAAAGCTTCGGTACTGAGGACAATGAAATCATCTACATAAGTAAAGAAGGTGATACCCCACTTGGAAGAGCGGATAAACTGACACTCTCTGAGAAGATCCTGGAAGAAGCCAAGGCACTGTGCAATGCCTAAAACGACATTGAAAAACCTGGCGATCATTATGGATGGCAACGGAAGATGGGCACAGCAGCGCGGGCTCAACCGTACCAAAGGCCATGAACAAGGTGCCGAGATCATCCGCGATGTTACCGTTTACTGTGCCAAGCACCCAAGCATTGAGACGGTAACCTTCTACGCTTTCAGTACCGAAAACTGGAAACGCCCCAAGCTCGAAGTGGAATTCCTGATGAAACTGCTTGATCGATATTTACAAAAAGAGCTTGATACCTACCAGAACAACAATGTATGCTTTGAGGCTATTGGAAATATCGGAGCCTTTTCGGACAAGCTTCAAAAGCGTATCAAAATAACAGAAGAAGCAACCCGTAACAATACCGATCTTACACATATTCTTGCTCTCAACTATGGAGGAAGAGCAGAGATAACAGCTGCCGTGAACAAGCTGATCACCGAGGGGAAAAAGGAGGTGACCGAAGCTGATATCTCTTCCGCACTGCAAACCCCCTACAGTGACATTGACCTGCTCATCAGAACCAGCGGAGAGGAGCGGATCTCGAACTATCTTCTCTGGCAGATAAGCTATGCCGAGCTCTACTTCACAGAAACTCTCTGGCCAGATTTTACCACACAGGAACTCGATGAGATCGTCACCGATTTCGAGCAGCGCACCAGACGATTTGGAGGTTTGGCATGACAGAAACAGTAACAATGGCCTTTTTGGTCTTTATTTTTGGAGCAATGATCGGCTCTTTTCTGAATGTGGTCATTTACCGTATTCCCAAAGGTGAGAGCATCGTTTTTCCCTCTTCCAAATGCCAAAGCTGCCAGACACAGCTGAAATGGTGGCACAACATTCCCATCTTCTCCTGGCTTTTTCTAAGAGGAAAATGCTATTTCTGCCATGAGAAGATCTCCGTACAGTACCCTGTTGTTGAATTTCTTACGGGGCTCATCTTCCTGATGCTCTACCTGAAACTCGGACTGGTCTGGTATCTGCCTTTTGTCGCGAGTTCATTTGCAGCACTCCTCGCCCTGGTGATGATTGACTTCAAATATATGGCCGTGCCGGACAATGTGAATTTTACTGCACTGATCTTTGCCTTGGTACAGCCGAACTTTCTTCATTCCGCACTTTATGCAGCCATTGCCGCCGGCGGGCTCTATCTCATAGGTCTGCTTTCCTCTCTGCTTGCACGAAGACAGGCGATGGGCGGAGCAGATGTTATTGTTGCAGGTACGATGGGGGCTTTGCTTGGTTTCCCCAACTTCTTCGTCGCCATCTTTCTCTCCGCCATACTGGCAATGATCCCGGCACTGATCTACCGTGAAAGAGGTGTACCTTTTGTTCCTTTTTTAGCAATGGCCACCTTTATTGTTTACCTTTACGATACGCAGTCCGTCCAACTGCTGGAGAAACTCATTTATGGTTAATGTCAAAGGGTATATCTCGTCAAATTTCACGAAAGCATTTTTGACCATTTTTATACCCTTTTTCCTAATCATATCACTTGTATATCTGGTCAAGATCTCCTCTTTGACCGCACAGATACAGATAAATTTTCTGGAATTGTTGCTGCTATACAGTTACTCCCTGCCCAATATCATTTTCTATACCATTCCCCTCTCTTTCATCGCTGCAGTGACCAACACACTGATGAAACTTTCACAGGACAATGAGCTCATCGCACTCTATGCACTGGGCCTCAAAGCCAAGAAGGTACTTCGGAGCATACTGCTGCTTGGTATTCTATTTTCTGTTCTTCTCTCTACTCTCTCCTTTCTGGGCATTCCGATAAGCAAACAGCTTTACAATGCATTTAAAGAGAAGAAAAAAACTGAAGCAACACTCAACATCATTCCGGGCAAACTTGGACAGAAGTTTGGTGACTATTACATCTATGTCAAAGAGAAAGATGAGAAGAGCAAACTTTTCCATGACATGGTCATCTATAACCGGACCAAGAAAGATGCAGAGCAGTTCTTTTCCTCGAAGCAGGGACAGCTCAATCGGGACAAACTGGTCGCATCTCTTCTTCTGAAGGAGGGGTATGGCTACACTTATACCAAAAACAAGCTCCAGCAGGCAAAATACAAATCTCTGGAAGTCTTTGATAGCAAACAGAAATACCGTTTCCATTTTCAAGATATTGTTTCTTACTGGGCTCTGATCAAAACAGACAAACATAGAATGGGAAGGGCACTTTTTTACCTCTTTGTCAGCCTGATCCCGATCCTCTCTGTCTACCTTGTAGCCGCTTTTGCCATGATCAACCCACGCTATCAAGCCAACTATTCTTTTATTATCATCTTTTCTATCACGCTGTCTCTCTACCTCATCGCTTCTTCTCTGGAAAAGTGGGGGGATATCCCTGCACTCATCCTTACAGCCATCGTTATCTTCATATTTGGCAGAGTTATATTTGAGAAGCGTGTAGCAAGGTATTTTTAAAAGGATAACAATGAGAGTAAAAGCTGTGATCGCTTATGACGGAAGTGCCTTTCAGGGATTTCAGAAGCAAACCCGTACAAACAGGACCGTAACCACTACCATAGAAAATGCTCTCGCAGATCTTCAGATTATCTCACCCCTTACAGGTAGCGGACGTACTGATGCAGGTGTGCATGCAAGCGGACAGGTTATCCATTTTGACCTACCTGAATTCTGGTCTGACCTAAACAGATTAAAGAACAGCCTCAACAAAAAACTCTCAACGATACGCTTCAAACATATCTCTGCTGCTCCTGATGATTTTCATGCACGATTCTCTGCCAAAAAACGTATCTACCGATATATATTCAAAGAGAATGAGCTCTCTGTATTCGAGAGAAAATATGTTGCACATTACAGCAGTTTTGATCCGGATATCCTCAAAAGAGCACTGTTGATGTTCGTAGGTGAACATGACTTTATCTATTTCCACAAAACAGGTTCCGACATACATACCACGGTCAGAAAGATTTATGATGCGAATTACAGACAAGAGGGAAAATATCACTTCCTCTATTTCACTGCAAACGGATTTTTGCGTTCACAGGTAAGAATGATGGTAGAGTCGGCAATGCTCTGTGCGCAGAATGAACTTACACTTGAGCAGTTGCAAAAGCAGATAAATGCGGAAAAACGGTATCACTCCAGACTTTCCCCTCCCGAAGGACTATATCTGGCAAGAATCTTATACTGAGGCTTCCAACTTTTTCTTTATCTCCTCGACATCAGGCTCCATACTTAAAGTTTCACAGCAAATATTACCGATCTCTTTCTCTGAAACAAAAAGGAAGGGTCTTGCACCTGCATCATGCACGATATCGGCTATCAGACAGTGTATCTGCATAAATGAATCGGCATCAAACAGTACAAAGTGGTAATAGTTGTTCTCCACTTTATCCATAAAATCTATGGTAGAGTCTGCAACATCTACGGTATATCCCAAATTTCGCAACATTGTTGCATATACTTTTGATGACAAAGGCTCTTCATGATGTAGAAGAATATCTGCTTCAATGGTTATTGCTTCAACAGGTGTCTCCATTTCTTCTTCCTTTTCAGAAGAGGCTTCAGTTTCAGGTATTTCGTCATTTGGACTCAAATCTTCTTCTGTAGGCACTTGCGTTTGTACCATAGATGACTTTACTTCCTCCTCAGCTATCTCTTCTTTATTGTTTATCATTTTATTTTCAAAATACTTCTCTAACAACTGTGTTAGATGTTCTAGTACAAGTGGTTTGGACAAGTAATCATCCATACCTGCCTTGATATACTTCTCTTTATCTCCCTGCAATGCATTGGCAGTCAATGCTACGATAGGAATATGATGCTTGCGGTTTTTTTCTTCATAGGTCAGGATCTCTTTTGTCGCATCGATCCCTCCCATCACAGGCATCTGTACATCCATAAAGATCATATCATAGTTATTTTTCTGGCGTAAATGCAGTGCCTCTTCACCATTATTGGCAAGCGTAACTTGTAAACCCAGTTTGTTCAGAACATTCAAAATAAGTTTTTGATTGATAACATTGTCTTCTGCTACCAGTATGTTAAGGCCTTTGAAGAATCTCTTTTCGTTCTCTTCCTCATGCCGTGATACATCCACAGTATTTATTTCGCTGTAAACAACTTCAAGTGCTTTGTATGTTTTGGTGAGATTGACCGGTTTATAGACAACTTTGTCAATCTTATCCATTAGGGATTCAATTTGATGTTTTTTATCGCTTGTTGTGAAAAGTATCGTTCTTATATACAAATCAAGATATTTTTCCAGTTCATCTTCCCGCTGGAAATAGCTATGGTCTAGAAAGAGCAGATCAGGCAGAGCATCCGTTTTTTCCTGCAAAATTTCATCCTCGTCATAGATCATAAATTTTGCATCTGTAGCACCCACATACTCTTGGAGATTGCGTGCAAGAATACTCTCTGTATTTTTATCCGGAAGTACCGTTGCTACAGTAAATCCGTTCATGACAGGTCTTGGCAGTACAGAAGCGGATTCACCTTTTTGCAAGGTCAGAGAGAAGAAGAACACCGATCCTTCACCTTCTTCACTTTCAATATCCAGTTCACCGCCCATAAAGGCAGTCAGTTT
Organism: Sulfurovum sp. NBC37-1; assembly: GCF_000010345.1. NCBI lineage: Bacteria > Pseudomonadati > Campylobacterota > Epsilonproteobacteria > Campylobacterales > Sulfurovaceae > Sulfurovum > Sulfurovum sp. NBC37-1. Next base: position 1,895,148 of record NC_009663.1, read on the forward strand.
TACGGAAATAGCCAACCCCAGACCCGTACCGCCGTATTTTCTGCTGGTACTGACATCTGCCTGGGAGAAGGGATCGAAGATTTTGTCTTTCTGTTCTTCAGTAATACCAATTCCTGTATCTCTTACAGAGAATTTCATAGTAACGTTTTCTTCCGTTTCATTCATCTTCTCTATACGAACATCAATGCTTCCATGCGTACTTGTGAACTTAATCGCGTTACTGATTAGATTGACAATGATTTGAGAAATTTTAGTCGGATCACCGATCAATGGTGTAGGAAGACCCGGATCTATAAATACCCCAAGTTCAATATCTTTTTCCGCCGCCCTTGCCCCGTAAGACTCAATAGCGGATTCAAACTTCTCTATTGCATTGAAAGGAATGCTTTCAAGCTCAATCTTGTCTGCTTTGATTTTCGAGAGATCCAGAATATCATTCACGATCGCAAGCAGGTTGTCGGAACTGTTCTCTATGACGGTAATGAACTCTTCCTGATCAGGAGTAGGATTTGTAGATTTCAACAACTGGGTAAAGCCAACGATTCCATTCAGAGGTGTACGAATTTCATGAGACATATTTGCAAGGAAGAGGTCTTTTGCCTCATTGGCTTCTTGTATGGTATTGACGAGGAATCGATAAATATTATTGATATCATGTCTGTCGATAAGTTTCTGCAATTCTTTTTGCTGCTCTTTGTTAAGAACAGCTTCTATATCTCTCAAAGTATCATCGAAGAGCTGTTTGTCTCTATTGATGTTGTAATTGACTATCAGCATAACCAAAAGTACAAAAAGTGCAAAAAGTGTACCTGCTCCATACTGCATTAAACTGTTTTCGCTTTCTATGCTGCGATCTGCCGCCTTAACCTGTACCGTCCCCAACAGGATATGCTGTGCCCGTATCAGATAGTCTGTTTTCTTCCTGCTCTGCTTCATCCACTCTTTTGGCGTTATCTGATACTCTCCTGTCTCAGCATCGTAAAGTACTTTAATACGTTCAGGATTCCCTATTTTCCCATAGGCGTCTGCCGAAACAATCGATACAAGACTTTTCTTCAGGTTATAATCCGTAATCTGTTTCAAAGAGGGCAAAGCATCATGCAAAAGCAACTGATCCCAGGTTTGAAGATCTTCATCTTTCATAGGGTATCTTCCATTGATCACATAGAGTATTCCACTGTCTTCCAGCAGAACATTTCCATTGGCTTTCAAATAATCAGCATAGCTTGAAAGATACGCTTTCATAGCAGGATCTTGTTCCCCTGCTGTAATCACTCTTATCGCTCCAATAAGAGGCTGAAATATCTCCTGATGATAAAGGGTATAAAAAATATCTTTATAGTCGGACCCCATCGTATCGATCTTGTTTCTGACCTCCGAAAGTTTCTTTTTAACCATAGCAATTCTTTTGCTATGCAGTCTCAGGTTTGCATTCTGTCTGACATACATTTCCAAAGAACCAACGGTATGGTCTACAGCTTCACGGCTTGCCTTCAATTCACTGTCAGCAGCAGTACCGCCACTTCCCATATAGCTTGCACTGTCCAAGCGCTCTTTGGCAAGGGCATCTATTGTCTGGCTGAGCAGTTCAACAAAACGGACTTCTTTTTTACTCTCTTCGGCCTTCCTGTAATCATTATACGAAAAATATGTCTGGTAGGATACTCCTCCTAAACCGGCAAGAATCAGTACAATCAGAAAGGAAAAAATATTTTTATTGTTTAACAGATTCATCTTCATTCTCCTTTACTGATTCTGATTATGATATAAGGCAATCTTGACGATCAAGTCTTCAAGATAGGCTGTCGACATCAACATAAGTTTCGGAATGAAAAGTGTTTCTGACTTTCCCAAATACATACCATTGGCATACCAGGACCCCAACAGTTCACTCTTTACTTTATTGATATCCACAGGGTATTGATAGGATTCAACATCATTTAACTTATTTCCAAACTGTGCAATAGATTTATTCATCTGTTCACGATTGGTAGGGTTGTCAAAGCCCACATGCAGTGCCATATAGTATTTCATAATACGTTCTACCAGATACTCCATCTGTTTGGCTGCCATCAGCATACGTTCTTCTTTGCTAAAATCATACGCATGTGCTGCGGCAATGGAGTCAGCTCCTTCCAGCAGTGTTTCACTGTAGTCAAGCATCAATGCTGCATTTTCTTCCGTGACCTCTTCAGACAAAGTCTCTGCAATCTGGTCTTTACTGTATGCCAGGAACTCCAAAATATCTTTTGAATCAACATCTTTTGTCGTCGATGCGATCATTCGGATATTGTTGCTCAGTGTGACCAGTCTCTTCTTCAGTTGTACCTTTACCGGCTCTTTCTGAGGTGTCACGAACAGAAAAAGATACTCTTTTACGATCTGTTGACTTAAAAAACGTATATTTTCCGTAGCTTCAAGAATTTTGACATCACCCCTGGTAATTGTAGCAACCTTCTTTTCATTGATATCTTGTGTATTGTTATTGTCTACCGATTTTGAAAGTACTTTGGAGACCGTAGCAACCTTTTTCTGCTGTGCACTCTGTGTATTATCATTATCTTTTGTTTTTTTTGAAACTTTAGCTTTAGGGGTAGCCTTCTTTTTGGTAACCTTTTTCTGTGTGCTGTGTGTACTACTTTTGTCTCTTGTTTTCGAGTGTACCTGGGCTGCATACGCCAAACTTCCTGCCAAAAGACAGATACATAAGATTTTATTCATTTCAAATCCTTCTTGATTTTACAAATCATCTTACTTATAAAGTTCAACATACATTGCCGTGATCGTATTCATTTTCTTTGTAATATCATCTGTCGTATTGAAAACAATCAGAGGCAGTCCGCCTTTTTCTATGTTAAGATAGAATTTATAGACGATTTTCCACAGTCTGTCTACTTCATGAAGTTTCCTATTTATCTCCGGGGTATTTGCCTGATTTTTCATTAATGCCTTGTGCGCTTCCGAAAATTCGGCAACAGCTGCTTTCATTTGATCAACCGTATTTTTGTCTTTGATCCCTGCCTGATAAGCGATATAGTATTTTGCGATACGTTGAGCAAGCATTCTCTGCTTACCGGACTTTCCGACAATAGCGGATTCTTTCACTTTCACTTTCTCTTTAAGAGAGTTAACGACATACTGGCTTCCCTCAAGCATAGACTCGCTCAAGTCGATGATCAGCTGGGCATTATCAAGATTGAACGGTTCGTTTGCTGTTGTCTTAAAGTCTTCGATACTGAGTTCAACGAAAGAGAGCAGATTTTGAATCTCCGGATCATTGATGGAATCTACCAGTACTTTGTGTGCAGCAATCATCTCTTCAATAGACTTCTTCTGCTGTTTGCTTGCTTTCGATACGGCTATCTTTTTCCCGACATACAAATAATCCTTCGCTATCCTCTGGGAAAGCATACGCTGCTTCCCTGCGATATCGATCAGTTGGACCACATCGGCAATGGCCGTTTTTTTCGTTGTTGCAGCCGGTGCCTCTGTTGTCTGAACAGCATAGACATTTCCGGAGAACACTAAAACCGCTGCCGCCGCCATACTTATATTTTTTATCCATACATTTTTCATCTTCATCTTCCTTTTATTTTGATTCAATTTTGACATACTGTTGTGTAACACTGTTCATATTTTTCAAGATATCATTCGACTTCTTATAGATCAGGGTTGGAACAAATTTTGACTTTGAGCGATTCATCATTTCAAAGAAAACAAATGAACGCTTTACCTTGGCCAGCAAAATATTAATCTCCTCATTGTTCAACGGGGATTTTTCCAACTTTTCCAGCGAACTTTTGAAAAGTGTCAATGCATCATCCAGTTTCACTTTGAATTTTGGATCTTTGACACCCCAGACTTTCAACATATAGAGACTTGCCATCCTTTGTGAAAGCATACGCTGACGCCCCGCTATATTGACAATTTCACCAGAGTTTTTACCCGTTTCCCGAGTAAAGAGCTTTGTCGTTTTGTCCGACGCCTTCAGAAGTTTTTCCAGATCCACCTGCAGTGTTTCCGCTTTATCTATTTTCGGGCCCTCCTGCAATGTTTTTTGAAGTGGTTTCCACAGGGCTTCAACCTCATCAAGACTTTTTTTAATTGTATCATTTTTCGCATACCCTTTCAATGACGCCAAATAGTCTGCAAATTCATCGATAGTCTTTTTAAGATCCTTGGCCGGATCTCCAAAGGTATTTCCCATTCCGACCATAGCATAATCTTTCAACATACGCTGTGTATACATTCGCTGTTTACCAGCAATATTTACCGCATCCTCAGGACTCTGAATATCCACTGCCGCCAACGAAGCGGTCAACAGAAAAAAGGTTCCCAACTGTTTTGTTTTTTTGTATATATCAGCCATTTAATTTACCTTCCTGGGCAGCATAAAGACCCGTCGCAGTATTCATATCTTTGAGAATATCATTGGACTTTTTATAGATCAAAGCCGGAATAAACTTCGACTTTGACTTGTTCATGATCTCAAAGAACTTAAAAGACCTTTCCGCTTTTTTCAAAAGTACCGTTATCTCCGGAGTGTTCATATCGGATTTCATCAGGCGGTTAAGGGAATCTTTGAAAAGTTTCATAGACGCATCCATCTTCTTCTTGAACTGCGGGTCATCCACCCCCCAGACTTTCAGCATGTACAGACTCGCCATTCTCTGAGAGAGCATACGCTGCCTCCCTGAGATATTGATAATCTCACCAGACTGCTTCCCTGTCTGCTTGGCAAAGAGGCCAACTGCCTCATTGGATTGTTTCAACAGTGCTTCCAGATCTTCCTGCATCTTTCCGGCTTTCTCTTTGCTTGTCGGTTCATTCAGTGCTCTTTTAATGGGTCCCCACATCTTCTTCACTTTCAAGAGGCTCTCTTCTGTTTTGGGCTCTTTGTTGAATGCGATCAGTGAGTCGAGGTGATTTTCAAAATTCGCCATCGTCTTCGTCAGGTCTTCTTTTGGATTTCCGAAATTGTTCTGCAGACCGATCATTGCATAATCTTTCAGCATCCGCTGGGTATACATACGCTGCTTTCCTGCGACATCCACAGCTTGGGATAGGTTGACAATCTCAATGGCATGCAAAAATCCGATTGAGAAACACATTATTAGAAGGGTTTTTATCCAGTGTTGGAGAGGTTTATGCATTGTAACTCCTTTTTAATATTGAAAAAGGAACCACAATTAAAGTAATATGAAGTAATAGATACTACTTTATCTATGGCAGTCTGGTAAACTTGATATTCTAAAGTCCCATAACTTTCCGTCCCTGTCTCACAACAAGTTTGGCTTTTTCATTTTTTAGACAATTTTACATTTTGTCTTTATTGATTATACTTGGCATAATATTAAACAAAAGTTATTTTTTTATCAAAATTGATTTTTCATCATTTTATGAATATAATATACCAAAAAAGAGTGTTTGGAATGAAGAAAAAGATATTACTTGTACTTTTGTCGAACCTGCTGTTAAATGCAGAGACGATCTCGGAAGTCTATTTGAAGAACGGATGTCATGGATGTCACGGGCTTTTTGGGGAAGGTATCGGTGCATCACCTAGATTGCAGGGACGAAGAGAAGAGGTACTGCTCAAAAGGCTTAAAGACCTGCAAAACGGCAAAACACGGACGGCATTTGGAAATGTCATGATCTCATTTGCAAAAAACCTGGATAGAAACCAGACCGCCAAGATGGCGAAGTACCTCTCTACCCTTAAAAGAACGGAACAAGACGAAGTATACGAATTGGATTATGATGACAATGCAGGAGACGGGAGCTCCTGATCACTGTAAACAATTAAAGCACTATTCTGCAGGAGCGATCTCTTTCTTCTCATCTGCCTGAGCTTCACTTTTGAAGTTCGCGCTATCTTCTTTTGTGTCAAATGCCTCTTTTGATGCAGCTTCCTCCACTTCTGCAGATGCTGCCGCATGATCTTTTACAGCTTCTGGAGCGGCTATTGCAGCGGACTCCTCTTTACTGACACTGTCTTCAAGTTTCGTTGGTTCGGCAGGAGCGATCTCTTTTTTCTCGTCTACCTGAGCTTCACTTTTGAAGTTTGCACTGTCCTCTTTAGTCTCAAATGCTTCTTTCGATGCAGCCTCCTCTACTTCTGCAGCTGCTGCTGTGTGGTCTTTTACAGCTTCTGGAGTAGCTATTGCTGCAGATTCCTCTTTGCTGACACTGTCTTCAGGCTTTGCAGATTCCTCTGTCTTTTTGGCCTCTGCCGCCGCTTTCGCTTCCTCTTCAGCCTCTTTCTCTTCGGCTATATAATCACTCAGGTCATCTTTACAGTCAAAGAGTTCGTCATCTTTGGTCTTCACGATCTTGACATTGGCACCGTAAGTATAGACCAGTTCACCACCTTCTTTGCCCTGCTTCAGGATACCCACTACAAAAAGGATGAGTACCAGTAGGTAAAGTGCTTTCATCATCCCTCTGTTAATTATGGCAGAGAACAATTTAAAGACAAGTACAATACCCGATGCCAGCATCAGGTATGTTCCAAGTGTCTTGTGGGCCTTCAGGTCCGCCTGTCCCGCTTCAGAGAGCAGATCCCATGCGTGTTTTCCATCGGCTGATCCTGTAAGATATGCAGCAATTGCCGCCACAACAGTCAGTATCAGCAAGAAGAAAGAGATCATTCCTATCGCTCTTTTTTTGGTAAAAAGATTAATAATCTCCAACAAAAGCACCACGATCGGCAATGCAATGATAAAGTGATCGACCGGTGGGTGCATAAGTGCCGGTATATCGAACGGAAGCGGTATCTCAGGTATTTTAAACGGTAGAGTTGGTAATTCCATAATTCTTTCCTTAAATGTTGATGTTTAGAGATTATAACACAAAACTATTTAGTTTTATGACTAGAACGGTTTGACTACAACCATAATGACAATGAAAATCATCAGCAGTGTCGGTACTTCATTGTAAAATCTGAAATACTTCCCGCTTTTGTAGTAAGGATCAACGATCAGCTTTTTACGTATCATATTGAGTGAAAAACTGTATGCGATAAGCAAAGCAACAAAGAAGAGTTTCGCATGCATCCATCCGCCGCTTTGAAAAATACCGGGATTCAGATAGAGCATAAGTCCACCCGAAAGTATCGTCGCCCACATAGCTGGTACCCCTATATAGGTATAGAGCTTGTACTCCTGTACCTCCACCACTTCGCCAAAAGCCTTGTTGTCGGCATGCTCCCTGTGGTAAATGAAAAGTCTCGGTAGATAAAAAAGCATTGCCATCCAACTTGTAAAACTCATGACGTGAAATGCCAGTATCCATGTATAATATGCCATCTTTCAATCCTTCAAAATCGTAAAATCTTTTTTGCTGTAAATGACCAGCTGTAACTTCTTATAATACCCAAGATGTGCATAGTCTATCTTGATTTTTGACCCGTTTTGGGGTGTAAGTTTCCGGTTTTTGAAATAGAGGGATATCTTTTTGCCATTGACGTACAAATACCCATTTTTAACCACACCCACAAGATTACGTACCACCTCATTCTGTTTCATCACATCCAGAGAAGCATAATAAGGTATCAGGTCAGCCGTACCTTTTTCTTTCAGTTTGACCAGTGCCATGATCTCTTTGAGTCCTTTGTAGGTCGATATCTCCTGTACACGAAGGTCGAGCTTCATCCCCTCTTTCATACCCTTTACTACGCCAAATATAAAAATACCCCGTCCTTTTGGTGACTGTTTAACCACGGCATAACGCCCCCGCTTCAGGATGACTACAACATCCTCAAGTACAATAGGATGGTCCAGTTGATTCATTTTGTAAAGATCTTCGATACTACCCACAGTTGCTTTCTCCGGCATATCTTTTACAGAAGGAATATACGGTTTTGTATCGAATATCGCATAGACCGGGAGATGGTCGGAATACCCCCTGCCCGTATGTTTCCCGTTCTTGATCTGCCAGCGGTTGATATACCCTTTTGAAGTAAAGAGTCGGTCAGTCTTGAAAACCCTGAAAGAGTTGTTGACATAGTCAATGCCTTTACCATCGAACATCGAAGGCGGCAGCAAGATATGGTCAAGTGTACTCCTGTGTCCGTAGAACCTGTGGCTCCATCTCTCTTTGTAAGACAGCTCATTCCAGGTGCTGTAGTGCATTCCTTCAGGGGCTTTGCGTATTTGGGATTTACTGATGAGTTTATTGTTGTCAATCGTTTTCAGTATGTGATTGATCCCGGTCTTTCCCTGTGTATCATTCAGTTTTTTTGGCAGTGTCAGGTAGGCATCGTAGTTGGAGTTGAGATCTCCGAGGATTATGTACTCTTTGCTTGCCGGCATGGACAAGATACGTTTTTCAAGTGTCCTGGCATAGGCGATCCGTTTGCTCTCAACCCCTTTCCTGCTTTTAGACTTCCAGTGATTGGCAAAGATCGTCAGAGGATACCCGTCGACCTCTGCTTCCACTTCCAGGATGTTACGGACATAGGGAGAAAAGCTTACCTGAAGGTCCCTATGCTTTTTGAGAGGAAAACGAGACAGAAGCGCCACCTGGATGGGTGCGCCTTTTTTATGGGTAATCGCGCTGTATCGGTAGGGGCAGCCTACTCTCTTGAGTCTTTTCTGTAAAGCATTGAAAACACTTTCATTCTCTATTTCCTGCAACGCCACGATGTCGGCATCGAGATCGCAAAGTACTTCGGTTGTATGGTCAAGTTTGATCTCGGCCATACGTTTCGTCCAGTTGTGTTTCCCCGGGATATACTCCTCATATTCCGTTCCCTGATGGTTTGCATCAAAAAGGTTCTCAACATTGTAGGAAGCCACTTTGAAGGGTTTGGAAAAAAGCAGGAGGGGGAACAGTAAGAAAACAAGATAGCGCAAAGGTGATCTTTTCAGTTTATCGAAACATTTTGCTTAGCATGTCCATTGGGTTTCCCGAACCACCCATCATCTGGTCTACAATGTTGTTCTCTCCTGAAGTAACCCGGTCTATCACCTGTGGCAATGCATCCGCCAATGCTTTTTTGGCACTTTCTTCTCCTACGCCAAGTTCCTGGGCAAAGGTACTTACACGCTCTTCTCCAAGCAGATCAGGAACTTTTTCCGGATCAATCGCTTTGTTCTCACCGTTACCCAGCCATGAACCGACAATCTCACCAAGACCGTTACTTGAAAGTTTTGTCAATATAGAAGCCAGATCGATATTCCCGTCTCCATGTGTCAGTATCTTGCTCAGGGCAGTCGTGATATTCTCAAGATCAAGCCCTGTTGTTGCATCATCGCTATTGCCCTCTATTAACGAGGCACCCATCTTAAAAAGTTCATTCATATCCATCTACTCTCCTTTATGTTTTGTTTCTGCCATTTTTTTGACATTTTCCAGTAATTCCAGGAATTCATCGGCAGTACCGAAACCCTGCACCATTTCTATCACCTTGTCTCCATCCGAATTGATGAAATAGAACGAAGGTGTTCCCAGATGTTTGATCCCCAAAGGCAGTTTTTCGATCAGAAAGTTTTTCTTGACAAAAACAAAATCTTTGTTAAGCGCTTCCTTTACCTTATCTTCTACCATCACTTCTCTGTCCATACGTATACACCCGCGGCAGAAAGAGATGTAACCTTCGATCAGAATAATTTTATTCTGCTTCTTGGCGATCTTTTTGGCTTCCTCATAACTGTAACGTTTCACACTGTGTGCCACAGTCATTTTCTCGGAATAGCCATAGATAAAATCCGTCAATGCTTCGACCTCATCTTCGTCAAGCTGCCCTTTCATACTTGGCATCACCTCGAAAAAACGCGTAAATTCATCAGGTAAGACACCTTTGTCTCTGGTCGGTGCATTCAAATAGTCGGTCAGCCACTCCTCTATCTGGAATTTCTGCCCCTCCGCATCAAGCGCACGGTCACCGACCTGGTCTTTGATCATGAACGACATCTCTGTCAGCGTTGGCGCAGTCAGGTTCAAGTCTTTGTTGTCATGTTTTGCATTGGCTATGATTTTGTTCTGGGGAACATAGTATTGGTGGCAGGAAGCGCACTTCTGCTTGAAGACTTTTTCTCCCGACAGGGCAAAAAGGAAACTGTTCAGTAATATAAATGTTATAAAAACCGATCTCATTGTGACGCCTACACTAATTTGATACTGTCTTCAAGCAGAACGATCTTTTTGGCTTCTATCAGAGCGGTCAACGTACGTTTGAAGTTCTTTTTGCTCAACCCGAACACTTTTTTTATCTCTTCTGCATCACTTTTGTAGGTAAAGGGAAGCTCACCGTCCGCCTCTTTAAGGAGTTCCAAAATACTTCCTTCGGCTTCACCTATCTTTGCCTGTTTGCCTATGGGTTGTAATGAAAGGTCAAGCTTTCCGTCTTTACGAACGGTCTTGATATAGACCTTCTTACGGTCCCCTACTTTCACGGGCTCAAAGATCTCATTGGAGAACAGCATCCCTTCATACTGGTTGTCCGCGATCACTTTATAGCCAAGTGGCGTCTGGGCCAGCACAATGGCATCAAGCACTTTGTTCTGATGCAAGCCTTTCATTTCACGGTTGAAATATTTGCCGATCTTCTGTGTTCCGTAAAGCCGTCCGGTCTGCTCATCGAGACAGACACGCAGCAGGTATTTCTTGCCGATGTTAAAATGTTCCTTCTGCTGGGAGAGCGGCACAAAAAGGTCTTTGGGGAGCCCCCAGTTAACAAATGCTCCGTAGGGTTTGTAGTCCACCACGGTAAAGTAACCGTACTCGCCGAGTTTTGCATACGGCATCTTCGTCGTCGCTACGGGACGGTCCTCGCTATCCGTATAGACAAAGATATCCAGAAGCGAGCCCATAGGCATCTCATCTTCCATAATGTAGACATTGGGAAGCAGTACCTCTTCATAATCTTTGGAGGCAAGATAATATCCGAAGTCAGTATCGCGCTCTATCTTTAGGGTATTGACCTCACCTATCTTTATATGTTCGTTCTGGGTTTTTGTTTCTGTCATGGGTTATTCCGTTTTTGTCTGGTTTCGTGATACTCTCACGTTTTGCTGCTATTATAGCGGTTTTTGAGGGTATATACAATCTAATAGGCAATTTACCTGACGATTTTAAATGAAACAATGTATAATTGATAGTTTGAATTGCTGACCAATGGCAACTAAGTTAATTGCGTCAGTGATATATGATAAAAAAGGTGAGGAAGAATGAGAAATTTACTATTTGTAGTGCTATTGAGCAGCTTTGTCTGGTCAAGTATTGGTTATGTAAGTAATTTTAAAGGGAGTGCAGACATCGTACGCAGTATGAATACCCTGAAAGTAAAAAACGGTACGAAAATAAAGGTGAAAGATAAAATTATCACTCAGGAGAAGTCACGTGTAAAAGTAATTTTAGAAGATAACACTGTTGTGACTATCGGTGCCAATTCTACTTTTGTATTTGATCGTTATAAATTTGGGACCAGAGATAACAGTGTGGCAGATATGCATATTGAACGAGGTTTTTTTCGTAGTGTATCCGGAAAAATAGGCAAACTGGCACCGGAGCATTTTAAAGTCAAAACTATTATGTCGACTATAGGAATACGCGGTACCGACTTTAGTGCGGCACTTGCAGACACATTTGAACTTTACAAGTGTTACAAAGGAAAGATAAGTGTCCTGCATAACGGAAAAACTTACATTGTAGCGGAGGGTGAGCAGTTACGTCTGGAAAAAGAGTCATTCAGTTCTGTTGCCCCGTTTAAGTTTTATGTGGGAGCCGGTACGATTTACAATAGAACCTACTCGGTTGACTCGGGCTGGTTCGATGACGGTATTGCTACACAGGATGAAACAGGCGGTATCTCTTTGATCGCCGGATATCAATTTAATGATTATCTTGCTCTGGAAACCCGTATCACTACAACATTTTATGAGAGGAACTATGCTGACCTGACTGCCTACAGTATGTTTCTGAAGCCTCAGTACCCTGTAACGGACACATTCAGTGTTTATGGACTTTTAGGCTTTGGAAAAGTTAAAGTAGAAGGTTCAAAAGGAGACAGTTTTCCCGGCGCACATACTGATATGATAGGCAAAACAATATTGGACGATACCCAATTCCAATGGGGAATCGGGGTCAGCTACAATGTTACAGATAATTTTTCAATATTTGCAGATTATACCTCATTGGCAAATGATGCGGACATAGATTCCACCCTGTACAGTTATGATCCTGCGGTATATCATAAGTTGAGTGTTGACGGTGTTACTGTAGGGTTACTCTATAGTTTCTGATCACTATACAAATAATATATGAGATCACTGCCCAAGTATAGCATTGTCCTACTTTTTGCTCTGCTTCTTTCCTGGGCCTATCTTTTCCCACCCCAGCTGTTTATTTCACTCAATACAGAAATAAGTGATTTCTTTTTCCGTATGCGGGGGAATATTCCCCAAAGCCAAAAGGTTGTGATAGTAGATATAGATGAGGCCTCTTTGGAAAAATATGGACAGTGGCCATGGTCACGATTGAGAGTATCTGAGCTTATCCGCAAGATAAATGATGCCGGAGCTGGTATCATAGGATTGGATATTATTTTTGCCGAATCGGACAAAACTTCACCACACAGCATTGCTTCCAAACTTAAAACAGATATTAAAAACCTGGATGACTATGATCAAATACTGAGAGAAACATTTATTGCCACACCTACAATAGGAGGATATTTTTTCAGGTTTGATAAAAAAACCCCTGAAAAGGCACCGGTCGTACCGGCTGTATTTATCGAAAAAGGATTGCTGAACAATTACACAATACCTCAGCCCAAAGGTGTTGTTTTAAATATCGATATATTACAGGAGAGTCTATATTCAAGCGGTTTTTTGAATAATATACCCGACACAGACGGTATGGTACGTTCCGTCCCTTTGATCATGCGCTATGAAGGAACGATCTACCCCTCGCTTGCACTTGAACTTTTGCGTATTTACAGTCATACAAAAGAGGTGACTGTTGTAGGTGATGAGATCGGGGTGAAAAAGATAGAGCTTGGTACCTTCCATATTCCTACAGATTTTGCAGGTCGTTTATATGTCAATTACAGGAGCAAAAGAGGCTATTTCAAATATATCAGTGCGGCCGACATACTTCAGGATCATTTTGACATCAAAGATATTGCCGGAAAATTTGTTCTGGTGGGCACTTCCGCTATAGGCCTTGCCGACTTGAAAGCGATGCCCCTGGACAATGTCATTCCCGGGGTTGAAATACAGGCCAATACTCTGGACAATATGCTTCAGGGCGATTATCTGCACGAGCCATTCAACAAAGTGATCTATGATCTTTTGATCCTGTGGTGTATCATTTTCGTTTTCTCCTATATTTTTTTCAATACCAGAGTATGGCTGCTGGCACCAGCATTTATGCTTTCTTTTATTTTGCTGTATGAAATCTTTTTTTACCTCTTTTTTGATCAGGGTATAGTGCTTAATCTCTTTTTTCCTCTTGTAGCACTTTTCGGTACATTTGGTTTGACAGCAGGATACAATTACTTCAGTACTTCAAAACAGAAAGAATCTATACAGCGTATTTTTGCCAAAAAAGTTTCAAAAGCTGTTATGAATGATTTGCTCAAACATAAAAACAACAAAATTTTGGAAGCACACGAACAGGAAGTCGCTATATTTTTCAGCGATATACGAAAATTTACAACTATTTCCGAAACACTTGATTCATCACAAAAAGTCGTAGCATTACTAAATCGCTATGTCACACCTATGGTAGAGGATATTTCCAGGCATGAAGGTACCGTGGACAAGTTTATCGGAGATTCCATAATGGCATATTGGAATGCACCCAACAATGTGGCTGACTATATGGACAAAGCCGTTCAATCCGCACTCAGTCAGATAGCATTACTTGAAGCACTCAATCATGATCTGAATGTCGAGTTTGGCGTGAAACTAAAAATCGGTATAGGCATACATACCGGTTTGGTAACGGTAGGGGAAATGGGTTCTCTTGAGCGATCGGATTATACCATCATCGGAGACAATGTGAATATAGCTTCCCGAATAGAGGAGCTGAACAAACTTTACGATACGACGCTCATTATCTCATACGCTGCAAAAGAGAGGTTGAAAAAAACATATACCATACGCTCACTGGATATTGTCCGGCTGAGAGGGCAGCAAAAGGCCATAGAGATATTTGAAGTACTCTCTTCGGGTATTGACGAAAAAGTACAGAAGGAACTTGAGCATTACAATAAAGCACTGACTCACTACAGGAAAGGAGAACTCCGCCGTGCTGCGGCTGAATTTGAAAAACTGTATGCCCGATACAAAAATAAACTTTATCGTCTCTATCTTGATCGCTGCGCAGTCTATTTCAACCATCCTGAGAAAGATTTCGATCTTGTCTATACCGGAGAAACGACCTTTTGAGTTTTGGCGTTTTCCACAGCCGAAGACAGCTGCAATGCAAATGTTTTGATGCTTTCCTGATCGTATGTATCAAAAGCGATGGTTTCGTTATAGATATTTCTTTTGTTCATCACCTGTAAAATACCCAGCAGATTGTTCTTTTGATCCAATACAGGCTCCATCACTATAGACTGTGTGCGGTAGCCTGTTTTTTGATCAAACATTTTTATCTCCTCAAAGCCACTGGTATCGTGTGTATAAATATCGTTTGAAACAAACGCTTCTTTTTTTGTATCGAACATAGACAGCAGACTGCTGTTCAATTTCATATATTCGGCATATACGGGTGCATTTTTTTTCGTTGCTCTGCTTGCTTTTAGTTTCAAAGTATTGTTTGAAAAAATACCGCACTGCAACGCTTTTTCCCGCGTATTGGCAAGGTAGAGCGAAGCTGCATCGGCATGGGTGAGGTTCATCGCATGTTCCAAAATATTTTCAAACAGTTCGATCCGGTCTACTGTATTATCAGGTATGGCTTGAAGCAGTTTGAACAGACTGCTTAAATAATTTCTGTCATTGTAATACAACTCCAGATTCCTGGTACTCTGACGTTTCTCCATAGGTGTAAATAGATCAAGTATGTCACCTGTCTTTAAACGCTTACCGCCATTTTTAAGCAAATCCAATTCCGAAAGTTCGTTATCTATCTGTTGTGTATGTCTTGGTTTTTGGTGATAGGTATAGATTGAAACATCATCCCGTTCGAGAGAAGAGAACATCTGCTCAAGCAGTTTTGGCGTCAAGTGTTTGGTCATATGGGCAAGGTCTTCTTCTGTAGAGGGCAATGAAATATCGATGAGCAAAGAAGAGATATTTTTATCATTATTTAACAATGCTATCAGTTCATCGTTAAGATAGGTATCACCACTGAAGAGAAAAGCCCTATCCTCCTTCTCTACTTTGAATCCGCAGGTAGGAACGGTATGGTTTGCCTTGACTGCAGTCATTTTAATATTGTCTACGGTAATAGTCTGACCATATTCGATAGGTATGAATTTCAACGAAAATTCATTATTGATATGTTTTATGTTTGCAAAGTTCGGAGAGATATTCCAATTGAAAAGATACTGCTTGAGAGTATCTAGATTTTCTTTCAACGCATACACTTTAAGAGGTTTTGTTCTACAGTTGAAATAACTGTCAATAATAAAAGGGAGATCTACGATATGATCAAAATGCGTATGGGTAATAAAAACATGTTCGATCTTGCAGCATTCTTCTCCCATACTCTTTATAATGTTACCCGCATCGATAACAATGTTTTTTTCTATTAAAAATGATGTAGCATCACCTTTATGTGAATAACTGCCGTCAGCACCCAGTACTTTTATCATATCTTCCCTTCATAAATATAGAAGACACCGCTCATAATAGATGCCCTCAGACATGTAGTATAACACAAATTAACACCAAATTCAGTATAATGACTTTGTTCTTCAGTGCGATTCAGATAAAAGGTATATTGAATAAAAATGAAAACTTTTAATACATACTATGAAAACCATGAAACATTGCAAACTTTTGTTGAGATACACAGCATACAGGACGCACCTTCCCTTTTAATCCAGGTATTTACCTCGGAAAACAATCCATCTTACATTCAAAAACTTCTCAATGAACTGACTGCCTTCTTACCCCAGGCTGTCATTATCGGGAGCACTACAGATGGTGAGATAATGAATGGAAAAGTCTCTACACGCAAAACGGTATTGAGTTTCACCCGGTTTGAACACACGCAGCTTAAAGCAGATGCAGCCATACATCAAAAAAATGGCTATTTTTCAGGTCAGGACCTGGCAAAATCATTAATCCGGGAAGATACCAGACTGCTTATTGCCTTTGTAGATGGCCTTCACACCAATGGAGAAGCATTTCTAAGCGGTATTGATTCCGTTTCTGGTGACGTCATCGTCTCAGGAGGCCTGGCCGGAGACAATGGATCTCTTACAGAAACATACGTATTTACAAAAGACCATATCATTCAAAAAGGCGCAGTAGCAGTATCGTTCAGCAGTCATTCCCTGATAATACACAATGCCTACAATTTTAACTGGTACACAATAGGGAAAGAACTGACGGTTACCCACGCTGCAGATAACCGTGTCTACACCATAAACAACAAACCGGCTACTGAAATCTACAGTTACTATCTGGGTGAAGAGGTAGCAGCAGTACTGCCTTCCATAGGTATTGAGTTTCCTCTTATTACTGTACGTAACGGTATCGAGGTTGCACGTACAATAGTATCTAAAGAAGATGACGGTTCCCTGGTATTTACCGGTAATTTGCACACAGGGGAGAAAGTACAGTTCGGATACGGCAATACATTGGATCTGTTAACACATGCAGGAGATATATATCATCAACTGCAGAGAAAACCTTCCGAAGCAATTTTCATCTATTCCTGTGGGGCACGCAAACATATTATGCCAGATATGATTCACAAAGAGATAGAGCCGTTACAGGCCATAGCCCCCACTTCCGGATTTTTTACGTATGGCGAATTCTATACAGACAAAAGAAAAGAATTGTTAAATCAAACTATGACGATTGTTTCCCTGAGTGAAGAGGTTACCATATCAGAATCCAAAACACTTCCGTCATTGCATACTGACAGTAAATTTTCCATCATGGATGCACTCACAAATCTGTTGAACAGAACAAATCAGGAACGTATGGAAGAAGACTTAATTGCACTTGAAAAGTCGCAAGATGGTATTTTGGTTCTTGAAAATGATACATTTCTTCAATGCAACCAAAAAATACTTGATATGTTCGGGTACAGTACCACAGAAAATTTTGTCAAGGCATATCCCCATAAGCTTTTCCCGGGAAAACAGCCTGATGGTAGCTATTCATCAGTAAAAATGGAGAAAATGAAGGCACTGACAAAAAAAAATGGAAGCCATCAGTTTGAATGTCTGAATGTAAAGCAAAACGGAGAACCTTTCTGGGTAAATATCATTCTTAGCTACCGTATGATTAACGAAAAAGAGATTTTCCATATGGTCTATCGGAACGTTACCGATAAAAAGAATCAGGAAAATGAAAACAGTTTCATTACAAACCGTATGGAGTTGGCTCTTGCGGGAAGCAAAACTGCTGTTTTGGACTGGGACTTTCGTGACAACAGTATGTATATTTCTCCCAGTTGGAAAGAGATGCTTGGATTTAGGGATGATGAACTGCCGAATGCTCCCTCAAGCTGGTTCAGACGTGCTCACACGGAGGACAAAAAAACTATTTTGGCCATGTTGAGAGAACATGAAAAAAATAAAATACGCTTTTTTGAAAGCAACCACCGCCTCAAACATAAAGATGGCCATTGGGTCTGGGTTTTAGGTAGAGCACAAATACTCTTTGACGAAAACGGAAAAAAGGTTCGTATGATCGGTACGCATACCGATATCACTAAAGAAAAAGAATCACAGATCAAGTATTTTCAGCAGGTACAGATCATGGAACAAATCCATGACGGTATTGTCACTACAGACCTGGAGGGAAACGTAACCAGCTGGAACAAGGGTGCAGAAGAACTGTTCGGATACAGCCAGAGTGAAATAATAGGGAAACACATTTCTCTGATTTATCGCAAAAAAGATATTCCGGGCATCAAAGAGCGTATTCGTGCATCACTGGAAGAGACAGGTCTTTACCAAGGTGATTTGACCTTTATTACAAAATCCAAAAAAATCATACCGGTATCTCTGTCTCTTTCTTTATTGAAGGATGAGCACGGAAATGTAGCGGGAAGGATAGGTATAAACCAGGATATCACCCAACGTAAAAAAGATGAAAAATCTCTCCTGAAAGCCAAACGAAAAGCAGAAGAATCAGCCAAATCAAAATCTGAATTCCTTGCCAATATGAGCCACGAGATCAGAACCCCGTTGAGTGCTATTTTAGGTTTTATCGATTTGCTTAAAAAAGAAAATATAGAAAAAAAAGCAAAAGAATATGTTGATATTATTGATACTTCCAGCAAAGGATTGCTGAAAATTATAGAAGATATTTTAGATTTTTCAAAAATAGAAAGCGGAAAACTCGAAATTGACAAAATAGACTTTAGTCCCAAAATAGAATTCGAAACCATCATACATCTTTTTCTTGCAAAATGTGCGGAAAAAGACATTGCCTTAACGCTGATTCTGGATGAAAGTCTTCCGGAAACCATCCATACTGATCCGTTGAGAATAAAACAGATTATTTCCAACCTCCTGAGTAATGCAATTAAATTTACGGATCAAGGCAAAAAAATAACCGTTACCATCAACTACAAAAACGGCTTCTTGAATGTATCTGTTAAGGATGAGGGAAAAGGCATAGCCAAAGAAAAACTTTCTCACATATTTGAATCTTTTGCCCAGGAAGACAGTTCAACGACAAGAGAATACGGTGGAACCGGCCTGGGACTGACAATATCTTACAGACTTGTCAAAATTTTGGGCGGAGAACTGCATGTCAAAAGTAAGGTAGGTGCCGGAAGCGAGTTTTATTTTTCCATTAAAGTTTCAGAAGGTAAAGATATTTTGAAAACAAAAGAGTCTATGGGAAAAATGACATTCGATAACAAAAAAGTTCTTTTGGTAGAAGATGTCAAGACCAATCAACTCTTTATGTCTATCATATTGGAAGGATTGCATTTTGAAGTTGCTACGGCAGATAACGGTATAGAAGCAGTAGAGGCATTCAAGCAAAACAGCTATGATCTCATTTTGATGGATGAGCATATGCCAAAAATGAACGGCATAGAGGCTACCAAACAGATTCTGGCCATAGAGGGTGAAAATAATTTGCCGCATACGCCGATCATTGCTTTAACTGCCAATGCCATCAAAGGCGACAGGGAGAGATTTTTAAAAGCCGGCATGGATGAGTATGTCACAAAACCCATCAATCAAAATATTTTTGTTAAAGTCTTAAGAAAAGTTTTGTTTGCATAGGTATTAAAATTCAGATTATAAGGCAGAAATTATTCTACTCTATTTGCTCCATATGCTTCGCAAATGCATCCGGTTTAATGAATCCTGTCAGGGTCTTTTCCGGCAGGTAATTGTTCTTTTTGTCAAAGAAGATGATGTTGGGCGTACCAAAAAGTTCGAACTTCTTCAAAAGTGCTTTGTCATCTTCGGTATTGTCCGTCAGGTCTATCTTGATAAAGGTGAACTTTTTCAATGCTTCCTGCACTTTGGGATCAGGGAAGGTGATTTCTTCAAGTTCGGTACATGCCGTACAGGAATCTTTTCCGAAATCGACCACCACCGGCTTGTCCGAAGCCACTACCTCTTTGAGGAGACGGTCGATGCTGTAACCTCGATGGCTGGACTTGTCTTCTTTGACTGCTACCATCGCTGTTCCGCCACCCGAAGTGAATTTCTCAAACGGTCTCAACATCGAATCGGCACCACTGATGGCACCGACAAAAAGAGAAGCACCGTACAGCATGAAAACAACTGCAAGCAACTGTACCAGTTTCTTCATCCCTTTCTTGGTGCTGCTCGGGTCGAACACACCCATATAGAGCGCCGAACCTATAAAGAGCAGTGACCAGAGTATCAGGGTAACGCTGTCAGGAAGTATGCGCGAGAGCATAAAGATACCCAGTCCGAGCATCATTACACCAAACACCTGCGACACAACCGTCATCCATCCGCCGGGCTTCGGCATGAACTTGCCTGCACCGATACCCACAAGCAGTAACGGCATGCCCATTCCCATACTCATGATGAAAAGTGCTGTTCCGCCCAGTAGGGCATCACCCGTATGGGAAATGAAGAGTACAGCCCCGCCCAGCGGCGGTGCAACGCACGGTCCGACAATGAGCGCAGAGAGAAGACCCATGACCGCCGTACCGACAATACCGCCCTTCTGTCCGGCTTCATCACTTACTGAAGAGAGTTTGGACTGCCAGGAAGCCGGGAGACCTATCTCATAGTAACCAAAGAGTGAGAACGCCAGAGCAACGAACATCAAAGCGAAAATAGTCAGGACCCATGGGTTCTGCATGGCCGTCTGTATGTCCGCCCCCAAAAGTCCGGCGATCACTCCGACAACCGTGTAGGTCAATGCCATAGCGACCACATAGACGAGCGAGGTGAAGAAGGCTTTCCCCACACTCGGTTTTTCATTCCCCGACTGGGAGACAATAATGGAGGAAAGTATCGGAATCATTGGGAAAACACAGGGAGTCAGGGCCAGCAGCAAACCGAATATAAAGAAGAGGATAATAATAAAAAGTGAACTCTCACTTCCAAGAACATCAGCGATCTTGGCAGTGTTCCCCTCCTGTGTCAATGAAGAGATCTTGTCAAAGAATCCAGCTTTGGCACCTTTGAAAGTGAAAGATTTTCTGAATGGCTGATAACAGATACCTTTGTCAGAACACCCGACAACCTCGATCTCGAGGGTATAGTCGCCTTTAACCTTCCGGGTGATCTCTTTTACCGGGATATTAACGACAAGTTCTTTTTCATAGACCATGTCACCGTCGAACTCATGTGCGGGAGGAAGAGCAGGTTTCAGGTCTATCTTTGTAGGAGAAACGATGCGGTACTTCAGGTCATCCTTATAGATATGTATCTTGTCAGCGAGTGTGATCTTTGTTTCGATCACATTGTCTTTTTGTACCGCAGAGATATGAAACGCCTCTTCTGGCTGTAAAAACTTGTTTTTCTTCAGTGCCGAACTGAAACCGCCAAATACCAAACCACTAAAAAGTACACTCAATATAAGTAACTTTTTGATCAAATTCTGCATTTTCTCTCTTTTCATAGTAAACTTTTATAGTATTCTATTGTACTATTTGTGTATATGCTGTGTAATGTCAGCTATTTGTGGCGTTATAATAGCAAAAATGGATTAATCATTTATCAATAAGAGGACAAAATGGCCAATCATCTCAAGAACGAACACTCTCCCTATCTTCAACAACATGCCGACAATCCTGTAGACTGGTATCCCTGGGGCGAAGAGGCTTTCAAAAAAGCACATGATGAGCATAAGCCCATCTTTCTCTCTATAGGATACAGTTCCTGCCACTGGTGTCATGTAATGGAACACGAATCGTTCCAGGATGAAAAGACTGCGAAGATCCTGAACAAATACTTCGTCTCCATCAAGGTTGACCGTGAAGAACGCCCCGACATTGACAAACATTTCCAGAGTGTCTATCAGCTGATGAACGGCCGTCCCGGCGGATGGCCTACCTCCATTTTCCTGACTGAAGAGCTGAAGCCTTTTTACTCCGCCACCTACATTCCCGATGAACCCAAGTACGGCATGATGAGCTTTTCATCTCTGCTTGAAGTCATCGCCGACAAATACAAAAATGAGAAACAGGTGCTCGTCAAGGAAGCGGACAAGATACTCAAGCACCTCAACCCCAAAGAGGACAGCATACAGGCGACCAAACTTGACGAAAGTATCATGGCCAGGGTACTCAAGCAGGCAGAACAGCTCTTTGACAGCAAAGAGGGAGGCTTCAACAAAGCACCCAAGTTCCCACAGGCTTCTATGCTTGAACTTCTGCTGGACCTCTACCGCATTACGGCAGAAAAGGAAGCACTCAATATGGCTGCATTCTCCCTCTCTTCCATGGCAAGAGGCGGACTGCGTGACCTGGTCGACGGCGGTTTCTGCCGCTACTCCACCGACAACGAGTGGCTGGTACCCCACTTTGAGAAAATGACCTACGACAATGCGCTGCTTGCCTCTGTCTATCTGCAAGCCTATCACGTCACACATAATGATTTTTATAAAGATGTCGCCTTTGAGACCATTGATTTCATGCTCAAAAAAATGAGCGAGAATGATCTTTTCTACTCCGCTTCCGATGCCGATACCGAGGGACAGGAAGGGAAATATTTTGTCTATACTTACGAAAAGGCACTCAAGTCATTCTCCAAAGCGGGCATCCCCGAAAAGGCCCAGTCCAAACTGGCCAAAGCACTGCATATCACACCGGAAGGAAACTTTGAGGGCAAAAATATCGTCAGAGTGGATGACCCTGCGAAGATCAACATTCCCTATTATAAAGAAGCCATAGAGGCTTTGCGAAAAAGAAGGGATGAAAAACGTGTCTACCCTTTCATCGATACCAAAGTGATCGTCTCGTGGAATGCGATGATGATCAGTACTCTTTTCAGAGCGGGAAGAGTGGAAAAGAAGTACCTAAAACAGGCAAAAAGATCTCTGGAGAAACTGCTCGATACTATGTACATCAATTCACAGCTCTTTCACTCGACACTGATAGGCAAAGAGCCGAAGATTCAGGCATTTCTCGAAGATTATGCCTATCTGGGAGAAACACTTATCGAAGCCTATGAAAGCACACTGGACGAAAGCTACCTTGTACTTGCGACACGGCTGGCGAACAATGCCATCGAAAAGTATTATCAGCACGGAAAATGGAAATTCTCCAGAGGCGAGTTCGAGACAGACGCCGACATTTACGATAGCTCCTATCCCTCTTCCGTTGCCACGATGATTTCCGTACTTCATTCTCTCTCATCCCTGGTCGATACGGTATACAAGAAATTCGTTTTCAAAACACTCGAGATCTATTCCTACGACATCATGAGACAGCCAATCTCCACCCCAAAAACGAGCCTGATGGCCATCCGTTACCTCAAGGACGACATCATCATCAAAGCACAGACCGATGCACTACTGCCGCATATTTCACAACTTGATGAGATCACCTACCCTTTCACCTTTTTCAAGAACGATACCAACAACGGTTTTATGCTCTGCAACTCCAACAGCTGTTTCGGACATGAGAAGGACTTTGAAAGTATCGTCAAGTTCTTAGAGAAGAGATGATACGTACGCTTCTTCTATTCCTCCTTCCGCTTTTCCTTTTTGCGGAGAAACCCATGCTCACACGCATGCAGATGCTTATGGGTACCTATGCGACCATCACCCTTCCCAAAAACAGCAACCGGGAGATCAGTAAAACATTCGAACTGATCGGAGAAATAGAACATTCACTCTCGACCTATGACCACACAGCCATGCTCTATCAGTTGAATGTAACACACAAAGTTCCCTATGATAGCTATCTTGCAGAGGCACTGAGGCTTTCAAAACATTATTACAGAGATACTGACGGGTACTTCGATGTAACTATCGGCTCCATTTCCAAAAATCTCTATCATTTCGGCGAGGAAAAACCATTATCACCCGACAAAAAAGCACTGAAGAACGCTCCTCTGAATATCGATGGTGTTCATATAGATCAAGCATTCATCACTACAGATAAAAACATTACCCTCGACCTTGGGGGTATAGGGAAAGGATATGCAGTCGACAAAGCTGCTGCATATTTGTCTGAAAGAAATATCACGGACGGCATCGTGGCACTCAGCGGTGACATACGCTGTATTGGTACCTGCAAGATATACTTGCAATCCCCTTTCACTGAAGAAACATTTGCAAAGGTGACCTCCAAAGTACCTGACCTCTCCGTTTCAACCAGTGGTACCTACCGGCGATATGCGACAAAAAAGAGTGAACACCACCTCATCGACCCCAAAACCGCTTCGCAGGGGAAGGCTTTTGTCTCCGTTTCGCTCTTTACCAGAACCTATAATACTAAGATTGATGCCTATGCTACCGCCGTCTCTGTCATGCCAAAAGCCAAAGCCTTACAGTTTTTGAAAGAACACAATGAAATTGGATATGTGCTGATAGAGCCTGACGGGAATGTGATTTCTGGGAATCTGGAAACATTGTTGGACATAAAAATGTAGGGTGCGTGGTTACGCACCTTACAATGAAGCCGCCACCATCCCAAGCAACACCAAAAACACCCCGATAAAAAATGTCATCGTAAACAGTTTGATCCATCCTGACGCCAGCAGGCCAAAAGCGATGGCGCCATAGGAGAGAATATTCAAAAGCGCGAAAATGAACAGAACCATTGCTACGGCCAATGACACTTTCTGGGAGATCTTCGTACTGAAAAGCATAAAGTGCGCCACAACAAAAATGAGCATGCCTATGGCAAAGAGATGGGGTGTTGCCACCTCTACCAGGTTATGCATACTTTTTGGCTCCGGTGTACCGATCACTTTTTGCAGAGCAGCATCAAGCTGTTCAACACTGTTCAATCCCTGCGAGAGCAGAAAGAGCCATACACCCGTAGCGAGTATCGCTACCGTATAGAGCAGCAGATAGGCAATGGGAATATTGAAGTAGATGAGCTTTTTCATCGGAACTTCAAACGTGGAAAAATAGAGAAGCAGACCAGCAATGCAAAAAGATGCCAAAGCAGGAAGGCTCCCGCCCAGACCACAGCAAAGGCTTCAGAGAAGAAGTAGGCCCCCAGCAGAGAGAGTGGTGCCGACAGGCCCAGTATGAACAGGGCATGCAGGATCCACTTCATCGTTTTCGTTCTGTCATGCAAACGGATGTAGATAGCGGATAGTATGACCAGAACAAAGACGGTCGTGAAAAGGTCAATGTGCACCTGAAGCAGCAGTGAATCTATCAGAATAGGTTCTTCAAAAGTCTCTTCATTCCCGAACAGTGTGTTATGGACCGCTGTCATGTCGGAGCCTATCACATAAGAGTGAAGCACGATATCGAGTCCAAGATAGAGAAGTATCGCAACCAGTACCCCGCCCATCAGGTAGGCCAGCAGTTGCGAATGTGCGAGATCTTTTGTTATGAGAAATTTCATAGGCTCATTTCCTAATAGCTATCTCAAGCAAAGCCCTTGCGATCCGTGCACCATCAGAGATATTGCGTGCAGAAAGCGTTGCACCGCTGATGGTCGGAATATCCTTCCCCATCTTGAGCGGCGTATTGCGGCCTTTGTCTTTGAACTGTCCCATCCATATTTCGTTCGGGATATACTCCGGAGGCTCGCCGAATGCCATGATCTCAGAAAATTTCAATGTACCAGCGGGGGTAAATCCGTACAGTACCGTTGCCATCTTCGTTCTGACCTTCCGACTGATGAGAACGCCGTATCCGACTGTTTTACTTCCACTTTTAAAGACGTAGTAGCGATAAACCTTCGTATCCACCTTCGCCCTAGCACGCGCCTGAACCTTACGATGCTGTTCTTTCGTCAAAATGAGTCGTTTTGTCTCGATGTCACTGACAGCATCGAACGAAGTCTTGACCACCTTTTCCACTTTGACATTCGTTTTGGCATAAACAGTTTGCGAGAGAAATATGCCAAGCAATAGAGTTGCAACGATCTTTTTCATAATACTTCCCTTCCTAGAATACAAACCCAAGCCCTGCCGAGAATACATCCTGGTCTTGGTTGTTCACCTCTTTCATTGCATAGTCAGCTTTGAGGACCACCTGATCTACAGGGAAGAAGTTCATACCGATCGTAGTCGTTTTTGTCTTGTACGTATCTTCGTTGAGCCCGTCAACGGTCGATGCGATCGGATTGAGATCTTCATACTGTACAAACAGCGGTATCTTGTAATCAACTCCTGCCAATGATCCCACATCATAAGAGAAGTTCACGTAGTAACCTTTTGCCTTCTCGACCGCAGTGTTGCTGATCTTCTCTGCACCGTCAAGGATGGTCTGTGTATAGAGTCCATAAGCCCTGAAAGGACCATTCTCGTAGTTGGCGTGAATATCGAACATCGTCGTCGTCAAACCGGAGACATCCTGGATCGGGTCGGCCAGTTTCGGATCCTTAAGGTTCGATCCAGCGCCATAATAAAGTGATGCACCTACCAGCAACCCGTTAATCCCGGTATAATCCACCCTGCCTACAAAAGCCGGATCGAACGCCGCTTTTGCTTTGGACCCCTGTCTTCCATCTCTGATCCAATTCGGTTTGGCATCCATGGTATCTACATTGTTCAGATTCAGTGCATTGATGATCCCGGCAGTATATTCCAGACCAGTATCACCCAGCCTTCCATAGATCAGTGCACCGTTCTCATGCCAGGTACTCGGGATCAGTTTATTCTCCACTTCCGGTCTCTGTACCGTATTGAAAAGTATCGGTTCATGCCTGAGGTTGATCAAGCCCATCGGTACAAGGAGATTTCCAAGTCTGAAGTTGGCTTCGTCTCTCCAGAGAAAGTCAAGATACATGAATTCTATAGCAACTTCACCACCATCTTCCGCATTGGCACCGTGTTCGAACTCTATCTCGGCATTCAGGATCACATTCTCGGAGAACTTGTACCCGAAGTAGGTTACAAATCTGTAAACATCCGCATAATCATCACCTCCTTTGGGATTGGCGTAGTACATCTCGCCGTATCCGCCAATAGAAAGCGGGTTCTTGGAAAAGTAGACTTTGGATGCGGCCGGGCCCAGACCATTGTATTGATTTTCTGTATCAACCAGTGTAAACCCTCCTGTCTGTGTCGCAAGGACCTCTTCGGTCAGCGTATTATTCTTCTCTTCAAGTGCTGCCACTCTCTCTTCAAGAGATGCCGCTGTAGCTCCTGTAGCCAGTACAGCCGCCATACTCGTTATCCACGTTAATTTTTTCATATTTTTTCCTTATTTATAATTTTGATATTTATTATCATATTCGTAATGTACCCATTAATTTCTTAACTAATAATTAAATTGATAATTATTATTAATTAATAGGTTGGCTCCAGGAAGATTGGGAAGTAACACTCCTTTAGAGAAAGACAGGACTTCTCTCTTAACATAGCACAAGCGGAAGTTCTCTTGGTTATAATTCTTCTATGAAAGAAAGCCTGAAGATATTTGCCGGGGACCTGAAAAACTCCTTTATGGATCTGCTTCCCATCATCATTGTCGTGGCACTGTTCCAGGGTGCGATCATCCGTGCGGTACCCGACAATCTGCTCTCCATCGTCATCGGCCTGACCATTGTCGCTGTGGGACTGGCGCTGTTCATTCGTGGCCTGGAACTGGGAATCTTCCCCATCGGTGAGGGACTGGCTGTGGACTTTGCCAGAAAGGGTTCCGCTTTCTGGCTTTTGACCTTCGCCTTCACCATTGGCTTTTCAACGACTGTCGCGGAACCAGCACTTATTGCCATCGCCAACAAGGCCGCCATGATCTCACACGGTCTCATAAACGCCTTCTGGCTGCGTATGACAGTAGCCCTCTCGGTAGGCTTTGCCATTGCGCTGGGCGTCCTGCGTATCCTGCTGGGACATCCTATCTCCTACTACATCATCGGAGGGTACATATTGGTGGTTGCCATTACCTTCTTTGCACCGCCCGAGATCATAGGCCTGGCCTATGACAGCGGAGGAGTAACCACTTCGACTGTAACCGTACCACTTGTTGCAGCCCTTGGTATCGGACTGGCTTCGAGTATCAAGGGTCGGAACCCTGCCATCGACGGTTTCGGCCTTATCGCTTTTGCTTCGCTCACCCCGATGATCTTCGTGCAGCTCTACGGTATACTTGCCTATTCATCTGTAGATTCAGCTACTGCGGTACAGACAGTCGTCCAGGCCGCAGCGGAGCATACACCAAAAATAGACCATTTTGTCTGGAGCGATCTCTTTTTTGACCTTGTCGGAACCATTAAAGATGTGGCTCCCATTATCGCGGTTATCTTCTTTTTTCAGTATATTATTATCAAAAAACCCGTAGCCCATCTGCACCGTATTATTACCGGTATCCTTATGGTGATACTCGGACTCTATGCGTTTATCGTAGGTCTGGAAATGGGACTTTTTCCCATTGGCGAAACGATCGCATACCAGCTGACCGACATGAACAACAACCTGCTTATCTACCTGTTCGCTTTCCTCATCGGCTTCTCAACGACCATGGCGGAGCCGGCACTTCTGGCCATCGCCATCAAAGCCGAGGAGATCAGTGAAGGGAACATTAAACAAAATGTACTTAGAATGGTGGTAGCATTAGGTGTTGCCATAGGTATCGGTCTGGGTGCTTACCGTATCGTTGCTGGCGATCCAATACATTACTATATCATCGCAGGGTATATATTTGTGATCATATTTACCTATTTTGCACCAAACTATATCGTACCCATCGCCTACGACAGCGGCGGTGTGACCACTTCGACCGTTACCGTACCTTTGGTCGCGGCATTGGGATTGGGGCTGGCAGAAAATATCGAGGGGCGTAATCCGCTCATCGACGGTTTCGGTCTCATCGCCTTTGCTTCCCTCTTCCCTATGCTGACGGTCATGGGGTACGGAATACATGCGGAGTACTATAAAAAACGTCTTTTGGCGCAAGAAAAATCAACAGAGCAGGAGGAGAAATGAAATTCACAGCACTCATAGCCATCATCCAGGACAAAGATGAAGAAGATGCGATCAGGGTAGCCAAAGAAGCCGGCGCGGGAACCGTTACCATCGTACACGGAAGGAACATAGGGTTGCAGGAGAAGAAGGTTTTTTTCGGCCTCACCCTGGAAGAGAACGTCTCCGTACTATTTTTTATCCTTCCCAAACGGCTCTCCATGAGGGTCATGAAGGCGCTCCGCCTTGCTTTCGATCTTGACAACCCCGATAACAGTGGCCTTGCCTTTACCCTTCCATTAAGTCATGTGGCAGGACTGGACAATGATGAACTTCACAAGTTCGAAGACGATATTAAAATTACCCTATAGGAGATAAGAGATGTTAGTAGAAGCAGTTATGACACCCAAAGAGAAACTGGTCATAGTCTCACCTATGGCCCCGGTAAGAGAAGCGCTCAACCTTATGAAAAAGCACTCCGTACGCTCAGTCATCGTGGACAAAACAAAACCGGACAGCGCCTATGGCCTGGTAACCTTCAAAAATATTCTGCAAAGTATTGTTGCGGAAGACGGTGATATCGACCTTCTCAATGTATACGATATCGCTTCAACACCTGCCTTCTCCGTTTCGGCAAAACTGAACGTAAAGTATGCCGCGCGAATGATGGTCAAAAGCAGTATCAAACGTCTTCTCGTACTTGACAACAATGAACTTCAGGGTATCCTGACCATGACCGATATCATCGGTATACTAATGGAAACGGTCGAAGCGCAGTAAGACTATTTGTCGCGAAAGGTAAGGATAAACGTACTTCCTTCGCCTTTTTTGGAGTCAAGTTCCAGTTTGATCTTGTACTTT
Source organism: Sulfurovum sp. NBC37-1 (assembly GCF_000010345.1). NCBI lineage: Bacteria > Pseudomonadati > Campylobacterota > Epsilonproteobacteria > Campylobacterales > Sulfurovaceae > Sulfurovum > Sulfurovum sp. NBC37-1. Next base: position 1,924,633 of record NC_009663.1, read on the forward strand.
TCGCAAATGGAAAGCACGATATCGAGTCCTATGCCAAAGCCGCCCCTCTCTTCATTTGCCCGGTGGAACCTTTTGAAAATATCTGACTGCTTTTTCTTGTCTATTCCTATACCCGTATCTTTGACCTTCAGGGTATTATCCTTGAGTGTGATGGTCACACTGTCCCCCACATCCGAGTATTTGATGGCATTACTCAGAAGGTTGTCTATGAGCCTGTAGGCACTCTGCTGGTTCATATGGATCAAGGTAGGCTCAAGATCCAATTCCATACGGAGACGCTTGGATGCGGCAAGGTCACGTACATATTCCACACGAGCTTCAATGATCTGATCGAGACGAAGCCATTCATCGGGTTCGACCTTCCCTTCAAGCCGATAGGTCAGAGAACTGTACATGACACTCAGGCGCTTTGCGCTCGCCTCAAGTCGTTTACGTTTTTTTTCATCAATACCCTTGAGACTCTGCACCGTCATAAGTATGGCGGAAACCGGTGTATTAAGTTCATGGGTCGTGTCCGCGATGAAACGGTTGAGAGACTCTATCTGCTCTCTGACCGGCTGCAGGAACAATCTTCCCAGAAAATATCCGACAACACCCATGAGAATGAAAGAGAGGACCAGATAGCCGATGATCTTGATACGCAATGCCTGTATCTGGGCAGAGAGACCACTCTCTTTCAGAACAATATACTTGATGCCCATATGCACACTTTTGTTACGTGTTACAGTATAGCATTGGTCATTTTCAATATAAAAATCTTTCTCGAAATTTACAGGCTCTTTGATCTCCGTATAGATCGGATTTCCGTCTTCATCATAATAGCCCACTTTAAAACGGCAATGTTTCAGACCTTTCAAAAAGGATTTACGTTCCGTCACTTTAATTCCGCCATTGACATTCAGCATCGCTTTGAGTACGATCTCGGAAAAGATCATACGCGACTGGTACATCATCTCGAATTTAGTTGCTGACTTCATGGCAGCTTTGTTGTTCTCAAAGAAGAGATAGCCGATAATGGCCAGCAACACAAAAACAGACCCAAGATATAGCGTCAGAAAACGGACCAGCGATCTGCGCTCATACGATGTTAAAACGATAACCCTCTCCTTTGATATTGTCAAAATACTCTTTTTCGAACATTTTTCTCAGGTTTTTGATATAGGTTCTGATGGTCGCATGGGTAGGAGTACTGTCATCGTTCCACACATTCTCAATGATCTCGTCGCAGGAGACGATCTTGCCCGTATTGCGTATAAAATACTCCAGGACCTGTGCCTCCTTCTGCCGTATCTCTATCACTTCATCGTCGATGATGATCTGATGCGCTTTGGGGATGAATTTCATACCGTCGAACTCTATTTCTTCCTGAAGACGGTATAGCCGAATAATATGTTCTATGCGGGCGCGCAGTTCTTCAAGTTCGAACGGCTTTTTCAGGTAATCATCTGCACCAAGATCAAAACCTTTTTTCAAGTCATCTATACCTGCCAGTGATGTAATGTAAATGGCCGGGGTCGTATTGCCTATTTCACGAAGATAGGAGAGGATCTCAAAACCGTCTATATTGGGAACGTTAACATCGAGAAGCAGCATATCATACCGATTCTCACCTATGGAATCCAAAGCCTTTTCACCATCATAAAAACTCTCTACTTCATACCCGTTCTCGGTCAGGAACTCCTCTATGATCTCCTGTAAAATAATATCATCTTCAAGCAATAAGATCTTCACTTCTATCCTTCTGTATGGTATGCAGATTTTGTACCATACTCTCTGTGTAGTACGATACACAAAAGGTTTGGCTATAATAGTTTTATGAAAAAATATATACTATTATCTATACTGACTTTGATTTTTGTATCGGGGTGTACACAAGTTGTTGCGGCACCCATCTCCGTTGCCGGTTCAGTGGTAGGTGCCGCAATAGATGTTACCGGTTCTGCTGTGGGTGCAGCCGTGGATGTCGCCACCTCCGGAAGCGACAAAGAAAAGGACGAAAAGTAAAGAAGTTAAAAACTTTTTGCGTTGTTGAATTCAGCGATCTCGCTCTCTACCATCGCATCTATCATGCGAACATAAAGGTCATTGATGAGATTGGGTGAGAGGCCAAGGTCTATGGCTTGCTGGCGGACACGTGAGATCACATCGGAGATCCTCTCCTCCGCTTTCACTTCATCCACACTCGTCTTGAAATGTGCGATCTGCTTGATATAGTCATTGCGTTTTGCGATCAATTTCACGATTTCCTCATCTACTTCATCTATCTTTTTTCTTGCTTCCTCAAGAGTAGTACATTTATCAATTTCCATATTTATGCTCCTTACTTCCATTATTTTTTAAATTATTATATCCTAAAAAATCTAATATACTTTGGCTATAATACTTTCACGAACAAGGATACTACAAGCTTTTTTTCAAATAAAATGTAAAAGCGATATACCTGCATGGGCTTTTACCCCATGTTCATTAAAAACGCAAAGGATACAGATGATAAAATCGCATTATTTCAGTATGGCGGCCATTACAATACTGGGTCTAAGCTCGGCAGCATATGCGGGAGCAGAATCGAATCACTATAAACAACTCATAGGCACCAGTATTTTCAGTGCAAATAACCTTTACCTTCAAACCGGTTGGTATGATATGGATGGGAGCGATACTGGGAATGATCCAGAAATGACCAACAGCAATTTTGTGGGAACTTACATCTTCGGTGAAAACAGTGATACTTGGCGTCCTTTTGTAACCGGCGGCTTTGGCTTTGCCGATATTCAGCAAGATCAATCCACTGTAGCAGGCTCTACCGGGAATATTGATTTGGATTCCTACTACTACCAATTCGGTGGTGGTATCAACTATAATCCAACATCTAATATTGGCTTGGCACTTGGGGCTACATGTCTATGGATGAACACTGATGGGGACTACAATGGTGCATCAGACGGTATGCGCTACTACTTCAACCAGAAGAGTGACACATCTACCTATGATCTCTTTGCTACTGTTGGTTACCATACAGAGATAAACGGATATAAACCCTATGTCGGATTAACGCTGCATTACTTATCTATTAATTACGATTTTGACCTGTCCGATACGAATGGCTGGAGTACTGACCTCGAGGCTGGCGTTTACACACCTACATTGACTACATGGCTTGATCTGCCTGTACGTGCCAGACTTTTTGCTACTGCTACCTTGCTTGATGATGATCTCTCTACTGATATACTCTTCGATAATGCTTATAGTGGTGGTGCAAGACTGCTCTGGAAAGTCGGTCCTATGATTCATATTTTCAACGATGCATTTAAAGAGACGGAACTTGGTCTCAATCTTCAAGGTACCGTGGGAGACAACGACCTGAGTGGCTGGAAAACCAGTCTCGCATTCTATATCGCAAAATTCTGATTTAATCTTCTATTGTTGCATTCCATATTGAACCCTATGGAATGTGAACTTATGTACTACTCAAAAACCACAAAAATCATGGCATAAAAAAAGCCCGGCTTCCCGAAAGGGAGCCGGGCTTTTAGGTTTGAAAGTTTAAAACTTTGCAACGGTCTTATTCAACCTCTGCATCGATGACATCGTCATCGTCCGCTTTCTTTCCTGCGTCTGCAGCACCCTGCTGACCACCCTGCTCTTTGGCATACGCCGCTTCGGCAAGTTTGTGGCTCTTCTCAGTCAAGGCTTTGACCTTCTCATCGATCTGCTCTTTCGTAGCATTGTCATCTTTGAGAACTGTCTCAAGATCAGCGATCGCCGCTTCAATGCCCGCTTTTTCATTCGCATCGAAGTTTTCACCAAGGTCGTCAAGCGATTTTTTGGTCTGGTGGATCAATGCATCCGCCTGGTTCTTCGCCTCAACAACCGCTTTACGTTTTTCATCTTCCGCTTTGTGCGCTTCGGCATCCTGAACCATTTTTTCGATCTCTTCATCAGAAAGTCCTGACGAACCGGTGATCTTGATCTCCTGAGATTTACCTGTACCCTTGTCTACTGCCGATACGGTCAAGATACCGTTCGCATCAATATCGAAAGTTACTTCGATCTGTGGTACACCTCTTGGTGCTGCCGGGATGTCTCTCAGTTCAAACATACCAAGTGATTTGTTGTCTTTGGCGAATTCACGTTCTCCCTGGAGAACATGAATACTTACTGCCGGCTGGTTGTCTTCCGCTGTAGAGAATATCTGTGATTTCTTCGCAGGGATAGTTGTACCTTTTTCAATGACTTTTGTCATCACACCGCCCAATGTTTCGATACCAAGGCTCAACGGTGTCACATCAAGAAGCAATACATCTTTAACATCACCTGCAAGAACACCACCCTGGATCGCCGCACCAAGTGCAACAACTTCATCAGGATTCACAGACTTGTTAAGCTCTTTGTTAAAGAATTTCTTCACTTCTTCCTGAACCAACGGTACTCTGGTGGAACCACCGACCATAACCACTTCTTTGACATCGTTCTTGCTCAGACCGGCATCTTTCAGTACTGCTTCGATCGTTTTGATCGTCTTTGCCACAAGGTCACCGATCAGTGATTCGAACTTCGCTCTTGTAATTTTTGTCACAAGGTGCTTTGGCCCGCTCGCATCTGCCGTAATGAACGGAAGGTTGATCTCAGTTTCTGTTGCAGAGGAGAGTTCTTTCTTCGCCGCTTCTGCAGCATCTTTTACCCTCTGAAGCGCCATAACATCCGCTTTGATATCGATACCACTTTCAGATTTGAATTCATCGGCTACATAGTCAATGATCCTGTTATCAAAGTCGTCACCACCAAGGAATGCATCACCACCGGTTGCCAATACTTCGACAACCCCGTCACCAGTTTCAAGTGCTGTAACGTCGAACGTACCACCACCAAGATCGTATACCACAATCTGCTCGGCTTCTTTTTTGTCAAGACCGTAAGCCAATGCTGCCGATGTAGGCTCGTTGATGATTCTCAATACATTCAATCCTGCAATCGTACCGGCCTCTTTTGTCGCTTTTCTCTGCGCATCATTGAAGTATGCAGGTACTGTAATAACCGCATCGGTTACCGTTTCACCAAGGTATGCTTCCGCATCCTCTTTCATCTTCATCAATACTTTTGCAGAGATCTCCTGAGGCGTATATGTTTTACCCGCTACCTCAATCGCACACGCACCGTTTCTGTCTATAATATGGTAAGGAAGTCTCTCTTTTGCTTCGTTCGCTTTTTCCTCTTCACACATAAGACCCATAATCCTCTTGATAGAGTAGATCGTCTTTTCCGGATTCGTTACCGCCTGTCTTTTTGCAGATTCACCAACAAGGACTTCACCTTTGTCTGTAAATGCCACGATGGAAGGTGTTGTATTTTTACCTTCTTTGTTGGCAATGATCGCCGCTTCGCCGTTTGTATACACTGCCATTGCAGAGTTTGTTGTTCCTAAGTCAATTCCTAATACTTTTCCCATTTTTGTTCCTTTTTATTTTGTTTATACGTTTTATTTTTATTATTATACTTGATCTTCCAGTGATCCCGATGCTACTTTAGTTGCATTGAGTTACTTTCTATCAAGTTTTATTTCGCGGTGCCCTCCAGCCTTTGCGGGTCGCTTCACTCCACTTTGCCTACAGTGGTCTTCCTAAGACATCACCTTCGGTTCCAAGCCTATAAACATGAAGCAGTTCACGTTTACTTAGCGGTGCTCACCATTGCCGGTCTTAAGACACGGTCTTTAATGGTGTAACCCTTTTGCATCACCTGGACGATATCATCCGTTTTATGCTCGTCGCTGTCCACCTGCATGATCGCCTGATGTACTTCAGGATTAAATGTACCCTTGGACTCTATCTCTTTAATACTGTTCTTCTCAAGCACCTTCTTGAGCTGCTCATAGGTCAGTTTCACACCTTCCTGCATCTTTTCAAGAACTTCAGCAGCATTCTCTTTATTTGCACCTTCTATAGCACTGAGCGCATTCTCGAATGAATCCAGTACTGCCAGAATATCTTTGGCAAAACTTTCATTTGCATAGGCAACTGCATTCATCTTGTCTTTTTCCAGACGCTTCTTCGCATTCTCGAAATCGGCATGGGCTCTGATATATTTGTCTTTATATTCCGCTGCTTCTGCCTGGGCAGCTTCCACCGGATCTACCTCTTGATCTTTCTTCTCATCACTCTGAGCTTCTTCTACCAACTCTTCGTTCTGAGTCTGTTCAAGATCTTTTTCTGTCTCTTGACTCATTAAAGACCTCCTTTTTTTCTAAACTTTTGCACCTGTAATTTAAATGCTTAAAATTATTATACAACATTGAGTGCTACTTTGTCAAGTATTAACTTTATTATTTTACTATAACTTAATTTAGTCATATTGACTCAAGTATAAAACAATATTTATGATGGATGATGGATGATGGATGATGGATGATGGATGATGGATGATGGATGATTTTGTCATACCTGCCTGTATTTGTCAAGCATTTTTCTGAATGGAAGAGTAAAAGATAAAATAATTTGTTAGAATAAATGTTTTATTAGGGTATAGAAGGATGTCTGAACGCTAAGCGCTTAACGCTTAACGCTCTTTCGGAGAAAGTTAATTACGGATACCTAGGGCATCTTTAATTGTATGCCATCTCTCAAGATCCGTGTTCTTGAGATATCTCATAAGTCTTCTTCTCTGACCTACGAGCTTAAGAAGACCGAGTCTTGAAGAGTGGTCCTTCTTGTTTGTTTTAAGGTGATCTGTCAAGTATTTGATTCTCTCTGTTAAAAGTGCAACCTGTACTTCTGTCGAACCTGTATCGTTTTCGCCTCTTGCGTACTTAGCAATAATTTCTGCTTTCTTCGCCTGATCTAAAGCCATAATGACCTCCTGATTGGTATTTAAATTCTCAAAATGAGTGCGCAATCATATCATATTAAACTTACTTGAGACTTATGGGCACCCCCCAATAACCCTAAACCCTTTATAATGTTAATTGGAGTAAAATACTCCTAATTAATCCGGAATATAAAGAAGGTAACCTATTATGCTATTGACCCGTGCGACTGAATATGCCCTGCTCTCACTCGACAGTATCAGCAAAGCTGATAAACCTGTCGGAGCTGAACAACTGGCAAATGAGCTGAATATCCCCAAAAGTTTTCTTGCCAAGATACTCCAGAATATGGCAAAACAGGGTATTTTGGAGTCACGCAAGGGTGCCCATGGCGGGTTTGTACTTGCCCAGACTATCAACGATATCACGATCAACAGCATCATCTTTGCCGCAGAGGGAAAACTACCGGCGGTATTTGACTGTTCAAGTTACTCAGAAACCTGTCCCAACGGTGCTATAGGTACTTGTGTTATCTCTCCTTTCATTGCGAACTTCCAGACAAAAATCAACAATTTCCTCGAAGGGCTTACGCTCGGAGATATATTGTAAACCTACATTATATAGTATAATACTACCCAGACTGTATGGGACCACATTCCATGCAGTGTGCAAAACGATCATATTTAACAAGGCTCTTTTTATGCAACAACATATTTACCATCTCTCCCATATCGACCTTGACGGCTATGGCTGTCAGTACCTGACAACAAAATGTTTTGACAGGATCGAATGTTACAACGCAAACTACGGACCGGAGGTGACCGCCCGTCTTGCAGAGATGGTCAAAAAGATCGAACAGGACAAATTCATCCATGGCGACAAGATGGAACCTCTCATTCTCATTACCGACCTTAACCTCACGACCAAAGAGGGGAACTGGATAGAAAAAGAGTCCATACGTATCGGTGCAAAGCTGCAACTGCTTGACCATCATGCTACAGGGAAATCGGCGGCGGAACGCTTTGCATGGTATAAACTCGATACGACGAAATCCGCTACGCTCATCACGTACGGATGGTTGCAGCAGCATTACGGTTTTGACAAAAAGAATGAATACGCACAGATCGTCAAAGCGATCAATGCCATCGATATCTGGCTATCGGATGATCCGCTTTTCGAATACGGTAAAGTGATGCTGGGGATGATCTCAGGCGCCAGAGAGATCAACCGTATTCTTTTCCCTGCCGAAGACAGAGCCTTCAAACTTTCACTGATCGAAGCTGCAAAAGCACGTATAGACCATGAAAATGCACCCATCGTACTCGATGATGATCTGCACCAGGTCAAAAAAGCTTTCTTCAAACAGAAGCAGAACAATACCAAGGACAACCTTGTCGCCTTCTTTGTTACGGACCTGCTCACCAAGGACAAACAGCGTCTTACCATACATTACAAAGGTTACAAGGGCATTTTAGGCTACAATGTGGGCAACACTTCCATCATCGGTAATACCTGCATGGTCAACAACCCGGACTACGACTTCTACATGGATGTCAATTTCAGAGGACACTTCTCATTGCGCAGCAATAACAAAATGGATGTCTCCGCCATGGCAGCACACATCGGCAACGGTGGTGGACACCCCAATGCCAGCGGCGGGAAGATAGAAGGATATAAAGACTCATTCGTCTATGCGGATGTACGCAAGTTCATACAGAATTATATAGACGAAAAGACCAACCAATAATCACACGAAGTGTGCTCTGTTGTAGTGAACGACCTTGAAAGCGAAGCGATTGTCCTTGTTCCTGCGGGATTGCATCGATGACACAAACACCTCAGTATCAACAAAGGGGGAATTTAAAAACATAGTGTAGATTATCATATTCTACGTACAAAAATTTCAACTAAAAATTTATATTTTCACTCTCGCCTCAAGCGCACGCGAGAGTGACATAATGTCTATATTTTCCAACTCCACACCCGTAGGCACCCCCTGTGCGATCTTCGTGAAACTGATTGGCAGTCCCTGCAGTTTGTCTTCAATATAAAGGATCATCGTATCCGTAGCGATACTCGGCGGGAAAGCGAAGATGATCTCCTCCACTCCTTCTACCGCATAGAAAAGATGCGCTTCATCCAGGTCACGCACTTCGGAGATAACATAATAAACCCCGTCGAACTGCCCGCTCTCTTCAATGGTAAGAATATCTTTTGCACTCTGAACGATACAGAGTTTGGCCGTATCACGATAAGGGTCTGAACAGATGCTGCAGAGCTCGTCTTCGCTCATGTTATGGCACTTGCTGCACTTGTGTATACTGTTGACCGCTGTCTCGATGGCATGAGCCAGTTTCATTGCGGCAAAGCCATCTTCCATAACAGAGTGGTAGGCCAGACGGATAGCGGATTTCTTCCCTATGGACGGGAAAGAACCAAAGGCTTCCACCAGGTTCTCAAAGGCTTCTATTTTATAGTTTTTCATTTTTATTCTTTTTGGTGCGCAAATACGCACCCTGCATTATTCTCTATGATAATCCACAACTTTGGAGTATTCTACCACCTCTTTGATGAAATCAACCACTTTAAGATGTTCGGGGTGTATGGCATAGGCATCCAGTCCCTCTCTGCCCTCAAATGAGGTGATAATACTCAGATCCATCGCACGTTCCTCTTCGGAAAAGTTCACACCGACATCGATACTTCTCAGACTCGGTACGGCACCCATCAGGTTTTCAAGCATCTGTTTTGCCTGGATGATATTGGCTTTTTTATTCTCTTCCTTGAACTTGAACATTACAATATGTACTATCATGCTATCTCACTTCTATTTATTCGGCATTATAACTAAATTATGGTAGAATTCGCCAAAATTATTCCTGAAAAGGAGCGTTACCCATGAGTGAAATGGATTATTATGAAGTACTTGAGGTCAGCAGGGACTGTTCGGGTGCCGAGCTGAAAAAAGCCTATAGAAAACTGGCACTGAAGTACCATCCGGACCGCAATCCTGACGATCAGGAAGCCGAAGAGAAATTCAAAATTGTCAATGAAGCCTATCAGGTGCTCAGCGACGACGAGAAGCGTACCATCTATGACCGTTACGGTAAAGAAGGTCTTGAAGGACAGGGGATGGGCGGCGGCTTCGGCGGTGCCAACATGGACGATATCATGGATATCTTCAACTCTATGTTCGGCGGAGGCGGTGGAGGCTTTGGCGGTTTCGGAAGAACACGCAGAGATCCAAGCCAGAAATATGCCCTGGATTTCGAGATAGAACTTCCTCTTGCTTTCAATGAAGCGGTATTCGGATGTGAAAAGAAAATTGACATCACCTACAAAACACCTTGCGAAGAATGTGGCGGGACCGGTGCCAAAGACGGAAAGATGGAAACCTGTGACTACTGCGGCGGACAGGGACAGGTCCTCATGAGACAGGGGCCGATGCAGTTTGCACAGACCTGTCCGAAGTGTCATGGCGAAGGCAGGAAGATCGCGCAGAAATGCCCAAGCTGCCAGGGTAAAGGGTATCATGAAGAAACAGAGACCGTTACCATCAAGGTCCCTGCCGGTGTCGACAGCGGTAACCGCCTGCGTGTCCCGGGACACGGGAATGAAGCAAAGAACGGCCAAAGAGGCGACCTCTACCTAACTTTTTATGTGGAAGAGGATGAGCATTTCATACGTAACGGAAATGACATCTACATTGAAGTACCCGTGTTCTTCACACAGGCGATCCTTGGTGAGACCATCTCCATCCCGACACTCGACGGCGAACTCGAACTCGAACTCAAACAGAGCACCAAAGATAAAGAGCAGTTTATTTTTGAAGGCGAAGGAGTACCGGATGTCCACAACGGCAGAAAAGGCCGTCTCATCGCACAAGTGAGAATGATCCTGCCGAAAAAGATCAATGAAGAGCAGAAAGAACTGCTTGAGAAGCTTCAGGAAAGCTACGGTGTGGAAAGCCGTCCGCATAAAAGTACTTTTGAGTCAGCCTTTGATAAGGTTAAGAACTGGTTCAAAAACTGATCCTCATATCATTTTCTTCCATATACTTCTATCGTATGCCGGCATAAAGATGTCTGCATACTCTTTTCATTAACTATTCTTTCCTATACTTAAACATAGAGGTTTTATAATTTTAAAAGATAATTATTTTCTTTTAAGACTAAAAAAGCTATACTACTTTATAGATAATTATTATCCTTTTAACCTAAAAGGAGCTATGATATTATCACAGATATCAGGAAAATCTTAACTATGAAAATACAAGAAGGACAGTAGAATGAGACAATACGAATCATACAAGTGCAACAAATGTGGAAACGTCGTAGAGGTATCGCATGTAGGCGGAGGTACGCTGGTATGCTGCGGAGAAGATATGGAATGTATTACCGGCGATCTTACTCTAGTCAATCTGCTCAAAGCATTTGCCGGTGAGAGCCAGGCAAGAAACCGCTATGAGTATTATGCCAAAGTAGCCCAAAAAGAGGGCTACCGTGACATCGCTGCCCATTTTCAGAGAGCCGCGAACAACGAAAAAGAGCATGCTAAACTCGAACTTGCTCTTCATAACCGTATGAAGAACAGCAGTGAGGAATCATGGGGTGACACTATTGCCAACCTGGAAGATGCCATAGCAGGCGAAAGCTATGAGAACCTGACCATGTATCCTGATTTTGCGGCCATAGCCAAAGAAGAGGGACACAGCGAAGCAGCACGCCTCTTCAAGAATATCGGGCAGGTCGAAGTAGAACATGAAAAAATGTACAGAGAACTTCTCAACCGTTTGAGTGAAGGGCATGAATTTGCCAGTGATGAGGAAGAGGTCTGGATATGCGAAGTATGCGGACATGTCCACTACGGCAAAAAAGCACCTAAAAAATGCCCTGTATGCGGCCACCCGGAACCTTACTTCTCACGTAAAGTAGAATCCAAGTAACCCGTAGAGTTTACTGTACCTTCTGGTGCAGTATCGCCTTGCTTTTCCCCCTTGTAAGATCACCTTTTTCTTTACTTGCATCATACGCGATCACATAGACTTCATCTCCCTGTTGCAGATAATTCTTCTCCCCGAATTCCGCATAGGCAGTGGCCCCTATAGAGATCAGGGCCTGCTTGGGGTATCCGCAAGCCTTTAAATGTTCGGCAATATTCTCAAGAGGTCCGAAATCTTCCTGTGTGTTCATCTTCTCGATCAACCAGTTTTTCAGTTTTTCATAAAAGTAGGAGTATCCAGGCAGTGGGGCATCTACACCGTAAGGATGCAACACACCGTCACGTCTCACAAAAGAACAGAGATGGTATCGGTCCATGATACCGCCCTTTTCGAACCTGTCAATATCTATCCATTTATCACCTATCCCTTTGGAGTTTGGGCCCCATGATTTCTTTTCGGATATCTTTTTGGCTCCCTCTTTACGAATGGTACAGTCATTGAAGGTAGTAAACTTTTCAGCTATGAGGTCCGTTACTTTATGCTCTGCATCATAGACAATGGTAAAAAGAACTGCTATCTCAGGTTCGACCTGGGCATTGGCATCATAATTGGGAAGGTCAAGCCTCTCTGTCCCTATGGAATAGACTCCCAGAAACGTATCGCTTCTGGGAAGATAAAAAGGAAATATCCCTTTGGGCGCATCCGGCTCGGCCGTAACAACATTTTTGAAATCTTCCAACTCACCAGCCTGTTCCAAATGGTGAGCAAAATTCCCTGCCACACCCAATCCAATTACTTTTGTCAGATCCATCACTACTCTTTTTTTATTGCATTATACCACGACTATACACACAGAGTACACACAAGCATTTTATACTTGGAAAAAATTATCAGGATGTCACCGAAAAAGAGTTCAGAATGTCGGATAAAAAGAAGGATAGCAGGAACATTATTTTTGTTTCGATCTTCATAGGTACGATGTTACTCTTTATGCTGGGTACAGTTATCTATGTTACTTCTCAGGTCGTGAACTGTTCAAGTGCAAAAAAGGCAAGAAAACTTTGTTGTGAAAATAAGAAAACTGTGAAAAATGAAAAAATGATTGTTTAAAGAGGAGAAACAGGCTGCAAAGCAACCTGTTGGTGTAGAAACTTAGTTACCTGCAACTGCGTCTTTAAGTGTCTTACCGATTTTGAACTTAGGCGCTGTGTGAGCCGGTTTTGTATAAGTTTTGTTAGTTCCTGGAACTTTACCCGATTTTTCCGCTACATCTACTGTAGAGAATGTTCCGAAACCTACCAATGATACAGTGTCTTTGTTCACAAGTGCTTCAGTAACAGATGTGATGAATGCTTTAACTGCTCTCTCCGCTGCTGCCTTACTCTCGAATTCTCCGTTCTTCTGTACCAGTTCTACAAACTCTGCTTTTGTCATTCTTCTTCCTTTTTTTAAGATGCACCTATTATAACACAATTTAATCTTAAAAAAAGATAAAATAACGTTAAAAAGCCCTATTTTAGGGGTGATTTTGAGTATTTTGTTGAAATTCAATGCCATTTTTTAGAAAGAAATATTGTTAGATAAATTTTGTATGATGAAAATCATTAGAGAGGAATGGTGCGTCAGAGAGGATTTGAACCTCCACACCACTAGGGCACTACCCCCTCAAGGTAGCGTGTCTACCGTTCCACCACTGACGCACATAGACTCGATAGTTTAAGACTATCAGACTTTAAACTGAGGGATAACAAAAAGTTGTAGCGGAAGTATACCGCCACAACCTTAATTCTCTCTTTAGCTTAACCGATAAAAGGGTTGGCGTAAAGAGCGATAAGCGCAATTACCAATGTATAGATAACCTGTGCTTCGATCATCGCAAGAGCAATGAACATTGTAGTCATCAGCTTACCGCCAAGACCTGGGTTTCTAGCAGTACCAGCGATAGTTGCAGCAGCAGTATGACCCATACCTACCGCACCACCAAGTGCAGCAAGGCCAAGACCGACACCAGCAGCAACTACTGAGTATGCTTTGATCATAGATTCGCCTTCACCGGCGAAAGCAACAGCACCAAGTGCCAAGAAAAGTAAGAAAAACTTTTTCATATTATATCCTTTGAATTAGTAGAGTTTAAGTCTCTTCGACTGTTTTTCAAAGTCCGTTCGGATAGCGTAACCATACTCACAGGGAATATAGCAACCCACACATAAATGCCTGGATTTCCCTACTGATCACTTCGCATAAACGTCGCGATTATAACTAAAATCATTTTAATTTATGCTAAATTCGCAGGGAGCTTCTATTTGTTACATTTGCTGCGTCCATGGAACCAGCCGTTCTGGTAATCCATATTGTTTCTGAACATTTCACTGTTTTTGACATAGTTGCCGCTTGCAGTCGTACAACCGTCATGTTGCCCCTGTTTGAACTCCGGAGTATGGGATACAGGTACCATTGATGATCCTGTGCAGGCATTTAAAAATAAAATACCTGCTGTTCCTATAATTGTACCCGTAATAATGCGTTTCATTTTTTTCCTTTTTTTTAATATGTTGTAAAAAATTATATCAGAGAAAATGTTATTTAATGTTAAGTTGCATATAAAGTGAATATAATAATTCAAATTGAACATAGGAGAAATGATGAAAAAATTCTTACTAATGAGTATCGGATGGATGCTCTTGACCCAACTTGCATTTGCCGGTGACCCCGCAAGTAAAGTATTTCCGCTCAGTAAAAGCAGGTTTGCCGTGGTCCATAACGGACAGGAGAAGATCGTCGATCTTTCCGGGCAGGACTATATTGTGGTCTCTCTCAGAGAGGAAGGTGCAGACGGAATCGCCTATGCCATAGATAGAGACGGTGTTGTCTGGTGGGCTGCATCCATATCTTCAGGAGCTAAAGGGCACGAGACACCATCGGGTATCTTCCCAATTTTCAGAAAAGAGCGTTTCTATATGTCCAAGGCTCATCCGGACCCAAAGGGGATCAACAATATGGACTTTTCACTCTGGTTCACATCTCAGGGGCACGCGATCCATATGGGGAACGACGACGGTATGTCTCACGGCTGTATTCATGTGGGGAAAAAAGGTGCGGCAACTATGTTCAAATGGGCAAAAAAAGGAACAAAGGTGGTTGTTACGAGAGAACATTATCTCCCTTTTGTCTATTATGATCTAAGAAAAAGCGGATACAAAGAGTCAAAGGTTAAGAAAGGATACATTAAACAGTACCTCAAAACAATGAAGCCCGTCAAACCACATATGCCTGAGTAGGCATATGATTTAGAAAAAAGCATACTGCTTTTTTCTTCTAAGCCAGGTACTCTGGTGTAGCCAACTCTACCTTTTTCCCCTTCTGTTCCATCACCACCACCGTAATATCATCACCTTCATGGTAACGCTCATTGAGGTTATTGACTCTCTCTTTGGCGACTTTAGATATGTGAAGCAGGGCATCGAAACCATCCGGCATTTCGACAAAGATGCCGAAATCTACGATCTTCTTGACTTTACCGACATAGGTCTTTCCTACTTCATATTGCATCTGCTTTCTCACAGGTGCGTTGGCGATCTTCTCGATATGCTCTTTGGCGGCAGCGACCTTCTCTTTGTCATGTCCTGAAAGTTTCACCCCACCTTTGTCACGGTCAAGGTCGATACTGACTTCGAATTTTTCGATGATATCACGGATCGTTGCACCCGCTTTGCCTATGATATCGGCGATCTTCTGGGGGTTGATACTGAAATGCTCGGTACTCGGCAGTGCCTGGCTCGATTCCATTTTCTTCTCTGCCTCTTCCATCAGGTCAAGAATATGGTCTTTCCCCTGTGCCGCTTTTTCCAGAGCGACTTTGAGTGTGATAAGGTCAATACCGCCCAATTTGATATCCATCTGAAGTGCCGTAATACCGTTTCTTGTGCCGGCTATTTTGAAATCCATATCACCGTCATGATCTTCAAGTCCCATGATATCGGTCAGTACTGCCACCCTTTCTCCATCTGTCACCAAACCCATGGCGATACCGGCAACCAGTTCGACCATATCAACCTCCGCGGCACGCAATGCCAAAGCTCCACCGCAGATGGTCGCCATGGAGGAAGAACCGTTACTCTCCAATACTTCTGAGACGAGACGGATCGTTCCGTCATAATTGATAGGGATCACCGGTTCAAGAGCTCTTTTGGCCAGATTTCCATGCCCCAGTTCCCTACGGCCAGGCGCACCGATGAACTTCGCTTCCCCTACAGAGTACCCAGGAAAATTGTAATGAACCATGAAATTCTCCGACTGGGTATTTTTGTCGGTAATGAGTTCGAACATCTGTGCATCTTTTTTATCTCCCAGTGTGGCTGTCACCAATGCCTGTGTCTGTCCCCGTGTAAAGAGACATGAACCGTGTACCGAAGGAAGGATATTGGTCTCGATAGTGATCGGCCTGACCTCATCGAGCCCTCTTCCGTCCGCCCGGATCCCTTTGTCCAATATCATATCACGTACGACCGTAGTTTTGTATCGGTCGAGCACTTTGGAAACCAGCTCTTTATCTGCCTCTTTCCCTTCCGATTCCAGAGCTTCCATGATCTGTGCACGTACTTTTTTCAATTCAGTAGAACGCTCACTCTTTGCCATATGTGAGATCGCTTTGGCTACAGCTTCACTGTAGTTTTCTTTTATATATGCATACAGCTCTTCATCCACTTTTTCTTCAGCCAACGAAAGACCAAGTGGTGTTCTCATGACAGGTGTGAACTCTTTTTCATAGATGGCACTTGCCTCTTCAATGGCCTTAGCCGCAAATGCAATGGCATCCACCAACGCTTCATTGTCCACCTCATTACACTCCTGATGCTCCAGGATCAGCGGAACACCACCCATCATAGGATCGATCATATCCATTTCGATATCGTCGATCTTCTCCGAAGCGATTGCACGCATCTCGATCATTATGATATCTTGTTCAGAACCTACCACAAGCAAGTCCAGTACACTTTCATCCTGTTGGCTCAGCGTAGGATTGAGTACCAGTTCATCTTCTATTTTTCCTACCCTGACCGCTGCGATGCTCCTCTGCACAGAAATATCGGAAACATACAGCGCAGCATTGGCTGCATGAAGTGCTGCCACCTGCATATCAACCTCACTGTCGCTGCTGACCACCATTACTGAGATTGTCACAGGATAATAAAACCCTTTGGGGAAAAGCGGGCGCAGTGAACGGTCCACTATACGCGAGGTCAGTGTTTCGAAATCACCAGGCTTCGTCTCTCTTTTGATGAAACCACCTGGGATTTTCGCTGCCGCATAGGAACGCTCCATATACTGTACCGTCAGAGGAAGAAAATCTTCCTCTACTGCTTTTTCATCGACCGCGACCGCTGCAATGAGTACTGCTTTTCCCTGTCGGTACATCACTGCACCACTTGCCTGTTTGGCTATTTTATTAAATTCATATTTTTCGTCAAGATTGTTCAGGTTTATCTCAATTATCTGTTCATTCATTTTCTCTGTTCCTTTTTCTTTGTTCATACTTTTGGTATATTTTCATCTTGCTCAACGATCTGCATTACATCCTCATATTCGAGTGGACCGAATTCTTTGTAGTAGTATTCTATCGAAATATAGTCTTGTATCTTATAAGGGCAGAAAACACCGTCACAGACAGAAAGCAGGTTCTGATAGACAGCTACATCCAGGATTGGCGTAGCTATGTAGATATTCTTCGCTTCTTCCCCGATAACGGATTTGAGTGCCACCATCATCGTAAGTCCCGTCTCTATACATTCATCGGCAAGTACGACATATTTTCCTTTTAACGAAGCAAGCTCTTTACCTTTTCTGTATTTGTAAATATAGGAGAGCACCTTTTCCTCATACTTTCTCTGCGCCTCGGCATAGACATAATCCTCATTGATGCCAAAAGAATCTATCAGTGCTTTATGCATCACCAGGTCTTCTGTTTCCGAGATCATCGCGATAGCCAATTCATGATTGTTCGGTGCCATAATAGGTTCGGTCAGAAGGATATCCATCTGGGCATCGACCGCTTTGGCAATCTGGTCGGCAAAATAAACTCCACCTTCACTCACACCGATCACAACGGTCTCATTGTTACGCAGCAGCTCAAGTGGAAGCGTTTCTATGAGCTTGTCTGCGGCATCTTTTCTATTCTCAAAATAGATCTCAGGGCTTGAACTGTTCTGCATGTTGTGCTCCGGGGAATTGTTTACTGATCTCATTCTCATCAAAAGTATAACGAAACTCTTCTATATACTTCATCAACAATCTGTACGCATAGTTGATCTCCTCCATTTTTCGGGGATCTCCACCAATGTCTGGATGATGTTTTTTGGCGATATACCGGTACTGCCGTTTGATATCTGCTTTGGTGACCAGTTTGGGAAGATCAAGTACTTCCAAAGCATGTTCGATCTCTTCCGTTGGTGATTGCATTATTGGAAACTCCCTGACCCGATACTGACGAAAGGTGTAAAATCAAACTGTATATAAAAACTGTTCTCTGTGGTTGCTTCGCCTTCCGGTCTTGGAGTGATATCCTGTCTCAGTGCGGCACTCACACCCCAACAGTCCTGTTTGTATTGTCCGCCAAAGAGCCATTGTTTACTCTCGGAAGTATCTATATTGTAGGTCAATCCGCCATTCAAACGTAGGTGATCGCTCCATCGGTATCCGAAATTGAGATTAATATCGTTGGCCGATACGTCGATCAGCGTATCGGAAAGCTGCTGCTTGAAGGTATGGCTCAATGAAAAGTTGTAGCTGCTCTCGTTGAGTGAAACACGGGTGGATGATTCCCGTATCTCATTGAACTCCCACGCATAGGTAATATCACTGTAGAACTGCCATTTTCCCCAGTTATACTGCATCTCATTGCTAAGATCGGCGTATTTGTATGGTCTGGCTGCATAATAACGTTGGGAGATCCTCTGGTAAAATTTCAACTTCATATCGTTATCATAAAAATACTGACTGAGCGCAAGGGCATAATATTCCTCTTTTGGCGTAACGACGAACAGCTCTTTCTGTCTAGGGTCCAAGGTTTCAAAGTCGACCGGCTTTTGGGATTCTGATCCGGGGAGAAGATATTCGATGGACGGCTGTAAAACATGAACAAAACTGTCATACTTCTTCGTCAGGTCAGAAAATATCTTGGCATTGTGGTAATTACTGTAAAACTGAAAATCATTATAGCTGTAGTTATCATTGCCAAAAAACGATTTATTATAATAGAATGTCTCTCCCAGAGAGAGATTGACGAAATCATCCAGAAAAGCGGTTGTGAATTCAAAAGGGACTCTCATTTCAGCCTGTTTCATGGTCGAACCTTCAATCCGGTCAAAATTTTTCAGCTGAAAATCTACAGAATAGGTCAGGTTGTTCCAGATCAGACTGTCAAGATATTTGTGCAGCTGAATTGCCGGAAGCTGCTGAATGGTCTTGTCATTGTTCTCAAGTCTGGTATCGATGAAGTATTTTGCATTAAGCCCAAAATAGTAGTCATCGTTGGCCAGAAAATAATTGAGCCGTGATTCCTGGATTGGAACCTGTCCAAAATCACCAAAACCGCTCTGCTGAAGGTTCAGATATTCCACATCGTTCAGATAGATCGCATTGAGATAGAGTTCATCTTTGAATCCGCCGGGCAGGAGACCACTGATCAGTCTGGTCGAATCATATTTGATTTCCGCACCGTAATGTTCACGCTCTTTGGTATTTTTTCTCTGCTGATAGGCTTCACTGTCCTGGAAATACCCTACCCTCATCTGGCCGGAGGAGTGATCCGTATCCACGAATCGGAACGTACCATACATACCGAGACTCCTTTCGGTACGAACCTGGGGATTGAGTTCAAGGTCCATACTGTCCGAGATCGCCCAGTAGATCGGCTGTTCGTAAATGAACCCTTCACTTTCCCTGTAGCCCACAAAAGGAAAAAGTAGCCCCGATTTACGTTGTCTGTCGGTTGAAAAAGCCATATAGGGGGTATAGAGGATCGGTACATCTTTAAAATACATTTTGGCATCATAGGCTTTCATATATTTGTCTTCACTGTCATAGACTGCACGGGAAGCGACCATCTTCCACGTAGGGTCCGTCACTTCACAACTGGAAAGCACTGTCTGTCCAAAGGTATAGTTTCCCTCTTTTTTGTTCGCTTTCTGGGTAAAGAGCCATACATCGTTCTTACTGATAAAAAAAAGTTCTTCGAATGTGACCTCTTTTGTATCGGTATGGATCTCAAGATGTGCCATATGCTCTTTAGTCCCCTGATATCCGATCATCTCTATATTGCCATCAAGTACCAACAGGTACGTCTCTTTGTTGTAAAGTGCCCTGTCCGACCGTATAACAGACCCCTGATAGTAGACTACTGTGCCATCCGTAGCCATGACAGTTGTTTTGGTAGAGTTTAAATGCTTTGCGGTGATCTCGATCTTGTTATGAACAGGGTCATTCGATGTTCCTTCTGCCAGGAGTATTGACATCAATGCCAATAGAACAGAAAGGAGTCTTTTAAGCATCGATCACCACGATGTTCGAAAGTTTATCGTGCAGGGTCTGGTGCAGCGGGGAAAAAAAAGCGAAAAGAAAGCCGATATAAAAGATCATTTCGGAGATCAGACGTACCGATGCACGCCAGAGCGCCTGTACCAATGTAGGGGTTTCGCCACTGACCATATCGACAGCTTTGATCTTCATGACATACTTACCCACTGTCATACCACTCTGCCATATCAATACACCATGATAAAGTACTTTGATCGCAAGTACAATGACAATGTTGTCCATAATGAATTGGTTGACAAGTACAACAGATTCCTGATTCACCTCAGTGATACCTGACATCAGAGCTGTCAGCTGTGAAGAGAAAATGATCATCAGAAAAAGATTGATCACTATATCATCTATCACAAAAGACCAGACACGTTTACTGTTAGCGGCAATAGGCAATGAGATACTGTCCATCTTTACTCTTAGAGCGCCTGGTACGCGATATCGGTACGGCACTGCTTTCCGGCGAAATGGACCTGGCCTACCAGCATATAGGCACGCTTCTGCGCCTCGGCAATGCTGTCACCCACTCCCACACATACCAGGACCCGTCCGCCTGTCGCATAAAGCTTCCCATCTTCACCGCGACTCACACCTGCATAAGAGATGTGGGCATTGCCTTCAAGGTCGGGATGATGGATATCATCCACGATGATCTCGGCAGGTTCTGAAGATTTGTAAGGGTAGTCCTTGCTTGCCATAACAACACCTACGGCATATTTGTCATAAAATTCGATCTTGGCTGATTTGAGGTCACCGACAGCCGCTTTGTAAAAGAGTTCACTGGCCGGTGACTTGAGCAATGGCATCAACTCTTCACATTCAGGATCACCGAAACGTACATTGTACTCAAGAATGATCGGCTCGCCTTTAACCACCATCACACCGATAAAAAGTACACCCGTGAACGGCATCCCCTCTTCTTCCATCCCTTTGAGCGTCGGCTTGATGACCCGCTCATCCAGTTTGGCATAGATCTCGTCATTGACCAGCGGTGTCGGTGCATAGGCTCCCATACCGCCGGTATTGGGGCCTTCATCATTGTTCAGCAGTCTTTTATGGTCCTGTGCCGCAGGCAGTACCACATAATCCTTCCCATCACAGATTGCAAAGACAGAGAGTTCATACCCGTCAAGGAACTCTTCTACCACGATGGAAGTTCCCGCTTCGCCGAAAGAGTTCCCCGAAAGCATTTCTCCTGCCGCTTTTTTCGCTTCATCACGGCTTTGTGCGATGATCACCCCTTTACCGCCACAAAGTCCATCCGCTTTAACTACGATAGGCGCTTCAAGCGTATTAATGAACTTGTATGCTTCTTCAAGCAGGTTCGTTTCAATATATCTTGCCGTAGGTACATTATGTCTTGCAAGGAAGTTCTTCATGAAGATCTTGGAACCTTCGAGCTGCGCCGCCTTTGCCGTAGGACCGAATATCGTCAGGCCTCTGGCTTGGAATACATCGACGATCCCCTCGACTAAAGGTGCTTCAGGCCCCACGATCGTCAGATTGACACCGTTGGCTTCCACAAAATCCGCCAGGGCATTGAAATCGCTGATATCAAGATTCTCACCCAGCTCATTCGTTGCACCGTTGCCAGGGGCAAAATAGATCTTCTCTACATTCTCATCTTTTTGAAGTGCCAGACCGATAGAGTATTCCCTACCTCCAGAACCTATGATCAATACATTCATGATTTTCTCCGAAAATTTAAAAGTTACAGTATATTCAAGCAAGGGTTTTTTTAGTAGTGATGATAATTGTGCGTAGAGGATTTTCAAAAAGGTTTGAAGGCGAACTCCCCGTTCGTCGATAACCTTTTTGGAAGTCCTATGCGTGCAAGAATCATCGCTAATAAAGGGCCCGAGTGGCCGTTCTGTTAAAGTCGGCCCTAAAAAAGCCAACGATGCAGGAGAGAGCGGGCCTTTAGGAGGCAATTTCTCACGGGTTACCCCGTTCGAACGAAAATGTCTACACACCGGCCCGACTACATGTCCCACTAAGAATAATGTTGGACCCCATATACAGTCATCGAACCACTCAGGTTAAATAGATTATACCCTATTTGCTGTTAGAAGTGAATGATTTTTTGTCAAAAACCCTTTTTTTAAAGTGATTTCGCTTTTTCAATACAGGAGGAGATCAGAGGTTCCTCCGCCACGACATAATTGGCATCCTCGGGCAGGTGTACTTTTGTCGCCCTCCCTATGACCACGGCAGTATAACTTTCATCCCAGTCAAAGTTTTTCATAAAACAGTGGATTGTAGAGGGAGAAGTAAAAATAATAATGGCATTTTGCACAGGTTTTTCTTTGGATGAGTAAGAGATACATCCCGTCTCATAAATGATCTGCTCCTGCAGATCGATCCCCGCTTTTTTCAGAAACGCTTTGGAATCAAAAGAAACTTCCCTGGGACGAAGGTAAAGGATCTTTCTTTGGGAAAAATGTCTGATAATATCCTGGCTGAGTGTTTCTCCGTAATAGGAATCCGGATGATATATCACCTCTCCTCCAAGGGCTTCAATCTGTTTCTTTGTTGCCGCACCAATGGCGATACAGGGGTAATTTTTCCACTTTTTATCGACATTGTCAGCCGTAACAACCGCCTGTTTGGAAGTGAACATCAGTGTATCGCAACTGTCAAAATCTATACTGTCCGCTACCGTAGAAAACTGGATCATCGGCAGAGAAATGGTATCTGTTCTGGGTGTCGGGGACA
This sequence comes from Sulfurovum sp. NBC37-1, assembly GCF_000010345.1. Taxonomy (NCBI): domain Bacteria; kingdom Pseudomonadati; phylum Campylobacterota; class Epsilonproteobacteria; order Campylobacterales; family Sulfurovaceae; genus Sulfurovum; species Sulfurovum sp. NBC37-1. The sequence continues at coordinate 1,947,669 of NC_009663.1, forward strand.
GAAGATAGATTTCTTTTTGCGCAGACATCACTGACTGACTTTTTCCAGATCGACCAAAGGTTTTCCGTGCAGCATAGCTACATTGATATCTTCATCATCATAGGGATCAAAGTGTGGCGTGATCAGCCAGCGTCTTTTATCATCGAGCTTCATGATCTTCTCTTCAACCTCATCGGCAATACGATGTGCTTCAAGCAACAGCATATTAGGACGCAGGACCATATGGAACTCCACAAAGTTTGTCGTTCCGTCCGTCCGCGTCTTGAGCCAGTGGTAACTCGTCACTTCGGGATGATTGGAAATGATCTCTCCGATCTTGGCGACCATATCTCCATCGAGCGATTTGTCAAGCAGTATTTCAATCCCTTCAACAATGATCTCATAAGCTGAATAGATGATATAGAGACCGATCCCGAGACCGAAGATTGCATCTATCTCATCCAGTCCCGTCAGAGCGACCAGCCCCAATGCTACAAGAACCGCAGCATTGCTCCAAAGGTCTGTTTTGTAATGCAGGGCATCTGCTTTGATGACAAGATTGTTCGTCTTTTCGGCAATATTGATCAGATAGCGTACCAGAAGATAGGTGACCACAATAGAGAAGAGCATTGCCATAATGGAAGGGGTCAGCAATTTTGTAGGATTTCCCTGGATCAGTTTTTCAATCGCCACATATATAATATATATTCCCGATATCGTAATGACCGTACCCTCAATAACCGAAGCGATCGCCTGTATCTTTCCTTTTCCATATTGGTAAAGATCATCCGGGTCCTCTTCTGATTTCTTGATGGCAAAAAAGTTGAACATGGAAACTGCCATATCCAAGAGCGAATCGATCGCAGAAGCGAGTACGGCAACCGAGCCGCTGGCGATCCCGATAGCGAGTTTTACAACAAGCAACAGTGTGGCAACAGATGTCGATACAACGGTTGCTCTTTTTTGTGGTGACATGAGTGTACTCAAATCAGAATCCTTTAATGGTAATATTGTTTTGATTTTAACATAAAATGGATAAATGGAGAGAGAAAGAGCCCGATGGCTCTTTCAAATTAGAGTGCTTTGGTAGCCAGACTTGCTACTCTATGCGCAAAGGCACCTTTGTCTTTTGGCTCCAGACCTTCAGAGAGTTTTGCAGAGTCTAGCAGAATCCATGAAAGGTCATTGAAAAGAGATTCATCTTCCACTTTATCGAGTTTTTTGATCATCTCATGCTCAGGATTGATCTCAAGGATTAGCGGTATCTCAGGCATCTCCTGTCCCATCTGTGCGAACATCGCTGCCATACCCGCCATCGGATCGGAAGCATCCTTGAGTACACAGGAAGGACTTTCCGTTAGACGTGTTGAGATTTTCACCTCTTTAACCTCGTCGCCCAGCACTTCTTTGATCTTATCGGTCAGAGGTTTGAATTCTTTACTGATCTCCTCTTTTTCCTCTTCGGTCTTGCTGTCAGGTGCATCGATGGTCGTAATATCTTTGAAGGTCCACTCTTTGTAAGAGCCGATCATCGGTGCAACAATACTGTCTACCTCTTCATCATCCATGATGAGTACTTCAATATTCGCCTTTTTATAGGCTTCGAGCAGCGGAGAATTTCTCAATACCTTTTCATCAGCACCCACGATATAGTAGATCTCTTTCTTCTCGGAATCCCCGCGTGAGATGTAATCATCAAGAGAGACCATTCCCTCTTCGCTCGAACTCTTGTATCTGACGATCCCAAGCAGTGTCTCTTTGTTGGTATGGTCGGTGTAGATACCCTCTTTGATCACCCTGTTGTACTGCTCGGTAAAGATTTCCATCTTTTCACTGTCCAGTTTTTTGATCGCTCCAAGGATCTTCTTTACGGAATTCTGCTTGATATTGGCAAGGATCCTGTTCTCCTGAAGCAGCTCACGCGACACATTCAGAGGAAGGTCTTCGGAGTCAATGATACCTCTGACAAATCTCAGATAAGGCGGCAGAAGCTCTTTATCATCATCGGTAATGAAAACACGCTTCACATAAAGCTTTACACCCGGCTGATAGTCTGCTCTGTAAAGATCCATCGGTGCCTTTTTTGGAATATAAAAGAGTGTCGTAAATTCATTGGCACCCTCTACTTTGTTATGCAGATAAGTCAGAGGTTCATCATCGCCATGGGAAATGGTTTTGTAGAACTCGATGTAGTCTTCCTCTTTCAGTTCCGACTTCGGAAGTGTCCAAAGTGCCGTTGCCTCATTGATCTGTTCAGATTTTTGAACCGTTTTGGTCTCTTTTTCATCCCCTTCGCCTGTCGTTTCCTCTTCCGTATAGTTCAGTATGATCGGATAAGCAATATGATTGGAGTACTTCTTGACAACTTCCTGTACTCTCCACTTGTCAAGGAACTCTTTTTCATCTTCTTTGAGTTTGATGTAAATGACCGTTCCGTGTTCATCTTTCGTGACCGGCTTGACCTCATATTCACCTGTACCGTCTGTAGAGAACATATAGGCCTGTTCCTCTCCGGCTTTCTTGGAGATGACATCCACTTTTTCAGCTACCATGAATACCGAGTAGAATCCTACTCCAAACTGTCCGATAAGATTGGAATCTTTTTTCGCATCACCCGTCAAATTTTCCATAAATGCTTTCGTACCTGATTTGGCGATGGTACCGAGGTTGTCCATCAGATCTTCTTCATTCATTCCAATACCATTGTCACCGATCGTCAGTGAATTGTCGTCTTTGTCAAGTTTGATGGAGATTTTGCCGCTCCAGTTCTCCTCTTTGAACTTTTCATCCGTCAGAGAAAGATAATTGAATTTGTCCAACGCATCGCTTGCGTTTGAAATCAATTCTCTTATAAAAATCTCTTTGTTCGAATAGAGCGAGTGGGTCATTAGCTTTAAAAGCTGTCCTATTTCTGTTTGAAACTGATGTTTTGCCATGTGTTTCTCCTAAATTGTCTTAATTTGTTGGAATTATAGTATATTTTTAAATAAATTTCAAGTTTTTTTGAAAGATACTTTAGTGAAAGTGACTAAAGTATGATCATTTATTGTGATTTATTGTACTTTTGCTATACTGTAGAAATGAAAAAACTATATTTGATAAGACATGCAAAATCGGACTGGAGCGACCTGAGCAAAAATGACTTTGACCGCGGGCTCAACAAAAGAGGCAAACGCTCCATTCCTATAATGGCCAAAGCACTGCGGGAAAAAGGAATCATACCTGACCTCATACTCTCGTCATCGGCAAAACGGGCAAAGAAAACGGCAAAAGGATTGTCAAAAGCACTGCACTATGAAGGAAAGATTTTTTTCAATGAAGGACTCTATTTCACTGAACCCGAAGAGATGATCGAAATGGTCCGAAATGTGGATGACCGTTACCAGAGTCTTTTTTTGATAGGCCACAATCCGGAGATGACGGAACTGGCCAACATATTGACAGAAGTCTATATAGACAATACCCCTACACTGGGAATCGTTGCTATCTCTTTTGATATTCAAAAATGGAATGATATTGGGAGAGGAAAAGGGAAGATGGAAGCATTCATCTTCCCCAAGATGTTCTCATGGTGAACTATTTTTTAGCTTGAACCTCACATCCTAACTGCTGCTGTTTTGCCTTGAGCTTATCTTTCCGTGCATTGGCATCTCTCAGTACCGGACGTTTTTCCGAACTGTTGGTGATATCCGGCGCAGGCAGTGCGGCAATATACTCTTCAACCTGTGATGCAGGCATTGCATTGATCTTACTTATGAATTCATCGACTTTGGCTAGATCTTTCTCTGTTTTGGCACACTCACTGACTTTATCCGTAGCGGTAAAAGGCACATCAATATATTCATTCGCACAGCCTGAGAAAATACCTGCCAATACTACAGCGGACAATGCTATCGTCAATCTTCTTTTCATCTCTTCTTCCTTTTTTTGAAAACAGTATAGCAGAAATAGAGTTAAGAGTTAAGAGTTAAGAGTTAAGAGTTAAGAGTTAAGAGTTAAGAGTTAAGAACTTTTTCATATTGTAGATTATACGTACCTTAACGGACAAAATTGTTCCTGCGTTGACTCAGTGATACAAAGTAGTTAATTTTTTCTAGTTGGTGTTAGGTTTGAGGGTTGTTGCGAAGGAGCTTACTCAAAAGTAAGTGACTAAGCCGACTCCCTCAAAGATGACGCCAAATAGGAAAAATTACTCCCATTCTATTGTGGCTGGGGGCTTGGAAGATATATCATACACCACCCTGTTGATCCCGTCGATCTCATTGATGATCCGTCTGCTGATCCCTTCAAGCACATCATGAGGGATATGCGCAAAGGTCGCGGTCATACCGTCGACCGATTCCACCATACGTACACAGACCGTGTTGTCATACGTTCTGTTGTCTCCCATAACACCTACGGACTGTACATTGAGCAGTACGGTAAATGCCTGCCAGACCTTATCGTAATAACCGGTCGATCTGAGCTCTTCCTGCATGATGGCATCCGATTCACGCAGTAGTCTGAGCGCCTCTTCATTCACCTCTCCCATGACGCGTATTGCCAGTCCGGGTCCTGGGAAAGGGTGACGGCCGATCATATGTTTGGGGAGACCGAGTTCAAGCCCAAGCTTACGTACTTCATCCTTAAATATCTCACGAAGCGGTTCGACCAGTTCAAAGGTCATCCAGTCAGGTAATCCTCCTACGTTGTGGTGGGACTTGATTGTTTTGGAAGGCCCTTTGACGGAGACCGATTCAATTACATCCGTGTAAAGCGTACCTTGTGCAAGGAAGGAGACATCGGTATGTTTACCCGCTTCCTTGTCAAAGACTTCAATGAACTTCTCGCCGATCGCTTTACGTTTCTGTTCCGGGTCGGTTACACCGGCAAGTGCTTCCATGAACTCTTTTTTTGCATCGATGGTAATAAGGGGGATGTCAAGAAGCTTGAACATATCCTGAACCTGTTCTGCTTCATCTTTACGCAACAGCCCCTGGTCGACAAATACGCAGATCAGCTGTTCTTTGGGCAGTGCCTCATGCAGCATGGCAGCCACTACGGATGAATCTACACCGCCGGAAACGCCACAGAGTACTTTCTTCTCACCGACCTGTGCTCTGATCTGTGCGATCTTTTCTTTGGCAAAAGAGCCCATGTTCCAGGTGCTTTCGCATCCGCAAATATATTTGGCAAAGTTCTTCAACATATGCGTACCCTCTACGGAGTGGTGTACCTCAGGGTGGAACTGGAAGGCATAGATATGTTTTGATTCATTGGCAATAGCTGCATAGGGAGAGTTCTCACTCGTACCCACAACTTCAAAACCTTCAGGCAGTCTCTCCGCCCTGTCACCATGACTCATCCATACGATAGAATCCTGTGCCACATCTTTAAAGATGGGGGAATTCTCATTCTCGATATGTAGTTTTGCTTTGCCGTATTCATGATGATCCGCAGCGATTACCGAACCGCCGAAGTGCTGAGTGATTAACTGCATACCGTAGCAGATACCTAGAATAGGTAAGCCAAGATCCCAGATGCCCTCATCTGGTTTGTAAGCATCTTCCGCATAGACCGAAGCCGGCCCTCCCGAGAGGATGATTCCCTGCGGCTTTCTTGCTTTGATATCCTCAATGCTTTCACGATACGGCACCACTTCCGTGTAGACACCCGATTCCCTGAGTTTTCTGGCAATGAGCTGTGTATACTGGGAACCGAAATCCAAAACTAAGATAGGTACTTGCTTCATAAATAATATCCTTCTATTTATATGAATAAATCTTCTGTTAAAAACTTATTCATAGAAAAAGTGTTCGGAGGTGAAGGCTTTAGCCTCACCTTTGAATGTGGGACTAAAGTCTCCACTTCCATTTTTACTGTATTTATCCGATATGCAGCACAATGAACTGCATATACCATACGGCTACGGAAACAATATAGCCGACCAGTACCGTCCAGGCATATTTCATATGGGCAGAGAACGTATAGATACCGTGCAGTTTTCCCATGACACCGACGCCGGCAGCAGAACCGAAGGAAATCAGTGACCCTCCTACTCCTGCCGTCAGCGTAACCAGCATCCACTGTTCCTGTACGAATTTACCCATATTCGGATCAGACTTGAGTACTGCGGACATGACCGGTACGTTATCGACAACGGCGGAGAGGAAACCGACACCTATATTGACTGCTGTCGGACCGAATTTGTCGTAAAGTGCAGTAAAGTACTCAAGGTATCCCAGGAAATGCAGTCCGCCAACCGCGGCAAGGATACCGAAGAAGAAAAGCAGCGTATCATTCTCGATCTTTGCGATCCATGAGAAGGCATTCAGCTGGGTCGGCCCGGCATTCTGGTTAATATAGTAAACATACATCTTTAAAAGAGCAAGACCAAACATCATACCCCACATCGCAGGCAAATGCAACAGCTGATGAGAGAGCACTGCAAGAACGATTGTCAGAGCAAACAGTCCGATGATCTGCTTACCGCCTTCCAGGATGACAGCTTTTTCTTCACTCGCATTGAAAGGAGGCTGTCCGTCCGGAACGAAACGGCTCAGGAGGAAAGCGGTCACATACCAGCCCAGGATTGACGCGGGGAAAAGGAAAAGGAACTCGGAGAAGGCACCTTTCCCGTCTACCCATACCATCAGTGTCGTAATATCTCCAAACGGCGACCAGGCTCCTCCGGCATTGGCTGCAACAACGATATTAATAGCACCCGGCACAAGGAAAGATCTGTTCTCCTTATCGATCGTGATCAGTACTGTAGATAGGATCAGTGCAGTCGTAAGGTTGTCCGCCACAGGGGAAATGAAAAAAGCAAGCAAACCGGTCACCCAAAAAAGCCTTTTATAGGTGTATCCTTTTGAGACCAGGTTGTATCGAAGCGCGGAGAAGACACCACGGTCGATCATCGCTTCAATATAGGTCATTGCCACCATCAGGAAGAAGAAGATACCTGCAATCTCATAGATCAGTGCCTCCACTTCTTTCTCAAGATGGTGCCCATCCAGTCCGTTCATCGCAAAATAGACACCGATCAACATAAAAATACCGGTACCCGCAAACAAGGCAGGTTTCGCTTTGTTAATATGGTATTTGTCTTCCGCTGCGATGAAATAATATCCCACTACAAAGATAATAAGTGAAAGTATCCCCACCCATGTTGTTGTCAGGTCCAAATGTTGTGCTGCTGTTCCCGCCGCCGCTGCCGCTTCTGTCATTTCTTCTCCTAAATGTAATATATTACTATACATACCTTGAAAGCTAATCTGCTTCCATATAGTGTGATCCCAGGGATTCTGTGCGTGCCAATGCCGCCTCAACGATCGCCGAAGCCGTATTGAGACGCAGCTGAAGCAGCCGCCCGATCTCATGGTTTTTCATATCATAGATCAGGTTTTTCGCTTCATGAAGCCCTTTGGTCGTCCTGATAATCCCTATATCCTCCCACATCACCTGACGCAGTCTCTGTTTATAGGACTTATCGTTTTCTTTGTGCAGAATATTACCGTAATCTTTCTCAAATTCAGGTGTTTTGATCTGCTGATGTCCCCTGTCTAGAAGATGATCAACAGCACGCTTGGCAAAGACCACTCCTTCAAGCAGAGAATTCGAGGCAAGACGGTTCGCACCATGCACACCGGTACATGCTGCTTCCCCGATGACATAGAGGCCTTCCATACCGGGAATACAGCCGTTCACATCACACTTTATCCCTCCGTTGGCATAGTGGAATGCGGGAGATATTGGTACTCTGTCCTTGGGGAAATGGTACCCCAGCGCCGCAAAGGTACGGGTAATGTTCGGAAAGCGTTGTTCGAACCACTTCTCCTCAAACATTGAGAAGTCAAGATAGGCCTGCTTACCCGTATTGCGTTTGTGTTTGAAAATGCCACGCGCTACGATATCCCGGCTGGCCAGTTCACCGCGTTCGTCATACTCAAAGAGGAAACGTTCGCCATCCTCATCGACCACATGAGCCCCTTCGCCTCTAAGCGCTTCGGTCAACAAAAGCTTTCTTGCATAAGGGGTATCGACAAAAACCGTCGGGTGGAACTGCATGAATTCCATATCGCTCAGTTCGATCCCTTTTTCAACGCAGATACCGTGAATATCGGCTGAGACGGTCCTTGAGTTGGTATTGTAGGCATAGAGTGACCCGACACCGCCTGAGGCGATGATCACATCATCCGCGTAAATGGTCGTGGGTTCATAATTGACCGTCGCTTTGACACCGTAACATCTGCCGTTCTCAATGAGCAGATCGTACACCAGTGTATTTTTCTGTAACTGGTGTCTGTTCTGCACCATCATAAAGTAATGCATATAGCGTCCCGTGGCATCCCCTCCGGCATGAATGATACGCGGAACCGAATGGGCTGCCTCTTTGGTGTAGAGGATATGCCCATCCTCCGCACGGTCGAATTCCATACCTTTTGCAATGATGTCAGGTGTGGTCTCCAGAGAAGTTCTGGAAAGGATTTCAACGGCTTCTTTCACATTGTGGTAGGCACCGGCAGCCATGGTGTCTGAAACATGCAGCGGTACATCTTCCTCATTCAGGGCCGTAGCCATCCCTCCCTGGGCATAAAAGGTATTACACTCCCAGGGAATATCCTTACAGACTACCAGTACTTTTTTACTTTTAGGCAGCTGCATGGCTGCATACAGGCCCGCAATTCCCGCACCGATGATCAATACATCATACTTTTGCACATCATTCCTTCATTATGAATTATTTGCCCGAATGCGATGCATTCGTATCGGCTACATAGACCGGATTGGTCTTGTACCCACATCCTGACAATACGATACAGCAAAGTGATGCTATAATAATTGCATGAAAAAAGTCTCTGCGATTCTCTCTCATCTTACCAACCAACCTCAGTTCAGATCTTTGAAGCAGCATGCCTGTTACAAAAAGTTCATCTCTCTGCTTGGTGCAAAATGGCAGAAGGCCATCGCCTTTGTCTATATACAGAACGATACACTTTTTGTCGCCGTGACACATCCCGGCTTCAAAATGGAACTCAATTATAATAAAGATATATTAAAGGGCGTATTAACCCAGCTCGCAAGTCATGACAAAAGCTGTGAAATGCTCCAGCAGGCAGGAAAGATCGTCATTTTTCACAGCAAGTACCGTTCTGCCATGACCGAGGAGACGGACAATGCAACCGTTCCCTACTATAATGAACTCGCCTCAGCCGATTTCATTATTGAAAGTCAGGATGAAGAACTCAAAGAAAAATTCGAAACGATCAAGAAACGGATCAAAACACAGAGGGAAGCAGAGCAGTCATGATATCCACGGTTAGATCACTGCCGAATTCCCCCGGTGTCTATCAGTATTTTGACGACAAGGATAAGCTGCTCTATGTCGGAAAAGCCAAAAGCCTCAAGAACCGCATTAAGAGCTACTGGCGTTTTACACCGACATTCATTCCAAACCCCGGCCAGAGTCCCCGCATCATCAAAATGCTGCATGAAGCCGTACGCCTTGATTATATCATCGTAGAAAGTGAAGAGGATGCCCTGATCCTGGAGAATTCTCTGATCAAACAGCTCAAACCCAAATACAACATCCTGCTTCGCGACGACAAAACCTATCCCTACATCTATATTGACGAATCAGAGGCCTATCCCCGTTTTGAAATCACCCGAAAAGTGGTCAAAGGCAAAGACATCACCTACTACGGTCCCTTCCCAAGCGGTGGCAGAGCCCTGCTCGACGCCCTCTACGAAGTCTTTCCGCTTGTACAGAAAAAATCCTGCCTTCGGGAGGGGAAAGCCTGCCTCTTCTACCAGATCAAAAAGTGCCTGGCTCCCTGTGAAGGCAAAGTCTCGAAGGATGCCTATGCCGAGATCGTTAAAGAAGCAAAACAGGCGATCACCAAACGCAGTATACTTACTAAAACACTGCAGGAGAAGATGCAAAAACTTGCCGTACAGGAGCGCTTTGAAGAAGCTGCCGCCCTGCGCGACAGTATAGAAGCAATCTCTTCCCTGCACATCTCCTCGAATATCGATCTTGCCAATCAGATGGATCTGGATATCTTTGCCATCCTCAACGGTGACGAACGTGGGGTCATTGTCAAGCTCTTCATGCGCAACGGAAAGATCATCTCGAGTGCCTACAGCTACTTCAGGCATACGCATATTTTTGACTGCAACGAGGCATACAGACAGGCACTGCTGGAATTTTACACCATCGACACTCCCTATGTCAGCAAAGAGATACTTACCGCACACCACTTTGAAGATGCCCTCCAGGTCGCCCGGACGCTCAGCAGCCGTTTTGAAAAAAAGATCAGTATTGAAACACCGCAGAGAGGTCCCAAGGCAAAACTGGCAAAACTGGCCCTCCAGAACTGTAAGGAACTCTTGAAGAAAAAAGACAATGACACGATCATGGAACAAAAGATAGCCGATCTGCTGGAACTCTCAACCATCCCATACCGCGTTGAGAGCTTTGACAATTCCCATATGATGGGTGCCGCTACGGTAGGAGGAATGGTTGTATGGGATGAAGGAAAATGGGACAAACACTCCTACAGGCGCTACGAACTGCATGCACGGGATGAATATGGCCAGATGAAAGAGATGCTCACTCGGCGCATAGCCGACTTCAAGACACAGCCTGCTCCGGATCTATGGATACTCGACGGGGGACAGGCCAACCTCAATCTTGCACTCTCCCTCCTCAAAGACGCACAGATAAACCTGGATGTCATCGCCATCGCCAAAGAAAAACTCGATGCCAAGGCCCATCGTGCCAAAGGGGCAGCCAAAGACATTCTTTACACGGCAGCCAGAATTATCGAACTCAAACCCAACGACAAACGCCTGCACTGGATCCAGCGACAGCGTGACGAGGCACACCGCTATGCCATTGCCTACCACCAGAACAAAAAGCGCAAAGAAGATACACAGGTCTCACTTCTAAACAAAAAAGGGATCGGCAAGGCAACCGTGAAGAAACTCATAGATTATTTCGGTACATTCGACGCGATTGAAAGTGCCACTGCGGAAGAGATAGAGAAAGTTACAAATAAGAAAATTTCCCATATTATCAAAAATAATAATAGTGAAATGTGACCCATTTAATATTTTTTACTAAAAAAACCTTCTTTTCATGACATTTTCAGATTAAATGTTATAAAGTCTTGTTATGGATTTTAGTAATCTCTGTGCAGATGCTGCTTGAGTGAAGGGAGGAAGATTTATGACAAGACCTGATCCTGTAGATCAAGAATATGAATTTGAAAAAGGTTTGATTGTAAGCTCCACGGACCTCAAAGGTATCATCACTTATGCCAACCGTACATTCTGCAACATTGCCGGCTACACCAAACAGGAACTGACTGGAAAAAACCATAATATCGTCCGGCACCCGGACATGCCCAAAGCTGCTTTCAAAGAGTTATGGGAGACGATAAAAGTGGGAAAAGAGTGGACAGGTATCGTTAAAAATATCAGGAAAGACGGTAAATACTACTGGGTCTATTCACATATTACACCTATCATGGACAAGGAAGGTAAGATCATAGGATATACAGCTGCAAGAAAACCTGCAACCACTGCTGAAATTGATGAGGTCGTTCCAGTCTATAAAGCACTAATCGAAGAAGAAAACAAGTAAATAAGGAGTTGTTCATAACATGTACTACATAACAAACCAAAACGGTCAAATCATCGCTGCAAGTAATGATCTGTTAATTTCACTGGAAGTTAAAAGTATCGATATACTTTACAAACAGATTGCACTCGATGCCATTGAACTTATACCTGACTCTGACAGTATCACTATCAAAACCCCTCTTAATGAAATACACTATAAGATGGAAAAAGAAACTCTTTCGAGTATCCTTGGTACAATGACCTTGATTCATATTACAACTGAGTCATCTACCAAAAACACATTAGAAGAAGAGATCCTTTCAGTTGACAAAGAGATACCAAAGGATGATTCTTTACTACTTGATGATGAAGTACTTTTCGATGTTAAAGAAGAACCGGAAGAAGAAAAAAGCGAAATTACCTCTAAAGCTGAAACAACTGTAGAAGATCTTGAAAATGAAGTACTTTTCGGTGTTAAAGAAGAATCTGAAGAAGAAAAAAGCGAAATTACCTCTAAAGCTGAAACAGTAGAGGATCATGATGAGCTCTTCGATCTCATTCTACCAAGTAAAACAGAAGAGACAATCAACAAAATAGATAATCCAGAGGTTTCAGAAAAAACTTCTGAACCTATTTATATAGATGTAGACAAGATCTCTCAAAGTATAGGTATATCTTCAGATGATTATAATACCTTCCTTACAGAATATATCGATACGGCTCTCTCTTTGGAAAAAGATCTTAGAAGTGATGAGAAGAATAAACGTACAGCAGCATCACATACTCTTTTTCATCTCTCCAATGTATTACGTCTCCCTATAGTGACAGATATCATCGAACAACTTAAGTATACTGAGGCTGAAGATAGTGAAAGTATTATCCAGGATTATTACAATACACTAAGTAGACTGACTATAGTCATACCTGAAACAGAGACTGCAGAGACAAAAGTATCTGTAGCCAGGGAAGAGAGCAAACCTGAACACCTTAAGAGCTTTGGAACCATCGATCTCTCAGATGTTAAGCCGGTCCATTTTGACTTCCAGGTAGGAGAGGCGGCCAATGAGCTTAGTCTTCCCGCAGAACTTATCGAAGAATTCATTCATGATTTCATTAAGCAGGCACACGAAGAGACAGACAAAATGCTTAAAGCATATGAAAAAGGTGACCTGGAGACTATTCAGAAAATCGGACACCTGCTCAAAGGTACAGCAAGTAACCTGCGTATCAATCCACTTGCAGATACCCTCTATGAAATACAGTTCTGTAACGACAGCAGCCAACTTGAACAACTGATCAAAGAGTATTGGGCACACTTTCTTGCTTTTGAAACCCAATTCAAGCTTACTTCAAATAAAGGAAATTAAACAATGACTATACGTAACAGACTAAAACTCGTGGCGATGGTACCTATTATACTGCTCCTCCTGCTTTCTAGTTATTTCTTTATAACTTCATATATAAACTTTGAGAAGGCAAATACTCTCAAAACTGTGCTGACAAACAATGCCATACTTGGAAAATCACTGACTGCCGTCGGTAAAGAACGTGGCCTCTCCGCTCTCTATATGGGAAGCGAAAGACAGGAATTCGGTGAGCCGCTTACCAAACAGCAAAAAAGTACGGATGCCATTTTTGCCGAACTCAAGCGTTCTCTTAAAACTTCCGATACGACATACCTTCCTTTTATCCTTGATCTGGCAGGCGAAGGAAAGTTGCTTGATTCTCAAAAATATCAAAAACTGCTTAACAACCTTCCTGCCATCTCCAAGATCAGGAAAGAAGCAGATACCCAGGGAAGTGATTTCAAAAAAGTATTTTTCGACGGCTATACCAAAACACTGACAAGCCCGATCTATTCAAACCTTATCCAGATCAAGAACTTTTCCCTTGACAATGAGATCTCATCACTGATCTCTACATTGACACAGATCTATACGGTGAAGGAAAATGCCGGTCTGGAAAGAGGATTCGTTTCCTACTACATGACCAAAAAAGCCTCTATGTCCTTTGAAGAGATCGCTCTTTGGGATAACTTCAAGACAAAAGCGAATATCTTTGATATCAATGAAATCACCGATCCTCAGCTGAAAAAAGAGGTCTCCTCCATCCTCAATGCACCTAAAGCGAAAGAGGTCCTGACCGAACTGGCCCAGACATCTTCCGCCATCCAGACCGATGTCGATAATGGTGACTATGCAGAAGAGCCTATTGACTGGTTCAGACTGCAAACACAGAAAATCTCACTATTCACAAAAGTAGAACTTATCGTTTCAAGTGCCCTGTGGAAAAAAAGTGAGGCTTATCTGAAAGAACAGTTGACACTCCTCGCCATTGCTACTACGATCCTGTTATTGAGTTTGATCCTCGCTTATCTCGGCTTCTCAACTACCCGCGATATTACCAGAAATATTGAAGAGCTTGAAGACGTATTGAATAAAGCGGTCGATGAGATGAAGAGCAGTGAACACTATCTTGCATCCGATACTGCTTACATCGAGAACATCAACCTCGATACCCACGAAGGAACAAAAGAAGCCTACCGTTTCCTTGAAACACTGGTCGAAACAGCCAAGGAAGATAAACTTATAGCCCTCCAGGCCAATGAAGCCAAGTCACTCTTCCTGGCCAACATGTCTCACGAGATCCGTACGCCGCTCAATGGTATCGTCGGATTTACCGAGATCCTCAGAAGTACCGACCTCAATGACGAGCAAAGAGAATTCCTGTCCATTATTGACAAAAGTTCAGAAAATCTTCTGAGTATTATCAACAATATTCTTGACCTCTCCAAGATTGAAAGCAACAATATCGAGATCGAGAATGTCGTATTCGATGCAGCTGAAGAGTTTGAAAGTGCTGTTGAGACATATGCGGTCGGTGCTGCAGAGAAAAACATCGACCTTAACTTCTATATGGATCCAACCATCAATCCGAAACTCAAAGGGGATCCAACTAAGATTAAGGAGATCCTGATCAACCTTCTGAGTAACGCGATCAAATTTACCAGTTATGGCGGAGAGGTCAATCTCGAGATCCATCAGGTACAGGATGAAGACGACAGAATGCCACGCATCAAGTTCTCCGTGCAGGACAATGGTATCGGTATGACACAGGATCAGCAGGAGCGTATCTTCGATGCCTTCTCTCAGGCAGATGTTTCGGTTACACGTAAATACGGTGGTACAGGTCTGGGGCTGACCATTTCAAGCCAGTTCGTCGAACTCATGGGTGGTAAACTTGAACTTGAGAGTGCCAAAGACCAGGGAACGACTTTCTTCTTCACTATCCCGTTCGAAGAAGTCATCTCAACTGAAACGAACTATGCACATGCCTTTACGGACATGATCATCGGCAAATACCAGCAGGAGATCCCAACCAAACTCGATACTTATCTTGCATCATACTTCAAATATTTCGGTCCGGAAGTCAAACCCTTTGAGACGATCGATGAGCTTAGAGACCTCAGTCAGCTCAATGAATGCAAGACCTACTGGATTGATATTGACAAAGCGAAACAGAATATTATTGATGCTGCAGCTAACATAGAGAAATCAAAACTGATCGTTATTGCCAATGTGACAAGCCGTAATAAAATCGAGGCAATGAATGTCGACCAGGGTAATGTTGTCTTTAAACCGGTAACACTTACAAAGCTCAAAGAGCTTCTGATCAAAAGTGCAGAGACGGTACCACAGCTTACAGAGGAAGAACTGCCGTCATATGCAACAATGTTCGATGCCAAGGTCCTGGTAACCGAAGACAATATCATTAACCAGAAGCTGATCAAACGTATTCTTGAAGAACATGGCATCACTGTTGATCTTGCCAACAATGGTCTGGAGTCCTTTGAAAAGAGAAGAAATAACGACTATGACCTTATCTTCATGGATATTCAGATGCCGGTCATGGATGGTATAGAAGCGACCCATGAGATCCTTGACTATGAAGAGGATGAGGAGGTACCTCACGTACCAATCGTAGCCTTGACGGCCAATGCACTTAAAGGAGACAGAGAGAGATTCCTCGGGGAAGGGATGGATGAATATATCACCAAACCGATCGAGACGAGTGAATTGCTTTACGTTCTGAACAAGTTCCTCGCCGGCAAAGCAAAAACAGTCACGACGGAAGAGAAAAAAGAGCATCTAGAGGAAACAAAAGCAATGGAAGAGACAGTAGAAAAAGAAGCATCCCTAGAAGCAGTCACCGAAGCAAAGGCGGAAGAGGAAACGATCACTATAGATGACGTGATCGCACTTGACAACATGGAAGATGAAGAATCAGAGGCAAAAGCTGAAGGTAAAAGTATTCTGGTGGCCAAAAAATTCATTCTTGAGAAGAGGGTCCTCTCTAAAGTATTGGACAACCTCGGATATGACTATAAGATACTCGACGACATGGATGCATTGCAATCGGAGATCGCTTCGGGCAAATATGATATCGTATTTACCGATGAGGAGCTTGTCGATGGGAACATCAGTGAAAAAAATGGAAATCTGGCTATAATCACATCCGTGAATTCCAAAGAAGAGATAAAATCTCTGATCAAAAAACATAGAGGATAAAGAAGATGGGATTAAAAGTATTAGTTGTTGATGATGATTTCATCAACAGAAAGTTATTGCAGACTCTTTTAAAAAAGAATCCTAAAGTTTCAGATATCATCGAAGCGGAAAACGGTTCTGATGCTCTGGAAAAAATGAAAAGAGATCCTGGCATAGACCTTATTCTTCTTGACATAATGATGCCGATCGTTGACGGTATCGAGTTCCTAAAGATCTTCAGACTCGACATGGCAAACGCTCATATCCCTGTCATCGTACTTTCTACAGATGATACAAGGAAAACAGAAGTTTTTGAGAACGGTGCCAATGACTTCCTTAGAAAACCTATTAAAGAAGATATACTTACGACCAAACTAGATCAATGGTCGAACTAAAATCATAGGGTGGGGTTACTCACTCCTGTCCAAAAGTGGATATATTCCAAGGAATTTTCGTTGGACAATCCATTTTACATGATCTTTTTTTGTCCATTAAGCCTTATTTCACGAACACTTCCGACAAGACATCATCTACATTTGAAACAGCTATTATTTTGATATTATTCTTCACTTCATTGGGAATATCATCCAAATCACGTTCATAATTTTTTTGAGGAATAAGCGCTTTGGTCACCCCCGCTTTATATGCAGCAATGAGTTTTTCTTTCAGTCCGCCAATAGGAAGGACCTTGCCTGTCAGTGTCACTTCACCTGTCATTGCTACCCTATTGTCTACTTTTCTATTGCTCAGGATGGAGGCGATCGCTGTTACCATGGTAATACCCGCACTCGGACCATCCTTAGGGGTTGCACCTTCAGGTACATGTATGTGCAGGTCATAGCGTTTATACACTTCACTCGGATCGACAGGGATGCGTTCCTCTCTCTCTTTAGCCGTATGCGGAATACATGACGACGGAATCGACAATTTCTTCTCATCGATGAGTATCTTCACGACAGAATGGGCGATACGCACTGATTCTTTCATGACATCACCCAGGCTTCCCGTGAGCTGAAGCATCCCCTTCCCTTTGATCTTGATGGCTTCGATTGTCAATACATCTCCGCCCACCGCTGTCCAGGCAAGACCGCTGACGACACCTACCTGCGGCTTTTTGTCTACCAGCGAAATCTCAAATACCTTCTTGTCTGTAAAGTGTTCCAAATTCTTCTTTGTCACGGCAATATGGTCTTTATTTGCATCTTCAAGCAACATACGTGCACTTTTTCTCATCAGTCCAGCAATACGGCGGCGTAGGTTTCTTACCCCCGCCTCTCTGGTGTACTCATCTATGAGTATTTTTAGAGCCTTGTCCGAAATCGAGAATTCCCTACGTTTGAGCGCATGCTTCTTCAGCTCCTGCGGTATCAGGTAGCGTTTGGCGATTTCGAATTTCTCTTTTGGCGTATACGAGTTCAACCCAATGAACTCCATTCTATCACGAAGAGGCGCAGGAATGCGTCCCACATCATTGGCAGTAGCAATAAAAATGGCTTTGCTCAGGTCAATGTTGAAATTCAGGTAGTAATCCCTATATTTACTGTTCTGTTCGGGATCGAGTATCTCAAGTAGTGCCGCCGTCGGGTCTCCCCTCATACTGCGTCCTACCTTGTCTATCTCATCGAGCACGATCACCGGGTCCATGCTCTTGGCCTCAATGAGACCCTGGACCAGACGTCCCGGCATTGCGCCCACATAGGTCCTTCTGTGCCCTCGGAGTTCATTGACATCTTCAAGGCCACCCAATGCAATACGCACAAGCGGCCTGCTTAGTGCCGTGGCAATGGAATTCGCAAGAGAGGTCTTCCCTACACCCGGAGGTCCTGCAAAACAAAGTATGACACCCCCAGCTTCTTTCTGCTTGATCCCTCTAAGTTCCGCGAGTTCCCTCACAGAGAAGAATTCAACGATGCGCTCTTTGGGTTTTTCCAGAGAATAGTGGTCTTTGTCAAGTTCTTCAGCAACCTCTTTAACACTCAGGTTCTTTTTGGTCTCTTTCCCGAACGGCACTTCCAGTACCCATTCCAGATAGGACTGAAGTACATTGGCATCAGCAGAATCGGGATGCATCCTGGCAAGGCGGTCAAGCTGTTTGCTTATCTCCTTGTAGGCATCCTCGTTGAGATGGGGTTTGAGTGACTCTACTTTTTCCCTGAAAGCGGCTATCTCCTCTTCGCGCTGCGTATCCATACCCAGCTCCTGCTGTATCTCTTTGAGCTGTTCTTTGAGGAAATATTCTTTATTCGTCTGTTCGATCTTGGTATGGACTTTCGTACGGATCTCCCTCTGCACCTTGGCAGACTCGATCTCGGAGGTCACAACATCGATGAGGCCGAGCAGCCGCTTCTCTATATCCGGCTCTATATATAGCACATAGGCGACCTCTTTGTCCAGTTTAAGCATGGAAGAGACAAGATCCGCGATGCGGTTTGGCTCATCATTCTCCTCGATGGTACGCACCAAGTCGGCAGGAAAGTGGCTGCTGAGAGAAGAGAGTATCTTTATCTTGTCACGCAGCACACCCATAAGCGCATCGACTTTGAGCTGATCGTAGCCATCCTGTTTGACGATATCGATGACCGCTCTGTTGAACTCACCCTCTGCCGGTTCAATGATCTGGCCGCGTGCCAGGCCCTGAAAGAGTATTTTTACCCTGCCGTCTGGAATGTGTACTTTACGCATAATGGAACCGACCACCCCTACCCTGTACATCGCATCGAAATCACGACTTCCCTCTTTCCCCGGGATGGATGATGTTACAAAAAGAAGTGAATTGTTTTCCATCGCTTCGGTAGCGGCGTCGATATCTTTCTGGTCTGTCAAAAAAATAGGGCTGATCATAAACGGGTAAAGAAAGAGTTCATCCTCTACCACTATCGGCAATATGGCCGGGAAATCATCATAATCGCTTAATTGCATAATTGGTTTTTCCTTTTGAAAATTGGTTAAATTATTTCTTTGTAAAAGTTTATCAACAGTAGATTAACATCCGATAATTGACCGATGTCGAATTGTTTCCATCCAGGTAAAGATACCTGGACCATCTTTTTTCTTAGTCGAAGATCTTTCCGATAAAACCTTTTTCGGGCGGGGTAATATCTGCCATCTCTACAACAGACCCTTTGTTCTTTTCTCTGTATATCTTTGCCGCTTCTGGCTTACCTGTCCTTTCATACAGCGCTGCAATATTCTCGTTCAACAGATACTGAGCCATGTGCAGTCTGACCAAAATGGTCTTGACCAGCGGCGTATAGGTAGATCCGGGATAGCGCAATAGGTAGGTACCTGCACCATTGATACTGTCCATGATGAGTTTCTGGTCCTTATAAACATCTTTGATACCGAGGAAAGCCGCTTTGAGCTTCATGTATTCGATGTATTCACGGTTCTTCTCACCACCGAAACGCTTGTTGTATTCATCAAGGTAATAGCCTGCAAGCAGGTACTCTTCATTATCCATGTGTGCGACGGCAAGCATCATCATCGCTGTTTGCATCAGTGGAGAACGCATATGCTCACTTTTAAGTGAAATATAGTAAGCATCCGCTTTATCCATATTTCCTGCAGCGATACTGTTTCCTATCTGTTGATACCAGTAGAGTGCCGGTTTGTTGAACTCAGCCACATCGTCATCATCTTTGGAACATCCCACGAACAGAAACGCTACAGCAATTCCTAGCAACAGACTTTTTTTAAAATTCATACTTACCCCATCATAGTTGTTATATTTAATATCATATCCCAAAATATGTAAAAAACGTATTAGGTGAGGCAATAATGTCATCAAATTTTATATTTTAATAAATCGATCCACAGGATCGGGGAATTATTCCCGACATAGATTAAAAAGGATAGATGGAATGCAAAAAGAACATATTTTAGCCTACTTTGCTGATCTAAAAAGTGAATTGACGGAAAGCAGGATCGAAAAAATAGGTCTTTTTAGAAGCGACACTAAAGATTGAAGACCATATTAAAAAAGATCGATTTTATTGAAGCTGTCTGCAAAGAAGATGGGTCCGTTACCAATGCTCTATCCGACAAAAAATGCTCAAGAGTATCCATTTTGATGCATCTCACCTCTATAGCTGAAGAATTCAATAAACTTTCAGAAGATGCAGAGTAAGAAATTTTGAGTAAATTCGATAAAAATGATTTAAAGGGAAGTTATATTACCCACGATTATATAGATGAAAACCTGAGTATCATTGAACATATCATCCGAGACAAACTTCCAAAATCAAAAGTATTATCAAGAAACTACTTTTTCCACTTGACAAAGTTGCTAAAGCCCAAAAAGAAGATCCGATCGGTGACGGAAGTGTAGACAATAATCTTTAATACTATCTTCAAGGAGCAGACAGTTTATACCCAACACTTTGACACCGAATATCAAATACTATAAAAATTGCTTATTTTATATTTATTTTATCTTAGACATGTTATCCTTAAATATTAAAGTATGATACGATGAAAAGCCAAACCTGCTGTGAAAGCAGGAGCGGAAAGTTGTGGGTCTTCATTTTGAAGACAGCCAGACTGCCAAGCGTAAGCCATAACATTTATGTCATCTTTTGATATACATACGAATTTCACTCAGTGACGACTGAGTATAGAAGGTGTTACTTATGAAAAATTTGAATTTTATTTTTAAGATATTGTTATTTCTATTTATATTTATTTCTTTTGGAAATGCTGGGTGGATAAAATCAGGTACTACTGAATGGAGAACAGATCCAAGTCCTTACAACAATAATGATGACTCAACCATGGATGCTGGAATCAGCGGTGCTACACAAATTGAAGTAACGATAACTGGTAGTATTGAATATCAGGCATCTTGCGGTTATGATTATGTGCAAATTACCGAAAGCACTGGAGCACACACTGTTCTTAAAACATACTGTGGGTCAGGTATTAACGATACATTCACAGTAAATGCCCCTACTATTCGACTAGTATTTCATTCAGATGTAAGCGTAGTAGATACTGGTGTTATTGTCACCATTAGAGACACTTCCCCAAATAGAGCCCCCACAGCGAATGACATTACTGCAATAACACATAAAAACGCACCTATTACTATTACACTTATTGGATCTGACCCAGATAATAACCCTATAACATATGGTATCGTAACAGGGCCTACAAATGGTTCATTAAATGGTACGGATCCAAGTCTACTCTATACGCCAGATGCTAATTACACTGGACCTGATTCTTTCACTTACCAAGTATGTGATAATCAGGCTCCTATTTTGTGCGATACTGCAGATGTAAATATTACAGTGACAGAGAATCATCCACCTATTGCCAATGATAAAAACTATACAGTGGTAGAAGGTGGAACAATTTTGGGCAATGCAATGTTAGATGATCCTGCAGACTATGATCCTGATCCTGTTGATTTTCTTGCAGTTAGTTGGCATTCAGGATTAAGTGATCCCTCAGCAGCAAGTACTTTTACTGGTCCAGATACGACTGGTATATTTATATTTACAGCCAGTGTAGGATACGCATCCAACCCAAACAATCCTGTAACTTTTGATTATAATGTTACTGATGGATATGGTGGTGTAGATACAGCAACTGTCACCATTAATATTGTAGCGCCAGAAGCTGATCTGGGTATACTAAAATCCGCTCCTGGTGAAGTCGATACAAATAGTCCAATGAGCTATACACTTACTGTGGAAAATGATAGCAGCAGCATTTCAGATGCCCAAAATGTCATTGTCGAAGATGTACTGCCTGCAGGTATGCTTTACAATGGGTCTACTGCTCCGTCAGGATGGACATGTTCCCTCTCCGCCGGTACCATTACCTGCAGCACAGCTATTTTGCACCCTGGAGAGAATGCGACTATTACCATCAATGGTTTGGCCCCCGCTGTGGGTGGGGATATCAACAATACAGCCGTAATCTCTTCGGATACACCTGATCCAGATACATCAAATAACACATCCAATATAGTAACAACCACTGTCAAAAAAGTATTAGCAGATGTTGCAATTACCAAAAGTGCATCACCCAATCCTGTTATTACAGCCAGTCCTCTCGATTATACGCTCACTGTACAGAACATCGGCTCAGGCGATGCAGGAAATGTTCAGGTTCTCGACAGCCTGCCTTCCGAGTTGCACTTTGTCTCGATCGATGGCGGATCGGACTGGAGTTGTAGCCAGGGGCAACTGATTGTCTGTGACTACATTGCCAACAGTGGGAAATTGGCATCAGGCAACACTGCTGCGAACATCAATATTCGAGTCACAACCCCTGCAGATGTAGACGACTATAACATTACCAACACTGCTGCGGTCTCTACTTCTACACAAGATACCAATACTACCAACAATACCGATGAAGCAACCGTGACCGTCAATAGTGGTACCAACACAGGAGCAGACTTTCCATTGACAAAATATCTCCAGTACAACCTCTTTGGTGATATGAAGCTCATCGGTAATGCCAACGTCAACAAACCTTCCAGTGATGCAGATCAGAACTATAATGATAATATAGACATGAAGTATGTTGACGATGATGGTGACTCCAGTACCTTCAACTCCTCTTTTTCAACCTTGAACCTTTCCCCTTCATACAAAATAGTTTGGGCGGGTCTCTTCTGGGAAGGGCATATTTGTAGTAATAACTCAAATGGCACCGGCAATGGAAACGGTACAGGATGCGACTGGCACCACTCAAACTACAACAGCTTCAATGAAGCCAAAGACCATCTTGACGTAATTAAACTGAAAACACCCAATAGGAGCGACTATATCGATATTACCGCCAATAACCTGAATATCATTGAAAGGAACAGTGTAGATTGGAACTATGCCGCTTTTGCAGACATTACACACCTGCTTGATGAGAATGAGTTCGGCGCCTATGGTGTTGCCAATATTATATTGACAGAAGGAGTAAAAAGTAACGGTGGTAACTATGGTGGATGGAGTATACTTGCGATCTATGAAGATCCCTCCAAAACACTGCATTTTAAAAATATTTCGGTATTTAAGGGATTCCAATATATTACAAGCAATGATAATCCTATTGATATTAACGGTTTCGTTACTCCGTTAAGTGGTCCTGTCACCGCATCAATTGCGCTCTTTGCCGGTGACGGTGACCCTGTTGTAGGTGGTGTTGCCCGTATGCGTGTCAAAAAAACTTCAACATATAGTCCTATAGGAGACTCAGTTATCAATCCGACAGACAACCTGCTCAACAGTACCATCGCTGAATTTGGAACGCCTATCAACAGCGGTGTCACCAAAACTTATGGTGTCGATGCCGACCGTGTCGATGTCAGCAGCTTTATGGACAACGATCAGCATGATACACGCTTCTATTTTGACGTTTCGACACCAAGCGGCGGTGTGGACTGGTACTCCCTTACCATGTTTGCATTTGCTACTGATCTGACCACACCAGTAATCGACGATATCAACAAAAGTGCACAAATCAGAGATAATAATGGTACACTTAGACCTGCCGGTCCAGGTGAAGAAATATATCCCAACTCGGAACTTATCTACACCCTTAAATTTGAAAATAGCGGAGAAGAAATTGCCGAACAGCTTGAAATTTTTGATGATTTCGATTTTGATTCTTTAACCCCGGCTCTGGACTTAAGCAATTTTGACCTCTCTCAGATCAAACTCTCCGAGCCAAACAGTGCAACTTGGCAGACAAATCCAAACTGTGGGTTCAATGCAGGACAGAGACGTGTATGGTGTAAAATTCCACAGGTATTTATTGGCGACAAGTATACAATGCAGTTTGCAGTAAGAATCAGAAATGATCTAAGGAATATAGAAGATGAAAATGCAACCAATACTGCCTACGCAACCTACAAAAATGCTACAACCGATGAGTATGTTATACTGGTCAGTAATGCACACGGAAACTTTGGAGGGAAAAGTAATACCTACAATGCCGGTGTACTTACTATTCCTACTGGATGGGTGTATGGTGCCGTCGGTATGGATGCCATAAACGATGACTACCCCTATGCGGCAGATAACAATATTACAACTAAAATAGTCAATAAGTCATTCAAACTTAAACTCGTTCACCTTGATATCTCTGGGTATCAATCTGCCTTTACCGGGCCTACGTTCAATATGCCTGTTTTCTTAACTCTCTGGAATGATGACAGTGTCCGGCTAACACCTGAGGGTAATCCTGTACCTGAATTCTCAAATGGCGAGTCTGAGATTACTGCTTCCGGATTGAACCTGGAAAGAGCACATCAAAGTGACTGGATCAAAATGCACTTTATCGACTGGAATTCACTTGACTGGGGCAATTACAATGGTAACTGTATACAGCATAGTACAACTTCAGGGAATTACAAAGGCATACCTCAGTGTCTAAACTCTGATGGAAAACTAGCAGATCTTTTCCCGGCTGACAAATACCCCCGTGTACATAATATCTGCCTTGGCAATGCACTTAGCCTTAGTGGAAATCAAGTGCCAGCTTGTAGTCCACAAGCATATGCAGGCTGGAGTGTAAACTCTGCCAAACATATTCAACCTGAAAAATATAATCATGTTTATGGATGTCTTCATTGTTTGACAGATTCCAACACTACCTTTATCAGCAGATCATCCGATGATTTTGCTGCACGTCCAGAAGAGTTCAGCATTAGTTCAACTAATACTTCCTACCCGGATTTGCTACGCTCCGGACAAGAGTACAATTTGACCATTCATGCAGAAGATGGACTAGATAACGATACTGCTAACTACGATCGCATAAGCAGTGATATTAATCTGAGTGCCTCCCTTTATCTTTCTGATGGCACACAGGACAGCACAGGATCGATGCATGGAACTGCACAAAAAACTTCTCCAAGCGACTGGAACATTACAAATGGTGTTTCTCAAGTTCAAGACACAACAAGTACAGATGTTGTAGGATTTTCATTTGATGACGTGGGTGACGTTACTATAAATATCCGTGATCTTACCTGGTCTGCAACAGATGAGGATGATACGCCATACGACTGCAATATAACAACAACAACCATTGCAAATGGAGAGACTAAGGCTATTGAAGGAGGAGCGTATATCTGTGGCGAAACCCCAAAACTTACATTTATACCCCACCACTTTACCCTTAGCGGTGTGCACCTCAACAATCATGCACAAAAAGGATTTACCTACCTCTCCAATGATCTCAATATGTCTGCTCATGTAGAAGTTACTATCTCCGCGATGAATGCGCTAGAAGGAGTAACTACAAATTTCCGTAAAGACAATGGATATTATGAACATGCTGTCAACGTTAGCATGAGGGTCACTGACTGGAACCCATTATTACCTGTGACGACACGACATCCTCTCAATAACTCTGTACGTATTCATGATATTAATCAGACATTGGCCGGAGCTCAGATTCCGGCAAAGCTCCTTGGTTTTGGAGGAACCGATGCAAACGGTACACATATCATTGACGTAAATGAGAGCGATGAAACACAAAAACTGATGTTCAATTATTCACGCAACAACAACGAACCAATTAATCCGTTTGAAGTACCGGGTACCGACATAAATCTTACGGTTATCTCTAACTATAGCGGTACTGCTCCTGAAGGAAGTGCAACAATCACTGGCACTAATTTAGCCGATGCCAATGCAACTTTTCTCTTTGGTAGGACAAAATCATCCAAGTTCTTCTATGACGATGTAACTGGCAGCAGCCAGAAAACACCTATTTCCATTGTCGTATATTGCGACAAATGGCCAACAAGTGCTGCAAACTGCCCGGGAGTTGACCTTGTATACGGGTCAACAAATGAAAATAAATGGTGGCTCTCCACCGGCCATGACATGACAGATAATGATGGAAACATTACATTAACTGTCAGTTCAAGTGCTGGTAGTCTAAATACACCTAATGTCAATATCATTTCAGCAACTAATGATGGTACAGACAACAACATCATTGTAAATTATCCTCTAAACAGTACTCGCCCTTATATTGTAGATATAGACCTTGTTACCACAAACCCGACAGATACAAGTTCCTGGCTTATATACAATCCAGACTCTACTATATCAGCTTCTTCTCCATTCTACAGAGTACGGTTTATCGGTACGGGTGGTGGTAATTGGAGTACTACAGGAAATTTACCTGGTGTGGGAAGTGTTGTAGACGACAATGTAAGCAGGAATAAATCCAACAGGGTGGAGTGGTAAATGAAAATAACATATTTTACACCTGCCATTGCTATGATAGAGCTTATCTTTGCCATTGTCATTATGGGGATCGTATTGATGTCGGCCCCTATGCTCATTAGCACTGCCCAAAAAAGTACCACTGTAGTACTGCAACAAGAGGGTGTTAACCAGGCAGTATCGAGAATTACGATGATACTTACCTATGCCTGGGATGAAAATGACACAAATAGTTCGTGCATACCTCCTGTTTTACACGTAACAAATGGAGATAGTGAACTGGATCCCATGGCAACAGATCCAAGTAGGCGAATCGGTGTTCCGTTGACTTCCACAACACGCAAATTTAACACCTGCTTGAATGATCTCAACGCTTCGGTGATAGGAATGGACCTTGGTGACACTATAAAAGATGATATAGATGACTTTGGGAATACCGCTCTTTCAACCATACAAAATGCCGGAGGTAGATACATTGGGAAAGACCATGTTGATATAAATACTACTATTACTTATGGTTCAGATACTGTCACCTACAGTAATGGTGGAGCTACACCTATCAGCTTCATACCATCTCCCGGTGCTGCAACCAGCAATGTTAAAAATATAGATGTCAATGTAACAACTTTTCCAAGTGATGCGGAACTTAAAAGCTCCATCGTGATGCATGCATTTAGCTGTAATATAGGCGGTATAGGCTATGAAATGAGGATACTTCCATGAAAAATCTACAACACTTAAAAAGTGCCTTTAGCATGTTAGAGCTTATTTTTGTCATTGTTATTCTTGGAATTGTCTCGTCCATAGGTGCAGAAGTCATAGCACAAGTCTATGAAAGCTACATTGTGCAGCGTGCACAATACCGGGCAAATACAAAGACAGAACAGGCACTCAACCAGATTGCCAACCGCTTGCGCTATGCTATACCCGGAACAGTAGGCGCCAGAGTCTCCAAGACAAGTGCATTCATATCCATTACCGAAATCACCAGCACTGCCCAAAGAGATGTATTGCAATGGGTGGGTGAGGACGGTGACAGCTTCGAAGCAATGACTAGTACTTCCAGAAGACCGGGATGGAGCGGGTTTATTGATCTTAATCAGAGTACTACGACAACACTTGTCAGTCCCAGTTCAAATCTTGGTCTTACTGATGAGATTATTCAAAAACTGAGTGGCGGATCTAAAACTATCTCAAACGCCAAACTCTATTTTCCTAATGGACTTCCAAGTATAAATGTTACCGCCGGATCCACCGGCGAAAACATTAATGTTTCAGGTCTCTCCTCCGGCAGTACAATCAGTGAACGCTATAAGCTTGCATGGAGTTCTTACGCTATTGTGTTTGAGGGAAGTGACCTGTGGCTTTATTATAATTTTGCACCTAATTTTGGTGCATCATTGGGAACGATAAAAAGCAAACTACTTTCCAATGTCACTACATTTAGTTTTCAGGGAAGTGAAGGCTCTTTGCGTATCAAAGTATGTCAATATGAATCTATAGATAGCAATGTTTCAGTTGCTGTTGACACAACAAAATCTGCACATTCTTGTAAAGAAAAAATTGTATTGTATTAGAAGGGAACACATGAGAAAAGCATTTTCAATGATTACAGCCATCTTTATCATCATCATAATGGCTACCATCGCTATGTTTGTTATGAGCCTTAGTGGGAAGGGTGTAAAAGCAACCACTGCCCAATATCAGAGAGCGCAAGCTATGCTTTATGCAAAAAGCTATACGGAATTTGCCATTATGGCAGTGACCGGACATAATAGAATTGCTAATTGTGTCGAGGATATCAATGGCAATATTGGCAATATCAATCAGGGAGGCTATGAAATACGAACACATATCGCCTATATTGGTCCTATATCTGAGATAGGGAACTGCAGACCAGACCAGCAACTCAGCACGAATGTAACGACTCCTGAAACACCGCTTACTATTATCGTGGATGCCTATGTGGATTACGAAGATCCTGACAATACCGGTGCTCCAAAAGTCACGGTTCATAGACGTACGGTACAAAAGATATGAAAGGTTTACACATGAAACGAGATGCCTTTACCATGCTTGAGCTTGTCTTTGTCATTGTCATACTGGGCATCATTGCCGCACTTGCAATACCAAGACTGGACCGGGACCTCAAACAGGGAGCTGCTGATAATATACTCTCTGCAATTCGATATACACAACACTTGGCTCTTCTTGACGATAAACAAAAATTTAATGATGCAAAATGGCAGCGGCGTTTCTGGCATATTGTCTTTGGAACATGTACGGGAAACGACAAATATTATATGGTTGGCAGTGATAACAATATGACTGGCTCAACCAACGCATATTTTACACAAAATGAAGCCGCATTGGATCCGGCAAACGGCAAAGCAATGTTTTGGACAAACGGAGTAGACTGTAGCACTGGTGGTGACAATAATGTGAGCGAAAATATTTTTATTAGTAAAAAATATGGTATTAAAACTATTGCACCTAGTGGAGGGTGCAGTAATCTTTATGTAGGCTTTGACCATCTCGGTCGTCCTTACAGCAGCGGATTTCCGAATTCCACCAAACCAAATAATGCAGGTCACTTGTCATCAATGTGTACATTTACCTTTACTATGTCTGACGATAGCACTTTTGCAATTAAAATTGAACCAGAAACAGGCTATGCATATATTTCTGGACAAAATAACTCATAACTATTTCTCCATTTACCCTTCATTAAGTTACTTAAGTTACAATTAAGTATGGAGAATGAAGGGCCTCTCCGGCCTTCTCCGTATCTAACATTAAAGGATTTATCATGAATAAAAGTATTACAGGAAGACATTTCGAACTGACCGATGCCATTAAAGCCTATGCTGATGCACTGTTGGAAGGCCTCAAGAAATACCACTTGGATATCACCTCAGCCAATATCGTTATTTCAGCAGATGAGAAGAACGGAAAAAAAGGTTTTCATGTAGAATTCATCGTAAATCTAAAAGACAAGAATACTGTCGTCATCACACAGGTGGATAAAGATGTCTATGCCGCTATGGATCTTGCCAGCGAAAGAGTGAAAAAGAGCCTCAGAAGACACAAAGAGAAGATCAAAGACCACAAGGTCATGAGCTTTAAAGACATGGGTGAAGAGGCAGAAGCTGTTTCAGAAATTGCCACTGAAGATATCGAGATCGTACCAATGGATCTTGAACTTCATAAACCGCTTGACTTTGAGGAAGCCATCGATGCACTCAGGGAAGAGAAAAAAAGACAGTTCATCGTCTTTAACGACTATGATGGCCATATGAGAGTCATGTACAAAAGAGCTGACGGGAAGTTCGGACTTTATTAATAAAAAGCGTTCAGTGCTGAGCACTGAGCGTTAAATTCTACTCTTTACTTTATTTTCTACGAATTATCGGTTTTCACCCCCTTCTCTTCCTAACTGAAAGTTTTAACACTGTTGTTTTTTGCTATCATTCCATAACGAGAGGAGATAATCATGTTCAAAAAACTACTTCTGCTTTTATTGTTTACTTCCGCTTCCTACAGTTTTATTTCTCTTGACCCGCCGGTCATTGGAGGAAAAGAGGGAGTTGACGGGGAAACGGGGATCTCCGGAAGCTACACTTCGGGCAACTCTAACACTAGTGCACTGGGGTTTAGTGCAAAAATAGAGTACCATCAGCCCCTCTGGATGATCTACTCCATCGCAGCCTACCACTACGGTGAATCCAACAGTGAGAAAAATACCAATGATGGTCTTGCCCATCTACGTTACATTCACCGTATCGAAGAGACGCCTTATGACTATGAATTCTTTTTGCAGACAGAGTTCAACGAGTTTCAGGATGTAGAGATGCGCAACCTTGCAGGGGCAAACATCCGTAGGAGGTTCGAAGGTTTTTTTGACAAATGTTATGTAGGGCTGGGCCTTTTCTATTCCTATATGGAACCTAATGAGATCACAGATGTTGATCCGATCTATAAACGTACCAAACTGAACAGCTATCTTTCACTTGTCAAAAATATTAATGAGCACTTTTCCATAACCTACCTCGGCTTCTACCAGCCTAACATCGAAGATTTCTCTGACTACAGAACATTTCAGATCTTGCAGTTAAATACATCTGTTACGAAGAATACATCATTGTCATTGGACCTTCAGCACAAACACAATTCTACACCTTATCATCATATTGAGGAAAATGATTTCAGATCCAGTATCAACCTGAACTACAAATTCAAATAGAAACCTTCATGGAAGTGAATGCTTCAACTTCACCTTGAATATAGCTGCAAAACAACTTGGGGATGGAGATCGATCCTCCGGTTCCACTTAAGTTTTCAGACTTTTCATCCTAACTTTTGCCTGTTCCACTATTTTATCGTCCTCTGCCATATCCAGCCATTTGAATCTTTGGCCACTTTGAATCGTTCCATCGAGTATATCCCCGCTGTCACGAAATTTCAGGTCGAGTTTGGCTATGTCGAAACCGTTGGTGGTCTGTGCAAACTGTTGGAGCCTGAAGTTCTCTTTGCTGTTCGAGAAGAGGTAGCACCAGCTCTTCAGACCGTTACGCCCTACCCGTCCCCTTAGTTGGTGCAGTGTAGCCAGACCGAGACGCTCCGCCCCCACGATGACAATGAGCGTAAGTTTCGGCAGCGAGATACCAACTTCCACAACCGTGGTTGCCAGAAGGATATTGCCTTTCTCCCTGAATTCTAGCAGTACATCTTCTTTCTGTTTATCCTTGCCATGCGTCACATAGACATTGTCAAACCTGCTTTCCCAGAATCCTCTGCTCTCGTCCAGGGATTGGTAAGGGACTTCGGAACTCTCTTCCACCAGCGGATAGATGATGAGAACCTGGTGCTGCTGTGCAATCTCCTCTTTGATATGGGTCATCAGGTCAGGAAAATCCTCTCTGCCGATGGTTTGTGTCAGTACCTCTCTTTCAAAAGGCGTTGTGGTGATGAGGGAGACATCGAGCAGTTCGGACTCCATCATCGCCTGCGTTCTGGGGATGGGGGTAGCCGAGAATTGAAGATAATGCGGTTTCCGTTCACCCGAACTCACTAGCGCCTCAAGGCTCTGGCGCTGTTTGGTCCCGAAGCGATGCTGCTCGTCCACCATGACCAGTGAGGCTTCGGGAAGGTCCTCTTTGAACAGAAGCGCATGCGTGCCTATGATGAAATCCGCTTCCCGGTAGTTCCCCTCGTCTTTCCCCTGCATGACCAGAGCGATCCTGACAGACTTCGGCAAATGTTTACAGGCCTCTTCATAAAGCTGAAGAGCAAGAAGTGATGTCGGCGCCATTAAAATGCTTTTATGTGGCAGGGCCATCATTACCGAAGCGAGGATCACCATGGTTTTTCCGGAACCTACATCTCCGACGATCATCCGTTTTGCTGCTTTGTCCTCTCTTGCAAGGTCTTTTCGTATCTGCACTATGACATTCTGCTGCTCCTCTGTAAGCGTAAAAGGAAGATTTGAAACAAAGGGTTCCATCTCCCCGTTAAGTGCACGCAAAGCAGGAAAGTCCACTCTCTTCCCACGCAGTTTTCGCAGGTGGTTGTAGGCTTCAACGAATTTCAGTACTTCTATGATCTCGGACTTGTAGCCACCGTTCTCATATACTTCATCTAAACTTTTGGGGAAATGTACACGCATCAGTGTCGCCACTTCTTTGGAATCCAAACCTTCATTGAAGAGATTCTGCTCTGTAATGTACACTTCCATCAAAGAAGCTATCTCGCTCTCCTTGAGTACGCTTTTGTATTTTGGAGTGATCTTCCCTACCTGTTTGATGGACTTTGGCTGAGGCATCTGAAGGTAGCCTTTGTACTCCTCAAGTCTGCCCTGAATATAATGGGTTGAACCCACTCCAAAAAGCTTGTGGTGGTAAGGGGTAACACGGAAAAAAGTGGATGAAAGCCTTCGCCCTGACTGTGTCAACAGGAAGCCCACTCTCAGTTTCCCTCCATAAATACTGCTCTCCGTCACCTTGGCTTCAAGTGTATGGATCTTTCCTATTTCCAGCGTCGTTGAAAGTGTAGTGTCGTTGTAGGAGGTCGGTACGATGAGCGCAAGATCGAGTAGAGAATAGATCTTGAGTTTTTTAAAAAGTTGTTTGGCTTCTTCCACGCTGAACTCCGTTCAGAATTAATAATTCGGGATTGCATTACGCTGCAATGCTTTTGTAGAACGATTATAACGAAGGTTAGGAATAAAAAGAAGAAAATATGTCAGATTGTCATGTTTATCGTGTAGGGTGGATCCATCCACCCTACGTGAAATAGATATTATTTTTTCGTCACGATAGAGAATGAAAGATCTGACAACTCCTTATGTGATGTAATGAAAGCGTTCATCTCATCAAGTGTCACGGTCTCGATTTTTTCAAGCTGCTCTTTGGAGAAACCGAGCGGCCTGCCATAGTAGAATTCGTTGTAGGCACGGTTAAGTCTCTGACTGAGTGTTTCCATTCTGAGCGGCTCACTTCCTACAAGGAATTTTTTGGCAGACTCAAGCTCATCGGCTGTGATCCCTTTGCTGACAAAATCATCCACAACCTTCTGTACCAGCGCCTTGGCTTCATCCTGTGTACTGAGTTTCGTCTGGAGATAACCGCTGAGATAGGAAGCGTATTTGGTACGTCGCAGCATTGAGTATGCACCATAGGTCAGCCCTCTCTTGACGCGTATCTCTTCCATCAGTCTTGAACCAAACCCTGCCCCGCCGAGAATATACTCTGCGATCTTTGCTTTGTACTGGTCTTTCTCTTTGTAGGTGTAGTCGAATGGCGCTCCAAAATAGATATATGCCTGCTGCGTATCTTCAGGGATGAGTACTACTTCTTTTTTATCGGAGGCAATAAACCAGGGAGTCTTCTCTTTTTTTACCTTGGGCAACAGTGGTAAAAGTTCATTCACATATTTTTCTGCCTCATCAAAGGAGATATCTCCTCCTATGACAGCTATAGCATTGTTGTAGCCCAAGTGTGTAGAGACGAAGTTCTCGATATCGTCAAGCGAAATGGACTTGACACTTTCGATCGTTCCATCATACGGTCTGGCCAGCGGCGTACCTTTGAACAGTATCTCTCTTAGTTTCGTTGCCGCGATGTAGTCAAAATCACTCTTCTTCTGTGTCAGCCAGCCGATCTTCTGGCGTTTCACCTGCTCAAGTGCCTCCGGGGTATAGTTCGGGTCTTTCAGTAGCTCTTTGAGCCTTTCTATCGCATAGGGAAATTCGCTTTTGAGCGCAGAGACTTCAAAGACAAAACTTTCCCGTCCCACATGTGCCGTTACATCCACGGCATGGTCATCGAGTTTCTGTGCAAAACCAACAGAACCGTCTTTTTTTGTACCCTCGTTCAAAAGCTTTGCCGACATATCTGCCAGACCGTCTTTGGTATTGCTCAGGTGACCCGCATTGGTGAAGACCAGCTGCAAAGAGACAATGGGAATGAAATTCCCCTCTTCAAATACCACAGGAACCTGCGTATCTTTAATCTTAACCTCTTTTACCGTCTCTGCCATCAGCACTCCTTGCAATAATACAAATAATAAAACAATTTTTTTCATAAGAACCTCGTAGGGTGCTGTGTCCCCACAGCACCATGTATATAAACTGCAAAGGTGCCGTCAGGGGACAGCACCCTACGCATTAAACCCGAAATATGATAAAATAAATATCATCAATATTTCGAATTAAAATCTTTCCAAAATTTCATACGCCGTATTACGTTTTGCAGGATTCTCCCCTACATCACGGATCAATCGCACCATCTCTTCCTGGTTCATTTCATTTTTCGCACCCGCAGCGGAGACAACGTTCTCTTCCATCATGGTAGAGCCGAGATCGTTCGCACCAAAAAGCAGTGCCATCTGGCCGATATAGGAACCCTGTGTTACCCATGAACTCTGAATGTTGGGGATATTGTCCAAAAAAAGCCTTGCCACGGCCAGGTAACGCAAGTACTGATTGGAAGTCGTTTTGGTGATGGTCGGCAATTCTCTTTTGAGCTGTGTATGGTCACTCTGGTAGGACCACATAATGAAAGCCCTGAAACCGCCTGTCTCGTCCTGAAGCTGACGCACGTAATCCCAGTGCTCCACGATCTCTCTGGTCGTCTCTACGGTCCCGTACATCATGGTCGCTGTCGATTTGATGCCCAGCTTGTGAGCTTCTCTGTGTACTTCAAGCCAGGTATCCTTGTCGAGTTTCTTGGGTGCGATGATGTCGCGTACTCTGTCGGAAAGTATCTCCGCTCCGGCACCCGGGATGGAACTGAGCCCTTTGGCCTTGAGTCGTGCAAGCACTTCGGAGATACTCAGGTTAGATCGACGTGCGATATAGTCTATCTCAATGGCAGAGAAACCGTGAATGGTGACCTGCGGATATTTCTGATGGATGTGCTCGACCAGGTCTTCATACCATTCGATCTCAAGTTTGGGGTGTACCCCGCCCTGAAAAAGTATCTGCGTTCCGCCTATGGCGACAAGTTCGTCGATTTTCTGGTCGATTTCCTCGAAAGAGAGGATATAGGCATCTTCCTTCTTCTCATGCGTGTAAAAGGCACAGAATTTACAGTCGACCCAGCAGATATTGGTATAGTTGATGTTCCTGTCCACGACAAAAGTGGTCACCCCCTTGGGATGCATCTCTTTTTTACGTGCCAGGGCCATTTTGCCCAGTGTTTTGAGATCGGCGTTCTCTATGAGATCGACGGCTTTGTCAATGGTCATGCGTTCTGTTTTTGGCATTGTCATATCATTCTCCGTAGGGTGTGCAACAGCACACCTTTATTAATGGTGTGCTGTTGCACACCCTACCATTATTTCCCTATCGCATCCAGCACGCCGTTGATGAACTGCGGCGATTTTTCGTCTGCAAGCGATTTCGCAAGCTCCACCGCTTCGTTGATGATGATAGCCCTGTCTGTTTTGGCTACGAGGATCTCGTAGGCACCCAGACGCAAAATGGCTTTTTCCACTCTACCGATAGCATCGTAATCCCAGTCGGTCAAATGTTTCTCTATCTCAGCATCGAGCATTTCAAGATTTTCTATGGTCCCGTCAAAAAGGTCATGCGAAAAATCTCTCTGCTTGTTGCGTATCTTGTCCTCTTCGAGTATCTCATCGGAGAATTTGGCAATGTTCTCATTGCCCAGGTCATAAGCGTAAAGTAGCCCTACAACCGCTGTTCTTGCCTGATGTCTTGTTGCCATCTGTTTCCTTTGTAGGGTGTGCAATTGCACACCACAATATTTACAACGGTGTGCAATTGCACACCCTACGTCATTGACATATTATTTTTCTAATGATCCGTAAAGATTGATAAGCTCGATCAGTCCTGCCATCGCTTCAGCACCCTTGTTGCCAGCTTTGGTTCCAGCTCTTTCGATCGCCTGTTCAATACTGTCAACGGTCAGTACACCAAAGGTCGCCGGCTTCCCATACTTGAGCGTGACGTTGGCCACGCCTTTTGTCGCTTCTGCTGAAACATAGTCGAAATGCGGTGTTGCACCTCTGATCACGGCACCAAGACAGCATACGGCATCGTATTTCCCTGATGCCAGAGCTTTGTCCAGAGCGAACGGGATTTCGAAAGCACCCGGTACGAGGATCAGGTCAAGCTCTTCAGGGTTCCCGCCGTGTCTTGCATAGGCATCTTTTGCCCCCTCCACCAGTCTGTCTGTAATGAAGTGGTTGAACCTTGCATTGATAATCGCTACTTTTTTACTTTTGTCTACGGAAAGATTTCCTTCTACTATTTTCATTTTTGTCCTTCTTTAAATTTATTTTGGAATCGGAGACTTTAGTCCCGAACTTCCGAGGCTGAAGCCGTTGGTTCCAATTTTTTCAATGGTCGGCTAAAGCCAACGCTACAGTTATTCTACGATACTTCGTATGGCATCAATCTGCTCGATCAACCCGTCAAGTTTTTGCAATTCTATCATATTCGGGCCGTCACTCAAAGCGATGCTTGGATCAAAGTGGGTCTCAAAGAAAAAACCGTCCACACCGACTGCTGCGGCCGCACGTGAAAGATATGGCACAAAAGAACTGTCTCCTCCACTGCTTGCTCCGCCTGATGCAGGCATCTGTACCGAGTGTGTCGCATCGAAGATCACTGGTGCAAACTGACGCATAGTGACCAATCCGCGCATATCGACCACCAGGTTCCCGTACCCGAAGCTCGAGCCGCGTTCTGTCAGCCAGACATTGTATTTCTCGGCATTTTCGTAATTCACCTTACCGTCAAACCCTCTGGTTTTAAGTACTTTGGCTACAGAGTGTTCCATAGCCGCCGGTGCAAGGAACTGCCCCTTTTTGATGTTCACTACAGCAGAGGTCTTTGCCGCGGCTACCAGCAGGTCTGTCTGGCGGGAAAGGAATGCCGGTATCTGCAAAACATCCGCCACTTCAGCCACCGCTGCGGGCTGTGTATAGTCATGCACATCGGTCAGTATCTTGTAACCGAACTGCTCTTTGACCTCCTGCAGCATTTTGAGGCCTTCTTCCAGGCCGGGGCCTCTGAAACTGTCCAGACTGGTACGGTTAGCCTTGTCAAAACTCGCTTTGAAGTAGAAATCCTTGGTACAGTCATCATCATATTTCCCCAGTGACTCGGCTATACGCATTACATTCTCACGGCTTTCAAGGACACAGGGTCCGGCGATCAGTATCATATCAACTCCATTCTTTGCTTACGGTTTCTCTTTGACCAACGCGACCATCAGCCCTGAGACAATAACCAGGATTATACCCAAAATTGTCCAAAAATCAGGAATGGGGTCCCCAAGCAGTGTCCCTATGATCAGAGCGAAGACGATATTGCTGTAGGAGATGGTCCCTACGATCCCCGCTTTGGTCAGTTCATAGGCTTTGGTCATCAGAAGTTGAGACATCGTGGCGAAAATACCCACGGCGGTCACATAAAGCCATGCTATTCCTTCGGGCATCACGAACTTTGCGAACATCCAGTCGAATCCCTCCGGGACGCTTACATATGGTGTGATGAGCATCAAAAAGAGCGGTGCTATGGTTCCTACGCCCATAAAGGACATGACTATGGCCCGGGTATCGTAATATCTTCGAAGTTCCCTGATAGACGTGTATGCCAGGGCCGCACCGATACCCGAAAAGATACCCAGGATATCGTATTTGTCAAAACTGCCTCCCTGTGGCTGTGCGATCAGCACAATACCGACGAAGCCGATCACGATCGCGATCATCGCCGGGGGAGGCAGTTTCTCTTTCAGAAAGATATAGGCAAAGATCGCCACGAAGATCGGAGAAGTTTTGTTGTAGGTCACCGCTTCCCCGAGAGGAATATGCGCCATGATGTAGAAGTATGCCAGCAGTGCGGCAAAGCCCATGGAGCCCCGAAAGATCAGAAGCAGGAACTTACCGCCTGTCTGTTTTAACGGCACTTTGTAAATGGAAATCCCGACAAGCACCACACCGAAGATATTTCTGAAAAAAGTCACCTCAACAGGAGGCAGGATCTGAGAGACCACTTTGGCGAAGCCACCCATGAAAGCAAACGAGAGTGATGCCAGCAGCATAAAAAGGATACCTCTGTCCATGTTCCTGATGATCTGAGTCATTTGCGGTCTGCCTTGATTAATTTTTTCGGAAGTTTAGCATAAAAAGGAGCATTCAGTGACATTTCAATCGATTTTGTTTTGAAAGTAGAAGTTATTTGATCCTTTTTGCCACCAAGTCACCATACAATATCAAGTCTTTCAGAACAGCTTTTTGGGCGATCCCGTCTTTGCCGATGGCGATCATTAATTCACCTTTGTTGCTCTCGAATATCTTCTGGTAAACGATGGCCGTCAAATACCAAAAGTCTCCCTTCCCCAGTGTTTTTTCATAATCAACCTGTCTGTTATCATCAGGAATCACTATTTTCACCTTTCCGTTCTGCTTCTCTGCGCCGACCGCACTCAGCTCATAGGTCCCGGCTTTTGCCAGATCCATCTTCTTTGATAAATTGAAATAGAGTGTGAGCAGATCATCCTGAGAGTAAAAATCAAGCTCTTTCGTTTCGTTCCTGTAAACCTTTCCCTTTTTCTTCGCTATGGAGGTTTTCGTTACTTTTCTGTTCTGATGGTCGACAGTATAGATCTTTTCAGCATATTTGTCACCGTAACTCCTGATCACCTGCAGCGAATCGGAGATCAGCATACCGTCGACAATGTGCCCTTTGCTGATGTACTTCTCCTGTCGGTTCCTGCTCAGTTTTTTGACGATGCCTGTTGTTCTGGCCCCTGCTTCTATGACATAAGTATCCCCTTTTGTCTCGAGATGCGCTTTACTAATACCGAGCTGTCCGAACATACCGTAGCTGACACTGTATGTCGCATCGAGCACTTTTGCCTGCACGCCGGATGCTGCAAAGATCATAAAAAGTACATAGCGTATTGTTTTCTTCACTGTTTGCTCCTACTTGAATAATATTTTACTATAATTATGTGGATAAAACGTGGAGGAACTTTTTTATGGATATAAATAGCAGTGCAGAACAGAATCTGACAAATGTGCTCAATGTCGTTGACGGTCTTGATATGGGATTTGCCCAGGATGTACAAAACCTGCTTATCCCGTTGTATACATCAAAATACGGGGAATTCTTCCAGCAGATGATCTTTGATATCCCTCTGGCAAATTTTGTATTGGCCATTTTTGTCTTTCTATTCATATTGCTTCTCCGAAAATTCTTTACCCGCATTGTACTGGCATTTTTACAGAGACTTGCCAAACATTCGGAAACATTTTACGATGACCGTATTATCTCGGCACTGAAAGGCCCTCTACGTTTTGGCTTCATCATCATAGGCCTGCACTTTTTCTTTCTGCTGATTTTCAAAGAAACGGAGTTTATAAAACATATACTCAACACTTTGGTAATCTATGCGCTATTCTGGGCTATACTTGCCATTATCGAAGCTCTGCGCGAACTGATTTACGATGTGACGGCAAAGTTCAACCCCGATCTTTCCAAAGAGATGGGAAACTTTATTCTTGCGATACTCAAGATCATCGTCGGCGGTATCGGACTGGCTGCCATTTTGCAGACATGGGGTATTAACGTCACTGCGCTCATTGCATCTTTGGGACTGGGTGGTCTTGCATTTGCTTTGGCAGCAAAAGATACAGCCGCCAATCTTTTCGGTTCTTTTGCCCTGCTTGCCGACAAGTCCATCCGTATCGGTGAATGGGTAAAAGTCGGAGGTGTGGAAGGGGTAGTGGAAGATGTAGGAATGCGTACGACCAAGATACGCTCTTTTCAGAAAACACTTATTACTGTTCCAAATCAACTGGTAGCCAACCAGCCCATAGAGAATTTCTCACGCAGAGGTATCCGCCGTATCAAAATGCATATCGGACTTACATATGGTACAACCTCACAGCAGCTCATCAAAATAAAAAGTGACATCGAAGCGATGCTTCGTTCACACAAAGGCATTAGTCAGAAAGATTCACTGATGGTCTTTTTTGACTCTTTTGGAGATTCATCTCTGAATATCTTCATCTACACCTTCACTGCAACGGCGAACTGGGCAAATTACCTTGAGATCAGAGAAGATATTCACCTCAAAACCATGCAGATCGTCGAAGAGAACGGCAGCAGTTTCGCCTTCCCAAGTCAGAGTATTTATGTGGAACAATTACCCCCTGCCCAATCGTAGGTTGGGGTAACCTTACCCCAACATCCTTATCAACTTCGTATAAATTAACTCATATGCGAATGATTGTCGGGACGAGGGCATCCCGACCTACGTTATTTTCTGCTATAATTGCATCAATTATCTACAGAAAGAATATTCATGCAAGAACACAACCTAACAAAAGTAGCCATACTCGGCCGTCCCAATGTCGGAAAGAGTTCCCTCTTCAACCGTCTTGCCAGGCAGAGAGATGCCATTACCTCTGATGTATCCGGTACAACACGCGATATCAAAAAACGCCTTGTGACCATTTCAGGCAACCGGGAATTCGAAGTCATAGACACCGGAGGAATAGACTACTCCTCAGAACTTTTCTCCAAAGTGGCGGACTTCTCGCTCAAGGCAGCCGATATGGCTGATGTGATCATTTACATGGTCGACGGGAAGACCCTGCCCGATGAAGAGGACAGGGAACTCTTCTACAAACTTCAGGCACTGGGCAAACCGCTTGCGCTTGTAGTCAACAAGATCGACAACGACAAAGAGGAAGAACGCTACTGGGAATTCCTTGAATTCGGTGCCGATGCCACCTTCCCTATGTCGGTGAGCCATAACCGTTATTTCAACGACTTCTACGCTTGGCTGGAACAGTATATTCCGGCTGTAGAAGAAAAAAAACCGCTTGAACTGACAGAAGATGAGATCGATCCCTTCGAGGAGATCGTACGCGATATCAACAGTACCGCTGAAGAGGCGGACAACAAGATCAGCGTGGCTATTATCGGACGGGTCAATACAGGAAAAAGTTCCCTGCTCAATGCCCTGCTCGGGGAAGAGCGCTCCGTAGTATCGGATGTCGCCGGTACGACCATCGATCCTATCGATGAAACGATAGAACACAATGACTATGAGATCACCTTTGTGGACACAGCCGGTATCAGAAAACGAAGCAAGATCGTCGGTATAGAGAAGTACGCTCTGGGCCGTACGGAAGCGATGCTCGAAAAAGCGGATATCGCCCTTCTTATCATCGATGCTACAGTCGGTGTGACAGAGCTGGATGAAAGAGTGGCCGGACTCATAGAAAAGTTCAGACTCAGTGCGCTCATCGTTATCAACAAGTGGGACATCCGCGGCGAAAAGACGTATGAAGAGGCGGTGGACGACATCCGTGACGAGCTAAAGTTCCTGCACTATGCCCCACTCATCACCATCTCGGCAAAGACCGGCATGCGCGTGAACAAGATTCTCGACCAGATCACGGCGATCTATGAGAGATACAAGCAGCGTATCTCTACTTCCAAGCTCAACGACGTACTCAGGGAAGCCATGCAACGCCACCATGTCCCATCATACAACGGTGCACTGGTCAAGATAAAGTTCGCCACACAGTACGAGACCAAACCGCCAAAGATCGCACTGATCACCAACCGTCCCGACGGCCTGCACTTCTCCTACAAGCGTTACCTGGCAAACTACATCAGAAGCAAATTCGATTTCGAAGGTGTACCGCTGGATATCGTTGCCAGAAAACGCGGAGAACGCTTCGAAGAAGATGAGTAGCGTTAAGAAATCGTGAACTGCTTCACGATTTTAGCTACGGAACCAGAGTGGTGGAACGAAGTGACCCACGAAGGGATCAAACTCTAACAATAAAAACAAATCTGCTTCTCATTTGGTGCCTGTTTACTCATTCTGCACACC
This sequence comes from Sulfurovum sp. NBC37-1, assembly GCF_000010345.1. NCBI lineage: Bacteria > Pseudomonadati > Campylobacterota > Epsilonproteobacteria > Campylobacterales > Sulfurovaceae > Sulfurovum > Sulfurovum sp. NBC37-1. Next base: position 1,989,375 of record NC_009663.1, read on the forward strand.
ACACATACTTTAAAATAGCAAGCTTTTTGAAAAAAGCATACCCCAATTTCTAATTTCTAATTTCTAATTTCTAATTCTCCTGCTATAATTTTGCAAAAATTACAGCAGGAATTCAAAAATGCGCGTACTCACAGGAATCCAGGCTTCGGGCAAACTTCACATCGGGAACTACTTCGGTGCTATGAAACCGATGGTCGAACTTCAGGAAGAGCATGAACTCTTCACTTTCATCGCCAACTACCATTCACTTACCTCTTCCACGGATGCCGAAACACTCAGACAGAACACGGTCGAAGCCGCAGTGGACTATCTTGCCATAGGTATCGACCCCGAGAAAACGACTTTCTGGGTACAGAGCCATGTACCCGAAGTCCTCGAACTCTACTGGATACTCTCCAAGTTCACACCGATGGGGCTGCTGGAACGTGCACACAGCTACAAAGACAAAGTGGCCAAAGGGATTCCTGCCAGCCATGCGCTCTTCTCCTACCCTGTACTGATGGCCGCAGACATTCTGCTATATGATGTCGAAAAGGTCCCCGTAGGCAAAGACCAGATCCAACACGTAGAGATGACAAGAGATATCGCCATCAAGTTCAACAACGAATACGGTGAGCTCTTTACCCTGCCTGAGCATATGGTCGCGGAAGAGGTCGCCACCGTCCCAGGCATAGACGGACAGAAGATGAGCAAGAGTTACGGTAATGCCATCGACCTTTTCATGGATGAAAAACCCTTACAGAAGAGATGCAACAAGATTGTCAGTTCCTCCACACCGCTGGGCGAGCCACTGGAATGGGAGAATTGCAACATCTACAACCTTTCGGCACTCTTTTTGGACGATGCAAAGAAACAGGAACTTCAGGAACGCTACAAAAGCGGGAAAGAGGGATACGGACACTTCAAAAAATATCTCAAAGAGCTTATCTGGGAAGAGCTGGCCGAAGCCAGAGAGAAAAGGGCCTACTACCTCGACCATATGGACGAGGTCAATGACATCCTGGCCATGGGTGCCAAAAAGGCGAAGTGTATCGCCGATGCCAAGATGGAACAGGTCAGAGCCGCTATAGGACTGTGAAAATCAGAAATTAAAAGTTAAAAATTGGATGTTTTAACGGAAATAAATTTGAAGCAGTCATATTCGGGAATGATCTGTTTGATGATCTCCTGATCGATCTTCGCCGTACTCATGATACATAGAGAGAACTTTCCCCTGTTCTCATAGCCTTTCTCCTCTGCCAAAGCAAGCAGGCGCTTTGCAATGGCATCTCCTGTATGGATCAGGTTCATTTCTCTCTTCATGATCTCTTCGATCTTGTGTGCCACCAGCGGATAATGGGTACATCCGAGCACGATCGTATCAACATCGTTCTCACGCATAGGATGGAGCCATCCTTCGAGCATGTCATGCGTTTTTCCGCTCTCTATCTCGCCGTTTTCGATCTGCTCCACCAGGCCGGGGCACGCCTGTTCATAAAGCGTAACCTCTTCTTTGGCCGAAAGCACATTGACCAGATCCTGATACTTCTCACCCACCAGTGTCGCAGGCGTTGCGAGCACACCAATATTTTTTGTCCTTGTTTGTTCAAGGGCCGGCTTGATCCCCGGTTCCGTACCGATGATGATCAGTTCCGGGTATCTTTCTCTCAGTGTTTTTACTGCCGCGGAAGTTGCCGTATTGCAGGCAATGATAAGTACATCGATCTGGTGTTCGTCAAGGAAGTAAGCTGTGATATTGAGACTGTACTGGAGGATCTGTTCGGGAGTTTTTTCACCGTAAGGTGCATGTTTCGTATCGGCTACATAGAAGATATCGGCACCTTTGATCACCCGGCTGAGTGCCTGAACTACCGTCAGACCGCCCAACCCGGAATCAAAGACACCTACACGCATAGAAAGGCAGCCCTACTCGTTCATCATTGAAAGAAATTCTTCGTTGCTCTTTGTCTTCATCATTTTGGAGAAGAGGAACTTGAGTCCTTCCACCTCTTCCATGTTCTGCATCGCATTTCTGAGCGCCCAGACCTTCTGGAGTGTTTCAGGGTCTGTGAGAAGCTCTTCTTTTCTGGTTCCGGACTTCGTCACGTCGATCGCAGGGTAGATACGTCTTTCTGAAACGTGGCGGCTGAGTACCACTTCGGAGTTACCCGTACCTTTGAACTCTTCAAAGATCACTTCATCCATACGGCTACCCGTATCTATAAGTGCAGTGGCGATGATGGTCAGGGAGCCGCCCTCCTCGATATTCCTTGCTGCACCGAAGAACCTTTTGGGTTTATGAAGCGCATTCGCATCGACACCACCGGAGAGCACTTTCCCCGAACTGGGCGTTACCGTGTTGTAGGCACGCGCCAATCTGGTGATCGAATCCAAAAGGATGATGACATCTTTCCCCATTTCCACGCGTCTTTTGGCTTTCTCGATGACCATCTCAGCGGTCCTGACATGGTTCTGTGCGGGAAGGTCGAACGTGGAGGCATAGACTTCACCCTTAACCGAGCGTTGCATATCTGTAACTTCTTCGGGTCTCTCGTCTACAAGCAGTACCATCAATGAAGCATCCGGGTTGTTATGCGTGATCCCGTGTGCCAACTCTTTGAGCAGTTCCGTCTTACCTGTTCTCGGCGGTGCAACGACCAGGGCTCTCTGTCCCTTTCCTATAGGAGTAAAGAGGTCAAGCACGCGGCCTGTCATTCGCATAGGATTGTATTCGAGTTTAAGTTTTTCATTGGCATAGAGCGGTGTCAGGTTGTCAAAAAGCGGTCTCTGCTTGGATTTTTCAGGCGCCACATAGTTGATCGCTTCGATCTTGAGCAGCGCATAGTACTTCTCCTGATCTTTTGGAGGACGTACCTGACCGGTCACAATATCACCGTTTCTCAGGGCAAAACGCTTCACCTGTGTCGCAGAGACGTAAGTATCGTTGCTTGAGTTTGCGAAGTTCCCGTCGATGGAACGGAGGAAACCGTATCCGTCATTCATCACTTCGAGGATACCCGTATAGAGGATGAATCCTCCCTGGTTCACCTGTGATTTCAGGATCTCGAATATCAGGTCGCGTCTCTGGTATTCGTTGGGGTTCTCTACCTTGACCTCTTTGGCAATGGTGACGAGTTCATCCAAAGGTTTTTGCTGAAGGTCTTCGATCTTGTAGCCCTGTACGGGGACGTGTGTTCTGTTCTTTCTACCGGCATGGTTGCCACTGGCAGGTTTTTTGTTGTTATCGCTCATTGTTCCTCTTGTGTTGGATATGAAATTGAAGGGAGCTTTAATAAATTAGGTTCCCTGAAGATTGTGCACGGATAATGTTTACCACCGCCTTTTAGCGGCAATAGATTATTCTTGTGTAGTGAGTGTATTATAATCCTTTTTGGCTGAAATGTCAAACTTACAGCGATATCCTGATAAAATCGGATAATCTAAAATCAGGAGATACCCTCATGTCAGTCCAATCCCATATCGATAAAGTATTGCGGCATATTCAAATTTACAGTCCCGGGCAGGAAGAGTTCTATCAGGCGGCGCATGAGGTACTTCATTCTCTGATCCCCCTGCTTGAGGAAGACAACCGCTATGACCTGCACAACATTCTGGAGAGAATCGTGGTGCCAGAGCGGACTATTATCTTCCGTGTTTGCTGGATAGATGACAACGGGAAGGTACAGACGAACCTCGGATACCGGGTACAGTTCAACTCAGCCATAGGCCAGTACAAGGGCGGGCTGCGTTTCCACCCTACCGTCAACCTCGGTATCATCAAGTTTCTCGGTTTCGAGCAGATCTTCAAAAATGCCCTGACCGGACTGCAGATAGGCGGTGCGAAAGGTGGGAGTAATTTCGATCCCAAGGGGAAAAGTGACAATGAAATCATGCGTTTCTGCCAGGCATTTATGTCCGAACTCTTTAAACATATCGGAAAGACAAGAGATGTGCCTGCCGGAGATATCGGTGTGGGCGCCAGGGAGATCGGCTACCTCTTCGGACAGTACAAAAAGCTGACAGGCCATTTTGAAGGTGTCATTACAGGGAAAGCGATAAACTGGGGCGGTTCCAATGCCAGAAAAGAAGCGACCGGCTACGGTACCGTCTACTTTGCGGAAAATATTCTGACCAAATACGATGATTCGCTTAAAGGAAAGATATGTACAGTATCGGGCTCGGGAAATGTGGCTATTTATACTATTGAAAAACTTTATGAGATGGAAGCGATCCCCGTGACCTGCAGTGACAGTAAAGGAACAATCTATCATAAAACAGGGATCGATGTCAATTCGCTCAAAGCGATCAAAGAGATCAACCACCAGTCACTTGAAGCTTATGCACAGGTACATCCTGACAGTGTTTACACGCCTGTCAGCCACTACCCTGAAGGACGGCACCAGACATGGGCTACCCCCTGTGATATCGCTTTTCCCTGTGCCACACAGAACGAACTCGACCTTGAAGATGCCAAGACACTCGTTTCCAACGGATGCATACTCGTCAATGAAGGCGCCAACATGCCTACCACGCCTGATGCAGTCGAGTATTTAAAGGAGCATAAAGTCTTTTTCGGGCCGGGGAAAGCGGCCAATGCCGGAGGTGTTGCCACCAGTCAGCTTGAAATGAGCCAAAATGCCAGTATGGAGAATTGGAGTTTTGAAGAGGTGGACATAAAACTCCGCCAGATCATGCGTAACATCTTCGATACCGCCTATAACACTTCAAAAGAGTTCGGTGTGGAAGGCGACCTGGTCACAGGTGCGAACATTGCCGGCTTCAGGAAAGTAGCGGACTCGATGATCGATCAGGGAGCCGTGTAGATGATGGAATGTTTCACACATTTTTACTTTAGGCAAACTGAAAAAATGCTATAAAAACCGTAGGGTGCTGTCCCCTGACGGCACCACTTCAAAACAAGATGTAATATATCTTTCGCATGAACATAAATGGTGCTGTGGGGGCACAGCACCCTACATAAGGCCGTAATACAACAACGGCGGGTACAGTGCCACCCCCATCAGAAAAAACCATGAAGGGATCTTCCATTCCAGCATGGCAGCCAGGTCCTGAGGTACATCACCCCTCATGAATATCTTTTTGATCAATTCCAGCTTGTAGAACAGGTCGAAGATCTTGAATGACAATATCAGGATCATATAAATGTTGAGTGTATTGGTCGCTATGACCACGAAAAGTATGAAATAGAATGCCGGATGCATTGCAAAAAAGAGGAAAATACTTTTTTGATACCAGCCATAGAGTCTTTCCATAACTCCGTAAAGCGTATCTGATCGCTGCATAAAAGCTTCAAAAAGTTCAAGAAATACCAATATTATGGTGAATGTCATTGCCGTTTGCATGGCAAATTTTACCCATATTTGGATAAAATCCGAACACAAATAAACCTGTACACAATATATTAAGGACTCATTTGGCCCAGATCGCCTGTACCCACTGCAACCTGAAATTTGACGAATCCGTCATGATTACCGAACAGAAGAATGGTAAAACGCTCTACTTCTGCTGCAAAGGATGTCAGGGAGTTTACCATCTGCTTGAAGATGAGGGGCTTGACACATTCTACGACAAACTGGGTGACACAGAGCTGCAACCGGCCGTACAGAGCAGTGAAGACCTGGAAAAATTCGATCTTGAAGGCTTCAAAAACAAATACATCAAGGAGCATGAGGATGGCCTGTACGAGATCAATCTCATCATAGAAGGTATCCACTGTTCCGCCTGTGTCTGGCTCAATGAAAAGGTACTGCATAAAACAGACGGGGTCATCGAAGCGACCATCAATTACACCAACAACAAAGCCAAAGTGGTCTGGGACCCTGATGTGATCCAGCTCTCGAAGATCATAGAGACCATCCGTTCCATCGGATACAACGCCTACCCTTATGATCCTGCACTGCAGGAGGAACGGGCAAACAAGACAAAAAAAGAATACTACTCCCGTATCCTGGTCGCTGTCTTTGGGTCCATGAACATTATGTGGATCGCTATTGCCCACTATGCCGGCTATTTCAGCGGTATGGAACAGCGCTTCAAAGATATTTTGAATGTTGCCGAATTCATTCTGGCTACACCTGTACTTTTCTACAGCGGCTGGGTCTTTTTCCGGGGAGCATACTACGGCTACAAAAACAAAATAGTCAATATGGATACCCTCGTCGCCTCCGGTGCACTTTCGGCCTATCTCTACTCCATCTATGCCATGGTCACGCAGAGAGGCGAGGTCTATTTCGATTCGGTCGCCATGATCATCACTTTTGTTCTGGTAGGCAAATACCTCGAAGTTCTCAGCAAAAAACATGCCGTCGATACGCTTGACTCCATCATGGGAAGCACACCCACCGAAGTGACCGTGATCCAGAACGATGCAAAAGCACTCGTTTCCGTAGAAAATGTCTCTTTGGGGGATATCATCGAGCTGAAACCCGGTGAAAAAGTGGTCATTGACGGTGTCGTTACTTCAGGAGAAGGTTCCTTCGACGAAAGCTCTCTTACAGGAGAGAGCGAAGCGGTCTTCAAGCAGAAAGGCGACAGTATTCTGAGCGGATCCATCTGTCTTGATTCAGTAATACGTTACGAAGCGACCAAAGACGCCTCCTCTTCCCTGCTCCACTCCATTGTCTCACTTCTGGAAGAGTCTATTACCAAAAAGCCACGTATCGAGCAGCTTGCCGATACCGTCTCAGGGTATTTCTCCAGCATCATTCTCATCATTGCCCTGCTGACCTTTGCCGGGTGGTGGTTCTTTGCCGGGGAATTTGAACAGGCGCTCATCATCGGTATCTCTGTCATCGTCATCGCCTGTCCCTGCGCCCTGGGACTGGCAACCCCTATGGCTACACTGGTGGGCATCGGAATGGCTGCCAAACGCAACATCCTCTTTAAAGAAGCAGGCTTTCTGGAGACCATGGCCAAAAGCAACCTGCTTGCACTCGACAAGACCGGTACCATTACAGAAGGGAAACCCTCCGTTGTAAACGAAGAGCGTTACCACGACTACGATGCATATCTTCTATATGCCCTCGTCTCCACTTCGAACCATCCCATCTCCAACGGGATCAAAAGATATCTCGAAGGTAATGAAGATACATTCCAGACACTCACCCTTGACAAGGTCAAAACCATTCAGGCCAAGGGGATCGAAGCTGTGTATAATGGTCAGAAACTTGTCGGAGGGAACGCTTCTTTTATGAAAGATTTCGACATTGCATGTGACGAAACTTCTGAAAATACCCTTTTCTATTTTGCAGTTGACGGCAAGCTGATGGCAAAATTCAAATTAAGCGATACCATCCGGGAAGGGGCAAGAGAAGCAATCCAAAACATCCGCTCTCTTGGGATCAAAGTGGTCATGCTCACCGGTGACCATGAAAAGAGTGCCGATAAAGTTGCCGAAGCCGTAGGGATAGACCATGTCCATGCCAGACTTCTCCCACAGCAGAAAGCCGAGATGATCGACAGATTCCATGAGGAAGGCCACATCGTCGTTATGGCTGGAGATGGCATCAACGACACCATCGCGCTTGCCAAGTCAGACATCGCCATCGCTATGGGTAACGGTGCGGATGTAGCCATCTCTGTCAGTGACGTCGTACTGATGGACGAAAAACCGCAAAGTATCTATGAAGCTTACAGGCTCTCCAAGCGTACCTATCGGGCTGTCAGGGAGAATCTCGGTTTTTCACTGCTCTACAACCTCGTTGCTGTACCACTCGCCATGGCAGGCTTCGTCAATCCGCTTGTTGCAGCCCTCTCCATGAGTTTAAGTTCCCTCATCGTCGTGGGCAATTCGATGCGGATCAAGTTTCTGAAATTCAAGAATGAGCATTAAAGTGTTTCACGGTTATAATTTTAAAATCATCACGTAAAAAGGATACATGAATGTTTCCACTATTCACTCTTTACCCCAAGGGCACTTGTCCCTCCGGTCGGGCGCACTATTCACTATTCACTATTCACTTGCACTCAAAGAGTGCATAGTGTCTGACAACATCATCATAGTCATGATCGGCATCTCCACACTTCTGGGTGCTACAGGCCTGGCCGCTTTGCTGTGGGGCGTTAAAACAGGCCAGTTCGATGACAAGTCCAAATTCATCGATGCTGCCCGATATGACAACGAGGAAGACCTCAGAGATGCAGTAATGATGGAAGAGAAGAAAAAAGCACGGAAGAAAAAAAAGGCACAGGAAGCCGAAGAGAAGAAAAAAAACTATATGCCGGCGGACTGATATACGAACAACTCAATTTTACCATTACGTCATTCTACACCCCAAGGGCATTTCCGATGGGCAACTCGTTTCAGAATCCCTCATAGACCTATGCAGTCAGCAAGATCCTGAAATAAATTCAGGATGACATTAACTTTTCCATTAACTCACTTTCATAAAAATTACCTTTAACCTGTTTCTCGTTATAATATGAATAAATATTAACAAGGAAACAACATGTACTGGAAAAAAATTCTACTCTCATCATTATTAGTTACAGGTTTTCTACAGGCAGAAACAGGCATTGGACTTGACATCAACAATGAAGATGTTGAACTAATCGGGGAGGTCAACTTCAATTCACTTGCAGACTATTCGAGCGGGACCACCTATGTGATCAGCGGGACCTACCTTTACTCCGGAGCTAATGACAATGACAACGGCGAGCATCTCTTTACCCTTGGTTTCAGTGGACAGAATGATTTGCCTGGAGTAGAAGGCCTTTCCGTCGCACTCGGAGCAAAAGGCGTGTTTGCTGACAGCTTTGCGGCACTTCCTCTTTTTGTGCGCGCGAACTATGCACTACCACTCATAGACACCATTCCGACCACCTCTTTCTTTGCCAATTTTGCCTATGCCCCTTCCGTACTTACGTTCAGCGACGGAGAGGACTACAGTGAATTCAGGATCGGCGCCGACATGGAGGTGATTTCCAATACGCACGTTTTTGTAGGCTACAGAAATATCGATACTGACTACACCTATGGTGATTACAACTTCAATGACAGCTTCTACGGCGGATTAAAACTTAGTTTCTAAAGGAATTACTGAATGTCACCATCAAGCAGCGACTATCAGCCATCAACCGTTCTCGTTACCGGCGGTGCCGGATATATCGGTTCCCATACAATCATCCTGCTTGTTGAAGCAGGCTATGATGTGGTGATCTTTGACAACTTCTGCAACTCTTCAAGAGAAAGTATCCGAAGGGTTGAAAAGATCGTAGGCAAAGAGATCCCGACCATTGAAGGTGATATCAGGAACAAAGCTGATCTTCGTGCTGTTTTTAATGAGCACAAGATCGATGCAGTCATCCATTTTGCGGGCCTAAAAGCCGTGGGTGAATCTGTAGAACAGCCTCTCAGGTACTACGACAACAATGTGTACGGCACTGTCGCACTCTGTAAAGTGATGCAGGAACATGGCTGCAAGTCCATCATTTTCAGTTCTTCCGCTACGGTATACGGAGATCCTGCAACGACACCGATTACGGAGAATTTTCCGACATCTGCGACGAATCCCTACGGCAGAAGCAAACTCTTCATCGAAGAGATACTACGCGATCTCTATGTAGCCGACAACAACTGGAAGATCGTTCTGCTTCGCTACTTCAACCCCGTAGGTGCCCACCCCTCGGGAACCATAGGCGAAGATCCCAGCGGCATCCCCAACAACCTTATGCCCTACATTACCCAGACAGCGGTTGGAAAGCTCTCCTGCCTGAGCGTTTTCGGTGACGACTACGAGACCCATGACGGTACAGGTGTACGTGATTACATTCATGTTATGGACCTGGCTGACGGACATGTCAAGGCCCTGGACAGGCTCAAGGATTTCAATAAGGTCATGACCATTAACCTTGGTACCGGTACAGGGTATTCCGTGCTTGACATGGTCAAGGCATTTGAAAAAGCTTCCGGTAAAGAAGTACCTTACTGCTTCGCGCCAAGACGTCCCGGTGATATTGCCAAATGTTATACCGATCCCTCTTATGCCAAAGAGGTATTGGGATGGGAAGCGACAAAGGGAATCGATGAAATGTGCAAAGACAGCTGGAGATGGCAGGAAAAGAATCCGCAAGGCTATCGCTAATGTTACGTGCTATTACGAATAATACCATTGCTTTTGTCTCTTTCGCAGCACGTAATTCGTAACACGTAGCACTCTTTTGCTATACTTGACAAAACATTATTCAAGGATAATTATGCCAATCAACAAATCCATCTTTCGTGAATACGATATCAGGGGCATCTACAACAAAGAGCTCAACGAACAATCTGTAAAACTCATAGGCTACCACCTGGGACAGAAGATTGGTAAAGGCAAGGCAGTATCCATCGGTTACGATGCCAGGTCACACTCCCCTGTTTTAAGAGATTATCTCACCTCAGGACTCAACGCAGCAGGCTGTACAGTACTTGACATGGGCATGGTAGCCACTCCGGTAAACTACTTTAGTAACTATCAAAAGATCGAAGATCTCAACCCAAAAACCCCTCACTCCTCACTCCTCACTCCTCACTTGGAAGCATCCCCCGACACTTCCATTATGATAACGGGATCACATAATCCTTCCGAATATAACGGCTTCAAGATCACCCTTGATAAAACACCTTTCTTTGGTGAGGATATTTACACACTCGGAGACGCCATAATCGCCGATCAGGCCAGGATTGTGCCTGACGATACAGAGAAGATCGATATCGATGTCAAGACCCCTTACATCAATTTTATGATCAAAGAGTTCAGCCATCTAAAGGGCCTGGACAAGAAGATCGTCATCGACTGTGGCAACGGCGTGGCAGATACGGTTATTACAGATATATTCGATGCTCTACAGTTCAACTATACCGGGCTCTATTGTGAACCGGACGGTACTTTCCCAAACCATCACCCGGACCCTTCGGTAGAAAAGAATCTTGCCGATGTTAAAGCTGCTTTGAAAAAAGAGGGGGACATCGCTTTTGCCTATGACGGTGATGCCGACCGTATCGCGGTACTGACGCACAAACACAACATCAAAGGCGACCAGATGGCACTGCTTTATGCCATGAAGATGGAAAACCCTACCGTTATCGGAGAAGTCAAATGTTCACAGGTCATGTATGATGAGCTTGAACGACGCGGGGCCAAAGCCATCATGTACAAAACCGGCCACTCGAACCTCAAAGTCAAAATGAAAGAGACCAATGCGGACCTTGCCTGCGAGGTCAGCGGCCATATCTTCTTCAAGAACCGCTATTTTGGCTATGACGATGCCATCTATGCCACGTTGCGTATGCTTGAGCTCATCGCTGAGGGTATAGACTTAGACAAAGAGATAGAAGCACTCCCGACTGTCTACTCGACCGAGGAGCTAAACGTAGAGACCACGGAAGAAGAGAAATTCGCCATCATCGACAAAGTCAAAGAACTGCTTATAAACCCTCCTGCAGATTTCCCTGTCATCAAGAGCATCATCGACGTGGACGGTGTACGCATCAACTTTGACAAAGGATGGGGCCTGGTAAGGGCTTCCAACACCACTCCCGTACTTGTCACCCGTTTTGAATCAACAGATGAAACATTGGCAAAAGAGTATGAAGAGAAAGTCAATCAATTAATAGAGAGTGCAAAAGTATTATTATGATCAACAAACTCTACTTCTCTTCTGAAAACAAGCAGATACAACAACATGCTTTTGAATCAATAAAAAAAGAACAGCCTACGATAGGATACTATACCCTTCCCGATCAGGATATCTCTCCTATTTTGCATTATTACCAAACGATCCCAGATAAAATCAATACGATCGTAGTCATTGGAATCGGAGGAAGTTCACTCGGCGCTAAAGCCGTTTATGAATTCGTGAAACCTGTCAAAGTACTCAAGAGAAAACTTTATTTCTTTGAAAGTACAGACCCCATTAACATTACCACGCTTCTTTCAAAGATCGATCTTGAAAACACACATTTTCTTGTTATTTCAAAATCTGGAACTACGGTAGAGACCTTCTCCATCTACAAATATATCTATTCACTACACAGTAATCCATCATCCTATACGTTCATCACAGATCCAAACTCACCGTTGGAACATTATGCAAAAGAAATCGATGCATCTGTTCTTCATCTGCCGAACAATATAGGAGGACGTTTCTCTGTGCTTTCAACTGTTGGGCTCGTTCCACTCGCACTCTGCGGTGTAGATATTCAAGCCCTGTTAAATGGTGCTCGTATTGTCAAAGAGAGTTTTTTCAATGACGGATATCTCAAGGATACACTATTAAAAAAAGCAGCCTATTATGCTAAAAATCATGCCCATTATCATATCAACTGTATCTTTGCCTACTCCGAATCTCTCAAATATTTCTGCGAATGGTATGTCCAGCTCTGGGGGGAAAGTCTGGGCAAACATCAGCGACACTCGGCGTTCCATGTCGGCCTGACCCCTATCGGACTCATCGGTCCAAAAGACCAGCACTCCTTCCTCCAGCTCATTATGGAAGGGACACGAGATAAATCAGTCACATTCATCAAAATCGAAGATTTCAATGACGCCATTACCATACCGGATATCAGTCTGCCACATTTGGAATCACTGGATGTTCTCAACGGCCTTCCTTTTGAAAAGCTAATCAATATGCAATGCGATTCTGTCATGGAAGCCCTGCTTAATGAAAACGACATTCCCATCGACCTGATCAGCATTCCCAAAACCGACGAAGCCAATATTGGTTCTCTCATCTTTTACTATGAACTTCTCACCTCATTGGTCGGTGAACTCATCGATGTCAATACGTATGATCAACCGGGAGTTGAAGCAGGGAAGATCATTTTGAAGAAGAAATTGCAAGAATGATTTCTGCTTGATGGCACAAGAATATTACTCCTGCACTTCTATCAATTATCCGCCGCTAAATACTAATTCGCTATAATATTCTTAATAATCTATAAATGGAGGGGTATCAATAACCGCCTCCTACGGAGGCTTTCTTGATCAAAAAATGTCTATTCCCTGCTGCAGGATATGGAACCCGTTTTCTCCCTGCTACAAAGGCCACCCCCAAAGAGATGCTCCCTGTCCTCACCAAGCCTCTTATACAATATGGTGTTGAAGAAGCACTTGAGGCTGGTATCACTACTATGGCTGTTGTTACAGGTCGAGGGAAACGTGCGATAGAAGACCACTTTGACATCTCATACGAACTGGAACATCAGATCAAAGGTACCTCCAAGGAACCACTGCTCAATGAGATCCGTGAACTCATTGCCCAATGTACCTTTTCCTATACCAGACAAACAGAGATGAAAGGTTTGGGACATGCCATCCTTACGGGGGAAACACTCATAGGAAACGAACCTTTTGCCGTCATTCTTGCAGATGACCTCTGTAACAACAATGGAAATGACCCTGTACTGAAACAAATGGTGGCAGTTTATGAAAAATATCAATGTTCTGTTATAGCCATCGAAGAAGTACCTATGGATCAAACCGACAAATACGGCATCATTGCCGGAAACCTTGTTGACAATACTGATGACACTTACAGAGTGACAGATATGGTAGAAAAACCGGACCCTGAAGATGCACCGACCAATATGGCCATCATCGGACGTTACATCCTCACACCCGATATTTTCAATATTTTGCGTAATACCCAGCCGGGTAAAGGCGGGGAGATCCAGATTACCGATGCACTGCTTGAGCAGGCAAAACAGGGAAAGGTCATTGCCTATAAATTCAAAGGCAAGCGTTTTGACTGTGGTTCGGTTAATGGATTTGTTGAGGCTACGAATTATTTTTATCGAAATTTACATTAAGGTTCTATTCACATTACATGTAGATACCATCACTTCGACCAGCACTCATAGCCAACACTTTCCCTGGGTTAAGTTCGATTCACGATCAAACATACACATTTAGCATAAATAACTTTCCAAATATTTCGTTGCTACTCCGTTAAAATGATGCATCAAATTTTTGAGTCTACCATCATAAGCATTAACGTTCTGAAGATGGAAAACCCCCTTTTTGATATATTTATACTCTTTGGCGCTGGCATTAATGACCTTATGGGTGAAATTCAATCTTTTGGCAAATGCCTGATGAAATACTATTGCCATCACTGCATAAGCAGTATATCTGCATCTATTTCTATTAAAGAAAAGATAACCCTACTAATCTCCTTTTCATTGACACTATCCGGTACCGCGCCTGGCATATGCCCCTCCCTGTCTCTTACAATCATTACAGGTGATTGATGTGGCTCGTTATACTTGAAGGTGTGAGTGATACAGGTGCATTGACAGCTAATGACTTTTCAGATTTCAGCTAGAATTAGCATAAATAAAAAGATATGTTATCTTTATCTTCGGTCCAAACCAGGGCTAAATAGTCACCCTTTAAAAACCCAAACACTCCTTAAAACAGGCACTTTGGAAGGTAGCGTAAAAATATTTCTGTAAATTCCAAATCAGCTATGATAAAAAGAAAAAGGAATCATAGCAATGAAAGTAAAAGAAAATAAGATAGAGTTTGACCTGCAGGAGTTGGCACCGCTGTTGATAGCCAATAAAACAGAAGGATTTAGACAGGTAGGAGAGAAGATCCTCAATGCGATATTGGAGAAGGAGTTCGAAGCCTTTATCGGTGCAGGTCGTCACGAACGCAATGAAGAGCGAAAAGATTACCGTAACAGCTATAAAGAACGACAGTTAAAGACAACCCTGGGTCAATTGAATCTGTTACGTCCCTATGCCAGAAGCGGAAAGTTTGAAACCAAACTCTTCGAGAACTATTCCCGGATCGATAAAGCCTTGGTGTCGATGATCGTTGAGAGTTACCTCAAAGGGGTTTCCACCAGAAAAGTAGAAGCAGTGGTCTCGGCACTGGATATTGAACTTTCTCATAGCACGGTCAGTAACCTGAGCCACGAACTGGATGAACTGGTCACAGAATTCAAAACTTCACCGCTAAGATCCTACTATCCCTACTTGTACGTGGATTCACTCTATCTGAAAGTCTTTAACGGTTCACGGTTTGTCTCCAAAGCAGTGATGATAGCCATAGGAGTCAATGAAGAGGGATACAGAGAGATACTCGATATTGCACCAATGGAAAGTGAAGCTGTCTCAACGTATGAAGATTTCTTTGATGGTTTAAAAGAACGGGGAATAAAGAAAGTGGATCTTATTATCTCTGATGGACACAAGGGGATCAAAAAAACTGCCAGTGAAAGTTTCGTAGGCTCAAGCTGGCAGTTATGCTCGGTACACTTTAAGAGAAACCTCATGAAAGTCGTACCTCAAAAGGATATCAAAACTATCCTTGAAGAGATAAATGTGATTCTGCATTCCAAAACTATGCAGGATGCTATTGACTATGCCAGCGGTATGGCTTCAGCCTATGAGATCTCACATCCAAAACTGATCAAATACCTGACCAAGAACCTGATGGATGTACTGACATTTCTGGCATTTCTAAAAGCACATCATAGGAAAATTCATTCTACAAATGTATTAGAGCGATTTAACAAGGAGGTAAAGAGAAGAACGAAAGTGGTAGGTGCTTTCCCAGGTGACAACTCAGTACTACGCCTGTTGGTGCCCCTGGCAGTGGACACCAATGCCAAGTGGCTGGATAGAAAGTATGTTTCTTGGAATAATTTGGTACAATCTGATGAGGCTGAGGAAGAATTTACAGAAAATTTTTGACGCTATCCATATCTAGGATGAGCGGTTCATTTACAGACTTCAAATATCGTTTCAGTAAGATACGGCTGACATGTTCCAAAGCATAGACACCTTGAAGCCCTGTGCGTTTCAGCCACTTTCCTATCGTATCTGCTGTTGGCATACGCTTGATATCCAATAATGCACGAAGCCCTTTATCCGAAGCAATGGTGCGTATATCTTCAAGCACCCTGCCGCCAGCATGCAGCATCAGCAATAACGGCTGTACGATCTCAAAGGGTTGGTATCCATGGTTACTTCCCGGAGTTGGAAAATGAGAGTTGCAAAGTTCTTCAAGCTCAATAGCTTGGAAGTACTCACCTAAAATTGCTTCACCTGCTCTTGGTGTCAGGCGCTCATCGGTACTTTCTACAGTAAAATTTAACACTCTCTGTGTCATACTTCTACTCCTTGGCAGAAGTCTCACCCAGCGGGTGCTAACGGTCAGGTGGGACCTCTGTCGGCTTTTCCCCTATTTTACGGCATCTTCTCTTATTTTTTTCAATGGTTTATTTTTCTATTTCGATTTTAGGGTTCAGAAGACGGGCTACCATTGAACCGATCATTGGTCATGTCAAGTCAGACCATAGGATGCAGAGGAACTATCTCAAAGGATTTATTGGCGATGAGATCAATTTGCTGCTTGCAGCAGCTGCATTTAATCTGAAGAAGTGGATGAACTGCTTCTTGGTGCTTATTTTTATCTGGAGAATAGAAATTATAGCCATGATATTGATACAGATTAAACCTAAAGACCGACAGAAATATACTGATCTTTATCTGATGCTTTACCGGTTGTGGTAGAATTGATGGTATGGAATTATTGGTCTGTCTTTGGAATGGGTTTTCAGGAGTGACTAAATAGATTCGGATTATACAGACCATAAATCGGAATCCTTTTGAAAGGTCCTACAATAATAAAACCTTATAAGACAAGCATGTTTGGAAATGTTCTTAAGATTCTTGATAGTTATAAAAAGCATTGATACCTTACTGATTTTCTGATAGAATACAAATATAAAAATTAAGGTAAATAATGAAAGATATAATATCAAAAGCCATATTTATTTTTTTTGATATTATAATGATTATGCTTGCTATCTATTTCTCCTATGTGATCCGAGGAGAACTTGAGGGGTTGGAAGAACATACGATTCCTTTAAGCCAGTACCTTCAGTTTTATCCCCTTTTTGTTGTACCTATACTTCTCTTCACCTATGAGGGTATTTACTCGTACCGATACGATTTTTGGCATGAAAGCAGACTAATACTCAAAGGAATTGTATTCTCAGCTATACTTATATTTGCATACCTTGCTATGACACAGATGATCGTTGAATACTCACGACTCGTTATTGGAATTTCTTTTGTACTAATGGCCACTCTCATACCTCTTTCAAAAAATATTAATAAAAAAATAATGCATAAATTGGGACTCTGGCAAAAAAAAGCCAAAATATACGGCAATGATCCTTTTTTAACCGATGAAATCTACGGAAATCCCTACTTGGGTTATATAAAGCCAAAAGCCAATGAAACACCATCAACCGTATTTATCAATTCAAAAGAGAATGATCTTCCTACTTTGAAAAAGATCATTTCATCTCAAATAAAAGATAGCTATGAAGTGATTTTTATCCCTCTTATGGACGATTATGACTTAACACATTCGCATATATATGATCTTGCCAATACACGTACCAATCTCATAGTATTTCAAAACCGTCTAAAAAGCCCGATCAGAACACAATTCAAAAATATATCTGACTTTACCCTTTCATTAATGATCTTTCCTTTTTTAATTCCGATTATGCTTTTTATCGCCTATAAAATCAAACATAACAATCCCAATGAAAAAATACTTTTTAAACAAAAACGTTTGGGAAAGAGTGGAAAACCTTTTAGTTGCTATAAATTTCAAACCATGTATGAGAATGGTAATAAAATATTGGAAGCATACCTAAAAGAACATCCAGAAGAGATAGCCTATTATGAAACATATCATAAATACAAAAATGATCCCCGCGTTACAGAAATCGGACACTTTTTGCGCCATACTTCCCTAGATGAACTACCTCAGATATATAACGTTTTCAGAGGTGATATGAGTTTTATAGGTCCCCGCCCCTATATGCTCAATGAAAAAGGAAAGATAGGCGAAGAGTTAGAAACTATACTCTCTGTAAAACCAGGAATAACTGGTCTTTGGCAGGTAAGTGGACGTAGCGATGTGGATTTTTATTCACGTGTGGAACTTGATGTCTGGTACATCAGAAACTGGAATTTGTGGATGGATCTTGTCATTTTACTTAAAACAATCAAAACTGTTCTTGTCCGTGAAGGAGCAAGCTAAATCATATGAAAGCTCTTTTTTTAGACCGTGACGGGATCGTCAATGTGGATCACGGATATGTCTACAGAACAGATGATTTCGAGTTTGTCGAGGGAATTTTTGAGCTTGTCAGACTTTTTTTTACCAATGCGGGATATCTTGTCTTTGTTGTGACGAACCAGTCCGGGATCGGGCGTGGATATTACAGAGAAGATGATTTTCAAAAATTGACAAGCTGGATGAAAGAGCAGTTTGAAGAACAAGGTATTCACATAGAAGAGGTAAGCACTGCCCCATGCACCAAAAGAAAACGGCCGTTGCAGAAAACCAAAAATAGGTATGATAGAAGCAATAATGGCAACCTACGATATCGATCTGCCCTGCTTCTGGATGATCGGCGACAAACAAAGCGACATCGATCTTGCAGAAAATGCCGGTATCGGCCACAGCATTGCGATCGGCAATACAAAGATTGAAAAGGCGGACTATTTTTTCCCTTCAATAGCAGAGTGCAAACGTTTTTTAGAGGAAAATCCAGCTATAATAACTGCATAAAATACAATGATATGGACTTTAACGGAAAAACCATACTCATTACCGGCGGTGCCGGTTTCATCGGCTCAAATCTGGCATTCTACTTTCAGGAGAACTTTCCCCAAAACAATATTGTCGTTTTTGACAAATTCAGAAGCTAAGAGACCTTTTCCAACGGCAATCTGAAAAGCTTCGGTCACTACAAGAACCTGATAGGCTTTCATGGCGACGTAATCTGTGCGGCGACCTCAATTCCAAAGAGGATCTCCCGCTGCTTGAAGCATACGATTTCGACTACATCTTCCATGAAGCCACCATCTCAGATACACGTGTGTACGACCAGGAGATCATCATGCAGACGAATGTCAACTCTTTTTATGACATACTGGAAATGGCCAGACGCATAAACGTCGTTCTGGTCTATGCCTCTTCGGCCGCGACTTACGGGTCCCTGCCCTCCCTACAGACCGTAGGCAAAGAACATCCTGAAAACCCTTATAGTTTCAGTAAATATGCCATGGAGCAGATAGCCTACCGATATATGAATATCTACCCCGATATGACCATCGTGGGACTGAAGTACTTCAATGTCTACGGCTCAAGAGAATTCTTCAAGGACAAGACCACTTCGACGGTCATACAGTTCGGCCACCAGATACTCTCGGGCAAAGCACCGAGACTCTTTGAAGGATCGGACAAGATCGTCCGTGACTTTGTGTATATCAAAGATGTGATACAGGCGAACATAAAAGCCTGCGCACCCAAAAAGAACGGTGTCTACAATGTGGAAACTTCCAAACCAAGAAGTTTTCAGGATATTGCCAATATCCTCCAGAAAGAGCTGGGCACGGACTATGGAATCGAGTACTTCACCAACCCCTTCACCGGCTACCAGATGCATACACAGGCAGATATAAGTACCTCAAAAGAAAATCTCGGATATGCACTGGAGTGGGAACCTGAAGAAGGGATCAGGGATTATACAGACGAGATCAAAACCCTCTACGAAACAGAAGTGGCGCATGGATAAGATCAGAGCCAAAGATGCCAGGATCGCCGTAGTGGGCGATCTGATGATAGACCACTACATCTTGGGGGAGTGTGAACGTATCTCTCCCGAAGCACCCGTGCAGGTGCTGGGGGGGGAAGATGCCAATGCCGCGCTCGCAGAACAGCTTCTCTCCCATGCAGGCGCGAACTGCGATACCGTCATTCAGCAGGAGAAATGCGTCACGACCAGAAAAAGCCGTGTGATCACCTCCAACCAGCAGATCATCCGTTTTGACGATGAGAGCAGAGAAGATATTTCCTTAGGCTCACAGTATGCGCTTCTCACAGACCTTCAGAAGAATATCTTCTCTTATGATGTAGTACTGCTTTCCGACTACGGCAAAGGGGTCCTTACCCCGACACTTACAAGGGACATCATCTCCCCTTGCCAAAGCCCACGACAAACTGGTATTGGTAGATCCCAAAGGGACTGACCACAGCAAATACGAAGGTGCCACGCTTCTGACACCGAACAGGAAAGAAGCTTCTTTGGCCACAGGCATCGAGCTTTCGGATCACGACGCGCTCAGAGAAGCCGGTTTTAAACTCAAGGATGAACTTTCCCTTGCCTATAGCATCATCACACTGAGCGAAGAGGGGATCGCCATTTTCAATGACGGGATGCATATCATCCCCACGGTCGTAAGAGAAGTGTATGATGTCACAGGTGCGGGCGATACGGTACTTGCATCACTGGGCGTCGCCATAGCAAGCGGGCTTGACATTACCGAAGCCTGTGGATTCGCCAACAAGGCGGCCGCTATCGTTGTGGCAAAGGTCGGTTCGGCTACAGCGACACTCAACGAGATAGAAGAGTATGAGCATTCACTGAACAAGGGACAGGCGGAAAGCAAGATTAAGGACTTTGCGCAGATAGAACGCATAGCCAAACGTCTGAGGGCACAGGGAAGGAAGATCATCTTTACCAACGGCTGTTTCGACATTCTCCACCGCAGACATGCGACCTACCTGCAGCAGGCCAAAGCGTTGGGAGATTTCCTCATCGTCGGCTTCAACTCCGATGAGAGTATAAGACGACTCAAAGGTGAATCAAGGCCGGTCAACGACCTTGAGGACAGGGGTTTTCTTCTGGCCGCACTGGAAAGCGTCGATTATGTCGTACCCTTCACCGAAGACACCCCTTACGAACTAATCAAACGTGTCATACCTGACGTGCTTGTCAAAGGAGCAGATTATGAGGGTAAAGAGGTGGTCGGTAGCGAAATCGCCAAAAAGGTAAAGCTCATTGATTTTGTCGAGGGGAAAAGCACTTCATCGATTATCGGGAAGATTTCCGGGAGCAGTTGTTAAAATTTGTAGGGTACTGTATTCTCACAGCACCCTACGCTTCGCCCTTATTCGCCAGTCTTCTAAACGCTTCAGAACGGGACAGCAATTCACTGTAACTTCCCCTGTCAATGATCCTGCCTTCTTCAAAAAGTAGGAGCGTATCGGCATTTTCCACCGTACTGAGCCTGTGCGCCACAATAAAGGTGATCATTTCATTTTTGATCCCTTCAAGCGCCTTCTGAATAGCTTTCTCACTTTTATTGTCCAGCGCAGAGGTTGCCTCGTCGAGTATGAGTATCTCCGGTGATTTGTAGAGCGCCCTCGCCAAGGCGATACGCTGCCGCTGACCACCGCTCAGGTTGACACCGAATTCGTCAAGCGGTGTATGTATCCCCTCTTCCATCTCTTTGACAAAGTCCCATGCCTGTGCTTTTCTCAATGCAGCAATAGCCTGCTCTTCATTGACCGAGCTTCCATACGCGACATTGGCAAGCACCGTGTCCTGGAAAATATAGATACGCTGTGTCACATAGGCGATCTTTTTATGCAGGGAATCAAGCGTGTATTTGGCAATATTCAGATCATTGATCTTCAGTTCTCCCGAAGTCGGTTCATAGAAACGAACAAGCAGATTCACAAAACTGCTCTTCCCCGCTCCGCTATCCCCCACCAGAGCATAGACTTTTCCTTTGTTTGCTTCAAGGTTTATTTCATCCAGTGCCTTTTTATCACCATAGACCAGTGAAACTTCGTCAAATACCACTTTTTCGACATGTTCCAGGACCTTGTCTCCTGATACGATCGTCGGTCTGCTTTCAAACAATTCGTTCATTCTTTCCATCGCCGCGACTGCATCCTGTATCATGTTATGTACATTGGAGAGTACTTTTATGGGATCGTAAAGCATGAAAAGTGCCGTTACAAAAGCGAAAAAGGTCCCTACTGTGATCTCGTTATGGATTACCTGAAGTGCACCGACATAGATGGCAACCGCAATGGCCACGGAACCGAAAACTTCAAGGGAGGGGCCAACGAGCGCATTGATCTTCATCTGCTTGATCGCCAGTTGGAAGAAATTCATATTTTCTTTGGAGAAACGTTCAAATTCATACTCCTGGGAAGAACTAGATTTTATCACTTCGATATTGTTGAAGATCTCAGTCAGGCGGGAGGTCAGGTCGGAATTGCTCTCCTGTGAACGTTTGGAGTACTTTTTCATCTTGCGTGCCAGGATCTGAAGCGGCAGAAGTGCCAGCGGCATGACCACCAAAAAATAGAATGCCAGTTTCGGACTCTGGTAAATAACATAGGCAGTAAGCGTAACGATCAGCATCGATTTGACCATCAATGTCGGGATCATGGAAGAAACAACAGTTTGTATACGGTTGATGTCGTTCGTGACACGGCTCAGCAGCTCTCCACTGCGCATTTTGTTAAGGTACTCAATATCCTGATACATCAGGTGACGGGCCAGTCTGTCACGGAGTTTCCGGACGATATCATCCCCGATATAGACCGTATAGTAGGTCTGCACGAAACGCCCTGCGGATTTCAGCATGAAGACACCGACGATTGCAAAAGGGATCAGTTTCAGCATCTCCTGGTCCTTGTTGATGAAGATATCATCCAGTACAGGTTTTAAAAGCTGGGCCGTAAGTGTCGTACCTACTGCCACTGCAATCATACCAATGATAGCAAAGATAAACTCTCTTTTGTAATTGAGCATATAGGGTAGAAAGTATTTTATAAGTTGTTTCATCGTCTATGTTCTTTTTTTACTTAATTGTACAGTAAAACTGCTGGTTTATTTCATTTTTATTTTTCAAGTTCTTCGTTCTTTTCATACAGTTTCATATATTTGTAAAAATTCTCTATCATATTCGAATAAGCCATAATCAAGCCGGGATAACCGTCAAGAAATCCCAGTTTGAAAAAATATTTTCGAATAAATGTAAAACTTGAACTTCCTATAGCTTTCAGTGGTGAGGAATCTCTTTTCCCAACATTTTGTTCAGCAAAAAGTGTAGAATAACGGTCAGCTTTAATGATGAATTCCGATATGGACGTATATCTGAGATGTTTCAGCGAAATATTCAGATATTCCACTTTCATATTATCAGTAACGACCCCCTCATGCACCATTTTTTCACTGATATTGGTTTTCGTTCTGTTGTAGAGCCTCGGAAGGATATCATTGCTCCAGCCATGCTTAATCTCAATGTCTTTATAATAGTTGACCCGCTTTATCGAATAGACAGTATCTTTATCCAGGCTTTTTGACCTCAACGTATTAACAAATGTGTTTGTGACAATCTCATCACTATCAAGAGAAAGTATCCAGTCATGTTTTGCATAGGTCGAAGCAAGCCTTTTGGTTGGTCCAAACCCTATAAATTCACCTTCTACAAGATTTACGTTTGAAAATGCACGACAAATCCCCTGTGTACCGTCTGTAGAACCGTTATCGAACACTACCACATCATCAAATGCTGCAAGAGCCTTCAGACATTTTTCCATGGTTTTTACGCCGTCCTTTACAATGATTACTATACTTATATCCATTCGATCATACCTTCCACCTGTTATGCATCCAGAACCACTGTGCAGGATACTTTCTGATGATCTTTTCCATTTCGTCATTGTATGCCTGCGTCATAGACGCAATATCATCATCTGCTTCCACAGGGTCTCCAACGAGCAATTCATATTTACCGTTGGAGACACGAGGTAGGAACATAGGGATAACCTGTATATCCAGCTTGTTTTTCATCGTAGCGACCAGTGGTGTTGCGTAGACATCTCTGCCAAAGAACTTGACCTTTATACCTTCATGCTCCATGACCTTCTGATCGATCAGAATACCGACAATTCCCCCTTTTTTCAGGGTTTTCATAATGGTAACCGCCGCTTTTCTTTTATGCACGGATCTGTTGTTGAAACGTTCTCTGAAAGGAGTGGTGATCTTACTGTCAATCTTTTTGTTGTCCCCTTCTCTTCCAATAACGACCATCGAATAGTCATGTTTTCCCAGGAATTGTGCCAGCAGTTCCCAGTTCGAGAAATGGGCCGTGATCATGATCCAACCTGTAGGATACAGCTGCTTCAAGGAAGCCAGTTTTACAAGGGCTTCTTCTTTATTGATGATCGCATCATCGATAGGAAAACGGTTCGAAAGCATCAGAAAGATCTCACTGACGGTCTTTGAAAGTTCGACATAAACCTCTTTTGCCAGAATTTCTATCTCTTTCCTGCTCTTATTGGGAAATGCAGCGGCAAGATTTTGTTTTGTGATCTCCCTGCGGGACCTTGAGAGATAGTAAAATACAAGTGCAACAGCTTTCATCAGGCTATATACCCATGATGTTGGTAGCAGTGCCGTAATGGCGATAAGCCCTCTTACGGATAGGTAAGCGGCAGTCTCACCCATGTTCACCCGACCTGCACAGCTTCCGGATTACAGTAAAATAGAAAAGAGTTTGTTTCATCCGTCACCTTTTTGTAGTGATACAATTTTATCGAAATATCCTAAAAGAGTTTCAAATTGCAGAAATTATTGGATATAATTCTCCATGTTCAAAAAAAGGTGCTCTTCTTGGTTATGGATAAAGTAAACATCATCTGTATGAAATGGGGTGACAAGTTCCCTGCAGACTACGTCAACAGACTCTACGGCATGGTAGAAAGGAACCTCACTCTGCCTTTCAGATTTGTCTGTTTCACGGAAAATGGCAGAGATATCCGCCCGGAAGTAGAGATCCAACCCCTTCCCGAGCTCGATCTGCCTGAGAATATCCCCGAGAGAGGTTGGCGAAAGCTCACCGTTTTTGCCGAAAACTTCGGCGGCTTGTCCGGTACAACACTTTTTCTTGACCTTGATGTCGTGATCGTAGACAGTATCGATGATTTTTTTACCTACCCGGGTGACTTTCTGATCGCCCATGACCGGCATCGTCCAAAAAAAATGGAAGGGAACTCATCGGTATTTCGTTTTGAAATCGGCAAATACCCCGAGATACTAAAATACTTCGAAGAGAATTTCGAACAGATAAAAAGTGAAGTGCGTCATGAACAGGCCTATCTCTCCCGTGAAATGTATAAACTAGGGAAACTTCAATTCTGGTCGGATGAATGGGTACCGAGTTTCAAATATCACTGTGCCCCCTCCTGGATAAAGTCCTGGTTCGAAGCACCTTCCATACCACAGGGAGCCAAGATCATCCTCTTCCACGGTCTCCCCAACCCGCCTGAAGCCGTCAAAGGCATCAGCGGTAAATGGTATAGACACATTCAGCCATCTCCGTGGATAGAAGAGTATTGGAGAGAATGATCAGTGAAAGACCTAATCAATAGAATAGATTTCGAACAAACCTATCACTAT
Source organism: Sulfurovum sp. NBC37-1 (assembly GCF_000010345.1). NCBI lineage: Bacteria > Pseudomonadati > Campylobacterota > Epsilonproteobacteria > Campylobacterales > Sulfurovaceae > Sulfurovum > Sulfurovum sp. NBC37-1. Next base: position 2,014,662 of record NC_009663.1, read on the forward strand.
TTATTGCTTGCTTTTGCATTCACCTTACCACTTTCACGTGCCACGAACAGTTTATCTGTAGCATTGCTGATCTTACTTGTATTTCTTCAGGGACACTATAAACAGCAGATTGCACGCTTAAAACACTCACATTTTGCAATTGCTATTCTTGCATTCATCTCCTTCACTGTTCTCTCTCTGTTATGGACCCATAATATGAAAATCGGCCTGAATGGCAAGATTCTTTATCTCTACTGGATCGCCATATTCGCCATTGCACTTAATGTCAAAAAAGACAATATCCCGTCCGTCATCACTGCATTTGTACTGGGAATGGTCGTCAGTGAAGTACTCTCTTATGGTATGTTTTTTGAATTGTGGACAATAAAAGGTCATGGCAAAGAGTATCCTTCTCCATTTATGATGCATATCGACTATAGTATTTTTCTTGCATTTACCGCCATAATTCTTCTAAACCGTATACTATCAAAACGTTATACACCCAAAGAGAAAATAGCTCTTTTGTTTTTCTTTATTACAATCACCGGTAATCTGTTCATTAATGAGGGGAGAACCGGTCAACTTGCATTTCTAGTAGGTATATTCGCAACAGTGTTCATTCATTACAGAATCAATTTTAGGTCCATCATTGCAGCATTGGTTCTGATCGTCGTTATCTTTACTGGTGCATATACTCTGAGTGACAAATTCCAGACACGTGTACAGGCTGCCCAGCATGATATTACTAAAATCGAAAAGGGACAATTCACATCAAGCTGGGGTATGCGAGTTGCCATGTACATTGTGGCAGCGGATATCATTAAAGACCATCCATTAATCGGTGTTGGTGTTGGAGACTTTAGAGATGCCGCAACAGAAGCTCTAAAAAAGAATAATCACAACTTTAATAAAAAAGTCGTTCAGTTCATACCAAAATACCATTTTCACAGTCAGTACCTGAATGTCCTGGTACAAAATGGATTTATCGGATTCTTCCTGCTGCTTATGGTCTTTTATCAATTTACAAGGCTATCCATTTCAGATCCTGAGCTCAAGGAGCTAAGCCTGCTGATCGTTATTATGTTCCTGATCGGGTTCATACCGGAACCGCTTCTGATGAAGCAGTTCACCAACACGCTTTTTATTCTGTTCGCAGGCCTCTTCCTGGGTGCTTCCCTTCCACAAAGAACTCCTTCCGGAACTTGACAGGAATATGCAGTGAAACACAACTCTTTTTATATCAAGAACTTTTTATTTATTCTTTTTTCATACTTCCTATTGCAAATTGTTCTTAGAATTTTCATATCTCCAAATGTTGGACTTGATGAAGCGGAACAACTGTTATTTACACAGACTTTTGCATGGGGATACAATTCACAACCACCTCTTTTTATACATGGCTAAAATCTATTTTTTTTGAGCTGTTCGGAATAAATATATTTTCTGTGTTCTATATCCAATACACCAGTATAGACAGCGTTTTCAACAAGTTCCAGAGAGCATATACACAAATATAGGCTTAATTCCTTTATATAATACAAATTAATAAAAAATTCATTGTCCTGCGCTTCTTTGATATATTTACAACAAGTGTATTCTACGTTCTTTCAAAAATACTATTTTACCTTTATGCGCCCAAAAGACACATAATCGAGTAAAATTATTTTACTTTAATTTCGATATAATAAATATTTATATTTTAATGACACTTTTATACTTTCAAACAAAAGTGTCATTAAAACAAGACTAAGGAACGTAAATATTAAGTATGATTAATAAAATAGCTTTTAGTAGTATTGCAACAGTTTATATATTTGCTCTAAATTTATTCAGCAACCAAAATCTAGACCAGATAGTAATGTCAATCTGGCCTACACTCCTTTTATTTATTCTGTTTCTGATTATAGGTTTATTTCATCGTTTATTCTTGAAACTTTTTGTATCTTTTAATATTCTCATAGCATCTATTGCCATATTTTTCAAATGGCAATACGGTATTACCATTACTGGAGACATCATACTAAGTGGCCTTGTCAATGATACGGACCTGACAGCTGAAATGATTTCCATGAAACTGCTGCTTTGGGTCCTGTCCACGGCCATATTGCCCATAATAGCTATTTTTTTTACAAAAATTCAACATCTTTCTTTCAAAAAACAATTTTTACATACTTCCATATTGATCGCAGTGTCATTGGTCACTGTAGTATCAATTTTCTTTCTACAGGGGTACGAGTTTAGAGCAAAAGGGCAGATAAGAGACCCCAAATTTTCTCAGGCGTTAAGTAACTTTTCACCTTTAGATGTTGAGTATAGTTTCAACAAAGCACTTAGATCTTATAAAAAAATGAAGAAACTGTATAGCAATATCGAAATTATGTCAAAAAAATATCACTACCGGTCAAAAGAAAATGACCTTTTGGTTGTATTTGTGCTGGGCGAATCCACACGCGGCGACCACTTTATGCTCAATGGATACAACAGAAATACCACACCACTGCTTTCTAAAACCGAAGGCTTAAGCAGTTTCAGGAATGTTCGTTCCTGTGCCACGCTGACTATACAGTCATTACCTTGCATCTTCTCACCGCTTGACAGGGCCCATTCAAAATCCTATGTTACGCATTCACCCTTTAGTGAAGTTTTTCACTCTTTGGGATTCAACACGGAGATATATTCTCTTCAGACATTAGATGAGTTTTATCAGTATCTGGGTTATGATCATCTAAAATCAAAATATGCCATATTAAACGAGCAACACAGTGGTGCAAAAGATATTTCTCTTCTGCCATATGCCAAGCAAATTATTAAAAACTATAAAAATGGGAAAAAGTTGCTTATTTTACATACCCTTGGATCCCATCAGACTTATCATGACCGTATCACTCCGGAACAGGAGATATTCAAACCAAGCTGTCGACATGCCGATGTCGCGAAATGTACACAGGAAGAACTTCTTAATGCCTACGACAATACAATTATCGGAATTGATTCCTTTCTTGCAACGCTCATCAATGAACTCTCTGATAAAAAGGCAATACTCTTTTATATTTCTGATCATGGTGAATCCCTGGGTGAGAACGGAAACTATTTCCATGGTAAACCCATAGATATAGCACCACAGGAACAGTTCGATGTTCCATTTATTATCTGGTTCTCCAAAAAATACCTCGATACAGAAGAAGGAAGAAAACGTTTCAGTCACCTTAAAAAATATAATCTTGATACTGCTTTATCCTCTGCCAATATTTTTTATTCCGTATTGGGTTGTTCCGCAATTGAGTCAACAGATGGCGGCATTGATCAAAGTTTGAATATTTGTTCAGCCCCGGAAGAAACAGCTAAGCAAAATCCTGTATTGAAGCGACCTTGAGAAAAAAGGCTCTCCTAATCTTTACAACAAGTCTGCAGGATGCCATTACCGCAAGAGATGATACTCCATATTTTCGACCAGAAACCTACAATTTAAACGAAAAATGCCGCTATTGAAGATGTACATACGCTGGCATTTAAAGACGTTACACTCAAGTATGGTAAAAAAATGCGCTTAACGGTATTGACTTTAGCATTTCAAAGGGAGAAAAGTTGGCACTCGTGGGTGGTAGTGGTGGAGGGAAAAGCTCAATCGTCAACCTCATCATGCGATTATATGATCCAAACTCAGGTGAGATCAGTATAGACGGGAAGAGTATTGATCATTTTTCACTGGAATCTTTACGCAATACCATTTTCATCGTAACACAAAGGGTATACATCTTCAATGATACTATTGCAGCCAATGTTGCTTACGGCAAAGAAATATTGAACAAATTAATGACCTTTACCGCTGAGCCGATACAAGCTCTTTCAATTTAATTGGCTATAATCACAGTTATTTAACTAAAGGGCACTTCTAACAACCCCAGATACTCATAATGGGTTTTACAAATGTTAGATTTTGCAAGAGGCTTTCAAGTCCTAGCCAAAGCTAAGACGAAGTAAGCATCTTGTGAAAGATCGCGTTTGCAAAGCCCACCCTGTGGGCATCACTAGCTTTCGCCTATGCGTCGTTACTCTTTTTCGACTTAGCTACGGCTAGGCCTTCAAAAGAGTGCCTAGCCTAGACAAAAGCTAGTGATGTTATGAGTATCTGAGGTTATGAGAGGTGCCCTCAACAAGGAATACCAAATCATGATCGGTATCGTCGACTACAATATGGGGAACCTTGCCTCTGTCATCAATGCATTCAAAAAAGTGGGTGCGGATGCCAGACTGGAAAGCGACCCTTCCAAACTCGATCAATATGACAAACTCATTCTCCCTGGTGTGGGGGCTTTCGGTGATGCGATGGCGCATTTGAAAAGTAACGGTATGGATGTAGCGGTCAAAGCATTTGCTGCTTCCGAAAAACCACTGTTGGGTATTTGTCTGGGAATGCAACTGCTTTTTGAGAGTTCCGAGGAATTCGGTGAAACAGAAGGTCTTAGTCTGATCCCCGGGAAAGTGGTGGCTTTTGATGAGAGCAAGTTCGATCATCCCCAGAAAGTACCGCATATGGGATGGAATGAGCTTTTTGTGCAAAAAGAAACACCTATATTTGAAGGACTGCCTCAAGAAATCTATCTTTACTTTGTACATTCATTCCATGCTGTCTGTGATGACAGGTATGCTATAGGAAAAACACATTACGGATACGAGTTTGTTTCAGCCGTACAGAACGGGAATATATACGGTATTCAGCCACACCCGGAAAAAAGCCATGGGAACGGTTTGAAGATCATAGAAAATTTCACAAAATTATAATACGGTGTGGGATTCCACACCCTACGAAGGAAAACAATGACAATATTGCCCGCTATCGATTTAAAAGACGGAAAAGCCGTCAGACTAAGCAAAGGGCTCATGGAGTCAGCCAAGATCTACTCTGACGAGCCGTGGCAGGTTGCCAAGCGTTTTGAAGAACTCGGAAGCGAATGGGTACACCTTGTCGACCTTAATGGTGCTTTTGCCGGAAAACCTGAAAACCTTGAACAGATCAAGAAGATCAGGGAGAACTGCAACCTCAAACTTGAACTTGGAGGGGGGATCAGGGATGAAGAGACCATCAAAATGTATCTTGATCTCGGCATCGACAGACTCATTCTCGGTTCCATTGCTGTCAAAGACCCAAAATTCGTCAGAGAGATGGCAGCAAAATACCCGATCGTTGTCGGTATCGATGCGATTGACGGCATGGTTGCGGTCGAAGGCTGGGGAGAAGTGTCCGATATGAAAGCCACCGACCTTGCAAAGGAATTCGCCGATGCCGGTGTTGAAGCCATTATCTGTACCGATGTGGGGCGCGACGGGATGATGACAGGTGTGAACATTGACTTCACCCTTGCCATCAAGGAAGCCTCCGGACTGGAGACTATCGCAAGCGGCGGATTGAAAGATATGACGGATATCAATGCGCTCATTGAAGCGGGCATTGACGGTACTATTGTCGGCAAAGCATTCTATGAAGGTACCCTCGACCTCGAAGAAGCGTTTAGGACTGTAAATGCAGGATAAGTATTATGAACTGACGATCACTCTGGATGATCAGTATGTCGATCTTATTTCTGATTACATTATGAATATCCATGATGAAGGCTTGGAGTTCGCTACAGGGAAGATCGTCATGCGAAGTGAATCCGATTTAACCTTCGTTAAAGATGCACTGGTAGCCTTACAGGATGAGCTTGAAAGTGACATCCATATGGATTTCAACTTGGAAGAGAAAGAGAATATTGACTGGATCAAAAGTTATCAGGAGTCCATTCAGCCTATTGAAGCGGGAAAGTTCTATATCTTTCCCAGCTGGTACGAACCAAAAGAGGGGTATATCAATATTAAAATAGACCCTGCACTGGCCTTTGGTTCCGGTCACCACGCCACGACATTCTCCTGCCTTGAAGCGATCAGTAAAACTGTCAAAGCAGGAGACCGTGTTGTTGATGTGGGATGCGGTTCCGGTATTTTGGGGCTTGCGGCAAAAAAACTGGGTGCCACTGTCGAATTGTGTGATACCGACCCACTTTCGGTTGAAAGCTGCAAAGAGAACTTCAAGCTCAATGAAGCGCAGTACGACGAACTCTGGGAAGGCTCTATTGATAAAGCCGTAGGTACTTATGATGTGGTCATTGCCAATATCATCGCAGATGTGCTAAGATTCATCTCCAGGGATCTTAAAGCCGCAGTACAAGAAGGTGGATACCTGATACTTTCAGGTATTTTAGATAAAAAAGAAGAACTGGTCAAAGCATCTTTTCAAGATCTGACTTTAGAAAAAAGAACCCTAAAAGACGAGTGGGTAACACTCGTCTACAAAAAGGAAAAAATAAATGGCTAATCCAAACAATAACAATGATAATAAGCAAAACAATAATAACAACTTTTTCAATGACAATCCCCTGCTCGCCTTTGCGATCTTTTCCATTGTCATCATCCTGATCTTCAAATCCTTCGTCGGTGAAGGAGAAAGTCTCGGTACTATGATGAATACTCAGGGTGTAGCGCAGACAAAACAGGTAAAATATTCGGAGATCAAGAAGAGAATCGAAGAGGGAGCGGTTAAAAGTGTCAAATTGACTCCCTCAATGGTCGAAGCAATCATTGAGGACAACGGGCGTAAAGTCCGCTATGTGGCACAGAATGTCCCAACATACGACAGAGATCTCATTCCACTGCTTGACAAAAAAAAGATCTCCTACGAAGGTGTGGTAGGCAACGGTTTCTTTTCTGAATTGATCAGCATGATGCTGCCTATCCTCATTTTCTTTGCTATTTGGATCTTTCTTGCCAAAAAAATGAGCAAAGGTATGGGTGGGGGTATTCTGGGAGCAGGAAAGGCCGACAAACTCATCAATTCCGAAAAACCGGACACCCGTTTTGACGATGTACAGGGGGTTGAGGAAGCCAAAGACGAAGTCAAAGAGATCGTCGATTTCCTCAAATTCCCGGAACGCTACATAGAACTCGGTGCCAAGATCCCCAAAGGGGTTCTGCTTGTGGGACCTCCGGGTACAGGTAAGACCCTGCTTGCCAAAGCGGTGGCAGGTGAAGCCTCTGTACCGTTCTTTTCCGTGAGTGGTTCCGGATTCATAGAGATGTTCGTCGGGGTCGGTGCCAGCCGTGTGCGTGACCTTTTTGCACAGGCAAAGAAAGAAGCACCTTCCATCATTTTCATCGATGAAATCGATGCCATCGGTAAAAGCCGTGCTTCCGGCGGACAAATGGGCGGAAATGATGAAAGAGAACAAACCCTCAATCAGCTTCTTGCAGAAATGGACGGCTTCGGTACCGATACACCTGTCATTGTACTGGCTGCCACCAACCGTCCCGAGACACTTGATGCCGCCCTACTCAGGGCAGGACGTTTCGACAGACAGGTACTGGTGGACAAACCGGACTTCGAAGGACGTCTGGCGATCCTCAAGGTACACTCCAAAGATGTCAAGCTGGCACCGAATGTTGACCTTGAGATCGTTGCCAAACAGACTGCCGGGCTGGCCGGGGCCGATCTTGCCAACATTATCAATGAAGCGGCTCTGCTTGCGGGACGCCAGAACAAGAAACAGATCGAACAGTCAGACTTGCTTGAAGCCATTGAACGTTCCTTTGTAGGACTTGAGAAAAAGAATCGCAAGATCAACGAGACGGAAAAGAAGATCGTTGCCTATCACGAGAGCGGACATGCACTCATGTCTGAACTCAGCGAAGGCGCTACCCGTGTCACCAAGGTCTCCATCATCCCACGCGGGCTGGGCGCACTTGGCTATACGCTGCATCTTCCCGAAGATGAAGAGCGTTTCCTGAAACAGAAACATGAACTGATGGCAGAAGTCGATGTACTCCTTGGCGGACGTGCGGCTGAAGATGTATTCATTGGAGAGATCTCTACGGGAGCAGGAAACGACCTTGACCGTGCTACTGCCATCTTAAAAGATATGGTCTCAGTGTACGGAATGACCGATGTAGCCGGGCTCATGGTCCTTTCCCGCAGCCAGAACTCTTTCCTCGGAGCCGGGGCTGTATCGACAGACTACAGTGATAAGACAGCTGAGGCTATGGACAGCTATATCAAATCCACTCTGAACGAACGCTACGGCTATGTAAAGGAAACACTCCAGAATTATTATGGCGCCATCGACAATATGGCTAAAGAGCTTTTGGGAACTGAAGTGATCGAAGGGAAGACAGTCCGCAGGATCATTGAAGAGTACGAACAAGAAAAAGGTATGCCTAGCCGTCTTGCCCATAAAGACAAGGTCGCCAAAAACAAAGCAGAGGCAGACAAAAAAGAAGAAGCATTAAAAAAAGAGATATCCGAAGAGAGTGATAACAACAAAGAAGCCTAGATGAAACGCAACATAAAGCTGATCTACCTACTGCCGAACCTCTTTACCGCAAGCAGTATCTTTATCGGTGTACTCAGTATCGTAGAAGCCAGTAAAGGGGATTTTAACTCCGCGTCATGGCTTATTCTTCTCGCACTGGTCTTTGACGGCCTTGACGGGCGTGTTGCCCGTATGACCAATACCACCAGCCAGTTTGGTGTGGAGTTCGACTCACTTGCCGATGTCATCTCTTTTGGTATCGCACCGGCCATGCTGCTCTATTTTTTCACAGGGAACGAATTTGGTCGTTTCGGTATACTGGTATCGGCACTTTATGTCATCTTCGGTGCCATTCGTCTGGCACGTTTCAACATCTGTACGGCAAAAGCGGATCCCAATGTTTTCATTGGCTTGCCCATTCCAACAGCCGCGATCTTCATCTCGATGTGGATACTCCTTTTTGACCAATACACCCTTGAGCAGTACAGTATCGTACTTCTTTTTCTTGCCCTTGGTGTTGCTATCCTTATGGTCAGCAACTTCCGATACCCCTCTTTCAAAAAGATACAGCTTGATAGACCAATGGTCTTTAAGACTATGATCGCCCTGGTGCTTATCATCTCTTTACTCTACCTCTTTTCTGTCGAAGGATTTGCACTTATCATCCTGGCCTATGTACTTTATGGACCAATACGTGCCTTGAGAACACTGAATTTAAGAAAGATCAAAATCAGGAAATAGGATCATCCCAAATCCGTAAATAGCCCCAAAGTAATCATAAATTGAACTAAAATCAACGAGAGATATTATGCTAAAAGATTAGATGCATCATAAATTTGCGTATTACCTTGTTGTTTTTAGCACACCGACATGTTTATGCTAAAAATGCTGTTTTTTTAGGCACTATTCTAGTGTTTGAAGTTTCTATCGTATTGATGTTTTTGGTGACTTTATACGGGTATCATTCCAGTGAAACCCTATAGATGCATTCTCTTATGGAGTGAAATATTTCTACAAACTCTTTTTGAACTTTCAAGATAGTCTGCCTACTGTGTTTCACTACCTTTCCTGCTAAACGATAAAACTTATAGCGTATCGTGGCAACCGTATGTTTTTGCCAGCTATTTTGCAGTATTTGTTTAAAAAGAATGAAGAGATTATAAGCCAGTACACCTATCTGAAAGTAAAATGCATTGGAGATAAAATTTGATGAAGGAAGATAATTGAGATTGAAACCATTTTTAAGTTCTTTGATCCGGTTCTCGCTTGTATCTCCACGCTTGCGATAAAACCTAACAACATCCTGAGCAGACATGCTTTCATCTGCATTGGTAGCGATGACATAATAATGCTCTCTGGCAAGATCAAGTTTTTCGTCTATACTCAACATATCCCAGATCTCCGGAAGTACCGGTGTCACTGTCTTTTTGACAACAATCAGTCTAAAGGCATGGTCTGTGTGCTGCATGGTATGTATAAACTCAGCTACTTCTTCTTTAAGGTGATGTGCTGTACCTTCTTTGGTTTGGAATGATTGCCACTCTTTAATTTCTTTGATATTGGCGTAGACGGAATGATCTAAGTTAGCGCCCACGGTATAGGTGATATGATGATTATTGCAGTGGTTAAAAAGTTCAGCCTGATAAGAAGCAGAATCTGCTCTAAAAAAAGAGAGTGATTTTGCTTTGGGTAATTGTTCCCGACATCTTTTTAGAAACGTCAGATTATTATCTGCGGGCGCAATATTGCCTGAACGAAATTCACTGTGAATCACATATCCGCCATTGATATGACCAATCATAGGTATATATCCGCTTTGCATTTTATAAGTTGTCACTGCTGTACTTTTTTGTGAAAATATTACCGAAGCATCAATATCAAGTACTAAAGGCTCATCTATCGTTTTTAAATGTCTTCGCAACAGTTTACGATTGATGGATTCAATACCATAGATACCATGTAGTCCGTGACGTGTGATCCATTTTCCTACACTCTCTGATACAGGTATATGTTTAATCTTCAACGTCTCTTTGATGGCTTTATCTTTATGAATCATACGTAAGTCATCCAGGACCCTTCCTCCGCTATGAAGCATAAGAAGTAATGGTTGCATGTGTTCAAATGGCATATAACCTCGATTACTTTGAGGTAAAGGTAGATAGGCATTACAGAATTGATCGATTTTAGTTGCTTTTAGATATTCACCGAATAATATGGTTCCGGCATTGGAAGTAAGTGACTCTTTAGTTCCCTCTACAGAAAAATTTAACACACCTTGTGGCATACTTTTACTCCTTGGCAAAAGCTTCACCAAATGGGTGAAAGTGTTTAGTGTCGCTTTTGTCTTTCTTTTCCCCTATTTTACGATACTTCTTCTTTTATGGTTATTTTCTATTTACGGATTTGGGATCATCCTGCAGCTTGACACATTGTCCTAAAGAGTGTATACTTTTGAAAAATTTGACAGGAGAACACTATGAAAACAATCAGAATCCATACAACTATTTTCACCAAAGACTGTTCTCTCCTGCTACTGCTCGCATTCTAATAGTCTAACTATCTATCTTTTTTACATTCAAACAGATCACTATTCTAATCCCCTAACCAAGTTTTAGGTAAAATTAGACAATTTACAAGCCGATGGGCTTTTTATACCACGAAGGTTATAACCATGAGTAAAGAAACAATTAAAATATTTGACACGACATTGAGAGACGGTGAACAGAGCCCAGGGGCTTCCATGAACACTGAAGAGAAGATTCAGATCGCTACGCAGTTGGAGCGTTTGGGTGTGGACATCATCGAAGCGGGATTTGCCGCGGCAAGCCCGGGAGATTTCGATGCCATTGAAAAGATCGCGCAGCGTGTAAGCAACTCTACAGTCTGTTCTTTGGCAAGAGCGATAGACTCGGATGTCAAAGCAGCAGGCGAAGCTGTAACCAAAGCCAAGATGAAACGTATCCATACTTTCATCGCAACTTCGAAGATACATATGGAGCATAAATTGAAAATGTCTCCTGACGAAGTCATCAAAAGAGCGGTCAGAGCGGTAGAGTACGCCCGTACTTTCGTTGAGGATGTGGAATTCTCCTGCGAAGATGCGGGACGCTCCGACATAGGCTTCATGAAAGAGATCTCCGATGCGGTCATCGAAGCGGGTGCCACTACCATCAACCTGCCGGATACCGTAGGCTTCAGGCTTCCCTTCGAGATAGGGGCAATGGTCAAAGAGATGAGCGAATACGTCAAAGGACGTGCTATCATCTCGGTACACAACCATAACGATTTGGGCTTGGGTGTGGCTAACTCGCTTGAAGCTGTCATCAACGGTGCCAGACAGGTCGAATGCACCATCAACGGTCTGGGAGAACGCGCGGGGAATGCCGCCCTGGAAGAGATCGTCATGGCATTGAAGACACGTTCGGATGTCTTTTCGGATTTCAAAACCAATATAAACACCAAAGAGATCTACCCATCAAGCCGTTTGATCGCAAGTATCACCGGCATCGAACCGCAGCCGAACAAGGCGATCGTCGGAAAAAATGCTTTCGCCCATGAGAGCGGTATACACCAGGACGGTATGTTAAAAAATAAAGAGACCTACGAGATCATCCGTCCCGCAGATATCGGTTTGGATATGGAAGACACTCTGGTCCTGGGTAAACATTCGGGCCGTGCAGCGTTCAAAGACAAATTGAGCAAACTGGGCTTTACATTGACAGATGAAGCATTGAACAGTTCTTTCGAGCGTTTCAAGATACTTGCGGACAGGAAAAAAAATATCTACGATGATGATCTGAGAGCACTGGTCACCAATGAAATGACTTCCGCTCCGAAGATCTTCGAATTGATCTCCCTGCAGCTGATGGACTGTTCCAACGGTGTGCCTTCGGCAGCGGTAAGCATCAAAAAAGATAACAATGAGATCATTGATGCGAGTATCGGTGACGGGACTATGGATGCCATTTTCAAGACCATTGACCGTATATCCGGCTATGAGGGTCAGTTGTTGGATTACAAGGTCAAATCGGTCAGCAAAGGAAAGGATGCTCTTGCAAACGTGACAGTCAAAGTATCCTTCAACGGAGAACCTGCTATTATAGGGCACGGTCTGAACATCGATACCATGCTGGCATCTGCGAGAGCCTATACAGGTGCATTGAACAGCTATTTGAGCATGGAAGGGAAATTGAAGTCACGCTACAGTGACAGTTCGAAGACGATATGATTATATTTTGCGCAGGGTGTGCAATAGCACACCTCATATAAATAATTGTGTTATATTTTTAATCATATTTAAATTGGTGTGCAATTGCACACCCTACATATATTTTTTTAACACTTCCGGAATCTCTATCGTCCCATCTTCATTCTGATAATTCTCCATAATCGCGATCAGCGTTCTTCCCACTGCCAATGCAGAACCGTTCAGGGTATGGACAAGTCTGTTCTTCTTGCCGTCTTTAAACCTGATCTTCGCACGTCGTGCCTGAAAATCCCTGGTATTGGAAATGGAAGAGATCTCACGGTACTTGTTCTGCCCGGGGAGCCATACTTCAAGGTCTATCGTCTTTGCTGCTGAAAAACCAAGGTCACCTCCGCAAAGCTCTACCACTCTGTGCGGCAGTCCCAGTGCCGTCAGAATATCCGACGCATTCTGTACCATCATATCAAATACTTCATCACTGTTGTCTGGATGAGCAATAGCTACCATTTCCACTTTGTCGAACTGGTGTTGACGTATCATCCCGCGTGTATCACGTCCGGCTGACCCAGCTTCTTTTCTGAAACAGGGTGTATAGCCGGTCATAAGCACAGGCAGATCTATTTCTGCAAGTATCTCATCATGATACATATTGGTAAGCGGCACTTCAGCAGTAGGGATCAGGTAGAGGTCTTCATCTTCGATCTTAAAAAGGTCATCTTCAAACTTGGGCAACTGTCCTGTACCCTGAAGCATTGCAGCATTATTCATGAACGGTACACAGAACTCTTCAAATCCTCTTTCCCTGTTCGTATCAAGGAAGAAGTTTATCAACGCTCTTTCCAGTCTTGCAGCATCTCCACGAAGTACAGAAAAACGGCTCTTGGCAAGTTTAACTCCACGTTCAAAGTCTATCCATCCGTTTTTCTCTGCCAAGTCCCAATGTTCTTTAGGTTCAAAATCAAAACTTCTCGGTTCAAGGACTTTTATAAGTTCAACATTATCTTCCTCATCTGCACCTTCCGGTACTGAGTCATCCGGCAAATTGGGTATGGCAAGAGCTACGGCATAGAGTGCCTCTTCAGCTTCTCTCGCTGCTTCCTGTAGAGGAACCATCGCCTCTTTGTTGGCATCGACTTTTGCTTTGAGCTCAGTGATATCCTTTCCTTCACGCTTATACTGTCCAAAGAGTTTTGACATGCTGTTCTGTTCCGCTTTTGCCGCTTCCAGTTTTGCGTTGGCTTCTTTGAGTGTTTTGAAAAGTGTCTGCAGATGCTCAAGTGATGCTGCATCTACACCTTTTTTTTGCAGTTTCATACTTACTTCATTAAAGTTATTTTGGAGGTATTTTAAGTCTATCATAGTTATATAACCTAATATGAGATATTTATGAAATTATAGTAGAAAATTAAAAAAAAAAGATTAAAAAAGTCAACTCCAGATAGTGTATGTAATTTGATAGTGGTATTATAGTTAATTGTGTAGAAAAAGAAGATCAAAAGGCATATGGAGCCGGGGTAGAAATCCCGACTAGATTGATATTCTGATCAATACTCCAAATAAATACTACCACCATCACTGGTCCAATTAGCAATACAATTCATCGTTATAGTCCCTGCAGTCCCCTTCGTTACAATTGCAATTTCAATATTACCATTTATATCAGATATAAAGTTTGAGTTTGCTTGGTCTATGCTGCACTGTTTGCCACTGAGGGGATCCTCAACATCAGGCTTAACCGTGATACTCCCAGGAACTATATTGACTCCTGATAAAGCCTCTATCGGTTGACTACCATCACATTGGTTGACATACAGAGACATTTGAACCTTGTGTGTTTGACCATCGTTGGGAACTTCAGGTTCCGTAGATCCATATCCACCAGGTCCAGACGCACTACCACCAGGCCATCTGAATGCATCGACCTTAGATATGCCTGCTCGAACTACTTCTCCATTAGCATCTACGTCATTGGAAACAACGGATAGAGTAAATGTTCTGCCCGCCAATTTATAATCATAGATAACTTCAAATGTCATAATACCATCTTCATTGGTTACATAGTTTGTCTTTGTGACACCATAATCATCTGATGTCTCTTTTCCTGAACGTGATATATTGGCTGTTGCTACACCAAATCCAGGGATGTATCGTCTCTCGTTACCCACTACATAGGCCAATCCAGTAACTGTTTTTCCACTATACTTCTCATCAAGAAAAAGGGTCCTGCTTGTAACATTATCTATATCCCATCTACCTAGATAGCCACTGTTATAATTTTGAGCATCAGGCAATATAGCCAAGCTATCTTCATTGGTTACGCCACTACCTGTAAAAGAACCCCTAGGATCAATAAATGTTGCATAACTACCAGGTTTAAGCTCCCCACTTGGATTTTTTCGACTGACAACTTTTACCCCATTGATAATACTCGGGATCAGTGTTACGCCCCCTTTAGCCGGGTTACCGTGACTATCAACCGCCTGTACAGTAAATACCATTTTAGCCATCCTGCCATCAGGAGATCCGTAGTTCGTATTACCATTGGTAATATCTTGATCTTCATCAAGGCATTGAGTATTATTGTATGTCAGTGAAAGGGTACTCACTGGACCAAATTTAATCTTGGCATCTATAATCACTTTAATAGTTGTACTAGCTACTCTGTTTCCTTCAGCATCGACATAGTATATATGCATATCATGTTCTTTGCGGTCTTCGGGTATATCGTTACTATCGGGGCCTACATATTCAAACCTGATATATCCGTTATCATTGATCCCATCTGTTACATCTACGTCTCCATCATCTTGTTGGTTCCATACTATATTGTTGATACGTCCAAATTCTTTGGGTAAAGACTCTGGTATAACACAATCGCTGACAACTGTTTCAGAGCTATTTGCCCGATCCTTGCTTATCGTACAGGGACGTACCGGTAAGACTGGCAAACCATTATTTACCAACTGGACACTGATAATTTTGTTTGTATTAGGCTGTGTTACAACGATTGGTGTCGTAGCATTTGCTAATGCATATCCTGGGAAAGGGCCTTTTGGCTGCATATTGATTTTTACATTTGTTTGTGCAGCTATAGTTCCTTCACCATCAATATAATAAAAATACATTTTATATTTTTTATCTTCTTTAGGCATTTCAGATGTAACAGGAGATATATATTCAAAGGTAAGATATCCTAAATTATCATCGCTGCATGTCCCCTCGGTACAGCCTGGAGCAAGACGTATCTTTCCAAATTCACGTGGAAGATTCCCAACCAGCACACAATTTTGGAGTGCAGAAAGGTTGTTGTCATTTGGTTCACATGCTGTAATAGATGTTAACGGCCCATTATTGGCCATGACTTGCATCTCTATCTTTTTAATTTGACTTGGATAGCTTATATTCATAGGTGGATTATTGTTGACAAACCTATAACCTGTACTCATTGATTTCGCAACAAATGGTTCAGTTTGTGTTTTACCATTCAATGTTATTTTTGTTACACCACTTAGTACGTAATCTATCTTATTTTCACACTCAGCATCAACTTTTCCTGCAACAATAAGAGGCATGGAAGAATCCCCATTTCCGTTTAATACTACAGGATTAGGACTAAATGTTACTTCAGAAACTTCACAACCAACAATATCGATAGCAGTATTTTCCACTTCCACATTGTAGTTGTTACTGAGGTTTTTTTTGTATCTTACAGTTAAAGTAAATGATTTTACTTCACTGCCAGATTTCACTGTATTCACTGAAGCATAATATATGTCTTCTGCCTTAACAAGTTCTACAGCATTTTCATTACTAAGTGAAATTTCACCACTCTGAGTATCTCCACCTCCTCCACTACTACCACATGCAGACAGAAACAGCGTAGCCAAAAGACTATATATAAGCATTAAATATTTTTTCATCATTTATTTTCCTTTTGCTTATTTAAATATGTAGTTCAGGCCAAAAAGAATACTACCTGTATTGTTGACATACTCACTACTTGACAATGAATACCTGTAACTTAAATCCAACTCTATTTCATCTGCTACACGAAAAAGAACACCAGCCTGTCCACCATAAATAAAACTATTTTCATCATTATTTCCATTAGGGTTGGATGTTTTATAGTTCATATAGCCTATATTTACTCCAATAAAAGGTTTGAATGAAGAATCCTGCATCAATAGGTAGTCAAAAGTTCCCAAACCTCTATAATATTTCTGATCATCATCTGTACTATCAAAGTAATTAACAATCAATAAAGTCCGCCATGTATCATTTTGGGCACCAAGACGCAAACCGTATTCAACATTATATGCTGACCTATGACTTTCTTCCCCAAATGGCCCATATGTATCAGCCTCTATCTGTGCCGAACCAATTTCCACTCCTATGATTTTTTCATTTATTGCAATATCTTCAGCTACTAAAGAAGATACACAAGTTAACATTGCCAAGCTATACATTAATTTCTTCATTACACTTACTCCTATTTAAATTTTATTTACATAAAAATACTCTACCTGCATAGAATACCATAAAAATTTTGTTTTTTTAATTAAATATTTAAAAATATTATTTTTTAGAACCACTTGCAAATTCCCGCAAAAAGTTGATCATTATTACTCTCCCACCAAATAACCTGAAAGATCAAGCTGCACAAGCCACACCCGTATGTTTATAACTTTTTTGATATCGTTCCACCCCTCCATGAGACAAGAGGGCAAAACTTTTTCCTATGGCCAGTTAGGCTCAATATTTCCTGGTCCTGCCCCCGTTAAGAACTCATCATGTTCTTTAACCTTTCCGACACTCCACAGACTCAAATCATGATTACTGAAAGATGAAGCATTATAGAACATCCTATTCATATAGAGCACGTTTGAAACATTCCATTTTTCAACAGGTTGATCAAATTTTTTATTTTCCTCAAACATATAACCCATATCGATAACACTAGAAACATCCCATTGTGAGATATCCTGATTGAATGAGCTATCAACAAACATCCAAGACATATTGGTAACACTTGAGACATCCCACTGTGAAATATCCTGATTAAATGAGTCGCACCAACCAAACATCCCAGCCATATTGGTAACACTAGAAACATCCCATTGTGAGATATCCTGGTTAAATGAGCTATCTCTAAACATCTCAGTCATACTTTTAACACTAGAGACATTCCAACTACCGATTGGCTGATTAAATTGTACATTGTTCATAAACATCCTAGCCATATTGGTAACACTGGAAACATCCCATTGTGAGATATCTTGGTTGAATGAGCTATAACTACTAAATATCTCAGCCATACTTTTAACACTAGAGACATTCCAACTACCGATTGGCTGATTAAATTGTACATTGTTCATAAACATCCTAACCATATTGGTAACACTGGAAACATCCCATTGTGAGATATCCTGGTTGAATGAGCTATATCTAAACATCCTAGCCATATTGGTAACACTGGAGACATTCCATTGTGAGATATTCTGGTTGAATACAGTGAAAGTGTAACCATCGCCTTCAAACATGGCATCCATATAGATTACATTGGAGACATTCCAACTACCGATTGGCTGATTAAATTGTACATTACTCTTGAACATCCCTCCCATATCTAAAACACTGGAAACATCCCATTGTGAGATATCCTGATTGAATGGACTATAGGCAAACATCATATACATGCCGATAACACTGGAGACATCCCATTGTGAGATATCCTGGTTAAATGAGCTATCTTTAAACATAGAACCCATATCGATAACACTGGAGACATCCCATTGTGAGATATCTTGGTTAAATGAGCTATCTCTAAATATCCCAGCCATATTAGTAACGTTGGAGACATTCCAACTACTGATTGGCTGATCAAATAAGCTACCCCTAAACATTTCAGCCATACTTTTAACACTTGAGACATTCCAATCAGATATATCCTGGTTGAATACAGTGAGAAAGATATCATCTCCAAACATGTTATCCATATAGATTACATTGGAGACATTCCAACTACCGATTGGTTGATCAAATAAGCTACTCCTAAACATTTCAGCCATATTGGTAACACTGGAAACATCCCATTGTGAGATATCCTGGTTAAACATACTATAGGCAAACATCCCTTGCATATTGGTAACATTGGAGACATCCCAGTCTGAGATATCCTGATTAAATGCAGTGCCCCAAAACATATTTTTCAGGCTTTTTACATTCGAAATGTCGGGTTTGTCTGTCGTATTGGCTTCGAGATTTAGACAACATGTAAAGGCATTTTCAAAACTTTGCCATGGGTTCTCACCCCATTGAGAAATAAGCCGGATCTGTTTTGAGTTATCATTGCTTTCATTTAGATCAGCAAAAAGACAAGCCAAGGGACCATCAAAAGCAATTGCAGGGAATTGGCCGCTGATTTTTACCTGATGACTTCCTGTCGCTGCATAAGTATGGGTAATGTTGCCATCAACATGCTCATCCTCACTTCCGTCACCCCAGTCTACTGTGTAATCATAAGCATATTTAGCATTAGTGGGGATCATGATATCACTGTCTGTAGCATTCGTTTCCCATATCGTGATAAACGGAGCTGGTTGAGGAGAGGGTGGTGAGGATTTTGAAGACGAACTACCGCATCCACTCACAAAAAGGGCAAAACCAGTAACCGCAAGGAGAAGAAGGTATATGCCTTTTCCCCATATTCTTTTTTTGTTCATATAGATTCCTTCTAAGATTATTTATATTTAGTCAACCCTGAAAAACCTACTTCTCAGACAGACCAACTATTCTATACCATCAATTCTACCACAACCTGTAAAGTATCAGATAAAGATCAGCATATTTTCGTCTTTCTTCGGCTCTGATATGCAGCATAAAGTAAATGACATATGCAATTTTGACTAAAAAAAGCACCACCGAGAAGTTATTCATCCACTTCTTGAGATTGAATGCCGTTGCAGCCAGTAAAAGGTTGATCTGATCTTCCACAAATCCTTTCAAATAGTTCCTTTGCAACCTATGGTCTGATTTTATGTGACCAATGATGGGTTCAATGGCAGCCCGTCTTCTGAACTTCTTTCGTTTTTGTTCTTTCTGGTATTTGGTATCTCGTTTCTTTGGAGTATCAGGAATGCAGATAGCTGTACTGCCTACTTCTTTTTTGCCACGGTATCCGCTATCACAGATGGCTTCAACAATAGGTTTGGTTCTGTGCTTGTTTGCGTGTGATAGTGCAGCTTCCAGTGTTTTGGAATCGTGTTCATTCTTTTCGTGTACCACAGCACCGATAATCACGTTACTCTTCATAGTGGTCACCAGTGAAGCCTTGGTGCCATACTCATATTTCTTATGGTCTTTGCCTTTGGTGTCAACCGGAAAGCATAAACCTTCCATATCCTTCATCGAATGCGGGATATAACCCTGTAAATATCATTTAGGGGTTTTGGCTAAGTATCTTTACAGGAGCAAGCAGATACATTCACGCAGACTATACAACACTACAAGAGATATTCGAGATCAAGAGACTGCCTTCCCAGGCAACCTATAGCCGCTTCTTTCACAAATAGATGTGGGGTGCTCTCACTCTCTATCTGGACTCTTCTGTCATACACGATACGGTAATCAGGAAGGAGCGAGAAAAGGATAAAATACGAAAAACAGAAAGAACTGCTAGTTTTAAAAATTAAAATTACTGGAATCCAAAAATAACTAACCATGTATATTTAACAAACAACTAACAGGTGACTGCATAGGAGGTTTTATAATCTATTCAGTAGTCATTTGAGCCCCTCTAACCTAAATTACAACTAAGAGTATAAACCAATTGCTAAGTCACGTTATTTACTCATTATAGCAATCTAAATAGCAACATTTAGCATTAAGATACAATGTGTTCTAAAAGAGGTGAAAAATACTTTTTAAAAGCGGTGTAAAAGTTAAAAAAATATCGAGACAAAAATCGGGACAAATTCGGGACAAAAGTGTAGACCTCCGACTCAAAATCTGTAAATACTGAACAGTACTATGGCTTTGGATAAATTTTCAGAGTGTAAGTAAATAAGGGGATTGTTCATAAATTAAGTGGTAGCAAGACGGGAACTCGAATCCCGGACCTCCGCCTTATGAGAGCAGCGCTCTAACCAACTGAGCTATCTTGCCACTAATGAAGAGACCGGAATTTTAGCTAAAGTTTGCTTTATTGTCAATAGTTTTTTGTAAAAATCATAGATTTAGTAATTTTTCCACTTTTTTCTGATCGAATCCGCAAATCCATTGCGAACCGATCAGATAAACCGGTACACCTCTGCATCCATGCTGTTCACAGTCTTTCGCTGCTTTCTGGTCTTTGGAGATATCGATAACCTTGAACTTAATACCGTGTGATTTCAGGTGGTTTTTTGCAGTTGTACACCATTTACATGTCGGTGTGGTAAAGAGTACGACTTTTTTCTGTTTTTTTTCCATAATTTCATCTTCTCCTTTATGTTATTTCTAATACTTTTAAAATAATTATACAACATTTAGAAAGCGAATTCAACAATAGATTAAAATAATTTGTTAAAAAACTTTAGTCATTTACACTAAAGGCTATTGACAAAACAGACATTTTTTTGTATTATTCTTTTACAAAATCATAAATCGTAAGGAGATATCATGAATTTTAAGCCATTAGGTGACAGACTTTTGATCCAGAGAGTTGAAGAAGCCAATACAACGGCTTCAGGAATCATTATACCTGACAATGCAAAAGAGAAACCGTCAAAGGGTAAAGTGATTGCTGTAGGCAGTGAAGTTGAAGATATCAATGTGGATGACACGGTCGTATTCGGGAAATATTCCGGAAATGAGATCATCCTGGATGGAGAAGAATTCCTCATAATGGAAAGCTCCGACATCTTCGGAATACTTATATAATATTAAACCAATTTACCAAGAATTAAAAAAGGATACAACATGGCAAAAGAGATATTTTTTTCAGACAAAGCAAGAAACGGACTGTTTGAAGGTGTTACGAAACTGGCAGATGCAGTAAAAGTAACTATGGGACCAAGAGGGCGGAATGTACTCATTCAAAAAAGTTTTGGCGCACCGCACATCACAAAAGACGGTGTGAGCGTGGCCAGAGAGATCGAACTTGAGGATACACTCGAGAACATGGGTGCGCAGCTGGTCAAAGAGGTAGCGAGCAACACCGCAGATGAAGCGGGTGACGGTACCACTACCGCAACGGTACTGGCGCACTCCATCTTCAAAGAAGGCCTCAGGAACATCACAGCCGGCGCGAACCCGATTGAAGTGAAGAGAGGTATGGACAAAGCAAGTGCAGCGATCATAGAAGAGCTCAAGAAGATCTCCAAAGAGGTCAAAGACAAAAAAGAAATCGCACAGGTAGCGACCATTTCCGCGAACTCTGACGAAACTATCGGTAATCTCATCGCAGAGGCGATGGACAGAGTGGGCAAAGACGGTGTTATCACCGTTGAAGAGGCAAAGGGGATCAATGATGACCTTGAAGTGGTGGAAGGTATGCAGTTTGACAGAGGATATCTCTCCCCTTACTTCGTGACCAATACGGAGAAGATGACCTGCGAGATGGAGAATCCACTGATCCTGATCACAGATTCCAAGATCACTTCTCTCAAAGATCTTATTCCTGTGCTTGAGCAGATACAGCAGAGTGGAAGACCTCTGCTCATCATCTCCGATGATCTTGAGGGTGAAGCTCTGGCGACACTGGTACTCAACAGACTCAAGGGCGTACTCAACATCGCAGCGGTCAAAGCACCTGGCTTCGGTGACAGAAAGAAAGAGATGCTCAAAGACATCGCTATCCTCACAGGTGCAAATGTCATCACAGAAGAGCTTGGGCTCAGTCTAGACAAAGCGACACTGGACGACCTCGGTCAGGCAGGAAGAGTGGTCATCGACAAGGACAATACAGTTATCGTAGATGGTAAAGGCGACAGTGCTGCTGTTGACGCAAGAGTAGCTGAGATCAAAATACAGGTCGAGAACACTACAAGTGAATACGACAAAGAAAAACTCCAGGAGAGACTGGCAAAACTATCAGGCGGTGTAGCAGTCATCAAGGTCGGTGCGGCGACAGAGACCGAAATGAAAGAGAAGAAAGACAGAGTGGATGATGCACTCTCTGCAACCAAAGCAGCTGTGGACGAAGGTATCGTTATCGGTGGTGGTGCTGCACTTGCCAAAGCAAGCAAAGCAGTGAAGCTTGACCTTGAACATGATGAAGCTGTAGGTGCGGAGATCATCCTAAGAGCTGTCTATGCTCCGATGAAGCAGATCGCACAGAATGCAGGGTTCGATGCAGGTGTCGTCGCAGACAAGATCGCAAACAACAGTGAGGCGAACCTTGGATTTAACGCAGCAACAGGAGAATATGTGAATATGCTTGAAGCAGGGATCATTGATCCGTTGAAAGTAGCGCGTGTGGCACTTCAGAATGCCACTTCCGTAGCAAGTCTCCTGCTCACAACGGAAGCGACTGTTTCAGACATTAAAGAAGCACCGACTCCAGCACCGACAATGCCTGACATGGGCGGTATGCCTGGTATGATGTAAACGCTTTGCAGCGTTTACATCATGATACGGCAATATTGTCGTATCTTTTCCCCCTTTATTAACGCAACATCTTTTGAAACTCGAAGACCGGTAATGGTCTGGAAAAATAATACCCCTGCATATAATCACATCCATAATTCTCCAAAAGATCAACCATATTTTTATTCTCTATCCCTTCAATAACAACCTTCATTCCCAAACTATGACCAAGATTAATAATTGATTTCACAATATGCTGATTTTCCTCATTGGTTATGATACAGTCGATCAATTCTTTGTCTATTTTTAGAGTTGTGGCCGGAAATCTTTTAAGATAGGCAAAAGAAGTATACCCTGTACCGAAATCATCCAATACAATAGCTACACCGAGCTTTCTCAGTTCTATGAACTGTTGGGATGAACGTTCTTCATTCTTCATCGCCAGTCCCTCGGTGATCTCATACTTTATCAATTCGGGATTGACCTGGTGATGTTTCAGGCGATCGAGCACATTGTTTACAAAGTTACCTGATTCAAGTTCAAGCAGGGAGAGATTGATAGATACCTCGATCTGTTGGAACTTGAAAAGTTCCCAGCGTTTTTGCTGCCTGAGCACTTCATTGAGTACGAATTTTCCCAGTTCGACAATGAAACCGGTCTTTTCCATAATCGGAATAAAGACATCCGGTGGGATCATACCGTATTTGGGGTGACGCCACCGTATCAGTGCCTCGGCAGAAGCGATCTCTTTACTTTTGGAATCTACAATAGGCTGATAGTATACCTCGAACTGCTCACGTTCCAGTCCGGCATGCATATCATTGTAAAGTGTCAATTCATCATAATCATACTTCTTCTTTTCCAAAAGATAAAGTTCTGTTCTTCCGTAACCGGCCTTCTCCGCTTTGGCCAAAGCCCGATAGGCATTGTCAAAAAGTCTGATCATCGGGCCACTGTCTGGATAGATACTGATACCCATGGAAGCGGAAAGGTAGAGTCTGTTTTCCCCTATTTTGTAAAAGGTACACAACTCTTCCTGTATTTTCTCCGTCAACGCTTTGATCTCATCAATATCGTCCACATCTGTAACCGTCAGCAAAAAATTGTTATAAAAAGTGTGGTAAGGAGTAAAATGATACTCTTTGGCCAGATTTTTAAGATACTCAGCAAATTTTTTCAGTATGGCATTGGTCTGCTCATAGCCTATAATGGAACGTAATACGGAAAGGTTGTCTATATCTATCAGGACCAGTGCTATTTTCGCATCAGAAAGATGGAGCCTTGCATTGAGCACATTGATATCCTGCAGTGCTTTGATCTGATTTGGCAGATTCGTAAGTCGATGGCAATACTCTGCCTCTTCCTTTTGCTTCTCTTCCGTAAGATCATGTATCGATACAATACTCCACCTGGAACTGCCATCATCTTCCTCTTCTGCTGTGTCGATGTAGAAGTTGACAGGTATTTCATTCTTCTCATGCGTGAGAAGCTTTGTCTGCATCAGTGAAAAACGATAGGACTCATTTTCCGTACGCTTCTCTTTGATCAGGCGGCTTAGCGTACGCCACTCCTTACCCATATCGACCTTGATACTGTTGTCCAAAACCGTCTTCTGATAGTCTTCATCCAGTTTAAGCAGTTTTCTCATTGGTTTATTGGCATAGAGTATCTCCTGCTTCCGGGAAAGGATCAGGACAGCATCTTTACAGACTTCAAACGCCTTTTGCATCACGTCGATCTTGCCTGAGACCATTGCTTGAAATTTTCTTTTTTCACGCTTGACAGAAAAAATATATAGTGCCAAAAAAAGAATCAATGTTATACTGAAAACAACAAGCGTTGTCGGGGTAAATTGCTGAGAGATGGTCTCACCTACTGCCGATAGTGTACTCATAAGCTACCTTGAAAAGAATTAAAGGTCATTATATCATATCCGATGTAAAACAGTTATATTGAATCATCATACAGTCTTTTTTTGTCGACGCATACCGCTTCGATCTTTGTAGAGGCATCTTCGAGAATAAAGTGCGCATTCTTTTCGATCGATGCAAGGGCTATGGGCTTACCACCCTGTGAAACCTGTGCCCACCCTATACGACACTGTGAGCGGGGATCACTCATCCGAAGTTTTTTCATCAAATGGTCGAGATGCTGTTCTTTTCGCTGTAGCGTGAACTGCATCGTCTGTACATAAGCATCTCTCATGCTTGGCAATACTGACTCAAAACGTTCCATTCTATAAGAGATCATACGCTTGAATTCTTCCTCCATGCGCTTGAATTCCATTTTGGACTCCTCCAGTCTTCGCAGCGGTGATGAACGATGAAGCATCTCTTTTACATGTTTGAGTTCCCGTGTCGATTGAGTGAGTCTGGAAGTGATCGCCTGTTTGAAACGCTCCTCATACTCTGAAAGGGTGTAAAGAATTTCCTGAAGATCGGGGAGTATCATTTCCATCGCAGCACTGGGTGTCGGAGCACGAAGGTCCGCCACAAGATCACTGATCATCACATCCACTTCATGCCCGACCGCAGAGACAACCGGCGTCTGCATGGCAAAGATCGCATCAGCCACAAGCTCTTCGTTAAAACACCAGAGATCTTCCGTACTTCCACCTCCCCGTCCAACCACGACGACATCAGCTTCAAGGGTATCCGCATAACGAAGCGCATGGGCGATCTGTCCTGCTGCAGACTCTCCCTGTACCAGAGTATCAACGATCGTAACTTCCAACAGCGGCCAGCGCTTCTCTATGATCTTAAGCATATCGTAAAGAGCGGCACTCTCTCTGGCTGTCACCAGTGCGATCTTCCGTATGCTTTTTGGTATAGGCTTTTTTCGATGCGCATCAAAATACCCTTTGGCTTTCAGCCGTTCTTTGAGCTGTTCATACGCTAGAGCCAATGCACCTTTGCCATAGGGTTCTATGCGCACAGTCTGAAACTGGTATTCCCCTCTGGGGGTATAGACGGAGACCGACCCCTCCACAACGATGTGCATCCCTTTTTCAATACGGAATTTCATCCTGGCAACCGAAGAACGCCACATTACACATTTAATGGCACTTTTGTCATCTTTAATGGAAAAATAGAGATGTCCTGAAGAGTGATAGGTCACAGAAGCCACTTCCCCCTCAACAAGGATATGCATAAAGGTTGCCTCGAGCAGGGATTTGATCTTGGTATTGAGGGAAGATACTGTCATCATACTTGACATTATTTACCTTGTAGGATGTGCAATAGCACACCTCTGTGTATTCATTTTTATTTGGTGTGCAATGGCACACCCTACGTTATTTCTTTTGTGCAACCAGCAATGTTGAAATGCCCATTGAAAAAGACTTGGTATATTTCATCTCGAATCCGGCTTCTTCAAGTTCTTTGGCCAGCATTTCCGTGGTCAGGAACTCTTCGATCGAATCTGGCAGGTATTTGTACGCTTCATAATTTTTGGAGATAAAACCGCCTACTCTTGGAAGCACATTTTTCATTCCAAAATCCACAACTTTATCTACAAGTCCGCTGCGTTCCTGTTTGGTAAACTCGAGTATCATTACAATACCCTCTGGTCTTAAAGCCCTGTGAAACTCCTGCAGAGCCTCAACTCTGTCAACGACATTGCGGATACCATAAGAGATGGAGATCACATCTGTACTTCCGTCGCCTATAGGCAGTTCCTGCGCTTTGCCTTCTATGAACTCGGCAAAATCCACTTTTTGGCGAGCCACATCAAGCATACCTACGGAGGGATCGATCCCTACGAACTTCTCTATGTTGACACCCTGCTTTGCCGCCTGTTCTTTCCAGTAAATCAGCAGGTCGCCTGTACCTGTCGCAACATCCGTGATCTGCCCCAGATTCTCTTTTCCCAGAATTTCAAAGGCTTTGTCACAACCTTTTTTACGCCACTGTATATCGATACCCATACTAAGTACCCTGTTGGCCTTATCGTAGGTCGATGCGATATCATCGAACATATGTACGATCTTTTCCTGTTTTTCCTCTTTGTCCGTCAGTTTTTCAATGCCCAATTCTTCTACTCCATAGTAACAGATCCACATCTTTTTTACCCTGATGCAAAAATGTCAAATTCATGTCGATATTATAGGATAATTGGTTGGTAGAGAGCTTAGGCGTCTGATAGATCAACATCCAGTCTATTTTCTCTTTGAGTGCATTAAGCATACCCTCACCCCCTTCCACAAGAACAAAAGAAGGTTTTTCCAAAAAGTTTAACTTATCTGTAACAGTGACCGTTCTATTCTTGACAGTAAAAAGTGGCATTTCTCTGTCTATATCATCTTTTTTTGAATAGATCACAACATCCGGTACCGTACCACCTGTAAATCGGCAATCCAATGTTGGTCTGTCCGTTCGTACCGTATTTCCTCCAATGAGCAGCCTATCACATTTTTCTCTGAGTTGATGCACGTGCTTGAGTGAACTTTTTGAACTGAGATACCCGCCGCCGATACGTCCGTTGGTCGTCTGTGCCAGCTTAAAAAGCACAAAGGCTCTCTCTTGCCATATTAGAAAAGGTTCTATCAGTGCCTGACAGGCTTCTTCAAGTACACCTGAAGTATTGTTTTTCAAACGATCCATTCCACCGCCGTGCCCTTCAATAGGGTCTTTTGTCCCGATAATGACTTTTTTGAGGTTCAGTGCTTCCAGGAGTGTCGCGCAGGCAGGCGTTCTGCCTTCATGGGAACAGGGTTCGAGCGTGACATAGATACTGCATTCCGAAAAAAAATCTTTGGGTATGGTGTGAAGAAAATTATGTGCCTTTTGGGCATCCATCCGGTCGAAATCAACAGTACTTTGGGAAAGTGTTTCATAGGCTTTAAGCAGGGCAAGTACTTCTGCATGTGAAGTTCCTGCCTTTTTGTGGGCTTCAACAGCAAGAATAGTACCATCAAGTGTTACTACGGCACCAACGGCAGGATTCGGATAGGTAAGGAGCTGATACTCCCAGGCTTTATCGAGTGCGAGTTGCATATAAAATTCATCGCTCATTGCCACTCCTTTTTTTATGCTTTGCCTTCGTGGGTCGCTTTGCTCCACCACTTCGGTTTCGAACCTACAAAGGACAAGCAGTTGTCCTTTGTTTAACGGTTCTCACCACTCAAAATAGGTTTTTACTGTACCAAGATCACTGTATGAGTAGCTCTCTTCACCCTGTTTTGTTTCAACAGTGATGCCCTTATCATCGGCAGCTTTCAATACACCTTTGAGCTTGTCACCCCCTAAGAGTTTGACCTTGACCTTTTCACCGATGGCATTTTGGAAATGTATTGGTTTGGAGAGTTTTCTCTCGATACCGGGAGAACTCACTTCCAGGCGATAATGGCCGTTCATGGGAGGATGTACATCTAGAAAAGGTGAGAGTTCATTGGAGATCGTTGCGCACAGATCGAGATTCACACCGCCCGTTTTGGTAATAAGTACGCGGTAGATCGTCTCATCGAATTCATTCGCTGTTTCGATATCATAAAGCGCCGCTCCGTTTGCTTCTACGATCTTTGAGATCTGTGCTTCAAGATTCATTTGGACTGTCCTTTTCTTCTGCATCCTCTTTTTCTCTACTGATCTGCTTGAACAGCTCTTCCATGCGGCTTACTTTTTCCAGCTGTTCATCGAACTCAAAAGTAAAGCGCGGTGCTTTGAACCATCCTTCACTCTGTTTACAGTGGTTTTGAACATACCCTGCAACCGTTCTAAGCTGTCTGAGTGCTTCACTCTGCTCTTTGGGAGAGAGAAAGGACTTGTCCAGATAGACCTTGGCATCCGAACGCCCTTTTGAACAAATGACATCGGTGACCACCAACGCATTGATTCGTTCATCATCCAGGGTGCTCAACGCTTCGGGAATGATCTCTTTGAGAACGGACTCGACCCTGTGCCGTTTAATTTCTTCTTGTGTCATTTTACAATGTGACCTGCTCTTCAACATCTTTGAATGTTTCGATCACATCACCCTCTTTGATATCGTTGAAGTTCTCAAGCATGATACCACACTCGTATCCGTTCTTAACCTCTCTCGCATCTTCGTTGAAACGCTTGAGTGAAGAGATCTTACTTTCATAGACGACCACACCGTCCCGGATAAGTCTCGCTTTGGAATTTCTGGTGATCACACCGTCAGAAACTTTACATCCTGCAATAGTACCGACTTTTCCGACTACGAAGGTCTCTCGTACTTCAGCCTGTCCTGTTACTTCTTCTTTGATCACCGGACTCATCATACCGCCAAGCAATGCTTTGACATCGTCCAGCAAGTCATAGATGATCGTATAGGTTCTGACTTCAACACCGAGCTCTTTGGCTTTCTTCTTGACGGATCCCGTAGGACGTACGTTGAACCCGAGGATCACGGCATGTTCACTGGCATCTGCCAATGTGACATCACTTTCTGTTACGCCACCAACACCTTCATGGATAATGTTGACCTTCACTTCTTCGTTCCTGAGTTTTTCAAGGCTTCCCTTGATCGCTTCAAGTGATCCCTGAACATCTGCCTTGATAATAACAGGAAGGGATTTTAGCTGGCCTTCGGCAATAAGCGCTGAAAGGTCATCAAGAGAAGCTTTGGTACTCTTGGAGAGCTGTTTGGCTCTGTCGTATTCCGCTCTTTTTTCAGCAAGTTCACGCACTTCTTTATCCGTATCCATAGCCACCAGTGCTTCACCTGCACCCGGTACTTCATTCAGTCCCACGATTGCCGCAGGTGTACTTGGGCCGATCTCCTTGACAGCACTTCCGTCATCAAGTTTGATCGCCTTGATACGACCGTAGGTTGTGCCTACAATCACATTGTCACCCACATGCAGCGTACCGTTCTTGATGATAACGTTGGCAACCGGTCCAAAACCTTTTTCGACTGAACTCTCTACCACGACAGCTTTCGCTTTTCTGGTCGGATCCGCTTTCAGTTCCATCATTTCTGCCTGCAGCAGGATCGTCTCAAGCAGGTCATCGATACCCAATCCTGTATGTGCAGAGACCGGGACGAATTCATATTCGCCGCCCCAGTCCGCAGCCATAACATCTATCTCGGCAAGCTGCGATTTGATATTGTCTGGGTTGGCACTCTCTTTGTCCATCTTGTTCATCGCAATAATCATCGGAACACCGGCCGCTTTGGTATGTGCGATCGCTTCCTTAGTCTGAGGCATCACACCGTCATCGGCCGCAACAACGATAATAACGATATCGGTCGCCTGGGCACCACGTGCACGCATCTCCGTAAAGGCTTCGTGACCCGGGGTATCCACGAACGTGATCTTCTTGCCGTTCTTCTCTACCTGGTAGGCACCGACATGCTGCGTGATACCGCCCGCTTCTTTGTCCGCCACTTTCGCAGAACGGATCTTGTCAAGCAAAGAAGTTTTACCGTGGTCAACGTGACCCATGATCGTAATGACCGGCGGTCTCTCTTCAAGGTGCGTATCTTCCACCTCATCATATGCCTGAACATAATCAAGCTCATCGAGCGGGTTCATCGTACTGACTTCCACACCGAACTCTTCTGCCAATATCTCGATCTCATCTTTGGAGAGGAAGTCGTTCTTCGTCACCATCATCCCAAGAGCGAAGAGGACTTTCACCACTTCACCCACGGACCGGTTCACCTTCTCGGCGAATTCATAGACTCTTACATTTTCCGGGATTTCCACTGATGTTATGACCTCACTGCTTTCTTCTTTGGTATATTTCTTACGCTTTCCGCCACGCTTAAGTGATCGTCTCTGCTGAGGACGGAACGGTTGTCTGCCTTTGGCAGGACCGCCGTTCGCAGCTTCTCTCTTCTTTGCCTCTTCTCTACGCTTCTGTTCCTGGCGCATCATATCTTCATAGATATTCTTATCAGAGAAGTCAAGCAGGACCACTTCTTCTTCTCCAAAACCGCTGTCTATATCTCCGCTCATACTGTCATGGTTGAAGATATCAATCTTCTTTCCTGTTTCTCTTGCTTCTGCAGGCCCTTTTTTGACCTTTTTCTTACTCGGAGGTGTCGGTGCTCCACTCCCCATCGATATTCTTGTAGCCGCACGGACCGGTGCAGGCTTCGCTTTTCTGACGATCTTGATCCCTGTACGGGAAAGGGTTCTGCGTTTAGGCTTCTCTATTTCTGTTCCCTTTTCCGCTTCAGATTCAGCTTTTTTACTCACCACAGAGATACCTTTGCGCTGTTTCACTTCTTTGACGACCGGTGCGGCTTCTACTGTTTCTTCTTTAGCGGTCTCTGCAGGCGTTTCAATTTCTTCAATAACTGCAGTTTCAGGTTCACTCTCTACTGTTTCTGCAGCAGTTGATTCCTCAACTGTGTTTTCTGTTTCTTCCGGAATAACTTCTGTCTTTTCAGGTGCTGTTTCTTTTTCGATAACAGGAGCTTCAACTATTGTTTCAGGCTCTTTCTCCACTGTTTTTTTCTTAACTACTTTAAGTTTCGGCTTCTCACCCGGTTTCTTGAAACCTTTAGGCAGAGTTCCGCTTATAGCAAAGTCTACAAGAATACCGGCGTCATCCATGCTGATGGCACTGTTGGCCGCTTTGACATTGAATCCCAACTCTTTGGCTTTCTCTATCAGTTCGCCGTTAGACAATCCCGCTTCTTCTGCTATTTCTTGGATCTTAACTTTATCCATACTTGATTAACTCCTTTAATATACTGCGTCTTTGCGCATAGACCGGCTTTATGCCAGCGTTCCCAAAAGTCTTGCCAACTGTTCCGCATCCTGCTTGAAACGTTTGGCAAGACCTTTGAGCTTTTTGTCATCTTTCACACAGCTTTTACAAAGATAAAAACTTCTACCCATACCATTGAATTGCACTATCTCTTTACCGTCATGCTTTAATCTGATCAAACTTTTTTGAGGATGTCTACTGCGGCAGGCGATGCACATTCGAATGGGCTGTGATTTTTTCATGCGTATTATACCTAAAAAGAGATTAAGCCTGTGGGCTATTATTTGGTGATGACACCATTATTGTCCAAAGCGAGTACAAAAACCCTGAATTGGGGGAATCTGGCCCGCAAACTCTGTGCGATCCTGTCGGTATCTTTTTCATAGGCAAGGTTGAAGAATGTCGACCCAGAACCTGAGAGCGTACTCATCAATGCTCCCTGTTTGAGTGCCAACTTCTGCACATCAAAGAGTTCAGGCATCATCTTCATACGTCTGGCCTGATGCAGCTTGTCCTTCGAGGCGATACGAAGCAGGTCCCATGACTCGCTCATGAACAGGGCTGTCATATAGGCTGCTCGCGAAAGGGAATAGACGGTTTCCTCTTTTCGGTACATTTTAGGCAGTACCGTACGCGAACGTGCCGTGGAGATCGTTCTGTTGGGTACGACCACGACCGCCCGGAGATAGTCGGGCATCCGGCGCTTTTTACTGTAAACCCTGTCCCCTTCCACACAGGCAACATTGAAACCACCCATCACTGCCGGAGTGATATTGTCGGGGTGGTGTTCATAACGCAGTGCCTGATTGAGGATTTCACGTTTATTGTATTTCACCCCTGCCATAGCATAGGCACCGCTCAGAGCCGCGACGATCACAGCAGAGGAGCTTCCCAGACCTCGTGAGATTGGGATGCGGTTGGTGAATTCGAATCTGAAGTTGTTCGCTTTACCGCTCAAACGTTTATAGTTCTCATTGAAAATACTCAAAAAAAGCGAATTTTTCTTGATCTTTGGGTTATCTGCCCCTTCTCCATGCGTTGAAAGACTCAGAAATTTCGAGGGTTTGATGACGATCTCATTTCTAAGATCGACTGCAAGTCCCAGGGTATCGAACCCCGGTCCCAAGTTTGCGCTGGTTGCCGGTACACTTATTAACATCTGTTACTACTTTGTCAAACGGCCGGAAGTACATACTCAGGTGTCGACTCTTCATCCAATTCAAGATCATGAATACGCTGAGGCAATGCAAACTTCGTTACAGGTGGCTGTTCATATTTTTTTGTAATTATAGTCTCTTTTTCCTTGATAAAGTAGAGCTTGCCTATCGCCTTGACAGGTTGGCCTCCATTCACCATAAACGCACTGCATCCGTAACAGGGAATATTACGTACGATCTCAATGGTCTTGAGCATGATATAGGTCAGCTTGATCGCCATGTAGGATCCTGGACCTCTTGTATAAATGATACTTTCTACAGAGTAACGTTCCAGCATTTCAGTGATAATCGGAAGCAGTACTTCAGAAGTTTTTTTATCGGAGCTGATCTCCTCGATCAGTTCACCTTCTCTGTAAACACCCACCAGAAGCGGTGAAGCGATGGAGATAATGAGAAGCTGGAATTTATGCGAAGGATTTTGCAAAAGCTCTGCTTTGTAACTCTTTTACTGTAACGAATTCATAGTTCCTGCTGTCTGCCAGTAATTTGGAAGTAAGTCTGTAGTTCAGGTTATGGCTGCCTGCAAACGATTCATACTTTGCAAGGATATTGTGCCCGGAGACCATCATATCCCCCATCGCATCGAGGATCTTGTGTCTGGCGAATTCGTTCTCGAAACGGAGTCCTTCGGGATTGAGTACTTTATGGTCATCCAATCCGATGGCATTTTGCAAGGTCGCACCAAGAGCAAGGTTCTGGCTTTGAAGATACTGAATATCTTTGGCAAAACCGAAGGTTCTCGCCCTTGCGATCTCTTCGATGAAATTATGGGTACCAAATTCAAAGCTCTCACTCTGCACTCCGATGACCGGGTGGTCGAACTTGATCCTGAAATCAAAAGTGGCCTTGTCCGAAGGAAGAAGGCGTACGAACTTGTCACCCTCTTTGATCTCAACGGCTTTTTTGACACAAATGACCTTCTTTGGGACATCCAACTCTTTGATACCCGCCTCGTCGAGAAGCAGGCAGAAGGAGATCGATGAACCGTCCATAATGGGCATTTCGTTACCGTCCACTATCACACGCATATTGTCTATACCGTAAGCATAGACAGCCGACAGAAAATGTTCGATCGTTGAGATAAACCCTTTTTCACTGCCTATGACCGTAGCCATACGAGTATCGATGACAGAATCAGGGGAGAGAGGAATGTTCAGCGCCAGATCTTCACGATAGAACACAATGCCCGCATTTGCAGAAAGCGGTTCGAGTCTCAATCTGATCGGCTCGCCTTTATGCAGACCGATACCGACGACTTCGACAGCTTTTTGAATGGTACGCTGCTGCATAAAGAGACTCCTTCACTTGATTTCGCACTATTATACTATAAAATATAGATAATTGCAAAAAGCACTTTATCCCAAATCCGTAAATAGAAAATAACCATAAAAGAAGAAGTATCGTAAAATAGGGGAAAAGAAAGACAAAAGCGACACTAAACACTTTCACCCATTTGGTGAAGCTTTTGCCAAGGAGTAAAAGTATGCCACAAGGTGTGTTAAATTTTTCTGTAGAGGGAACTAAAGAGTCACTTACTTCCAATGCCGGAACCATATTATTCGGTGAATATCTAAAAGCAACTAAAATCGATCAATTCTGTAATGCCTATCTACCTTTACCTCAAAGTAATCGAGGTTATATGCCATTTGAACACATGCAACCATTACTTCTTATGCTTCATAGCGGAGGAAGGGTCCTGGATGACTTACGTATGATTCATAAAGATAAAGCCATCAAAGAGACGTTGAAGATTAAACATATACCTGTATCAGAGAGTGTAGGAAAATGGATCACACGTCACGGACTACATGGTATCTATGGTATTGAATCCATCAATCGTAAACTGTTGCGAAGACATTTAAAAACGATAGATGAGCCTTTAGTACTTGATATTGATGCTTCGGTAATATTTTCACAAAAAAGTACAGCAGTGACAACTTATAAAATGCAAAGCGGATATATACCTATGATTGGTCATATCAATGGCGGATATGTGATTCACAGTGAATTTCGTTCAGGCAATATTGCGCCCGCAGATAATAATCTGACGTTTCTAAAAAGATGTCGGGAACAATTACCCAAAGCAAAATCACTCTCTTTTTTTAGAGCAGATTCTGCTTCTTATCAGGCTGAACTTTTTAACCACTGCAATAATCATCATATCACCTATACCGTGGGCGCTAACTTAGATCATTCCGTCTACGCCAATATCAAAGAAATTAAAGAGTGGCAATCATTCCAAACCAAAGAAGGTACAGCACATCACCTTAAAGAAGAAGTAGCTGAGTTTATACATACCATGCAGCACACAGACCATGCCTTTAGACTGATTGTTGTCAAAAAGACAGTGACACCGGTACTTCCGGAGATCTGGGATATGTTGAGTATAGACGAAAAACTTGATCTTGCCAGAGAGCATTATTATGTCATCGCTACCAATGCAGATGAAAGCATGTCTGCTCAGGATGTTGTTAGGTTTTATCGCAAGCGTGGAGATACAAGCGAGAACCGGATCAAAGAACTTAAAAATGGTTTCAATCTCAATTATCTTCCTTCATCAAATTTTATCTCCAATGCATTTTACTTTCAGATAGGTGTACTGGCTTATAATCTCTTCATTCTTTTTAAACAAATACTGCAAAATAGCTGGCAAAAACATACGGTTGCCACGATACGCTATAAGTTTTATCGTTTAGCAGGAAAGGTAGTGAAACACAGTAGGCAGACTATCTTGAAAGTTCAAAAAGAGTTTGTAGAAATATTTCACTCCATAAGAGAATGCATCTATAGGGTTTCACTGGAATGATACCCGTATAAAGTCACCAAAAACATCAATACGATAGAAACTTCAAACACTAGAATAGTGCCTAAAAAAACAGCATTTTTAGCATAAACATGTCGGTGTGCTAAAAACAACAAGGTAATACGCAAATTTATGATGCATCTAATCTTTTAGCATAATATCTCTCGTTGATTTTAGTTCAATTTATGATTACTTTGGGGCTATTTACGGATTTGGGTTTATGATCTTACTTTTTTCTCTTCTCTTTCACTGGCGGAGGGGAGATGATCTCGTCTGCCTGCTTAAATACCTTGTTGATGAACTTGTTGATCCATGACTGGTCAAACCACTCGACCGGTCTCACTTCGTTACCCTGAACCAGCATACCGAAATGCAAATGGTCACCCATCGCCAGTCCGGTCATACCCGTTTTGGCGATCGTCTGTCCTGCATGTACTTCATCTCCTTCATTGACCAGAAACTGAGAACAGTGCCCGTAAAGGGTGTAAAGTCCCAGACCATGATCTATCAGAAGCATATTGCCGTAAATACCGTTGTCATCCGTGAAGACCACTTTTCCCGAGTTTGATGCCTTGATATCGGCCATGCTGTTACTGGCAAGGTCATAGCCCACATGATAGGATTCGGACACGGTATTGTCCTTGCTTCCATAGTAGTAATATCTGTGATCACCGAAACTTGCCACTTTCTTCCCGTTTCTCAGCGGATAAAACTTCTTGATCTTCCAACTGTCGAGCATCTCGTTAGAAACAGGCTTGCTTAACTTATGGATCAGTACCTCGTTTTTCTGACGCATAGTTTCATTGATCGCTTTGAGTTTTTTAAGTTTGTCTGTAATCTCCGCATACTCAGGATCACTGGAAGCCAGATCAGTGATCTTTCCATCAATGAATTTATCAGTCGCTTTGATATGGGATGTTTTGTACCTTGGATTGCCGTGATAGAAAGGAACATGCAGTTCGCGTCGGTTCCTGGCAAGGTCCGTCGCTACGATCTTGGCATCAAAGCTGTTGTCCGTGAACGGCCAGGCGACCAGTACGGCATAATATCCCTCTTTTTTGTAGGGTTCCGGCTTGAACTTGTTCTTATTGGCAAGCACATAAAGCTCATCCATATTTTCATCATCCGCCTGGAAGACTATCAGTGCAGAACCGCCCTGGTTGATCATACGTGAATTGGAAAGGATATTGACATTGGGCCTTTTGTAGTCCACAGTCACATCAATACTCTTAGTCGCTTTGTTACCTTCCATCATGTTCCACATGCTGCTGTCACCTACCGTAACGGTCAACTTGTAGTCTTTCGCTTTGGGATCGAGTACTTTCCCTTTGGGATACTTCACTTTAATGACTGCTTCTTTGGTCCCCTTGTCGAAGAAGCCCTGGTCGATGATCACACTCTTTGTGCCGTCAGAGAGTTTGACCTCATAGGAATTCAGGCCAACATTGTCCGTTACCTTGACCTTCAGAGGGTCCTTTCTGTTCCAGAAAATATGCTTTTGACTTTCGATCTTCGGTTTGACCCTTTCAAACTCCGGTGCGGTATAGACATACCATGCACCTGCAGCCACTCCCGCCAGCAGGAGTACACTGAATATCTTGTTCGCGAGATTCCCGCTACGTTTCTTTTTTGCCATTTTTCAATCCTGTGTCTTTTAATTTTATAGCGTTTTGAAGTTTTCCTATAATTGTATCGATTATTTCTTGTAAGTTACCTGCTTCAAATGTTACACCGGCCGCGACCTTGTGTCCTCCTCCACCGAAGTCCGCGGCGATGGCGTTGACATCGATCCCTTTGCTGCGCAACGAGACTCTGATGCTATTTTTCATCTCCATGACGAACACCGCCACTTCCACTGTTGTCAGGGAACGCGCATAGTCTACGATCCCGTCCATGTCGGGTACCGTTGCGCCCGTTTCAGCAATATCTTCTTTGGTCACGTAGAGTACGGCGATACGGGCATCACTATAGAGTTTCAAACTCTTCAGTGCCCGCTGCAGAATACGAAATGACGCAAGGGAGCGTCTCTGTGTGAAGTGATAAGCAACTTTTGCAGGGTCGACTCCGATCTCAACCATCTCTTTGGCCACTTCAAAGACCTGGGCCGTTACCGAAGAGGTAGTGAAATAGCGTGTATCTGAAAGCAGGGCAGCATAAAAACATTCTGCACTATTTACAGAAATATCATAATGCTTTTTAAAGAGTTCAAACGCTACCTGCGAGGAAGAGGCATACTCTGGCAGTACCACATTGAGCGTGCCGTACCGGTCATTGCTTCGATGATGGTCGATGTTGAGTATCTGACGTCCCTTCAGTTCAAAACCCAGCCGTTCTATGCTTCCGCAGTCGCAGGCGATGACCAGGCTGCTGTCATACTCCATCTTTGTTTTGATCCTCTCAAAACCTGAGAGAAAATCAAGATGACGCGGCAGATCTCTGGAGGCATTTACAACCTCCACTCTTCGTTTTTTCAATTCTTTCAACAGATTGTATATACCCAGTGCCGTACCGATGGCATCCGGATCAGGATTAAGATGGGAAAGTATTGTAACGAAATCTGCTTCTTCGATTAGCTTTTTGGCCTCATCATACGGAAAATCCTCTTTATCCCTCACAACTATTCAACTTTCATGGAAAGGTCTATCCATTTCGCCTGATGGATAATGGACCCCGAAGAAATCGCATCTACTCCCGTTGCAGCTATTTCGGCAATGGTTTCAAGCGTCACATTGCCGCTGGCTTCAAGCAAAATATGCGGATAATTCGCATTCCTGTAAGTCACCACTTCTCTGGTCTCCTCCAGGGACATATTGTCACACATTACGATATCCGCACCCGCCTGCATTGCTTTTGTGACCATCTCCAGACTTTCACACTCGATCTCCACTTTGGAAGTGAAAGGTATCTTCTGCCGTACTTCCTGCATGAAGGCATCCAGGTCGTCGATGGTCTTGAGATGGGTATCCTTGAGCATCAGACAGTCATCCAATCCCATACGGTGGTTGAGTCCTCCGCCGCATCGCACGGCATATTTCTCGAATTCACGCAGCAGAGGCCGGGTCTTTCTGGTGTCGAGCAGTTTGGCATCCGTACCCTCTATCGCTTTGGCATACTGTGCTGTCAATGTGGCGATGGAAGAAGCATGCAGGATCATATCGAGAATAGAACGCTCCAGAGAGAGAATGGTCTTGGAGTCTCCGCTGACCAGAAGCAATTTGTGTCCTTTTTTAAAAGATTCCCCATCCTGTATGTCCCAGCTGAGTGCCAGGTCGTACATATCGGCCAATACTTCGACATACTCTCGCCCGCCAAACACCCCGTCACTTTTGGCAATGATATAGGCGCGGATACCCCTGCTCTCACTGATACGCGAAAAAAGGTCTCCCCGTCCGATATCTTCAGAAACCAAGGCTTCTATAAATCTTTTTTTTAACATGTACATTCCTTGAATGATGTGTTACGGATTACGTACTATGAGTTATTTCGTAGCACGTAGCACGCAAGACTATTTTATAGCCAGCATACGTTCCAATGCAAGGTTGGCATACTTGACCGTATGGGGATCCACTACGATCTCGTTGATCGGCTGGTTATCCTCGATGGATTTGAGGGTATTGTAGAGGTCTTCGAGTGTTGTCTCGTTCATGGTCGGACACTCCGGTTTCGTAGATGAGAGGACATAGGTGTTCTTCTTCCGCATTCGGTTGACCAGGTTGTACTCTGTTCCTACCGCTACTTTCTGCCCAGGGTCGAGTTCTGAGACGTATTTGATAAGCTGGGAGGTCGAACCGGAGAAATCTGCGGCGGCCACGATCTTCGGGTCACATTCCGGGTGCACCGCTATCTTGATCCCCGGGAATTTATTACGGTAGAACTCGATATCATCCAGGGTAAAGAGCTGGTGTACGGAACAGAAACCGTTAAAACAGATCACGTCGGCCTCTTGGGGGTCGCACTCTCCCTCACCGATCACACAGGACTTCAATCCCATCTGTATGGCAAAGTTCTGTCCCAGACACCTGTCCGGCACGAAGAGGATCTTCTTGCCACTCTCCAGCCCTTTTTCGATGATCTTGAAAGCATTGGAAGAAGTACAGACCATCCCGCCCATCTCTCCGACCTTGGCTTTGACCGTTGCATCGGAATTGATGTAAGTGATGGGCAGTATGTTATTTTTTTCGATCCCGTGTTTTA
Organism: Sulfurovum sp. NBC37-1; assembly: GCF_000010345.1. Taxonomy (NCBI): domain Bacteria; kingdom Pseudomonadati; phylum Campylobacterota; class Epsilonproteobacteria; order Campylobacterales; family Sulfurovaceae; genus Sulfurovum; species Sulfurovum sp. NBC37-1. Next base: position 2,054,651 of record NC_009663.1, read on the forward strand.
CCATGTAGTCGATCGAATCGTCAAAATAACTCCCGTCGATCATACGCGCCATGGCGCAGCAGGCGATCTTGGGCATCAGAACACGCTTTTCGGGTGCGATCACTTTCACACTCTGCCCCATGAAACCGACACCGCAGAAGACCACCCAGGGATTCTCGTCCGCCTTGCATTTGCGTGCCAGCTCCAGACTGTCTCCGGTAATATCTGCCATTTCGAAGACTTCATCCCTCTGGTAATAATGTGCGACCACGGTAACAGGGAGCTCTTTCTTGAGTCTCTCTATCTCTGCTTTATAATCAATACTCATAGCTTTCCTTGAACCTGGATTTCATCAAATACTGTCACTACTTATACACAGGTTGATGACAATTTCTGGCTATTTTATCAAAATTCGGTTAAAATTGCACCATCAAATCTATTATCACGGAACTCTTATGAACATCAATATCATTCTCTACCTCTCGGCTTATCTCATCGCAGGCATCCCTTTCGGGTACCTTTTGGCCAAACAGTTCGCCGGCGTGGATATTAAACAGGCAGGCAGCGGAAATATCGGTGCGACCAACGTACTGCGCGTCGTAAAAGAGAAAGACCCAGCACTTGCCAAGAAGCTTGGTGCAGCTACCCTCTTTCTCGATGCCATCAAAGGGATCATCGTCATCCTCATTGCCAAAATGCTTGGTGCACCGCAAAGCGTACTCTGGACATTGGCTGTTCTTTCCGTCGTGGGACACTGTTTCTCGGCCTTTCTCATGTTCGAAGGGGGCAAAGGTGTGGCGACAGGTTTTGGCGTACTGCTTGTCATGATGCCTGTTCCGGCCCTTATCGCCATCGCTGTCTGGATCGGGGTAAGCAAAGGCTTGAAGATATCTTCTCTCTCTTCTCTCATCGCACTTGTAGCCTTTATCATCGCTTCCTATGTACTCTATCCTGAAGTACCGGGGATCGGTTCACATGCACCTATCTGGATTATCTCCATCATTATCTTCTACAAACACATCCCCAATATCGTCCGTCTTTTCAAGCATGAAGAGGCCAAAGTTTAAATGACCATACACATTAAAGCCCTGACACTCGATGTGATCATCGGCCTTCTGGACTTCGAGCGTGAACATACTCAAAAGGTCATCATCGATACGGAAGCAGACTATGACTACGATGAAGAGAACTTCATCGACTATGCAGACATTGTCATACTGATAGAAACAGAGCTCAAAGAGAAACGTTATGAACTGCTCGAAGAAGCCCTTCTCGGTCTGAAAAGTGTCATTACCACTGCCTACCCCCAGATAGAAACACTTTCACTGAAGATCACGAAACCTGACATCCTCCCCAAATGCAGTGTTGCATTGAGTAAACAATGGATTCTGGATTAAGACCGTATAACAGTATTCTTCTCTTCAAGATTTTTAAAAAAACTTTCAGAAACCCCTCTTTTTATGCTATAATTAAGAATGGCTTAAATAAGCAGGTAAAGAAAATATGAGTAACAAATGTAAATGATAAAGGATTCATATGAGAGTATTGATCATAGAAGAAGATAAAACCTTGGGCAACACACTAACACAGCTGCTTGTAGACAACAATTACCAATGTGACCTGGCCGAAAATATGGGAGATGCCAAATATTATCTTGATATCCGTAACTACGACCTTGTATTGATAGGGTGGGGAACAGATGAGCACAATGTCTCACTGATAGCAGATATCAAAAAAGAGACGCATAAGACTTCCGTGATCATTCTTTCCGAAGATACTGACAAAGAGACAGAAATTGAAGCCTTGCGTTCCGGAGCGGATGATTTCATTCGCAAGCCGCTCGATGAAGATGTTCTGCTGATCCGCATCGAAGCCAAACTGCGCTTCGGCGTTTCCAATATCATCGAGATTGAAGAGCTCATTATCAATCCTGAGGAGGAAAAGATCATTTATCAAGGCAATGAGATAGAACTCAAAGGTAAACCGTTTGAAGTATTGACACATCTTGCCATGCATAAAGACCAGATCGTATCCAAAGAGCAGCTTCTCGATGCCATTTGGGAAGAACCGGAACTTGTCACACCCAATGTCATTGAAGTCGCTATTAACCAGATCCGCCAAAAAATGGACAAACCACTCGATATTACCACTATCGAAACAGTCCGAAGACGCGGTTACCGATTCTGTTTCCCCAAAAAAATATCCTGATCTAACTTTTGAAGGAGCCACAAAATGCTCCTTCACTTTCCAATTTTTCTCCAAACTTCCTTTTTGCACTTTTTTTAAATAAAGCATAAGGTTTATTGGGTTATAACTCGGATACATAACTAACGGCCCTCTCTAACGGCCGAAAACAGAGGAATGAATGGCACTTTTAATAACTGATGAATGTATAGCTTGTGACGCGTGTAGAGAAGAGTGTCCCAATGAGGCGATCGAAGAAAATGATCCGATATATATTATAGATGCGGACCGTTGTACGGAGTGTGTTGGACACTTTGACGAACCGCAGTGTATCGCCGTCTGTCCGGTCGATTGTATTATTTCTGACCCGGATAACGTTGAGAACATAGAAGAACTTAAATTCAAATTTGAAAAACTGCAGGAAGAAGAGTAGTTAGATAATGGCCAAGAGAACCGCGATCATCGATATCGGTTCGAACTCAGCCAGACTGGTCATCTTTGAAAAAAGCAGCCATTACGGCTTTCATCTCATCTGCGAACAAAAATCGAAGGTGCGCATCGGTGAAGGCGCTTACGAAAAAGAGGGGTATCTCCAACCCGTCGGTATAGAACGTGCTTTTCTTGCACTCCAGTCCTTCATTTATACCCTTAACAAATATCAGGTACACAAAACAATCTGTGTCGCGACCTCTGCACTCAGGGATGCTCCTAACGGAAAACTATTTGTCAAATGGATCAAAAAAGAGCTGGGCCTCACTATCAGGATCATCGATGGTAAACAGGAAGCCAGATTCGGTGCAATCGCCGCGAACAACCTGCTTCCCTTCAATGATGCCATCACCATCGATATCGGAGGCGGCTCTTCCGATATGGCACTCATCCAAAATGGACACATTGTCGATACCTATTCACTTGATCTGGGTACGGTCCGGCTCAAGGAACTCTTCTTCGACAAAGAGTGTTCCGTTAAAGAGAGCAATATGAGAGCCAAGGCATTCATTCATCAGGCACTCGAAAGCGTTCCTGAAACTTTCAGACACACATTGGCTGTCGGTATCGGCGGTACGGCAAGGACGCTGAGCAAAGGGATCATGAGACGAAGTGAACATCCGCTGGATAAATTGCACGCTTTCACCTATGAGGTCGAAGCGTGGCGTGACTACTTCGAAGCCATTCCCCAAAGCTCGGCCAAGGGCCTCAGGAAATTCAACCTGAAAAAGAGCCGTTACGATACCATCAGAGAGGGAACACTCATTTTCAATGAGATACTCTCCCATATTGGAGCCAAGAAAGTCATCAGCAGCGCTGTTGGGGTACGTGAAGGGGTTTTTCTCAAACAGATGCTTAAAGATGAGGGACTCTCTTTCCCCAAAGACATCAATCCCAGCGTCATCTCCATACTTGACCGTTTTCATCCTCTCATCAAACTGGAGCGGAAAAACAGGGGCAAACTGAAAATTGCCTCGAAACTCTACAGGGTCATGCAGGCAGAGATCAATGATAGCGAACAGTATAAAAATGAACTTCATTGGGCACTGAAACTCTCCTATATCGGTGAGCTCCTCAATGTATACAATTCACATGAAACAGCCTTCTACATTGCCATACAGGAGTTGAACTACGGCTTCACACACGAGGAGATGATCCTCATCTCCTCTTTGCTGCGTATGCATGGCAGGGAACTGCTCTATCAACCGCTTGTCGATGAGTACAGCTCTATTCTTCCGAAAAAGAAGGCACTGTTGTGGCTCAGCTTTATCTATACACTTACTGTATTTTTACATGAAAATTCACACTCTGCACAGATCGATTTCTCTTATGAGGACAAAACATTGACGATCACATCGGACCAGCCGCTCTATTTGGCGAAAGAGAAGATCAAAAAACTTGAGAAGCCTGTTCCTTTTGCCATCATTATCAAAGACAGGAACAAGATCCCCAAAAATAAGGCTTTGGGAGTTTAAACGGCTTTTTTCTGTTTTTGGATGTGGGTATGCAGTTTACTCTCGAAATACTCATCCACATCAAAAAAGATCTCACCGTTACGGTTCCTGAAGGTCAGGTTCTTTTTGCTGAGTTTGCTTTTATGGTCAAAGCCCATGATCGCCAGCATCATCTTCATCCCTTTGATGAGATTGTTGTGATAGTTCGACATCTGGTATGCCTGCTTGACGACCATGTAGGAAGCCCGTTTCTTGGGATCCTGCGTCGCCATACCTACCGGGCACTTGTGACTGCCGTAGCCTGAGCACATACGTGCACGGATACATCCGCCACTCATCATGAAGCCTCGCGCGATCCCCACGGCATCTGCTCCGAGCGACATAGTGATGATCACATCATCGGGTGTGAGTATCTTTCCGCTGGCGATGATCTTGATGTCATCCCTGAGACCATGCCGTCTCAACGCCGAATCAAGTACATAAAGTGCGTTGTAGGTACTCAGCCCCACCGCTTCCATCAGTTCGAGCGGTGCAGTCGCGCTCCCGCCCTCTCCACTGTCCACGGTAAGAAAATCCGGGATCGACAGTCCTTTCTTTTTACGTTCTGCCACTCTGGCAGCCAGCCTATCCACCGTATCGGCATCCGAGATAACAATCTTAGCACCGACAGGTTTTTTGGAGATCTCCTGCAGCCGTCCGATGAAATCCATCAGGTGATCAGGCGTATCCGCATAAGGGAAACGGTTGGGAGAGAAAAGGTCTTTCCCCTCTTCTATTCCCCGGTAATAGGCGATATCGGCTGTGACTTTCGAACCGGCAAGCTTTCCTCCCGTCTGCTTGGCCCCCTGGGCGATCTTGATCTCCGTCATACGGCAGAAGGTCATCACTTTGGCATAGCGTTCTTCATCGAACTTCCCGTGTTCGTCACGCACCCCGTACAACCCGGAACTCATCTGAAAGATCATATCCGGCAGAGATTCCGGGATCTCTTTTGGGAAGGCACTCAACGGTGCTCTCCAGTTGACACGGAACAGGATCTTAGAATCTTTGCCGTAAATATAGGTATTTTCCGTTCTTTTGTTCAGCAGTGTTTTTCGGTATGCCTTGATCGCATAGGTACGGTTCATCAGCTTGTCTACAAGGTTGAATACCGTATCCGCCAGAGGCGTACTTCTGACGATCTCCAGATAGTCCGTGTTATCACCCGGTTCCGGATTAAGTGTATAGAGATGATTGGAGGTCAATCCTCCCTCACCGGTATTGAGTGTATAGCCTGAAAGCGCTGCTCCCAAAGAGAATGCACGTACTGCTTCCGGGCTGAGTGCACCATCGGACATAGCGGAACGGACGATCGGTGTTTTGGCCACATAGGGTTTTTCACGGTCCTGTCCGTATGTAACGCTCATGTCCTCCGATACTTCATCATCGTTTAGCACGTTCGTAGCATGTTTTACAATAAAACGGTCTTCAGCAAAAGGCTGGTCAACGGAAAACGATTTGTAGTTGGGGAGGTCTTTGGCCGCTTTGTAGACCCAGTCCACCTTGTCACGCGATTCATAGAAGTTCTCTTCTGCAAAATACTGCCTGAGTGGTTCACGCAGAGCCTCGAACAGATATCTGAAACGGCCGATCACCGGGTAATTCACCAGAAGAGAGTGCTTTCGCTGAATAAACCTGTCATAAATGAACAGGGCGACCAGCACTACAAAGAGCAGACTCAGCACATAGGGCGTGACAAGTTCCAGAAACTCCCAGATTTCACTTAACATATCTCACCTTTTTATACATTGACCGGTGTAGGTCTATGCATATCGATCCTACCGATCGTTTCACCGTCAACCTGCTCCCAGACAAACTCTGCATCATAAGGCGGTTTATGGTCGGTCAGTACAGGAATGAGATGGCTGAACACCAGGCCGTAATTGTTCCCCAGAGGAAAGATGATCTCATTGATATGCGACTCGTGTATCCTGTCTGCCAGGGCATTCAGTGCACATTCGTAGGCACTTTCATTGGTCACGTACTGCAGATAATAGTCACGCATGATGTCTATATTGCCCAGCCACGCCCTACGCTCATCTTCCGTGATGGTTGGATTGTTCTGTACCCTGAGCCTGTATTTATCGATCAATGCATTGGTCTTCTCTTCTCTGCCTTCGAACACTTCGTCAACATTTTTGCAATGTTTCTTCAGCAGTTCCAGAAGTTCATCCGGTTTGTAAATTTTCGGCTCCATTCCACGGAGGTCGACTTTTCTCTCTTCGACCGGAGTATGTTCAAGTGCTTCAAGCAATTCGATCGCGGCATTGAGGAAAGTATATCTATCCGGTTTGCTCTGGTCAAAAGAGACCCCTTTGGCCGATACGCTCGGTTTGGCTCCTACATATTTCAGTTTCATCACTCTTCCTTCTGTTATTTTTTCTTGATCTCTACGACTTTGTACTCTACATCATCACCCTGATAGACAGGTTCGAAGAGAACGCCGTTACACTCTTTGTACCATTTGCCGTCTACATGAATGTCATCACAGTCATTGTCCGGTATGGTGGAAACGATCGCTCCGATCGTAATGGCACTTCCCCAGAACCATGGCCAGTAACCACCCCATCCGTAGTGTGGATAATGGTGATAATGATGATGGTGATGGCCATGATGCGGAGGATGCCCTCCATGCGGCGGCCTGCCGTGTCCAGGACGATGTCCGTTACCAGGCCTGTCCGGTCTTCCTCCACCCGGACGATCACCCGGAGGCTTTATGCCCGGTTTGAGCGGTTTCCCCGGTTGGCCCGGTCTGTTCGGACGCTGTGGTTTTCCCGGTTTTCCCGGTCTACTTGGAATTCTTCCGCTATCGGGTTTTGTCGGGCGTGTACTCGGTCTCTGACTGTTACCTGGTTTGTTGGGCTTCCCTGCTCCCGGTCTTCCCGGCTTTTGTACCGGTCTGGTGGACGGACGGGTACTTGGACGCTTCGATGGTCTCGTACTCGGCTTTGTCGAAGGACGCTTGGCAGGTCGTGTCTTTGGCCTGCTTGCTGCAGGTCTTGTTTTGGGACGGCTTACCACCGGACGTTTCGCCTTGGAGAAGTTCCCTCCCTGATAACGGCTACGGCTTGGTGCCCTGTGCATTCCTCCTCTGTTGAAGGAACTGCGGTTCATACTTCCACGGTTAAAAGAGCTTCGTCTCATTCCACCGCCTCTGTTGAAACCGCCGCTGCGTCTCATGCCGCCGCCGCGCATTCCACCACCACGCATTCCACCGCCGCGACGTGCTTCAAGCTCCTTGAGAAGGGTAAAATGTACTTCCGATACCACACCTGTTCTCTGGTCGATTTCAACATTGACCGTAGGAGAGAAGAAACCTACCGCCATAAAGACGACAAAAAATTTCAATCCGAATATGCTAAATTTCTTCATTATCTTTTCTCCTTTCCGGTTTGGGACTCGATGGGGATCTCCCTCGCATTTTCGGGAGGGATGAAGGTAAAGGTCTTTTCACCGAACTTCGGCGTCAGGTTCCAGTGGAGTATCGTACCGCTTCTGGGAAGAAGTTTTTCCGTCTTGTCGGTCACGATAAATTTTCTGATCAGAGGCCTTTTCCCCTTTTCAACCCAAAACTGTATCTCCTGCACATCGTTCGCGAAACCGATATGGTGACAGACAATATCATCCACATCCGACAGGCCGAAGTAGTACCCCTCCTGCTTGGGAGGAATGCGTCTGTACAGGTCAGAATAGAGCACGTTGGCAAGCGCGGTCTTGATATCATATTGCTCGAAGAGATCGTCCAGCGCCGCATCGATATTCTGCGGTAGATTCAGCGTACCGTAGTACCCAAGGACCTTGTCATAAATGGCAAAACGGCCATGGTCCAGATAGAAACTTCTCTCTTTCAGGTCACCATCGACAGAGATGTGCAGTCTGCCTGGACGCTGAAGGTCAATGTGTACCCAGTGGGTATATGTTACCAGCATTTTTCCCTGAAATTCGTCATCATTGGTCGTGACCGCATCGATGGAAAAATGCTGGAGCTTCCCCAGGTAACGGTACGCATTCATGATGATGGCCGATGGCAGCGGATAGAGTGTCTTCGCTCCGCTCTCTCCTTTCGGGCCTGCTGCAAAAAGTATCGTTGTGCCCATCTGCAGTATGAGCAGGTAGTAAAGCATTCTTTTCATCCATTCTCTCCTTGGAAATCGGTCTGTTCGTTGATTTTATCACAGGCTTTCATAAGTATCGCTTTTGAGCCCATCCATTTATTACTGTAGTTACAAATTGTAAAGAAAATATGTATTATTTCTCCTTCTTGTGATACTCAGGCACTTTTGCGGGAAGGGTTGCCGCCAAAATAAGCCTGTTTCGATACAATAAGAAGGGCACCTCTAATAACCCTAAATACTCATAATTGATTTTGCAAATGTGAGATTTTGCAAGAGGCTTTCAAGTCCTAGCCAAAGCTAAAACGAAGTAAGCATCTTGTGAAAGATCGCGTTTGCAAAGCCCACCCTACGGGCATCACTAGCTTTCGCCTATGCGTCGTTACTCTTTTTTGACTTAGCTACGGCTAGGACTGCAAAAGAGTGCCTAGCCTAGACAAAAGCTAGTGATGTTATGAGCATCTAGGGTTATTAGATTTGCCCATAACAAATCATTTCAATCAATCAAGGAGTATCCATGGCATTGGCTATCGATCCCAGAACGCTCGATTACGTTGCGCTCGGCATTTTCGTCACCGTCGTTATCGTCTTCATCTATCTCGTGATCTACATCCACGATATCCCCTATGAGATCGCAAAGAAAAGGAACCATCCCCACCGGGACGCCATACACATAGCCGGCTGGGTCAGCCTCTTTCTGATGCACGTGATATGGCCGTTCCTCTGGATCTGGGCCTATCTGTACAAACCGGGAGAAGGCTGGGGGCTCGAGACCGTCGAGATCAAGGAATCCCCTGAAGCCCAGGAAGAGATCGAAACACTCAAAGCGCGTTTGGCAGCTTTGGAAGCGAAGCTTGAAGCCGGCACGGCCCAAAGTGCTGCCTCAGAGACAAAGAACAGCGAAGAGGAGGCAAAATAGATGGAAACGTTAATGGTCCTCACCTATGCCACCTTCTGCTGGATCGTCTTCAAGGTCTTCAAGATACCTGTGAACAAATGGTCCCTGACCACTGCCGTACTCGGTGGTGTCATCATGCTTGCTGTCATTCTCATGGGGATGGCATTCTACCATCCCGGGTCCAAAAGCGCACGCAACTACTTCGTGACCACACCGATCGTCTCCAATGTCAGAGGCATGGTCACCGAACTCGATGCGAAGCCCAACGAACCGGTGCACAAGGGAGACATCCTTCTCAAGATCGACGATACGCCTTACAAGGCTGTACTCAAAGACCTCGAAGCGCAGCTGGAGTTTGCTAAAAAACGTCTGGCAGACTACATCGAGCTTAGAAAGGTTGCGGGCGGTTCCAAGTTCGATATCCACGAGTATGAAATGCAGGTCGACAGTCTGAAGGCAAAAGTGGAAAAAGCGAAGTTTGACCTTGACAGCTGTGTCATCAAGGCACCTAACAACGGTTATGTCACCCAGATACGTGTCCGTCCAGGACAGATGGCGGTACCGTTCCCTGCATTCCCGCTCTTTACTTTCGTCAACACGGATTCCATCGCCTTTATCGCCGCATTCGCCCAGGAGCCGCTGACCAATATCAAAAAAGGAAATCTCGCCGAAGTGATCTTCCCTTCCATTCCGGGCCGCTCCTTCCAGGCGCATGTAGAGCAGGTACTGCCTACCATGGCCGAAGGTGAGATCTCACCGGACAGGGCGATGTTCTCCTTTAACCGGCAGCTCCCTCCGGGGTACATACCTGTAGTGATCAAGATCGATGACAATCTTTCAGCCTACAATATGCCTTTAGGCGTGGATGCTGTCGTGGCGACTTATGATATGTCAAGTCCGTTCTGGTCTCATGTAGCGATCATCAGAAAGATCCTCCTGCGTATGCAGAGCTGGCAGTACTTCCTGCGATTCCATTGAGAAGGTGCATGATGACGATACATAAAAGAACACTTCTCTCAAGCTCTCTGCTGCTTCTGCTGACGGGATGTGCGCAGAACATCCCCGGTTACGACAAAGCGGTAGCCGATATCAAAACAGGAAAAGATACACTCAAAACGCCCGGCAAATACAGCCAGTCCATCAACTCCGCCAAAGTAAATGATGGCTGGATTAGAACATTCAAAGACAAAAAACTCGACCGCCTGGTCGATGAAGCCCAGCGCAACAACCCCAGCCTCAAGATCGCTGCGAGCAGAGTCGAAAGGGCTGAAGCACTCACGCAGCTAACCGAGTCGAACCTTATGCCGACCGTCAATATGCGAGGCTACTACCGTGACAACAATGCCGAAGGTGCCCAGGAGATCGCGTTTGGCGGGTTCGGCGTAAGCTGGGAACCCGATGTATGGGGACGCGTAGGCAATCTCGTTGCAGCAGACCGGGAACTTACCGCCGCACAACTGGCCGATTATGACTTTGCCAGACAGTCGCTGGCTGCCAACACAGCCAGGGCATGGTTCCTCTACAACACCAACAGCAGGATATACAGCTTCACAAAAAAGATCATCTCACTTCAGGAAAAGACGCTGAAGATCCTCGAAGCCCGTGAGAAGATCGGACAGGGGAACAAGCGTGACGTCCACCTTGCCAGAGCCCTCGTCGCCTCGGCAAAAGATTCTGCCAGCGCTGCACTCTCGGCCAAAGAGCGTTCACAAAGGGCGCTCGAAGTACTGGTGGGACGCTACCCTTCGGGCAAGCTCTCGTCAGGCAAACTCGATACCGTGCTGCCGCGTATTCCCAACGGCCTTCCGGCACAGCTGCTTGAACGCAGGCCTGACCTCATCGCAGCAGAACAGCGCGTGGCAGCCGCTTTCCATCAGAAGGCTTCAGCCGATCTGCTCCATATGCCAAACATCCGTCTCAACCTCGGCCTGGGGCCGAATTCCCTGAACGATGCCATCACCAGCCTGGCAGGCGGCATCTTGGCACCGGTCTATACCGGCGGTGCTATCGAAGCCCAGGTCGCCGTGGCGAATGCGGAACAAAAAGAGGCGATCGCACAGTATGCCAAAACCACACTGCGTGCGTTCCAGGAAGTGGAAAATGCTCTGGCGGGAGAGAAACATCTTGCCACGAGATACAAAGCAACGCAAGAGATGGTAAAAGAGTACAAAGCAGCCTACACCATGACCGTAGAGAAGTACCGCATCGGACAGAGTACCGTTCTTGATATCCTGATCATCCAAGGAAAATGGATTTCGGCTGAGATCCAAAAACTGCAGGTGACAAAAAAACGCCTGATCAACCGTGTCAACCTCTATCTTGCACTGGGAGGAAGTTTCGATACGAAACGAATGCACTATACTGCACCCAAAAAGGCAAAATAGATGCATGAACATCTGGTCTTCCTGGGCATAAGCCTTGTCGTACTGGGGTACGGCCTCTTCTCCAAACTGCTGGGGAGGTACAACATCTCGGGCCCCATGGTCTTTACCGGCGTAGGCATACTGCTTTCCCCTCTCGTGCTGGGCGGAGAACCCATTCATGCCAATGCCGAAGCCGTACAGGTCGTTGCCGAGATCACCCTGATACTTGTACTCTTCAGTGATTCTGCTGCACTGAACCTTTCACAGCTCAAAGCACACTGGCGGCTTCCCACACGCCTGCTTTTTGTCGCCATGCCTGTCACCATCGTCATCGCGACACTCACTGCCATGTGGTTTTTCCCGAACGAATCGACGCTCTACGTGCTTCTCCTGGCGCTTATACTGGCACCAACCGATGCTGCGCTGGGAAAGATCGTGGTCAGCGACGAACGTATCCCTTCGGTAGTACGCAACACCATCAATGTGGAGAGCGGCCTGAACGACGGTATCGTTTTTCCCGTACTGCTTACTGTACTCGCCATGATCACATCCAACAGTACTACGGCTGAGAGCGGGTGGCTCTCCTATATCGCACAGCAGGTTCTCGTCGGTGCACTTGCCGGAGGAGTGGTCGGATGGGCGGGCGCGAAGGTCATGATGCGTGCCATCAAAGAAGGGTGGATGGAGTACCAGTACAGTAACCTCGCTCCCATTGCGCTGGCGATCTTCTCTTTCTATATGGCTGAATTTGTGGGAGGCAACGGCTATATCGCCGCTTTCTTCTCCGGACTTTTTCTGGGCAATACCAGCGAAGTACTGCGCGAACGGGTCGAGAGCTTTGCTGAAAGTGAGGGTGAATTCCTTGTCATGCTCTCTTTTCTCATCTTCGGCCTGGTCTTCATCCCTATGTCCATCGATTACTGGAACCTCAAAGCGTTCGCTTTCGCCATTCTGAGCCTGACCGTTCTTCGTATGCTTCCAGTGGTCCTCGGATTCGGCTTTTTCAAAGTGGATCTTGCCACCCGTCTTTTTTACGGCTGGTTTGGCCCGCGGGGGATCGCGTCGATCCTCTATATTCTCGTTGCTTTCCATGAGCTCGGCAGTATCCAGGGACATGAGGAGATCTTCGGTGTCGCGTCACTGACCATTTTTCTGAGTATCTTCCTGCATGGCTTCAGCGCGCAGCCTCTGGCTCTTCTCTATGCCAAAAGCCATCCCGCTGATGAGGAAGAGAAGGAAGCCGACGCTTAGGCGTTCACCAGGCTTTCACTGAAGCGGTCCATCTTGAAGGGGATCCCCGTGAGTTGCTCGAAGCGGTATTTCGCCCGCAGGAAGGTAAAGTGCGGCTCGTTCCTGTAGATCTGGAAGAGTTGTCGTATCATGTTTTTACGGTGGAAATCCCCAAAATGTTCTTTTCTCTGCTCTGACATCTTACGTGCCTCTTTTTCGTCTTTACAGTCTTCAAGATGTTCGCACCTGTCGACCACCAAAAATTTGTAGGCGGCCAGTTCATAATAGAAAAGGTCACTCACCTTGATCTTGTCGTAGGCCGAGTAGCGTATGATCTGCTTCAGCGCTTCCAGGGGCACGATGATCCCGTGCCAGACCAGTGTCGTATAGAACTTCACCACATAACTGACATTTTTGATCTTGTTGCGTTCAAGCAGTGTTTTGAAATGTTCCCAAAGTTCCGGTGTGACGTAGCGTGTTCTGAAACGTGCCACTTCTCTGGCGATGTCTATATGTTCCTGTGGTGATTCATTGACAAGAAGCTCCCACTCTCTGGCAAGCACATCCGTACGGTGTACCATCTTCAAAAACGCAGACTCATCGTTCTTTATCTCTGCTAATTCTTCGGGAGTAAGCTCATTCAACTGTGTCAGGAGATCTTTGAAGAGCTCAAGATTGGTCGCATAGTTCACCAGAGAAAGCTCCTCTTCGCTCATAACACCTTCTCCCGTATGGATCAACCCGAGTCCATACTGCTGTGCCAACTGTTGGTAACGAAGGATTACGATGATCATCAGAAGATTACACTTGTAGATACTCTCATCTGATTTGAGCAGATCATAAATGTCCAAATAGCGTTTCAGTGCTTCCTGAACAAAACGGTAAATATCTTCACTGTTGAAGTAATTCCGGTGGTTGGCCAGCCCGTAATGTATATAGGCACTCTGCATCAAAAAAAGTATCTGCAGTGTCGGATAGTTCTGCCTCTTGGCGATCTCTTCAAGTTCTCCGGCCAGCACATGGGATTCTTCCACATAGGCCTGCCTTGAGATCTCATGGTCCTTGAGCAGCGTTTCAAGGGATTCACTCTTTTTCACATAAGCAAGATAGGTCTGATATGCCGATGTGTCCAACCGTTCCAATACACTTTTAACAAAGGTATAGCCCTGACGGTACCCCACATCGAAACGGGCCTGTTCGGTATCGACCTGTAAGCGCTCGAACTGCATTTCCAGGTTTTTCATTGTATCGGAAAGCAGGTTCCACTGTACGGCTATCTTCTCACTTCGGCCCGCCCCCTTGGCCTGAATATTGTAACTGTTCCGATGCTCCATCCCCGCCCAGAGATTTTCGAACGCCGTATGCAGCTGTATCTCAATATTGAAAGAATCCCGAAAACGATCGAGCAGTTCAATCTTCGACATTGCAGGATCGAACGCTTCAAAAATATCATCTCCAGATGATTTTTCCTCTTTGAAACGTATATCGAAACGAGGATAAAAACGGGTATGGTCACAGTGCAGGCCCCGGTATCCACTCTTTCGTTTAACACTGTAAAAACCATAAAGCAGATGGTCATCCGTTCGGTGCTCATAATCAAAAAAGCTGTAAAGTACCCTTGCCGCCCATTCGCGCTCATAGGGGCTTGAACAGATAAAAAGCATACCGATCAGATCATGCAGTGCCCCGCCTTTCATAAATATACTGAGAGGGTCGTCCAATACAGCCGGATCTTTAAGCCCCAGCTTGACGAGTTTTTTGATCACACTGTCCGTATATTTGTAACGTATTTTGATCGTCGTGATCCCGGAACTCTGAAGAACCGCGATCTCTTTGTTCCCTGCCGTATCCTCTTTGAGAGCCTGGAAATAGTGTATCAGTCCGTCGGTGAACCTTGGCAGTATTCCCTGCGGTGCTACACTGCCCTTCCCTGCTATCACCTCTTCTTTGATGCCCACAAGGCGGTAATAGACTTGCATGCATTCCAGGATCTTTTGAGCAAATGTATCCAGCCTACCTTCTCCCAGAACAGATGCTGCCTTTTGGTTGCGCATACTTTCCCTTATGCTGGGTTCAAGGCTTTCAAGCGGTCTGTATTCGGGCGTCGGCGTAAAGTTGAAGATCTCTATATATGAGTGCATGGGTATCCTGATATAAAATATTTGTGACATTATACCTTTTGATGTTTTATGTTAAAATCTATTATTATCATATCAAAGGATCTCTATGCAACATGCAAGCATCTACATCGCTTCCACAGAAGCCCAGTCGGGAACCATGATCATTGCTATTGGCTTCATGGAGATGCTCAAAGGACGCTATACCAATGTCGCTTTTTTTCGCCCCATCATTCCTGACCAAAAAGAAGATGAAACCCACATCGGTTTCATGCGTGAACATTTCGGGCTGAAGATCCCTTATGAAGCCTGCTATGGATTCACAGAGTCAGAAGTCATTCAGGCCTTTGCGGATGACCTTGAAGAGGTACTATTTGAAGCACTCATGGCCAAAGTGGATAAGCTGCACAGGGAGTATGATTTTGTTATGATAGACGGGTATCCGAGAAACCGGTTTGCCTCTACCTTTGATTTCGATATCAACCTCAAGATCGCCAAAAACCTCGGTACGGCTTTTATTCCTGTGATCAGTGCCTGGAAGAAGAACAGTGATGAGATCATCAATGAGATCCAGATCATCACAGAGGCCATAAAAACCGAAGGCTGCAGCGAACTTGCCACCTTTGTAAACCGCTGTGATGATGAGTGCATGAAAACCGTACTGCAGGAAGTAGAAAATTTAGGAAAGGAGAAACAGGTCTATATTCTCCCTGAGGTGAAGGAAGTCGATACTCCTACACTGCGGCAGATCGTCAAAACACTCGATGCCAAAATGATCCTGGGAGAAGGAGAGCAGCTCAACCATTTGGTGCGCAGTACTAAGATCGTGGCGATGGGTGTAGAAAATTATCTTTTGCGTATCGAAGACGAGCATCTTATCATCGTACCGGCAGACCGCAATGACATCATACTGGCTTCTCTCCTCTCCTATGCAGCAAAGAATCACCCTAACATTGTCGGAATGATACTCAGTGGCGGCATAGAACCCAGCAATACCATTATCGATCTGATCAAGGATTTTTCCGCTTCTGCTCCTATTCCTATTTTTACCATACACAGTGACAGCTATGAAACAGCAATTGCAGTGGCTAAAGTCCAGGCAAAGATCAGTCCCGAAGACACAGACAAGATCACGCTGGTCAAAGTGCTCTTCGACAAATATGTCGACAAAGAGAGAATAGCTCAGAAATTCAGACAGAGTCAAAACAATGTAATGACACCCCTCATGTTCCAGTACAGCCTTTTTGAACAGGCACGCTCCCTACGCAAGCGTATCCTCCTGCCAGAAAGTGATGATGAGCGTATCCTCAAAGCTACTGCTATCCTCCTGCAGAGAGATATCGTCGATATCATTCTGCTCGGAGAGGAAGAGAGTGTTCATCATCGAGCGGCACAGCTCAGAGTCGATATTTCAAAAGCACAGATCATGGAGCCGGCCAAAAGTGGACTGATTGAAAAGTTCTCCCGGCAGTTCCAAGCTCTCCGTGCCTCCAAAGGACTGACACTCGATACCGCCCGAGATGCCATGGAACACAAAAATTATTTTGCTACAATGATGCTTTACAACGGTATGGCGGACGGTATGGTCTCAGGAGCGACGCATACCACAGCCGATACCATCCGTCCTGCTCTGCAGATCATCAAGACAAAGCCTGGTATTTCCATCGTCTCAAGCATCTTTTTCATGCTGCTGGATACAAAGGTACTGGTCTATGGTGACTGTGCTGTCAACCTCGACCCCAATGCCGAACAACTAGCACACATAGCCATCTCCTCGGCAGATACCGCTGCCCAGTTCGGCATAGAACCACGGGTTGCCATGCTTTCCTACTCTACGGGGGATTCAGGGAGCGGTCCTGATGTCGAGAAGGTAAGAGAAGCGACAAAAATAGCCCAGAAGATGCGCCCTGACCTTCTTATCGAAGGGCCCATACAGTACGATGCCGCCATCGACATGAAGGTTGCCAGAAAGAAACTGCCCGACAGTAAAGTCGCAGGTCGTGCAACAGTATTCGTCTTCCCGGACCTCAATACAGGGAATAACACCTACAAAGCGGTACAGCGTTCCACGGGTGCCATTGCTATCGGTCCCATTCTACAGGGACTGAAACTTCCTGTCAATGATCTCAGCCGCGGCTGTCTGGTCGATGACATTGTCAATACCGTGGCCATTACAGCGGTACAGGCACAGCACCTGGATAGATCATGAAGGTCCTGGTACTCAACGCAGGCAGCTCATCGCTCAAATGCCAGTATTTCATCGACGAAGAGAGTATCGCTTCTGTCACCATTGAACGTATCGGAGAGAAAGAGAGCTATACACTCCTTACATATGCCAATGAAAAAAGAGAACATACCTCAACTGTCAAGAACCATCATGATGCCATAGATACACTCTTCTCCCTTTTAAAGGAATCTCACATCATTACAGATGTCACTGAACTGAATGCAGTGGGCCATCGCATAGTACACGGAGGACCACATTTTTCCAGACCGACACTGATCAATACAGAGGTCATAGAACAGATACGCTCGCTCATACCTCTGGCACCACTTCACAACCCTTCCAATCTTGAAGGTATAGAGGTCATTGCAAAAGTCTATCCGGCGCTCAAACAGGTCGCCGTATTCGATACAGCCTTTCATCAGACCATGCCCGAATATGCAGCGCGCTATCCTCTGCCCTACGATCTTTATGAAGAGGCTCATGTGCGTCGTTACGGCTTTCACGGTACCTCTCATGCTTATGTTGCCAAGGAAGCGGCCAAGATACTTCAACAGCCTTTGGAAACACTCAATCTCATCACCCTGCATCTGGGTAACGGGGCCAGTGCGACTGCTATTAAAAAAGGCAGAAGCATTGACACGTCTATGGGCATGACACCTCTTGAAGGCCTGATGATGGGGTCACGTTCAGGTGACATCGACCCTGCGATCATCCCCTATCTTGTACGTACACAAAAAATAGATGTGGAAACCATAGACAGCATGCTTAACAAAGAGAGCGGCCTCAAGGGTGTCTGCGGGAACAATGACATGCGGGAGATCATTGACAAGATGGACGAAGGTGATGAAAAGAGCCGGCTTGCTTTGGAAATGTACGTCTATCGCATCAAGAAATATATTGGTGCCTACAGTGCAACACTAGGACATGTGGATGCACTGGTCTTTACCGGAGGCATAGGAGAACATGCCGCTTTGGTACGGGAAATGGTATGTGAAGGGATGGAGTATACTTTTGGGATCATATTAGAGAAAAAGAAAAATGATTCGGCAAAGCAAGAGGCTTCTGCCATCCATAGCAGGGAGAGCAGAACAGATATTCTTGTTATCCCCACCGATGAAGAGCTGGAAATAGTTCGGCAGACCGAAGTAATCGTCAGCCGACTCTCTTAGAACTGGTTACCCATGGAGAATTCGAAGGTTGCCGTGTCATCATATTCATCAGGGTCAATTGCGTAGGAGAAGATCAGGTTGATCGCACCGAAAGGCGATTGCCACTCTATCACGGCACCCGTTGAGGATCTTACAAGTGAATCGCCATAGTATGACTGGTCCGGATTATTGAAATCCACATATCCTCCACCAACTGTACGTACCGCATCGGTGCTGATCCTACCGATATCGTAGAAAGCGGACAGACGCATTTTTGCCGCATCCGAGAGAGGAATGTTTGCTTCTAAAGAGATAGATTCTCGTTCCGTACCACCAATCCTACTACCAGGATAACCGGGTACACCACCTTTACCGATGACATCAGGAGAGAGTGAGTAGGGGTTGTACCCTCTTACTGACCCTATACCCCCCATGAAAAGTCTCTCAGCAATAGGAATATACTCGTCATTTTGTGAGAATATCTTGGTATATCGTGCTTTGAATCGTAAAATGAGATCATAGTCGATCAGGTCTTCCAGCCCGTAAAAGGCGCCGAAACGGGCACGAACTTTTGTGAAGCTGTCAAACGATGTATATCCTCTCGCTATATTTTCCGGCGTCAAATCGCCATTCATATCGGAATACTCACCGTTAACAGATGCAATGAAACCTTCTCTCGGCAGAAGATAATCATCTGTATTGTCGAATCTCAGAGAAGCAAAACCGGAAGTTTTACTGTACTGGTCATTATAGAATTGGTTGGAAATTGAATTCGTGTTCTGCAGGTACTCATCACTATACTCAGATTGGTTATCCACATACCCAAGCCCTACAGAAGCGTAGAAATGCCTCCAGAACTCACGCCCCACATTGAGTGAACCACCCAGCTGATCGATCGTATAACCATCCGTTTGCTCGTAGTTGTAATCATACTTTCTTTTGTAGAAGCTCACTCCCAGACTATACAGGCTATCCCAGACTCTCGGGTTGACGAATGAGAGGTTGTAGTTCTGCGATACCTTCGACCACTCGAACCCAAGCGTAGAGTTGATACCCGATCCGAAAAGGTTCCTGTCGGAAATGGAAGCATTCAGCATGAACCCTTCGTAGGAGCCGTAACCACCGCCTGCTGAGATGGTACCAGTCTGCGTCTCTTTCACTTTGACAAGCAGGTTGACCTTGTCTTCAGAAACCCTTTGGCTCTGAATATCCACTTTTTCGAAAAAACCGGTTCTTTGAAGTGCATTCTTACTCTCTTTGAGGTCTGTCGCATTGTAGAAGTCGCCCGGAGCAAGATAGATGTAGCGTCTAATGACCCTGTCTTTTGTCTCATCATTTCCTGAAATCAGAACATCTCCAATGGTCACTTTCTGTCCCGGAGTGATGATATACTGAATATCCACAATACCTTTTTCAGGATCTTTGTGCATGTTCGGTGTCACTTTGGCATAGGCATACCCAAGATCACCCGCTTTGTTCTCCAGCATTTTCATGTCTTTACGCATTTTGGTGATGTTGAAGATCCTTCCCGAATGCAAGTCGAGATCGGATGCGAGTTCCTCCGTACTAAGCCCCGGGATACTCTGTGAAACACTTACTTTGCCGACCTTGTACTGTTTTCCCTCATTGATCTTGTAATCAACATCCGCAGAATAGGAGCTGTAATCCACACGCATCAGCGGTTTACTGACCTGCGCATCGATATAACCATGCTTCATGTAAGTCTCTTTGACCCTGTAGCTGTCGTACTCCAGTTGGTCGACCTTCACTTCACCGTTATGGAAGAAGAACGGAATGAATCCGAGTGCATCCTCTTCCTGGTTCACCAGTGAATCTTCCAGATCGCCTTTGTCCAGCGCTTTCGCTCCGATGAAGTTGAGCTTCTTGATCTTGATCTTCTCACCCTTGTTGACATCGAAGGTCACAGCTACAGCGTTTTTGCCCACCGGTTTGGTAGTCACTTCCACAACTGAGTCATAATTTCCTTTGGCTTCAAGTGCTGCCTGCATCGTCTTCTTGGCTCTCTCTATACGCATTTCGTCATAAAGATCGCCTTTTTTGATACCGGCACTTTCAAGCAGCTTCTTACCGTCGTCACCATAACCGTTCACAATCACTTTGGCAATAGCTCTCTTCTCATTGAAATGGTAGATAAGCGTACCGCCTTTCTGCTCAACCCATACATCCTCAAAATAGCCCTGATCGAAAAAATTCTTTACCGATTCATCAAGCATATCACTGTCGATAGTATCCCCTATATGGACACCGGCCACCTCTTTGGCCACGGTGGGAGAAAGGTGTGCCAAACCTTCAAATTTTATCTGAGTGACTTTCTGTGCGAGAAGCAGTGAGCCCAGCAGCATCCACGAAAGAGCAATTTTCCTTGTCATCATTGGTCAACCTTGTTCATTAAGTGCAATATTTTATCTTTTTTTCAATAAGAGAGTAGTTAATATGCTATAATCACAGCCAAAACACCGTCTATACAAAAGGGTACCAATGGCAACAAAGATCGGCATCATCGGGCTTGGACTGATGGGAGGTTCACTCTCCCTCGCACTGAAAAAAACGTCAGGAAACTACCATTTTACAGGGCTTGACCATAATGAAAAACACTCTAGTCAGGCACTTTCTTTAGGGCTTGTCGATGAGATAGTATATACCCTCGACGAGATAAAAAGGTGCGATGTCATCATTCTGACCATTCCTGTCGACGGCATCATTTCTGTCGCCAGACAACTGGGAGAACTGGATGAAAACTGTACAGTTATAGACCTGGGAAGCACCAAAGCGAAGATCTCTGAAAGCATTCCAGAGAATATCAGAAAGAACTTCGTGACCGCCCACCCCATGACCGGTACGGAGAAATTCGGGCCGACCGCTGCGCTTGATGATCTCTATGAAGACAAGGTCGTAGTGCTTTGCGATATGGAAAAGAGTGGTGCACATCAGCAAAGTGTCGCCAAAAATCTTTTCTCCGATATTGGAATGAAACTCGTCTATATGGGTGCCAGAGAGCATGACAGACATGCGGCCTTCATCTCACATATGCCGCATGCCCTCTCCTATGCCTTGGCTAACTCCGTGATGGAACAGGAGGACCCGGAAAGCATCGTTGCTCTTGCCGGCGGGGGATTCAAGGACATGAGCCGTATCGCCAAATCTTCTCCGAAGATGTGGGAAGACATCTTCAGACAAAACAAAACGAACCTCATCGAAGCGGTCGAAGCCTTCGAGACAGAGCTCAAACAATGCAGAAACATGGTAGAGAATGAAGAGTGGGAAATCCTCAACCGATGGATGTCCAAAGCCAATACACTGCATGATATCCTATAGCTTGTAACACAAATATATTGGAAGTGAAGAGTTTACTCTCACCCCTAAACTTTTGTGGGACTAAAGTCTCCACTTCCATAGAAAAATACTTCTACAAACGATATCTGAACGTCACGATCACTTCCACTTTTCTGCCGATGGTTTTCTCTATGACCTCCTTGAGCAGTTTCTTCTCTTCTGGAGAGAGGAAACCACTGGCGATCACTTCACAGCGTACTTCAAGTACTTTGCTGTGTTCTATGAGCTGAATGTGGGTTAAAACTACTTCCTGTTTGTTCAGCTTGAAGTGGATATTGGCAAGGGTCTTCTGTATCGCAATATTCTCTTTCATCTGTTCAAAAGAACTGTAAAGAGGGATAGACACAAGTGCTACGATCATAAACCAGATCAAGATCCCTTTCTTTGCTACACGGAGGGGAGAGTAACCCAGCACGACAAAGGTCAGTGCCGCTGCCAGAACGATGCCTACCAGGTTTGTCAGAAAAAGCAGAAAAGCCGAGCTGAACATATGCCACTGAGCCCAGCCCAAACCGACACCTGCCACAGCAAGGGGAGGCACCAATGCTACCGCGATTGCCACACCTGCAAGTGAACCGGAGATCTTTTCATTACTTTTGGCATAGGCAGCAGCCATCCCCGATGCTATGGCGATAAAAAGGTCGAGGGTCGTAGGAAAGAGCCGTCCTGACATTTCGGTGGTCAACTTCTCAATGGGAATGAACCAGGCGATCAGCGCCGCGGTCAGCAGCACCGAAAGCACCCCGATAACGATCGTCTTCACAGAAGAGAGTTCCAAGGTACTGTCCTGCCTCAGTACACCCATACTCATACTGACGATAGGCTGCATCAGGGGAGCCAGAAGCATTGCCCCGATGACCACAGAACTTGAATTGATAAAAAGACCGAATGTTGCGATCATCGTTGCCAGGATCAGCAGCACCATGAATGTACTGCTCAACCGCCCTTCTTCCCTCAGACTTGAAAACAGCGAAGCATACTGCTCCTGGCTGGCATGACTGAACAGAGGAATGGCTTTTGCCAGATAAGTTGCACTTTCTTCATCACGGGGAAGGTGGTCTATCTTGACACTGTTTTTCCCCGTCACATCCTTATTCTGTTTTTCCCAGAATGATTCCCCTACACTCAACTGAAGATCTTCTTTGGTACTACGCAGCACCACCGGTGTTTCAAAAGGTACAGAGGAATCAATCAGTACTTCAAGCGGTCTTTCGGTTTTGATCTCCAGTTTACTGCTGCGCATATAGCCCACTGATCTCGGCAGCTGGTCAGATTTCCACTGTGACAACAGCGACCTGAAAAGATAGCCCATATACTGAAGAATAGAAACCGGTGCCAAAATCAGCAAAGAAAGCTTACCATCCGCTGCATTGATCTGTGAAACAATAAGCTTCGAAGCAAAGGTACTGTTTTGATACTCCACCCCTACCAAACCTACCGCAGACACTTTGGTCTCCTGTTCGTTCTCGTCAATCAGTGTAACCCGGGTATGATGTAAACGTTTTACTTTTCGCAGCGTATGGAAGAAAAGCTGTATTCTGCTGAAAAAACTTTGCTGATTCAGTACGGTATCATAGATATCCAGTGGCGGAGCATCACCGATGACCACTTCCTGTAATACCAGTTCATCATTACAGAAAAGCAGGTCTATTTTTTTTTCTGCCTTCTCTTTTGCCACAGCGATACCCTCTTCAAGTTTGGAGGGAAGTGCAAAAGTGCGCATAAGGTTCTTCTGTGTCGGCAGCGGTACGATACCGATACTCATCCCTGCCGACTCGGCATAAGTAATGGCTTCTTTTACTTCATCGAGCTGCCCCGAGACCATAAGATGGAAATATTTACCCTCTTCTATGGCATGCATCCTGGCAAGAGGAATATAGGTAACCCTCTCATCTTTGAGTACTTTACGGCAGGTATCCAGAAATTCCTCTTCTATATTTCCGTAGATATAACCAATCTGCGAGAGCTCCATCTGACTTCTCTCCCCTCGATATCAAAAGATCAATGGACTCTGTACTTTTCCACCAATGCTTTCAATTCTTTTTTATCAATTATAACACTTTTATCACCGTTTTTCTTTGCATAGAGTTTGCGTACCATCTCTTCAGCCTCTTTGTCATCATTGATATGCGCATAAAGTATCTTCAGGGCTTCCGATTCTTTGAACGGACTGGCATGCCTGCCTTTGAATTTCGGCAGCTGCTGCAACAGGTACATGAGAACGGCACCGGCAATGACGGCAAGCAGGAGCATCCACCATGCCACACGCTCCACTTCCACTTTTTTCTCTATGACTTTCCCAGAAGTACTGCCGGGTTGCTTCAAATTGGTCTGTACTTTACCGACTGTTTGGTTCCCGGACGGTGCCGCCACAGCCGTTTTCTGTCCGGCAGCCACTTTCACCTCATAAGAAGGGATCTCAAGTTTGCTGACATTACCGTCCTTTGGATCGTACACAGAAATGGTTCTGGCAGGAATCGTAAAATCATGATCAGAAATAAAGGCAAAACTTTTCTCAAAAGTACTTTTGAGAGCATTTCCGGAAAGCTTGCTTTCCACCTTCGGATCATCACTGTACACGGTCACTCCGTCTATCTCGTAGTCACTTAGGTCAAAATCTTCAAGGGACCCGTTACCTTCTATGCGCACAGTAAGATTGGCAGGCTTGTTCGCCTTGGTCTTTGCATGGTCCAGATGGCTTTCCAGTTTGAATTCTCCGACCAGATCCGTATCTTCCGGTTTTGGTTTCACCGTGATCGTCAAAGTATTCGAAGCGATCGATTTCTGCTTCCCACCAAAGAATCTTCCGAACATATCCCTTCTGCTTCTGTCCATTTCGGAAATGACGGCAGTTGCCGGCCCGACGGTATAGGTACCCTCTTTTTGCGGTGTCAGGATATATCTGAGCTCCTGGATCTGCTGATCACCTTTGATATAGGCTCTTGGATCATTGACTTCCTTGACAAAGAAACCTTTGAACTCCGGTTTGGTGTACTGTGGATTGTCCGTAAGCCTGACACCCGTTTTAAGACTAAAATAGACCGTTATGACCAGAGGTTCCCCAACGATCACCTCTTTCTTGTTCGCACGCATCTGAAGGGAATATTTCACATTACTGCCCACACCGGGCGCAGCTGCTTTGACCACTTTGACCTTGAGGGGATCGGTCCTGTAAACCTTTCCGTTAATGGTCACGCCGTACGACGGAACCGTGACATCATGCTGAGGCGCAAAGGTCAGAATGAGACTCGTCGAATGTTCATTTGTCAGTTTTCCGTTGATATAGGTGATGGAATTGTTCTGCGACTGCGAACGTCCCAGCACTTTTGTACCATCGATCTCCTGAATATCGGGAAATTCTACCCTGTCTCCTGTTGCTTTTATCTTTAACTGCACCATATTCCCCTGTACGACTTCCGTATCGGAGAGGCTTGCTTCAACACCGGCAGCATTGGCTACGGTGAACAGCGCCACAAAGAATATTAGTAACTTACGAATGCTCATATTATTAAAGTTTTGCATTTTTAATCCTTTTTTATTTTTTCTTGTCTGAAATATCATTTACTTCTCTTTTCTAAATTATTTTCATATTTTTCTATCAGCATTTTCAATGCCGTTTTATCGATGACGATAGTTTTATCACCGTTTTCCTTCGCATACAATGTACGCACCATATCTTCGACCGCTTTGGATCTGTTGGTGTGCGGATAAAGTATTTGAAGCGCTTCGCTCTCTTTGACTGCAGCTCTCCTTCTCTTCCGTTTTGTTGAAAGGAAATACTGAAACAGGTACATGGCCAGCAAACCCAAAACAAAAGCCGAGGCTATCATCCACCACGGCGGAAGCTGCACTTCGGAAAGGTTTTTGCCCTCTTCGGTATCCAGCATCGACTTTTGGGGCTGTTTCAAATCGCTGTGCACCTTGCCTGTACCTGCTGTCAGGCTTTGGGACTTTTGTGCGGCGATCGCCCGTGAACCCTCCACATGTACATCATAGGAAGGCGTCTCCAGATATTTCACTGTTTTACTTTTCGTATCATACACGGATATACGTCGTGCCGGGATGGTAAAATCATGGTCGGAGATGAAGGTAAAGCTTTTGGCATAATCGCTTTTAACCTGATTTCCATCCAGTGTAGTCCGGACCTCTGCATCGTCACTGTAAACGGTTACCCCATCCATCTCAAAATCGGGAAACTCAAAACCTTCGAGTGCCCCGTTCCCTGCTATCTTTACGGTAAGGGTTACCGGTTCGTTGGCTTTTACATTGTTTGGATCAAGCGAGCTCTCTATGGTAAATCGCCCCACAAGATCACTCTCCTGCGATTTTTTTGCAACATCTATCTTGACACTGTTGGAAGCGATCGGTACCCAATAGGTACGCACAGCTCTTCCGAACATATCCAGTTTTCTTCTGTCAGACACGCCTATCTTGGCTCTTGCCGGCCCTACGGAAAAACTGCCTGCAGTATGTGGGGTTAAAAGGTATTTCACTTCCGTGATCTGCCGGTCTCTTTTTATGTAGACCTTTTCCTCACCGAGATCTTCAGAAAAAAACCCCTCAAATGCCGGTCTGGTATATATGGGGTTCTTGGAGAGCCTTGTCCCTATTTTCAATGAAAGGGATACCGTAACCACAATCGGTTCGCCTATCATTGCAGATTTCTTGTCTGTCTCGAGATGGAGGAAAAACTTGTTACTGTCTTCCGTATTTTGTGCGTTTACAGGCATTACTTTTATTTTGATAGGTTTTGTTCTATACGTTCTTCCGTCTATCTCAACATTATAGGAGGGGATGGTCACATCATGATGAGGCGCAAACGTGTAGATCCGTATGGTACGTTCCTTTTTCAGTACACCGTTTATGTAATGAGGCCTGTTGACAACAATCTCACGCTCTTCCAACACTTTTACCCCGTCTATCTCATCAATTTTCGGAAATACCACTTTATCTCCGTTTGCCCTGATCTTGAGCCGTACCATATGCCCCGCAACGATCTCCGTATCTGAAACGAGTGCTTTTGCTTCGGGAACATATGAAAACACTTCAACTTCATTGGCATTTGCAAATGTGCATAGTGCCAGGATCAATAACAGTAGTTTCTGGATACCCTGATCACCATGGATTGGCACCATCGCTCCTTTTTGACTTTTTGTCATTGCTCATCTGGTACATCATGGTCGGCGTCCCTTTTTGCTGCATTTTTTTCAGTAACCTTTTGAGTTCCTGCTGCTTGATTTTCTCTTCTTTGGACATTTTCTTTTGCTTTTTTGCTGCACCTGAGGACTGCTCACCCTTTTTATTCTGGGGCTTTTTCTCTTTTTGGGAACCCGACTTCTGCTTGTCGCCCTCTTTTTTATCATTCTCTTTTTTCTTCTCTTTCTTTTGTCCCTCTTTGTTCTTTTTCTGCTGATCGGCTTTCTTTTTCTGGTCTTTTTTCTCCTGGTTCTTTTTATCTTTCTTTTTCTGGTCGCCCTGTTTCTTCTGGTCTTTTTTCTGATCGTTCTTCTTGTTCTTCTGATCTTTCTTCTTCTGATCTTTCTTCTTCTGGTCTTTGTTCTTCTGATTCTGCTTTTTCTGATCTTTATTTTTCTTATTGTCTTTGTTCTTCTTGTTATCTTTCTTTTTCTTCTGGTCTTTTTTCTGCTGCTTTTTCTTTTTCTCTTCTTCTTTTTTCTTCATCTTTTTGGCAAGTTCCAGATTGAAACGTGTATCTTTGTCTTCCCGGATCTTCAAAGCCTCTTCATAACTTTTGATCGCATTGTCAAGATCTTTTTTCTGAAAATAGGCATTGCCTATATTGTGCAAACGCATCGCCTTGTCTATCCCTTTTGCCTTTTTATAGGACTGAATGGCTGCATCATAGTTCTTGGACTTGTAGTAGGCATTTCCGATATCATACTCTTTCTGCGGCGCCGCTTTGTCCAAAGAGTGCAGAAGTGCCGCACTTTTGCTGTACTCTTTACTGTCATATGCCTGTTTTGCCGCTTCAATCGTTTTAAAGTCAGTCAACCCGGCATGCAGAAAAGTGAATAGTATCAGTAATAGTAGTTTTTTCATTTTTTACCTCCATCTTTACCGGATGCTTTCTTTTGGCTTTTGAATCTGGGAAACGAACTCAATCCGATCAGCAGTAAAAAGAGTCCCAGCCCAAGCGGATAGTAGAAATACTCCACTCTCTGCTTGACCCTGACTTCACCCTGCTGCTGTTCTTTGTATTTTCCTTTGATCACTGCGGCCAGGTTTTCAATATCTTCTTTTCCGGGTCCGGCTATCACATAGGCACCGCCATTCTCTTTGGCCAACAGCCCCAACGCATCGTTTCTCTGTGAAATCGCGATAGTACCGTCCTTCTGCATGATCGGTTTGCCGTTTTCATCGATGACCGGTGCACCTTTCTCCGTACCCACGAGTACCACATACAGGTCAATCTTGTTGGCCTTGAGCACATCCGCAAAACCGGCAATGGCTTTTTCGTCACCGCCGTCTGTAAAGAGTACCAGGATCTTCGGGTTTTTCTTTTCAAGCAGAGAGCTCGCAAGTTCACCCAATGCCAGGAAATCTGTAGACCCCATATTGATGTAGGAGTCATCCACCCCTTTTACCATCATCTTGAGGGTCTCTTTGTCAGAGGTAAACGGAGCAAGCACAAAGGGACTGTAGGCAAAGGCGACAACCCCTATCTCGTCACTCGGCATGGCATCAAAGAATTCATTCATCTTCTTTTTGGCAAAGGCCAAACGGTTCGGGTAGACATCTTTGCTTCGCATGGAACCTGAAATATCCAATGCCGTCAGCAGGGTCAATCCCTGTACTTTCACCACTTTGTCTTCCAGCTCTTTGACCGGGCGCGCCAGTGCAACGATCATAAAAAAGATCGCTGCGAACATGATGATATTTCTCAATCTGAGAGGCATTCCCTCAGAGCTTGCCGTCAAACGCGTCAGTACTTTTTCGTCAAAAATACGTGAGAGACGTTCTTTATTCGTAGAAATCAAAAATGCAAAGAGTACAAAAGGTACAAGCAGGATCCAAAAAAGATACGGGTTTACAAATTCCATTTATACTCCTTTCGAATTTCTGTAATACACAAATAACAACAGGCTCAACACAGCAAGAAAAAGAGGATAGACATACAGATAGGTATGCTCTACGATCTTCTTGCTATCGAGCTTCGTAACTTCAAGTTTGTTGATCTCATCATAGATTTTGCTCAACATGGCTGCCGACCGTGCTGCATACGCCTGGCCTTTTCCTGCTTTTGCAAGTGTTTTCAGGTATTGCGCATCATAATCCCTTGGACCACCGATACCTATGGTATAAAGCTTCACATCTCTTTTTTCGATCATATGTTTCACATCCGACAACGGGATCTTGGACATATTGTCCCTTCCGTCTGTCAGAAGAATGATTATTTTTGATTTGGCTTTACTCTTGCTCATCAGATTGTACGCCTGGACCAGCGCATCATTGATGGCCGTTCTTTTTCCTGCCATTCCAAGTTTCTGCATCTCGGTAATGTTGGTCAGAAAATCCTTCTCAAAAGTCAAAGGCGAGGCGATGAATGCCACATCCGCGAACGTTACCATTCCAATACGGTCATTTTTACGCTTCTTGATGAAGTCGGCAACCACTTCTTTGACCACATCGAATTTGTTCTTGTACGGATCCTTCGGGTCAAATCCCATCTGTCTCATCGAGTCGGAACTGTCAATGACCAGGACAATGTCCCGTCCTTCTTTCTTGGAATTGATATAATTCTTTGTCAGAATCGGTGACGCCAGCGCAACCACCGCAGCAACAATTCCGACCCATTTCAACCAGGAAAGCAGTGAAGACTTGTTCGTCTCTTTGGCTATCAGCGTGTTGACATGCGGGAAAAAGATCGCCCGGCTCCGCTCTTTACACCATTTGCTGCATACGATAAAGAGTAGCAGCACCAACAGTAATAACGGATATTCAAAACTAAATTGACTCATCTGCCACCTGCACAAAAAGGTTGAATTTATTTTTTGTATCACTATCCACTTCATCTACCTTTTTCTTATATTTGTATTTTTCCAGCATCGGTTCAAGCTGGGAAAAAAGTTCTTTTCTTCTCTCATCGGTTGCCAGCAGCCTTGCATAATGCGTCGCTTCATACGCCGACTTCTTCGAGTCTTTCCAGTCGATCTCCTTGAGTTTCGCCAGATACCCCTTTGCAAGGTTGATTTTTCTGTTCTCCCAGAGTTTCTTGATGACAAAAAAGAGTACGGCAAGCAGCAACAGGACACCGAAACCTATCAGTCCCCAGTAAATGTAGAAAGAGTTATCCGGGATCTCCAATAAAGGTTTGATATCTTTGAGTTGTGCTGTCAAATTTTGTTCATTCATCATATTTTCCTTCACTGCTACCTGCTATCTTCTCATTACTCACTGTCATCTCCTCATACTCTTCATCAGTTTCAGGGCTCCGTCTTCGTGCGTATACACTTTGGTGAACCTGATGCCGTGTTTCTTGAATTGTTTGTAAAGTTTTTCATCATTTTTCAGAAGAGCTTTTTTATAGTTCTTCAGTGTTCCGCTGTCGATGTTGCCTTCGAAACTCTGTTTCGTTTCCATATCGATCAGTCTGAGGTACCCCAATTCACTCGGCTCTTCTTCAAACTTGTCACGTACGATGACCGCAAAGACATCATGTTTCTTGCTCAACAGTTTCAAGTCCACATCACCCACAAAGTCCGAGAGGATGAAAAGCAGTGCTTTCTTCTTTAAACGGTTGTTCAAAGTCTCGACTAGTGCTTTGAAATCACCCTCTTTGCCGATGGGTTCAAAATTGACAATATTTTCAACCGCTCTATTTACGGAAAAAAGTTTTTTACTCGGCTTGCTCAGATCATAGAGTTTGTCCGCAAAGATCATATGGGAGAAGAGGTCTGCATTCTTCACGGCAGAAAAACCGAGTGTACCCGCCACTTCGGCGATGATGTCGGATTTCTGCTTCACTGTCCCAAAATAGGTGGACCCTCCCAGCATCGAGACGACCACCACATTGAGCTCTCTCTCTTCTTTGTAGATCTTGACAAAAGGCTTGCCCAATTTGGCCGTCGTCTTCCAGTCTATCTTACGGACATCGTCCCCGTAGACATACTCACGAAGCTCCGTAAACTCAAAGCCCTCACCCTGGAACATCGAAGCATTGTTGCCGAGCATATCCCCGTACACCTGCTTCTTCGTTTTGAGAACGATCTTTTTCGCTTTTTTATTCATACTACCTCTTGCGTAGGGTGTTGTTCCCCGACAGCACCACTCACTATATTTCTATATTGTGGTGTTGTGAGGGCACAACACCCTACATTTTTTATTTCATTTTCCATCATCATCCCGATTCCTACGGAATTGGTACTGCTGCCAATATCTTCTCGATGATATGATCCTGCGTAATATCCTCAGCCTGTGCTTCATAGCTCAAAATGATACGATGGCGAAGGATCTCTTTGGCGATATAGGCTATCTCGATAGGCGACACATAATCCTGTCCTTTGAGGTAGGCGATCGCACGTGCCGCTTTATACATATCGATACTCGCTCTAGGACTCGCACCAAATTCAATGTACGGTTCAAGCTCTTCAAGGCCATACGCTTTGGGGTCACGCGTTGCAGCGACAAGTTCGATGATATACGCTTCGATCTCTTCATCCATATGCACTTCCAGCGCTTCTTTACGGATCTGTTCAAGCTCTTCTCTGCTCGCTACCTGCTGGATAGTTTCGAAGCTGTTGTTCGCCACACGTCTGGCGATCTCAAGTTCTTCTTCTTTCGTGTTGTAGCCCACGACCACTTTCATCATGAAACGGTCAAGCTGTGCTTCGGGAAGTTCGTATGCCCCCTCCTGCTCTACCGGGTTTTGTGTTGCCATAACAAGGAATGGTGAATCGATCTTGAAGGTCTCATCTCCAATAGTCACCTGTCTCTCCTGCATGACTTCAAGCAGTGCTGACTGCACTTTGGCCGGGGCACGGTTTATTTCATCTGCAAGTAAAAGGTTAGTAAATACAGGTCCCTGTTTGATCTTGAAAGAGTTCTTGGAAGGATCATAGATCTCCGTTCCGATAATGTCTGAAGGCAGCAGGTCAGGTGTGAACTGCACACGTTTGAAGTTCAGCCCCAATGTCTTCGCAAGCGCATTGACCGCAGTGGTCTTCGCAAGCCCGGGTACACCTTCAAGCAGTATGTGCCCGCGGCAAAGCAACCCGGCAAGCAGTCCTTCGACCATCTTGTCCTGGCCGACCAATACTTTGGAAATTTCCGTTCTGATATTTTGTATGATTTGACTCAAGTTTTTCTCCTAAAACTATTTGATAATAGTAGTTTACTTGAGTGAGGTTAACTAAGGTTTAATACACAACATTTGACAGCAAATTTTTTAATCTACGCTACATGGTCCATCTGTCTCCAAACACTCCAGCTACATACCATTTCCCGTGATATTTTTCCACAATGACAATTATACCTTTCCAATCATATTCCTTCGTAGCAGAATCTTCATTGACATGCAAAAAAGCATATCCTTTGCATTGTCCATGTTCTGAGCAACGGAATCCTCGTAGAGAAGTCAGTACTTTAACACAATTAATGTCTATGAGAGGTAGTTCCATTTCATCTATCACATCATACAGACTTTTATGTATTGCATCTCCCTTGGCTTCCGTATATCCCCCAAAAAGCACTTGGCTTCGGCTCTTGTCCATCATACGTATCTCATGGTCGGTAAAAAGCCGGCTCTCTTTACCAAAGTAGGTCTGACACAATACCTGTAACCCAAGATTGCTATGCATATATTTGGCAATCTTTTCCAACCACATTACATCAAAATCTTTTACAAAATCAACCGCTTTTTGGTAGGCAGGATAATCATAGTTATTACGCAGTGTTTTCAATGCCTTTTCCCTCAGATAATCCTCAATATACCTGCCTGTCACACAGTATTCATCCATTTCTTTGGTTGTAGCACCAAAATGACTTGCTCCTTTGAGCCTGTTTCTAGCTATCTTTTGGGTTTGAATGCCAATCACTTTGTCACCTTTTGTTGAAATATGGGAGACTATATCACATTTACCGTGATTACATCCAAGTACATAGTCACGGTTTCCTTCTCCTTCAATAAGTACGTAACCTCTATCGGAAAATGTTAGATAACGGTCATTGACCCACCCAGGCTTAGCACCATATCCAAACGCGTCATAGTCATACTGAACAAGATGAAATACCTTACACCATGTCGAATGTCCCACTTTTTTACAGCTGTCTACACCTACTCTGGCATCAAGAGGTAAAGCGCCTATTTTCTCAGAATGATAATCTGGAGATTTTCTCATATTTAAAGTATCATTTTGTGCTATATTTATCACTGATGCAAAAAGGGGTGCCTCTTTTGCCCATCCTGTTGTACCTCCCAAAAGAAAACAGAGAGTCAACCATTTCAATATCACACTCTTGGAAAAATAGACTTACATCTTTTATTTTCCTACCCATTTAGGTGAAAATATAGAAGTATCCATTGTATTTTTCTCATCTATAGTAACAGCGACCTTCTCTCGATCAGGATCCATTCGTTCACCTTTAGGAGAGGTAGAATAATCCATCTCTCTTAAAACAATCCCTTTCCAAAGATATACATCTTCAAAAGCATCAATAAAATAATGGTCAGTCATTTCCCCTTCTACATTAACTTGATCTTTGATGGTCGCTGTTGGGTAAAGCACTTTTACCCAACCTGAACGCTCAAAAAGCTTCCCTGCTTTCAAACACTCAATGCGCATATAGTAGGGGTTGACCAAAACCTTATGTTTTTTGGCATTATAGTAATGACGTTTATCTCCTTTCCAAAGTGTTTCATACTTCAGTATTGGTTTTTCAAGTTTTTTCCCGCCAAACCAACTAAGCAGAAAAGAACGTTCATAAACAAGATTCCCGTAATCACTCCAGTAATATTCCACTTTCTCTTCTACATAATAGGGTGTTGTTCTCTTACCCTGAATCTGACCATTGGCATCTATCTTTAATGTAGAATGTATCGAATATTTTCGTTTTTCATAAGTGATCTTTCCTGACTTGACTGCATAAGGGTGAAATGCCTCTGCCAAAAGTAGAAAAGGAAAAATCATAAAGAGTAAAATCAGACGGAACATCGATTAATTCTCTTTACTCATCATCACAAAACTTCTCTTTCCAAAAGAAGGATCACCTTTGTAATAATATGTCTCTATACACTCTTTACCATTTTTCATATAGCGTGCATACCTATACATCTTGAAGTCTCCCACACCACTGATATCTATAGAGCCGTCTTTTCTTTTTTTACCATACATAATACCTTCAGCAACACTGTCATTCTTTGAAAAACCTGCATCTTTACATCTGAATTTTGGATCGACAATACTTGTCATTCCAAATTTTTTGGCACCTGTTACATATTTTTGTACATATTTGGAATTGATATGTATTTGAAAATTCAAATGCTTGTACACAGAGAGATTCTCTGCATACACTGCTACTGCCATAGTCACCATGCATAGTGCAATAACTTTTTTCATTATCTTCTCCTAATCATTACCATCGACGAGTACACTGAAATTGACTGTTCCACCTTTATAGACATTTTCATCACAGGATGCTTCTACATCATTCTTAAGATGCTTGGTATAATGATACAGAAGATGGTCAGGGAAGTCCTGTTTTTCTTCTTTACCATCAAAGCCCAGTTTTTTGCAGCTCAATACTTTTCCTTTAAGTACTTTGTAGGGATTGACACCGTCATTGGTCATCTTAATACTACTCATCTCCATTTTTGCAATAGTCGATGGTACATTTTTATAGATTGTTATCATGTCATATTTGTAGATGTCTATCTTCTCTGCTGCCATTGTTACTGTTGTTAATGTTGCTATTGCTGTTGTCATAAGTATTTTTTTCATGTTTATTCTCTCCATTGATTTATATACATAGATGCGAACTTCATGCATCACCGTAAGATCCAAAAAACTATTTTTCACTCTTATCCCTGGTTCTTCTAGGAGGTGGAGTGCTTCCCGTTTTTTTCTCAGATCTACTTGCCTGCTCTTCTCTCTCAGAGGTGCTTGCTGTGCTTTTTTTCTTCCCTATTTTACCAAGGGCGAAAGCGATGGCAACACCTGTAGCAAGGATCATCAATGACATCATCGGCCGTGAGGAGAACCATGCTATGGCGATGACCAAAGAACCCAGCATAAGTGTCAATACTCCTGCTACCAGAGCGGTCGCACCTCCCACGAGTGTACCTAGCATTGGTATGACATTTGCCAAAGTAGCCAAAATGCCCATCATCATACTAAAGCCGATGAACATCAGCAGAAGTCCGATACCCCGTAAGATCCATGTCCACAATGCATTGGCATCGAGCTCCTCTTTGAAAATACGTTTGGCAGAAACTTTTCCATAGCGTGCAAAGAGAAAGTCTTTCCCATTCTCTGTTGTATAGTATGTCAATGTTTTTCCTGCCTGTTCCCCTGCAAATGTATAAATACCTGCAGGTGCATAAGTGTAGGTGATCTTTGTGTCACCGATCTGCGGTTTTGCAGGATTCTCGCCAATATAGAGATACGCTTTATAGTTTTTGGCATCTGCTACAGTGTCCGGCATTTGTGACAAACCGGGAAAGCCTTCTGTAGCACCTATGTGATTGATAATCTCTTTACCAAGATAAAAGTCTCCAAGCTGTGCGTCGGTACTGTATGTTGCTCCACGGTGTGTCATAGGCAGATTTTCATGTCCTTCGGGATGCTTGAAGCTCACAGAATTATTTGCATGTTCAGACCACTCTTTCGTGTAAGAATAGGTTGTGACCGTTTCGGTCCCACCGCCGAGCTTATCCTCACTTTTGCTCTGTGTATGCTCTTTCCACTGATACATCTGCACCTTTCTTTGCAACACAAGCCCATCTGTTTTCACTCCATATTCAGGGTCTACAACCTCGTGCAAAGGCTTTACTTCCCCCTGAAGCAGCACAGCCTTGCCATCATTTACTTTCTGATAACTTGTATCCGGGAGCGTTATGATCTTCTGCTCCATCTCTTTGAGTGCCGTTGCCTGTTCTACACTCCTGTTTTCATTCCATGCAAGCAGTATGATCGCTCCGACAATAAGAAAGAACCCAATGAAAAAACCCTTGAGCGAATTACCTATATTCTGTCCAAAACCGGTATAACTTGTTTCTGTAAATCTATCCATATCTTATTCCTCCTAAAAATTGAACCTGTCACCCATTGCCAGGTCACCTATCGCGCCCAGAACAGAGCCTTCACCCGTATCTTTTCCTCCACCCTGCGGCGCGGCGGAAAGCATACGTCCGGCCAGTCTCGAGAATGGAAGCGACTGTATCCATATTTTACCCGGCCCTCTCAGTTTGGCAAAGAAGAACCCCTCACCTCCGAACAAACCGGTCTTTATGCCTCCTGCCTGTTCAAGATCGAAATGGACATGAGGCTGCATGGCGACCAGACAACCCGTATCGAGATGCAATTCCTCTCCATCTTTGAGTTCTATCTCTTTGAGCATACCACCGGCATGAATGAATGCAAGTCCGTCCCCTTCAAGTTTCTGCATAATGAACCCTTCGCCGCCAAAGAGTCCCGTCAATACTTTTTTCTGAAAATAGATACCGATGGAAACGCCTTTAGCCGCACAGAGGAAACAGTCTTTCTGACAGATGAGCGTCCCGCCCATCTCATCAAGATCGACCGGAATAATACGTCCCGGATAGGGTGCACCGAAAGCCACTGTAGCCTTTCCGTTTCCTCTGTGGGTAAAGACCGTGGTAAAAAGACTTTCACCTGTGACCAGACGTTTTCCCGCGCCTACCAGCTTGTCAAACAAACCTCCCGTATCTTCTTTGGAACCTGAACCGTCCCCAAACACTGTATCCATCACAATATGGCTGTTTTTATACATCATGGCCCCTGCTTCTGAGACAACACTCTCTCCCGGATCAAGTTCTATCTCTACATACTGTATATCTTCTCCATAGATCGTATAATCGATCTCATCGGCACTGTTAAGTCTGCTTCCCCTTGCCCGGGAAGGAGGTGTAAATGATGATGCTACCATCGCATCGTTTGCAGTCAGTTCCACTACTTCACTTATCGGCTTCCATCCACTGAAGCCCTCTGTCCATGCATACCCGCCGGCATCATCCTGCACATATTTCCTTGCCTCTTCTATCGTTACAGGTCCGTATTTTCGCCCGTCATCATATTCTATGTACCATTGTGCTGCCATTTTTATCTCCTTTTGTTTTCTGTTTAGACTATAGGGAACCTCCACTGCCATTAAGCTAAGCATATATCTACCTGGAAGTGGGGACTTTAGTCCCACCAAACATAGAGGTGAGAGTAAACTCTTCACTTCCGACAACCCTTAGCTTAATGATATTAGAGGTTCCCTATATTGTCCACCTGTCTCTTAGCATCGCAACCACATACCATTTACCATGATACTTTTCTAAAATCACTACCAATCCCTGCCAGTCATACTCTTTTGTGTCAGAATTATCATTGATCCAAAAGACTTCATACCCTTTACATTCACTTTTAGATGGACACTTAAACCCTTTGAGATCTTTAATTTCTTCAATTTTACTGATATCTTTAAAAGATCTAGTTAACGCCGACACGTAATCATATAGGCTCATGAAGACATCATCGCCTTTTCCATAAGTTTGTCCCCAATGTATCTTTTGATATCTGTTCTTTTCTATATTTACAATATCATTATAACCAAACAACATATCCTCTTTCCCGCCAAAGAGTACGTTCCATGTCATTACTATCCCTTTTTTAGGATGCAGGCAAGGTAGAATATTTTTTTTATCTAGAACGATATTACTTAGATCATCTACAAAGAATATCACTCTTTTTCGTACAGTATCATGATTGTTTCCCTCTAACTTATGTAGCTTTTTTTGATGTAGATAGTCCTGAATATGATTTCCATCGGTACAGTAACCCGAAGCTTCAGGATCTTCAGTCATAGCACCAAAATTGGTTGATGCTTTCAGACGATCTCTATCGATCCATTTGGTTTTAATGGAGGTAATTTCATACTGTTTATCTGTCTCATAACTTTCCACTACTTCATATCTTCCTTTTTGACAACGTAAAGTATAGTCACAGTCTGGTTTCCCGTCAATGATTACATATCCCTCATTATCTGGCTTCAGATATCTGGCATTCACCCATCCCGGCCTGGCATCATACCCAAACCCATCATAATCATGTTGGGCAAGATGAAATACCTTACACCATA
This sequence comes from Sulfurovum sp. NBC37-1, assembly GCF_000010345.1. NCBI lineage: Bacteria > Pseudomonadati > Campylobacterota > Epsilonproteobacteria > Campylobacterales > Sulfurovaceae > Sulfurovum > Sulfurovum sp. NBC37-1. The sequence continues at coordinate 2,092,565 of NC_009663.1, forward strand.
TCGAGTGTTCTACTTGTTTACAGCTATCTACACCTACATAAGCATCAAGAGGTAAAGCACCAGTTTTTTTGGAACGGTAATTAGGCTTCTCTCTGACATTGAGGGTGTCATTTTCTTTTAGATTAATGACCGTAGCAAAAAGTGTATCCTTCCAGTCTGCCGAAGCCTGTAACGATACGAACAGCAATGCGCCCAAGAACGCTTTTTTCAATATAAACATGATTCTCTCCTAAAACAATATCCATTTCAAGCGTAAGGTATGATGCAGCATCGCTCCCTTTGAGCGAAACCCGAGTATCTGCATCTTCCCGTAATGCCCCTCTGTTGTCTTAAAAACAAATACACTTCCTTTGGAAAATTTTCTGTCAAAATCAAAGGCTATGAGGGGCATGCCTGAAAGCTTTTTTCTTTTAACATAAGACTTGTCAATGCTATTGTAAGATTTCCCTTTAACCATAGCAAAACGCGACTTTTTAAGTGGGTTAAAAAAGTGCATATCCACTTTTCCGGGCAATGCTTCCCACTTTAGATCTCCCCAACTATTTTTTCTGCTTACTTTACCGCTCTCAAAATCCAAACTTGACCCTGAAGGAAGCCTTGCTGAACCGGAGTGCCCATAGACATTTTTCTTTGACTTGGGCTCTCCGTACTGCCCATACATCTGATCTTCAAAATCTACCATAAAATGAAAACGGTCATTTATCCTACTCCCGACACGCTCCCCCAAACCTTCGAGCATACTCTCTCGTGCTTTCATCATAGCATCTTCATACGAGATTGAGGAGCCTGTATCCATACGGACATTGTAGGAGAGGTTACCGTGATAGAGTTCATAACCTCTTCTGTCAAAAACTTCATATCGTGCCCGAAGTCGTACATTTTGTTTAAAGCGGTACTGTTTTCTTCCCAAAAACTTTCCACCACTTCTGCCAAAATTTGTACTATAACCGCTTATTTGAACTTTCATTAAAAAAGGTGCATTCCTATGCAACTCTATGTGCCCTCTCAGGTTCAACTCTTTTTCCAGACCATCCAAAAAACGTTCTCTCTCCCATCTTCCTATATGAGAACCGCGAACAGACTGTACACCCAATGCCAAAATGGGATACTCTTTGGCTTCTGTCACTGTAGACGATACAAGAAAGATAAAAGTCAATATTCCAAATATTTGTTTACACATGCTTATTTTCCTCTCTGTTCTCATATTTTTATTGGAGCTATCCTAAAGATTTAAACCGATATGCGCCAAATCTTTTATCTTTCCATCCATTTAGGAGAAAATATGGTGTCATCTATTGTATTATGGACCTCTATACTCACAGCAATCTTCTCTCTGTCAGGGTCCATGCGTTCCCCTTTGGGTGACGTAGAGTAATCCATCTGCCTTAAAACGATCCCCCTCCAAAGATACAGATCTTCAAACGCATCAATGAAATAATGTTCAGTCATCCTGCCTGCTACTTCAAGCTTGCCTTTCAATATGACTGAAGGATAAAGTACTTTGACCCAACCAGAAACCTCAAAGAACCTTCCTGCCTTCGAACATTCAATACGCATATAGTAAGGATTGATAGAGACTTTGTTCTTTTTAGCATTATAGTAATAACGCTTATCCCCTTTCCAAAGCATTTCATACTTCAGCAGAGGCTTGGCAAGTTTTTTCCCGCCAAATCGACTGACTGAAAATGAACGCTCAAAAGCCACATTACCATACTCATTCCAAAAATACTCCACCTCCTCTTCCACATAATAGGGTGTTGTCCTCTTCCCCTGCACATAACCGTTGGAATCCATATAAAATGAAGCTTGTATCAAGTATTTTCTTTTTTCATAAGTGATTTTTCCAGACTTTACAGCATAAGGATGAAAAGATTCTGCGCATATCAAAAGAGGAAAAAGGAAGAAGAGGAGTATTCGGCGTAACATTGATTAGCTGCCTTTATTCATCATAAGAAAACTTCTCTTCCCAAAAGAGGGATCATCTTTGAAGTAATGGGTCTCTATACACTCTTTACCATTTTTCATATATCGCGCGTATCTGTACATTTTAAAGTCACCTACACCACTGACATCTATAGAACCATCTGCTCTCTTTTTACCATACATCACCCCTTCTGCAATGCTGTCTTTTTTTGTAAATCCTGCATCTTTACATCTCAACTTGGTATCTACCATACTATGCATACCAAGTTTTTTAGCACCTAAAACATATTTTTGTACATATTTAGAATTGATACCTATCTGAAAATCCAGATACTTATAGCCCGATAAATTTTCAGCTGAAACTGCTAATGTCAGTGTAACTACCAGAAACAAAACAGTCTTTTTCATCCTGTTATCCTAATCATTGCCATCAATCAAAACACTGAAATTGACTGTTCCGCCTTTATAGATAATTTCTGTACATACTGCCTCGACATCATTTTTAAGCTTTTTGGTATAACCATAACTCACAAGATCAGGAAAAGACTGTTCTACCGGTTTCCCCTTAAAACCCAGTTCTTTGCAACTCAATACTTTGCCTTTAAGTACTTTATAGGGATTGACGCCATCATTTGTCATTTTTATACCATCCAGCTCCAAATCTGCCATCATCTCGGGGACATTCTTATACACACTTATAATGTCATATTTGTAGATGTCTATCTTCTCTGCTGCCATCATGGCTGTTGTAAGCGTTGCCACTGCTGTTGTTATCAGTATCTTTTTCATTTTATTTTCTCCTTTTATTTTTATGTATTATCTTTTGGCCCTACTGCATACACTGCTGCATATCTTGCATATTATTGGCTTTTTCTACACATTTCATGTTTTGCAATCCCTCTTCTATAAACCCCAGTGTCTCTTTTTTTGTCTTAGCATTCCACTCTGTAAGTTCATCTTCCGGATCGCTACTTTCTCCGGTCATCTCATCCATTTTATGCGTACATATTTTTGCTTCTTTCAATGTATCAGCATCACTTAAACACTCTTTAGCAAAACGCAATGCTTTACCCTCTGCCAAGATTTTCTGTTTCATACGCGGGAACATTGCATTCATCATTGCATCACCCATAGCTTTCTCCTGAGCTTTAGTAACTTTTTCTCCCGGTTTTATCCCCGTATCTTTTGCTGCTGCTGCCATAGCTACTTTCGCTACTGCTATACTTTCAGCAGCCTCTGCAGCTTGAACTTCAGACTTTTTATCCATAGCATCCAGTTTACTTTTGTCCAACTTGTTACCTTCCATATCATAAATAGGAAAATCAGGCAATTTAAAATCATCTTTTGAAAGCGAGATGTCAAATTTTGCTTTTGTAGCTATTTCAGTATTTTTTATACCCATGATATTTGATTCTACTTTAAGCGGTATCCCCTTATAGATACACTGCTTTGTCCCCATAAGATTCCATACTTCACAGGTATAGCCCAGTACTTTATCGGTACCTGTTTTTTTGCCACCCATTTTTATCATCATGTCTTTTCCGGTTTGCCCCATATTCTTTCTGCCACCCATGAGTGCCCCCATAGCTGCACCCATGTTCTCCATACGCATGATTCTTTTCCTATTAAAATCAGTATGGTAGACCATTCCTTCCTTCAGGTAAGTCATCGTATGTGTTTTATTTACATGCTTCTGTCCCATGACGACCTGTTTTTCTACTTTGACCTCTTCTGTAAGATTTTTGGCACCATAGTCATCAAAAATCACTCTTTTTTTCCCGACAGTCTGCATCTTTTGCCCCATGATCTCACCGGAACCTTTGATCTCATAAGTGATCTTCCCACTTTTTACATCATAAAGTTTCATCTGATCTGCACTTGCAACCAACATACTGCTACCCATCAATACTACTAAACTTACTTTTGCTATTTTTATCATTTTATTTTCCTTTTTTATTTTGTAAACATTTGAAGATCATCTATGGTCATACCATCAGAATCATCCTGCGGTACAAGTACATCCAAAATTCCACTTGACTTGTTTTCTGACGAAGAATTTTTCTTCCTTTCAATTCTTTTAGGTGCATATAATGGATTATTTATATCATCATATATCTGTTTCTCCTCTGTGTAACTTCCACTAAAGTTTTCCATATTCTCGATAATTTTTTTTGCTTTTCTAATATCACTTTTACTTGATTTATATATATTAACTTTATATCTATAAGAGACTTTTGGATGCATAATATTTGCACCATTTTCAAGTACATCATAAAACTCTCTTTGGATACGACACTTTGTATCTTTTGCATCTTGTCCCAATGCTTGTTCAACAGCTATTCCAAAATCACTAATCTCTTTTAATTGAGGAATTTTTGCTTTTCCTTCAGCATTAAGTTTTAACATTTTTTTAACTTCAGTATCTTTTTCAATTTGACTTTTTTTCTGTACCCAATTTGAGCTATCAGAAAAACGACCAGTATCTTTCAAAGTTTTCCAAGGTACTTTTATCACTTTATCTTTAATTGAAGATATCTGTAAATCCAAAACGGTATCTTTAGTAAATGCATTACTGGAACTAAAATTGTTTAAATAGCTAAATGATGCCTTGTGATAGGGTAGACCTTCTACTTTTTTTACAATTTCATACTGACAACTTGATGTATTGAGCTTATATTTTTCTGATGTTTTTTTGACAGAAGTCTCTTTTACAAATGGAGCATTTGTAATTTGACCTTTGACTGTTTCTATATTTATCACTTGTTTTGTATCTTTTAATGTGACAGTTGTAAGATCGAAGTTTCGTCCTCCCGTTCTCATATTTGGCTCTTGGATCTCTATTTTTTTTACCACTGTTCGCATAGTATAATAATGGGGACAGAAGAGTTCATCGGAATAATGAGATTTAGAACAAGTTTGCTCATCAGACTTAGCATTGCACATCTGATGACCCAATGAACGTGCAGCTTCCCTTATTAAGTTCTCAACTTCTAACCAATTTTTCATACCGCTAACTGAGAGTTTTTTCTGAGCTCTTACACAGCCTTTGAGGTCTTCAAGCCTCAAATTTACCATTCCACACCCATTATTAGTAATTACACTTCCTTTCAGTAAATAGCTTGCATAAATAAAATGCTCATGGATGCGACTATCAGGATCAATATTTTCATCATTCTTATCTCTTTCCATTATTTCTCTGGCCTTTTTCCGGACCTCATCTAATGCAAAGTAAAAATCACACCTATGACCATCATTTGACAAATACGAATTTGTCAATTCCTCTTCAATCTCCACTAGCACCCAAGCTGATGGAAAACTTTCACCTTCAATAATAACAGTCATGTCAGCAGGATTGTAACCAAGGACTATTCCATTTTTAGCAAAACCAGGAGGAAGCCCATTAGGAAGTGCCACTAATGACGATACAGAAAAAAGTATTAAAAAAAATAATTTATACATTTATTATTTCATTCCACCAAACATCTTCAACATATCACCAAGCTGCTCAACCTCAGTTTTTTTAGGTGTAAATTCTCCATTATTGGCAGCACACTCTTTAAGTTGTCCCATACCTACACCTTTGTTGATGCAGACGATGTAAAGCTTTGCATTTTTGATGTCTTTTGTTTCTCTTGCAAGTTCTTTTACGCGTATCTCTTCACTCCACTCAGTATGGGCTATGGTCTTTGGCTTTTTGCCTTTAATCCCAACCACACTTTCCATTTTCTCCTGTGCAACCTTTGCACCATCATTGGCGATAACATCACAAAGTTTTGCATCTTCTAAAGTTTTAGATGCACCATAACACTCTTTGGTTTTTTCCATATATGGTAGTGCCACTATAAGACTCTCTTTTATTCCCTGCATTGGCTTACTCTCTATACTCTTTTGTACGCCACCTGCACCACCAAGTAAAGCACCAAGTCCTGCTAGAGATTTTTTTACTTCATCGACATCTTTTTGATCTAAGCCGTCAATTTGTACAGTTTTGCCACCAATAGAAACGGTTTGGGTATCTGCTTTTTGCCTTTCAGGCTCTTTTTTCTTAGAAGTAACCGGTACAACTACTGCTTCTTCTGAGTCTGCTTTTATCTCTTCTTCATGGTTAAGATTGGTCAAATCCAGGATGAGCTTATTGGGTTTGCCATTACCGACAGTAAATTCCGCTTCGCCAGAACCTGCATCTATCGCAGCCTCAACCCTGTAGTTACCGTCATCGAGTATAACCTCCCAAGTGTCAGAACAGTTCAGTTTCTTATCATCCACAAGACGCCCATCGTTTGCATACACCTCATAGCTGACTTTGGCATTCATATCTGCACATTTTGCACCTATCATAAACTTTCCAAAAAGCACATGCACTTTTGTTGTTTTTCCAGCCTCAATTTCAAACGGAGTAAACTTATCAAATCGATTGTAACTTGATTTGAGAATATATTTTCCTACCGGTAATTGAGCCTTTCCGGGCTTTTTCTTATAAGAAGTGGCGCTGGAGATGCTCTCTCCGGGTTTGCCATTATCGTCCTCATATATTCCGTGGTAAACCTGTATCCACTTTCCACCTTCTTTTTCTGATGCGGAGGTTTCTACCGTTCCAGTCTGCCCCATTATGACATGAACTTTGGTCACTTCACCGGGCTTGATTTCAAACGGTGTAATCTTTTTAAATTTGTTGTAGCTCGATTTGAGAATATATTTTCCTACCGGTAACTGTACTGTTCCGGGCTTCTTCTTGTAGGAAGTGGTGCCGCTGATCATGTCTCCGGGTTTTCCGTTGTCATCCTCATGGATCTCATGATACACCCGTACCCATTTGCCGTTTTCTTTTTCCGATGCGGAGGTTTCTACAGTTCCGGTCTGCCCCATTATGACATGAACTTTGGTCACTTCACCGGGCTTGATTTCAAACGGTGTAATCTTTTTAAATTTGTTGTAGCTCGATTTGAGAATATATTTTCCTACCGGTAACTGTACTGTTCCGGGCTTCTTCTTGTAGGAAGTGGTGCCGCTGATCATGTCTCCGGGTTTTCCGTTGTCATCCTCATGGATCTCATGATACACCCGTACCCATTTGCCATTCTCTTTTTCCGATGCGGAGGTTTCTACCGTTCCGGTCTGGCTAAATACGACAGGTACTTTCACTACCGAATCCGCTTTTACTTCAAACGGTGTCTCTTTTTTGAATTTGCTATAAGAAGATTTGGCCACATACTTTCCAACAGGCAGCCTCCTCAGGCAGGGCTCTTTTTTGGTGGATTGACAAGAATCTGTGCTGCTCTCTTCCGCTTCACCATCAACTACCCTGTGTATATAATGGTATGACTTGACCCACTTGCCACCCTCCGTTTCACTGGCATATATCTTGGCTTCCCCGGTCTGTCCCATGATGACATTGACTTTGGTCAGTTCATCCTCTTTTACCTCAACAGGTGTATTGATCTTGTATTTGTTGTATTGTGTCACGATGATATATTTTCCTGTTGGTACACTTTCGAGACAGGGCTCTTTCTTGTCAGATTCGCATAGATGCTCATATCTATCCGAAGGTTTCCCGCCAACATCTTTGTAGATTTGATGAAGTGCTGCCACAGCTTTTCCGCCTTCGGTCTCCGAAGCCGTGATCTGCAGATTCTTTTCTACTTTTTTAGGTTTGGCCACTTCTACTTTCTTGACGATCGTTTTCATCGCTTTGTTCAACGCAGCGGCATTCTTGGCAGAAAAATACTCTCCCCCCGTTGCATTCGCGATACACTCCAGCTGCTTGTCGGTCTTTTTGTCCACATTGAAACCAACCACATGGGCGACAAAATCGATTCCCTCTTTTTTCAACTCTTTAGCCGTAGCACAGGGATCAGGATCACAGGTCTCTTTGCCATCGGATATCAGGATGATCGTTGCCTTCTCTTCGGTATATTTCAACTCCCCAGCCGCTTTTCTCAGCGAGCGGCTGATGGGCGTCTTGCCTTTAGGCTTGATCTTCATCACGGTATCGATCACCCTCTTCTTATCTACCTTCCCGATAGGGATGACCACTTCGATATCGTTGCAATCCCCCTTGCTGCGATGCCCATAAACCGTCAATCCTAACTCTACATTGGGATTCCACTCTCTGACTACATTCTTCAATGCATCACGAGCTATCTCTATTTTAGTGACACCATTTATCTGACCCCACATACTACCACTTGCATCAAAAATGATGACCGCACGAGGATTATCTTCTGCCGCAACCTGTGTAAAAAGTGCAGCTACGACAAGCACTAAACCCAACAACAATTTCTTCATTATCTCTCTCCTTTTTTGTTTTGAATTGATTTTAACATAATAATGTGCCAAAAATGTGACAACTTGACTATTCTTACTTCTTCTCTTCTCTACACTTCCTATACACATTACCTGTATAAGAACTTTTTGCACAAGGTACTCTCACATTCAAAAATTCATCCACATCAGCCAAAATATCTTTTTTTATCTTTTCATCCCACTTATTATTAAACTCTACCCACCCACCCATCTCTTCTATTTGAAAGACACATTGAGAAGCTTGAGATTTATCTTTAGCACCAGAGAGACACTTTTTAGCAAAACGCATCGCTTTTTCTTTTTTTAATACCTTTTGTTTCTGTTTTGGGTAGTCAAAATTTGCCATTGCCACACCTGCTGCCTGCTCTTGCTCTTTTGTCATCTTTACATTTGAGTCAAACAGTTTTTTGCCTTTAAAACCAGCCTTTTGCGCTGCTATCAATCCTGCTTCTATTGCTGTACTTGCACCTTTTTTTGTTTTACTTGTATTGTCTGCTTTATCTTCATTTTCTATAGTACTTTGTTCCAATGTTATCTCATTACCTTGTTTATCATACGCAGGAAAATCCGGTAACTTAAAGTCATCTTGCCCTACTGGTACATCAAACTCTAATTTAGAAGCTACCGTAGTTTCACCATCAGAATAGTGTTTAAGTACGATCCCCTTATAAATACACATAGATTCATTTTTCTTCTTCCATACAGTACACTCCACACCTGCCACAGTTTCTATACCTGCTTTTTTAGCTTTGGGCATGAACGCTTGTATATCTTTTCCGTCAACCAGAGTATAGTTCGCAGCAAAGTAAGGATTCTTCACTTTTTTGATCCTGTTTCTGTCAAAATTAACATGATACTGGTTAATGCCATTGGTATATGTCATTTCATGCTCTTTCGCAAAAGTACTTTTACCCCGGCTTTTACTCTCAATAATTTTTTTAAATTCTACAATCTCTTTGTTGCCATAGTCATCAAAAATAATCCTTTTCTTCCCTTTTATATTCTCTTTAATTCCTAAGGCTTTAATCTCTTTTTCTCCGCTGATATCATACGTCACCTTCCCACTTTTAACTGCATACCACTTAAGTCTCTCTGCCTGAAGCATGCCTACTAGCATCATTACCATAAGTGATACTTTTATTACTGTTTTCATATTTTCTCCTCAAATTTATTTTTATAACTGCACATCACTCTCCCCCCACATACTTTAAATTTTCTTTTTTTGATTAGTTTTTTCTGCGTGATCTTGCCTGAAACGTTGATCTTATACTCAAAAATATACTCTCCGCATGCATACTTCCAGCCATTATATTCATGGGAAACATGGTGTTCTCGGACAACATACCCACTGCCACTTTTACGGTATTTGGCACTATACTTCTCAGCCTTCTCTCCAGCATCACTATTTAACCACAACACAAGACTAAGCTCTGCCGGAGTATCAATAGGTTTGACCATATCTACAACATCCATAATGTTCTCAAGTCTCCATGTCTTACGCTTACTGTCAAGCATAAATCCATTGTAATACCAACTTGAGGAGCCTCCCAATCCCACATATTTACCTTTTTTGATTGCATATTGTTCTTTAAGTGGAATACGGCTAAAAACATTCATGTTGCGAGGTGCTGATTGATATATCCGTAGTGCCACACTTGTATTTTTAGTGACCGTTGGTAGACGAGACATCTCTGTTGTTTTACTGTATTTACGCAATTCTACATACACTACACCTTTTTTAAGTGTAAATGCCTTAGATCCATAATGTTCAAGTGACTTTAGTGGTTTCCAGCCTGCGTTGGCAGAGAGTGTCAGCAGCAATGTTATAAATATTGTTTTTATCTGTTTCATCTTTACTCTCCCCCACACTCAACTTTTCTTTTTTTGATAAGTTTTTTCTGTACCACCTTACCTGAAGTATTAACCTTATACTCAAAAGTATAATCGCCACATCCATAAATCCAATCACCGCCACCATGAGCAATATGATGCTCTCGAACCACATACCCACTGCCATTTTTGCGATACTTGGCACTATAACTCTTTTTATCCGACAGGTCTTGGGCATTACTATGTAGCCATAGAACAAGGCTGAGATCTGCCAGTGAATCGACAGGTTTGACCATATCTACAACATCCTGAATATTCTCTAGTCTCCAGGACTTTCCTGTACTGTCAAGCATGAAAGCATCATAGTACCACTTTGAACTGGGTCCAAGCGATGCATAAGCACCTTTTTTGAATCCATATCTTTTTTTAGAAGAAATCTTCTGAAAAGCATGTTTAGTTGCAGATCCAAAATATGACAAAGGATGCCGATACATTCTAAATACCACAGCTTTCTTTTTTGCAGTATCACCACTCCCTGCTGCATTGGGAATATATGTTTCAGTATACTTGCGAATCTCTACATACGCCACACCCTTTTTAAGCGTAAATGCTTTTGGTCCATAATGATCAAGTGATTGAAGTGGTTTCCAACCTGCATTGGTAGAGAGTGTCAGCAGTATGATTATGAGTATTGTTTTTATCTGTTTCATTTTTTCTCCTCTAAAACTTATAAACCGTTTCAGGTATAATGCACAATGTACCCGCACTACCACCAACTTTTACTTTCTGACTCTTCATTTCATCATAATTGGAATAATAATTGTAAATAGATTGCGAAGGCATTTTAGAAAAAGCACTTCTAAGATTTTTACAAAAAGATGCTTCTCCTGTATTGCAGTCAACTTTCGGGTCAAACTTTACAAATTTCAATCCTTTTAATCTATCACGATTTACCCAAAGAGAGCCATCTTTTTTCATAGCGTACATAGAACAACAATTTAAAATAACCCTGTCCCAACCTTTTTGTTTTCCTACTCTCTTCAAATCAGGCAAAGGGCTTTTGTGAGCATAATTCAGATCCTCAGGAAGGATCCATAGGCTTCCATCTTTTTTCAGCCCAATATCATGATCACAACATCCATTACCTGCCCATTTTACTCCAAAATCAACCCAATCATGACTATAGCTTAAAAGCAGAGGTTTTTTTCTCAGCCCTTCTCCCCAACCCCACAGTGTTCCATCTTTTTTAATGGCATACACACGATAACCACCATTGATGATCTTCGCTCCGGCAAAACCATCCCCTATCTTTTTAGGTTCCAAGTGATAAATATACTTAGTTGTATATGTAGGCTTACCTGTATCTGGATCTAGAGGAGGGAGCATCTGACCCCAGTTGCAACCCCCTACTTCACCAAGTTGCCACAGCGTACCATCTTTTTTGATGGCTCCATCACCTGCACAAGTTTTCCATGAGGCCATCCAGTCTTTGGCTTTACTTAGTTCTTGTTTGCATTTGTGTTCTTGATTTTGACTATTATCTGGATCAATAACTTCATTATGGCTACATCCTGCAAAAAGTAAAAATATACCAAATAGTATTACTGCTTTAATCATAATATTCTTTTCCTTTCTTGTCTGTATACCCCATACGTCCATCAAACAGCTCAAACCTGGAGAGTGTTTTGTCAAATGATCCTAAGCTTTTGTATTTAAAGTGATAAAAACATAAAACATTAGTTGTATAATTACTTTTGCAATTCATAAACATTACCTCTGTACTTAAACTTTTTAGAAGAAATAATTTTTACTTCCTTGCCCTCCAATACTGTATATGGATTACAATTTTTTAGCTCATATACAGCCTTATCTGAAAATGTAAAACCACTTTGCTTTTTTTGCAGTTTCAGCTTTCCTGTTTTTATCTCTTTTGCACTAATTTTCTTTTTTCTGTCTGTTTGCAAGAAATACATCGTCCTGTTTTTAGATAGCAAGATAAAAGCATAATCTTCTTTTATTTTAGTTCTATACACCCTGTCTAGCTTGAACTTCACCTGCGACTGCTTGAGAGAGGATTGTTTGGTCACTTTTTTTAATTTTGTACGACTGTAGAACATAGCATATTTTGAATTATCCGGTGCAGTTTGTATAAGCTTTATATGATTGACATCTAACAGATACAAAGGCAGTTCCCTTTCATCTAAAACCAAAGCATAGTGCTTTCCTCTTTTTTTAAGTTTAGCTTTCAAACCAACTTTTGCAGCTACTATTGTATTATTATCGGATATTTTCAACTCAGACAACATGGACATAGTCATGCCAAGAATATCTTTGTATTTCGCATTATTATTTTTATATGTATACTGCTTATCTATCTGCCAATCACCTGTCAATGGTGATGACGACAAAATACCCGTTACCAACACTAACACCATGCATACTTTTAAAACCTGTTTCATTTTATCCCCCCTTTGATACTTTATTTGTATTTGATCAATACCCCTCACCAGGAAAAGTCATCTCCGGTAAGCGGTGATTCTTTATATTGTCATCTAACTTTAAATACCTCATATTTACCCAGCCTAGCACTGCGTATGGTACTTTGCTACTCTCCGGACCCATTGCCCAACCCATCGTAAAATCATAAGCAACATAACACCAGCTACTCTTACCAATTTTTTGGCATTTGGCTGCTACTATGCCTACATCGTTGTACTTGAGATGTCCAACTTTTTTGGAGCTGTTTCGTGGATGTTCTCTAACATTGAGGTTATCGTCAGATCTTACACCCACTACTTTAAATATGTTTTGGTTTTTCCTGTATTGTATAGCTGGTGAGTAGATGATGTCTGAGGCAGGTTTAAGGTATTTTTTATTGACCCAGCCTCCGTTACGTGGAAAATCTCTAACAAAGAACATAGTATCATCAGGTAAAAAATCTATATGACACCAAACAGTAGAACCATTTTTCTTACATTTACCTACAGTAATACCCGTGTCGTATGACAGTAGAGTCCCTGTCTTTTTAGACGAGGCAGAAGCAGATTGACGAACACTCAGGGTATCATCATCTTCTATACCTGTTACTTTGTAGTATAAGCCACCTGCAAAGCAGATGCCTGAGAGAAGAAAGATCAATATTATCCCTCTATTCATTTATGATGTCTTCTACTAGATACACTCTTTTTTTAAAGATCGTGATTTGAGCTTTTTTCGTGAAACAATTTCACCTTTTTTATTGACAAGGGCTTTTTCAGTCACTTCTTTTTTCTCCACACATTGGGTAGTGCCTGGGCATCCTTTGCACTCCTTGTCTGTCGTCTCATACGTATAGGTAATCTCATACCCTTTTGCTGTTTTATAGTAATGGTTACCGTTTGTATATCCGTGGATCCATAGGATCAAGCGTGCCTCTGCAGGAGTATCTATCTCACCAAGCTGCGTAATAACATCTTTAACCTCATCCATTCTCCACACTTTATTGTTTTTATCAATCAGAAAACCATTAATAAGTCTACCGGGATGACTCCCCCCAATATTGCTTTCTTTTGTACGCATCGGCTTTGCCATACTAAATTTTTTATAAAGCGCAGGATCAATGTCCGATATAGGTTCTGAACACCATGTCACATGTCTTATCCAGCGGTGGTATGTATTTTTCTTATTTGGACTGTTTTCATATGATCGTATTTCCAGACATTTGACATTTTCACTTGGGTGTATATCATTTGCACTTACATTGGGTTGCTTTGCCTCAATCTGTACAACCGCTGCCATCATAAACATAGCCATTACTGTTTTTTTCATACTTTTCTCCTCATAGGTTTATTTCAGGGCACCTCTAATAACCCTAGATGTTCATAACATCTCTGGCTTTTATCTGGGCTAGACACTCTTTTGAAGGCCTAGCCGTAGCTAAGTCGAAAAGTAACAACGCATAGGCGAAAGCTAGTGATGCCCGCAGGGTGGGCTTTGCAAACACAATCTTTCACAAGATACTTACTTCATCTTAGCTTTGGCTAGGACTTGAAAGCCTCATGCAAAATCTCACATTTGCAAAACCCATTATGGGTATTTGGGGTTATTAGAGGTACCCTTCATATAATACCATTAAGATGTGACAAAAATGTGACAAATTTAAAAACTTACTTTTTGGGATTTGCTATATTCCCCATAAATAGAACTTGTTCTGTCTCTTCATCTTTGACAACAACGATAAACGGTCTGTTTACATTCATCACTTTTATTTTAGGAGATCAAGGTACGCCTACCAAGATTACGTACTACACGATCATACTTCCCCTTACTAGGCAAAATGACGACCATTGAAGTGCCATTGTTCTTAATAGGGTAGCACTATCGCTTGATAATCAAACCCCTCTACATATTTGAAATGCATACTTTAATGCATCATATCATTATCTCAACACAGCCTTTAACATGTACCTCTCTAAGTGTTTTTTCTTTCATCACTTTTCCCTTCTCATCGTAATAGCGAAAATATTCATGAAAATAACATTCACCCATATCTGAATCAAGAAAACGTACTCTGTAGTTCCTGCCCACTTTTTTATAACTGTAACTTCTTCGTCCAGGATGGTCCGATGCCATAATCCACAGAAGTATTTCCGCTTCTGTATCTATGTTACCAAGAAACTGTTGTACGTCATCAAGTGTTTCTATGGCTTTGAGTTTTCCGTCTTTGGCATCTATGAAACGAAGTGTGTAAAAAGTGTAGTCATTCAGCAGTGGCTGAGGGTACTTCCAGAAATATGCTGGTTTCATAATGGCCTTTGCAAGGTACTGCTGTGAACGATTATTGAGCTTTTTTGTTGCTTTGCCAATGTGCAAAATTTCTCTAAAAACCGCTTTACCTCCAGGAAGCTCAAAATGTTTACCGTCAGAAGGCTTGGTATTGAAAGAGACCACATCAAAATAGCTTACCTGCCATCCTAAATGAAAATCACTCCATCCGTATGAGTTTATTTTTTTAAACTTTTTTTCACCTTTGGAAAGTCTTGGGACAGGTTTGTGTATCAGTGTCACGGTCTGGGCATTCAGAAACAATACCATTGAGATCAGTATAATCAAAAACTTCATTCGCTCCTCCTCTTTTTAGTTTTCTTTTATTATAGGCAACAAACAAAGTGTGCCATCTTTGTTGGCTTTTAGATTTTTGTTAAAATAATTAGAGCTGTAGATTGTTCCCAATGACATTTTGTTCATTTTTGATTTGAGAACCGGATATTTATCTAGTTCTACATATGATTCTTTTTTAGCTTTACTGTATCTCTTAAAAATAATTTTAGGACCATTCCAAGTATCTGCTCTCCATAGTGAACCATCTTTTCTCATTCCATAGATTCTACAGCAATCCAATATAATCTTCTTCCAGTCACTAAATTGGCTGATTTTTTTTAATTTCAGTGCAGTCTTATATTTACCAAGAGCAAAAGCAGAATCGGGAAAACGCCAAAGCGTACCATCTTTTTTTAATCCGACATCATAAGCACAACAGCCATTTCCCTCATATTTGACAGCAAAATCAGACCAATTATGGGAAGCATCCAGCTTTATAGGCTTCACTCCCAAACCTTCACCCCATCCCCAAAGTGTTCCATCTTTTTTGATAGCATAGAGACGATATCCACCATTGATAATTTTAGCTCCTCTAAAACCACTCCCTATTTTTTTAGGTTTTAGTGTATAGATATGTTTCTCTTTGTATATTGCCTTACCTGTTTGAGGGTCAAAAGGCGTAATCCCTCCCCAACCACACTCTCCAACTTTTCCAAACTGCCAAAGCGTTCCATCTTTTTTGAGTGCCGTATAGCCCGAACAGGTATGCCATGCCTTTACCCAGTCTGCACTATAAGTCATCTCCTGTCTGGCATTGTCTTTACATACTGTTCTTTTTTGTTTAGGCGAAAGTGCTGTAACCTTTCTAGTGCAAAGCACATACCCTTTGTACTTTTTGTCTGCCCAACCACTCTTTGCCTTTTTAAAGTTTACAAAGGCACCCAGCTTTCCACGATCTTCTCTCGTCCACATCCATACATCATCATATTTACCGCCCACCTCAGGCATGGAAGAGGCAAATTCAGATTTAACAAACAACCCTTTAGCAGTAGGTTTTTTTGTCATAATAGCTTGAAGCTCTTTTTGACTGGCAACTCTCCAATTACTATAACCATTGATATTCAACTTCTTGCAATAGTCCTGAGCTTTGTTCCAGCGCCATACACGCAGCCCCTCCCAATCCGTATCAAAGATATGTTTATCTTTTTTCGTAAATGGCTGATTTTGATACATTGTATTACCAATAACCACTGTATCCTCTGCACTTAAAAACTGTAAAAACAGTGCCATTACTATCAAAAACTTGTTCATTTTGCCCACCACCATTCAGTAAAAACTTCCGGAAATTTATCACAAAAATGAGTGAGCGTATCGTAATCCATTCGCTCTTTACTGCCATCGGTACCGTAAAAATACCCTTTCTCGTCCACTTTCCCTTGGTGATAGAACACCACATACTTAACCTTCCCATCAGGATAATACTCTTTGGCATACCCATCTTTTAAACCATTACGATAGCTTACAGCATACTGTAAATGACCCGCATTGTCATATCTCTTTTCAATACCGTTTAATTTACAGTTTCTATAGGGAGATTTACGCTGGAGGATACCCGTATCACAATACCAACTCTTCTCAGGTCCCACACGACATCCATTTAGTTTCATCTCGAGAGAGAGCTTTCCGTTACTACAGTATGATTTTAGATCCTTGACAGTCCCATTAACATAGGTAACCCTACTTTCCAATACACCAGATATATATCCAAAACGCTGCTCTACACCATTTTTTTGATTATTTTTATAGGGTGTACTGTGTACCATCTGCCCTTTTTGGTTGTACTCTCTGACCTCTACTTTCTTACCATGGCGATAGAGTATCGTTTCATAGAGCCAGCCACCCTCTGGACTGTATTTTTTCGACAAGCCTTCAAGCAGACCATTTTTGTAGCTAGTCTCAGAGACTATCTTTTTTGTTTTTTTGTCGTAGCGTATCTCAGTACCATCCTTCTCGCCATTTTTTTCAGAAGTAATGATATACACTTGGCTATTTTCCTTGCGAATAATACTATGATCACCCTCTTTCTGGGTTTTACCGTTGCCCCAAGATTCTGAAAAAGAGGGAGGATTTGACTCGATCGTTGGCGCTTTCAGGAGAAGCGGAGGTTGAGCATACCGTGTTGCACATCCACCTATCCATATCAGAAACATGGTTACTATTAAAATTTTCATATTATTTTCATACTTTTAATCATTTCTGTCTATCACTTTTGCCCATACTGTTTTACCTTTGCTATTCAGTTTTGCTATAAGTGCTCCGTGTACCTCTTCTACATTTCCACACTCACCACTAGGTACATCATCAGGGCTTCCGCTAGGGTAAAACACTTCACTGCCCACTATGTATATATTGCCTTTATTATCTTTGGCATAATCACTCAAATAAAAATCAGTAGCCTCTTTTTTGTTTGGCAAACCCTCAGGAGAATATTTTTTTTCATAAATATTTTTCTCTTTTTGACTTACTGCAACAACCTTTCCAAATGAGCTTTTCTTACCATTTAACCTGTATGTCACTTTCAATTTTTTATCATTAAAGACATAAACTAAACTATTTTTTACGACAAGGCTTGTGGGATAACCTTTTAACTTTTTACTCCATACTCTCTTTCCATTATTAGTGTATTTTTCCAATACATAAAAACTATTATACTCATCACTCAATTTACTTTTTATCACACTTCCTAAAACATAAATATTTCCCTTATCATCTAGTACAATTTTATCATAGGACTGGTAATTGACTTTTTTATTGTGTATAAATTTAGTATGCTTTCTTTTTTTACACCCTTTTCTCTGAAGGTTGTATCTGAATTCATCAGTATATTTTCCAGACCTGTTAACCATCCCCTGACCAACCTTACTGGTACAGCCTTTTAGTTTCTCGACTGTCTTTACCCTGTACCCCTTAGATGTTTTTTTAAAGTAATGCTTGCCCTCCGCATTGTTCAAATACAAAATAAGCTCTACTTCCGCCGGTTTGTCTATTTTACCCAACAAACTCATGATGTCTTTTCTCATATCCATCTGAAACATCTTACCTTCAGTATCAATAAAAAAAGCATTTCCCGACCATCCAATATCAGCATTATTTGAATATTTTGGTTTCAACGATCTAAACTTTAGAATAGTATCCTCAGGATAACTCTCCAAAGGCTTTCGATATAATTTTAAAGTTTCAGTTATTTTCTTGCCTTTTTTCGTGGCATACCAGCGTATCTCCATATATGCAACATTTTCTTTGAGATGATAGGCATTTCCCTTATAGGCATTAAGTGGCTTAAGTTTCTGCCATTTTGCACCTTGCGCATTAACACTGATTATCAATAATCCCAATAACACTATTTTCAATATTTTCATTTTTTCTCCCACTACTTAAATTTTTTAAGTAAATATTTATATCTCTTCCTAGAAGAAGATTGTACAAATTTAACTCTTTCCGATTCGACCGAACCCTGTTTATTCATAATTCTATGATAGATTTCATGAGTATAAACTCCATCACTTTCTTCATAAATATCATCTGTACGAATAATATAAAGATTATCCTTCTCTTTATATCGATGTATTCCAGGATAAGACAAAAGCATTATCTGCATTTCAGCAGGTGTATCTATCTCACCTAAAAAACCTACAAGTTCAGATTTAGAAAAGACAGTATGTACCTTGGAGTTCATGTCAATATAGTGTAAGTTATAGACAGATGCTATGCCTGCTGTTCCGTCTATATAATATGTAGTTCCAAACCCATCTGAAGCCGGATGCAAAGAAGCAATCTCTTTTTTCTCTTTATTTGAGAGCTTTCTATAGGCTTTTATATCGAAAGACCAGGCTGTAGAACCCCTACTTCTGCTTAACTTTCCCGAATAAGGTTTATCCAAAGAGTAACTTTTAATATCAAAATACTTTACAGGCTTCGCCAAATGGACATCACTAAGCATATAATCCGTCAATGACTTCAAAACCTTACCTTCCTTCGCTTTCAACGGCTTATAGTGTTTAAGCTGCTTCTGTGTTAATGTACCTGACTTGGCAAAAGTAATTTTGGTGCTTACGCTGACTATTAATAATACTAGTAATACTATTTTAAATATTTTCATTTTATCTCACTTACCTCTTCCCTAAACGAGGGCATTTTTCTGGTTTTTGACTATCAAATCTTTTAATAACCTTTCCATGAATGTCCACTATGCCTCTGTAACGATACTTTGTACACATTCCTGTATCATTAATCAACTGATAGTCCCACCTCACAATATAGAAATCATGCTCTTTTTTGTAGCTATAGCCTAATTTTGTTCCGCTCAGATAGAACCACATTTGCAGCTTAGCAGGGGTATCTATTAGACCCAGAAAATGTTTGAGTTCACTTATTTGAGTAATGGCAAAGGACTCTCCACGACTATCAATGTATCTCACTGTATAAAAACCGCCAAACATCATACCGTATGAATACGCATGTAATTTTTTCATAAGTTTATCCCACGAGGTTTTTCTGATACGCTTATTGCTATAGTTATTTATGGCAGCATCTATAGTGATATCTCCTTTTGTTCCGTATTTAATAACTATCACTGGAGTAGACCCATGTCTTACAATCTCAAAATAGCGTACATTCTTACCCAATCCAAAATCACTTAAATGATACTCACTTAACTTTTTAAACTTTGTCTCACCACTGTCAAGCATAGGTTGCTGACACCCTAAAAATATAAAAAGACTCATAAACACCAACAAGCTTCTATGTAAAATATTCTGATAATTTCTCATTGATATACTCCATCTACTATATTTTGCCCAGGATGAATACAGCTTACCTGACCTTTTTTAGCTATACTCACTTGCTTATAACTGACAATTTTACCTTTTTTATTAACTATAGCTTTATCGATCACTTCTCTATACTCTTCACAAATCTCTGCTATTTTTCCATATCCTTTGGATGTTTTACGATACTGTTTTCCCTCATGCTTGCTGTGAAGCCACAAGATCAACTGAGCTTCTGCCGGAGTATCTATCTCTCCCATATAGCCGATCACATCTACGATCTCGTTCATTCGCAGTATCTTTCCAGTGGTATCAATGATAAAAGCATTGGAAATCTCTACTGAACTTTTGAAGTCCTGTGAATATTACCATTTTTTGATAGGTTGGGTGCAGCTTTTTGAAACCTTTTGACCAACTTTGAATCCAGGAGATTAAGTGATGTTTTATAAAATTTCATTTCAACAGTTGGTTTATTGTATTTTTTATAGTTATCATAGGTGTCATAACATCTGATCTCCATCGCTACAATATCATCTCTAAGATGAAAATCACTTGCTGAGTATTTGTAAATATTTTGTAGACTTTTCCATTGTATCTCTTTGGCATGAAGCTCTGCCATTGCCCATATTAAAAACACTAATCCAATAATTCTCATAAGAGTATCCTTAGTATTCACGACGCTTCAGCTCACGACACGTATTATCTATAGCATCACAATTTAATATATTGTATTCATTTCGTAACGGCAATACTCTTTTTGGGTTATAATAATATGTAGCCTCACCACCACTACCATCAGGCATAGGCAATCCGCCAACCACCTGAACCCAAGTAAATACAGCCACTTCTTTACCCACGTATTTTGCATCCAGATAACTCATATTTTTCCCATTAAGCGTAATTGGCTCACCTACGCTCCCATCAGCTTTCTTGTACCCATGTGGTACACCATAATGCACTTCATACTCTCCACATTTTTCAGGAAGAGAACTCGTATCGACTCTGCTCTTCATATCTGTATTCACGCATCCACCCAATATAATGAACATCACCCCTAAAATAATATTTTTCATTATTTTAATGTATAACCATTATTCTGCCATCATTATTGCCTGGCGTTAACTCTTTATGCTCAGATACCTCTTCTGCCATGATAGAATAGAAAGTTGCATAGGTATTTTGTGCATCGGTGCCATACTTAGTAAACCAGTAATATCCGTCACCGCCTTTGAGTGCGATGAATGAATTGGTCAAGACTGTATACTCTTTTTCAGGCTCTATATCTACCCATTTTCCATTTTGAAGAACTTTGGCTTCGGCAACACGTTCCCCTTTTTGGATTATTTTTTCATTTTCTATTTTTTGTATTTTGTTAGGGAGCTTAACTGTATATTTCAATCCGGAAACCTGCATAAAACCACCCAACTTATACTGTGCGGCACTGTGTTCGAGTATCTCTAAAATATATTTCCCTTTCATCGTCAGCAAATACGCATAATTGCCAAACTCGTCTATCTCTTTGAGCATAGTGTTGCTGATATTTCCTTTTGGATAGATCTTTTTACCCCTGAATGCCCCTGCATTGTTAAGGACCATGTCTACTTTGTATTTCTTTCGCATAAGATCATTTACCATATCTGCTACCACAGATTCACCTCTGCGTGTCACCTTGGAGTCCATCACCCACTCTTTTTTGGTCTGACCCAAGACCAGAGTTTTAGGGAGTTTTGATTTAAACTGCAAAAGTTTTTTTTCTACACCAGCATCTGCAATATATTTTGAAGTTACAGGGATCTTGGTCATACGTATATCGTGGCTTAAGACCTTATTGTTCTCATCCAGCGGAATGTCAACTTTGACCACTTGTGAGCCCTGTTCACCCCCATTGACAATGGCTATTTTGCCTATGTGTCCTATCTTTTTTATATAGGCATGGGAGTGACCACCAAAGATCACATCTATCCCTTTAACCTGTTTGGCCAATGCCCTGTCCTCCTTGTACCCTATATGAGAAACTAGAACAATAACATCTACACCTTTGTTTCTGAGTACTTTGACCATCTCCTTCGCCATCTCTACGTTGCTGCCTTTAAAACGAATCCCTTTGGCCGAACTGGCATCGAGCAGACTTTCCGTAATGAGAGAGAAAAATCCAACCTTCACGCCATCGATATCTTTGATAAGATAGTCTTCACATTTACCCTGTAACTTTGACTCAGACACATCAAGGTCACTGCAAAGTGTACTAAAGCTTGTCCCCTCCAAAGCCTCTGCCAGGACATCAGTACCTTTGTCAAACTCATGGTTCCCGAGAGCCAGTATTTCATAGCCTGCCGCAGACATCATCCCCAGTATTGCCTTACCTTTATAGACATGAAAATAACGGTTCATCAAATCATCACCGGCAGAGACTATTACAGTATTGGGATTGTCCTTTTTAAGTTGCTTATACAAAGTAGCTAAATGACTGATCCCGCCCATCTCCACCTTCTCACGCTTTCCGTCTCCATCAATATCGACCTTTTGAATGGACGGCTCCAGCATCCCCTGCAAGTCCGCTGTTCCTACAATGCTGATGGTTTTTCCATAGAGCAGAGCCAGACATAAAGTTATCAGTAAAAATAGAGTTTTCATATGATTCACACCTTTTAAATTTGGATTATGAGGACAGAAAGAAAAAAAGAAAATTGTCGCTTCCCAAAAGAGAGGGAAAAGACAATTAAGGACACCTTAACGACAAGGGTCTACACGTACATCGTTATTTGGATAAAGATATATCTCAACCCTTCTGTTAAGTGCCATATTGCGTTCCGAATTATTCGGTACCAATGGCTTGTTATAAGAACAACCTGTTACATAACTAGGGTTGTTGATACCTTCTCTGTAGAGTCTGTCCGATACGGTCTTCGCTCTATTTCGGGAAAGTCTGTAGTTGTAGTCGTACCCTCCCCTGTCATCCGTAAAACCTGCCACCTGTACAATCGTCTGCGGGTACTCACGAAGGATCTTGCCTACTTTACCTACTTTATACGATGCACTTGAAGTTAACCTGGATGAACCAGTAGGGAACATCATACGGTCACGGAACATGATCTTCACATATCTGCCGTTATTGGAAACAATAAGATCCTGATTGGGATCAAGATAGGCAAGAGGATCATTGTTGACTCCTGTACCGAGTGACCTGGCAATGTCATTGGCCTGCTGATCAAGGCTGTAACCGATCAATCCACCGGCTGCGGTACCAATTGCCGCACCGATCATGGTAGATTTTGTATCGTGACCTATCGCCTGTCCTGCCAGCGCTCCAAGTGCTGCTCCCCCTATCAGTCCGTCTGTGGTATTGCTCGTTCCTGTGGAAGCACACCCTCCAAGTAATGCTGTAGCTATCGATACCAAGGTAACTGTTTTTATTTTTTTGATATACATTTTTACTCCTTAAATTTTATGGATACATCTATTATAATCAATTGTTGTGACAAAATTGTGACAAAATGAGCTTTTTACATCATTTTGGATAAAATTTTTTATGATTTACAACTATATAAAAAGCATTATCATTCTTTTTATCCTTTTTGCAGGGTCAATACTACACGCGGACACAGTTGACCTTTCCAAAGACACGAGAATATCACTTTTGGAACACAGCAGTATTTATGTTGCGAACAAAGAGCTAACAATCCAGCAACTACTGGCAAATAACCTCTTTAAAGACTATAGGGAGCCCTATATCAATCTTGGCGTATCTCAAAAAACGATCTGGATCAAACTGGAACTCAATAACCCCACAGAGAAACCCATAAAAAAATCCATGATACTCACCTCTCCGCTTCTTGAACATATAGCACTCTATACAGCAGATACACTGGACAACCCAATCGAAAAAGGTGTCAACAGCATAGAAACACAGACACGCACCACACTCTTTCCCTACTATGACATTCACGTAGCACCTCATACTTTCCAAACCTACTATCTGAAAGTCAACTCCTCTTTCGAACCTGTAGATTTTGGTATTTTTATAGAAGAGTCAGAAGCATATTTTTTGGAAGACAGCCATGAACAGTTTATCAACAGTATGCTGATCGGTATGGTTTTTGCCTTGATGCTTTACAGCTTTTTTGTCTCTTTTTATACCAAAGACAGAAGCTACCGTTATTACAGTTTTTATCTATTTTTTCTAGTCTATCAGCAGTTGACATATATCGGATTGACCCAGATTTATTTTCCGCCATTTTTTGTACTATGGGACATAGATATGGTTGTACTCAAAATAAATCTATTGCTCATTACCTCTGCACTGTTTGCTATGAACTTTCTAAAAACACCTGAAATTCCAGCATTGCACCGAGTATATAAACTCTTCATTTTCCTGGCACTTATAGAGACCATCATTTTTTCTATACCAGGTATGTATTATTTCAATACTCTCATGGCTACAGGTACTATTTTTATTGTTTTCAACCTTTTTGCAGGTATCATCTCCTACCTTCGGGGCCAAAAGCAGGCACGACTGTTTATCGTCGGATTCGGGATCGTGTTTGTCTCCTACCTTCTGATGATCCTTGATGCCATCGGTCTTACTTCTGTAATGCAACAGTTTCGAAATCTCCTTATGTTCAGTACCGCTTTTGAAGCGATGATACTCTCTTTGGCATTTGCAGACAAATATACTCTTTTGCATACTGCAAAAGAAAAAGCGGATGCCCGCATACTGCTGGAATCAAAAAACAGAGCCTCGATGATTGAAAAAGAAGTGATCGAAAAGACAAGAGAGCTCAAGCAGGCAGTCGAGACAAAAGAACTTCTGATCAAGGAGATACACCATCGGGTTAAGAACAATCTGCAGATCATTCTCTCCATGTTACGTTTGCAAAATGATGAGATCGACAATCCTGAAATCAATGATAAATTGACCAATCTCGAACAGAGAGTCAATGCCATTGCCAAAACATACATGATGCTTCTTTCTACAGACAACCTTGAAAGGATCAATATGAAACCCTATATCGAAACCCTGCTTTTAGATATCTCTGAAGCTTACAATTTCAGATATCATCATATCTCTACTTCAACAGATATCAATGCTGTACTGCCATTGCAAAAAGCCATCTATATAGGCCTGATTATCAATGAATTCGTGACCAATGCCTACAAACACGCTTTTATAGACCAACAGGGGCATATCAGCATTAGACTGAACAAAGAAGCAGATCAATATGTGCTTATTGTGGGAGATAGCGGACAAGGTTATATACATGAAAAACAAAAACAGGGTCTTGGACTGAAGCTAATACATACTTTGATCTATGATCAGCTTGAAGGGACTCTGGAAACAGAAACAAATGAACATACAAAATACACAATAAAGTTTACAATATGAATAACATCAACATACTCATTGTCGAAGATGAAAGCATCGTTGCAATGGAAATAGAAAGTTATATCAAAAAACTTGAATATGCAGTAGCCGGCATATGCTCCCATGCAGACGATGCACTCGAGGTCGTTTCAGAGAATGATGTCAACATTGTTTTAATGGATATCTGCATTAAAGGAAAGAGGGATGGAGTCGAAACTGCCACACTAATAAAAGAAAAATATCCTGATACTGAGATCATTTTTTTAACCGCCCATTTAGATGACTACAATGTGGACAGAGCGGTAGAACTCAACCCTACCGCCTATCTCTCCAAGCCTTTTAAAAGAGAGGAGTTAAAAGCATTTTTAAAAATCGCTGTCCACAAAATACAGAAAGACAATGAAACCAATACAAAGCAAAAAGACCGGATCGTACTGGACCGGGAATTCTCCTATGATCTCCCCAGGCAAATACTCTATTGCTGTGATGAAATGATCTTGCTAACCAAAAAAGAACAGGAACTTTTAAAGCTCTTAATCGACCGGAAAGATCATGTGGTAGATTTCTACAGTATTGAAAGTACCATATGGCCACAGAGAGAAACCAACAACAATACCATACGGACACTGGTAAGAAGACTGCGACAGAAACTGAAACACAAGTTTATCCAAACAGTCCCGACACATGGCTACATGCTGGTTCTAAACGGGAAACATAACCATGGAAACTAGCAGATTTTATAAATGTCTGATACCTTAAAAGTTCTGAGATGTTTTGAAGTATATCTAGTTACCCCTGAAAAACCCAAACACCTCCTTAAAACAAAGGCAAAGACCATAAGAAATATGAGTATGGCACCAAGGCTTCACTGGTGACCACTATGAAGAGTAACGTGATTATCGGTGCTGTGGTACACGAAAAGAATGAACACGATTCCAAAACACTGGAAGCTGCACTATCACACGCAAACAAGCACAGAACCAAACCTATTGTTGAAGCCATCTGTGATAGCGGATACCGTGGCAAAAAAGAAGTAGGCAGTACAGCTATCTGCATTCCTGATACTCCAAAGAAACGAGATACCAAATACCAGAAAGAACAAAAACGAAAGAAGTTCAGAAGACGGGCTGCCATTGAACCCATCATTGGTCACATAAAATCAGACCATAGGTTGCAAAGGAACTATTTGAAAGGATTTGTGGAAGATCAGATCAACCTTTTACTGGCTGCAACGGCATTCAATCTCAAGAAGTGGATGAATAACTTCTCGGTGGTGCTTTTTTTAGTCAAAATTGCATATGTCATTTACTTTATGCTGCATATCAGAGCCGAAGAAAGACGAAAATATGCTGATCTTTATCTGATACTTTACAGGTTGTGGTAGAATTGATGGTATAGAATAGTTGGTCTGTCTGAGAAGTAGGTTTTTCAGGGTTGACTAAATATTATTTCCCTTTAGATACCCCATCGCTGCAGCAATGATATCATCATCGTCTTTTGAGTTTGATTTCAACACCACACGTTCTTTCCCCTCTTCTCTGAATTCGATGAACACATTTTCACCATAAGAAGAAACTTTGGAGATTTCTTGCTGTTTTGCCAGTACCTTCATCACCATGACATCGATGAACTGTCTTGTAATAGTATCCGGTTTACCAAATCTGTCTGCGATCTCGGCTTCTATCTCATAAACTTCTCCCGTCGTTTCGCAAAGCGAAAGTCTCCGATAGAGCTCCAAACGCAGCCTGTCCTCCTCGATGAGCTCTTCGTTCAGGTAGGCATCAATCGAAAGTTTCATATCGATATTGTGCGCCACCTCTTTGTCCTGTCCGCTCAATTCTTTGATGGCATCTTCAAGCATACGCAGGTAGAGCGAATAACCGATCTGCTTGATGTGTCCGCTCTGTGCTTCCCCGATAATGTTACCACCACCACGAATCTCGAGGTCATGGAAAGCCAGCACGGCACCCGAACCGAGATCGGAGTGCGATTCCAGCGCAATGAGGCGCTTTTTGGCATTCTCGGTCAATCTGTCCTTGTCCGTTACCATGAAGTAGCAGTACCCTTCCCTTCCGCCCCGTCCGACACGGCCTCTGAGCTGATGCAGGTCGGCGATACCGAAATTGTCCGCCCCTTCGACGATCATCGTGTTGGCATGTGGCATATGGATGCCTGACTCGACGATGGAGGTGGAGAGCAGTACATCATACTCTCCATCCTCGAACTTCAGCATCTCATCTTCCGTCTCTTTGGCGGAGATCTTTGAGTGCAGTACGGCAACACGAAGCTTAGGCAGAATTTCAAGCAACTGTTTCTTTTTCTCGTCTATCCCGGCAATGGAGTTGAAGACATAGAAGATCTGCCCACCGCGCCGCATCTCCCTCAGAATGGCCTCTTTGATCACTTTGTCGTCATAACTCTTCACAAAAGTACGGACGCCCTGGCGTTCTGTCGGAGGTGTAAGTATTTCAGAAAAGCTCTTGACCTCTGAAAGCGCCATGTTCAACGAGCGCGGTATAGGTGTGGCAGACATCGAGAGCAGATGCACATCGATACTCATCTCTTTGAGTGCCTCTTTCTGTTTTACACCGAACTTGTGCTCTTCGTCTATGATTACCAGAGCAAGGTTCTTGAACTTTGCCTTGAGTAGTGCATGGGTACCCACTACCACATCGATAGTCCCTTCCGCCAGTCCCTTCAGGATGGCATTTTTCTCTTTGGTCGTAGAAAAACGGTCCAGTTTGGCCACTTTGAAGCCGTAATCGTAAAAACGTTCCTTGAGGCTTTTGTAGTGTTGGGAACTCAGCAGTGTGGTCGGTGCGATCATCATGGCCTGATAACCGTTCCTGACGGCAACGAACATCCCGTTCATCGCCACTTCGGTCTTTCCAAAGCCCACATCGGCAGAGAGCAGACGGTCCATCATCCGGCCCGAACTCATATCATCGAGCATATCGTTGATCGCCCTTTCCTGATCTTCGGTATGCAGGAACCCGGCTTTGGACATGAAAAGCGTATGCTCCTCTCTGTCGATCTTCATCCTGATACCTTTTTTCAGGTGCCTCTGGGCAGAGAGATTGATGATCTGGGAAGCGATGGCAAAAAGTTTCTCCCTGACCTTGCCTTTGAGCTTTTTAAAACTTGCCTTGCCGAGCCTGTCCAGAACAGGCAGAGCCCCGCCCTCTGCCACATAGCGGTCGATCACTTCAAGAGAGGAGACCGGGATGAGCAGAGAATCCTCGTTCTGATAAAAGATCACCACAAATTCACTGGTCGCCCCAAGAACATCACGCTTTTCTATCCCTTTGAAGATACCCACACCGTGGTTCTCATGTACCACATAGTCACCGGGCTTGAGTTCATCAAGGATGATCGTCGCTTTCTTGACCCGTTTCTTCTTGAGCGGTTTGTTCAGGGAGAGGATGAGCCTGTCATCCCCCATGATATTGACAATACCGTCCTGGTAGACAAACTCGATATTCTCAAAAGTGCTCAGCTCAGAGCCTCGGACGATACTCTCGTTACGGGCGATGACGGTGATCTTTTTGTCTTTGTGGGCCTCAAGCAGTTTGTTAGGATCGACGACTTCAAGGTCACGGTAGCGGCTGCCTTCGGGAATGGCAGGGAGCAGGAATTCCTTTCTTGGTACCAGCGGTTCACCCAGTTCGTAGATCTCTTTAAGTTCCTCATCCAGATTGCTTGCCCAAACGGCAGGGAACTGTTCGAGTGCACTTTGACCGAGATCTTCAAGATGCCACAATCCAAGAGAATCTATATCTTTGACGAAAGTATCATAACGGCTTCGCTCTACTCTTTTTCTAAGGGCCTCATACTGCTTCTTGTCAAGCGCAAGGAAAGCCGGCGTAAATTCTACACTGTCCAACTCCTCTTCGAAACGCTTCTGTGTCGCTTCGTCATAATGCTGTATTGACTCTATTTCATCATCAAAAAGGGAAATACGGTAGGGTTTTTCAGCATCGATGGGAAAGATATCGATGATGTCCCCCCGAAAAGAAACCTCACCTCTGCTTGCAGCAATATCTGTAAAGTGGTATCCCCACTGATACAGAGTATCTTTCAGTTCATTCAGGTCGACCGTGTCGCCGAATTCCAGGACTTTATTCCTGAAAAATTCAGGTTTTGGAAATGGCAGCAGTACAGTCCGGACTGGCGAGATGAGAATCTTTTTTCTGTCGGAAGCATGATAGGCGGAAAGCTGTGCAAAAAAGAGCTGAAGGTCCTCCACATAGGCACGAAGGTCTTCACCCATATTGACCCTGATATCGGGTAGAACAAAGGTATCGAACCCTAGCAGTTGTGCTACATCTCTTATTTGCAAGGCTTCCTTATCGTCTTTGCACAAAAGAAGCTTTTCTTCTTTTACGTTCTCCAAATATTCATAGATATTACTTTGATACACCATTTTAATTTCTAACTTTTAATTTTTAATTTTTAATTTTTTCAAGAATGCTTCCACCGTATAAAAAGAACCAAACACCAGATAATGCTGATCATCCTCCATGCTATTTTGAAAATCACTGTACGGTAAACCAACTTTCTCCAATGCAGCTTCAATATCCTTTACGGTTGTCGCTCTTTGGGAATCGATCCTGATAATCTCTACCCGTTTAACCTTGGGTTTCAATGTTCTCAAAACCTCTTCATAGTCCTTATCATCCAAAGAGTTGTAGATAAGCACCGTATCCGGCTCCATCGCTCCGACGATCGCCTTTGCCGCCAAAGGATTATGTCCAACATCGATACGGATATTCTTCGTTAAAGGATAGAAACGCCCGAAAAGTTCCAATGTTCCAAGCGCTTCTATATCATATGGAATATTCAGAATATCCAGTGCTTGCAACGCCACCATTGCATTATCCACAAGATAACTGCCCCAAGATTTTTCCAAGGCAACATACTCTAACTGCTCCCTGGTCTCTGCTTTCTGCTCACTAAGAAAAAACTCCACTCCTTTCTTCTCTGCGATCTGTGCTGCCACCTCCACTACCTCTTCATAAGGCTGTGGAGCGATCAGTACTTTAGCACCGGACTGGATACTGCGTATTTTAGTTGCAGCAATCTCTTCTATGGAATCTCCCAAAAAAACCTGATGATCGATCCCAATTGGAGTAATGACACTCAGCTCCTTGTCACAGACGTTAGTCGCATCAAATTCTCCGCCAAGACCCGCTTCCAATACCATCAGGTCACAATTCTCAAATACAACGAATGCCAACAGAGTGGTATACTCGAAATAACTCAGTGCATGACTCATCTTTTCACCCAAAATAGCAAAAAGCTTTTGATGCGCCGCTTCCAGAACCTCATCAGAGGCATCACTGCCATTCATCCAGATACGCTCATTGAATTTCAGAATATGCGGAGAGGAGAAATGGCCAACAGACAAACCTGCTCCCTGGTAAGCGAGGTGACTGATCATGCGTCCCGTCGATCCTTTGCCATTCGTTCCGACAACATGCACTGTCTTTGGTCGGTCGATATGCGGCTTGAGCATCCTATAGGCGACATGTACCCGCTCATGGTCAATCTCTTTGTAATAAAGCGGCTTTTTGTCTAAAAATTCCGCAAATGTCAAATCCTTCACTGTTACCTACTACTTTCTATCAACATTCCCTTCGCACTGGCATAGGCAAGGAACTCATTGAGTGATTTCTCCAGTCCTTTACGGATCGCTTCCGTTCTGAGGGCTGAAGAGCTAAGGGAACTCTTTTCGATATCAGATTCAAATACCGAAACGATCGTTTTGGAGAGCTTGCCCTTCTTGGTCACCATATCGAACTTCACTCTGATGTTGGCACGGTAGCGGACAACATATCCGTCTTCATAAGTCAAAGGGGTAAAGGTACTGCCTTTATAATCGATGCGTATCTGGCTCTCTGCCTGATCTTTTGGAACGATATGTCCTTTAAAACGCGTATAGACCAGACGGTTCATCTCATCTTTGACATACGGCGCATTTTCCGGTTCCACCCTGTCAATGACTACTTCGACATAAACCGAATCGGAAAAAATATTACTGATAAGATGTGAAGAAGGCTTGTAGCCGCAACTCACAAGAATTAATAATGAAAAATTAAAAATTAAAAATTTCAGTATGTTTTTTTTCAAAAAACTTTTATGCATGCCAAGACCTTCATTTATTATTTACGCTGGCTTAACTGCCAAATTCACCAATTTATTGGGTACGACGATCTCTTTTACGACCTGCATACCCTGTAGCCACTTGTCTCCAGCCTCTTTGGCAGCAGCCAGTATCTCCTCGTTTGATGCACCTGGGCTGACCTCTATTTCGGTCCGTTTCTTGCCACCGATCATAACAACGTAAAGAATACTGTCCTGTATAAAGACCTCCTCTTTGACTTCGAGTACGGCAGCAAGATTCTCTCTGTTGAAAAGTTGTTCACTCAATTCTGCAGTCACATGCGGGATGATCGGTTCGAGCAGATTGAGCATGATGTACATTCCCTCTGCCCAGACATCGCCGTTGTCCTGCTTGTCCAAAGCATTGAGTGCTTCCATACAGGCTGCGATCAGGGTATTGAACGCAAAGGTACTCTCATAGACATCCGTTGATTTCTGCAGAGCCTCATAGACTTTGACACGTGCCAGTTTACTCTCTTTGGATAGCCCGCTGTGGTCGATGTCTATCAGCATGTTGCCTGTTACTTTGCTTTTTCTGTCATAAAGCTTCTTGATGAACCTGAACGCACCTTCTACTGCGGAGTCATTCCACTCCAGCTCTTTTTGCGGCGGTGCGGCAAAGAGGATGAAGAGTCTTGCCGTATCGGCACCGTACTTCTCTACAAGGGCATCCGGGTCAACCGTATTGCCTTTGGACTTGCTCATCTTCGCACCATCCATCAGTACCATCCCCTGCGTCAGGAGTCTT
The DNA here is from genome assembly GCF_000010345.1 of Sulfurovum sp. NBC37-1. Lineage (NCBI taxonomy): Bacteria > Pseudomonadati > Campylobacterota > Epsilonproteobacteria > Campylobacterales > Sulfurovaceae > Sulfurovum > Sulfurovum sp. NBC37-1. The sequence goes on from NC_009663.1 coordinate 2,124,798, forward strand.
GTGAACGGCTCATCAATGTCATGATGGCCGAGATCACGAAGTACTTTGGTAAAGAAACGTGCATAGAGCAGGTGCAGGATCGCATGTTCGATACCCCCGATGTACTGGTCCACTCCCAGCCAATAGTTTGCATCGTCTTTGTCTATGCCTACCTCTTCCCACTTCTTCGGGTTGGTCGCATAACGGAACTGATACCAGCTTGATTGTACGAAAGTGTCAAGCGTATCGGTCTCGCGTATCGCATCGGCACCGCATTTCGGACAGGAGCAGTGTTTCCATGTCGGATGGTTCTCCAGCGGGTTCCCTTCTCCGGTGATCTCTACATCGTCAGGCAGGGCGACAGGAAGGTTCTCTTTCTTTTCGGGTACCAGTCCGCAGTTGGGACAATGCACGAAAGGAATAGGCGCACCCCAGTAGCGCTGTCGGCTCACACCCCAGTTCCTGAGTTTGTAGTTGGTCGTACCCTTTCCTTTGCCTTCCTCTTCCATGATATTGGTGATCGCAATCTTCGCTTCTTCACTGCCAACACAGGAGAAACGGCCACTGTCCATCAGGTTACCTGTTCCAGTATATGGCAATTCATCACCCCCCTGAATAACACGCTTGATGGGAAGATCATATTTGGTAGCGAATTCGAAGTCACGCTCGTCATGCGCCGGAACGGCCATGACCGCTCCACCGCCGTAGGAGGCCAGTACAAAGTTCGCTGTCCATACCGGTATCTCTTCTCCCGTCAGGGGATGGATCACACTAATCCCCAAAGGATAGCCTTCTTTGCCCTCCTGCGCACGCTCCACTTCGGTCATATTGCTGATTGCCGTAATCTTCTCCGCTACCTCGGCATCCAGCAAACCATGTTCCACCAGGTATTTGGTAATGGGATGCTCTGCTGCCAATGCCGAATAGGTCACACCGTAGATCGTATCGGGACGTGTAGTGAACACTTTGTATCCGTCGAATTTGCCTCCGAGTTTGGCTTTGCTTTCTTTGCTCAGTTTAAACGTGAATTCCAGTCCCTGTGACTTCCCTATCCAGTTACGCTGCATCGCGATGACCTGTGAAGGCCATTTGCCTTCAAGCTGTGCGAGATCATCCAGCAGCTCATCGGCATACTTGATGATGTCCAGATAATACCCCGGCATCTCTTTAAGCTCTACTTCATTGTCGCAGCGCCAGCAGCACCCCTCTTCGACCTGCTCGTTCGCCAGGACCGTATGACAGCTTTCACACCAGTTCACCGTGGTCGATTCGCGGTAAAGCAGCCCCTTCTCGAACATTTCGATAATGAACTTCTGCTCATGTTTGGTATAGAGCGGATCACAGGTAGCGAACTCACGTGTTTTGGAGAAAGAGAGTCCCAGGGTATTCAGCTCTTTGCGCATATAGTCGATATTGCTGTAGGTCCATTCTTTGGGATGGCGTCCATGCTTGATCGCCGCATTCTCGGCAGGCATACCGAAGGCATCCCAGCCAATGGGATGCAGGACATTGAAGTTCTGTTTTCTGTAATAGCGTGCAAAGGCATCGCCAATGGCATAGTTTCTCACATGCCCCATATGCAGACGGCCGCTGGGGAACGGGAACATACTCAGGATATACTTTTTCTTCTGCTCATGCGAATCCGACGGCTCGAAGGCCTGTTCCTCATCCCATTTTTTCTGCCATTTGGCTTCAATCTCATTTGGATTGTAACTCATTGTTTTCTCGCTTCTTGTATGATTATTTAATTGAAAGGATTATATCGAAGATGGGGTTAATGGTTGCTATATTGTCTCTTGCTCCTGGTGTTGTGAGGGCACAACACCCTACGGCAGCAATTTGTAATTGATTGTACTTTTATTATAAAACTGTAGGGTGTTGTCCCCCGACAACACCAATTCATTTAATATTTATCGAAACGTATCACACTGTCGAAGATCACCGGATTCAAATCCACGCTTGAACCACTCTACCCTCTGTTTCGAAGAACCATGGGTAAAGGCATCGGGGCGCACACGCCCGGTCGCTTCTCTCTGCAACCTGTCATCACCTATGGCACTTGCCGCATTGAGGGCTTCATCTATATCTCCAGGCTCAAGCATATGGAATTTTTTCTGGGCGTAGTGCCCCCAGATACCGGCATAGCAGTCCGCCTGCAGTTCCACCCGTACCTGCAGCGCATTGGCTTTTTTGCTGTTGCCGCCCCAACTCTGTTTCATACGCTGTACCTTGTCAAGTGTACCCTGAAGGTCCTGTACATGGTGGCCTATCTCATGTGCCAGTACATAAGCCTGTGCAAAATCTCCCGGTGCATTGTGCCGTTTCGCCAACTCATCGAAAAAACCGAGGTCCAGATAGACCTTCTTGTCTCTTGGACAATAGAAAGGACCCATCTGTGACTGTGCCCCGCCGCAGCCACTTTGCGTATAGCCGCGATACAGGACCATCACCGGTTCTGTGTAGCGCAGTCCGTATTTTGGCAGGATCTGACTCCAGACATCTTCCGTACTTTTCAGCACTTTTTTGATGAACACTGCCCGTTTTTCATCCTCGGCCTTGTTGACCGGCTGGGCAGAATGGCCGCCTATGCCTACCAGCGCCAGCGGATTATAGCCCATCAGATAGGCCGCCACACCCACTCCGATGATCAACAGTCCCAGCTTCGAACGCAGCAACGGCCGGATAAGCGGCCAGAGCATCAGCATCGTACGCATGTCCATCCGTCCACCCCTACCGGTACTGGCACGCCTGTCGTCTACATTACGGCTCTCTTGCTCATCATCCATTCTCATGAAAGACCCTTTATTATTATTTCTTATCTGATTATACCAATCAAAAGTAAAATTTAACTACAATATATGCATTGAAAAATGAGGAGTGTCCGTGTCATTAGCCTTAGCAAGAAAATACCGTCCTGCCACTTTCGATGACCTTATCGGGCAGGATTCCGTCTCGCAGACACTCTCTCTTGCGCTTGACGGGAACAGACTCTCCCATGCCTACCTCTTCTCCGGTCTCAGAGGAAGCGGCAAGACTTCCACGGCCCGTATTTTTGCAAAAGCGCTGCTTTGCGAACAGGGAACGACCTCCCACCCCTGCGGTACCTGCACCCACTGTGTCATGGCAGCGGAGAACCGCCATATGGATATTATAGAAATGGATGCCGCATCCAACAGGGGGATCGACGACATCAAAGATCTCATCGAGCATACCAAGTACAAACCGAGTTCGGCACGATACAAGATCTTCATTATCGATGAAGTCCATATGCTGACCACACAGGCCTTTAACGCTTTGCTCAAAACACTGGAAGAACCACCCGATTTCGTCAAGTTCATTCTGGCAACGACCGATCCGCTGAAACTGCCTGCGACCATTCTTTCACGTACACAGCATTTCAGATTCAAAAAGATCCCGCAGAACCTTGTGCTGAGCCATCTTGAGCACATTATGAACCTTGAAAAGATAGAGTATGAGAAAGAGGCACTTGAGATCATTGCCCGTTCGGGTGCGGGAAGCCTGAGAGACTCCCTTACCCTGCTTGACCAGGCCATCGTCTACTCCAAAAATTTTGTGGATGTCGGTACGGTCACCGGTATGCTCGGGATCATCGAACCCAGCCTGCTTGAGGCACTTCTTGGTAATATTGTAAAAAAGGATACTACGAAGATACTCGAGTTTATTAAGCTAGCATCGGACTATGAAGCGGAGATGATCCTCGATGAACTGACCCTCTATCTCAAGGAACTCCTGCTTACGGGAAGCGGCAAGCTAAATCCAATGATCATTGAGCGTTTTTTCCGTGTCATTGCCGAGTCAAAAAGCCTGCTCGCGTTGGGAAGTGACGGAGAGTTCGTACTCTCACTGGCGCTCTTTAAAATGATGGAAGCCCTTGAGATCAAAGATATCGACACGATGATCCGCGGTCTCGAGAAAGAGCTTAAAGGTGTTGAAGTAAGCGAAATCATGGTCTCCACACCGGTTCCGGACCTTTCCACACCCTCAGAAGTCATTACCATCACCGAAGAGGATATATTAACTCCGTCACAGACGGAGAGCGTTCAGCGTTCAGCGTTCAGCGCTGAAAAGGAAGAAGAAACAACTGAACCATTACCAAAAACTTCTCCTGAAAATACAATAAAAGAACAAAACAGACCGGAAGAAACCGTAGGTCGGGGTGCCCCCACTCCTACGATGAAACCAGATAAACAAACAGTATCTGAAGAAACTACTGAACAGGAACAAAAATCTCCGGAGACACCAGTCACGGAAGCACCAAAGGCAAAAGAAGAAACCCAAATAACAGCTGCACCCTCCCTCAACGCTCAACGCTCAACGCTAAACACTGACAAGTTCAAAGAACTTGTTTCAAAGATCTATGATAGAAACTATGAACTGGGAAGCTGCTTTGAGCGAAACATCGAATTTGAAAGTTTTTCCGACAATAAACTAACATGGAACTCCACCGCAGAAGGTGACGACAAAAAGATGCTCATCAACAACTGGGGCCTCATCAACATGTTCGTCAAAGACCTTTTCGGCTTTGAGACCAAAATAGTCAATATCGCTAAAAAAAAAACGATAACAACGAGCAATGAAGAGGTAGCAGATAGCAACGAAAGGCCTGATTCACAAAAAATTTCTTCCCTAAGCGCTCAACACTCAACACTCAATGCCGAATCACCTAAACAGATCCATAACGATGCAAACAGCGGTTCCATGATCGAAGAGTTGGAGATGAAAAGTTCCTGTATCGCTCCCGATGCCGGGGAAACGGAAGCAGCCAAAGAGAAAGATCCTTCAACACTGCTGGAAGAACCTATGGTCAAGGCAGCCATGGAACTTTTGAACCCCAAGAAGGTCAGAATAAAGAAAAATGTATAAATGGTGCGTGTTTACGCACCCTAAGATTCCTGCCAGGCCTTGGTCACGATCTTGGGTCTGTCGTCATAGATCTTGATCTTCTCCGCATCAATACACCTGCCATTCTCATCCAACTCAAAAACGACCATCTGAAAGATCGCTTTACACTTGTCCGGTACATCAAAATGTCCGCCAAGACCGGTTAAAAAGCGTTTTATAGGAACTTCTGTATCCATACCAATCACCCCATCCCTACAACCTGTCAGGCCTACATCAGTCACATAACAGCAGCCTTCCGCAATATGCAGATCATCCGTCGCCACATGGGTATGTGTCCCCAAGATGGCAGAAACATCCTCTTTAAGCATATGAAGCAGTGCCTGTTTTTCACTGGAAGCTTCGGCATGCATATCGATAATGATATGCCGGGCACCCTCTGCCTTCAGTTCTTCAACGATACCTTTGATCATCGTAAAAGGATTGTCCACCATAGGCATCGTATAATATCCCATCAGGTTGATCACGGCCAATTCCCTACCCAACAGTGTTGTTCTAAAAAGACCTTCACCCGGTGTCTCTCTGGGATAGTTCACGGGACGGATAAGCGGATAGTCCCCAAAAAGATTCAGGATCTCTTTTTTATCAAAACTGTGATTCCCCCCGCTCATCATATCGATACCGTATCCCAGCAGTTCATCACAGTTCTTCTGCGTCAGCCCGAAACCGTGCGAAGCGTTCTCATAATTGGCGATGGTAAAATCGATGAAGTGTTCCTGCTGCAGACGCCTGAGATGCCGCTTGATCATTAACCGACCGGGCTTACCGACCACATCCCCTATAAATCCGATTTTCAAATATAAGCCTTTTTACTGAAAAACATGCTGTATCTTTTGTAAGGTCTTTCTACCTACTTTTTTTATAAAAAGTAGACAAAAAAGCGTCACTTCGCAAGTGTGCTTCGCTGCTCTCGGCGTGTTGCTACGCAATATTGCACGCCTTCGCATCGGCACACCAAATGCTCAGTGACAAAGAATAAATACTGAACGCTAAGCGCTTAACGCTGAACGCTCTCCCCGGCAAACGGCAACAATGCGCTTGCCCAGGTGAGCCCACCGCCAAAAGTATCGAGCAACATCAGATCACCGGTCTTCAGTCTGCCCGATTCCCAGATCTCATTAATAGCCATAGGAATGGATGCTGCAGATGTATTTCCATATTTCCCAACTGTCAGTACCACCTGGTCTTCACGCATCTTCAAAGCATCGCCTACCGCTTTGATAATACGGTAATTTGCCTGATGCGGAATGAAATGAGGGATATCACCTGAATCGATCTTGTTTTTTGCCAGGATCTCTTTGACATCTTTCGTCAGGGTCTTGACTGCCAGTTTAAAAGTCTCATTCCCCTTCATCTGTACAAAATTCAGTCCCTCATCGATCACTTTCTGGCTTGCAGGGTTGATCGCTCCCGGAGCCGGTGTTACCAGGAAATCCGCATACGATCCATCCGCAGAGGCATGAACATCAATGAAACCTTCTTCTTTCTTATCTGTTGCCGAGATTATTGCTGCACCGGCACCGTCTCCGAAAAGGATACAGGTGCTTCTGTCCGTATAATCCACCACTGAGGAGAATTTCTCCGCTCCGATGATCAGTACATTCTTCTTCATGCCCGATTCAATGAAAGCCTTCGCAACAGTAAGCAGATAGACAAAGCCGCTGCATGCCGCAGAAATATCAAAGGCCTGAACATTTCTGATTCCCAGTTTATCAGAAATGATACAGGCGGTTGAAGGCATATTGAAATAGTCTGGTGTCACTGTTGCACAGAGTACAAGATCAATATCTTCTTTCTCTATCCCTGCACGTTCGATCGCCAGTTTCGCTGCTTTGGCACCCATGTCACTGGTATACTCATCGTCAGCTGCAATATGTCTCTCTTTGATACCTGTACGTTTTACGATCCACTCATCAGTAGTATCTACCATTTTTTCAAGATCTGCATTACTTAAGATCTTTGAGGGGACATAGGCACCGATCGAACGGAAGGAAGCATAGACTGGCTTAGTTTGTGACATAGTTATCCTTAGCAAAATAATAGCTGTATTTTACCATAATATTCTAAGGGCACCACTAAGGAGGGTTCTAAAAAAGGGGTTTGGGAAAGCAAAAAGAGCTACACTCCTGCTACAAAGAGTAAGAGTATAACGTCAAAAATCGTCTCTGATTATTCTTTTTCGCTGAGCAGTTCTTCAATCTGGGAGTTGACACCTGACTCTGTAAAGAGGATCGCCTGGAAGATGGCATTTTTGATCGCTTTGGCATTGGAAGCTCCGTGCGATACGATGGCACAGCCATCCACTCCAAGCAGTGGTGCACCACCGTATTCGTCTTTATCAACCTGTCTTTTCATATTGGCAAAAACTTTTTTTCGCATCATCAGCGCACCGATCTTTGCCGGCAGTGACTTACGGATATACTGTTTCATCAGTTCGAAAACAGTCGTGACAACACCTTCACTGGCTTTAAGCATGATATTTCCCGTGAAACCGTCACAGACAACCACATCCACCTTGCCGTTAAAAATATCTTTCCCTTCAACATTCCCGACAAATCCTCGGAGGTTCTTGAGAAGGACAAACGCTTCTTTTGTCAGGGCATTCCCCTTGCTGTCCTCTGAACCGTTCGAAAGCAGGCCGACACGGGGATTTCTAATATTGAGTATCTTTTCCACATAGGCTTCACCCATGGCACCGAACTCATACAGGTTCTGCGGCGTACAGTCTGTCACCGCACCTACATCCAACACAAGGGTTTTATTCTTCCCCAGACTTGGCATCAAAGTTGCCAAAGCCGGCTTGGAAATATGTGGCAGACGCCCCATACGCAATGTCGCCAGTGTCATCGTCGCACCGCTATGTCCGGCGGAAAGTACAGCATCGGCTTCCTTGTTGCGCACCAGTTCTACCGCTTTGTAAATGGAAGAATCTTTGCGTTTAAGCGCATTGGTTGCCTGATCGCTCATATCGATCACATCCGTTGCTTCTACGATCTCTACTTTGTCTATGTAATATTGGGGGAGTAGTGAGAGGATCTCTTCTTTATCGCCTACAAGAATAGGCTGGAATGTTTTCTCTTCAAGTGCCTGAACGACACCTTCAATGATAGGTTCGGGACCGAAATCCCCACCCATTGCATCAATTGCAATTCTAATCATTGCTATTATGCTTTGGTCGTTTTGTACTCACCGGTTGTCATGTTCATGTGGTGAGGCATTCTCCATGTTCCGTCTGCATCTTTTACAGGCATAGGAAGTGTCAACTTGTAGTGTGTTCTTCTTTTCGCTGCTCTTGTATGACTCACTCGTCTCTTAGGTACTGCCATGGTATATCCTTTATGTAAATTTTAGTATTCTATCTCAAAGTCTTCATCGCTGTCATCGCATTTACTGCAGTAGTGATAACTCTCTTTGAGTGCATTAATTTCACTTTCAAGAATGTACGTAAGGTCTATTACGCCATCTAAAAACTCAATTATATCCAAATCATCTTTATCTTCTGAGAACATATCGCTCAACGTGAGCTTGAGTGCATAGTCTGCCGGGGAGGTATATGTCACCCCGCATCTGTCGCAATCAAGCTCTAATTGTCCATATACGTTCGCATCCAGAAGTACACGATGATAACCGCTTTTTTGTAAGATTCCTGCCATTTGGATCCCTCGAACCTCAAGTTCAAAAGGTTTGGCTGTGGAACCGATCTTGTCAAAAACTATTTTCAAGTTTTTGCTTAGTGAATTTCTCTTTTTGCAAAGAAGAAGTTGATCTCAATCTCTGCATTCTCAACAGAGTCACTTCCGTGAACCGCATTGGCATCGATGCTGTCAGCAAAATCTGCTCTGATCGTACCAGGTTCAGCTTCTGCTGGGTTTGTTGCTCCCATCAGCTCTCTGTTCTTTGCCATAGCATTTTCACCTTCGAGTACTGTTACAACAACAGGCCCTGAGATCATAAAGTCTACGAGATCCTTAAAGAAAGGTCTTTCAGCGTGGATCGCATAAAATGCTTCAGCGTCAACTCTTGAAAGTCTTGTTTTCTTTGTTGCTGCGATTCTTAGTCCAGCTGCTTCAAATCTTGCAAGGATCTGTCCTATAACATTCTTTGCTACTGCATCCGGTTTAATGATCGATAATGTCTGTTCCATACTTCATTCCTAAGCGATAATTTACTTTATAGACCTGCTACTAAAGTATTAGGGCGGGATTATACTGAAATATGTTTTAAAGATTTATTAAAATAAGTTAAATTTGGATAAGCTTGAAATTCTTCTGAAAAAAAGTTTCATATAATATGCCAAGTGACACATATATTTTCGACGGAGAAAATCCGTCGAAAAAGGGAAGAGCAAATTAGTCTTCGATGACTGGCTCGCCTTTTGCCCCTCTGTTCTCTGCTGTTGGCATACCTTCAACTGGATCATCCCACTGGATACAACCCTCCGTTGGACATGCTTCTGCACATGCAGGAACATCATGGTATCCTACACACTCAACACATTTATCAGGATATACATAATAGATCTCTTCTCCCGTTGGGTTATCATCCTCATCTACAATTGCTTCTACCGGACATTCGTCAATACAAGCTGCACAGTTGATACAAATATCTGTAATAATTACTGCCATCTATTTCTCCTTTAATTGAATATGCTCAAACTATATCAAAAGATTTTTAAGAAATCCTTTAATATTTTAATAATTTTCATAATTCCGGCATTTCTTGGAATATCCCCGCACACCGGGACTTTCCTAATTGATAATGACTATATTTATAGTCCCAGGAATGCCTTGATCTCATCGACTTTATCGATCTTTTCCCAGGAAAACCCCATATCTTCCCTTCCAAAGTGTCCATAGGCTGCTGTCTTCTTATAGATTGGCTTCAAAAGGTCCAGGGAATCAATGATACCTTTTGGAGTCAGATCAAAAAGGGATTCCACACAGGATACGATCTTCTCTTCATCTATATGTGCTGTTCCATGTGTATCAACATAGATCGAAACCGGCTTTGCCACACCGATGGCGTATGCTACCTGAAGCGTCGCCTTATCGCAGGCGCCGGCCGCTACCAGGTTCTTTGCCACATAGCGTGCAGCATAGGCAGCGGAACGGTCCACTTTCGTAGGGTCTTTCCCCGAGAACGCTCCACCGCCGTGAGGGCAGCTCCCCCCATAGGTATCTACGATGATCTTACGTCCTGTTAGACCAGCATCTCCCTGAGGCCCTCCGATCACAAAACGTCCGGTCGGGTTGATATGGTAGGTGATATCCGAAATATCGATATCGTATGTTGCCAATACAGGATCGATCACCTCTTCTTTGACCGCTTTTTGCACCTGCTCAAGTGAAACAGTCTCATGGTGCTGTGTTGATACGACGATGGTATCTACCGCCACGGGTTTTCCGTCAACATATTTGACAGAAACCTGTGCCTTGCCGTCGGGGCGAAGGAACGGGACCGTCCCATTCTTGCGGACAGCGGCCAGCTTACGTGTAATATGGTGTGCCAGCGAGATAGGAAGTGGCATCAGCTCTTTTGTCTCTTTACAGGCATATCCGAACATCAAGCCCTGATCACCTGCACCGATCTCCCCGCCCTTCTGGTCTACCCCAACATTGATATCGGGTGACTGTTCACCGATACCGTTGAGCACACCGGCACTTCTATAGTCAAATCCGTATGCTGCATCGGTATATCCGATCTCACGTACGACCTCTCTCGCAATTTCTTGCATCGGTGCATAGGCAGCTGTTTTCAACTCGCCTGCAATAACACAAAAACCATTACTCAACAACGTCTCGCAGGCGACTCTTGCCTGCGGATCTCTTTCAATGATGTAATCCAGGATCGCATCAGAGATCTGGTCAGCCATTTTATCCGGGTGACCTTCGGTTACCGATTCACTTGTAAAAATGTATTCGTTAGCCATTTTTTATTTCCTTTAGATAATAAGTAAGTTCGTCCACTGTCACTGAACTTAAATAAATATCTAGGTAGAGATATTTATTCAAATCCAGAATCGGTGCGTGTTACGCACCTTACGATCATTTCTGGTTTTTAATTTTTTCATTCACCCTTGCAGCAAGCTGCTCAGGCAGAAGCCCCAGGCTCTCTTCCACCAGTTTCGTATTACCATGCGTAATGAATGCATCATCATACTCAAAAGAAGTTAACGCTATATCCAATATCTTTTTTTGGCTCAGGAGTTCGAGTATTGCCGAACCCACACCGCCCATCTTGGCAGAGTCGGAGAAGACGAACCAATTTTTATAGTTCTGTGCCAGTGTTACCAGCATCTCCTCATCGAGCGGTTTGACGAAGCGAAGATCGAGTATCGTAGGCTTTTTTCCCATCAGTTCCGCCACCTTCTGTGCACGTCCGACACCGTTTCCATACCCGATGAAAAGAATCTCTTCTTCCCCTTCCTGCAAGAGATCAGCTTTCCCCAGTTCAAATGGCGGTGCGCTGCAGTCATCGGCGATGAAGGCTCCCCTTGGGTACCTGAAAGCACAGGGGCGATCGTATGTTTTAGCAAACTGCATCGTCAGTTTCATAGTCGTTTCATTATAAGGTGCCAACAGTGTCATATTGGGTATCGCTCTAAGATAGGAGATATCGAATGCTCCCTGATGTGTCTCACCATCCTCGCCGACGATTCCTGCGCGGTCCAGTGCAAACACAACTCCGAGATCCATCAAAGCGATATCGTGGATAACCTGGTCATATCCTCTTTGTAAAAATGTGGAATAGATCGTACAGAAAGGCTTGAACCCCTCTTTTGCCAACGGCCCCATGGAAGTGACCGCATGCTGTTCCGCAATGGCGACATCCCAGAAACGTTCAGGGTATTTTTCCATTACCGCGCTCATACCTGTACCACTTGGCATTGCAGCCGTCACCCCTACGACCTTCTCATCTTCATCGGCAAAAGAGAGAAGAGTTTCGGAGAAAATCGCCGTAGCCGATTTCGAGCCGCTCTTTTTTGCAGATTCACCTGTTTTAAGATCGAAGGCACCGACACCATGCCAATGTTCCTTCGTTCCCTCTGCTAACTCGTACCCTTTGCCTTTGGTAGTCTGGGCATGGATGATCACAGGTTTACCAAAAGCCTTGGCCACTTCCATCGTTTCGATCAGTGTTTCTATATCATGTCCATCCACCGGTCCGATATACTCGATACCCATTTCTTCAAAAAGGATACCAGGCGTGATAAGTTTGAACGATTCTTCAAAACGTTTTGCCATATAGGCTGCACCATCGGGAAAATGGTCGAGTACTTTTTCTACTTTGCCTTTGAATTTCTGGTAGAACGAGCCCGCCATCGTTTGGGAAAGGAGCTTTGAGATCGCTCCGATCGGTTTGGCGATACTCATCTCGTTATCGTTCAAAATGATCACCACAGGATATTTTCTGTCCCCGAGTTCATTGAGTGCTTCATAGACCATTCCTGCACTCATACTGCCGTCACCGATGAACGCTACCGGAATACGGTCTTCGCCTTTAAGCGCGATCGCTTTGGCTGCACCCACTGACAGAGAGATGGAAGTTGAACTGTGTCCTGCCACATAATAGTCATAGGGTGATTCGCTCGGTTTGGTATAGCCCGAAAGTCCACCGAATTGTCGCAGGGTATCAAAGCGGTCCCATCTGTCCGTAAGCAGTTTGTGCGCATAAGCCTGGTGGCTTACATCGAAGATAAACGGGTCTTTTTTAACATCAAAGACTTTGTGCATAGCAACGATCAGGTCCACTGCACCCATCGTCGAGCTTAGATGTCCACCATTCTGACTCACAGTCGTCAGTATTTTCTCCCTGATCTTTTCTGACAGGGTATTGAGTTCTTCTATGCTGTATGCGCTGATATCTGTCATTTTATCTCTTTTTCCATATAGGCGTTCATCAGTTTTTTGGCAAAGCTTATCTGGATATCATCATAGGATAATCCCAGGTTCTCCGCGATCTCTTTCAATTCTTTTTTACTGACCCTCTTACACAGTTTCTTCTCTACACCCTGTACGGTAAAAAGGTGCAGGTCAATCGGCTTCACTTCCACCTCTTCCGCCCGTACCACTGTTACTTTTTTCAAGAGATGACCTCAGCAAAATGTCTGAAGAAAACATCATTCTGCACTTCAGTACCGATCGTGATACGTACACCGTTCATCCCATAGGAAGCAAGATTTCGGATGATCACTCCTCTTTTGAGCAACGCATCAGATATCTGAGTCGAATCAAGATTCTCGTCAAACAGATAGGTAATAAAATTCGTATAACTCTCTATGTAACTTATACCATTTTCTTTGGCAAACGTTTCATACCGTTTGATCTGCTCCTGATGCAATGCGATAGATGCTTCAACAAATGAATCATCCTTGCAGGCTTCAATAGCAACCAAAAGGGAGAGTGTCGTGATATTGAAAGGCGGCCGCATCTTATACAACTCTTTAATAAGCTTTGCCTGCGCAATACCATAGCCTACACGCATGCCGCCAAGACCATGTGCTTTTGAAAATGTACCCAGATAGATCACATTTTCATACTTTAAAAGATCGGTTGGTGCTATGGCATGTTTTTGATCCTTCGCAGCAGCATATTCCATATAAGCCCCATCCACAACAACCAAAGTATCTTTGTCGACACCCTCTATGATCTTCAGTACTTCTTCTCTGCTTGTCGCATCACCTGTCGGGTTGTTTGGTGTACAGATATAGATGATTTTCGGCTTATAGGTATGATATGCTTCTATAAATTCATCATATTTATGTTCATAACTCTCTGTTCTTATTATTTTGGCACCCATCTGTTTTGCATAGATCTCATACATGGCAAAGGTCACTGCAGACATCAGTACAGAAGACGCTTCATTCAAAAGAGCTCTGGAAATGAACTCCAACACCTGGTCCGATCCCGCACCGATAATAATATTCTCATCTTCAACATCAAATTTCCGGCTGAGTGCCTCCTTGAGCTCGAACATGCTGTCATCCGGATAAAGATGTGCTATATCTGCATTAGATCTTATTACCTTTGTTATTGCAGGGTTTGTTCCAATAGGATTTTCATTCGAAGCAAGTTTGACTACGTCTTTCGGAGCAATACCAAATTCACGCACTACCAGTTCTATCGGCTTACCTGCTTCATAGGTCTGAATGTTCTCCAGCACTTTATTAAATTTCATCTCTTCACCTTTTATCCGGTGGATAAATCCACCCTACATTATTCACTTCTGATATGTGTATGTACATTGCACCTATCAGATATCGTCCCGCTCTTTCACGTAAGAGCCCAGTACTTTTATCTCATCTTTGTGTTTTGCCAGTATCTCTGCGATATCTTTATCATCTTTATGTCCGTTGAATTCCAGGAAAAAGACGGACTGTCCTCCTACGATATGCGACTTGATCTTTGTCAGGTTCACTTTGGCTTTTTCAAAATCGTTCAGGAAATCGACCAAAGCACCCGGTTTGTTCGCAAGCCTCACCAGGATCGATGTCTTATCTTCTCCCGAAGGCTGATTCTCGAAGTTCGATATGACAAAGAAACGTGTCCTGTTATTCATATCGTCCTCCACATTCTCAAAGAGGATCGGCAAATTGTACATCTTTGCCGCGATGGAAGGGCAGAGTGCTGCCGCATTCTTCTCCTGGGCCGCGAGCTTGGCTGCTTTTGCAGTTGACTCAACCGGTATATGCTCCACTTCATCCAGTCCCAGATCCTCCAGGAATTTCCTGCATTGTCCGAAAGCGATATCTTTGGAATAGATCTTCGTGATCTTTTTGATATCCTGGCACATCGTGGCAAAACAGAGATGTATATCAATCACTACTTCGGCAATGATCTTGAGGTCATACTTATCCAGACAGTTGATCGTATCGGTTACAATTCCGTTGGAACTGTTCTCTATTGGGACGACACCGAACTTGGCTGTTCCCTTCGCCACTTCCCTGAAGACACCCGGGATGGAACTGATAGGGATGTAGGTACTCAGCGCACCGAACTTGCTCTCAGCTGCCTGATGGGTGAAGCTCGCTTCAGGCCCGAGAAAGGCGACCGCTTCAGGCAGTTCAAGGTTTCTTGCTACCGCGAACATTTCCAAAAACAATGCATCGATCGCTTCATCTGTCAGCTTGCCGTCATTCTGTGCTTTGAGCCTGTTCAGGATCGCCTGTTCGCGTTCAGGCCGATAGATGGGAGCACCCGTAGTGTTCTTCAGTTCACCAACCTGATGCACGAGTTCCATACGCTCATTATAAAGCTTCAGAAGCGTATCGTCGACTTTGTCTATCTTTTCTCTGAGTTCATCTAATGTCATTGGTTTTCCCTTTCATAAAACGCAAAAGAGGCAAAGCCTCTTTTGCTACGCTGACACTGGGTCCTCTTCGGCAGAGTGCCCACACGACTTGTCGCTTATCAACCCTCTGCATTCCCATCTACCCTTAAAAATTCTTTTTCCAAACGTACCTGGTCCTCATAACTCTCGCGTCTTCGGATCAGCCTGTCCTTTCCCGCCTCAAGCGCTACTTCCGCAGGTTTGGGACGAGTATTGTAATTGCTTGCCATCGTAAAACCGTAGGCACCTGCCGAATGTACCACAATGAGGTCATTATGCTTCAGCGGAGGAAGCGGCACGTTCTTTCCGAAGAAATCCCCGCTTTCGCATACCGGGCCAACTACATCCGCAAATGTTCTCTCTCCTTCAACCATCACTGCATCGATCTTGTGATAGGCATTGTAAAGACTTGGTCTAATCAGGTCGTTCATCCCGCCATCAACGATGACAAAACGTTTACCATCATTCACTTTTTCATACAACACACTGGTAAAGAAAGCACCTGCATTGGCGACCATATAGCGTCCAGGCTCACAGAGCAGTGTCACATCCAGCCCCTTGGTCGCTTCGAAAATCGCTTCGGTGTAGTCACGTACGGGGATCGTCGTCTCATCGCTGTAAACGACACCGATCCCACCGCCCACATCGAAGAACTTGATATCGATCTTGATCACTTTGAGAGAACGTACCAGGTCGGCTACGATCACTGCGGATTCTTTGATAGGATCGAGCTTGGTCAACTGTGAACCGATATGGAAATGGATCCCGACGGGATTGAGATATTCTGATTTATTTGCGTAGATATACATACGCTTCGCCATATCGATCTCAACACCGAACTTATTCTCATGCAGCCCGGTCGAGATATACGGATGGGTCTGAGGATCGATGTTCGGATTGACACGGATGGAGATACGCGCTTCTTTCCCAAGTTCTTTGGCGACCATCTCTACACGTTTCATCTCTGCTTCACTCTCGAGGTTCAGCATCAGGATATCTTTTTCCAGTGCCTCACGGATCTCATCATCGCGTTTACCTACACCGGAAAAAATGATCTTATACCTGTCCACCCCTGCATCCAGTGCACGTCTGACCTCACCGATACTGACACAGTCCGCTCCCGTACCCAGCTTGGCAAGATGTGCAATGACAGAGAGATTTGAATTGGCTTTGACCGCATAGTTAATCAGAGATTTCTTACCGGCAAAAGCTTCCTTGAGGTCATTGTACCGACGCTCCATATAATCAAAATCGTACATGTAGAGCGGCGTACCATATTTTTGGGCCAATGCTTTATAGTCAATATTCATCTATTCTGTTCCTGTTTTTATTCATGAATTGAAGATTTTAGAGTGATTTTATCCAAAAATCACTAAGAGAGATATGAAGGGAAGCAAAGCACTGTTCTATCATTGTTTCAAGCTATTCTTCTTTCATCTGTAAAGTACACATAGATAGCATAGAGCCATAAAAGTACGATAGGCATCACTGCAGTAAACTCCGGTTTGAGTACACCATTCAAGCCTATCTGTTCCAAACCAAAAAGAACTCCCCAAATGAGGAAGGTCACTCCCAGAGAGAATGCAACCACTACTCCAAAATTCATCATTCTGGCATGGAAAGGAAGCTTAAAAAAAAGTATGAGCAGGAGAGCGAGAGCAAAAAGCGGGACAATAACTTTGTTATATATTGTTGCCCGGATCTTATCCGAATCAAGATGTTGTATTTCAAGCAGCTTCCAAGTGTTATAAGCATCAATAATATTAAGTGCTTTCCCCTCATACAGCGATTCGATGATCTTTGGTTTATAGCCATGCAGGGTAGCAATACTTTCCTTCTGATCCATACTGTATCGGACCAACTCACCATTTTGATAAATATGCGTTTTTACAGTAGCGTTCTGGGCGATCCACTCTTCGCCGTTAAAAACAGCTACCGGTGCCTTTATCGTGTACCGTACCTGGTATCCAGCCACTTTGAAGATCGTGATCCCCTTGATCTTTTTCACAATGGGGTTAAGTTTTTTGATATACACAAAGGTATCATTGTATTTAAAAAACATATCATTGACATTGTAGGCATGCACTTGATTTTTTAACAACATATTTGCCTTATCTTTTGCATAAGAAAATTCTGTTGTATGCAAGTAGATAAAAACGGCATACGTTAGAGAAGCTATCACGAATACAGGAGAAAAGAGTCTCTTTTTCGTATATCCAAAAGCATGAAGTGCACCCATCGTATTTTGCTTGACAAAAGTGAGTTTAGTCATGATCACCGCAAACACGATCGCCAGAGGATAGAGTAAGCCCAGGGCTTCCTGCCACATATAGAAGATATACAGAATTTTATAGTTCCAGGAACCCTGTAGTTCCTCTGTATATTGAAAATAATCAATCGCCGCAAATGCGAAAGAGAGCCCGAAAAGGATCGCCAGAAGATTTTTGATGTAATGTTTTGCCAGATAACGAAAATGCAGAGAGGGATAGAAAAACTGACTCATTCAAGGCCTTCTATGGACTTGAGACTGTAGTAAGACTTAACCTTATTGAGGTCTTCACATAGTAAGGCTTTACATGCATTGGAGACATGCTTGACAAGTCTCTCTATCTCTTTTTCTTCTTCCTCACTAAAACGGTGGAGTACATAGTCCGCTACCTGTGATTTATGTTCCGGTTTTCCCACACCTATGCGAACACGGATATATTCCTTTCCGATATGTGCATCGAGGGAACGCAAACCGTTATGTCCCCCA
This sequence comes from Sulfurovum sp. NBC37-1, assembly GCF_000010345.1. Taxonomy (NCBI): domain Bacteria; kingdom Pseudomonadati; phylum Campylobacterota; class Epsilonproteobacteria; order Campylobacterales; family Sulfurovaceae; genus Sulfurovum; species Sulfurovum sp. NBC37-1. The sequence goes on from NC_009663.1 coordinate 2,142,781, forward strand.
TGCCCGCCACCTCTTTTAAAACGTACCGCGCCAAAAGGCAGGTCGATGTCATCATGTATCACGATAATATCTTCCAGTTCAATTTTAAAGAACTGCTTGACCGTCTCAATAGATTTTCCCGAGAGGTTCATGAATGTGGTAGGTTTTAAAAAAAGTGTATTTGCGATACGGTAGAGTTCGCCCTGAAAGGCATTTTTGGAGATATTTCTGGCCCCAAGATCATCGACGAGGCTGTCGATGACTTTAAAGCCAATGTTATGTCGTGTATCTTCGTATTTTGATCCCGGATTTCCCAGACCTACGAAGAGTGTCACGACGATACTTTCATTACTTGGATTTAATTACACCACAGACAGCAACATCTGGTCTATCCATCATTTTACAGTTTGCAGGCACTTCTATATCCCTGATGAGAAGAGAGTCATCTCTGTTAAGCGGTTCAACATTAAGGTCGAATTTCGCTGGCATATTTTCGATAGCCCCTCTGACCTTGACTCTTCTTTTGGACATAACAAGTACACCTTTGTTCTTAAGACCGACCGGTGTTCCGTGTGTGACAACCGGTACAAGGAAGTCTGTTACCTGACCTGGAACCGTGATTCTAAGGTCAACATGCACAACTTCTCCGTGAACCGGGTGTAGTTGATACTCCTGGATCACTACATTCAACTCTTTGTCACCCACTTTTACTGGAAAAGCAAGGCTATCCTTATTTCTGACTGCTCTCATAAACTCACCGCGTTTGAACGCAGCTTGAATATTCTCTACGCCGTTTGCGTAAAGGTTTGCAGTCAGATAACCATCTCTTCTAAGCTTCTTTGCAGTAGTCTTTCCGATACTCTCTCTAACGATACCTTCTAACATATTTTTTGTCCTTAAATTAAAATAGAAGAGGATTATATCGAAATAGTTTTAAGGAGAGTTGAAGTTACTCATTCTCTTGCCTCCGTAGCTCCGCCAAGCTACGACCACTCCGGTTCCGTAACTAAAATCGTGAAGCAGTTCACGATTTCTTAATGTTATTCATCCTCAGATTTGAATTCGAAGAAATCCTCGTTGCCTCTGATCGTCTCCTCATCCACAATGGAACCTTTACCGACACCCTGCATTTTCAGTTTTAGGTCGGCAGGATTCGTTGCATATTCCAGTGCCACTTCTTTGGATATTTCTCCTTTTTTGATGAGATCAAGCAATGCCTGGTCAAAGGTCTGTGTCCCATAGATCTCTTTACCGTCAAAAAGGGCATCCGGGATCTCTGAATCCCTGCTCTCTGCGATCAATTGTTCGATTCTTGCAGTCTTCTTCAATATCTCGATCCCTGCGATCCTTCCACCACGCTTGGTTGGGATAAGCCTCTGTGAAATGACCCCCTCAAGTACCGATGCCAATGACATACGGATACGGTTCTGCTCCTCGTTGCTGAACATACCGACGATCCTGTCAATGGTCTCTTTGGCATCAAGGGTATGCAGTGTTGAAAATACCAGGTGCCCGGTATTGGCTGCATGCAGCGCAATATCTATGGTTTCAAGGTCCCTCATCTCACCCACCAGGATAATGTCAGGGTCTTCCCTCAGGGCAGCCCTCAACGCATCGGAAAAAGAGTGCGTATCCTGTCCCACTGCTCTTTGGTTGATAAGGCATCCCTTGTCTTTATGAACAAATTCTATCGGATCCTCAATCGTGATAATATGTTTTTTTGCCTCATTGTTGATCTTGTCCAGGATCGCAGCAAGTGTGGTTGATTTACCTGAACCCGTTACCCCGGTCACCAGTACCAATCCACGCTGTATCTCCGTAAACGTTTTGATCACTTCAGGGAGTTTGAGTTCATCCAGGGAGAGTATTTTGACCGGGATTAGACGGAACACGGCAGAAAGGCCATCCATCTGATAAAAGACATTCACACGGAAACGATACTCATCACCCAGTCTGTAACTGAAATCGAGTGTTCTGTCATTAATGAGCTTTTCATATTGCGCCTCTGTTGTGATCTCACGGACCATCTGTTCGACCATTTCAGGCGTCAGCATATCCTTTCCCAGTACCTTCATTGTACCGTGAATACGTACCCGTACCAGGGAGGCGGATTTGATATGAAGGTCACTCCCCTCATTGTTTACAAGTGTTCGCAGATACAGTTTAAGTTTCTCGTCCATCTTTTTCTCCCTGATCTTTATTTTTATTCTAAACTGTCCAGCATATCCTGAAAGGCTTTTTCAAAGGCTTCAAGCCCATCTTTAAGCAGGGAAGCATATACTTCATCCATATCAAACCCGCAGTCTTTAAGCTTGGTGAAATACCCATTGATCTCACTCTCTTCGATCGGCAGCTTCGGTGCTGTCGCCTTTTTGGCGATATAGGCTTCAATAGTCGCCAGAGGTGCCGTGTTCACTGAGTGTGGTGCCAGAAGTTCCCGAAGATAATAATCTGCCGGAAGATCATCACCCTTGACACCTGTACTGGCAAACAGTGTTCGGATGCTTGGTGTATGATTCTTCTCAATGATATTGTAAATCTTTGCAGCATTATAGATACCCGTTTTTGATACATCCATACCCTCGGCAGCAAGGTCAGCATCAAGCAGACGGTCAAAACGGCTGACAAAAACGGAAATGACCGCATTGACCTTTCCTCCACCATACACCTCATAGTTATGGAGGCCGGCGGTCATTGCTTTAAGACAGCGCCGTGCCTGCTCCGGGGAAAAGATCAGTGTTGCATTGACGGAGATCCCCATGGAGAGCAACTCTTTCATCGCTTCATATCCCGCATTAGTAGCAGGGACCTTTACCATCACATTGGGTTCGCCGATCGCTTCAAAAAGTCTTTTACCTTCTTCGATGGTCCCCTGGGTATCATTGGAGAGGAAAGGATCTACTTCAATGGAGATATACCCGTCATTGCCGCTTTTATAAGCACTTTGCAGCGCCTGTGCCGCAGTACGGATATCTTCGATCGCCATTGCTTCATATTTCTCTTTGGCACTTTTGCCTGCAAGACTTTCAAGCTGCTCTTTATAGGCCGGAGAAGTTGTGATCGCGGAGGCAAAAATGGAAGGATTGCTCGTCGCTCCATTGATGACCCCTGCCTCGATCAGCTTTGAAAATTCATTTTTAAGATAGTCTCTCTCCACAAAATCCAACCATAACGAGAATTTCAATTCTCTATCTACCATTCCTCTTCCTTGTATGGATAAGTCCATCTAAAATGCTGCCAGCTTCCCAGATCACTTGGCTTTTCGAGTGCCGATTCGAGTTCATCGAGATACCTGTTCCTCTCGACAACCTCGGCACCCAGTCCGACCATATGGTCCGTTTTCATCTGGCAGTCTATAAAATCATAACCTTTAGCGCCTAAAACATCACTTAGTGCTTTGAAAGCGACCTTGGAAGCATCGGATGCCAGAGAGAACATCGATTCCCCGAAAAAAGCCTTTCCCATAGCCAGCCCATAGAGACCTCCGACGAGTTCTCCCTCTCTGTAAACCTCCACACTGTGGGCAAAACCCTCTTCATGTAGCCTGATGTAAGCCTCCTGCATCTCCGGTATGATCCAGGTATGGTCCTGTCCTTGACGATATACGGTGGCGCAGTGGCGTATCACATCGGAGAACGCTTTGTCGAACGTTACCGTATACCTACTGCTCCGCAGCACTCTTCGAAATGATTTTCTTACTTTGAATTTTCCGGGGTAAAGCAACAGTCGTGGATCGGGAGACCACCAGAGAATAGGATCGCCTTCGTTGTACCAGGGGAAAATACCCTTTCTGTACGCTGTCAAAAGACGGGAAGAAGAGAGATCTCCGCCATAGGCCAGAAGCCCCTCATCCGATGCAAAACGGGGGTTGGGAAAATTGTAAGAGTAGCTACTCAGTGGGGGAATCAGGTATTCCCCCTCATCAAACATAGAAGCCATATCAAAAGCTCCTTTGGAGCTTTTGAATGTTGTATGGGTATGCACATTGAGATACAATAATCACGTAGGGTGCTGTGCCCCCACAGCACCATTTCTTGTAATCAATATATTTTGGCGCCATCGGGAGACAGCACCCTACATTTTTATTTGGAAAATTCAAATGTAAGTTTTCCATTTTTAAGACCAACCTTGACCAAGCCGCCTTTTTTCAGTCTCCCGAACAGTATCTCTTCTGTCAATGCCTCTTTGATCTTCTCGTCGATCACACGGGCGATGTGTCTTGCACCGTAACGTTCATCATATCCTTCATTTGCCAGATACTCTTTGGCTTTTTTGCTTACTTTCACTTTGATATTCTTCGGTTTGAGCATAAGGTTGAGCTTATCAAGCTCCACATCCACAATGGAGACCAGTGTCTCAAGATCAAGCGTATTGAACTCCACCACAGCACTCAAACGGTTCATGAACTCAGGAGCGAAAAAGGCTTTGAGTGCTTTGTCCGTTTTCATCGAATTGTCTTTGTTGAAGCCCATCACATTGGCTTCTTTGGTACCGATATTGGAAGTCATGATGAGAATGACATTCTTGAAGTCACTCACCACACCGTTGTTGTCCGTCAGTTTGGCACCATCCATCACCTGAAGCAGAATGTTCATAATATCCGGATGTGCTTTTTCTATCTCATCAAGCAGCAGTACGGTATGAGGATGTTTCTTGATCATCTCTGTAAGCAGTCCGCCCTGTTCATACCCGACATAGCCCGGAGGTGCACCGACCAGGCGGCTGATGGTATGCGCTTCCATATATTCACTCATATCGATACGCTCAAAATGCACATGCATTGTCTCGGCCAACTGTGTCGCCAGCGCGGTCTTTCCAACACCAGTAGGGCCTACAAAAAGAAACGATCCGATAGGACGATTGGGCGCATTCAACCCCGCATAGGATCGTTTGATCGCCGTTGCCAGCTCTTCAATCGCCTCATTCTGCCCGATGATATGCGCAGAAAGGTCTTTTTCAAGGGTCTTGAGCTTCTTCGTATCATCCGTGCCGATAACCGTGGAGGGCAGCTTCATCATCTTGGCGACACTCTCTTCTATGTCTTTGGGCTTGACAATAACACCCTCCGCACCTTTGAGCATGAAATGCGCCCCCACCTCATCAATGATATCCATTGCTTTGTCCGGGAGGAATCTGTCATGCAGATATTTCACGGAAAGATCGATCGCCGACTGTAGCGCTTCGTCGGTGAACTTGATATTGTGATGATCCTCATATTTATGCTGTACTCCTTTGAGGATGGTAAAGGTATCTTCCACGCTTGGCTCCTCCACATCTATCTTGGCAAATCTTCGGCTGAGTGCCTTGTCTTTGTCGAAAAAATTCCTGTACTCCGCATAAGTCGTTGCGCCGATACACTTGAGGTCCCCTCTTGCCAATGCCGGCTTAAGCAGGTTGCTTGCATCCATACTGCCTCCACTTGTCGCTCCTGCACCAACCATGGTATGGATCTCATCGATGAAGAGAATGGCATCATCCATCTGACTCAACTCATTGATGATCCCTTTGAGGCGTTTCTCGAAATCACCCCGGTATTTGGTCCCGGCGATCAGGGCACCCATATCCAAGGCGTAGACCTTTGCATCCTTGATGACATCAGGAACATCTCCCTCGGAGATTTTCAGTGCCAGGCCTTCCGCAATGGCCGTTTTACCCACTCCCGGTTCCCCGACGAGCAGCGGGTTGTTCTTCTTGCGGCGGCAAAGGGTCTGCATCACACGGTTTATTTCATCCACGCGTCCGACCACAGGGTCTATCTTCCCGGTTTTTGCCAGAGCCACAAGCTCCATTGTAAACTGCTCCAGAACAGTTTCTTCTTTGGCAGATTTGTCCGTTTCAGTCTGGGCATGATCTTCTCTGTTGTGGGAGATCACCTCCAGTATATCCACACGGGCGATCCCTTCTTTTTTCATCAGATAGACCGCATAGGAGTGCTCCTGCATGAAGATCGCCGCAAGCATATCCCCTATGCTTGCTTCCGTCCTCCCCGCAGAGTGGATATGTGTCATCATATCGTTGATCGCCCTTGAAAGCGCCACGGTCTCAAAAGGCTCCACCGCCTCTTTCAGTGAAGGAATGGTCTTGTGGATATGTTCCACGATCCCTTCTTCGAGTATTTCAAGATTTGCATCGAGTGTAGAAAGTATCTCTATCCCCTCTTCGCTTCTGACCACAGAGAGGAAGACATGCTCCACTGTCAGGTACTCATGTCTGTTCTCTTTGGCATATTTTACGGCATTTTTAAATACATCATTGAGTGCTATACTAATCATTTTTTATTCCTTATGCATCTTCTTCTATTGTAGCCAATAGCGGAAACTCATTCTTCTTCGCGAGCTGCTTGACCTGTTCCGCTTTGGTCTGGGCGATCTCAAAGCTGTACACACCGCAGATCGCTTTTCCTTTTTCATGTATCTGCAGCATGATCTGTACCGCCTGCTCCTGGGTCTTATGGAAGATCGAAGTCAATACTTCCACCACAAAATCCATACTGGTATAATCATCGTTGTGCAGCAGTACCTTGTACATCTGCGGTTCCCATAGTTCCAACTCTACATCCGACTCAACTTCAAACTTTGGCATATTGTGTTAATATTCCTTATAATTAATGGTTTATACTATTATACATAAAATTCGGAGATTTTCAAGTGTCATCCCTTTTTATCACTGCAACCGGTACCAATGTGGGCAAAACACACACCACACTCAAGCTCCTTGATGCACTAGCGGCCAAAGGCCGGTCAGTCGGTGTCTTCAAGCCTATCGAAACAGGTGTGTTAGACAGTGCTCCTGACGCCACTATACTACTTGAATCTTGCCGAAAGGTTAACAGGAATTTCGAAGGTCTTAAAACAGAAGATATCACAGCCTATACCTTCCCACTTCCCGCTGCACCGTTCTGCGCCGATACCAACCATAAGATACGTATAGACCGTATCCTCGAAAAATATCATCAACTTTCACAGCTTTGCGACATCCTGCTTGTCGAGGGAGCCGGTGGGCTGATGGTCCCAGTCACAAGAGACTTTTTTATGATAGATCTCATCAAAGAACTGCAAACCAGAGTACTTCTTGTCACTCCCGGCAGACTGGGATGTATCAATGATACCCTTCTCTCCATGGAAGCATTAAAGTCCCGTAATATAGCATTTGACTGGTGTATAAACCTCTATGAGGATGCAGAAAGTTTTACAGAAGTCACACAACCCTTTTATGATGCGGTTTTTCCAGCGTGGTGGAGTGACAAAGAAGGGATGGAGAAGTTTGCCAGATCCCTATAGGCTACACTCCCTTTTTACCACAGCTTTGATATAATCACAGCATAATTATTTACTGCACCAAGTAAATACTTCATTCATTAAGGATGCGCATGCAACATCTTGTCGATACCAGCAATTTTTCCGACGCCCAGATAGTCCAACTGCTTCATGATGCCAAAACCTTTAAAGCACAACGTCCTCCCCAACTGCTCAGGGACAAACTGATCATCACCCTCTTTTTCGAAGCTTCGACACGTACCAGGAGCTCTTTTGAAGTCGCCGCAAAACGTCTGGGTGCTGCTGTGGTGCATCTTGACCCCAGCAGAAGCTCAACCAAAAAAGGGGAATCTCTCGAAGACACCTTTGCAAACCTTTGCGCAATGGATCCTGATGGGGTCATCATCCGCCATGAGGAGAATGAGGCACCGGGCATTCTTGCCGATATGCAAATGACTTCAGTCATCAATGCCGGTGCGGGGAATTATGCCCATCCTACCCAGGCACTGCTCGACCTTTTCACACTGATGGAACACTTTGAAGGAAACATAGAAGGAAAGACCATCGCCATTGTCGGAGATATCATCAGTTCCAGGGTGGCAAGTTCAGGTATCCGTCTGCTGAGACGTATGGGAATGAACGTCATCCTCGTCGCACCTGAACCTTTCATGCCGCAAAGCGACCTGCCACAGTATGAGAATCTTGAAGATGTCCTTGACAAAGTCGATGTCATCATGAGCCTGCGAGCCCAGCTTGAAAGGCATGCTTCCCCGATCTTCGACGACTATAACGAATATGCAAGACATTACTGCATCACAGAAGAACGCCTCGGTGACCGCAATATTCTGATCCTCCACCCGGGACCCGTTATGCGGAACATCGACATTTCCGACGAAATACTCGAAGACCCCAGATGCAAAGTGCTCACACAGGTAAAAAACGGTGTCTACATGAGAATGGCAATCCTGAAATTATTGCTGTTGGACAGCAATAATTAGCGTTGAATGTTAAGCGTAGCGTTTAAAAAATAGAGAACAACAATAGGGGAACGAGGAAGTGTGGCTGAATTCAAAAGACGGTTTTTCCCGAATCAATCAATTAGGCCAAAACCGCATCCCCTTCCTTTTCATCATCTCCTACGATAAAACAAAGATCTTCACCCAGCCTCTCGAAACACTTGACAGCGATATATTCTACAAACTGCAGGACTGGAGAAACTACCCGGTTAAAAAAAGAGTTAGAGAGTTTACTTTCTCCAAAACACCTGTAGATTTCCCCACCTACAGGAACAGTATGGAAAAAATACTTGAAGAGATACGTTCGGGCAATACCTATCTGCTGAACCTTACCTTCAGAACACCCATAGAGAGCAGCTTCACCCTCAAAGAGATCTTTACCTATGCCAGAGCAAAATTCAAGCTCTACTTCAAAGATAAGTTTATCTGCTTCTCTCCCGAAATGTTCGTAGAAATAGAAGGAAACACCATCGCCACTTACCCGATGAAAGGAACAATAGATACCGATATACCCGATGCGGAACACCGTATCCTGAACGATGAGAAAGAGATGGCGGAGCATATCATGATCGTCGATCTGATGCGTAACGACCTCGGGATTATCGGAACTAATGTCAAGGTAGAGAAGTTCCGTTATGTCGACAAGATCAAAGCAGGAGAGAAGGAACTGTTCCAGGTCAGCTCAAAAATCACCGCAACACTTCCTGAAGGATGGAAAAACAATTTGGGTACTCTACTTTCAGGTATCCTTCCAGCCGGCTCTATTACCGGTACCCCGAAAAAATCCACGGTTGGGATTATTAATGATATTGAAAATTATGAACGCGGATTCTATACCGGAGTCTTTGGTATTTTTGACGGTGAATCCCTGCGTTCAGGGGTCATGATACGTTTCATCGAAAAAGAGGACAACAGACTCTTCTACAAAAGCGGCGGCGGTATTACTCTGGATTCCGATGCCAAAAGAGAGTATGAGGAGCTGATAGACAAAGTCTATCTTCCCCTGTAGATCATTCTAAAAATTCCGAAGAAAAACTCACCGCTTTTGGTGTGAAGAGTTTGGCTTTAATCTCTTCCGTACCGGCCAGTCTTTGCAGCTGATAGGGCACATAAATGTAACGCCCCGCTATTTTCTTGTACTGCTGGGAACGCTCCTCGAGATGCACACGTATCGCACTGCCGACATTGTCTTCCGCAAGGTTCTCCGGGAGATTCGTATCCGACAGCAGCACGACGATATCCATTGGTTTCTCTTCTATACACAACTTTATCTCTTCATACAGCGCCATATAGGAGTCCTGGACATTTTCAACACTGTTCTCCACTCTTTCTATCTCTCCATTCCCATCCAGAAGCAGGGCAAAAGGCCGAAATGTCTGCTCTTTTTCAAGCATCTCCTGCGCTTCGTAAATGGACTTTTCAAGCATCATCAATGCACGTTCGTCATCAGTCATGTTTTCTCCTTTTTGATATACATCTGTCTCTACGCTCTTTCCATTTATATTGTACATCATCTTTTACTTTGGCAAAGTAAAGCTCCCCCGAATCCCTCCAAGGATCTATGACGATCCCCGTATCGAACGGTTTGCCTTTAGCCGTAATGACCAGAACATTGTGTTCATTCCAGTACCGGCCTATATTGGCACCGCCAAGATGAAAGCTGAAGTCGGGATACGCCTGTTTGACCATATAAATATAGAGTGCATCGCTCCAGTCGTAACACAGACCCTTTTGACGAAAACCTGTATTTACCAGTGTATTATGCAGCCATGGCGGTGAGGTAAGATCAAATTCTCTGGTGAGCTGTGCCGTTTGAACAAAGAGATCTTTCGAGAGCCGATCTGCCGTTTTTGCTTCAATGCTCCCATCCATTTGCTGAAGCATTATGGAAAGTCTTTTGACTTCGGCATCTTTTAGGGGTACCGGTTTGACCGCACATCCTGTCAAAAGAAAGAGGAAGAGAAAAAACTTAAGTAAATGTCTGTACATACATTGTCGGCAGGTACGCCATGATCGCAAGCATGAGCAAAACCATCAACCCGCTGTATATCCCAATGAACTTCGGATCTTTGGAGAGCAGATAGCCGCCTATGAACCCTACGACCGTACCAGCTACGTGAGCACTTACATCCACGTTCGGAATGGAAAAGCCTATCACCAGATTAATCACGATGATCACAGTGAACTCTTTCATAAATGCTTTTGTATGTTTCCCGAGATGTTTTCTATGTGCGATGAAAAAACCGGCCAGCGCACCGAACACACCGAAAATAGCACCCGATGCCCCGATCCCCACACTCGCAGGATGGATATAAAGAGATACCAGCCCACCAAGAAGCCCGGAAAAAAGATAGATACTCAGGTAGGATTTCGTATCGAAGTACATCTCCATACCCCGTCCTATGATGTAAAGTGAGACCATATTCATCAGAATATGTGTCATGCCGCCATGCAGGAACATCGCGGTAAAAAGGCGCCACCATTCTCCTTTAAGCACGGTCAACGGGCCATAGAGCGCACCCATATCGACCAAGACCTGCATGTCCATATCGGTAATACTACCGCTAAAGAACGCAGAAAAAAGATAAACAACACTGTTAATGGCAATAATGCTATAGGTAACCTTATAGCGTAAAAATTCTTTCATACGATTCAAAGGGATCAGCAAATAGCTTCAACGAAAAGTACACCGTCAATCCCCGAGCGGGCTATCTTGACGATCTCTTTTTCTTCATGGATGAGTACCAGTACTTTGGTATCGAAAAGGTACTGCTCCGCAATCGGCTGTATCAGCAGGGCATCCTCCTCTTTGCATATCATGAAGCTCGCATCCAACGCATTGGCAAACAGCGCTTCATTCAGACTGTTCACAGTGATCGCATAGGGGATGTCATTGTTCTGGCAATACCTGGCAAGTTCTACCGAATCGACCAGTGGTTCAAGTAGAACGATATCTTCTGACTTACTTTGCTCTATATCATCTTTGGAAAAGACTTTTCGAAAACGACCACTCTCTATCCACGGATGTCCTATAATGATCATTTCATTTCCTCCTTTGCACACTCATCGCAATAATATTTGCCATGTATCATAATGCACTCCTTCATTGTCACATAGGTATCGCATTTGCTGCACTCCACCAGTGTATCCTCATCGAGTTTTTTCTGTTCCTTACTCTTCGGCTTTGGTACTGTCGGCAGTTTTCCGCCCAAAAGTTTATAGATAAATATACCGGCGATCGCAAAAATGATCAGTTTCAATATCATGTTTCATTCTTTATATAGAGATAGTTTCTCTGGTTTTTTTGTATTATATCATAACTCATTTGACCTTCCACCTGCGCTATTTCGTCAAACACACGGCTTCCTTTGTAAAAAAGATATTCTGTATGTTCATCACTGATGCGAGACGTAAGGTCAAGCAGAAGCTTTGTATTGGTCACTGCCCTCGAGCTGATCATGTCGAAGGCTTCATATACTACGTTCTCGACCCGTTTGGCCTCCACCGTCACATTCTTCAACCCCAAATCGATGGCAGCATACTTCAAAAAAGAGACGCGTTTTTTCAACGGTTCCGCCAACACCACTTCGGTTTCCGGCAGTGCAATGGCAAGCACCAGTCCGGGAAAACCCGCGCCCGTCCCAACATCCAGCAGTGTTTTGGGTATTCTGATGAAAGTCAGAGGGTAAAGCGAATCGACAATGTTGTCGTAGATCGCCACTACCGATCTCGCGCCGGTAAGATTATGCACCTGGTTCCATTCATGCAGCAGTACGGCAAAGCCTTCAAGTTTACCGATGATGCCATCATCCAGAACGATACCTTCGGCATTCAGATACTGCAACAGCTCCACTACGCTACCACCTCTACCAGTCCGCTCTCCACCAGCTTGTGCACAAAGGCTTCAAGGTCTTGTTTAATGACCTCTTCTTCCACATCATACTGCTCCAGCAGTGACTCGAGTACTTCCTGAAGGTTCTTTTTCTGCTGCATTGCCACCCATATGTCCGTGCCCACGGCATCCAGACCAAAGTAGTTTTCTGAGTTCATATCGAGCAGTACCATTTCTCCGTCCACTTCCTGGGCAAACACCATATCTGCAAATTTTACTTTTTTATTTAGATCCATTTATTTACTCTTTTGGGTAGCATTATACCATTCTATAAATTTAGCTTGGGATTTTATGTAATACCCAAAAAATTTAAATGAAATCCTCGAAGATTTATCATATTCATGGAGATACTCAATCTGCATTTTTTTATCTGATCTAACCATTTTTCACCACCCAAACACCGACAACACGGTAAACGCTTCATGTCCTCTTCCTCCGGTAACAATGGCATCTCCGCACTGTGCCCAAGCATGGGCTTTCATTTTAGCTTCATTCTCTTCGTCTTTGGCTACCCCAAGGTAGAACACTCCGGATATCCCACGTTTTTGCAGCATTTTCTGGGCCGTGAGTGACTGTGTCAGGCAGGCACTTTCCCAGGGGGTGTAGGCTGAAGCCCTGACGATAGCTTGGCCTACCAGACGGGCCGTATGCACTTCCTCTTCACTTAAGGGTGTAAGCTTTTCCACTGTTGTTTTATGTTCCAAAGAACAGGTCAACCGTTTAAACGAGACAGTCAGGATCGCCGCTCGTATCTTCCCCAGTGTCACACAGGCTTCGATAAAAAGCTTTTTCTCTTCTGACGGCAACTGCGTGAATTTTTTAAATTTTCGGATCATTAAAAAAGTGCGCTATTTTTGGTATTGCTCAGTGTATTTCAAAGTGATTTTAGCCAATTCGATTAAATCTGGTGTCAGTTTCATGATATCTTCAAACAGTTCCTGAAGATAATCATCTATATATTCGTGTGCAATGGCGTTGCGTAGATCCTTGATCTCTCTGATCGTTTCAATGTTCTCAAAAAGTCCGCGCTTGTGGGCATTATTGACCGTATCTATCAGTGTGCCCTGATTTTCAAACTCAACAGCATCGATAGCACGGAACATCTTTCGTACCAAAAAATCGATCATTCTGCCAAAGCGACTGCATAAGTTCTCATAACTGTCAAACTCGTCAACTTCATAACTTGGTTTCAGTCCGATTTTAGTAGTTTCTTCAAAAGAGTGCTCCAGCCAAAACAGCTGTTTTTCCAGCAACACTCTGTTCACAAGCAGGTTTTCTATACTCATAGCTCTACCGCCTGAGGAAAGATCATTTGTAAAAAAGCTGTTTGCATTGTACCACTATCTACAATAATATCCATTTTCTGTTCTCCAAACATTTCAAAAAAATGCCAGCGTATCTTGCTAAGATCTTTACGGGTAATATTTTTAGAAATAATGAGAATATCAATGTCGCCACCCTTTTTCACCATATCCGTTCTCGAACCAAAAAGATATAGCTTTGCATTTGGGTCCATAGACAATACAGAGGCTTTAAAATTATCCACCTCTTTTTGTGTCAAACGAATCTGCTTGCGATCTTTATTATTTATTCTTTTCATGCAAAAATTATACCATAATGGAAAACTATCTTAGATCAAAATCCTCTTTGATCAAACCTTTGTCTTGAAGCGATCTATAGGACCCTTCAAACTTCACCTTGCCTTCTTCAATCAGGTAAATATGCTCCGCCTGCCTGATGGTCGTTGTCCTGTGGGCAATAATGATGGTCGTTCTGCCCTCAAGAAACGGTGCCAGTGTTTCGTAAAGATGGAACTCGGTCGCATTGTCCAGTGCGGAGGTTGCTTCATCAAAAATGACGATCTTCGGGTCGGAAAGTATAAGTCTGGCAATTGCAAGTCGCTGACGCTGCCCGCCGGAGAGACGGATACCATTCTTGCCTATACGTGTCTCCAGGCAGTCTTCGAGATGACGTACAAATGTTTCGAGCTGTGCCGCCCTGAGTGCCTCATAAATTTCTTCATCGCTCTTTTCACTCGAAAGCGTAAGGTTCATCCGAATGGTATCGTTGAAAAAGAGTGCCTGCTGCAGCATCAGCGCCACATTTTCACGCACTACAGGTAGGCCTATCTGCTCTATGGGGACATTGTCGTAAAGTATCTCACCTTTGTGCGAAGGGTAGAGCCCCACCATGATCTGCGCAATAGTCGTTTTTCCGCTGCTGCTGGGACCTATGATTGCAATCTTCTGCCCCGCTTCCACTTTCATCGAAACATCGTACAGTACCTGCCTGCCGTTCCCGTAGGAAAAACTGATGTTCTTCAACGCAACGGATGTCGTTTCCCTGCCCTCAAAAGGATCCACCTCATGCGGATAGTAAGGTTCCTGCGAGAGGGCAAGCAGGGTATTGATACGCTCAAGCACCGGTTTGCTACTCCGGTAGGAGATCATCAGTCCCATCAGCTGCTGTACCGGCTGCACCAGTATAGCGAGGTAAAAAAGGAAAGCGATCATCATTCCAATGCTCAAGTCCGAATAGGCTACGGCGGCGATGCCTAATGCTCGGAAAATGTCCACTACAGTATTGGTCAAAAGTGTGGACGAACTGTGTGCAACTGCTGCCTTGTACCCATAGTCAAGCGATGCTTTTTTTATCTTTTTCGCGCGATTTTGCAGCAGGTCAAAAAAACTTCGCTCCTGATTACTCGTACGCACCTGAATGAAAAGTTCAAGAGTCTCGTTGAGCAGCTCATGGTAGAGCTCATACGCTTCATGCTGACGGCGCAACAGTTCTCCCGTTTTACGCCCGAGCAGTCTTGAAAACCCCAGGAAAAGAGGGTTGAGCAGGAAGACCAGCAGCGCCAGCACCCAGTTCATCCAGAGCATCACTGCAGCAATGCCTGCCAGCATGAGTGAAGCACTCAGAACCGTCGTCACCATCTGTCCTGCAAAGCCACTGACCTTCTCCACATCCTGTACCGTTTTGGAAGCGATGCCTCCCGACTTGAGCGCTTCGTACTCGGAAAGCGAGACACGTTCCAAATGGTGCAAAATGCGGTGTCTCAGCAGATAACTTATCTTTTGGGTGATCCTGGTAGCAAAAAAGGTTTTTTTGTTGTTGAAGAAAAAAGCAGAAAACCGCAGGAGCAGCACCGTTGCAAGTATAACAGCTATGTAAACCCATGTTTCATGCGTACCAAAGAGCGCGGAGATCGTCTCCGTCATTTTACCCGGGTGCTCCAGCAACACTTCATCGATGAGGAGCGGGATGAGCATGGGGATAGGCAGTAAAAGCAATGTCGCCAGAATGCCGTACACATTGGTACGCCAGAAGTCACCCTTTTGCGTTTTGATCTGGCGATAGAGTGTTTTGAAACTGTATGGGCCTGTCATCCGTTTGCTTCACCTTTTTTAACGTATTTTAGCGAAAAATCAAGTAGGTTAAAACCTACAGTTCCCGGCTTTTCTTTACGATGGCTTCATAGACTTCAGGCAGGCGTTCCTTGTCCCACGGTACCAAAACACGGTAAACGGGCACCTGCATTGCCATCTGTGTAAAAAAATTGAAACGCTCTTTTTTCATAAATGTAAACTTGAGGAAGCTGCTGTAAAGAAAGGCTTTGAACCTTCCGATGCCTTTGGGAACGGTTATTTCAACTGGGGCATCCGGTTCAGCCGGCTCTAGCTCGAAGAGCGCTTTTATGGGAGCGGGTTTCCTAGCGAAGTTCTCTGCACGATGGCCAAGAGTCTCAGGTTGACGGTAGGGGCGGTGGTAGGGAAATGAAGGGTAAGCGATATACTTTCCGTTCTCTTCTCTGACCGGCAGCGTATCATCCGCATAAAGGGTATGCCCCTGCCTGATGAAATAGTCCGTAAGTATCGATTTCCCGCCAAAGGAGGGTGCGGAAAAAAAGACTGGCCCTCCGCCTATCTCCACGGCGCCTACATGCAGCATTTTATAACTTCTCTCCAGCTCGAGTACTATCGGGAAAAAGGTATGATAGATCCAGAACTGCAGCAGTTTGGGGGTGAACGCCTTCCCCTTCCCATACAGAATCCGTCTGTGTTCACTCTCCCATACCAGGCTCAAAACATTCTCTACCTCCAGCCCCCAGTCATCATCTTTTCCTATCTTCTCAGGCGGCGTATTACTCAAATAGTAGCATCCCCGTTCTGACAGATATACCAGTGCACTTCTCCTCTTAAACCCTTCATAAGTGCCGATCTCTCTTACTTCGACCCTATTGCCACTGCCGTTCTCCGGAGAGGGAAAATCAAAAGAATCATACACTTTCTGCAACTGCGGCTGGTCAGAAAAGAAGAAACGGTGCGCATGTATCATAAGCTCTCTTCTCCCTTTGCCTCTTCCCTCCCGAACCGATGATACCTGTACCAATACTCGACATTGACAATGATCCACAAACGGGAAACATATCGCAGGTTCCCGTTTCGGTACTTTTCAAGGCACCACTCGATGTCGGCCCGGCTGATCAGCCCGAGCCTGACAATGTGAGGCTCTCCAAGCAACGCGTTAAGGTCTATCGCCTCCATCTGCTGGGAGAGGAGTTCCGAAAATTCCGCTTTGTCTCTGCGCTGGTTGATCTTTTCGGGCAATATGCCTTTCATCGCCTTTCTCAATATCCGCTTGATCGTCCGGTTGGCGTATTTCATCTCCGGCGGAAGCGAGACCGCAAACTCCACCAACTCTTTGTCAAAGAAAGGGTGACGGTACTCAATGCCAAAATGACGCTCGGCACAGTGGAAAATATTGCCATCCATAACAGTGCTGTGGTATGGAGAGGAAACCATATCGACCGCATCTTTGAATGCAGGGTTTGTGATGCCCGCTTCTTCTGGCAGGCCATCCATTTCACACTGCTCCCAAAAACGGTTTTTTCTTTCATTTCTTCCCAGAAGTGTTTTGAACCGATGCACGTTCTTCTGCCCTAGAAGCGGTGCAAGCACATAAGATTTAAATGCACTCCCGGGACGGCGGTGCGTTCTCATTTCACTGAAGGCTGCGGAAAGTTTTCCTCTTGCGAACAGGTCATACAGCACATAGGGAGTGCCGGTAAACAGGTGGTCGCCCCCCTGGCCGCTGACCACAACTTTTTTTCCGTCTTCTCTCATTTTTTCAAGCATGGGAAGCAGCATAGCAAAGGTCAGGCCTATGGGCCAGTGGGGGCTTAAAGCATAAAGCGACTCCAAAGAATACTTTTGACGATAATCCAAACTGTCCACAGGGATCTTTTGATGGTTTACAGGGTACTCTGCCAGCACGGCATCCACATACGCACCCTCATCGCAGGCAAGCAGTCCGAAATCCATCGAATAACTGTCGATCTGCCCGGAGCCTTTCTTCAGCGCCAGCAGGGAAACGACCGAAGCGGAATCAAGTCCTCCGCTCAGTTCAAAGGCAGTCTCTTCCGGCGAAGAGGTTGACCTCTCGACTGCCTGTTCAAACAGTGCTTCTAATCTTTGTGCCGCCACCTTTTCATCGATGCCGTAGTCTATCTCGATTTTTTCGGGAAACCAGTAGCGTTCTATCTGCTTTTCCCCGTTCTCGATGGTCATACTGTGCCCGGAAGGCAAACGGTAAATCCCTTCATACATCGTCTCATGATAGTCTACTGCAAAACATTGCATCATGGTTTGCATGGAACGGAGATTCGGTTTTTTGGAAACGGAAGGGAGGGAGAGAAGTTCTCCTATATCCGAGGCGAAACGGTACCCCTCCGGGGTTTTCGTATAGTACAGCGGCGCTATCCCGAGTGGGTCGCGCGCGCAGAATGTCTGTTTGCTTTCAGTGTCGTAAAAGGCGAAAGCGAATGCTCCTTTTAATTTGGCCGGTAATCTTTTGCCATAGCGATAGTAGCTTTCTTTAATAGTCCTTTCCTGATCGGAATGGCTTTTTTCACCATTCCCATTCACTAAATAAGCAATAAAAATACTATTCAACTATATCACATTATCTTACTGTTTTTTTTACGAATTACCAGCCACCTGGATCTGACGGAACATTGGCACTTTGCCCACCACTATCAGTACCGCCTATTGTGGATCCTTTTGTTGCCATTCTCACATTCGCTATTATTTCTATTTTCGGAGAAGAATACGGTTTCTTTTGTCTCTCTGTTTCTCCTGAGAAATCCGAATGGTTTTTTTCTATCATTTTATATTTTCCTGTTTTTTCATAATAAGACTGTTACCGTAGAACCTACTCCGGCAACACAACCGGCTTAAAGTCTTTTTTCCTAACATCACCCCTGACCCATCTGAAGGTCCTGGTATGGTTGCCGTCCATTGAGAGGTTGGCGTATTCGAGTTCATCCACACTGTAGGTCTGGTGGTTGTCCACATCGACTAGGATAAATCTCTTCTTCATCTTTTTGTCTGTTCCGATCTCTATGTATCTTACGTTTCCGTTCTCTTTGATATAGTTCACTTTTATGGCATCATCAAGCTTGATGTGGATCTCTGCGTTTGAGAGATCGACTGTTTTCTGGTTTTTGACCTGGAAGGTCCAGACGGCTCTTTTGTCTGCTCTTGCCTTTTTGTATTTTCGGTAGTCACTCCAGTAGTCACCGGCATCACCCTCTTCCCAGTCGTAATGGGGGAAGACCACCTGAAGTACTGCAGGACCGTATGCAGCGACATCATGTCTGTCTTTTTTGGCTTTACTTTGTTTAAGCTCGCCGAAGACACCTGCACTGTTATGTTCATAGACGCTACCGTCCTCTGCGGTGGCGGATACTCTCGTACGCATGTACCATCCTGCTTTTTTGGCTTTTTGTGTTTTTTGTACGCTTTTACCACTTCCTGCCTGGAGCATGGTACCGCCTATCATCAGCAGCATTGCGAGGACAAGAAGTATCTTTGTTTTTTTGTTTTGCATTGTTTGCTCCTTTACTTGTTCATCAGCGGGTAAGCGAAATGGTTGACATAATTATCGGTCTGGTTCTTCTCTATCTTGATGAAGAATCCTTCCATTGGTTGAATGGAACCATCAAAGCCCGGGGTTGCAGGGTCTACTGCCATGTAACCGCTCACAGGGCCTGTTTTATTACTGTCATGTTTATAGACGATCTTGTTGATATAGTTGTCATTGGCTGTATTGCCCATCTCATTGTAAGACGTTCCACCCGCATTGTGCTTGAAATAGAGATCAGAGAGCTGAAATGCGTACGGGAAGGGGTTGCCTGCCATATATTTCTTGTAATCGACCGTATTAGGGTCACTGACTTCATTTTTGGGCAGCAGGTATTCGTGTACTTCTGTAAAGTCGGGATTAGTGATACCTACTGATGAAGAAGTAACCGTTGAAGCGGGACTCAGGTTCGAAAGTGTTTTATCGATCGTGATGTTTTTTTCATTTCCTGCCCCTCCGAGGTCTGCAATGATCCAGTAGCCTTTTCCTGGCACTACCGTGTCTGTGGCAGCAAGCTGTGCTTTGGTAGTATTTTTATGGCCGCTGTTGATCTCATACTGGTCTGTTCCGCTCTGCTTGAACACGACCCAGTCGGTACCGTAGGCACCCAAGTCGCCGCCAAGAAGGTCTTCGATATGGTTCGAACCCGTGGCGCAACAGAAGCTGACGATCTTCCATTGGAAGTGTGTGAGTGTGGTTCGGTTTTTCCCGCAGAGGAATTCGCGGTAGGCGGCTTCGTGGTTGCCCGTGACTTCGTCCTGAATATTTCCGCCATCGTCTGGGTCAGGATCTGTTATGTAACCATTTACGTGATTATAATCATCATCGTTATAGTACCATGTTGGCATACCGTTATCTCGTACAGTCGGGTTGGGCGTACAAACAGGCTGATTTCTACCTTCTTCGCAGTCGGTGTAGCCGTCGTTGTCGCTGTCGCTGTCGAGGAAGTCGGCAGTATTGTCTCCATCTTTATCCGGTGGGATCAGGCCGTTACTGCCCACGACGCCTGCAGTATTATGATCATATTGATCTGCCAAGCCGTCACCATCGTCATCTGTCCAAGTAGAATCAGGTGCATCGTAGCCTGAAGTTGGCTGCGCTTCTACATTGTCCGGAATACCGTCGTTATCACTGTCGAGGTCGAGATAGTCATCGATTCCATCACCGTCACTGTCTACAGCATACTGGTTGGCATCAGGACAACTTGCACCATCATTATTACCGGTTGGAACCGAACGATAGAGAAATGTTGCGGTCGGAGTAGCAGTATCATAATCGACAATCTCATAAATGTATCCATTATTATTGGCTGCAAACAATTTACTGTTGTCTGCTATAAATGTTGCACCCCATCCTTTACTCAAATCAGCCCCATCCGGCGTTGTAACAGTTAGCTTAACATTGGTACTGGTATTGTTGCTAAGATTTATTTTATATAGTCTTGTATTATCTGCACTTCCTGATGTCTGACTAGTTGATCGTAACCCGTATGCCATAACTGTACCGCTTGAATCATCTATGGCAAAGTCAGCAGCATTTTCCGATCCAGAAGTAAATGTTATCTCACTCAGTATGTCACCACTTTTTATCCACTTGTATAACTTAGTTGTACTTTTGCGTGCATAAAGTGCTCCATTATAAAAATCTGCCGCATAGCTGTCGATTTTGCTGTTATTGATCGTATTGGCTTTTTTAATCTTGCCACTGTAACGATCTATCTCTATCACATCATTTTTTACAAGTGAAGTACCATAATCATCGGTCGTAGCTGCACGCACCGATGCGTAGAGTTTACCGCTTTGATCATCAAAGCCCATCGCATTGATACTTGCTTTCTGCCCTCCTATAGGTAAATAAACCTCATTTTCAGGATCAAACACATTTAATACACCATCGATCATATGGAAGAAACCATAAGCACAGTTACCAGCACCCTGTATCTCCACGGCATCCAAGATTCCGTCATTGTCATCGTCGATGTCCCAAAAATCCGCTACGCCATCACCGTCGGTATCTTTCGCATGAAAATCTATATTGTCCAAAAGGACATGCTGCTCTGTCGGATTATTCCGCGGTACATTAGTTCCTGAAGTATATGTAACATTGAGTTCAGTGATATACTCATTGCTAAACTGCATCGTGACATATCCATCTGGATCATCATCATCAAGAGGCCCTGACTGGTCACTTTCATAGTCTCCTGCACTGTTTTCATCAATATGCGAACCTTTTGCCACATTGTCAGGCTCATATACATTCCCATCATCATCTGCCGCTTTGATAATAACGCGATCCTCAAATTTAGCACCCAAAAACTGGTCCGCATAATCAATATCTCGAATTCGCAGTTTGGTAATCTGTATAGGCTGGGAAAAATACAATGTCGTCGTTACGCTTTCCGTTTTGGTGTTAAAATTCACATCAAGATCCAGCGATGTATCGACACTGTCAGTTATATCATTAGGCTCATTATTTTCGAACCTACCCGTGTTTCCGGTAATATCAACATCCACATCGATGTGACTACCATCCACATTGGTATAATTTTTTGAAAGATCGCCGGCATCCCATCCTCCCTGGCTACTCCAATCCAGTGTCGCGGCAAATACCGAGCTTCCAGCCAGTGTCATTCCCATAACTAATAATCGTTTCAGTATTGTTTTGTATGTATTTTTCATTAATTGCCTCTTCTCTGCAAGCAAATTATACTTAATACAGCGTATAAATTTTTTCTATTTAGGCAACCTGGCGATCTTCTCGTCTGCTGCCAGGCGACAGCATCAAAGACCCATAGCTTTCCGAACCTGCTTCGCAACAGGGGTGGCGTTTTCTTTCATTCTTTAAATTCCTACTATTTTATCTAATTTAGGTTGAATTTAATATAAAATGTAGGTTTGGCCGTGCCAAACCTACAACTTTTACAAAGGAGGTTCACCAAATTTGTTGTCCGGGTCTTTTGGCTTGGGTTCTATCCACTCCACATCCGCACCGCCTATAAGCTGGCTTCGTTTGACCGAAGGGGTTTCATCTTCCGCTTCCTCCTCATCATTTGCATCAGACATCTTCGGATTCTCAGCAGAAACACTCTTTTCTTTAGTCTCAGATACAACATCCTCTACAGGCTCTGACCTTTCATCTGCTTTTGCAGTATTTACCTTGGCGGCAGATACTTTTCGTTCTTGTTTTACCGTTTTATGCGTTACAGCATGTTTTTCACTCTCTGCGCCACTGTACTTAAAGTAACCGATCACAGCCAACACAAGGAGAATCACTCCATAGATCAGCATTCTTTCTTTTGGCATACTATACTTCCTTTCCAGTTCAATTTACTTATGTCACCTTCTAACATTGCCATCCAAGTTGGACTTTAATCTTTGGTGGGACAAGACCTACTCCGGCAACACAACCGGCTTAAAGTCTTTTTTCCTAACATCACCCCTGACCCATCTGAAGGTCCTGGTATGGTTGCCGTCCATTGAGAGGTTGGCGTATTCGAGTTCATCCACACTGTAGGTCTGGTGGTTGTCCACATCGACTAGGATAAATCTCTTCTTCATCTTTTTGTCTGTTCCGATCTCTATGTATCTTACGTTTCCGTTCTCTTTGATATAGTTCACTTTTATGGCATCATCAAGCTTGATGTGGATCTCTGCGTTTGAGAGATCGACTGTTTTCTGGTTTTTGACCTGGAAGGTCCAGACGGCTCTTTTGTCTGCTCTTGCCTTTTTGTATTTTCGGTAGTCACTCCAGTAGTCACCGGCATCACCCTCTTCCCAGTCGTAATGGGGGAAGACCACCTGAAGTACTGCAGGACCGTATGCAGCGACATCATGTCTGTCTTTTTTGGCTTTACTTTGTTTAAGCTCGCCGAAGACACCTGCACTGTTATGTTCATAGACGCTACCGTCCTCTGCGGTGGCGGATACTCTCGTACGCATGTACCATCCTGCTTTTTTGGCTTTTTGTGTTTTTTGTACGCTTTTACCACTTCCTGCCTGGAGCATGGTACCGCCTATCATCAGCAGCATTGCGAGGACAAGAAGTATCTTTGTTTTTTTGTTTTGCATTGTTTGCTCCTTTACTTGTTCATCAGCGGGTAAGCGAAATGGTTGACATAATTATCGGTCTGGTTCTTCTCTATCTTGATGAAGAATCCTTCCATTGGTTGAATGGAACCATCAAAGCCCGGGGTTGCAGGGTCTACTGCCATGTAACCGCTCACAGGGCCTGTTTTATTACTGTCATGTTTATAGACGATCTTGTTGATATAGTTGTCATTGGCTGTATTGCCCATCTCATTGTAAGACATTCCACCCGCATTGTGCTTGAAATAGAGATCAGAGAGCTGAAATGCGTACGGGAAGGGGTTGCCTGCCATATATTTCTTGTAATCGACCGTATTAGGGTCACTGACTTCATTTTTGGGCAGCAGGTATTCGTGTACTTCTGTAAAGTCGGGATTAGTGATACCTACTGATGAAGAAGTAACCGTTGAAGCGGGACTCAGGTTCGAAAGTGTTTTATCGATCGTGATGTTTTTTTCATTTCCTGCCCCTCCGAGGTCTGCAATGATCCAGTAGCCTTTTCCTGGCACTACCGTGTCTGTGGCAGCAAGCTGTGCTTTGGTAGTATTTTTATGGCCGCTGTTGATCTCATACTGGTCTGTTCCGCTCTGCTTGAACACGACCCAGTCGGTACCGTAGGCACCCAAGTCGCCGCCAAGAAGGTCTTCGATATGGTTCGAACCCGTGGCGCAACAGAAGCTGACGATCTTCCATTGGAAGTGTGTGAGTGTGGTTCGGTTTTTCCCGCAGAGGAATTCGCGGTAGCCTACTTCAGATGTGTCTCCTGTTTCATTGAAGAGATCATTTGATGGGTCATCGACATTGCCGTTTGATACTGAGGCACTGTTGGTTGTATCCCAGTAGACATCACCCAGGCTTCCCTGTGCCCAGCTGACAAGGCCTGTCTTTGTCGAAGCGGTATCGCCCGGGGTGATCGGACAGCCCGTGGCAACACTGTTACCCTCTTCACAGTCGGTGTAGCCGTCGTTGTCGCTGTCGCTGTCGAGATAATCGGGGATACCGTCCCCATCAGTATCCGAAGGTGTCACTGCTGTGCCTCCGCTGTCGGTGTCGTACTGGTCCGCCAGCCCGTCACCGTCGGCATCAGCCCAGGCAGAATCCGGTTCGTCATAGGTGGCAGTCGGCTGTGCTTCCACGTTATCCGGGATGCCGTCGTTGTCGCTGTCGAGGTCGAGGCAGTCAATAATACCATCGTTATCGCTATCCAGTTCATTTACATAGTTGATGGTAAGATTCGCCTCATTAAAAGTTCCCGTATCTTGACTTGCGTCATCACACATATGCAGCGTCCAAGTACCCTGCGGATCCTCTCCATTGAACGCACTTAACGCCTGCTCGGGTTGTCTGGGCAAAAAAGAGCCCAATGTAAAATCCGTCGTATCCCCTACAATGGAGGTTGTCGCCGCATCGAAAAAGGTTGCACTCAAATTATTGTGACTACCACCTTCATTTCGTATCAGATCAACCGCTGTACCAAAGGGAGAAATCAACTGAACGATCAGATCATTTCTCCACGTGTGCGCAATATCTACTTTGATCGTTACATCATTAACTATACCGCTATCTTGTATATCGAACGTTCTATCCAGACAGGTATTAGGATACCCATTATCAGGGATCGTTCCCGATGCTGTATTTGATTCCGTTACAGCAGGTGTACTCTCATCCACATCCAAAATCCCGTCGTTGTCATCGTCGATATCTTTGACATCTGCAATACCATCACCATCTGAATCAAGTGCATCAAAAGTGATATTGGCCAAATAAATACCCTGATTATTAGGATCACTTTGAGCATTGCTACCATTCGTATAATCAAAAGAGACCTCGGTTACATAAACATCTTCAAATGCCACCGTTACGTAACCATCTGGATCATCATCATTAAGAGTAGTACCGTCTGATTCATAATCTCCGGGACCATTTTTATCAATATGATCACCCAGAGTTTCACTACTTGGATAAACCGTTGCCCCGGAAGTATCTTTTGCAGTAACGATCACTCTATCGTCAAAGTCAGTAGAAGGATTTCCTGAATCTATATCTATCCAGCGCAAAAAGCTGATTTTTACAGGAGAAGAAAAAGTGATTGTTGTTTTAATTTTTTGTGTATTAGAACTATAATTTACGTAGTAGTCCAATCCATAGGTACTATTAACTGAAGGAACACCACTGTTATATCTATCTGTGTCCTCTGTCATCGTAACATCAATATTGACCTTTGAACTATCAACATCCGTGTAAGATTGGGTCAAGGAACCTGCCGGAGACCATCCCACTGTATTCCAGTCCAGTGTCGCAGCAGATACCGAGCTTCCAGCCAGCATCATTCCCAGAAACAAAAACTGTTTCAGTATTATTTTGTATGTTTTTTTCATTATTACCCCTTATCTGTAAGTGAATTACACTCACACTATTTAAACTTTTTTATTAGGCAACCTGGCGATCTTTTTATCTGCTGTCACATGACAGCTCACAGACCCATAGCTTTCCGGACCTGCTCCGCAACAGGGAGGCTTTCTCTTTTAGTATATATTATTAATTATATCTCTTTGGTTATTAATCAATTATTAAACGTGGGGAGCGTAAATTGACTGTCTCGTATGCTTAAAGCAGATGCCCCAGCTCATCTTTTTTCGTTTTGAGATACTTCTCATTGTACGGGTTGGGTTCGATCTGTATGGGGATGCGTTCAACTATGTCTATGCGGGGAAGGCTTTCTATTTTCTTTGGGTTGTTAGTCAGAAGCCTGAGCTTTTTGATGCCAAAATGGTTCAGAATGTATTCGACGATCTCATACGTCCTCTCATCGGCGGAAAAGCCCAGCTGATGGTTGGCTTCGACTGTATTGTAGCCTTTATCCTGCAGGGCATAGGCATTGACTTTGTTAAGCAGGCCGATATTCCTGCCTTCCTGGCGGTGGTAGATGAGCATGCCGCCTTCTTTTGCGATGAGCTCCAGGGCAAAATGCAGCTGTTCTCCGCAGTCACACTTGGCAGACCCAAGCGCATCACCCGTCAAGCATTCCGAATGAACACGTACAATGGGAGTTTCTGCAAGATCCTCGGTAAAGACGGCCAAATGTTCTTTGCCATCGTCACAGTCGGTTATCTCTTTGAATGCCTGTATTTTAAAGGTGCCGTATTTGGTCGGTAAAGTAGCGATTTGTGATATCTCTATGTTTTTCATGCCGGAATTATACAGAAACAATTAACAATTAATAATTAACAATTCATAATTAGTGTAAAATACCCCAATTTATTTCAAAGGTGAGTAAGATTATGTTCGCACGTTTTAGAAGAAAAAGAATCAACCCTGTCCTCAGAGACCTTTTGCAGGAGACACATTTGAGTGTCAATGACTTTATGTATCCACTCTTTGCCAGAAGCGGCGAAGGCATCAAAGACGAAGTGGCTTCCATGCCGGGAGTTTACCAGATGAGCATTGATGAGATCGTCAAAGAGTGTGACGTACTCAAGAAACTCGGCATTAGGGCCATCATTCTTTTTGGTATTCCTGATGTGAAAGATTCTGTAGGGTCAGATGCCATGTGCGAGCATGGGATCATTGCCGAAACGGTCAGAGCGGTCAAAGCGGCACATCCCGACATATTCGTTGTCACCGATCTCTGTTTCTGCGAATATACGGACCATGGACACTGCGGTGTACTCGACCCTGTTCTGGAAACGGTTGACAATGACATTACACTTGACAACCTGGCCAAGCAGGCCGTGGTACACGCCAAAGCAGGTGTTGACATGATCGCACCAAGTGGCATGATGGACGGAATGATACAGGCGATAAGAAAAGGGCTTGATGGCGCAGGTTTTGTCAACCTGCCTGTCATGAGCTACTCGACCAAATTCGCTTCAGCCTACTACGGACCGTTCAGGGATGTCGCGGAAAGCTCGCCTTCTTTCGGAGACCGAAGAAGCTACCAGATGAATCCGGCCAACCGCAGGGAAGCCATCGCGGAGAGTGTCGCCGACGAACAGGAAGGCGCGGACATACTCATGGTCAAACCGGCCCTGGCCTACATGGATGTCATACGCGATGTCAAGAACAACGTCAGCCTGCCTCTAGCGGTCTACAACGTCAGCGGCGAATACTCCATGCTCAAAATGGCGGCCAAAGCCGGTGTCATTGACTACGACAAGGTCATGATGGAGACACTGCTCGGTTTCAAGCGTGCGGGTGCGGATATCATCATCACCTATCATGCCAAAGAGGCGGCGATTTTACTGCAGAAATAACTGTAGATCGGGGTGCCCTCACCCCGACAATAATTAATTTCATAACTTTCAAGCCATTTATGGTAAAATAATCTCTTTTAAATTTTACTATCCATACGTGAGTAGGATAAGAAGGCAGTCCAATGAGACACTTTTTAACGCTTAAAGACTTCAACAAAGAAGAACTTTTGGAAATGATCGCTTTGGCACAGAAGATCAAGGCACAGACCAAGCAGAAGCAATTCGTTCCCTACCTGGAGAGACAGACGCTCGGAATGATCTTCGAGAAGAGTTCCACACGTACACGTGTGAGTTTCGAGACCGGGATCTACCAGCTTGGCGGTATCGGGCTTTTCCTCTCCGCCAATGACATACAGCTGGGACGGGGTGAGCCGATGAAAGATACTTCAAGGGTTATCAGCCGCATGGTCGATATGGTAATGATACGTACGTTCGAACAGTCAAAGCTCGAAGAGTTCGCTGCCTACTCCAAAGTACCGGTCATCAACGGATTGACGGATTCCTACCATCCTGTACAGTTGATGACGGACTACCTGACGATGATAGAGTTCGGCAAAGCGGACGATCCTATCTGTGCCTATGTCGGTGACGGGAACAACATGACCCACTCCTGGTTGATGCTGGCGGCGAAACTCGGTTTTGAGCTGAGGGTGGCCACACCGAAAGGCTACGAATGCGACCCTGACATCGTTGCAGATGCGATGGAGATCGCCAAAGAGAGCGGCGCGAAGATCACCTTCGGAAATGATCCAAAAGAAGCGGTGAAAGGGTGCGATGTCGTCACCACCGATACCTGGGTCTCCATGGGACAGGAAGATGAAAAAGAGATCCGTCTCAAAGCATTCGAAGGTTATATGGTGGATGAAGCTATGATGTCACTGGCCAAATCCGATGCCATCTTCCTCCACTGCCTGCCGGCATACCGTGGCTATGAAGTGAGCGAAGAGACCTTTGAAAAACATGCAGAGGTCATCTTTACCGAAGCAGAGAACAGACTCCATGCCCAGAAGGGGATCATGGTGTGGCTGGATCAGCACTGCTGATCCAGCCAAGTGTTTAGCGCTAAGCGCTGAGCGTTAAGAAAAAATGAAACAATTAATACAGAGCGTATCAGGTTTGTTGAGTGAAAAAAGCATACAGAATAATTTTCTCTAAATGCTAAACGCTAAACGCTAAACGCTTTTTCCAAAGGAAACAAATGAGCAACATCGATTTCGAAAAATTCAGCAAATACTCCAAACCGGGGCCGAGATATACCTCTTACCCTACCGCACTGGAGTTCAATGATGATTTCACCTATGATAGATACCTGAAATACCTCGATGAGGGTACGGACAAGCTTTCACTCTACATACACCTGCCGTTCTGCCGAAGTGCGTGTTACTTTTGCGGATGCAACGTGGTCTTTACTTCCAAGGAAGAGAAACTCAGCCAATACATTGAGTATCTCAAAAAAGAGATAGACATCCTTGCAGAGCATCTCGATACGAACCGCAAAGTCATCCAGTTTCACTTTGGCGGAGGTACACCGACCTTTTACAAAGCATTCGAGCTTGACGAGATCGTCACTTATGTGAAGAAGACTTTCCCTAACTGGAGTGAAGATGCAGAGATCAGCTGTGAGATCGACCCGAGGTTCTTTAACGAGGAGCAGATGAAAGTCTTTCAGAAACACGGTTTTAACCGTATCTCTTTCGGTGTACAGGACTTCGACCCAAAGGTGCAGCAGGAGATCCACCGTATCCAACCCTATGAGATCACCAAGGCAGCCGTGGACCTTGCCAGGAAATACGGTATCAATTCCATCAATGTCGACCTGATCTACGGCCTGCCGTACCAGACGTTCGAGAGTTTCAAAAAGACACTTCAGGAAGCCTTTACCCTCAGCCCTGACAGATTGGCGGTTTTCAACTACGCCCATGTTCCATGGATGAAGAAGACCATGCGTAAGTTCGACGAGACCACCCTGCCGGCACCGGATGTCAAACTGCAGATCTTCCAGTATACTATTGACTTTTTTGAGAGCAACGGGTATAAAATGGTAGGAATGGACCACTTTGCCAAACCCGAAGATGAACTCTTCTCTGCCATTGCAAAAGGCGAACTGCACAGAAACTTCCAGGGTTACACCACCAAAGGCGGCGCAAACCTCATCGGTATAGGATTAACGAGTATCGGGGAAGGAAGTCACTACTATGCACAGAATACCAAAGATATGAAGGCCTATGAAGCTGCCATTGAAGCAGGAAAACTCCCTTTTGAAAGAGGGGTGGAGCTCAGCGAAGACGATTACCTGCGCAAAGCGGTCATCATGGAACTGATGGCGAACTTCTCCATCGATATTAAACGTGTAGAAAAAGAACACGGCATCAATTTCAAAGAGTACTTTGCCAATGCACTCGAAGAGCTGCAGGAGTTCGTAGATGCCGACCTCATTACGGTCACTGATGAAAAAATTTCCGTAGGAACCACAGGAACCCTGCTGATCCGGAATATCGCCATGCCGTTCGATGCCTACATGCATCAATACGGTGGAAACAAAAAGAGTTTTTCAAAAACTGTATAAAAGAGGAAGAGCTTTGAAAAAACCAGAAGAGATTTTCAACTTTACTGCTACCAGTGACGACTGTATCAAATGCGGTAAGTGCATCCCTGTCTGTACGATCCACCAGATCAACCCGGATGAGACCACATCTCCACGCGGGTTTATCGATCTTCTCGGTGCGTACCAGAGGGGACAGCTTGAACTGGACAAAAATGCGAAAGATATCTTCGAGAGCTGTTTTCTCTGTACAAACTGTGTCGATGTCTGCCCCAACTCTCTCCCTACCGATATGGTCATAGAAGAGGTACGGGCGGACATCGCCGACAAATACGGCATCGCCTGGTTCAAAAGAGGATTTTTCTTCCTGCTTCGTCACCGGAAGATCATGGACTTTGTCATGAAATTCGGTTTTATGTTCAAGACCTGTGCTCTGGCAGAAGATGACAAAGGCCGAGGGCTCAGGGCCAGATTTTCACTGCCGATGATGAAAAAGGACCGTCTCATCCCCTCGATGATGAAGACCTCTTTTCTCAACACATACCCCGAAGAGATACCCGCACCCGAGCAGAAACAGAAAAACCCCCGTGTTGCCATATTCATCGGTTGTCTGGGCAACTACAATTATGAAGGTATCGGGAACGGCCTGGTAGAGATACTGGGGAAGCTCAATATCGATATCTTCATTCCCAAAGAGCAACTTTGCTGCGGGGCACCTGCCTACTTTACAGGGGATGTCTCTTCAGTAGAATATATGACTAAAAAGAATATCGAATATTTCGAGAGCTTCATGGATGAATGCGATGCGATGCTCATTCCAGAGGCAACCTGTTCAGCGATGGTCAAACATGACTGGCAGGTCTTCTTCAAAAATCATGATATGCCCGACTGGGAAGCCAGAGCCAGGAAAGTGGGTGAAAAGATATACATGGCGACCGTATGGCTGCATGACAACACCAATCTCAAAGAGATGCTTGAAGCAAAAGGCAAACGTTTCGATGAAGTAGTCACATACCATGACCCCTGCCATGCCAGGAAAGTACAGGGGATCTACGAAGAGCCCCGCAACCTCCTTGCACCGAACTACCCGATGGTCGAAATGTCAGACCCCAACAGATGCTGCGGCTTTGGCGGAGTAACCATGCAGACAGAAAAGTTCCACTTTGCCGAAGCAGCTGGAAAACCCAAAGCAGCCATGATCGAAGAGACCAAGGCACACTACGTCTCTGCGGAATGTTCCGCCTGCCGTGTTCAGATCAGCGAATCGATGCACAATGCGGGAGTGGAGACGATCTTCAAAAATCCGCTTGAGCTGATCGCGGAGGCACTAAGGGATTAACCGAAGCGCCGCTTCATATCGGGTTCGATCATAAAGATGTTCATCCCCTCTTCATAGCGGTACCTAAGCTTATACCCAAGCTTGATCAAAATACTGCTCACAATATACAATCCCAAGCCGAATCCGCTGCTGCGTTTCTCTTCCTGTGAGAATGGTTCCGTATAGTAGTGCAGAGGATGCTGCAGTGCCTTTCCTTTCGAATGTACCTCTATAATATTTTTATTGGTATACAATAAAACACATTTGTCTTGACTGTATTTGATACCGTTGTCCAAAAGGTTTTTGATCGCCAGTGCCATGAACTTGATGTCAGTAGTCAATGCTTTATTCTCGATCTCTATCTTTACACAGCTCTTTTCAGCCATCAGCATCTCTTCACTCTTTTTGATCACCTCCTCAAGAGTCACGTACTCCATACTGGGTTCAAAACTTTGTGTCGTGACCCTTTCAACCTCGGCCAGTTCAGAGATAAGTTCGTTCATACGTTCAAAAGCACGTACCAATATCTTTTTAGTCGCCTCATCCTCAAGCATCTCCGCAACGATACGTCCTTTGGTAATAGGCGTTTTAAGCTCATGCATCATATTGCGCATAAAAAGGTTCTTCGAGTTGCTCAACTCATTGATATGCCTTATGGCATCGTCGAAACTCTTGGCGATCTTCCCTATCTCATCATCATGTTCATAGCTGATAAGTATATTCATGTCACCCTGGGCGAAGCGCTGTATCTCTTTATGCAGTCTTTTGAGCGGATAGAGTTTTTTCAGGACTGCCAGATAGAGCAATAGAAGCAGCAGGATCAGGAAAACCCCCGTGACCATCGCTATCTCGAACTTGTAATCCTCCGGCTTGTCATCACGCAGCATCAGATTGTAGGACATTCTCTGCACATAGATATAGTGGGTATCGTTAATATTGAAGACCCTGACCCTTCCGGCAAGGGAACCGCCGCTGAAGATCGTCTTTCCATCTTTTTTGATCTCATTCTTGATCAGTTCGACCTCTTCCTTGCTCACAGGACTGACATGCAGTTTCTCATACAGTTTTTCAAGTTCTTCCTCTGAAGGGTTGAGTCTCAGGTTGGAAAGGAAAGTAATAGAGATAAGCTGGTAACGCTTGAACTCTTCGATCTTCTGGCGATCTTTATCCCAGGAGAGGAAGAGCAAAAAGGTGGCAAGCAGAATGGCTATCGCTACCGAGAAGAGAATATGTATGAACGCGGTTACGGAAATGTTTTTCATACACGGTCTGTCAGAAGGTATCCTACACCGCGTATAGGTTTGATATAGATATGGTCCGGATCGATCTTGGCGATCTTCTGCCTGATACGGGAGATGATCACATCGATATTCTTGATGGAGCTATCATCATCGATGTGTTCACTCTCATAGAGCAGCTGTTCACGTGATACGGAACCGTTCTTGTGCTGGATGAGCATGCCGAGTACATCGTACTCCGCTGCGGTAAGATCGAGCAGGTGTCCCCTAAAAGTAATCGTATGTGCTTGTGGATCGGCAACGAATATCTCCTCTTTTTTCTCCTTCTTCTCATCCACACTGTGTGTACGTCTCAGGATCGTTTTAATCCGTGTCACAAGCTCTCTCGGGTCATAGGGTTTTGGCATATAGTCATCTGCCCCGCGTTCCATACCGATCACTTTATCGGTAATATCGTCGCGTGCAGATGAAATGATGATCGGGATATTGGTGATTTCCCTGATCTTGGGGATCACTTCGAGCCCATCCATCCCGGGAAGAGTGAGGTCAAGGATGATCAGGTCAAAATCATGCTGTGTCAGTAGGGAGAGCCCGATATAAGGGTCTTCCGCACCGATAACCTCCATATCGTACTTGGTAAGGTAGTTCGTCAGGATGAGCGCCAGTTCCGGGTCATCTTCTATAATCAATATCTTTATGATAGCTCTTTCCTTTAATTTGATTCTTTCGAAAAATAGTTAGAGCAGATAATAGCATCAAGTTAATGAAAATCTTCTGTTCACTGTTTAGCCATCAACTGCTCTTTGGAGTTGTATTCAATGTATATTCTGGTAATGGCGATCAGGAATGACGTGATTGCCGGCCCGAGGATCATCCCCCAGAAACCGTAGGTACTCATCCCCGCCAATATGGAGAAGAAGATCACGATCTCGTTGACCTCGATATTGCTTTTGAGCAGATCCTCTTTGATCACCTTGATGATCACCGGTTTGATGAAAGTATCGGCAATGATGGAGATGACCACTACAGAATAGGAAGCAATAAAGATCGCCGTATTGGCATCGATAGTGGTCCAGGCATAAAGCGAGACCGGTACCCATACCACTGCTCCTCCAATGAGGGGAATGAGGGAGGCAAAGCCGTAGATCATACCAAAAAGCAGCCCGTTGAAACCGAAATAGCTCACCATAATACCAAAAAGAAAACCTTCAAAGATCGCTGTAATGATGATGGAATAAAAGACTACCTCCATTGTAGAGGATACTTCATGTATCATCTTGGCACTTTTCATTTTGTTGATCGGCAGCAATGCACGTATCAGTTCAAAGAAACGCTCTCCATAATAGTTGATCAGAAAGTAGAAAACCAGTACAAGGATCATATTTTTCACAAAACCGATCCCCACAGAACCAGCCGTTGTCAGGTAGGAGGTGGCATCCTGCACATACCCTGCTATGGCTTTATCACTAAGCGCAGTATGTACCCATCCTTTGACAAAAGGGATCTCTTCACCAAATGTCTTGAACACCTCCGTGACATGTTTGATCTTCTCCACATCGAGTTGTGTCATATATCCGACCCCGGTCGTTGCCATATAGACAATAGGTGCAAAGATAATAAGTACCAGAAGCAGTGTGGCAATACCGGCACTGAGTTTTCTTGACTTGAAAAATTTGATCATTTTCTTTGTCAAATTGTAGGTAGCCATAGTAAGCAATATGGCCACACTCAAGGGCAGCAAAAACGGCTGATAGATACTGTAGGCACCGATTACGGTAAAGACAAAAAGTGCCGTGATCATCAGGCTTTTGTTACTGATCATCAAATAATCCTTGTGTTATGCCGCCCAGTTTGAAATGCTCATAGCATTTTGGCGTGGCAATCCGTCCTCTGGCCGTTCTCTCGATATAGCCATTGGCGATAAGGTAGGGCTCGAGTACATCTTCGATCGTCCCTTCATCCTCACTCAATGCCGCACCGATGGTACTCAGGCCCATCGGCTTGTTCTTGGCGGAGACAAGCAGTTCGAGCAGCCTGATATCCTGTTCGTCGAATCCAAGATCATTCACACCAAGCTCATCGAGGGCATATCTGGCCCTTTCAAGAGTCACTTCGTTTTCATTGGCCACTTCGGAGAAATCCCGTACGCGTTTTAGCAGACGCAGGGCAATCCTCGGAGTACCTCTGCTTCGTCGCGCGATCTCATGTGCCGCTTCCGCTTTGGAAGGTTTTTCAAGTTTGTGCGATGCCTGGGAAACGATCTTTGCAAGCTCTTCGGGAGTATAGAACTGCATCCTGAAATGCATACCGAAACGTTCACGCAGCGGGTTGGAAAGCATACCTGCCCGTGTGGTCGCACCGATGAGAGTAAAGCGCGGTAAGTCTATCTTCACCGTCTGTGCCGCAGGGCCGCTGCCTATAATGATATCGAGACGGAAATCCTCCATTGCCGGGTAAAGTATCTCCTCAATAGCCGGGGACATACGGTGGATCTCATCGATAAAAAGAATATCACCCTCTTCGATATTGGTCAAAAGGGCTGCAAGGTCACCCGCTTTTTCGATCATGGGTGCCGCAGTGGTCTTGATATTGGTATGCATTTCAGAAGCGATGATGTTCGCCAGTGTCGTCTTCCCCAGGCCAGGAGGCCCGAAGAAAAGAATGTGATCAAGTGCCTCTTCCCTGCGCTTGCTCGCTTCAATGAACACTTTTAGGTTTTTTTTGATCTTTTCCTGCCCGATATATTCATCCCAGGAACTCGGACGAAGTGTTACTTCGTACGAAGCCTCTTCGTCAAAACGCTCTATTTCGACCATTCTTTCCATTAATACGTATGCTCCTCATCCGGGAATGCTCGCGATTTCACTTCGCTGATATACTGCTCCAACCCTTCTCTTACCTCTTTGGCACCGTCGCAGTAACGTTTGACGAATTTGGGCTTGAAGGCTTCAAAGAAACCGAACATATCGGACCAGACCAGTACCTGGCCGTCCGTACTGTTCCCCGCACCGATACCGATGGTCGGTATCTGCACCGCTTCCGTAACAGCTTTGGCTGCTTCCGCTTTAACCCCCTCTACCAGTATCAAAGCTGCTCCGGCGGCCTGAAGATCCAAAGCATCTTCAAGCAGTGCCTTGATGTCGTCCTCATCTTTCCCTCGGACCTTATAGCCGCCCTCACTGCGTACATGCTGGGGCATCAGGCCTATATGTGCAACTACGGCTACCCCGTTCTCTGACAGGACACGTACGATGTCAGCCTTTTCTTTTCCTCCTTCGATCTTCACCGCCTGCGCATTTGTCTCATGATAGACCCTCACGGCATTTTCAAGTGCGATATCCGCTGTCGTATAGGAACCAAAAGGCATATCGAAAACGATACATGCCGATTTGGCACCGTTACCCACCGCCTGCGTATGGTAGATCATCTGGTCCATCGTGGCAGAAAGAGTATCTTCTTTACCCAGAAAACTCATATTGAGACTGTCACCGACCAGGATCATTTCCACCTCGCCGTCAAAAAGCCGGGCAAAAAGCGCATCGTAGGCCGTCACCATCGTAATGGGCTCAACACCTTTCATAGCCGATATAGTCGACAAGGTGATCTTTTTTTCTATTCTTGGGGTATGGATGCTCATAATATAAAATCTATTCCTTCTTAGTCTGTCGGCAACGTGTTGTTGAACCACTACGGCTGTATTTTGGTACTCATTTTATCAAAAAAATGTATAATATCACAAATGGGTACCTCCGAAAACCCTAAATACTCATAACATCTCTAGCTTTTGTCTAGGCTAGGCACTCTTTTGCAGGCCTAGCCATAGCTAAGTCAAAAAAGAGTAACGACGCATAGGCGAAAGCTAGTGATGCCCGCAGGGTGGGCTTTGCAAATGTGAGATTTCACAAGATGCTTACTTCATCTTAGCTTTGGCTAGGACTTGAAAGCCTCTTGCAAAATCTCACATTTGCAAAACCCATTATGAGTATTTAGGGTTTTCGGAGGTACCCAAATAATCATCTTGACACATAAAGAGTATATTTTGGATAAAAAATTAGTTGCCTATATTACCACCGGTTTCCCTTCATTGAACTTCACGATAGATGCTGCACTGGCATTGGCGGAAGCCGGTGTGGATACACTCGAACTCGGTATGCCCTTCTCCGATCCGGTCGCTGACGGTCCTGTCATAGAAGCTGCCAACCTCAAAGCACTTCAAAACGGCTTCAAACTGGAGCATCTATTCGAGGCTTCTGCTAAAATAGCGCCACATATCGATACACTCTGGATGGGCTATTTCAATCCCTTCTACCACAGAGGAATGGACTATTTCATTTCCCAGGCAAAAGAGACGGGTGTGAACGGATTCATCATCCCCGATCTCCCTTTTGAAGAGGCTAAACCTTACAAGCCTGCCATTGAAGCTGCCGGACTGAGTCTGATAGACTTCATCGCACCTACAGATACCAAAGAGCGTATCGAAGAGATCGTGACCGATGCCAAGAAGTTCATCTATCTTGTTGCCTATGCAGGGATCACCGGTACGGGACAGAGTGAAGACCTTCAGCCTATTATTTCTGATATCAAAGAATTCACACAAACTCCCATCTATGTGGGTTTCGGTGTCGATCAGAATACGGCCAGAGAAAAAGCCAAAGGGGTCGATGGTGTCATTGTAGGTTCCGCTTTCGTGAAAGTACTGCTTGACGAGAATTTAAATAACACTCAGAAGATCGCAAAAATTTCAGAGATCGCAAAAGAGATCAAAGAGAGGATCAACAGCTAAGCCCCATTAAAAAACTTTATGTATAATTCCTTCAAAACCCGTAAATAATTCGGGTTCACTCCCTATGAAGGCAATTCTATTGGAACATTTTATCTGGAATGTCGATCCCGTTGTATTACATTTAGGTCCCTTGCAGCTACGCTGGTACGGAATTTTGTTCGTTGGTTCCTTTTTTCTGGGACTTATGCTGTTACAATGGATCTTTAAACGCGAAGGCAAAGCCCCTGCTCTTCTGGACAGTTTCCTCATCTATGTCATGGTCGGTGCGGTTATCGGCTCGCGACTGATGCACTGTTTTGCTTATGAACCGGAGTTCTATCTCTCCCACCCACTTGAAATACTGAAGATATGGAAAGGGGGACTGGCAAGCCATGGCGGTTTGCTCGGTTCCATCCTGGCCATCTGGCTCTTTTGCAGAAAATATAAACTCGATTTCATGTGGCTGCTCTCACGAACTGCTATTGCCGGTACTATTACAGCCGCATTCGTACGTTTTGGAAATTTTTTTAACTCCGAAATCCTGGGTAAACCTACCGATCTTCCCTGGGCAATCATCTTTGAGCGTGTCGACATGCTTCCACGACACCCGGTACAACTTTATGAAGCCTTTTCCTACCTGATACTTTTGGTAATTATGCTCCTGGTCTACCTCAAAAGCAAACCGGACTTTGCTACCCGCATCCTTCCGGGTATCTTTTTGACTTTTATGTTTACGGTCCGTTTTCTACTTGAATACACTAAGACAAAACAGGCAGACTACACATGGGACCTTCCTTTCAGCACAGGGCAGGCTTTAAGTTTACCTTTTATTTTGATAGGTATCATATGGATATTATGGGCTTTAAAAAAGAAACACAGTACATAGTGCTTTGTCATTTTTACCTACTTTTTCCAAAAAAGTAGAGATAGGAATAAGGTATACAAAAAACATTTATGAATGCAAAAAACCAAACAAATCATTATGCACTTGGTATCGACATTGGTTCCACCACTGTCAAATACGTACTGTGCGACAGAGACTTCAACATCATCGCCAAAGCCTATACCCCGCACGACACCAAGCAGGCACCTACCCTTCTAAGGCTTTTGGAAGAACTCTCGCAAACCCATAAAGAAGCCTATGACAACATTGACAAAGTTTACATTACAGGTTCGGGAGCCAGCCGGATCGCCCCGACACTCAATGCGCGTTTTGTTCAGGAGGTCAATGCTGTCGTGCTTGCAGTGGAACATCATCATCCAGACGTGAATGCCGTGGTGGAGCTGGGCGGACAGGATGCGAAGATCATCCATTTCAAGGAGGGTAAGGACGGCAAAAAAACCGTACTGACCTCCATGAATGACAAATGCGCTTCCGGTACGGGAGCCACCATAGAGAAATGTACCATGAAGGTCGGTATGGAGAGCGAAGAAGTTCAGAAGCTCACCTTTGCAACAGAGAAGCTCCACCATGTCGCTGCCAAATGCGGTGTCTTTGCCGAAACGGACATTGTCAACCTTGTCAAGACCTCCGTTCCTTCCAATGAGATCATGAACTCCCTGGCAGACGCCATTGTTATGCAGAACCTGACAGTGCTGACACGTGGCAATACACTCATGCCCAAAGTCCTGCTGCTTGGCGGACCGAACACCTATCTGCCGTTTTTGCAGGATTGCTGGCGCATGCGCATTGCCGAACTCTGGGATGAACGTGGCATAGACTACGATAAAAACAAGCTGGACGAACTGATTATTGTGCCTGAAAATGCCCAGTATTATGCCGCTTTGGGCGCGGTGATCTTTGGTGAAGGCGAAGCGAACCACGACAAATCTTTCAGCGGACTTATTGCTCTGAAAACACTGGTGGATACAGGCGGTGTCAACCAGAATGACAATATTGACACCCCTTTGGTTCAGAGTGCAGAAGAACTTTATTCATTTAAAGAACAATACGCTATTAAGCCTTTCAATCCGCCTGTTCTGACAGAAAAAACCACCTGCTTCCTCGGTATAGACGGAGGCTCCACCTCTTCCAAAGCGGTATTGCTGGATGAAAAAGGTGAACTACTTCTGAAAGTCTACCAGCTCTCAAAAGGAAACCCCATTGACGATACGCTGGAACTTTTGCAAAAGATCAAGGAATCAGAAAGTGGGAAATACTACGATATCAAAGGTCTTGGCGTCACCGGCTACGCAGCAGATGTACTCGGTGGTGCGCTCAAAGCCGATGCCAATATCATCGAGACCATTGCCCATATGAAAAGTGCACAAAAGGCTTTTGGCGAAAGCATCAATGTTATCTGTGATATCGGCGGACAGGACATCAAAGTGCTTTTCATGGAGAACGGGATGATGAAAAATTTTCGTCTCTCCAATCAGTGCAGTGCCGGTAACGGAACCCTGCTGCAGAGTATGGCCAAGCAGTTCGGCGTTCCGGTGGAGGGCTTTGCAGATGTCGCCTTTGCCGCCAAGCAGGCACCGCGTTTCAACTACGGATGTGCTGTTTTTCTCGATACAGACAGAGTGAACTTTCAAAAAGAGGGATACACCAAAGAGGAACTCTTTGCCGGTATATCGAAGGTTCTGCCCAAGAATGTCTGGCAGTATGTCGTACAAGCCCCCAACCTTGCCATGTTCGGAGACCACTTCGTATTGCAGGGAGGCACACAGTACAACCAGGCAGCGCTGAAAGCACAGGTGGATTACATCAAAGAACGTGTACCTAATGCCAGGGTAGACGTCCATCCGCATCCGGGTGAAGCCGGAGCTATCGGCGCCGCACTTGAAGCAAGAGATGTCGTACAGAAAAGAGGCACGGCCACCTTTGTCGGATTGGAGGAAGCACTGCAGATGACCTATACTTCCAAGACAGATGAGAGTACGCGCTGCCATTTCTGCACCATCAACTGCTCACGTACCTTCATCGATACCCATACCCCTTCTTCGGAGACCGTGCGTTACATTGCCGGGTTCTCCTGCGAAGACGGTACAGTCGAGTCTGCAGATGCCTTTAAAGCACTGAAAAGTTCCAGAAAAGCATTACAGGAAACCGTACCAAACCTTGTCAAAAAAGAGTCTTCCAAACTTTTTGCACCCACCTACATGCTGGATAAAAAGCCGACAGCATCTACACAGATAAAAGAGCAGCAGGTAAAAGTGACCCTTGGCGGCTGGGGGCCGACACTGCGCAGAGAGGTCACACGGAATTTCAAAGTCAGTTCAGCGGAAGATGCAGCCTACAGGAAAGCACTCAAGATCGCCATTCCCAAAGTGCTCAATGTCTACTCCCTGGCCCCCTTCATGCGAACCTATCTTGAAGCGCTTGGCATCAACCCTCTCAACATCCAGTTCTCCGGTTTTTCCAATGAAGATATGTACCTTGAAGGAGCCAAATACGGTTCTGTGGATTCCTGCTACCCTGCCAAAGTGGCACAGTCTCATGTCTATGCACTGATGTACAGCAAAAAATTTGCAAAAAAAGCATTTGACTACCTATGGTTCCCCGCCGTGACGGAGCTTCCCGGTTACGTTCAGCATACCATGGGACAAACCTCATGCCCCATCGTTTCCGGTACACCCAAAGTGGTCTACTCTGCCTTTACCAAAGAGAAGGACCTTTTCTCAGAGAGAGGGATCGTCTATGTCGATGAAGCGCTGAATTTCGATAACCGGAAACTGCTTGAGAAACAGCTCTTTGCCACATGGGGGGAAAAACTGCGTATCACGGAAGATGAGAACCATTGGGCGGCCGAGCAGGCATGGAAGGCACTCGATGAAAACGACCGGGAGATAATGGAAGAGGGACACCGTATTCTAGATGAGGCCGAACAG
Source organism: Sulfurovum sp. NBC37-1 (assembly GCF_000010345.1). Taxonomy (NCBI): domain Bacteria; kingdom Pseudomonadati; phylum Campylobacterota; class Epsilonproteobacteria; order Campylobacterales; family Sulfurovaceae; genus Sulfurovum; species Sulfurovum sp. NBC37-1. The sequence goes on from NC_009663.1 coordinate 2,183,880, forward strand.
AACAATGAAGTCGTTATTCTGCTGCTTGCACGTCCCTACCATTCCGACCCCGGGCTCAACCATGAAGTTCTCGACGAATTCCAGTCACTCGGGTTCAAGACCCTCTCCATGCGTGCCATTCCCAAAGATGAAACCTATCTGATGCGCTTCTTTGGAGAAGAAGTTTCACAGGGAATCATAGAATCCCCTTATGATATACGCGATGTCTGGGCAGAGAACTTCTCGACCAATTCGGCACAAAAGGTCTGGGCAGCCAAATTCGCTGCACGGCATCCCAATGTGGCTGTACTTGACCTCAGTTCCTTCAAGTGCGGGCACGACGCACCGACCTATGCCATCATCGACAAGATACTCGGCGCTTCACGTACACCGCATCTGACCCTTCACGACATCGATGCAAACAAGCCGGGCGGGTCCATTAAGATAAGAGTAAAGACTTTTGCCTATACTCTGGAACAATACAAGCAGACACTGAGAAATGCAAAAGAACGTATTGCCGTTACCAAAGCAAAGATTCTAGCATGATATTTTCTATCAATAAAACCGCTACCGAAGTAAAATTATCCAAAGTCGTTAGCAATACACTACCTGCAAACACTTTATGTCACTTGCGCTTTTTCTTTTTTGGTTACTTTCCTTTCTTTTTTGTCGCAGTACAAAAAGAAAAAAGTAACAAAAGAAATTTAAATATCAAAATAACAATTTGAGGAAAAAATGAGTTCAGCATGTACAAGTATTAAAATGACTGACAAGAACGGTGATCTGAGTTTCATTAACAAAGCGCCTTCCCAATGGAGAGACATTCCCTCCAAACCCATTGAATATGCCCCAAAAGAAGAAACCATCTTCCTCTCGGGTGGATTGACACTCCTGCAGGACAAACTGGTCGAAGCAGCCCTCAACTCCATGGATATCAACTTCATTGCCCTGCCCAACCCGGACTTCAAATCCTTTCAGACGGGAAAAGCCTTTGGGAACAGAGGCCAGTGCAACCCTACCTACTTTACCGTAGGGAACCTGGTCAAATATCTGCAGGACCTCCGTGACAAACAGGGATTGAGCAGTGAAGAGATCATCAGAAAATATGTTTACATCACTGCCGGGGGATGTGGCCCATGCCGTTTCGGTATGTACATCACCGAATACAAAAAGGCATTGCGTGATGCGGGCTTTGAAGGTTTCAGACTGACCTCTTTCGAACATGATAAGGGGATCTTTCAGGGAGATACAATAGAGGAAGATATTCTCAGTTTTACCCCAAAATTCTTCATTAGACTCATCAAGGCCGTCATCATCGGCGACATCATCAACATTCTGACCTATAAAATGCGCCCCTATGAAGTGGAGAAAGGAAGCATTGACAAGGCTGTAGAAAAATGTAAAGAGATCGTATCCAAGGCTTTTCTGGATCATTCCAGTCTTATCAATGCACTCTGGAAGTGCCGGACTGTTCTGGAAAAGGTCAAACTAAACCGTCTGCAGCCCAAAGCAAAAGTGATGGTCATGGGAGAATTCTGGGCTGCGATGACAGAGGGTGACGGGAACTACAATCTACACAGATTTCTGGAAACCGAGGGGGCGGAATGCATACCGCAACCTATCACGAATCGCCTGATGCTTAGCATCTGGGAAGCAGAACAGGCTCTGAACAAAAAAGAGAAGCTCGCTGTCGAGAACGGCAAAAAAATAGACTTCTCAAACGTCAGAACGCGCATGCTCATCAAAGCCGGAAAAGCGGCTGTCAAAACCCACTTTTCACTTTATGCCAAAGCCATCGGCCTGCATGACTATGACATTCCAAATATGGAAAAGCTGGCAGAGCTTGCAAAGGAGTACTATACACTCGACTGCAGCGGAGGAGAAGGGCACCTTGAGGTGGCACACCTCATCGAAAGCGTCAAGCATAATCTTGCACACCTCGTCATCTCCATCAAACCTTTCGGATGCATGCCCTCTTCCGCGGTGTCGGACGGAGTCCAGTCACTGGTGACCAGCCGCTATCCGCAGGCGAATTTCCTCAGTATAGAGACATCGGGAGAAGGTGCAGCCAATTTCTACAGCCGTGTACAAATGGCACTCTTCAAAGCCAAACAAGCCGCCAAAGAGGAATATGAAACATTGGAAGTACCGGAGCATATTCCTCAGAAGTTGAACAATTACCTCTACCAGCCCAAAAATGAAAAAGCAGGTACTGCAGCGCAGTTGATCTACAGCATTACATGAATTATACGATCATCGGAGCAAAGGCTTTCGTACTCACCCTAACCTTCTGTCCGATCTCCAATTTTTCTGCTTCCTGGGAACTGACCACCACTTCAACAAGCTGCTGTCCGATGGAAACAATGGCCACATAGATCACATCCACTTTTGTAATATCGAGCAGTTCACCCTCGAAAGAGAATTTCTGGGAGCCCTGTGTTTGAAGCAGTACCTCTTTGGGCTTGCCGTCATTGATGATCTCTCCCTGCTCCAGCACCAGGACGCGTGACGCCAAACGGTAGATCTCGCTCGGGTCGTGGCTGACCATGATCGTTGTGGTACCAAACTCTTTATGCAGTGCCAGTATCTCACTTTGCAGTTTCATCCTCATTTCAGGGTCAAGTGCGGACAGCGGTTCATCCATGAGCAGCAGTCTGGGACGCTTCATCATGGCACGGCAGAGACTGACACGCTGCTGCTGTCCACCGCTCAGAGAATGCGGCAGTCTTTTCTTCAAATCATATAACTCCGTAAGTTCAAGTAAACGATCCGACAAGACTCTGTCATTCTCAACAAAGAGCAGATTCTCTTCTACCGTCATATTGGGGAACAGGGCATACTCCTGAAAAACATAACCGATCTTTCTCTGCTGAGGAGGAAGAAATCGTTTCCCATCCTGCCAGATCTCTCCTGAAACAGTGATCTTCCCTTCCGCCTTTTCCAGACCGGCAAGTATTCGCAGCAGGGTTGTCTTCCCACTCCCGCTTTTCCCTGTCAAGGCAATAAAATCCTGCTCTTTGATCTCCAGATCGACAGAAAGATCCATCTCTCCGGTACTGCCGTGAAGGCTTTTTCTGATTCCTATCTCTATCATTGTAAACCAAACTTTTTATGCTGTTTTGCATTGAAGATATAGACAGCCAGCAATACCAGAAAACTCATGACGATCATAATGGCACTGTAGATATGTGCAGAGGTATAGTCCATCATTTCGACCATATCATAGATAGCCACCGATGCCACTTTCGTCTCACCGGGAATACTGCCTCCCACCATCAGTACCACACCGAACTCGCCGACCGTATGGGCGAAGGTCACAATAAGCGCAGTCATCAGGGAAGGTTTGATGTTGGGCAGTGCCACTTTGAGAAGCGTCATCCATCTGCTTTTGCCTGCGATGTAGCTCGCTTCAAGCATATTTTTATTGAGCGATTCAAATCCGCTCTGCAGGGGCTGGACCATGAAGGGCATGGAGTAAAAACAGCTGGCTATCACCAGTCCGGGAAAAGAGAAAGCCAGCTTGACACCGAATATCTCTTCAAAAAAAGCCCCTATGGGAGAGTTGGCTGAGAGTGCCCAGAGCATATAGAACCCCAGAACGGAGGGCGGCAGTACGATAGGCAAAGCTGTAACGGCTTCCAGGACAGGCTTCACTTTGGAACGTGTCTGCGAAAGGTACCATGCCAGAGGCAGGGCTATCGTGAAAAGAATCATTGACGTGATCGCCGCGAGTTTGAATGAAAGCACAAAAGGCGTGAATTCGATGGTCTGAAACAATTCATTCATAGATGATCTCCTGAATGTAGATTTCACTCGCTTTGATGAGTGCTGTGACCTTTTCACCTATATGCAAATCCATCTTTTTCAAAGTATCGGCAGTAATGATCGCCTCCAAAGCGGTATCGAGATGCCTTAAAGTCACAGCACTCAACAAGACACCCTCTTCAATGTTTTCCACGATAACCGGTAACTGGTTGGCATAACTCAATGATCCGCCGATATCCTTCCCTATGGCTATGTTCGTTGCTTTGACTGCAAGTTTGACCACGGTTCCGATCCGGACGGTATCACCAAGGTCTAAACTCATCATTGTCAGGCTGTCACCCTGTACATTAAACTGTACGATGTTGAGATTTTCAACCGTATCGATACCGGTGATCGCTGCAGTAATTCTGTTCATCTTCTCTTATGCCTGTTTATTGACGACAAAACCGTACTTTTTCATGATCTGCTGTACCTGTGGTGTTTGCATAAACTCATAAAATGCTTTGGCCAGTTTTGACTTCGAACCCTGTTTCGTGATACCGTACCCCTGTCTCAGCGGTTCATGAAGCGAATCATCTATCAGATAGTAACTGCTGTATTCACTCCCGGCAATGCCGGGAGCAAGTACCAGCGAAAGTGCGATGATGCCTATATCGGCAGCTTTCATATTGATATAGTTCGCTGTTTGGGAGATATTCTCGCCAAAGACGATCCTGGGTTCCAGCGCTTTGTAGAGCCCAATACTTTCAAGCGCCTGTTTCGCTTTCTGTCCATACGGCGCATGCGACGGATTGGCAATGGTCACTTTATGTACCCATGACATTTTGAAATTCTCAAACCCTTTTTTAGCATCAAAATTTTTATTTTTGCTCCATATCACGATCCTTCCTATGGCATAAAGTCTGGGTTTCGTCACGATATCCCCGTTTTTGTGCAGATACTCCACATAATCCATATTGGCAGAGAAATAGAGATCGTATGGCGCCCCTTTTTCCACCTGTATCCTTCCTTTACCCGAAGAGCCGTAGATCATATTGACCGTATCGTCCGGATGCTGTACCAGAAACTTTGCCTTGATGCTGTCAAGTGCGAATTTCAGATCACTTGCCGCAAAAACCGTAATCGTATCGGCAAAGAGCAGACTGTTCAGCAGTAAGATTCCCAAAAAGAGTTTTTTTAGCATTGCATCTTCCTCCTTATCTTCCCAACATTAAATTTTTTGCTTCAATTACTACTATGACACTACTGCTTTCTGCTATTGCCCATTTCTCAAAGTTCGCCAGGGACATTACAGAAACGATCGTATCATGCTCGCCGATATCTACCGTTATCTTCGCATTTTTTCTGTCTTTTTCCATCTGTACTACCCTGCCTTCAAGATGGTTTTCCATCTCATTCTTATTCTCATTCTCCGCAAGGAGGTAAACATTTGAAGACTTACAAATAGCCGTTACCACCTGTCCTTCTTTTATATCAAGGTCTTCAACGGCTTCTTCCGTGATCACAGAAACCAGTTCTTGCCCACTTTTTAATTTCAGGTGAACCTTTGCATTGACCTCTCCGGGTTCAACGGCTGTAACCACTGCCTGTATCTGGTTTCGTGCCGAGATCTGCAATCCCAGCCGCCCAATGGTTTTAAACGCTCCACTCTGAATGTCCGTCAATTTGGAAAGACGTTCCAGAAAACGGTTATGCTCTTCTTTCAGCAGTGCATAATTCTCCAAAAGCTGCATTCCATATGCTGTAATGGTCGTACCGCCGCCATCTTTTCCGCCTGTTTCCCTGAAAACAATGGGTTCCGGAGAGAGTGCGTTCATCGCATCAACCGCTTCCCAGGCACTCTTGTAACTCATAGGTACTGCTTTGGCCGCCTTGGAAATGGAACCATGCTCATTTATCGCATGTAAAAGGCGTATACGTTTTTCCAGCAGGAACGGTTCACCGGAAATTTCAAAGGTAAGTGGCGATGTGACTTCCATCTTTTTCCTTATATACTTAAATACATAACGAAAATCTTAGCATTATATACCTTAAGAAATAACGCCCTTGACAAACTAACCTAAAAGTGTTATTATCCGCCCACATGGGAGTGACTTGGTTTCGACTGGAGTAGTCGGGGCTATGTGCATGTCGGACTGGGCAATTCCGTTACGCGGCCCACTTAGCTTAAACGCAAACAATACAGATTATCGTCCAGCTTACGCAGTAGCGTAAGTCATTAACCCCGCTAACGCGGAGGACTGCCCTGCCGGTGAGTGTCATCTTAACCGGATCTTTGGGTATCACATCTGATGACTATGCTCCGTGGAAGCCATGCCACGGTGTGAGAATTCTGGCTGGTTTGGTGTAGTTTTGGGTGTTGAACGAAACCAAACGAGAACAATCAACACCGACTAAGCATGTAGAGTCATAGTCCTAGCTATTTTAGGACAGGGGTTCAATTCCCCTCACTTCCACCAACACTACATTTCGTAACAATTCAATACAACTCATAAAAAATCACAATTCTTTGTAAATCCCTAAAATACGGGTTTTAAAGCATATCATATCATCTCACAAAAAATAATCACAACTCACTACACCACAGAGCAAGTGGTACACGTAATGATACATTTTTGGTACACTATAGCAAAGAGACCATTTGACCGCATCGTACCCCACGGCTTCCGTGCCATGTTTTCCACCATTGCAAATGAAAAGAGTGATTTTAACTCTGACATTATAGAGTTCCCCGTGAAAAACCCACAAAGCCCCACTGCAAGGGGTTTCAAAGCACTTTTATGCTACCCTAAATATACATAAAAGCACATAGCTACACTATAAAACCTTGCAGTTTTGGAGTATTTTATGATTCAGGAAAAACAAGAGAGAGTCACCTTGTTTGATCACTGCAAACAGCTGAGTGACATCATCGATGAAAATCATCCGCTTGTTAAATTGGCAAACTCTATCGATTGGAAAAGTATCGAAGAAGATCTCAGTAAAGCCTATCCTTCCACTACAGGCCATCCCAATAAACCTATCCGCCTGATGGTAGGGTTGCATTATCTGCGCTACATGTTTGATCTGAGTGATGAAAGTATCGTCTGGGCCTATATCGAGAATCCCTACTATCAGTACTTCTGCGGAGAGAAAGTGTTTCAACACACTTTTCCTATAGACAGAAGCTCTATGAGCAAATTTCGAGAGAGGCTCAAAAAGAAAAAACTCTACAAACTGCTGCAAGAGACCATCAAAAGCGGTTTTCAAACAAAAGTAATCAAACCCAAAAGTATAGAGTACGCCGTGATTGACTCTACGGTACAGGAGAAAAACATTGCCTACCCCACAGATGCCAAACTCTATTACAAAGGCATTGTTCTTCTTGCCAAACTGGCCAGGCGTCTGAATATCAGACTCCGACAAAGCTATATCAGAGCAGGAAAGAAACTCCTGATCAAATACTCCCGCTACAACCATGCCAAACAGTTCAGACGCAAAGCTGCCACACTCAAGAAACTCAAAATAAGACTGGGAAGGGTCTTGAGAGAAATAGTACGAAAATCCGAAGAGGATGGGATCAGCCTGGACCTGGATGCCAGAATCCTTCTTGAACAGTGCCAAAAGCTCTTTGATCAAAAACGCAACTCCAAAAACAAACTCTACAGTTTTCATGAACCTCATACAGCCTGCATCTCAAAAGGCAAAGCACACAAGCGTTATGAGTTTGGCAACAAGTCCACTTTCATCACTACCACCAGGGAGTGTTTCATTATTCACGCTGATGCGCATGAAGGCAATCCCTATGACGGACATACGCTGAAAGAGGCACTCGATAAAACAAATGAGAGTGTATCCGATCTATTCAATAAAAGTATTGATTACCTCTTTACCGATAAGGGGTACAGGGGTCACGGTTATCAAGGTGATACAACTGTACTGATCGAGACATCTGCAAACAAAAAAAGACACAAGAAGCTCAAACGGAGATCCTCCATAGAAACGGTATTCTCCCATACCAAACAGGATCACCGGATGGGAAGAAATTTCCTCATAGGAGAACATGGCAATCTGGTCAATACGATTATGGCAGCCTGTGGATACAATCTAAGGAAAATCTACAACAAGTTCAGGAAGGCATTCGTGAAAATGCTTTCTGTCTTGTTTTTTATGCTCTTTAGGGAGCAATACAGGGTTCAGTTGGTTCCAAACAGGGCTTAAATCCCGAATAGCATTTTTAGAAATGGTATAAGGATGTGTTTGGGGTATGATTCTTTTGGATAATTGGATCTGAAAATGGAGTTGTTCACGGGCAACTATAGAGGTACAGTTAGCCCACAAGATAGGCTCCAGGGTATCACAGGCTTACAATAGAGCTCAGTATTTGGATCAGAGGAAAGAGCTTATGCGGTGGTGGGGTGATTGGTTGGATGAGCAAAAAATAAATAAGGTTCTCTAACCCTCTTAAACTATTTTTATTTTATCTGCCCTTTCTAGGTCACCATCTTTTGTCAAAAGATATAAAATTGTTTTTTTGCTATATTTTTTTTCATTTTCACCAAGCTTCTGTTCACCATTGCTAATAGTTACGGATATGATTAAATCCATATTTTTATTCTGTAAGTAGTGAATCATCGCATTACTATTAACATGCATACGTTCACCTGAAGATGAAAACTTATCATAATAATCTGCTTTTTCATCATCTGACCATCTTTCTATCTTAACAATTAGTTTTTTGTTTTGTGTAAAAATTGCTTTATATTTATCTATTGACAAATTACATATTTTTATAAATTCCTCAGAGGGAAGATGTAAGGTTGATTGCATATTATGAGTATAAGGATCATGAGAATCTTTTTCCAAATCTAAAGATATGCTATCGATCCATCCTGTAAGGTCATACCCTTGATAAGTAAATGTCTTATCGTCATTTTTTATAGGCATATGGTAATCATAATAATCTGCTTTTTGCAATAGTTTAAGTAAGGTCTTTGAGGAATTAGGAGACACCAATGCACTTGATATATCAATTGTTTCAGAATATCTTTCTAAATAAATATTGTAATTCCCATGCAGTATCCAAGAGTCATTTGTTATACCTAGAAGATTATCAAACTTCTCTAAGTTATGTTCTCTTTCAAAAATCCCCCATGGAAATGCTTCTAGTGGCTTTGCTTGTCTAAATTCAGAAAGCCAAAAATCATTATTTTCAAAATACCTACCTAAAAAATAATCATATTCCGACACATCACCATCTGAATATCTTTCTATATTAACTGAATGTGTTCTCAAAAGTTCACCTGCCACCAAAAACATAGATTCAAATTCTAAGTGTCTTACTGGTTCTTCTATAGTTGGTAGTTCACCATGCCTATGTGATGTCAAGTGATAATCATCTCTCTCCCATCTATGTCGTAGATATTTCGCTTCGATAGCATCATTTTGTCCCCACTTATCAATTATCCATGTTTCTGCATCTTTTAATATATCTATCATTTCTATATCATAAATATTTTGCATAGAGTTATACCAGTATGGTATAGTATCCATAGAATCAAAGTTAAATCTTGTTTGATGGTTCCATCCATATCCTTGTGTCTGTTTTTTAATAAGACAACTACGAGGTGAATTGGCTAATCTTAATCGCATTTCTTGAACATTAGACAAGTTTATGGTAATCGCTTTTGCTATTTCTCTAATGATTATATGAGGAAAATCTTCATCAAATACAATATTTTTGAAATCTTTTAAATATGGCTTTAATGCATCAGTAATTTCAAATGATAATCTATGAAATACCAATAAAAGAGATTCTTTTGCTGAGATAGTATAAAAACTCAAATCATTTGTAAAAGGAAAACCATCATATGTAGAAAATTTATCTATAAACATAGGAATAAATGTATGGCTGCTTTTTAAAAGCTCTCTGGTACTATATTTGGCTTTCCATCTTATTCGCCTATCAGGATGTCCCATTTGTTTCCATAAAAATGTAACCAAAGCTTCTTTATAGTTATTAGGATTAAAGTTACAAGGTGTAGTATCTAATTGATTTTCAAGTCTTCCGAATATATCGTACATAACATTTTTAGCATCATCTTTTTTTAAAATCTCTTTAGAAACATCCATTAATCGATACAAATCACGAAGTTCATAAGAAAATGATTTTTTCACTTCTTCATTTAATATAATTTCATATAGTCTATTTTTAGGTACATAGTGTGATAATCTTGTAATATACTCATCTGAATCTAATAGCCTAGAGCTATATGTATAGACAAATTTTTCTATTAAAGCCTCTTTATGTCTATTTACCTGTATATCAGATTCCCACTCCAATATACAGGTAAGAAATTCATCTATATAATGTTTAAGATAAAAAACCCTTACATTACAAATTGCTTCTAGCCATGAAACTTTTTGATTATATTTTAATCTACTTCTTGCTTCAGAAAGTAATCTACCTGTATCGTATCCACTAATTTTTTTATCCATTTCTGTTAAGTATTTTGGAAGATCTATTAAATATGGAATAAAGAAGTTATCCCAGTTTTCAATTGTTTCCTTATGTGTATACGGAGGAATATAATTGTCAGGGTTGATATTATTTTCTTTAAAAAACTTATGATATTTTTCAAGTTCTAATGTTAATGTATGTGAACTATAACCATTATGAGATAGCCATTTTCTTATTGCATCCAATGTAGATACCTGATCTTTATCCGAAAGGTTTTTACGTATAAAATCTATCATCTTTTCTATGATATTAAATAGTGCGTCTTTACTTGTCTCATTGAATTTCTCAATTAATAATAAAAAGGTATCTAAAATATCGCTATTTTTTACTAAAAATCTTAGCGAAAATAAATTTTCATATTCTAGATCTTCTTTTTCTATAGCAATAGGAAGAATTTCAGATAAACTCTTCTCTTGTTTATAGATAATTTTATTATCCCATTGATGAGCAATATTTAATGCTAAAGAAAAATCCAAATGAGCAATTAATTTAATTGCTTCATTTAGTACAAGATCACCTGTTTCATATAAGTATCCTTGTAATGATTCTACTACAGCAACATTTCGATTGACTAGTTTATATTTTTCATTTTTCTCTAAAACTGGTAAAACATATTGAGTTAAAGACACTAAAAACTTATATAAAAAATAAACTTTGTCATCTAATCCACCTGTAGCTTCTAGTGCCAATTCAAAATATATTTTAGCCCGTTCTTCATCATAAAATCTAACTAATTTCGCATAGTTATTAAAAACATCAACTTTATCTTGAGCAGGCAAGGATTCCTTTTGAGTAATATTAACATCAAGATCAATAAGCTCAAAAGCTTCATCCAAATATCTTCCTTCCAATAATATAGGAGTGATTTTCTGAATAAGATTATATTTGTCCATTATACTTTTTAAATTTTGTATTAAAGCTATAAAAGCTGTTCTATCTGCATTTGTCATTATTAAAATTTTAGTTAAAAGCTCAAATTTAATGGCAAATCCTTGATACTCTCTTTGATTATGCCAGCTTGGTGTTGCTTTTTCTAAAGATGTTGTCCATTCTTTTTCAATGGTACTAAAATCTAATTGATTTACTATGACTTTAGTATAAAATTGAAAATAAGGCATGATATTCTTTATATACCCAATTTTTCTTTTTCTATCTTCTGTATCTGTGTAGCTTGGATTATCTTTTTCTTTTATAAGTTCATCATAGTCAATTTCATTAGTCTCTATAGTATGTTTTAATCCTAGTGCTAAAAATGTTTCATAAAAACCACGCAATGAATGATCATCATGAAGAGTCTCAAATGATTGTGTTGTAGTTTTTAGAATTGTTGGTAAGATAATTTTTTTATCAAAACCAAACTTAAGAGCTAAAATGGAAAAATCTAGAGAAATCGTATTTAAATCATCTCTATGCATGTAGCCTCTATTCCCTTGTAAAATTTCAATTCTTTTAGGCTTTAACTGGATATATCTATAGAGTTTTTTAGCAACACGGTGAACAAGTTCTCTAGATGGCGTATTCCCAATATTATTTAGTAAAACCAATAATTTTGCCTGAACAAAGGGGTGCATCCGAGTATGATATTTTTCATATATCTCCTCTTGCTTTTCTATAGTCATTTCAAGTAGGAAATCTTTTGGTATATCATTTATAACTTGAATTAAAAACCATAATCTCCAAACACTAAACGACTCTATGCATTTCTCTAGCCCTTCTGTATAATAAGCCGATATACTTCTTTTTGCTATATCTGAAGTATCTATATTATTTGCATGTCCTCCTTTATCTTCTTTTCGCCTATCTAGTGTTTTTCTTAACCACACATCACCAACTTTTAAAAACTCTATAGACCTTTTATTATTTACTTTTGATAAAAGATATGCGCAACGATAATTTAAATTTTCTAAATTTTCAAAGTTACTCGTGTAGTAACTAACTGCATTTTCTTCGTTAGTATAGATAGATAATAATTCAGGGCTATCTTGTAGAAACTCATGAAGCGTATTATCTGATTTAGTTAATTCAGAAACTAAATATAAAAGTTTATAAATATTTTGATAATCTTTTTTTTCAAGAGCCATATTTAGAGCTCGTTGCACTCTGTCTTTTTGTATCTCTTTTCTTTCTAGTCTATCTTCAATATGTTCTAAATTAAAGTTGAGAGTAATATCTATGAGTGAAGTATAATTCCCAGCTTTTTCTAAATGAAATGCTATATATTTAGTAGCATAGTGATTTGATACGATTTTTGTAAATAGATTCTTTGAAATTCTATTGTGTGTGTTTAGTGCTGTATGCTCATCAATTTTCGTTGATAAAAATGTTTCAAAATCTTCATCTTGGAATCCGATAGTATGTTCTTGATCTACTGTAATACCTGGTTCAAGTGTTTGAGTTATTTTTAAAGATTCATTCTTGGTTAATCCACTAGCTAACATAAAATCATCTATTTTTGCAGGTCTTGACATACAGATAAGCTCTTCTACATGCTCTCTAGTAATAGGCTCAATAACTGCTAATGCTTGCTCCCACATATCTTCAAATATCTTTTCTAAAGATATAGTTTCATCTTTTTTTACAAGAGCCTCTATCCTATCATAGTTCCCATTAATTTGTTGTAATATATAGTTTTCAATACGGGGGTTACCTTTAGTCAACTTATGAAAAGACAAAGCTATCTTCTCTTCCAATTTTGGGAAATACTGCGTTAAAAATTGTTTTGTTGATTCAATATCAAAACCTTTAAGCTCAAAGTCTAAAACATCATTTGGAGCTAATAATGAGTCTTTTCTCAGTCCACCTCTAGCACTCATTATCAAATAGCAATGTTCAGGTAAGTTAAGGCTCCATAATTTAGGAATATATGGTTCTTCATTAAAGTATTTTGCACCATCTACATTATTATCTGCTGCATCTATTATTATAATTACTTTTTTCTTATCTAAAGTTTTTGAAGCTTCTTCTATATATAACTTAAATTTTAATTCCAAGTCATAGATATTAAATTTTTGTTCTAATAACAATTCAAAACCTAACCCTATTGCAGTTTCATTTATGAGTTGTGTTAGTATCTTCTGCTGGAGATGTCTTTGAGCACCAAAATCTTTATATGTACCTCCTCCAAAACTATCATATATTAAAACTAGAGCATCAGAAAATATAGATTTTAAAGAAGATAATGTAGATGTTTTACCCACTCCTGCTGAACCATAAGCCAATAGTTTTTGTGATGTTTTTGATTGCAATAGATCCGTTATCCCTTTAATATCATCAGTTTGAATAAACTTTTCTATACTTTTTATTCTTGATGGCACAGGAAATAATACTTCTAATGTAGTATCTAAATAGCTCAAAATTTGATATTTCGTAATCAATTTTTGTGTTTTTAATTGATTGCTAATAGCATTAAATTGTTTTGAATTTGAAAATTTAGCGATCAAGAACTCTTTCTCTTTTTTACTATAAGAAAAGATCAATATTTTATCTACCTTTTTCTGACTCTCGTAATGCTCAATAAACTCTATTTCAAATGTAGTTTCATTCTTGTGGACAATCTCTCTTAATTCTATTTTTTCCAAGTCATTATACGGACTAAGTGTCTTTAAACTATATCGAGAGAGTTCTAGGTAAGGTATATAATTTTTACTTGTAGTAATTAGGTTTTGAATAGAAGACAAGATGCTATTATAAGCTTTTTCTTGAGACTCAAAAGTATCAATAGGAAGTAGCCTTTTATCATCTTTTTCATCTCTTGGTATCGCATTTATATTTTTTACTTCATCGTGATTTAAAAGGTCGCCAGTATCTTTTAAAATTATAGGAATTATTATGGCATTTTTTTCTGCTGATTGTTTTAAAATCAGTGGTAGTTCTTGCTCTTGTATATAATCCGAAGCCCAAAAATTTCGACTTAACAATAGAAGAAAAATATCAGAATCAATGATTTCTTTTTTAATAATACTATCAAAAATATCACCTACTTTTAACTTTTCATCATCTACCCAAAGGTGTATTTTATTTTCTCTCTTTAGTACAGAGAGTGTAATTTTTATTTCATCCTTATATACATGGTCTTTGGATGAGTAACTTAGGAAGATTTTCATGGGCTGGATTCTTTTAAAATTTGTTCATATTTTTTCTTTTTTTGTAGCCATTCCTTTTTCGTTAAATTATGTATTTTTTTATATAGGCAAGCTCCTATTTCAACTTCAACTTTTAAAGGATAATATATTGATTCAATATTGTTTTTTCCCAATAAAGAATATTCTTTTACTTCATCATTACCCCAACTTAATATCTTTGTTTCATTTTTAGAAAAACAAGCTCCATTAATTTTCTTATTATGTTTAATAGTGACTAATACTTTCCCAGTCTTTACACTCCAGAGCCTAATTTCTTTTTCATCCCAACTCAAAATTTCCTTTTCATCTTTACTGAATATTGCGTGAAGTATATTATGACTATGTTTACCATTGAATAATAGCTTTTTTGTATCAATATCCCAAATATTCAGCTCATCTCTGCACCAACTTAATACATTCTTTTCATTTTTATTAAAAAAAGTCCCATTTAAGTTTTTATTATGTTTTATAATAGTTTCTAATTTATTATTATAGATATTATATAAATATAAATTTTCTCTCTCGTAGTATACGATACGTTTAGAATCTTTGGATAACACAATTTCATCATCAATTGTTGCATTAATATCAACTAAAAGTATAGGTTTATCGTTTTTAATATTCCAAAACTTAATACCACTAATTCCCCAGCTCAAAATTTTATTATCTTCAATAAATTGTACTCCGTTTGTATATCCTGCCTTTAAAACAACTCTTGGTTGTGTATCATTAAGATCCCAAACTCTTATTCCACCATCCTTATACCAAGATGCCATTTTTGTTTTGTTTGCATTAAAAGTAGCCCCCTCTATAGTGTCTCCTGTACCATTTGTAAACGAAGTGCCACTCTTACCAATAAGAGTATTAACCGTATAAGTTTTTAATAACTTTTTATCATTAATATTCCATAATTTTATAGTTTCTCCACCTATAGTAAAAATTGTTTTTTTATCTTGTGACAATATTACATCTTTTATGTAAGAGTTTAATTTTAAGCCAAATGCAATTAAAGGATTTTTTATTTTATTTAACTCACTTTTTACTCTATTAAAATCTTTTAATGTGTATATATTTTTGCATGTTTTAGTATCAAATACTTTGATAGTGTATTGATTCCAAGATAAGATCTTCGTAGCCCTATCATAAAATTTAGCTTTGCCTCCATCTATATGGTAAAAATTATCCTTACACACTATTTTTAATTTTTCTTTAAGAGTTTCATTATTATAACTTAATATTTTAGACTGATTTTTACTTAAGATTATCTTTTTACTTCCATTAGAATATTTAATATTATATTTTGATAAATTTGTATCCCAAAGCTGTATCTTTCCATTTTCTGTACTGGTTAAAAGTTCTGTTTCATCTTTATTAAATTCTGCACTACTTATTTCACTATCACTCATAATTGTAAAAATGGGTTTATTATCAGTAATACTCCATAAATCCAATCTATTCTCCCCCCAACTTAAAATCTTTGTTTCATCATTACTAAAAACTGCATTTTTAACTTTATAGCTACATTTAATTATTTTAGTTGGCTTGTGTTCTAAATTATCTATATCAAATTCAGATTGCCTTGGGTTACAATTATCCCAAAGTTTAATTGTCTTATCATCACTCCAACTTAAAATAAAGTTACCTTTTTTATTAAAAAGTGAACCTGCAATTCTACCATCATGAGACATAATGATCTCGCTATTAGGGCAAAAAATATCTTCGTCATCAAATATAAAAGCTTTCATATAATTTTCTTCAAAATAATTTAATAATAATTTTGTATTTTGCTTATTAAAAGTCATACGATAAGGACTTTTTTTTATAGGACTAAGTTCTTTTAACATTTTCCTAGTTTTTATATCCCATATTTTAATCTTGTTTTCCCCATAAATTGCAATAATATTATTATCTTTACTCAAACTCACTTCTTCAGCGTGATTAAAAACCAAAAAGGGTTTATTGCTATCATTAATATCCAGAATTTTTACCACTTTCTTATTTGCATAGCCTGATATAGTTAATATTTGCTTTTTATCTCTTATAAAAATTGCCTTTTCTAAATTGTTATCAAATTTAAAAACCTGTAAAATTTTATTATCTGGAATACTCCTTAATCTGAGCCAATTTGAAGCAGTTAATACCATTACTTTCTTTTTATCAAAATAGGCATCCATAATTTCATTTTTAAATTTAGACTTATATATTATTTTGCCATTCATTTTCCATAATTTTACATTATTATTAGGATATGCACTCCAGCTAAAAATCATTGTTTCTTTTTTATCTACAATTGCATTGTCACTGCTTAACCCCATTAAAATGGGGTTAGATGTATTTTTATCAAAAATTTTTATTTGATCATCATAAATATTTAAAAACAATATTTTATTTTGCGATTTTGTAAATTCAGCATGTCCCCAACCTCTATGACTAATATAATTATTAAATATTTTTTTTAATTTAATTCCTCCGTTAACTGTCTTGTAAAGTATTTTTATCTCCTTTTTTTCATTTTTATCTGAACTTTTAGTTATTGCATTTGCAAATAGGAATTTTGCATAAACTGGATTATTAAGATTATTTTTATTATCAATACCTTGTTGATATAGATTATTGTAAAGCTCTTTTTTGATTACCTGTTTGTTTTTATCTATTTTTATTTTCTGATTCCAGATAAATACAGAAAATCCAACTATAACTAGAGTGAACAGACTCCATATAGAAATAAGTTTTATCCTATCCCTCCTCTTCTGCTCTTCATCCCTCCGATAAAACTCCCCAAAAGGAACACCCAAAATCCCAGCAATCAACTTCAACTTAGCAAGTTCCCGACCATCCTCTTTCTCAATAGTACTACTAGCCAAAATAGAAGTTCTTTCATCAGTCAAATTCCCTTCACTATCTAGCTTATACTTCAAAGCCTCAGGAAAACACTCTAACACATCATCAAACTTATCACTCTCTATTGCAAAAGGCTCACCATCCACAATAATAGGAAAAACCCTATCCTCTCCATGCATCATTTTAAAATCTACAATCTCTTTATTTACCCATTTAGAATCAGCCGATTTAGTAGAACAAACTACAATAAGTGCATCAGAGTTTTCAAGAGCCTTGAGTATCTCCACACCCAAATCATCCCCTGCATTTAGCTCATATCGGTCTCGAAATATGGGGTAAAGTGATTTGGGTAAGGTTTGGTAGTCTTCTCGTAGTTTTCTTGGAATCTTGTATTTTTCTAACTCTTTATGCAGCCAAGAACCAAACGCTTCATCATCGTGTGAGTAGCCTATGAATGCTTTGTAGGATTTAGACATTATTTGATATCTCATGTTTATATCTAGTAATTTCTATAGCAATTGATTTGGAAGAAACATAGTTATCAAACATTTTAATATTTCTCAAAATTGGATAAGTATCTTTAACTTCTTTTAATGAAATATTTAAAAGTATTGGTATAAGAATTTTCTCCTTTTCAATTTTTAAAGAATATCCAATTGCTAATTCTTCGTTACACCAAGAGCCTTCTATGAAATTTGGACTTATTATGGCAATAACACCATATTTTAGTCTAATGAATCCTTCATTTATCTCTTGAACAATATTTTCAGCTTCTTTAATATTCATCCTGTCATAGAATACATTGAAACCTAAATCTTTTAACTCACTTACAAACTCATCAACAAACGGAAACTTATCTACAGAAGAATGACTTATGAAGAAATCAAATTCGCTATTGTCTGTTTTTATATTTAGTTTATCTTTTTCACTAACTCTTTGATGTGCATTAATTGATGCATGTCGATATAATAATGCATCTTTGTTGATATCAAAATTCAAGTTTATATACAAATCATCTATAACATCTTGTATATTTTCATTTATAATCATATATTTACAAAAATCCATAGTACCTTTGCTATATTTTAATGTCAAGGCATTGATGTTGATAGTTTTCTCTTTTAAAATTACAAATATAAGGTAGTAAGCTAAAAAATATTCTTGAAAAGATTTATGTGCAAACTTTGCTTTAAAGTTTCTTCGTTTTCTTTTATCGTAAGGAATCAACACAGAGTTAAGCAACAACTCAATTATGTGATTAATTTCTCCATAATCAGTATGCATTAAATTCTTAATTTCCTCTTCAGTTATATACTCACCATATACAATATTGAAACCATCAACATTGGTCATTTCCCATGATATCTTTGCTAGAAGGTCAAAAATATAATCTGTAACTTCATATACATCTCCTTGTTTAGATAATGGTCTAGCAGCTCTTTTAGAAATATATGAACCCTCCCTATCTAGTGTGAACTTTCTAGTTAAATATGATTCATATAACTCTGAAATATTTTTAATTTTAATATCTCCAGATATGATATCATCAGTAAGCATTTTTAAAAATAATGGTCGTTTTGGTATATCTCCATATTCTTGATGATATTTTTTATCTCTAACTAATTGTTCGAATTTTTCTAAATTTTTTGTATCTTGACTCTCTCTAGATAGTGTATTCTTTAAAGAAAGTATATATTCTAAAATGATTTTATCATTCCATTCTTCTAGAATCAACTCTGTATAAGTGGGTCTATTTTGAACAAATAAAGAGTCTTGAAAACTACCATAACGTTCATCTCTAAATTCTTTTCTGAGTGTAAACACAGAATTACACCCAAAAGAAGATGCACAATTAAATATTTGTTTCAGCCCATATTCTTGATATGCTAGATGATATTCATCCAATCCATCATATAGCAAGATAATCTTTTTTTCTGTGCGTAACATTCTTTTAAATTCAGTAATTGCGATATTATCATAGTCATCTTCTTTACGTAATTCTTCTTCTAAAAGAATTTCAAGAATTTCTTTAGCTAATGTTTGTTCATTATCAAAAGCTTTGTTTGATAATTGAATTAAAGGGATATAAATATAAATATTATCATTATTTATACTTGATAAATTTAATAATAAGGAAGTTTTGCCAAATCCAAATTCACTTATAATAAAAGTCCATGTTTTTGCAGTACTGTTCATTTTTTTTATAAATGAATTTTCTATATATTTTTTAGGATTAGTACCCTTGTCTTTTTTTTCAAGATAATAAGGTACTTCCTCGATATATATATTTTTTTCAGATAAACGCATTTGATGATTTTGTTTATATTTATTATGGATATTACTAATTTTTTCTATAAGACTCTGATTCATCTTTTGAAACATATAATCAATAAAACTTCTAGGGGACAAAGCCTTAATTTTAATATTTTTTTGAAAATGATCAATTAATCTAGTTAATTGTTTTCTGAGTAGTTTATTCGCTAGTTCTTTTTGATGTATTATGATGATTTTATCTATCACTCCATATTCACTTAAAATAATTTTTATATCATTATCAATTTCAAGATCTTTTATTTTTAATACTTTCTCATCGGTACCTAAACAGTAATAAATACAATAACCTTTGTCAGACTTGGTAAATAATGATGTTAGTTTTTTATCCTTTGTTGTATTAGGATTAAATTTTATAAGAAACTGATAGCACTGTTCATAAAAGTCATTTTTATTACAAGTAATTAGCTTTCTAACAAGTTTTCCTCCAGTACCTGTTGAACTTCCATTTCCCATTTTTTGACCTTAAATACTTATATCTATTAAAATTAATTGGATAATCTCATAAATTTTTTTATTACTATATATTTTTATTTGATTATTTGAATCAATATTTCGTACTTTTACATTTTGAATCACTAAAAAATTATACATTTCATCATATTTTTTTCTAATTCCCTTCTCATATTTTGGATTATTTTCTATAAATAACCTAAGTTTTTCATTGTTAATTTTTTGATAATCAAATGTTAATTCTTCAACATCATATCCCTGTAGCAATTTAATAATCTTTTTAGTCATGCCTCCAAAACCACCAATTAAATATGTTGGTTTATCTGCTTTAAGTGCCAAGTAGACTTCCTCTAAAATACCTGGATAAAAACCACTATAACCTGTAATCTTTCCTCCAACAGCAATTTTTATATCCATTTCTTTTGTAATTTTCTCTCTCATTCTTGTAAGATTTTCTGCTACTTTATCAATCTCTGTTAATTCACAATCTTCGCCAATCTCTTGAAAATCTATCACATCTAAGTATCGTGTCTTTATCTTCGTATCAATGAACTTACTAAAAGGTCTTGCTGCAAAATTAATGATTTTTTTCTCTTCATTATAATTAGAGTTATATGACTTTAAAAGATTAACAAGTAAGAGGGTAAAATTAAATTCACTTTTATATCCCAAGTCCCCACCATATAGCAATGTATTATCTTTGATAAACAAATAACGAGCCAATTCAACCATTAACATATGCATATGATCTATTGATATTCCATATTCTTCTAAATCTTTAGATTCACTAATGGAAATAGCTATTTTTTTATTGGTTTTTAATTTATTTTCTAATAATACAGGAGTGACAATACCACCATTATTAAAGCAATCATTTAAAATATCCTGTTCTGGTAATATAAGCGGTGGATCTGGATAGAGCATTGTTTGGTTTCCATGCATGCAAACATCTAAGAGTTCAGGGGGTCTACTTAAAATTTTATAATTCTTGCAATTTTGTCTATTTTGATACATGTCTATAAAGAGGTAATGTTCCAATGCTTCTTTCAGCAGAGCATTAATGATTAATCTAAGATTATGGTTTGACTTAACAGAAAATGTTTCATTGCAAAGATGTTCAATATTGGTAACACTATGTAAAAGTTTTACCATTTTTACATTGCCAAGATAGGGAAACATTCTTTTATCTTCTTTGGATAGTGTGTCTATTCCTACTATAGGTATTTGTTTTTGCTTTGCCCAAATTAATTCTTGCTGCGTCCAAACTGTGTGTCCATAATTATCAGAATATACAAATAGAAACAAACTATCATTCACATTTTTTTCCAGTACCTTTTTCCAACTTGATGAATTCTGGATATCCGTTTCATCGAAAAAATTATCAAGTTTAATATCATTATCAATAAAAGTTTTAATTAATTTTGCTATATTTCTACCATCTTTTTTTGCATGAGAGATAAATATCTGTAGTTTGTCTTTCCTCAAGATAAATCGCAAAATATCATGTGTTATTTCAGTATAAAGAAAATTTAGAAGATCTTCTTTTTGAAAAGCTCTAATGAAATTAATTTCATCACCCCACAACTTCATTTGTCCATAATTTTCAGTTAATGCAACAAAAACTACTCTTTTATTCTCTTGCCATTTATGTAATAGTTTTAATTGTATATCACTGTTTGCATAAGTCTTTGCTATTAATAAATCATCAATCAAAATAATATCAATTGCATTATTATTTTCTTGATAATCAGACAATTCGAAGAAATAAACATCAAAAAGTTTTCCACCTAAAACATCATCATCTTTAAAAAAGTAATTTTCTATAAAAAATTTCTTTAATTGTGATAGGCTATCTAACTCTTTAGCATAATAAATATTTAAAATCATCTTTCATTCCCTTATAGATTATTTCTTTTGTATACTCAAACCTTTAACTCCTGCCATATCTTCTAATATAGATGAATATGCTCCAAGAATTACTTGTAAATCTTTCAATTCTTTTCTAAACATTTTACGCTGTTCTGCATCATTCAATTTACCATCTGCAGAAAGCTTGTGCCATTTCCCAGTAAAAGGTCGTACTTCTTCATTAATAATAAATAATGCTATACGAGAAAAATCAGGAGCATGCCTTCCATATTTTTTCAGTAAATCTCTTGTGAGTTGAAATAAAGTATATATACTTTGAAGAGCTGTAACTTCATCTCCTTCTTCATCACCAAGTTCTTGTGTAGTTATACGTGTTTGCATCTCTACATACATTTCCCATGCAGCATTTTTATCTACATCATTAGGCATAAAATCCATTTCTATAAAACCTGCTTTAGCTTTCAACCCTGACAAACTCCATTTGTCAAATAATTCACTCCATTTCATTTGTTTGTTCCTTTCTATTTATAATTTGTAACAATTCATTTATGCTAGCTTTACTGAAGCCATCTTTAGCATCAATATATGATAGATTCCTAAAGGCAGGAAAATCATTAATATTTGTATTATCTAATAAAACAGGAATAATAAAAGCATTTTGATTTAATGCCCTCTGTTTTTCTTGCCAAAACCATTTTGACTCTTTTGCATTTTTACTAAGAAAAATTAAAACAGCTCCTCTGTCTTTTGTTTCCTGAAGAGCATCATAAATTTTATCTTGTATATTGTCTCCCATTTTGATAGATGCGGTATCCTTAAAAATTCGAAACCCAGAAGATTCTAATTGCTCATAAATCTTATTTACTTTATAATTATCTTTATGTGAATAAAGGAAAAAGAGTGTTGCCTGTTTCATTAAATTGTCAAGCTTTGATAACTGCGTACATCTCTCGTATTTTAATTTTTCAATATCTATTTCTCTATAAATTTTAAAAGATAAAGATTGAACATATTTTCGTTCCCATTTAAACCATTTTGACTCTTCTGCAAATGAACTCGTACATGAAACAAAAATGTTTCTAGCTGAAATTTCCCATTCCAGTAAAGGCTTAATCATATTCTTTTTATCTTCATCCTCCAAAGATTTCAAATAAAACATTAAAGCACTAAAACCATTATCTTCTAAATAATTTCGTACTATTTTAACCTCTTCATAATCATGAGAAGAATGTGATAAAAAAACCCAACCATTTGCTTTCTTTTCCCAATGTTCATCGTTTATAAGTTTTTTCATTTTTTTTTAACCTATTTGCCTATTAAATATTCACGTATGATTTTATATAACTGATCTGAGGTTAATGTATTAAAATCTAATTTTTTAAATAAATATTCAGAGTCTATTTCCGTATCATTATTGACTATCATAAGCATATTCTTATTGTATTTTTTTGCTAATTCTAATTCTTTTAAGCAGTACTCACTTGTTTTAAATTCTTTATCAATAAAGAAAATTATTGACTTAGCATCTTTAATGGCGCCATCTAAAGATGAATTTAATTGATTTCCTACATACAAACTTTTTCTATCTAAAAAAACTGGGTATGCATCAGCATTAAGCATATTAATTGTTTTGTCAAATACATCAATCAAGTCTTTATTTGAATAACTAAAAAATACAGTATCAGTATATAAATTAGTATTAAAAAATTCAAATCCTCTATCTTTTAATTTTGTTCGTTCATCAATAAGAAATATTTTCTCACTATGAAATGCCATTTCTATACCTTCTTTTGTGCAAGGTGTAGTTAATATATTGAACCTTCTATTTTTCATTTGATTCATTAAGCTTCGTGTTGTATTAAATGTTAATTCTTTAATAGCATATTCATTTAAACTATGTTTGATCTCTTTGAACTCTTTTTCATAATTACTTTCAACTTCAAGTACAAAATAAAATTCTAATTTATAGGGGATATTATTTACACAAAATATAAAACCAATTTCTGTGCTAATATCTTTGTATTTTTCACAAACTTGTAAAAGCATTGTCTCTATTGGTCTTCTGTTTCCATAGTCAAAAGAAAAACTTGTTTGAAGATATTTTCTACTCATTTTTGCCACTCCACACCACTACGATTATTAACAAAAGAAGGAAAAGAGTTATCTGGGATAATATTGTTCCGTCTTTCAAATGCCTCATGAATCCACCTTTGTACTTCATAAGGATTATCACTCCATTCATAAAGCTTTGCAAAGCCACAATCAATATTTTCACTAAGTCTAGGTGGAATAGTTGTTTTTCTATATTTACCGTGTTCAATATCATAATAGTCATGGTAACTTGGTAATAAAATTCCTATTACACCTGATCTAGAACTATATGTTGTTTGCCTGATACTTGAAGCTATTTCCCAATCCACATGTTTTCTTTTCCAAGTTTCAGAACCAATTAATACAACTGTTACTGTTGAATCTCTCAAATATTCATCACGAATCTTCTGTCTTATTGTTTCTGTTCTTAAAAAAGGGTCAATATCGCCTATTTGAACAGACCTGGAAACCATAATATCATATTGGTTTGAAAACAATTCTTCAAACTTATTCCTATAATATTGGTCATTTGCATGATGGTAACTTACAAATACTTTATGCCTCATATATATACTCCTTTTGAACTATTTCCTAACCATTTACTCAATTCTTTAGCTGTATTTGTTTTATGGTCATATACCATCCAGACATCTTTATCGTATCCTTCCAATCCTCCATATACTATTCGACTATATAGGCCTAAATACTCTTGCTCTGTCCACTTTTTATCATATGATTTTTCTACAGAGGGAAAAATTGCAACATCATAATTACTTTTGCTTCCATCACCCAATCCAAGCTCCCATGGAATCCATTTACTGTCTTTACTATTTGGTGTAACAAAAACAACCATCTTTGGAAGTTTCTTAATTGTGTCTTTAAGTATCTTAGCCGTTTCAAAAGAAGGAGGTTCAGGTAGCCTATCATCCCCTTTATCCATATAGACTTTACCCCCATGATTAGTTAATATTTTTAGTGGATATGGTAATATTTCTATATCTTTAGAAGAATAGGATAGAAAAACATTTTTAGATATATCTTTTCTTGCAGCAATTTTAATTAGAGTATTTTCATTTAAAATTTCTTTTTCTGAATAAGCCCTCATTTCATCCATTGTTATAATTTTTGGCATCTTTATGTCTCCTCCCTTTTTTTATCCCCGTTGAGCCTTCCCCAGAAGTACGAATAAGTTTCAAGACGCTTAGGGCATCAAAAACTTAGTTTTTGTATGACATAAACACATCTTGTCTTTCTATTCAAACTAAATTAGCCATAATTAGACAAATTTTAGCACATTTACATCAAAAAGAGCCGCAAAAGACAAAAATGGACTCATAGTTTGCATGAGTGAGTCTTAGTGGGCGGATGTCATACTGGAGTTTTGTCAAATATGCCAAACTGGAATTACCCCTCAAAAAGAGTACAAAAACTGAAACCAAAAAAGAGACACCAAAAAAAGAAAATACCAACGATGGACCACTAATCGCCAAAGCCAATTTTAAAACAGGTAAAAAATGGAATCCTCACACGGTAGATATACCTAAAAACAGAATATTGTAAAGGTAGAGGAGTTTATCCTCTGATCTTTACCGATGGGAACCCTCCAGTTTTTGTAAGGTCTAAAGCTAACTGCTCTGAATCCATTAACTTAAGGGCACCTCTAAAAATAGGTGATAGCCACAACATCTCTAGCTTTTGTCTAGGCTAGGCACTCTTTTGAAACCCTAGCCATAGCTAAGGTGAAAAAGAGTAACAACGCATAGGCGAAAGCTAGTGATGCCCGTAGGGTGGGCTTTGCAAACGTAATCTTGCACAAGATATTTACTTCGTCTTAGCTACGGCTAGGACTTGAAAATCTCTTGCACAATCTCACATTTGCAAAACCCATTGTGGGTGTTACCTATTATTAGAGGTGCCCTTAACAACATACCTCACATTTCTACCAGCCGTTCCCTCTACTTGTTCTATGAGGTTTTTTGAGACCAGATCAGCGATGTCTCTCTTGGCTGTGGCGGTAGAAGTTTTGGCTATGGAGATATATTTTTTTGTATTTAGCCCACCCTCGAAACCATCAACTCCAGCATCCAATAACTTATTGAGCACTTTTATTTGGCGAGTATTTAGTGAATACTCTCTTGCTCTATCCCAAAAATTGGCTTTTTGTATGGCTATTTGAACCTGTTGTAGTGATATTTCTATGGCTTTGTTTATCATATCTGTATGCCAAGATATCCACTCTGTTATCTCTAAACTTTTGTTATACATGAGCTTTTGACTGTGCTCCAAAAGGTCATAGTAACTCTTTTTATCCTCTACTATGGCTGTAGATATGGAGTAGTAACCATCATTTAATCCAAGCTCTTTTGATAATACATAGTTTGTTATCGCTCTTGCAATTCTACCATTTCCATCATCATAAGGGTGTATAGTCACAAACCAAAAGTGGGCTATTGCGGCTTTAGTGTAAGGTTCTTCTGTACTTGTGTTTACAAACGCCAAAAAAACATCCATCTCTTTATCTAAAATATCTGGTGGTGGTGCGATATAGTGTGTCTGTTCTCTGCCCCCCTTATAGGAAACAACTGACATCTCCTCTTCTCTAAATTTAGCCACATTTATTTTATACAATCCACTATATCCGTCAGGAAACAGCGTATTGTGCCATCCATTGAGACGATCAACTGTGAGTGGCGAGTGATTTGTACTGCTATCCATAAACATCGCCACAAGTCCATCTGTGTGTTTAGTAGAAGTATCTTTTTTTGTAACGCTGCCAGCCATCTTTTTTAATATAGATGAACGAACACTCTGACGATCTAAAACCTCTCCTTCTATTTGAGAAGAGGTAACTATTTCATTGATAGAAGATTCCACTTTAAGAGCATTGCTTTTTTGAACTCCGAGCATGGTAAGTATGCCATCCAGTCTGCCACTGTTTCGACTCACAGACAATAAGCTTTTACTCAATACATCCTTATCGTATTTGAAATGAGGATAGTTATCATCTTGCCATATCCATATTTTTTCATCTTGCATTTCTATCCTTGGTCTGTGTGAGCTGATTATTTCAGATAATCGTATCATAATATGAGCCGATTGTCAAATTTAAGCAGCTCAAAGGTACAATAATTCTTTAGGCAAAGTATTTGAAGTGGTACACGAATTGGTACACGATTTATAGCCGATGGCTTGAAAGCACGGTTATTACAGACATATTAGGTAGATATTCAACGCCTGTCCCGTAAAGTTGTTGAGCCTTCCTCAGAAGTGCGAATACGTTTCACTGCGAATAGAACATCAAAATAATAATATTTGACAAAAACACACATTGTGTGTTATAATCAAACCATACAAAATAGAAAGGACAAGTATGACTACAACAGCAAATGAAAAAACTAGAACCAATGTCTATCTTGATACTGCGATGAAGAAAAAAGCTCAAGAGATATTTAAACAGTATGGCATGGGATTGAGTGATGCTTTTAACATATTTCTCTCTCAGGCAGTCATGGAAAAAGGTATACCTTTTCAAATCAAGATACCTAATGATGAGACAGCACAAGTCATCAAAGAAGCAAGAGTTGGTAAAAATATGACTAAAGTTTCACTTGAGGAACTTAAAAAGGAAGTAGGTGCTTGATATTGCTATACATAAAACTTTTACAAAAGATGTAAAGAAAGCAAAATTAAACCCAACGAATAGCGCAAAACTTTTTATGTATATCTCTCTACTTCTTAATGGGGAAGAGTTGCCCAGCCAATCAAAAGATCATGACCTTACAGGTACATACCAAGATACAAGAGAATTTCATATAAGCGGGGATCTTCTTGTCGTGTATAGAATAGAGGAAAATACCTTAGAACTCTTACGCTTGGGTACGCACTCTCAGCTATTCAAATAATGCTATATTTCAATCCCACTAAGGGGAAGTAAAATTCCCCTCATCTTCACAAAACTACAATGCAAAACAAATCACAAAAGCCATTTCGTATAAACGCTGATTTTTGTTAACGCAAAAATGCTATCATTAAAAATATACAGACAGGAGATATCATTATGTTAAAAGATCTATTTTACATTGGCCTGGGCGGTGCGCTTCTGGCTAAGGAAAAAGTTGAGAAAGAGCTCAATGAGCTGGTTGAAAAGGGCAAACTGAACAAAGAAGAGGCTCAAAAGCTGATCGACAAGGCCAAAGCCAAAGGCGAAGATGAAGAAAAGGAGTTCAAGTCCAAACTCAAAGAGGCGATCCGTGAAGTCCTTGAAGAGATGGACCTGGCTACCAAATCAGACATAGAAGCGCTTCACAAAGAGAAAGAGAAGAAAAAGTAATTACTTGACCCTTTCAAACTATTCGCCCGGACGGGTCAAACAAGTTTTTATTTTTCTGCTGACAGTCTATCTGCTGATCAAAAAGAAAGAGCGTTTTCTTTTTATGCGCCCGCTTTCTCCTTCCGAGCTGAGGGAGAGCATCAACGAACTGGGTGCAAGTTTCATCAAGCTGGCACAGGTACTGGCGACGAGAGCCGACTTCTTCAGTGATGCCTACCTGGCAGAATTGCGTTCCCTGCACGATGAGATCCCTCCCATGTCTCACAGAAACTTCAAAAAAGTCTATGACCGTGCTTTTGGGAACAGTAATCCCTTTGAACGTTTCAATGAAGAACCGATCGCCAGTGCTTCCATAGGAGAAGTGCACGAAGCATGGCTCAAAAGCGGTGAACACGTAGCGGTCAAACTGCGCCGCTGGCAGATCGAAGAGCAGATCAGAGCAGATATCCGGATATTGACTTTTTTCAACCGGATCTTCCGTCCGCTCTTTTCACACTACACCAAGAACTCCATTGATTCGCTTATAGCTGAATTTTCCGATATGATCCTCAAAGAGGTCAGTTTCACCAATGAACTCTCCAATCTTAAAAGTTTCAGTCTGGTCTACGAGAAGAGCGGTGTCATTTTCCCTGTTCCCTATGAGGTACACTGCTGCGATGATGCCATTGTAATGAGCTTTGAAAAGGGCATCCGCTTCGACGACAAAGAGGCGCTTCTGAACAACAAGATCGACTTTCAGACCGCCATGCACAAACTCATAGAATTCTACACTGAGCAGATGCTGATCAACGGTTACTTCCATGCAGACCCGCACCCGGGCAATCTTCTGATCCGCGAAGACGGACAACTGGTACTTTTGGATTTCGGGATGGTAAAACGCATCAGCAACCCGGCCCGTATCGCGATCATAGAGATGGTCAAATCCGCCCATGAGCAGGATTTTGAACTTTACATCTCCAGCTGCAAACGCCTGGGGGTCATCACCTATGAAGCACCTCAGGACCAGATGACCGAACTGACACAAAAAATGTTCGAGATCTTCAACGATGACTCACTCGATGCAACAAGTATGCAGGAACTTGCTTTCGGTGTCATGGCATCGATGCGGGATTTCCCGTTCAAACTGCCGCAGGAAGCGATCTACATTATGAGGGCAAGTGCCATCATTGAAGGTTTGGGGACCATTTATATCCACAATTTCAACGGTGTTAAGGACATCCTCCCCCTGCTCCAGAAGAACATCCCAAAAGCACTGGGAGCAGATAGCGGCATACTCGAAGCGGTCATAGATGAAGCGGGATCACTTCCCCTGACGCTCAGACAGATCAAGACAAGAATACAGAAGATCAGTGAGGATGAACTGCGGGTGCATTTGAGCGAAAGACAGCTGGAATGGCTTGAGAGCCGTTTAGCTAACCATCTCGATTCGTTTAAACTCTCGTTTGTGCTGATCTTGCTCGCGTTTTTCATTCTGCTGATCGATCCTGCCTACAAAGTGGCAGCGATTATACTCTTTGCCACAGGAGCGGTCAGACTGCTTTATAAATAGTTTTCATAAATATGCAGTTCCCAGTGCATGGGAAGCAGTTTATCCAGAGTCATCCATTAGCGATCAACGATCTTTCTTTCAATATTGATACTCAAAGCCGTTGTCATTTCATAAGAGATCGTACCGAACTGTCTGGCGGCTTTTTGGGCATCATTCATAATCACAAGTTCCTCTTTTGCAGATTCCAGAATAATGAAATCCATGGAAACACGCCCCAAGATAGGCAATCCTTCTGCTGTGATATACGGATGGGCGCTGTCACCGCGACACCAGCCGTCACCATACCCCAGGTCATAGGTTGAAACAGTCATCTCTTCGGGTGCAGTGAAATCTCCTCCGTACCCTACCCTTTCCCCTTTTTTAAGTCTGCGAGTAGCGATCTTCTTTGCAGACAGGGACAGTACTGGTTTCAAGGGGATGTCATCAAAAACGTCAGGCAGTTCATTGTAGCCATATGCGCCTATGCCGACACGTACCAGGTCTTCATCGAATGTTTTTGAACGCAGCGTAGCGGCAGAGTTGTGAGAATGGAAACGTACATTCATAAAACCGGCCTCTTTCACTCTCTCTTTCACTGATGCAAATTGCTTCTGCTGCCAAAAGAGTTCTGAACCCATCTCATCGGCCGAACGGAAATGGGTCATGACCCCCACAAGTTCCAAATCTTTCTTTTGGATCATTTGCAATGCACGCTCCAGCTCTTCGGGTGCAATACCGTTACGATGCATCCCGGTATCGACCTTGAGTTCCACTCTGGCGCCCAGCTCTGCATTTTCTATGTCGTTCAAACAGTTGAGTGCAAAAGAACAGATATCATCTTTGACCGCATGGTCTCCCAGTACCAGTACCGTCCGGAAGAGTTCTTTGATATTCTTGGCTTCCTCCATACTCCTGACCACTGCATGCCTGATGCCGAACTCTGCAGAGAGGGAAGCCATAAGTTGAAGACCGTGCCCATAGGCATTGTCTTTGAGTACAATGGCGATCTTCTCAACTGAGCCTGTTTTTAGTGCAATTTGGTTAAGATTGTGGTAGAAGTTTTCTTTGTTGATTATAATAGTTGCCATAATTATGATTATACAAACATAATGACTAAAAGGGGATTAAAATGGATTGGCTTACACTGCTTGAGATCGGTAGTATGTTCTTTACCGCCTACCTCATCTTTCTGCTCATTAAAGAGTTCAAGAAAAGCATTAGAGAGAGCAAACAGGGAAAAGTAAGCGGGAGATGTGACCTTGACTGAAAGAAGAATGGTTGCCGAATGGGAGCGTCAACGCTGCGTACTTATGTCTTTCCCCCATGAACATACCGATTGGCATGATCTGGAAAATCCCGCTTCACTCAATGATGCACTTTCTCCGTTTATACGTATCGCCCAGGCGATTGCCTATAAAGAGGCTGTTTACATCATTTGTCAACATAAAAAGAAAATATCCTCCATGTTCTGCAGTACAAAGAACATGACCTTTATAGAGATACCGACCAACGATACGTGGATACGGGATTACGGATACATCAGCATCGAAGAGGATGGGAAAACAAAACTACTCAATTTCGTCTTTGACGGATGGGGCGGCAAATTTGAAGCAGAACTTGACAACAGTGTCAACACTGTTTTACATCAGAAAGGCTATATGGGAATCACACCGCTTGAGCATATAGATTTCGTACTGGAAGGCGGTTCCATAGAGAGTGACGGGAAAGGAACCATTCTGACAACGAGTCAATGCCTCTGTAATCCCAACCGTAATGGCGGATCGACAAAAGAAGAGGCAGAATACAAACTGAAAGAGTATCTCGGTGCAAAAAGGATACTCTGGCTCGATTACGGCTATCTTGCAGGGGATGACACCGATGGCCACATCGATACACTGGCACGCTTTACTGACGAAGCGACCATTGCCTATGTGCAGTGTGAAGATTCGGAAGACGAACACTACCATGCCCTCAAAGCAATGGAGGAGCAGCTTCGAAGCTTCAGGCAGCAGAACGGCAAACCCTATAAGCTGGTCCCTCTGCCCATGTGCGAAGCCAAATATGACAAGGAGGGGAAAAGATTGCCCGCCACCTACGCCAATTTCCTCATCACGAACGATGCACTGGTATTCCCGACATACAGCGACGATCACAACGACAGCAAAGCGGAAGAGGCATTGAGGGCACTGTTCCCGGGGAGGGAGATGATCCCGGTGAACTGCCTGAAACTCATAGAAGAGGGAGGAAGCCTCCATTGCTCTACGATGCAGGTAGCTTATTAAAAGGAATCATTCATCATGAAAACAGCATTGATACAACAGAAATTTTACGGAAACAAAGAAGATACTGTCCGGGCTACAGTAGAAAAGATAGAAGAAGCTGCCTCCAACAGTACGGAACTGATTGTTCTTCAGGAGCTCCATCAGAACGAATACTTCTGTCAGAGCGAAGATACCGCATTCTTCGATTATGCTGCCGACTTTGATGCAGATGTATCGTTTTGGGGAGCTGTCGCAAAAAAGCATGGTATTGTCCTTGTTACCTCGCTTTTTGAAAAACGTGCTCCAGGGCTTTACCACAATACGGCTGTTGTCTTTGAAAAAGACGGAAATATCGCAGGAAAATACCGGAAAATGCATATTCCAGATGATCCGGGATTTTATGAAAAGTTCTACTTCACTCCCGGAGACCTTGGTTTTGAACCCATTGAAACTTCTGTGGGTAAACTGGGAGTACTGGTCTGCTGGGACCAGTGGTACCCGGAAGCGGCACGCATCATGGCACTCAAAGGTGCCCAATTGCTCATCTATCCAACAGCCATAGGCTGGTTCGATGAGGATACGGACAAAGAGAAAGCACGTCAGCTTGACAGCTGGATCACCATACAGCGTTCCCATGCCATCGCCAACGGCATTCCGGTACTCTCCTGCAACCGTGTCGGTTTTGAACCCGACGGCAGCGGAGTGTTGAACGGAATCCGCTTCTGGGGGAACTCTTTTATCTGCGGCGCACAGGGAGAGATACTTGCACAGGCCGATGGAGAGAATGAACAGATACTGTATGCCGGTATAGTGCATGAACGGACTAAAGAAGTGCGTGATATCTGGCCTTTCCTGCGTGACCGGCGTATAGAAGCATATGACTGTCTGTTCAAACGCTACTGTGACTGAATTTAAGAGAACTTAACTATAATCCAATCAGATAAATAAGATAAAGGAATATTATGGCAAGCAGAAAAGAGATTATGGACCTACCAATGACAGCCGTGGAGAAAGGGAAACCCGTTCATTTCAAAAACCCGCCCAAAGCATTTTATGACGCTATCGGCAGTGAAGAGGGGATGAAAGAATTGATGTATGACTTCTATGACAAGATTTATGAAAGCGACATCGCCAACTTTTTCCCACAGGATGAAGAGGAATTCGACAAAGTTAAATTCAAGAACAGCAAATTTTTCATCCAGATCTGCGGTGGACCAAAGGTCTACGAAGATGAAAGTCAGGGAATGGACCTCAACGAGTATATGATCCGGGTCCATGATGATTTTTCCATCACTGAAAAATCACGTATCGAATGGCTCGGTACCATGCGTGACGCACTGGCAGACAAAGCACAGCATGTCGATATAGAATTGATCAAAGAGTTCTGGGAGTATCTTGAACATTTTTCAAAACTGACGGTCAATACCTTTTCTGACGGAAGTACCTACTACGCCGCCTACATTCAGGCTAAAGAAGACAGCTAATCCGCATAGGGTACTGTCTCCCGACAGTATCCTGCCCATTCATCACTGATCTAAAACACGTATGTGCTTTTGTTCCCACCACATAAACGCAAACATCAATCCCGGTGTTTTGGCAATACTCTCATCAAATATAAAAGCTTGTGCCTCTTTGACCGGGAGTGCGATTACTTCGATCTGCTCGGCATCCACACCACCGCCTTCCGAAACCTTCATTGTCTCATCGACCTCGGCATAATAAAGAGTCTGCCTGCTTCCGGCAAAGCCGACAGAAGTATAAAAAGAAGTGATCTTCTCGATCTTCCCAAGCGGGACATCATAACCGCACTCCTCTTCTATCTCCTCTTTGGCGATCTGCTCAAGAGAGAGGTCTTTGTCGACGATACCCGCACAGAGTTCAACGGTCAGACCGTCATGATTGTTGATGTAGACAGCCGGACGGAACTGCTGCACCAGAATGAAAGCATCTTTTTGGGTATGATAAATAAGTATAGCCACACTGTCATGTGCTTTGACGATCTCCCAGCTTTTTGCCGTGCCGTTCTGCTCATAGGTTACCCTGGCTGTAGAGATGAACCTTGGATCTTCCAGAGGATGTAAAGTAAATTTCTCAATCTTGTTCTGCATCTTCAAACTTCCCTTTGTCATTGACATGTACCGTTCCTGTATATTCTTTCCCCCAGATATAGGAGGGAGTATCATTCAGGAGGTATGCTTCCAGCTTTTTTCTGTTCTCTGTCGTTCCCTTAATGGTCACTTTTTTGTATTTGGTTTCTGTGACATCTTTATATTTTGTAAATTTCTTCATGATTGATGTTGTAATAGATTTCTTACGCAAGTATTTCATCGGATCCACCCAGCGGCCATTCTTCTTCAGTCCAAAGTGAAGATGCGGGCCGGTACTTCTTCCCGAACTCCCTACATAACCGATTATCTGCCCTTTTTTTACCTTCTGTCCGCGCTTGACGCGCATACGGCTCTGATGGGCATAGAATGACTCATAACCTCCACCATGCCTGATTTGAACGACCCGGCCATAGCCGCCTTTCCATCCGGCATAACTGACAGTCCCATCATTGACTGCAAGAAGAGGCGTACCGCGCCTTGCACCAAAATCCGTTCCGTGATGCGGACGGTAACGATGCAAAATCGGATGCCAGCGTCTGTAGGAAAAACTCGATGTAATACGCGCATGTCGAAGCGGCATTCCAAATGTACTGCCTTTTCCCTTTACCCTTCGTTTATAAGTTACTTTTTTCTTCCCTGTCACCGTATAAGCTACTTTTTTATCTGTCTCTTTATAGCCATGCCCATCCTCATCGACATAGATGAATTGGTCGAACTTTCTGGTCTTGACCTTCATCACTTTTATCTCAGGTGGGGTGTAAGGAACCCCAAGCCTACTGCGTTGGGTATAAATGAATGAGACCATATCACCTTTATGCAGTTTTTTGGTATCAATGATACCTTTGAGCGCCTGAGAAGCTTTTTTTGCTACAGTGTCGCGGTTAATGGCTTTTTTTGCATCGGTATAAGGATTTGAATTGATGATGACCTTGGCAAAATATTCCTGGGTCTTGTAGGCAATAGGGATAATATCGAATTTGTACCTGTCTTTCTTGGCTTCTTTGAAAAGATGTATCTGCATCTCTTTGGAAATGGGGATCAACGCCTGTATCAGCGTACCGTTATCATCCAGTAGTTCATAATATTTGTATTTGCTCTGGATATCGGAGAGATATTCCTGGTCTTTGGGGGAAATTGAGTCAAGCATCTCTCGTGAGATATCATGAAAATCCAAATAGTCTGCAAATGTGAAGTCATGAGGCCAGTTCTTCATTTCGGCTTTCATGCCGAAAGAAAGAGTGAACAGTACAACGATCAATATAAGATATTTCAATTCTGCTCCAACCCCGTTCTCTTAGCGATATTCTATGCAATATTATAGCCAATTAAACTAAAGAGGTATACGAAGCAGGTCTTTACAATCAGACTTTTAATCTTTTGCTTGTATAATCAAATAACTATTATTTTCAAAGGATCACAATGATCAGAATAGCATTGATACTGCTGACTGCCCTGCCTCTTTTTGCAGGGTTTTTCCCTTCGACCGTTCACACTTCCGTTTCTGTTGCCAAAGGAGACACAATGGCACTTCGCTCCTCTTTCCCTGCCAACGGTATGAGTGGCATCATCGTACACAACTACGGTAGCGATCTTCAGGCTATTACTGCCTATATTGCACAAACTTCAAAAGGGCATGCAAAAGTGATCAGCAGGGACATCATACATCATGATGAGCTGCCTACCATCAAAACACCGGTCAGAGCAGGTGACAAGGTCATAGGTGGATACCTTTATAACAATGTTCTGCTTCTTGCCCCTGATGCAGATACTTACGCAAAAGTCACTTCCTCTTACACAAAGAATTGGATACACCCAGATCTCTTTGCCATTTACCTTTCCAAAAGAGGAGATGCCTTTCCTACACGTGAAAATCTTTCCTCCTTCGCCAAAGATTACCAGATAGGACTCATCTGTATTGTTCGTAAAAATTCCCTGGTACTGCTTGACCCTGTTTCCGGCAGGATCATCAGTAAAAAGGCGATGGGAAATCTTCCTGCAAAAGCACAGTTTCCTTTCTATATGCACTTCAAAGAGATCCGGACCGGATGGTTCTCAAAAAATGGTTCAGGAAGCTATTACCAAACTATGGAGGCATTGTAGTGCTTGATCCCAAACATGTTGAAACACTCAAGGAGATCGTAGGCAAAGAGAATGTCTACAGCGACAAAGCCCATCTCATCGCCTATTCATACGATGCCACACGTACCCGTTTTGAACCTGATGCGGTCGTTTTCCCAAGAAATGAAGAAGATGTAAGCCGTATCCTTGTCTACTGCAACCACCATAGTATCGTCATCACACCGCGAGGTGCAGGCTCCGGCTTTACAGGTGGTGCGCTTCCGACGAACGGCGGTATCACCCTCGCCATGGAAAAACACATGAACAAGATCCTGGAGATCGATATGGAGAACATGGTGGCAGTGGTACAGCCGGGTGTGATCAACATGGACCTGCAAAAAGCCGTAGAAGAGATAGGTCTTTTCTATCCGCCGGATCCTGCCAGTGAAGAGTACTCCACCCTTGGCGGGAATGTCTCTGAAAATGCAGGGGGTATGCGCGCAGCCAAATACGGTATCACCAAAGATTATGTCATGGCCCTGCGTGCCGTCCGTCCCAACGGGGACATCATCCGTGCTGGAAAAAGGACCATCAAAGATGTGGCAGGCTACAACATCGCGGGTATCCTCATCGCATCCGAAGGTACGCTTGCCGTCATCACCGAGATTACAGTCAAACTGCTTCCCAAACCGAAGTTCAGGAAAGCCTATATGGGCATCTTCCCCTCTGTTGACAATGCAATGAACGCTGTTTTCAAATCACTTGCTGGTGGTGCAAACCCTGTTGCCATGGAATTCATGGATGCACTCGTTGTTCAGGCCCTCAAAGAAAAACTGGGCATTGAACTTCCCGAAGATGCAGGTGCCCTACTTATCGGTGATGTGGACGGGAATGTCATAGAAGAAGTCGATTTTCAGCTTGAGATCCTTGAAAAATCCTTCAAAGAGAATGGTGCACAGGATTTTGTGGTCGCACATACCAATGAAGAGAGGGATAGACTCTGGTATGCCAGAAGAAATGCTTCACCCTCCATCACCATTTTTGGAAGCAAAAAACTCAATGAGGACATCTCCGTACCCAGAAGTATGCTACCCGAAGCGCTGAAGCGAATCTACGAAATCGGTGAGCGTTACAATTTCAAAGTACCCTGTTTCGGGCATGCCGGAGACGGGAACATCCATGTCAATGTCATGGTGGACGGTTCTGACGAAAAACAGCTTGAAGAGGGACACAAAGCTATTGAAGAGATCTTTGAACTGGTCGTCGATATGGGCGGGACGCTCAGTGGAGAACACGGTATCGGTACCAGCAAGGCCCCTTTTATGAATATCGCCTTCAATGAAGCGGAGCTCTCACTATTCAAAGATATCAAACAAGCATTTGACCCGAACAATATCTTGAATCCGGGGAAAATGGGATTACCCGGCGTATAACCAAAAATGAAAGTCTCAGAGAAGAAAAAAGAGAAAAGTGCAATGAAAAAAATCTTTGGAGCATATTATATTTTTCTCAGGGATTTTTTCAAAGATTTTCTTGATGATAGGCTTGGCTACTATGCTTCGAGTCTGAGCTGGAACACCATTTTCTCCATCATTCCTCTGCTTGTCATTCTTCTTTATGTTTTTACCACACTCCCTCTTTTCCATGAAATGTATGACAAGGTACAGCAGCTTATCTTTGCCAACCTCATGCCGACACAGTCCAAAGAGATCATGGAATATATCAATACCTTCATCGCCAATTCGGACAAGCTGGGGATCGTAGGTGCATTCTATGTCACATTTGCAGCGATCATGTTCTTCAAGAGTTATGACTACATTGTGAACGATATCTTTGAGCTTCCCAGCCGGGGGATCCTGAAAAGTATCAAAACCTATCTTCTGCTTATCGTTCTTTTACCTACGATGATGGGTGCATCCTTTTATCTCTCCACACTTATCCAAAGTTATCTTGACAGGAACGAGATCACCAGCGCCATACATCTCTATTCCGTCATACCCTATATCATCATCTGGAGTGCCTTCTATATCGCCTATCAGC
Source organism: Sulfurovum sp. NBC37-1 (assembly GCF_000010345.1). Classification (NCBI taxonomy): domain Bacteria; kingdom Pseudomonadati; phylum Campylobacterota; class Epsilonproteobacteria; order Campylobacterales; family Sulfurovaceae; genus Sulfurovum; species Sulfurovum sp. NBC37-1. The sequence goes on from NC_009663.1 coordinate 2,222,154, forward strand.
TCTCTGCAAATACAACCATCAGAAAAAGAGCGGCACTTACCAGTTCATTCATTGCATCACTCATCTGGTACCTTTCCAAAAGCGGATTTGTCTTCTATGTAATGCACAACAAGACGTATACCTCGGTCTACGGCAGTATCAGCACTGTCCTCTTTTTCCTGCTGTGGATCTATATCTCCTGGGCCATTTTCCTGCATGGATTACGCTTTTGCTACCTGCTCAACAAAGGTAAAGAAATAGACCATATTTAACCCGGGTTTAAAACAGGAACAGAAATCCTGCATACATCAGAGTACTGCCCAAAACTACATAAAATATTGACCGATACCGAATAGCTACCAAAGAAAGTATGATATACACCATACCCATCCATAGAGGCAATAAATGCTCCTCCCCTTTGATAGGAAGATCGAACAGCCACAAAAGAGCGGTATCGAAAATATCTCCAATTCCCAGTAGATGTAGAAGCATTACCAAAGGATAAAACGGAATGAACAGGATAGACAGAATCGGAGAGAGAAGCTGATAAAAAGATGTGGTACCAAAAACTATATGAACAATGGGAAGCATCAGAAGGAAGATACCTACGGGAATAACCAGCAATGTAATGATCCACCTGTTATACTGTTTGGTATATTGTAAAAGGAGAAAGATATAAAAAACACCTGATACAGAGAGCCAGAATCCAAGTGAGACAGAGAGTGAAGGGAAAAAAATCAACAACAAAACAGCAACCGTCATCAGAAAATCAAAACTAAGAAGTTCAATAGCCATCAAAAGTACAGCCCAGCCTGCAAGTATCATCGCATAGGAGCGTATCAGGGAGGGTGGCGCTCCAACAAACCATACGTAAATTCCCAGCACGATTATAGCAACCAGTCCAACATCGAACAGTGCATGCCGATATGGAAAATAACGCTGTTGCAAAGGCCTATAAAGCAGCAACAGTCCCCCATAGACCAAAGCCCACAAAATACCCAAATGGAATCCACTGAGTGCTACTAAGTGGCTCACACCAAGCAAACTGATCTTCTCTCTGATCTCCTTTGAGATCGGTGTGGCAAAAAAGATCGCATTGTAAAAGGCCCCAAGCGCGGGGTCATCATGTTGAGAGGCCACCTTTCCCAGTACATATTCTTTTACGCCTGCCGAGACAGGGTCATTTGACCTGATACGACTTTTGACATAGAAACTTTCCAGATAATCGGTAAAACCGATCTGTTCACTGGGGAATATCTGCAAACGTAATCGTCTGTTCTGAAGCAACTTTTTCTGGTGGGTTATCGTATAGAAAGTCAGGCCGTCATCACTGTGAAGTTTCAGGACCTGATAGGAACGTTTCCCTTTTTGTTTTGTGTAGGCATTCATTACTGTTGCATAAGTAAAGTAGAAGGGTTTAGAGATAAACTCTTTATAGTTTGTATATTCCCACCCAAGTCTAAGGGTGAAAAGGAGCAAAAGAAAAGCCATGGTCCAGGCAAAACTCTTTTTCGTTTCAAAAAGTTTCGGTTTTTCCATTTGATTTTAACTTTTAATTTATATTGGTGGCATATCCACGGAGATATTTCCTGTATTGGCAGGAATATCATTCTCTTCGTAGACCACCTCAAAAGCAGGAGAATGCGACGCATCTACAAAACGCGTATATTGTTTCTGGAAGACAAGATCGACAGTACCGGTCGGCCCGTTCCTCTGTTTCCCGATGATGATCTCTGCTTCTTCTTCCGCTTTTTTTCTAAAGTCGGATTCATAAGGCTTCCCCTCCGCCTTTGCCTTCATCTCCTTCTCTTTCTCTTTGGCTTCACGGTAGACATCGTCACGATAGACAAAAAGGATAATGTCGGCATCCTGCTCGATTGCCCCCGATTCACGCAGGTCAGAGAGCATCGGACGTTTGTTCTCTCTGGCTTCCAGTCCACGGTTCAGCTGCGAAAGTGCCACGATAGGTATCTCCAACTCTCTGGCCAGCTGCTTCAAACCTCTGGATATTTCAGAGACCTCCTGCTGTCTTCCCTCTTTTCCTTCACCACTCATCAACTGAAGGTAGTCAATGATCGCAACGGAGATCTCCGGATGCTGTGTTTTGAGCTTACGTAGTTTGCTTCGCACATGGTGAATGGTCGCATATCCGCCGTCATCGACAAAAAGCTTCTTTTGTGAAAGTTCATCCGTTGCCGCTGAAAGCTGACTCCACTGCTCATCTCGCAAATCACCAACTCTAAGCTGCTGGAGGGGTATGGAAGTCTTTGCAGAAAGCAATCTCAGCATCAGCTGCTCCGCCGGCATTTCCAGCGAGAAGAAAGCTACCCCTTCGTTTCTTTCAATGGCCCTGAGCGCCATATTGAGTACCAATGCCGTGTTGTGGGTCACTGTCATATCTTCAAGTAAAAAGAGGTGATTCCCATCCAGAACAAACCCATAATAGTCATCTACCTTATCATATTCCACTTTTATACCTGTATGCATATGCTCACGTTTTGACATCAATGCTCTTACCTGTTTTCGTACTACTTTTGTAGGTATTATATTTAGATGTCCAACGATACGAACCCTATAGACTTCACTTTCGTATCCAATGGCTTTTATGCTTGCTTTTTTCTTGACAAGAGAGCTCCTGAATCCTAAGGAATCCGCTAAAAATTTTATCTGTTCAGCAAGCTCTTTTCGCTTCTGAACGATCTCCATGACATGATATGCATCATCATAATACCCATCACTGTCTATCAGACCTGCCAGAAGTTCCAGTCTCTGTTTGGTACTGCCCGTAAGGTATGATCGGGGGATATGCTTATTGTCTATGACACCCAGAACTCTGAGTTTCCCCTGAAGAGAATCACTTACATCTTTCAATGCACCCTCTTTTTGTATACTTGTAATACCATACATGGTACATTTTCCATCCGCTGCATAACGATGTACTTTCTTATCCAGTCTAAAGGCATACGCCTGCAGGTACTCGACCACTTCATCGTCTTCCGTAGCAATACGCACATCAGAACTTCTTCCGTCCCCCAACCACAGCCCCAGGAAATAGGGCTCGACTTCCAGTACTTTTTCCGGAAAATCTACTGCAACCTTGTACCCTTTATAGTTGGATTTAAACTTATCACTTTTAGTGATATATTCAGATACTTCTATATTCAGGACATCTCCATGATGATGTCCATTCTCATTGCGAGAACGTTTCAGTGAAAGAATGTGCGACTTATTGACACGGTAGTCTATACCCTTGTTCTGCCGTACCCAATACATTTCCTCTCTACCCCGTGCAAGAGAGAGTACATTCCGTGGTGTAGAATCATCCCCCATGAGCTGATCACCCACCTTTACATCTTCCACTTTTTTCAACGTACCATCATACATTAGAACGTTGGTGCCTTTCCCAAGACATTTCCCCATCGCCGGCCTGGCAGCGATGATCACCAGGTCTCCTTTACCGAACCCGGAGGTTTTATCATTCAGGTTTTTGAACCCCGTATCGGTACCGATGAGCTTGGAGTTTCCCAGCGCTTTGAGACGGTTGATCTCATCCATCATTGCCAGAGTAATTTCTTTGGATTCCCTGAAGTCCTCATTGGTATTGTTCTGAGTGATCTCGTAGAGTTTCTTCTCCACCAGGTTCATCACCTCTTCGGCAGGCAGGTCATCCTCTATGGTGACTTTCTTGATCTCTGTCGCCAGAGTTGCCAATGCCCGCTTGCTTGATTTGGCTTTGATCTCGGAAAGGTAGGCTGCGGTATTGGAGATGGGGTTTGCCGAAAGAAGCTCAAGCATCGCCACTTCATCGAACTTGCCCATACTGACAAGCTTGGAACGGAGGAATTCTTCATCTATGGGTTTCTCTTCCCGTGAAAGTTCTTCCATTGCAAGAAAGACATGCTGGTGGAACGGCAGATAGAAATCATGCGGATGGAGTTTCGCAGCGATCTCCTCATAGATCTCCGGATCAAAAATGATGGCCGAAAGCACCGCCCTCTCTATGTTCAGGTTATACATGTTCTCCATCAGCCATTTTCCCCGGCAAACTTCTCGACTTCAGCTACAAACCTCTCTACCAGTTCACCTTCGGGCAGTTTTGCCACCACTTCCCCTTTGACCATCACCAGACCGCTGCCTTTGCCATAGGCTATAGCCACATCGGCATGCTTGGCCTCTCCTATGGCATTGACCACACAGCCCATGACGGAGACATCCATCGGTGTTTTAATGTGTGCCGTTCTTTTTTCCACCTCGGCAACGGCAGAAACAAGGTCCGCTTCTATCCGCCCGCAGGTAGGACAGGAGATGATGTTCAGTCCCTCCTGCACCCGTCCGCTGTCTTTGAGTATCGCCTTGCCTACTTTGATCTCCTCTTCCAGTTCGCCGGTAATGGAAACCCGCATCGTATCGCCTATGCCGTCCAGCAGCAGCGCTCCCAGACCTATGGCCGATTTGACCGTCGCATGAAAGATCGTACCCGCCTCCGTGACACCGAGATGGAACGGATAGGCATTTTTGGGACGCAGCATTCTGTAGGCATCTACCGTTCTGTCCACATCAGAAGCTTTGAGAGAAACTTTGATATCGGTAAATCCAAGGTCTTCGAGAAACTTGATATTATACTCGGCAGAGGCTACCATACCTTCAGCTGTTGCACCATATTTCTGATCAAATTCTTTTTCCAGAGAACCGGCATTCACACCCACACGGATAGGTAAATTACGCTCCTGACATGCTTTTACGATCTCTTTGATACGTGATTTTTCACCGATGTTCCCCGGGTTGAATCTGATGCAGTCCACCCATTTGGCCGCTTCGAGTGCCAGTCGGTAGTTAAAATGGATATCGGCAATGAGCGGCAGGGATATCTGCTCCTTGATCGCTTTAAGCGCCAAAGCATCTTCCATCTCCGGCACAGCCACACGCACCATATCGGCCCCGGCAAAATGCAGCCTGTTGATCTGCTCTACCGTTGCGGCTACATCACGTGTATCACTATATGTCATCGACTGTACAGAGATCGGTGCATCACCGCCTACGGCAACATCTCCGACGTAAATTTTTTTAGTTGGGTATCTTTCTTTCACACTTAACCTTCATTATAATTGTTTTATTTTATCGTAAATTATTTAATCCGTCGCAGGGTGTGCAATTGCACACCGATCAAAAGTTAATCTATGATTCTTTATGAATATCCATAGGCTAATGCTTTGTAAAAGATGTGTGATCTCTCTTGTATGTTCCGGGTTAAAATAATAATACGCATACAAAAAGGTGTGCTATTGCACACCCTACATTGCATACCCTACGAAAACTCGACCGGGTCCATATCTATCTCTATCTCTCGTCTGTCTACTGCATGCAAAGCTTTTAACAAAGGTACTCGACTCTTGGCACGCAGCAGAATATTAAAGCGATACTTGTTGGCGATACGTTCGACAGGGGCTTTGCCGTGTCCGACGATCTCAATGTCACCGAACTCTTTGAGTTTCGTCACCGTATCCAGCGTGATCTTCCCTGCTTTGGCTTCATCTTTATGGGCGATGAGTATGCGTGCCAAAGATGCGAACGGCGGATAGCCTGCCATTTCAAGAAACACCAGTTCATCCTTGATGAAATCTTCATAGTCGTGCAGATAATTTTTGAAAAATTCCGCATCGCCGGTCTGAACGATCACCTGTCCTTCTTTGGCCCTCCCACTTCGTCCTGCTACCTGAAACAGCAGACTCACCGCCCGTTCTCTCGCACGGTAATCCGCCAACCCCAGAATGTGGTCCAACCCCATGATCACCGAAAGCGTGATGTTGGCATAGTCATGCCCCTTGCTCAGCATCTGCGTACCAAGCAGCAGATGGCTTTCTCCGCTCTCAAAACGCTTGAGGGCATTTTTAAGCTGCTTTGCCGTACCGATGCTGTCCCTGTCGAACTGTTCTATCTGCATGCCCTCTATGGCATTGCCAATGACCTCTATAGCCTCCTGGGTTCCCATGCGTTCACTCTTAAGCGGTGTATGCCCACAGTAGGTACAGGTGTCGACTATGGCTTCGGTGAAGTTGCAGTAGTGGCATTTGAGGTGTCTGCGCTTGCGATGCAGTGCCATCCCCACCGAACAGTAGGGACAGAGATGCGTCTTGCCGCAGCTTTCACAGTAGAGGTATTTGAAATTCCCCCTCGTAGGCAGAAAAAGCAGCGACTGGTTCTTTGCTGCAAAATTCTGCTGCAATGCATTCAAAATAGGTGCATTGATGCTGTCACCACCGATAAAACGGTATTCTTTTTTCATCTGCACATAAGGCTTCTCAAGCTTGACCACATCATACTTATAGTAACTCGCAGCCGAAGGTGTCGCCGAAGCCAGCACTACTTTGGCACCCAGCCTCTGCCCCATCAGCACCGCCACATCGCGTGCATGGTAGCGCGGCCTGGTCTGCGCCTTGTAGCTGTCGTCATGCTCCTCATCGACAATGATCAACCCCAGGTCTTTTAGCGGTGTAAAGAGCGCCGAACGTGCCCCGGCAATGATGCGGACAGTTCCGTTCCCAATGCCTTCAAGGATCTGCTCTTTCTTCTTTTTGGTGATCTTGGAGTGCCACATCGCCACGGCATCGCCGAAATAGACCTTCAGACGCTTCTCCATCTGCGGAGAAAGCGAGATCTCAGGCATCAGGAAAATAGACGTTTTTCCCTCTTCAATCATCTTTGCCATCAGGCTGATAAAAATCTCCGTTTTCCCCGATCCTGTGACACCGAAAAGTAAAGCACGCTCTTTTTTTAAGAGTTGTTCATAGGCTTTTTGTTGTACAGGAGATAATGTAGGGTGCTGCGTCCTCACAGCACAATTACCCTCAGGTAATATAACATTTGGTGCTGTCGGGGGACAGCACCCTACGTGAAAGGGTAAAAATAACGATATCGCTTCAGAAAATGAGGAGAAATAATACTCGGAAATGAACTTTGCGATCTGCATCTGTCCCGAGCTGTAAATTTTATTTGATATTGAAACTATCTCAGCTGTTTCAAATTCCGGATTTTTCACTTCCAAAACAACAATGGCGTCTTTAAATGTTGTTTTTAAAGGCACCAAAACAACAGTCCCTATCGCTAATATTTCCTGGGAACAATATGTCAAGTTTGGCGCACTTGATTTGAGGAATACTATTTCATAATATTTCAAAGGTTTATTTTGTCTTTTTATTTTTGTATTCTAAAGTATTTTGAATGATCAAAATAAATTTTTTACAATTACGCAACTTAGCAAACCAGAATTTTATAACATACCATTAAGGATAATTAAATATTCTTTTCTTACCGATCTACTGCAAGTTCTTTTAGCCAGCTTATCACTAACCACCTACACCTAACTACTATTTTGCAAGTTGATTACAAAGAGTGGAAGTACTATTTGCATTTAATTTGCTACCTGACACACTAAATGTACACGTACTAGTCCCATCCGGACCAGTATATGTCAAACCTGACCAATGTGAGTCCAACCCGTAATCCAGTAAACCTGGCACTTCACCATCCGTAATCGGAAGATGATCCCAGTCAGCATTTAAAATTCTTTTCTGCCTCTCCGTTGCAATCGCCGAACGCATCGCACCTACAGCCGCTCTTGCTTTTGCAATTAGTGCATCATCTCTTGTCGCAGCAAATTTGGGTACTGCAATTGCTGCCAATATCCCAATTACCACTATCACAAATACTAATTCTACCATTGTAAATGCTTTTTTCATTACTTCAATCCCCTTTCTTCCAATGAGAAAATTAATTACTTTTGTATGTTAAAGATTAACCAATTTTGTATTTCTTTCCATTCATTATAAGAATGATAAATCTCTTTTACAATCTAGTATAGCATAATTCTAATTTTAAACCAATCTAATTTTAGATAAAATATTTTAACACTTAAAGGAGTTTTATTGAAGGTTGTTATTTTAGCAGGAGGTTATGGTACACGTATCGCAGAAGAAACCGACATTAAACCAAAACCGATGGTGCAGATTGGCGGCAAGCCCATTTTGTGGCATATCATGAAGATATATTCGCATTACGGCTTCAACGATTTCGTCATACTGCTTGGGTATAAGGGATATTATATCAAGGAGTATTTCACCAACTACTTTCTACATCAAAGCGATATTACGATCGATTTACAAAACAATCAGATGCAGGTGCACGATAACTACAGCGAACCGTGGAAAGTGACGCTGGTCGATACCGGACTGGATGCAATGACGGGGGCACGTATCAAGCGGGCGCAGCGCCATATCGGAGATGAGACTTTCTTGCTGACCTACGGCGACGGCGTATCGGATGTCGATATCGCCAAAACAGTCGAACTTCACAAAAAGCACGGCAAAACACTGACGATGACGGCAATCCAGCCCGAAGCGCGTTTCGGCAATCTCGAAATCGACACCGACGGCAGTGTGCAGGCCTTTGCAGAGAAGCCGCGCAGCGAAGGTGGCTGGATCAACGGCGGTTTTTTCGTCTGCGAGCCCGGGGTGTTTGACTATCTTGAAGAGGACGACAGCTGCGTTTTTGAGCAGATGCCGCTACAAAAGATAGCGGTGGATAATGAAATTGTCGCCTACAAACATCCACGATTCTGGCAGTGTATGGATACGCTAAGAGATAATCAAAAGCTCAATCAGATGTGGAAAGCAAATCAGGCGCCATGGAAGGTCTGGAATGACTGATTTTTTTGAGGCCTACCACGGGAAAAAGGTCCTGGTAACGGGGCATACAGGTTTCAAGGGTTCCTGGCTTGCGATGTGGTTGCAAACCCTTGGAGCGGAAGTGGTGGGCTATGCCCTCCCGCCGGAAACGGAACCGTCTCACTTTACACTACTGGACCTCGATATGGTCAGTATCGAAGGTGACATACGGGATCTTGAATATCTGCAGCAGGTGTACAATGATTTTCAGCCCGATATCGTTTTTCATCTGGCGGCGCAGCCGCTGGTACGGCGCTCGTACCGTGAACCAGTTGAGACCTTCAACACCAATGTGATGGGAACGGTCAATGTGCTGGAAGCCTGCCGCCAGACCCCATCTGTTCGTGCTATCATCAACGTGACCAGCGACAAGTGCTACGAAAACCGCGAATGGGTATGGGGGTACCGCGAGAACGACCCAATGGGCGGGTACGACCCCTACAGCGCCAGCAAGGGCGCGGCGGAGCTCGTCAGCGCCGCGTACCGCCGCTCCTATTTCAACAACGCCGCGTACGGAAAGACGCACGAAACACTGTTAGCAACCTGTCGCGCGGGCAACGTCATCGGTGGCGGCGACTGGAGTGAGGATAGACTAATCCCCGATATCGTCCGTGCCGCGGCGGCGGGGGAAGCGGTCGCGATCCGGTCACCGAATGCGACACGGCCGTGGCAGCACGTGCTCGATGCGCTTAATGGTTACCTGCTGCTGGGGCAGAAACTGCTTGAGGGCAAACGCGAATTCGCCGATGCGTGGAACTTCGGTCCTTTGGATGAAGATGAATTGAGTGTTTTGCAAATGTGTGATTTGTTTCAAGAGCAGTGGCCGGATATGCAGATTAAAACGGAAGAGAGTGTGGAAGCTCCCCATGAGGCTGGATATCTGAAACTTGATTGTTCCAAAGCACATATGCTACTTAAATGGCAAGGAAAGTGGACTGCGGATAAAGCGATCACAATGACTGCACAGTGGTATTTACATTTTTTGCTATACAATGAAGTACAGTCATCCTTACAATTAAAACAATATATAAGTCAGTTAAAAAATGAAAAAACAGTTTTCTAGAAATTGTCCAATTTGCAATGAATCAAAAGGAGAAATCCTACATATACAGGAATTCTTACTTGAAAGAGGTAATCCGCTACCTGATAGGTACGATATTGTACAGTGCTATCAGTGCGGGTTCATCTTTTCAGATACAAATGCTGGGCAAGAGTTATATGACATTTATTATCAAAACTTTTCTAAATATGAAGATACTGAAATCGGAAGTGGGTCCGGTGGTCAGGCATATGATGAAAAACGCTTGAAGGAAACAATACGGAGTTTAGAAGCTTTTTTAGAGTCGAAAGAGAGCCGAATACTTGATATTGGTTCTGGAAATGGAGGTATGCTGCGTTTGCTTGGGGAAAAAGGTTTTTCCAATTTAAGCGCACTTGATCCATCTAGCAAATGTGTTGCCTATATGAAAGGTCAATCAATAGAGGCTGTTCGCGGCAGCCTTTTTGATGACATGCACCAACATTTTGGTACAAGAAAATTTGACTTGATTATTTTGTCGCATGTCCTGGAACATATCCGTGATTTACATTTGGCTGTTAAAAATATTTCAGGTCTCCTGGATAAAAACGGTGTAATTTACATTGAAGTTCCCGATGCCAGAAGATACAAAGATTTTTTCCTTGTCCCCTATTACTATTTTGACATCGAACATATCAATCATTTTACGCAGCGATCTTTGACATCGCTCATGATGCTTTTTGGTCTTAGTGAACGCTGTTCAGGTACGAAAGAACTCGAGATATCCAATACAATACGCTACCCGGCATTATTTACATTCTATACAAACGGCAGATATGATGACGCTGAAGCGGTTATAAAATTTGTGGATCAGTCCAATAAAGAAAAAGGTATTGCAAGCGTACTTGAATCAATAATGCGGCAAAAGAAAAGTATAGTCGTATGGGGAGCAGGGAATTATACTAAACGATTGCTGGCAACTACGAAACTCAAAAATATTAATATTGATTTTTTTGTAGATAAAGATAGAAACAAACAAGGAGCCAGTCTCAATGGTATCGAGATAAAATCTCCGGACGCATTGCATTCATACAGTGGCACAGTTGTGATAGCGTCGGCTTTGTATACCGATGATATATATAGGGAAGCTATATCAAGGTTTCCGCAATCAAATATTATAGTATTAGGGATGACATGATCAAAGTAAGCGAAATAGTGACAGATTTTTTGGCAGAACATCCTATGGTCTCGAAAAAAATTTTTATGGTTTCCGGCGGTGGGAACATGCATCTGATCGATTCGATCGGACGCCACAAGAGACTCAACTATATCTGCAACCACCACGAACAGGCTTGCACCCTTGCGGCGGAAGGATATGCTCGTGTTACGAATAAGGTCGGCGTAGCGATGGTGACGACAGGACCAGGTGGTACAAATGCGATTACGGGCGTTTATGGTGCATGGGTAGATTCAATCCCGACAATGATAATTTCAGGACAGGTCAAATTTGAGACGACCATTGCCAGTCAGCCAGAACTGCAACTGCGCCAGTTAGGTGACCAGGAGATCAACATTATTGATCTTGTCAAACCTATTACCAAGTATGCCGTGATGGTAACCGATAAACATGATATCCTTTATCACCTCCAAAAGGCAGTTTACGAAGCCAAAAGCGGTAGGCCAGGCCCAGTATGGATAGATATCCCCCTTGATATTCAGGGAACGAAGGTCAATGAGAACGATCTGAAGCGCTTCATCCCACCGGCACCACCGGAATACGATCTAAAAATCGATGAGGTTCTTGCACTTTTGAAGCAGGCGAAAAGACCGGTAATCATTGCCGGAAACGGTATCACGCTTTCAGGTGCGAACAAAGCGTTTTTGCGGTTGGTAGAAAAACTGGGAATACCGGTGGTAGGAACGTTTGCGCGGTATGATATTGTTCAGGATAATCATCCGTTGGCATTCGGGCGTTATGGGACAATTGGGCACAGGGCAGCAAATTTCATTATACAAAACAGTGACCTTGTTTTAGCAATTGGTGCAAGAATGAATATCCGTTCCATCAGTTACAATTGGGAATATTTTGCCAGAGAAGCAAAGAAGATCGCTATCGATATCGATGCAGCGGAACTGCAAAAACATACATTGAAACTTGATATAAAAATTCAGGCAGATGCTGGCGTATTTATTCAAACGATGCTTGAATCCAACGCAATTCTCCCTTCATACGGAACATGGGTTGAGCGGTGCAAAAAATACAAAGCAGATTTTCCAACGATAACACCAGAGCGAATCGCTATTAAAAAGTATGTTGATTCTTACCGTTTTTTTGACGTTCTTTCCGATATCGCCTCAGATGATGCAGTTTTTGTGTTTGCAAATGCCACAGCAAGTGTCTCATCATTTCAGAGCCTGAGAACAAAAGGAACACAAAAGATCGTTGAAAACTCAGGCTGTGCTGCGATGGGATATGATTTGCCGGCAGCTATCGGTGCCTGTATAGCAAATGGAAAAAAAGAAGTGATCTGCGTCAGTGGAGACGGCAGTCTGCAAATGAATTTACAGGAATTACAAACGATTATTCATTATAATTTGCCAATCAAACTGTTTGTGTTGAACAATCGGGGCTACGCTTCAATCAAAAATACACAAAATAATTTTTTCGGCGGCTTTAAAGTTGGTTCAGAGATTGGAAGTGGTGTCAGTTTTCCTGATACACAGAAAATTGCCAGAGCATACGGATTCAAAGTGTTTAAAATTTCCGATCAACAAAATCTATATGAAGAGTTAAAAACAATTTATGCTCATGAAAAAGCCTTCATTTGTGAAATAATGTTAGACCCTGATGAAAAAATGGAACCTAAACTCTCGTCAGAAGTTAAAAAGGATGGTACGCTGGTATCTAAACCTCTTGAAGATATGTTTCCCTTTTTAGATAGAGAGCTATTTGAACAAAATATGATTATATCGTCCCTGCAGGAGTAAAGATGACCTTAGAGAAGATTTTAAATGATACATTATCTAAAGAAATTAAATTAACCAAAACCATTGTTTTGTACGGTGCAGGAAATTTTGCAAAGGAGTGTTTAACAACTCTAAAAAAACATAATTATGAGGTTTTGTTTATTATAGATAAATACAAAGGTAAACAAAATCTTTTTATTGATTCTGTACCTGTAATATCTTTTGATGATTCTAGACTAACAGAGCAAATAAAAATTAATTCAAGCTGTATCTTAAGTATTTTTAATGCTTATGTAGATTTAGCTTTAATCCAAGATGATATAAGAGCCGAAAATTTTGTGAATATTATCAATCCTATGGAGTTTATTGACTTATTTTATGATGATATGGGTGATCATTTCTGGCTAACTTCCGTAAAAAATTTGAAAGCTTACAAAAAAGAAATTCTTGATGCATACAATAAGCTTGAAGACACACATTCTAAAATATTATTCCAAAATATTATCGAATACAGACTAAAGAAAGAACTTAAGCATATACAATCTCCACAAAATGTACATACACAATATATTCCCCTAGATATTAATATAAATTATCCAAAATTAAATTTTATTGATTGTGGTGCTTATGATGGTGATACCATTATACATTTTATTAAAAATAATATTGATATTGAGTCTTTTATTGCTTTTGAACCAGATATTTCAAACCTTGAAAAATTAAATAAAAATCTTAAAGAATACGAAGATATTGAAGGTTTCATCTACCCCTCTGGTGTTTATAGTAGTTCTAAACAACTACGGTTTAGTGGGGGTCAGGGTTCTGCTTCACATATTGACAATCAGGGGGATGATGTTATTCAGGTAGTAAGTATGGATGAAGTGTTACTCAATTATAAGGTTAACTTTATAAAAATGGATATAGAAGGTGCTGAGATTGAAGCCCTTCTTGGTGCCAAAAATCTCATACAGAAGAATACCCCGATTCTAGCTCTTTCTGCCTATCATAAATTTGATGATTTATGGACTATCACAGCGTTACTTTCCCAATGGAAACTTAAATATTCATTTTACCTTAGGATATATGAACATAATGGATTTGGACTAGTTTATTATGCTTTACCAAAAAAATACTTATTGAAAAAGGACTAAATTATGATAAACGATTTAACACTATTTGATTGTACCATTAGAGAAGCTGGTTACCAAACAGGATGGTTTTTTGATACAAAATTTGCGCATGACATGTATAGTTTTGCACAAGGAAAAGGTATTGACTATCTCGAGTTAGGGTTCTTCCATGACCAAGAAGCTGATCCAAATCGTGGAATATATAGATACTGCAGCCAAAAAAACGATGAGATAAATAGAGTGTTTGATTCTATCAAAGGTAGAACAAAATTGTCTGCTATGAGAGACATACAAAGACCCTTATCTGAGCTCATTCCTAAAAAAGAGAGTGTGATTGATGCAATAAGAATCATCAATAGATCACATGAAAATAATTTTGAACAATTAGAAAAAGAAGTTGACAATATAAGAAATAATGGCTACGAAGCATTTGTTAATTTTACCAGTGCCGGTTACAATGATGAAAAAATGACTATAGAATTTGCCAAATTTTCTAAAAAAATAGGGTTAGATATAATCTATTTTGCAGATACTGAAAGTGTCTTTACTCCAGAGTTTGTTTCCAAAACGATAGACATATGTAAAGCGGAAGGCATAGAAGCGGGTATGCATCTGCATGACAAAAATGGAACGGCTGAAATGCTATTGGAAGTAGCTATCAATAAAGGTTGCAAATATACAGATGCCACACTCTTAGGATTGGGTGGTAAATGGCATGATGGTAATTTAACTATAGAACATATGTTAAGACGATTCGGCTTAAACGGTGGATATGAGTTAACACAGCTAAAAACCGACTTGGTACAACAACTCATAAAATACAATAAGCATTCAACAGCTATTTTAGACTGATGAATATTCTCATCACAGGAGCAAATGGATTTATAGCTTCTCATCTAAAAGAATACTTAAGGCATAACTATATATACAATATTTTTGCTCCAAACAGTAAAGAGTTAAATCTAATAGATGAAGAGGCCGTAGATAAATTTATAATTGGCAATAAAATAGACATCATCATACATACTGCTAACAAAGGTGGAGGCAGAGATAGTATCGATTTCAAAAATCTTACAGAATATAATCTGCGAATGTTTTTCAATATAGCAAAACATGAAAAAAATGTAAAGAAAATCATCTCTTTTGGTAGTGGTGCAGAGTATGGCAAGCATAAGCCCATCATCAATGTATCAGAAAATGAATATTGGGATACTCAGCCACTTGATGAATATGGGCTTTATAAATCTATTATTTCAAAATATATTGAAAAATCAAATAAAATTGTTCAACTTAGAATATTTGGCTGTTATGGCGAATATGAGAATTATAGATATAAATTCATCTCTAATGCTATAGTCAAAAATTTACTTCATCTTCCAATTGTTATACACCAGAATGTACTCTTTGATTATATGTATGTGGATGATATGATGCGCATCATAGATTGGTTTATCCATAATGACAATAAAGAAAAAATATACAATGTTTCAACAGGAACAAAAGTTGATCTTATCTCCTTGGCAAATATAGTAAATAAAATAAGCGACTTCAAATCTGAAGTCACCATTTTGAATGCTGGACACAACAATGAATACACATCATCTAACAAAAGATTACTGGATGAGCTAATAAACTTTAAATTTTCATCACATACAGAGGCAATAGAAAAAATAAGAAACTATTTTCGCTATAATGCTGATAATATTGATAAAGAGAGTATTTTTAATGATCCATTCCTTCAGAAAATAAATACGATGTGGAAAAAATAATAATGAAAAAACAAGCACAGTTAAAGCAAGAGATATTTCATAAAATTAAAGAATACTATCAATTGGTACACAAACCAGAACAACAAAAAGAATTTATTGAAGGGAATAATCGTGTGAACTATGCTGGTCGTGTATTTGACGAAAAAGAGATAATAAATCTTGTAGATAGTTCTCTTGATTTTTGGCTTACTTATGGGAAATACTCTAAAAAGTTTGAAGCTGAACTGAGTAATTTTCTAGGTATCAGATGGTCTCTGCTTGTCAACTCTGGCAGTTCAGCTAACCTACTAGCATTTTATGCTCTCACCTCACCACTACTCAAAGACAGACAGATACAAAGGGGGGATGAAGTTATCACTGTAGCTGCAGGTTTTCCTACTACTATATCACCTATAGTACAATATGGTGCTGTACCTGTATTTGTAGATATGGAACTTACACATTTTAATATAGATACGACTCAACTGGAAAAAGCTCTATCCTCTAAAACAAAAGCCATTATGCTTGCACACACATTAGGAAATCCCTTTGATATAAAAGCAGTCAAAGCATTTTGTAACAAACATAACTTATGGCTCATAGAAGACAACTGTGATGCCTTGGGTAGCAAGTATAATGGACAGTATACAGGCACGTGGGGTGACATAGGTACTTCCAGTTTTTACCCGCCTCACCACATAACCATGGGTGAAGGGGGAGCAGTTTATACAAATAACTCTCTGCTCAAAAAAATACTACTCTCTATGCGTGACTGGGGTAGAGACTGCTGGTGTGAAAGTGGTGTAGACAATACCTGTGGTGCCAGATTTTCTCAGCAGTTTGGAAAATTACCAAAAGGCTATGATCATAAATACGTTTACAGCCACTTTGGGTTTAACCTCAAGCCTACGGATATGCAGGCAGCCATAGGAGTAGCACAGTTAGAAAAACTTCCCGATTTCACATATAGAAGAATAGAAAATTATCAACGACTTTACGATGGATTATCTAATATAAAAGAGTTGGTACTTGTAAGACCACAAAGAGATAGCCAACCTAGCTGGTTTGGATTTTTAATGACCCTCTCCGATAATGCAAATTTCAGCAGAAATCAGTTATCAAGCTTTTTGGAAAAAAATCTGATACAGACTAGAAATCTGTTTACCGGCAACATCTTAAGGCATCCACTGTTTGACAGCTTGGTTAAGAATAGAGATTATCGTACAATAGGAGACCTTCCAAATACTGACAAGATAATGAATGATAGCTTTTGGATAGGATTATATCCAGGTATGGGCAAAGAGCAAATAGATTATATGATAAAAACCATCAGAGGGTTTATATCACAACAATGATAAAGCACGAATTTTCTAGATTTATCATTGTCGGTGTGTTTAATACCGTCTTTGGATATAGCATATATGCCCTGTTTATATGGATTGGGTTTAACTATATATGGGCATCATTTTTTGCCACCATCATTGGGGTACTCTTTAATTTTCAAACCATAGGAAGATTGGTCTTCAAACGACATAATAATCGTCTGATATTTAGATTTTTTCTGGTATATGGTATTGTCTTTTTGATAGGTATTTCTATTATATGGGTACTGAAAAATACTGGACTCAATGATTATACAGCTGGATTAATAGCGATTTTTCCCAATGCCATTATTTCATTTTTATTGAATAAGTTTTATGTTTATAGGAGAATAAATTGAAAAAAATAAGTATTGTAACAGGATGCTATAATGAAGAAGAAAATGTGGCACTTCTTATTGAAAGTGTAAAAAATATTATGCAGAATTTTTCTAACTATGAGTATGAACATATCTTCATAGACAATGCTTCTGAAGATGAAACAGTGAAAATTTTACGTGACATTGCTCAAAAAGACACATGTGTAAAGGTTATTGTAAACTCTACAAATTTTGGTGCAATACGCTCAGGCATGTATGGGCTATTACAAGCCGATGGCGATGCCGTTATCTCATTGGTCGCTGATTTTCAGGATCCTCCAAAAATGATAGCAGATTTTATCAAAAAATGGGAAGCAGGGTCAGATATAGTCTTAGCTATAAAAAAAAGTAGTCAGGAAAGTAGTCTAATGTTCAAAATTAGAAATATTTATTATCGTTTACTTGACAAACTCTCAGAAGTACCTGTATTTAAAAACTATACCGGCTTTGGACTATACGATAAAAAAGTTATAGATGCCATACGGCAAATGCATGACCCTTATCCCTTTTTTCGAGGCATGATTGCTGAGGTAGGCTATACCGTAACAAAGATTCCCTACGATCAGCCTATACGTCTTCATGGTGTGACGAAAAACAATCTATATACCCTGTATGATATTGGCATTCTCGGTATCATCAATAATTCTAAAGTACCGCTTCGTATTGCGACGTTTACTAGCATTATTCTGGGAGTTGTCAGTTTTTTTGTCGGTCTAGGATATCTGATTGTCAAACTGATTTACTGGGATCAGATGAGCCTGGGAATCGCTCCTATCCTTATAGGAGCTTCATTCGCCTTTTCTATACTACTATTTTTTATAGGAATTCTTGGGGAATATATCGGTATGATCTATACACAAGTGCTGAACCGACCGCTAGTCTTTGAAAAAGAAAGAATAAATTTTGAAAAAAGAGATAAGGCACAATAATGTTAAATAAACAAGAAAAAGATTCCAAGCAAACTGCAGACAACCGTAAAATCATTTTATTTTTTATAGGTTTTGCTTTAGTTTTCATTTATCTTCTGCCAATTTTTGGGCATCCCTTATATGTGATAACCTTTGACAATCTTGATATTGCAATTCCGCAAGCAAAAATTTTAGCAGAGAGCGGGAAAATATTTGCTCCCAACAGTGCCATTATTCCCAATATGATGAATGGCCTACCAAGAGTTTCCTATGGATCTGAGTTCAATATGCTCTTCTGGCTCTACTATTTTTTCGATGCAGAAATTGCCTTCCGTATTAACTTCGTCTTGATTCACATAGTTGCCTATATCTCGATGTATCTATTCTTGCAACGGTACTTCATGTACAAAGGGTCATACCGCAGTCTTATTATTGTGGTCGCTTCACTCTTTTTCGCAATACTGCCCTTCTACTCAGGCGGCGGACTGACCACTTCCGTTCTACCTCTTTTACTCTATATTCTGCTTAACATACGTAACGGCTCAGAAAAACCATACGAGTGGCTACTTCTTGTCTTGATACCTTTTTACAGCAGCTTTATTTTAATGTATATTTTTGTTCTCTTTTATTTATGGGTAGCATTTACAATAGATACTTTTTTTATCGCAAAACATTTTCAAAAGCGTCTATTTCTTACATTACTCCTTCTTACTGTTTTATATGCCATCACAGAATATCGACAATTCTTGTCTATATTGGACCCCGTATTTACTTCACACCGTACAGAATTCAATGTTTACTTTTGTGAAACTTTTCGCAAAGCACATATATATGCCATAAAATTCTTTTTGGATGGCTGGACACAGCATCAGCAATCTTTAATGATGCCATGGCTTCTACCATTGTCACTAAGTGCTATGATATTCTCAACTCTTAAACGCAGATTTACGCAAACAGAATCTATGCTGATCTGGCTTATCATCCTCTTAAGTATTATTGCAGGTATTTGGCACGATGTTCTAACCAACAAATATACACTTTTAGGCGTCAGTCTACTCTCAGTAATTACGATTATAAGATCTGAAAAAATATTTAAAATATTGGGAATATTAATGCTGCTGAATGTCTTTATTGCCATCTATAATGGATTATGTTTTTATGAAGGGTTAGCATTCTTCAAAGAGCAGTTTCACATTCTTAATCAATTCAATATTTCAAGAGCAGCTTTTTTTCAGCCTGTCCTTGTATATTTAATTGTTGCATTCGCATTCGCTTCATTTGCAACCTATCTTAAATACTTTAGACTTTTTATAGTAATAATCATAATATTTCAGTTTTATTTTGCAATGTATGTCAGCCGCGTTTCCAGCAAACCTAATGGAAAATATATGACCTTACAGCAATATTACGCTCCTGAAATATTTAATAGTATCAAAAAAGACTTGAATATTACGTCCAAAAACATATCAAAGTATCATTTTGTCGAATACGGTATTGAACCTTCCGTAGTACTTTATAACGGACTATATACTGTGGACGGTTACAGTACCAACTATCCGCTCTCGTATAAACATAAATTTAAAAATGTACAGCAAAAAGAATGTTTTAACTTTATGTGGGGAAGCAGCAAGATGTATGAAACGTGGGGAAGTAAAGCCTACTTGCTATGTATTGAAACCCGTCCGCGAAATTATAGACTCTTTAAGGAACACAACATTACCTCATACCCGTTTTATGCATCTCCAGATGAACTGTGCAAGCTAAGAACAAACTTTATAATATCGGGAATAAAACTGAAGAAACCTTCTGCGGACAAAATACAATATGTCAATGACTACAACAGCACACAAAGCCCCTGGCATCTCTGGGTTTACAGATTGAACTGTCCAGAGAAAAAAGGAAAATAGTACCCTAAATATTAGAGCGAAATCTTTGCAGCAGCAAACACAATAGTGCCGGCGGAGGCACTGCAGTTTGGAATGGATCCATTGTATGTTGCAGACTCACTCGTATAGGTAACAAATCCTGAAGCGGCATCACATGCCGTGGATATTGGTGGTGAAGAGAGGGTTCCTTTGGCTGTGTAGGTTGCAGCTATGTCGGTCAAACATGTTACGACATTTTGACAATCAGCAGCATTTCTTGCATCATCTCTTGTTGCTGCCAGCTTGGGCAGGGCTACGGCTGCCAATATACCAATAATGACAATAACAAAAATCAGTTCAATCATAGTAAAAGCTTGTTTCATGAATTTACCTTCAAACAAAAAATATAGTTACTGTTGGAATTAAAAAAAAGAAGAATATATAATTACTAAAGACCCCCTCTTATTCGGAAGAGGTCACTGTACGTTTATACAGATTAAATATTAGATCGAGATACCGGCTGTTCCACCAAATACCACAGCACTTGTATCAGCGTTACAGTTTGAAATAGCTCCACCATATGTTGCTGATGTAGCACCAAAAGTAATAAATGAACTTGCATCCGAACAAGCTTTTGTAGAAGAATCCGCTGTCCCTGTAGCCGTATATGTAGCAGCCAAGTCAGTCAAACATGTTACAACATTCTGACAGTCTTTTGCATTTTTTGCATCATCTCTAGTTGCTGCTAGTTTTGGAATGGCAACTGCTGCCAAAATACCGATAATTACAATAACAAAGATCAATTCGATCATTGTGAATCCGCTTCTCATGTTAGATGTTCCTCTCATGATTAAACTCCTGAAAATAAATTTTAGTACCAATTCAATAATTGGTCTAATTTTATTATAGGACTATATAGCTTAAAGAGATATAAAAATGTTAAATTTTGGGTTAAGCATCCCTCAAAATATAATGTAAAAACAATATCTGTGCAAAGACCGGAGCAAAGATATTCAGTACCGGTACATAGTTGAAGAGTGAAGCGATCATAGCAATATAGGTTGATTTTTTTGTTTTCTCTTTGATGATCTTTTTGTCACTGATGAACAGAGAACTCACATCATAAGCCGTCGGTACTTTTAGGATGATGGACCAGAGCCATAGCATCCAAACCTGGCCGACTACAGGAATAAAGATCAGAGGAAAGGTAAAAAGGAAAAGCAATAAGAAAATAAGTGCGGCTTTGATGCTCAGCATGACAGAGACGGAAATATTTGGCGAACCGACCACCGGTACTTTCGGATAGTGCTTTTTTGCCAGCTTGATAAGCAGTGGTTCTACCATCAGGGAAGTGACCACCGAGATGACAACGATGAAAAGCATATAGGCGATCGCCATGGTGGCTACTGATGCACCGGTCGTCTGCAGCCACTCCCAGGGGATCCATGAGAGATAGGTCGTGATGAATTTCGAGAGGAAACTACCGAAAATCCAGACAAAGAGCGCCGTGACGATTAGCGAAGCGAACGTGATCTTCAGTACGAAAAGGAGGACTTCTCCTGATAAAATATCCTGTATGCTTTTGGTGATGATTTTGTTCATATTGCTTTGATTCCTTTTTATCTCAACTTTTATTTATTACCGCGTCATCCTGCACCCCAAGGCATTTCCTCTGGGCAACTCGTTTCAGGATCTTCTTTCTTTTTCAGATTATTTTTGAGTTCTGGAGAGATTCTGAAATACATTCAGGATGAAGTAACTCCATGTTTTGGAAAGATACGTTCCTATTGGTACTCATTCTTGAATTTCACATACCGTTCCGCCGAAGCATACAGCTCAGCGACTTCTTCATTTGTCAATTCCCGCACTACTTTGGCAGGGCTCCCCATGATGAGTGATCTTGGCGGGAACTTCTTGTTCTTGGTCACGAGACTTCCTGCACCCACGATCGACTCTTTGCCGATGACCGCACCGTCAAGTATGGTAGCGCTCATCCCTATGAGGCAGGCATCTTCGATGGTACATCCGTGCAGCATCACACGGTGACCTACCGTGACATCGTTGCCGATGTGTGTAGGGTTTCCATCGGACATATCGGCTTTTTTATGGTGGGTCACATGGATCATGCTCAAGTCCTGAATATTGCTTCTGTCGCCTATGGTGATGAAGTGTACATCACCGCGTACTACACAACCGAACCATACAGCCGAGTCCTCTCCCATCGTGACACGGCCTATGACCGAAGCCCCTTCGGCTATCCAGGCATTCTTTTTGAGTTGTGGTGTCCATTCTTTGAATTTTAAGATCATTTTTTTCTCCTACGACTCTTTGAGTATTCTGCTTGCCAGCCGGCTGACATAATCCGGTGTCTCTTTTTTGGTTTTGTCATAAATTTTGTTGACATACTGCTCGAGTACTTCATGGTTGTTGATCGCTTTTCCGAGCATCGGTACTTTGACATAGTTACCATCTTCCTGCAGTTCCCAGCGAAGCTGGTTATCTGCCAGTTGGAGCATTAGTATCTGCACAATCTTCTGTGTCAGTTTTTCTTCAAGAATAGGCGTCATAAGCTCGATACGGCGGATCAGGTTTCGGGGCATCAGGTCTGCAGACGAGATGAAACAGTTGACTTTGTTGTGCTTGAAGTAGTAGATCCTCGGATGTTCAAGATACTTACCGATGATCGAAGAGACAGTGATGTTCTCGCTCACCCCTTTGATCCCCGGTTTAAGACAACAAATACCGCGGATGATCAGGTCAATCTTGCAGCCTTCCTGCGAAGCCAGGTAGAGTGACTTGATGATATCTTTATCCACCAGTGAGTTTGCTTTGAGGATGATATGTCCGTTCTTTCCCTGCTTCCCCTCTTTTTCGATGAGTTTGATCAGCTTGGGCTTGATCTGCACCGGAGCCATGAACAGAGTATCGAGCTTGGTATAGGTGGAAAAACCAGTCAGAAAATGGAAGAAGTGCGTTGCATCGTTGCCGAAAGCCTCTTTGGAGGTAAAGTAGGAGATATCCGTATAGATCTTGGCTGTACTGGGGTTGTAATTCCCTGTTGCCAGATGGACATAGCTTTGCAGCTTCTTCCCTTTTCGTTTGATGACCTGTGCGATCTTCGCATGGACCTTGAGACCCGGGATACCGTAAACGACATGTGCCCCGGCATCTTCAAGCGCTTTGGCCCAGCGCAGGTTGTTCTCTTCATCGAAACGGGCTTTGAGCTCTACCAGTACCATCACCTGTTTCCCGTCCCTGACCGCATCGATCAGCGCTTTGATAATGGGTGATTTCTGCCCCGCACGGTACAGGGTCATACGAATGGCAAGCGTATCGGGGTCGGCGGCTGCTTCCTTAATGAACTGTACGACCGGTTCAAAACTGTCGAAAGGGTGGTAGAGCAGTATATCCTGTTTTTCGATGGCATCGAAAATATTCTCACTGTCCAGAGGCGGCAGTGTTTTGGGGGTGAAGGTCGGCAGCACAAGATGCGAAAGTGCTTTGTCGCCTACGATCTGCCACAGCGTACCGAGATTCAGCGGTACCCCTTTATAGGAGTAGATATCGTTCTCGTCGAGATCGAGATGGGAAAGCAAAAAATGTAGAAGCCCTTCATCGGCCCCATCCATCAGCTCCAAGCGGATCAGAGACCCTTTGTTCCTTGAACGCAGACCTTCCTGAAGAATTTCGAGGAAATCATCCGCTTCTTCCTCTTCTATCTCGATATCGGCATTTCTAGTTACCCTGAACGGAGTAGAAGCAAGATGTGTAAAGCCCGGAAAAAGTTCAGAGGCAAAATATTCCACTACACTTTCGATGGGAACAAAGGTATGGTCAACATGAATGAAACGCGGAAGGATCCTCGGTATGCGGATCAACCCGTGCTTGATATTTTTCGAATCATCCTGGAGCGTCATCGCCAGACCGAAACTGAGATTGTTCAGGTGCGGAAACGGGTGCGTTGCATCCACCGCGATGGGTATGATAACAGGAAAGATCTCATTGAAAAATATCTCTTCAATCTGTGACTTTTCATCGGCATTCAGTGCGTCGAAATTCTTGACATGCACCCCATGGCTGTGCAATTCGGAGATGATGGAGGCATAACAGTTTTCAAGTACTTCCTGCTCTTTGTGCAGGTATTCCCGTATTGCGTCCAGCTGTTCGGTCGGTGTGAGCTTGTCTGCGCCGGTCTCCTGTATGCGCGCCTTGAAAAGCGCCTTCAGACCTGCAACGCGTATCATATAGAATTCATCGAGATTAGTCCCGTAGATCGCAAGGAATTTCAGCCTTTCAAGCGGGGGCAGCTTTTCGTCAAGCGCCTGTGCCAGGACACGTGAATTGAACTGCAGCCATGAGAGTTCACGGTTGAAATAGAGTTGTGATGAATCAAGATCTATAGCCATCTGTTTCCTTCGGAAAAAATTAATATAGGTAATATGAATAATTATTGTATGCGGTGCAGTGGCTCCGCTTTATATTGAGAGTATTATAGCAAAAAATCGCTCCATCGTAGGTTTGGCCGTGCCAAACTACAGTTTTTTCACCTTCGCGATCTCATCACGCAAACGTGCCGCCTCTTCAAATTCCAGATTTTTCGCTGCTGCAAGCATTTTTGCCTTGAGTTCCTTGACAAGCTGTTGACGTTCCGCTTTGGGCATTTTGTCAAGTTTGCTTCGTTTGTTGTAAAGCTCTCCGGCATCTTCCACTTTCAGGTTGGCATCCAACTCCCGTATAGTCGTAGTGGGGGTAATGCCATGCTTTTTGTTGTAGACGATCTGCTTCTCTCTTCTTTGCTGGGTGGTCTCAATGGTCGCTTTCATGGAGTCCGTCATCTTCTTGGCATACATAAGTACTTTACCATTGGCATTCCTCGCCGCCCTTCCGGCAGTCTGTATGAGTGAGGTCTTTGAACGCAAAAAGCCCTCTTTGTCCGCATCGAGTATAGCCACCAGGCTCACTTCAGGAAGGTCAAGCCCCTCCCTGAGAAGGTTGATCCCCACGAGGATGTCGAATTCTCCAAGACGCAGTGAACGGATCACCTGATTCCGTTCTATCGCATCGAGATCAGAGTGCATATAGCGCGCTTTTAGACCAAGGTCGTTGTAGTAACTTGTCAACTCCTCCGCCATCTTTTTTGTCAACACGGTGACAAGTATGCGTTCTCCTCTTTCGATTATCGGTTTCATTCTGTCGTGAAGGTTCTCTACCTGGTAGGTACTGTCGATCACTTCTATCTCCGGATCAAGCAGTCCTGTCGGGCGTACCACCTGTTCAGCCACTACGGAGGAAAGCTCTATTTCCAATGGTGCAGGCGTTGCGGAGACAAAAAGGTAATGGGGTGCTTTATTGATGTATTCGTCAAACATCAGAGGTCTATTGTCAAGTGCGGAAGGAAGTCTGAAACCATGATCTACCAGCACCTCTTTCCTGCTTCTATCCCCGGCATACATCCCCCGGAACTGAGAAAGGGAAACATGTGATTCATCGACGATCACAAGGTAGTCATCATGCATCGCTTCGAAGTAATCCATCATAGAGTATGGAGTCTCTCCAGGTTTCTTACCCGTAAGATGGCGCGAATAGTTCTCGATCCCTTTACACATCCCCGTCGCCTCTATCATTTCCAGATCGAATTCCGTTCTCTGTTTCAGACGATTATACTCGATCATCCGGTCCTCTTTCTGAAAATAGGACAGACGCTCGTCCAGTTCCTCTTCGATGGTTTTGACCGCCCGCGCCAGTTTCTCTTTACTGACGATGAACTGGTTGGCAGAATAAACAGTGACTTCCTTGAGATCCCTGTTCTTTTCTCCTGTCAGCGAGTTGAACTCATAGATCGCCTCCACCTCATCCCCGAAGAACTCTATGCGTATAGCAAATTCATCTGAATAGGCCGGATAGATATCCACTACTTCTCCACTGACCCGGAAATTTCCGATATCGAAGAACTCATCATTTCGTTTGTATCCCATGTCGACGAATTTGAGCAGTAGTTCTTTCTGGTTGTACTCCTCTCCCACGACGAGTTTCTGCACGATGGTCTTGTAATCCTCCGGTGAACCCAGACCATAGTTGGCAGAGACAGATGCGATGACGATGACATCATCATGACTGAGCAGGGAGGCTGTCGTACTCAAACGCAAACGCTCCAGTTCTTCATTGATGGAAGAGTCTTTTTCTATGAAAAGATCCTGGCGCGGCAGATAGGCTTCCGGCTGATAGTAGTCATAGTAGGAGATGAAATACTCTACATGATTGTTAGGGAAAAAACTCTTGAACTCCGAATAGAGCTGTGCCGCCAGTGTTTTATTATGCGTCATAATGAGCGTAGGTTTTTTGGTCTTCTCTATCACCTTTGCCATTGTATAGGTCTTCCCTGAACCAGTTACCCCAAGTAGTGTCTGGTAACGGTTGCCTGACTCAATGGATTTGACAAGAGAATCGATGGCAGCAGGTTGATCACCGGCAGGACTGTAAGGACTATTTACGGTAAAATTAGGCAAGGTATCTCCAAAATTATAATAAATGCTTTAAATATAAAAATACTTCTAAAATTTTAATTATTTTCGCTATTATAACACAACAAAATATTACGGAGAAGCAAATGTCAGCCCTACAGAAATTACAGGAAAAGATCACCCAATGGAAAGCGGATCACGAAGCACTCAAAAGAGAAAATGAGCAGTTGAAAACAGAGCTTGCAAACGTATCGGGTTCACAGAGCGAGAAAGACAGTATCATCGAGTCGCTAAAAAGAGAGTTGACGGAAAAAGATGCTGAGATCGAAAAGATCATCGCACAGGTAGAAGCTTTACTGTCGTAAAGTTTTGATCTCGAAAAATCTAAAGGATTTTGAATGAAAAATGTAGGACTTACCGTCTGCGGAAACAGATATGAGATCAAGCTTGAAGATGAATTTGCAGATTTCATCAACAAAGACCTTTCTAATGCCGGTGTCAACCTGCATACGGACAACAAACCCGATAAACTCCTCAAAGCCTATCTTCGTCTGGCCAAGCAGGCCACTTCCTATGAAGATGAGATAGAACTGCTTATCGAGACACTGGACGGGCTGTAGTAGCCTTATCTTTATTCTTTTGGGTTCTCTGCTTCCTGCTTGAAATGGAGAACTGCAGAAGATCATCTGTCGTCTTGACATACTCCGGCAGATTCTCAAAACTCTTTTCCATCACTTTTTCGGCACAGAGCGCATCACTGTAGGCACGGTGATGTGTTGCCGTTTCAATTCCGAGAAAATCGATCAGATAGGCCAAGCCGTAACGTTCACTTTCGAAGGTCCGTTTGGCAAGGTCAATAGTACAGAGTTTCGGATTGCCGATACCTCCCAGGCCGAAGCGCTCGAATGAAGCGGTCAGAAAGCTGTAGTCAAAGTTCGCATTGTGCGCAACAAAGACCGCATCGCCCATGAACTGTCGCAACTGTGTCAGCGCAGCCCTTCGCGTCGGAGCGTCTTTCAGATCAATCGGTTCTATACCAGTGATCTTCGTGATATATTCGGGAAGGAAGGCACACTCCACAAAGGTTTCCAACCTGTCGACGATTTCCCCTTTTTCCACCATCACCGCACCGATCTCTATGACCTGAGAAGTTCCGGGTTTGCTGCCGTTGGTCTCTATGTCTATGACACAATAGCGCTGTTCCTGGTAGGGGGTAAAGAAGGTCTTAAGCAGATAGCGACCCTTTTCATCCTGTTCAATAGGATAGCCTGAAGCCTGCAGCAGTATGAAGATCGTATCGCTGTCTTCAAGCAGCGTTGTATGTTTGATGGCAATATGTTGATACTGCTCTTCATTCAGAATTCCACCATGTTTCCGGAATGCGGATGTCAGTTCATCAAAGACTTTTCGCATTGCGCAGGAACCGCTCCACTTTTTGCAGGTCTTTCTTACCCTTGACCGATTCCACTCCGGAACTGACATCGACACCGTAAAAACCGTACTGTTTGACTTCATTTACATTGTCCGGTGTCAATCCCCCCGCAAGAATGATCCTGGAACAGTCCACACCGTCGAACCATTCAAGATTCAAACGTTTTCCGCTTCCCCCGTACGCTTCACAATAGGCATCAACCAGACGATACCGGTCCGGGAACCGGTGCACATCTTCAGCTGTCCGTGCACGTACCACAGGCAGGGTTTTGAGTGAAATGGCATCGAGAGATTCTTCATCCACATCAAAATGGATCTGTGCGAGAGAAATATCCGAATATCTGCAGACCGTATCGATGGTCTCCACTCCCTCATTGACAAAAAGCCCCACCCTCTCTACAAAAGGAGGCAGCTGATCGATGATGCGCTTGGCATCTTTGGGTGTTATGTAACGCGGTGACTCGTTATAAAAGACAAACCCAAGTGCATCCGCTCCGCATTCCACTGCATGAAGCGCATCTCTCAGATTGGTGATACCGCATATTTTGACTCTCATCCTTCTCCCCCCTCGTAGGGTGCGTAACTACGCACCTTTTGTAAAGCCTTTCGGCAAAAATTTGATTGTTTGCCAATTTTATTATACGGTGCGTGGTTATGCACCCTACATTATTTCAATGAGGCGATCGCCTCTTTGACCCCGTTGGGATGCTTAAAAACGTAGGACCCTGCCACAACCACATCAACCCCTGCTGCCGCCAACTCTTTTACATTCACATCATTGACCCCGCCGTCCACTTCTATCAGACAGTTCGGATTGCGTTTCTCGATCAGCGTTTTGAGACGCTGAGCTTTTTCGATCACGGAAGGAATGAACTTCTGTCCTCCGAAACCGGGATTGACACTCATAAGCAATACCATGCCGAGATCTTCAAGAAGGAACTCTACCGCTTCAGGCAGTGTATGTGGGTTCAGTACAATCGACGGTCTAATACCCAGTGAGCGGATCTTCTGTACCAGTCTGTGCGGATGTTTTTCCTCTTCGATATGAAAAGAAATGAATTCCGGTTTCAACGGTGCAAAAAGATCGACAAAGAAACTGTTGTTCTCCACCATGAGGTGAATATCCAACGGTTTGGTAGCCGCCTTAGCCACAGCTTCCACAACAACAGGACCGATAGTCAGGTTGGGGACGAAGTGCCCATCCATCACATCAACATGCACAAGGTCACATCCTCCTTCACAGATCGCTTTGACATCACGTGCAAGATGACCGAAATCCGCAGAGAGTATACTTGGGGCTACTAACATGGTTTTCCTTTTTGAAATTGGCGTATTATAGCACAGCGTTGGTAAGAGGTATTCATTTCAGACCTCTTCTCCTCCTTCAAAATTGATGAATATCAGTTCGATCCCATTCTCTTTGATCATTGTACCTATGTCTGTAACTATTCTGTGACGTATATCACTGTACATCGTCTCATTGTCCGCCTTGACAAAGAAACGCAGTTCAAAAAGGATACCATGGATAGTATAGTCGTTAACACCGGTAAGGATGATCTTCTCATGATCCACATCGGGGTGGTTGTGGAGGAATTCGGAGACTTTCCGGTCGATCTCATCCAGTAATTCTTTTGGTGTATCGAGCGCAAAGAGGAATTTCGTATCGACCCGCATCGCTTCACGTGCGGAATAATTGTCGATCATTTCAGAGGTGATCTTGTTGTTAGGAATGGTCAGAATGGTATCGTAGGTCGTCCGGATCTTCGTCGAACGTATCCCTACATTAATGATCACACCCACGTCATCTCCTATTTTGATACGATCGCCGGTTTTGAATGGCTGGTCTGAAATGATAATGGCAGATCCGAAAAAGTTGGCAATGGTGTCTTTTGCAGCAATAGCGAATGCCAATCCACCTATCCCCAAACCTGCAAGCACGGTTTTGTACGGGATATGAAGCACTTCCGCCACGACAAACACTGCTCCGGTGATCAAAAGAATACGAAGAATACTGCCTGAGAGGGAAATAATGATCTCATCCACGTCTGTGGAGGTTCGTCTGGCATGGATCTGCAAGGCAGCGAACATAATGGATATCAGATTGTAAAGGATCCAGGTTACACCTACGATGATCAACAGATAGGAAAAGGTCTTGATCACAGAGAAAAGGAAATCGGAAAGGCCCAACTGATGCGCGCCATACAGAAGGATAAAGGCAAAAATGATCAATTGTGCCGGCCTGAGGAAACGCAAAGTGATCATCTCTTTACTCCAGCGTTTTGTCAGGTAGAATTTTTTTCCGAGGGCAAAGGTGATCCATTTGCTTAGGTAGCTGACAAAAAGGGCAAGCAGAACGATCAGTACAAGCAGAATAATCTGCCACAAAGCCGTATCGTACACCTTTTTTATCAGAAGGGGTGAGATCGATTTTGCATACCCCTTCAGGGTGAAATAGAGTGCATTTTCACTTCTGACAACTGTTTTTACCTTGGGAGGGACATCCTCCATCGCTTCGTACAGTGCCTCGATATTCTCAAGTGTTTCAGGGGTGAACTGCCAGCGTATCTTTCCCTTCACCTCATATGGAGCGATGATGATACTGCCTATAGGATGGTAAAAATAGACATAAGGCATTCTGCTTTTGGGGTTATTGGGTATTTCCTGATACACAAAATCACTCACACGGTCTATCACCCCCAGAAGATAATGCGAAAGCAGCGGTGCCTGCCACTCCCAGATAGCAGGATCCACGGCAGAAAGGTTCAAGGTTGAGATAACATAGGTTTTACCTCCCTTCTCCCAGCGCTCGTTCTGTTCGATGAACGTACGCATGGTATCTCTGGGGTTGGCCAATTGCAGATTTTTGCTTGGGTCAAGTTCTGTAAGGCCGTATGCCTGAAGCATTTCTTTCAGCTTCGTATCGATCTCATCTTCTGCAGGAAACTTGATCTTCCAGCCCTTCCCGGTATCCTCTTTTACGAACGTTACCTCTACCGTATTATCCGTTCCGGCCTGATGAAACACCACTTTGGTCCGGTTTCCTTCGATGTTCGACGGAAAGTCAAACTTGTGTACGGTACAGAGATCGAGCATTTGAAAGAATTTTCGTATCAGCATCATACGTTTTCCGTAAAAATATG
Source organism: Sulfurovum sp. NBC37-1 (assembly GCF_000010345.1). Taxonomy (NCBI): domain Bacteria; kingdom Pseudomonadati; phylum Campylobacterota; class Epsilonproteobacteria; order Campylobacterales; family Sulfurovaceae; genus Sulfurovum; species Sulfurovum sp. NBC37-1. The sequence goes on from NC_009663.1 coordinate 2,253,259, forward strand.
CCTGCTGTTCCTTGTTGAAAGAGATGAGTTCAATGGCCTTTTCCAGTGCTTCATAATCGCCATCCCGTACCTGATTTCCCAATTTCAGGAAAGCATACATCGTCGTGAAAGGATGCGAAGTGTCCAGGGAATATTTTTTCTGGGCCCCTGTCTCTTTGACACGGTTTCCCGCGATCCAGTCACCACTTTGCATGTTGCCGAAGAAGGCATCCCCGTCAGGACTGAGCGTAAACAAAAAATGATTGGTATGCTGCCGGTTTACGGAAACACCTTTGAATATCCTTCCCTCTGCCATTCCTCTCAAAATGCCGTTATTGGGCTGATAGGTTCCGTTAACTTCATTTCCCTGCTGCTGCAGCTGTACCACAAAGGCACCCTGTTGCCAGAACACATGCCACTTTCCGCTCCACAGTGTCTCAGATGACAAAGCACCCGTCAGGAAAATCATACATGATATCATGACCAAAAAATATTTTTGCATACTTTCACCTTTCACTCTCTGTATTATTATAACGAAAAGTTTTTCGCGAGGTTTCATATTGCATCGATGCGCTATCTGAATAACGGCTTAAGCAAATTTTATGCTCATTTTGTCTATAATCGCACAAATTTTTCACGTTTGTTCAAAGCGAACGTAATTCAATGAAGGAAATATTATGTCAAGAAGATGTTCAGTATCTGGAAAAGGCCCACTGGTAGGAAACAACGTTTCTCACGCAAACAACAAGACAAAAAGAAGACAGCTTCCAAACTTGAGATCGGTAAAGATCACAATGGAAGACGGAACAACTAAAAGAGTTAAGGTTGCAGCTTCTACACTTAGAACCATGAAGAAAAAAGCTGCGCAAGCTGCAGCGGCAAATTAATCTTTCAGATAGGAGAGGGTATACTCTCTTATCATGACTTCTATAGAAAAGCTTAAAAAGTTTCTCGGCTGGAGAAGCGCGCAAAAACCCCACATTACACTGAATGATGAATTTTATGCTCATTTAGCACCGTTCAGATTCCCTCTTATACTTACCGTTCTTATTATGCTTTTGGGCACAATAGGCTATATGGTCATCGATCATTTTCCACTTATGGATGCCATCTACCAGACCGGGATCACATTTACGACGGTTGGTTTTGGTGAAATACGGCCTATTTCGGATATGGGACGTATCTTTACCATCACCCTCATCATATTCGGGTTTATCGTCTTCTCTATCGCCGTGGGTATCATTGCCGAAGTGGTCAAGAAGGGAGACTTCCAAAAAATTGTCAAGGAGCGTAGAATGCTTTACGAGATCGCCAGACTGAAACAGCACTTTGTTGTCTGTTACCACAACGAATTCACCATACAGGTCACCAAACAGCTGCGTGCCAACCATATCCCCTTTGTGGTCGTCGACCCGAGAGAAGATATGGAAGAAATCGCCAAAAAGCACCACTACCCATACTTCGTCACGGCAGAAGCACACACGGAAGAAGGGATACTGAAATCACATCTCTCTTCAGCCAAGGGTGTCATTACCCTGGCGGACAATGTTGCGGACAATATTGCAACGATCGCTTCAGCCCGTCTGTACGAAAGTGAAATAGGCCGTAAGCGGAAATTTCTCATTATTGCCAATGCCAAAAGCAATGAAGATGACCAGAAACTGCTGAAACTCGGTGCCAACAAAGTGGTGACAGCCACCAAACTGATGGCAGAACGTATCAATGCCATGGCGGCACGCCCTGATATGGAGAACCTTTTACAGGAGTTCCTCTACAAAAAAGATACGCCGCTTGATATGGAAGAAGCGAAGGTTTCCAAAACATCCTGGCTTGTCCTCAAGAAGATCAAGACAGCACGTTTCAGGGACATCGCCAATGTGACCATTATCGGTATCAGACAGAAAGACGGTGTGTTCATCCCTATGCCAAAGGGCGATACAATCATCATGCCCGAATCCAAACTGCTTCTGATCGGCACGGAAGACGGGATCAGGCATGCCAAGAAGATCATCCGTAAAAAAGAAAAACCCGAAGAGCTGAAATACATATAACATTAGAAATTAAAAATTTTGACATAAATCTACATTCATGTCAAAAAAGGAAAACATTATGTCTAACTATAAAATTACACCACTAGAGAACGGTCTTGAGAATGTTCAAGGCTTTTACTGCGATGCTGTCAATGTCGGCATGCGACCTGATCCCGATCAGGGGGATGTAGCCTTCATCCGTTCCGAAGTACCCTGTGATATTACATCCGTTTTTACTTCCAATACGTTTCAGGCTGCGCCTATCAAACACTATCAGCATTATGGAGAGGATTTTCAGACTAATTTCGTGCTCATCAACGCCAAGAATGCCAATGCGATGACGGGAGAGAAAGGCATTGAAGATATTGACACTATCCTGTCAACACTCTCCTCCAAAACAGATGTACTCAACCCCGTTATGAGCTCTACAGGGGTGATCGGCTACCGCCTTCCGGTTGACAGGATCGTTAAAGCATTTGACACACTGGATTTCAATGCAAAGCATTCAGATAAGACCGCACGTGCCATTATGACAACGGACAGTTTTAAAAAAGAGCTTGCCTACCGTATAGAACTTTCTGACGGCAGTCAATTCAATATTGCCGCCATCTGCAAAGGTGCGGGGATGATCAATCCGGCTATGGCTACGATGCTCTGCTTCATCATTACCGATGCGGATATTCCAAAATCCGATATGAATACCTTACTGCATGAGGGGACAGAGCAGTCATTCAACCGTATCTCTGTCGATGGCGACACTTCCACCAACGATACGGCTATGCTCCTCGCCAATGGACAAAGTGCCACCTACGACAAACAAGCTTTTGCCAGTGTTCTGAACAAACTCATGTTCGAACTGGCCATGATGATACTCAAGGATGGAGAAGGTGCCAACAAACTGGTTGCCTTTGAAGTCAAAGGCGCACTCAATGAAGAGGAAGCACAGAAGGCTTCCGCAGCATTGAGCAATTCTTTGCTTGTCAAAACGGCACTCTTCGGAGAAGACCCTAACTGGGGGCGTATCGCTTCGACTATAGGTGCAAGTGGGGTGGCCTGTGACGACACAAGACTGACCATTCACTATGATGATCTGCTTATCTATTCCGACACCTTCAGAGAACTTGATAAAGAGCGCGAAGATCATGCTTACAGGATCATGAAACAGGATCAGTTCACAGTCACCTGTGACCTTGGCATGGGAGAGGGAGCCTATACCTCCTACGGGTGTGACCTGAGCTATGAGTATGTAAAGATCAATGCCGAGTACAGAACTTGATTTAACATAGCTCTAAACACAAAAACGATAAAATACATCCAAAATATACATTAGGAGTAACAATGTTACACGAATATAGAGACGAGATCCACGAACTTAAACAGCAAAATGCACACTTCGCAAAAATCTTCGAAAAGCATAATGAGCTTGACCAGAAAGTAGAAGATGCAGAAGCAGGTCGTATCCCAATGACAGACATAGAACTTGAAACATTGAAAAAAGAGAAACTTCTTCTTAAAGATGAAGCTTATAAAATGATTATGGATTACAGAAAATCCAAAGCATAATCCTGTTTTAGCGGGCTGTTCGCCCGCACTATTCACCTCCTACTTTTTATTTCATTCATATCCCATAAGCACTACCAGGAAACCACTCCATGACAGCATTCAATACGATACCCAATATACCCGAAGCCCTTTTAGGCACCCTTGAAACACTCGGTTTCACTACAATGACAGAGATACAGCAAAAGAGTATCGGTCCTATCCTGAAGGGAAAGGACATCCTTGCACAGTCCAAGACCGGGTCGGGGAAAACACTGGCGTTCGGCATTCCCGCTGTTATGGGTACTGATGTAAAAAGCAACAAACCGCAGACCATTGTCATTACTCCGACCAGAGAACTGGCAGAACAGGTTGCCATGGAACTAAGAAAGATCGCTGCCTACAAAGCCAATCTCAAAATACTGACACTCTATGGTGGTGTTCCACTGCGGGCACAGGCTGACTCATTGGCAAAGGGAGCACATATTCTCATAGGGACCCCTGGACGGATACAGGACCATCTTGCCAAAGGGACATTGACACTTGAAAGTATCAAGACCCTGGTACTTGATGAAGCGGACCGTATGCTCGATATGGGATTTTATGAGGAGATCATCAAAATTGGCTCCAATATGCCAAAACAGAAACAGACACTACTCTTCTCGGCAACCTTCCCTCCCAAGATAGAATCTCTGGCAAAAGCCCTGCTTAAAGATCCTCTGACCATTAAAGTAGATACGGTACAGGAAGCTATGAAGATCAATGAGCTTGTCTATGAGACACCAGACAAGTTCAAAACACTCAATGCCCTCATAGGCTCCTATAAACCAGACTCACTTCTCATTTTCTGCAACACAAAGGCAGAAGTCATTTCCCTGGCGGACAGACTGCAACAGCGTGGCCACTCAGTCATTGATATACACGGTGATCTCGACCAGAGGGAACGCAATGAAGCGGTCATTCTCTTTTCCAACCGATCCAAAAGGATTATGGTCGCTACAGATGTTGCCTCACGCGGACTGGATATCAAAGATATTTCACTGGTGATCAACTACGACCTGCCTTTTGACAAAGAGGTCTACACACACCGTATCGGCCGGACAGGACGTGCCGATGCCACCGGTATGGCAATATCTCTCTATGCTCCCAATGACAGCGAAAAATGTTCCTGGATCACTTCTCAGGCAAAACAGGCAGACCCTAAGGATCTTCGTGTCGATGCAAACTTCAAAATGCTTTCCGAATTCGATACCATTTGCCTCAATGGAGGGAAGAAGACCAAGTTGCGTGCAGGAGATATACTGGGAACATTCTGCAAAGAGATAGGTATCGATAATACAGAGATAGGCAAGATTATCATCACTGATACAAAAGCATATATCGCTTTGCATCATACCGTGGTTGATAAAGTCCTGAAAGCACTAAAAAGAGTGAAAATCAAAAAGAAAAAGTATATTGCCTGGAGAGTGGATTAATCCCCATCCAGGATCTCTTCTTTGCGTTTGTGTCTTACGATATAGAAAATGGTAATAAAGGCCACGGAGATCAATGCGATCAGTGTTGCCGTATGGAGATACTCGGAGATGAGCTTCTCGTTTGAACCCAAAAGGTAGCCCAACGCAACCAGCACCACGATCCAGATACCGGCACCCAGTGCCGAATAGAGTGAAAAACGCATAATATCCATACGTGCCAATCCTGCCGGCAGGGAAATGAGCTGACGTATACCCGGGATCAGTCTTCCGTTGAAAGTGGAGAGTTCTCCGTGTCTGTTAAAAAATGTTTCCAATTTGTCTAGAGTCTCTGCTTTGATAAAAAAGTATTTACCGTATTTTAACAGAAAGCGTCGACCAAAATGCATTGCGAGATGGTAATTGAAAAGTGCTCCACCTACAGAGCCTAAGATACCGATCAGCACGACAAGATAGACATTCATCTCCCCATTGTAGGCAAGATAGCCTGCCGGTATCATAATAATCTCGCTGGGAAAAGGGAAGAAAGTGCTCTCGAGGAACATCAGAAGAAAGATACCCCAGTACCCCATACTCCCTATTGCATCAACGAGAGCAGCGGCTATTTCATGTATCATACAGAGTTATTTTTCAGAATAGGCACCAACAGCGGTCAGTCGTTTATAGCGCTGATCCAGCATCTCATCAAGAGAGAGTTCCCTGAGTGCTTTGACACTTTCCAGGAAATATGTTTTAATGGCTTCCGCCGTGGTGACCTTGTCACGGTGCGCACCGATAAGCGGTTCATCAAGTACGTCATCGACCAGTTTATGTTCCAGAAGATCGCTTGGGGTAATCTTCAATGCTTTGGTCGCCGTCTCTACCTTGGAAGGATCGTTCCAGAGGATTGCCGAACATCCCTCGGGAGAGATAACGGCAAAAACAGAATAACGCAGCATAGCGAGTTTGTCTGCCACACCGATAGCAAGCGCACCGCCAGAACCACCTTCTCCGATCACGATGGAGATCATAGGCACCTTCGTTGCCGAAAACTCAAAAAGGTTCCTTGCGATTGCTTCACTCTGCCCTCTTTCTTCAGCACCCAGGCCCGGATAGGCACCCGGAGTGTCTATAAGCATCAGTACAGGAATATCGAATTTTTCTGCCAGTCTGACTGCACGGAGTGCCTTTCTGTACCCTTCCGGGTTTGGCATACCGAAATTTCTCTTGATCTTGTTCTTGACACCACGGCCTTTCTGCTCACCGATGAGCATGGTCTTCTGACCGCCGATCCATCCGATATAACAGAGAATAGCCGGGTCATCACGGAACGCACGGTCCCCGTGGATCTCATAGGCATCATCCATCAGTAGTTTGATGTAGTCAAGTGAATAAGGCCTGTCGGGGTGACGCGCCAGTTGAAGTTTTTGATAATCACTTAGAGAACCAAAGGTCTTCTCAATCTCTTTTTCAAGCTCTTTCTGATATTTTTCTACAGCTTCCAGGTTAGCAATGGCATGGGCCGATACAATCTCGTGTTGTATCTTCTCTATTTTACTTTCAAAATCCAGATAGGTTGCCATGCTTTGTCCTTATACTTTTTTAAAGATGACGACACCGTTTGTACCACCAAAACCAAAAGAGTTACTCATAACCACATTGAGATCCGCTTTTCTTGCCTCATTTGGCACATAGTCAAGATCACAGTTCTCATCTGGAGTTGTATAGTTAATGGTCGGAGGTACTATACCATCTCTCATCGCCATAAGTGAGGTAACGGCTTCAATAGCACCTGCAGCCCCAAGACAATGTCCCACCTGCCCTTTAATGGAACTTACAGGAGGACAATTCTCTTTACCACCGAACAGCTCTTTGAGTGCAGCTGTTTCATTCTTGTCGTTGACCGGCGTGGACGTTCCATGTGCATTGACATAGTCCACTTTAGGTTCACCGGCCATTTTATAGGCCATTGTCATAGCACGAAGCGGACCGTCCATGGTTGGTGTAGTGATGTGATTCGCGTCACCGCTTTCACCAAATCCAATGAGCTCTCCATAGATTGTCGCACCGCGTGCCACCGCATCTTCGTAGACTTCAAGTACCAGTGCGCCCGCACCTTCACCCATAACAAACCCGTCACGGTCGGCATCGAACGGTCTTGAAGCAGTCTGGGGATCGTCATTTCTTGTAGAGAGCGCTTTCATTGCTGCAAAGCCGCCTACACCTACAGGACAGACAGCAGCTTCCGCACCTACTACCAACATTTTGTCAGCTGTTCCCACGATAATGGACTTTGCTGCTTCTGCAATGGCATGCGTGCTTGCCGCACAAGCAGTTACAGAGGATAAGTTCGGCCCCTTAAGATTTTGATAGATCGAGACAAAACCGCCGAGCATATTTACCAGAGAGGAAGGGATGAAGAAAGGAGAGATCCTTCTTGGCCCTCTATTCTCACAGATGACCGAGTTCTTTTCGATATTCGCTAATCCACCAATACCTGATGCAGATGCAACTCCGAAAGTTTCTCTATCTATGTCATCCGTGATCTTGGCATCCTCCATTGCTTCCGCTGCTGCTTTGAGTCCAAGTTGAATGAACCTGTCTGCCTTTTTTACCTCTTTGGCATCCATAACGCTCAACGGATCAAAGTCCCTGACTTCACCCGCGATTCTTGCCGTATGCTTTTCAGGGTCAAACAGTTCTATGGTATGAATACCACATTTACCCTCAACAATGGCGGAAAATGCACTCTCTTTATCAAGTCCAAGGGAGTTGACCATTCCCAAACCTGTTACTACTACTCTTCTCACTGGCTCTCCTGTCTCTGCTTAAATAAGATATATATCAACACATCATGAAATGGATTGAGATATATGTTATACATCCTCCCCGCAAAGGGAGTGTGCATGGGTTATACGTTTTCGATGAACTTGATCGCATCACCGACAGTAGCGATCGCTTCTGCCTGATCATCAGGAATTTCGATATCGAACTTCTCTTCAAGTGCCATTACCAACTCAACGACATCAAGACTGTCCGCCCCAAGGTCCTCTACAAATTTAGAATCTTCTTTTACCTCGTCCGGGCTCACATTCAGTTGCTCTACAACTACTTCTTTTACATCATCAAACAATGCCATTGATTTCTCCTTAAGTTTGTTAAAATACAGGGTATTATATCAAAAAAAGAATAACAAAGCTTGAAAGGATTGGGCTTTTTAGAGAAATTAGGGCTGTAAAAGCAACTTTTTTACAGCTGGATCACGGAGGGTTTTACCTTTCAATATCAGACTCTCCATAGTTTGAAAAGAGATAAGATCTTTTGTTTTCTTTTCATAAGCACCAAAACCATAATGCATTGGTGTGCTATCGGTACGTGAGTACCAGGCTTTTCGCGCATCGACCCATCTATGTGTATCAAGGGATCTGACGAACATCTTCGAATCTGCAGAAGAGTGCTTCTGTATCCATTTGACCAGACATCCAATATCATCAAAGAAATAGGTCATACCCTCATTCGTTATGAGCTCTGCTGCATAATCAGGATCATTCACGAACATATTACACTGTGAACACTGATAAGTTTTGGGAGTAATGTCAATGGGCTGGCGTGCAGTATTGCCTTTAAAGACCTTCTTCCCTTCCGGCATTTTCATTGCACTGCCACATTTCCCCGGGCCACATTTCATTGTTGCAGGTGAAAATGTCACTGTCACTATCAGTATCAGCAATGTTGTAAATAATGTACGCATTTTACAGCCTTTTCCTAATAAAGTCTATGTATCTCTTCGAGCATATTGTCCACGGTAATATCATCGCCATGGGACTTTAAAAAGTCGGTCAGATACTTCTCGGAAGCTTCCATCCCGCCCTCTTTTTCGATCTCGACCAGTTTTTTATAGATCGGGTCCAATATATCTGTCACATGTTTGGATATTTTCTTCCTTGAAGCTTTGTATCCTACCGGTTCTCCATTTTCGTCTCTGAGTATGTCGAAATCGGTAAATACCCAATAGTATCTCCCGTCCTTGGCAAGATTTTTGACCGCGGCGATAAAGTTATGCCCGTTCTGTATCCTGTCCCAGAGTATCTTAAAGAGTATTCTTGGCATGTCAGGATGCCGAACAATGCTGTGCGGCTGGCCGATAAGCTCCTCTTTGGTATAGCGAGAGATCTCTGCAAAGTAGTCATTCACATACGTGATAATACCCTTCAGATCGGTCTCACTCTCTATATAGACATTGTTTTTAAGTACTATCTCTTCATTGATGGGTTCTGGTCTTTTCATGGTTAAATCCTTTTTATTAAAATCATTTTTGATGCAAAGAACTATTGCTATAATCCCACTCTTTTTTTTCAGCCTTCATGGCTCAGCTTTCGCAGCCAAAATCGACACGCAGGTGTCGATTTTTTAACAGGGTTTCCAGCCTCCGCGGCTTCACTTCGTTACGACCGCTCCAGTTTCGCAGCTAAAATCGACACGCAGGTGTCGATTTTTTAACGCTGCTCACATATCCAGATACCGGATCAAACCTTTGCTTAACTTTGAAAACGGCAGGATTTTGGTTCCCCCATGCTTCATCATGAAAAGTTTGGCATTCTCTTCCGATACAAACGGGATGAGATCATCTCCGTGCGGTCCGTTAACTCTACTGCCAAAGACGTAGACCGCTTTGGTAGCATCTACTCTCTGTCCGCTGATAAAATCCTGCACATACATCGTTTTGATACCGGTCGGCAGCAAATGATGCTTGATGAAATACTCCTGATGCTGGTAGGCCTGCATCATCGCTTTGACCGAAACGAACTGCACCTTTTTCTTGTTTTTAAGTTCTGCTTCACAGAGCCATTTTTCATATTTTTTCAACGGCAGCTGGTAGACAGGATCCGATGCATTCTGGTCAAGCAACAGAACCTTGGTGTTAAAGGATGTCCCTGCGATACCTATACCGCTACACAGCAACAGACTTAAAATAGTTTTTTTCATCGACACTCCTTATAAAAGATCTTTTTTTCTAAAAGCAATATAGCCAAAATAAGCCAAAAGTGCACCTATGATAATAGGATAAATAATCGCATAGATCATCAAAAATGTCGATCCGAGTGTATCGAGCAGATAATAGGCTACAGGCCCGATAACCGTCAATTCGGGATCGAAGAGCGAAATAGCCCCTATCCGGAACACTTCTATGGGGTTGAGCATGGCCAGCGTGACGATCAATCCATCACTCATTCTGTTCTGCAGCATCAGTCCCATCAGTGCAATGTCGATGAATGCCAGCATGGCTATCCATACGACAAAAGAACTCCCCAATGCAATATCCGTTGACTTGACGATAGTTGAGAGGAAGAATGCTAAGCCCAAAAAAACAAAACTCAAAGAAAAAAGCAGCGTCGAGTAAAGAAATACCATATGCCATGGCATCTCTCCACCTTTAAAAAGACCGAAAATGACCCCGAGGATCAGCGCAAGAAAGACCGGCATGAAGACTGTCAAAAAACGTCCCAACATCTTGCCCCAGTAGTAATCGTTCAATGATACAGGGAATGAGAGCATATATTCCAGCACATTACTCTCCCTGTCTCCCGAGATCGATTTGACCGTGGTAATCAGTATAAATATAGGCAGAATGATGATCGTAACCTGTATAAAGATCAGTAGCATACGGCTAAGGCCGGTAAACCCCATCACGACGGAGTCAGAGACGCCCGAAATGAAAAAGAGTGCCATCAGGCCGCCGAACACTACCGAATAGACATAAAACCATTTTGAACGCAGTGACTCTTTCACATCCAGGTATGCTACCAGAAAAAGATTTTTCATCAATAGCTCCTTACTTTTTTACTGTTTTGTTTTTCTGTCTCTCTTATCTTTTGGGCCACTGTGGCAAAATCAAATGTTTTCGCATTTTTTTGCAGTGTCTTTTTTGTATACGCAGCAAAGCCAAAAGCCATAGGGGTAATGGCACCATACGTATATTTTGCTTTTCGTGCATCTATCCATTCACCTGTCTTTGCATCGGTGATCCAGATGATCGCTTTATCTTTCCATGGGATCTTCTCTTCATCCATCCACAGTACGGCGCAGCCGATATCATCGAACTTGTAATCTTTCCCTGTTTTGGGGTCAATGATCTGCACTGCGAATTTACGTTCGCTGATCGCCATTTTACAACGTTCGCACATATCTCTGTCCCAGTGCATCTGCTGTACCGCTCCTACCGGTTTCTTTTCACATCCCGAAAAGCCAAGTAAAAGAAATATCCCCATCAAGAGAGAGAAACTAAATTCTTTCATCTTCTACCACCTTTCCCAGGTCCATATAGATCTTCCGATTGACCAGCCCTTCTATCTCATCGAGTCTGTGTGTAATGAAAAGGGTTGAACACTCTGTGTCGATCTCCGTAAGAAGCTCATAGAATTTTTCCCGCCCTTTGGGGTCAAGATTGGCTGTGGGTTCATCAAAAATAAGCAGATCACTCTTCTTGGAAAGTGCAATCGCAATCAGAAGTTTCTGCTTCATCCCTCCGGAAAGTTTGAAAAAAGGCTTGGAGATATGTTTTTCAAGATCAAGATCCATTCTGTCGGACTCTTCAAATATTTTTATTCTCGAAACCCCCGAACTTTGTTCTACATACAATAGCAACTCTTCCAGACTTAATTTAACCGGCGGGGGGAGCTGCGGGATGAAAGAGATGTTCTTCAACACATCTACCCTGTTTTTGACAGGATCAAATCCATTGACGCTTATCTTTCCGCTGTCGATATGGTAAAACCCGAGCATGGCCCTAACCAGTGTAGTCTTCCCCGCACCGTTGGGGCCCATCATCGCAATGCGGTCACCCTGTTCGATGTCCAGGTTTACATTGTCCAGTACTTTGCTTCCCATAAATGTCTTGTTGACATTTTCAGCTTGAACCAACATCTATACCATATCCTTCAATCTGAAATCATAATTATATGCATCGGTATGACATACATCGAAACACCTTCCGCAGAGAGTACAGTCGCCATTGACCACCAGCTGTGTCTCAACGCCTTTTTCTTTACGCTCTTTGTCGTATTTGGGCTTGATGAATTCCAGCACATGGTCCTCAAAACAGGCATTCAGACAGGCACCGCAGTGGTCACACTTATTCATATCCCATTTGACTTTGGTCATGCTGACCCAGCCAAGCATATTGTAGGTCGTTCCTACAGGGCAGACATATTTGCACCATGCTCTTCTCGAGTAAAAAATCTCTATAGTAAGTACGACCAGTACCCATACCAAAGCCAGGCTCCATCCGTACGTGATCGCACGGCTGATATAGCCGATTGGATTGAGTACTTCAAAGACCAGATAACCGTCTATCGCTGCAGCAGCCAAAAAGATCGCCCAGAATACAAAACGCACATTCGGTGTGAATTTGTGCTCTTTGATGATCTTCTTTCGTACAAGTATCTGATGGATGCGCTCTCCTATTTCACTCAGAAGTCCGTAAGGGCATACCCATGAGCAGTATGCTTTTCCTCCAACTAGAAAATAAAATACGATCAGCGTTACAGACCCGATGATCACATTCGTATGAAAATGGTGCTCTGCAGCAAAGATCTCCAGCGCGGTGAAAGGGTCGATCAAGTGAAATCCAAAGAGTCTCGATCCGTTCAGTGTACCTTCCAGCATCTGCAGGTCGATATGGAAAGAGAGGAAGAAAAGAAGGTTGATAATGATAATACTCAACCATCTCCATGCCCTAAGTGTCAGTCTGAACTTACCAGCCTGTGTCTTATAATACAAGGTACTCAGGAGCGGTGCATTGATCAGCTCCCTGACACTACCGTTATATCTGTCCATTTGCTATCCTTTATGAAGCTTCCAAGCAGTTTGGAACTGCTTGGGCTTTACTGTTACTGCTCTTTGAGCTTCTGCTCGAATGAACCGATCTCGTCTGCAAGTGCCTGCATCTGGCTCTCATTCATTTTGCTGAGCAATCCATACATCACGTAATTCTTTCTTTTTCCGGATTTGAAATCTGTCAGATCCTGATGCACGGTTTCTGCACTCAGGCCTACCAGTTTCGGGCCAATGATCCCTTCACCGTTCACTCCGTGACAGGAAGAACATTTCTGCTTATAAAGCGGGCTTACACTGAATGCTGCGACATTTCCAGCTTTATTTTTCAGAGCCTGAAGTTTCTCATCCAGCTCTTTCTTTTTCTTTGCCTGTTCTTTTTCGATATCAGCATTGCTCATTTTTTCTACAGGAGCTTCCTGTGTTACAGGCTGTGTACCTGTATCAAGTTTTACTTTTATCTGTGTTTTGGCGATCATTTTCTGGATCTCTTCCAACTTGTTCACTTCTCTGTCTGACTGATAGACCATAAACATTGCTCCCAATGCAAGTACGGTTACGATTGCAGCTAATATGTGTTTCATTTCTATTTACTCCTCATCTCTTTGATTTGTGTGTTGAATCTCTCTATCTCTTTGGCGATACTCTGTAGTCTCTGCTCATCGATACGGTTTACCAGTTCTTTCATCAATGCATTCTTTTTTTCTCCGGTCTTAAATGCTTTGATCTGGCTAAAGATAAAGGTGGCATTCTTGTCCAGCAGTGCCGGTCCGATCACACCATTGGCATAATCATCATGGCAGGCAGAACAAAGCAGACGGTAATCCGGACTGAGCTGTTGAACCATCAGAGTGATCTGTACTCGTTCATACGGTGACCTGATATCTCTGTAGGCATCAAGTTCTGTTCTTACTTTCGAAGTTTCGGAATTATACTCACTACTGCCTTTTTTCTCTTTATTGTAGGAATAGTAGAACTGTCCACTGTTCTCTTTGGAATCATCTTCTTTTTCCAGGGCTTTTACAGCACCTTCAGTCACAACGATACCTTTGGCACTGGCTTCTTTACCAGCTGACTCTTTTGGCTTCTCTTCACCGCAACCAGCCAAAATGAGCAGACTGACTCCCAGTGAAAGGACCAATGTTTTATTACGCATTTTGACTTCCTTTATTTTTTTCATAGACATCTGCATAGGTGGCATACGGAAGTATCTGTAAAACCTTGGTAGGACAGAGTTCCACACAGGCACCGCATCCGACACATGCTTCGCGTATCTCGGGGAACAATCCACCATCTTTTGAGATCATGCCTATTGCCTGGCTCGGATCAGGCTCAAAAGGACAGAGATCTGCACAAAGACTGCATGTTTTTCCTTCCTGTGCGCTCAACTTCTGCAAAAGCTCTTTTTGAAGTATGACCTTCTCAGGATCATTGGGGTTCATAACTACTTTTCTGTTTTGACGCTCTGTATCACTGATCACTTTGGTATGGTCGTAGATCCGGCCGATCATCTCATTGGTCACCTTCTTGTTATCCAGGGCAATACAGGCACTTTCATTGACCACGATTGCCATACCCATGTGTACTTTTTCGATCACATTCGCTTCATGATCGAGTGCCCCAGTGGGGCATGCCAATACACAGGGAAAGGCTTCACAGAGATAACATCCCCTTGCCAGAGGATCAATATAAGCCGTTCCCACACCTGCTTTCCCATCTATATCTTCCAGCATAATAGAATCATAGGGACAGACCTGGAGGCACTGCCCGCACTTGATACACATTGAAAGATACTGCTCTTCAGGTACAGCTCCGGGAGGACGCAGCCGTCCCTTTGTCAGTTTGAAGTCTTTTGCTGCCCAGATGCCGCCTGCAGCAGCTATGCCGAGTACACCCAGGCCTACGGCCTGCTTCATGAACTGGCGTCTTTTTTTCTCTTCTTTTGAAATAGTTTTCTGTACTTTCTCTTCCATTTATACCTGTCCTTCATGCATTTTGGGATGCTTGTCACTCAACAGCAGTACCGGTTCCGAAAAAGGAGCCAGTTTTGCCAGAAAATTCAATATCGAGATCACAGGGGACCCGTAAAAGAACTTGATATTCGGATTGAGCAGCCATACTTTATCCGCATATGCATAATAGTTATACGGTCCGTCGCCTATGCCGTCACCATTCTTGTCAAATCCTTCATAATCATCCCAGTAATTTCCGTCAAACTCATTTTCGGTTATTCTCGTATTATACGAATCATTCATTACATTTTCGATATTCCCTTTGAAAATATTATCGACAAACCTGTTATGAAGACTCAATGAGTGAAAATGTATCCCCTCACTGTTGTAAATAATACGATTGCCTTCAATGAGATTCGTCGTATCAGGTTCATAGGGCGACCGGTCAATGAACAACCCTCTGGCGCAATAGATGATTGTATTGTCTTTGAGTACAAAATTACTTGCATCTTTCATACCGATTCCCAGTCCGGTTGTTCCCAGTGAATTCTGTATCAGGTTTCCTGTTGCGATCGTGTCCTGAGAATACATAAAAAAGATACCTACTGAATTATGTTTATAGACATTGTCTTTGACAATATTCTTTCCGGTATACATAAAATGCAGAGAATACCTTCCGTACTCTCCTCGGTTCTTTTCTATAAGGTTCCCGTGTGAATACCATACAACAAAATCACGTGACTTGTAAAGATGGTTCCCGCTCAGATGGTTGTCATTACTGTACCACAGGCGGATACCATCTCCCCGGATACCGAGGTCAAACGGTTTGGACTCGATATAATTATCATTAATCTCCGAATTACTCACTTCGGACATATCGATCCCGAACAGGCAGTCAACGATTTTGTTGTTTTCTACATGACACTGTGTCGTTTTTTGCATGGAAATACCTGCATCGACCTTTTCATGTTCTTCACCACTGTGTCTGATGGTTAGGTTTTTCACGGTAACACCGGAACTCGTGATAGTCACCACAGTACCTTTTCCGTCACCTTCGATGATGGCTTTCTGATCTTTCCCGTCTATGATAAGCGGTTTGTTTATCACGATATTTCCATGATAAAGCCCCGCCGGTAACTCCAGGCGGGAGCCCGGTTTTGCCTGATCAATAGCATCCTGCAATACATTGCCTGATAGAGACAGTGAACTGATTGCGATAGTGAATGCTATGATCTTCTGTAACATCTTAGGCTGCTTGTTCGCTTTTCTGATATTTACGTTTTGCCGCCAGTGCCAAAATACTCAACACAGAGATAGCTACCAGGAGCCAGAAACCAATCGTCGGGTAAGAGTGTGTCGTAAACTGTGCGACTTTACCGTCCCCGAAGACCGTAGGGGTGAAGGGCTTGATCTTGAAAGCCCCCCAATCATGCATATGATGTCCGAACCAATAGAGCCAATAGGAGTAGAAACCTATGAAAACGATCGGCAATGCCACAGGGATTAGCATCAGAAGATTGAAGATCCTGTTGTTGTAGATCATGAACATGGCCAAAAGCCATGCTACGAAGATCAAAGCATATGGAGCCAACAAACGAAGATATGGTGCCCCTCTCTCCATCGGATCCATTCCGATATAGTGGTTGATCGTATTCATTTCATGAACATCACCGCTGAATCCGTCAAAATGATAAAAGACTGGGATCCCTTCAGGAAATGCATCTTTAGGGTAATTCGGTGCTTCGAGCGACACATACCAGATCGGTGCGGTCACTACATTCAACTCCATATCATCCTCGATCATTTTCTTCAGATTGTTCGCATCCTCTTTGGGGATATTGGGCGAAACATACCTGCCCTTCTGATAATAATCCCAAGTCTTGACGGTAAGGTCGGAGAGCTGGTCTCCCTTGCCCTGTCTTCCCATCTCTACCACATTGTGCGTGAACACCGCGGGGATCACGAACCAGTAAAGCAGAATGCCCAATGCCAGCAGTGTAAATATTCTTGACTTTGCCAAAGAACTCATATGTATCCTTTCTTAATAGATATACCAAAAAACTTGAATAGATCGAGTTTTTTGAGATAGCTATTATCTTTTACATATTCTACCGTTTTATTCTATGAATAGACTTGATATCTATCAAGATAAATTATATTTTGAAAATATAAGTGGGAATTATAATGTAGGCTACAAAGGGCTTTAAGCCCTTTGTAGAATGTAGATCTTAAAAGAGGTTTGCGTTCTCGTCGATCCACTTAAGATATTCGATAATATCTTTAGTCTGTTCTTCCGTCATACCCTGGTTAGGCATACGTAGGTTGAAGTAGTTGATCATAGATTTGATATAGTCATCATCATACATTTTTTCAGGATGCATGATCCACTGTGCAGCCCATGCTTCACCATTCTCGTGTCTCTGGAGTACACCTGTCAGGTCTGGACCTGAAGATACTTTACCAATAACGTGACATCCGTTACATCCACCTTCAAGATACGCTGCTTCACCACGCTTAGCAGCAGGGCTCATAGGTTTAGCTACTTTTTTGACCAAAAGGTCTTTCGCTCTGATACCAACGTCCGCCGTCTTAACCATATACTGCCAGATCATGTTTTCGAAGAGGATCGCTTTATCCAGATTTCCTGCTTTAACAGCTTCATCTGCTTTCTTCTTCTGCTCAGGGATCTTACCATACTGATCCAATGCATCTGTTACCAATGCTTTAATGGTCGGGAACTTCTCATAATGGTTCTCTTTAAGGAACTTCACAACACTCTGGATAACTTTGTCTGTCGCATTGTTCACTGCTACAGTCTGGTCATACTCTTTTTTGAGCTGCTCAGGACTCATTGCTGCCATTTTAAGTTTCTTGGCTGCTGTATACTTCTTGTTCGGATCTTTGACCAAGAGGTAACCCATCATCTCAAGGTGCAGTGCAGAACAGAATTCTGTACAGTAGTAAGGGAATACACCTTCAAGATCTGCTTTGAATGTTACAGCAACTGTTTTACCCGGCTCAAGAGATGTATGTACATTATACGTATCTACTGTAAAACCATGTGTCTCATCTTCAGCTCTTTCAAGGTTTGTGAGATAGAAGGTTACTGTATCACCTTTGTTCACTGTTACATGTTCAGGGTTGATGTGTGATCTGACCACTGTTCCGTAAACATAGACATGGTTTCCTTTTCTTACGATCTTTTCCTGACCGGCGAGTGTTTTACCTTCATGTACCTTACCTGTAAAGGCATTGGTTCCCATCTTATAACGTACTTCTGTCTTCAGTTTGCTTGCTCTGATGGCTACTGCCTGGTGAGGCTCACCCAATGGAACAGGCATATCGTAGAGCAGTTGCATCTTTTTACCACGAATATCGATCAACTGGTGATTCTGAGGGTGCAATGGCCCGATCTCGTTAAATCTGTCAATCGCAAGTTTGTTCAATGCGATGATGTAATCTCCCTGAGGATCTTCCGTTTTACCTTCCATACCACAAAGGTGACCGATGTTGTAGTTAACATTCTGTCTGTCTTCCACTTTACAGGTCTTGTAGTTCCATTTGACAACCTGGCTGTCAACATAGAGAGACGTATAGATCTCACCGTCTTTCCAGTTCTTACCATACTGGTTATGTAATGGCCCGAGGCCCAACTCAGCCTGACAGTGCATTGTTTTCTTCAGATCAAGAATAGGAATACCGTACGGATCTTTACCTACATACGCTTTATGCTTGATCGCATCCTGTATCTTGTCAAAATCATACACGGTCGCATGTGTATCAAGTTTACCACAGACAACAATGCTTTTACCGTCAGGTGATACATCGACACCGTGAGGTGATTTTGGCTCTGGAATAAGGAAAAGCGCATCATTCTTGATCGCAACTTCCATAGGAATAACTCTGGTACCATTGACCATTTTTACATTTTTAGGATCTTTTGCAAGTTCAGCCAGTTTTTTCCAGTTATATACATGAAGGAAATCCGTATCGTTACGGCTCATACCCGCTTCGAATGGAGGAAGACCTTTTTCAATACCACCTGTATATAGCTCGGAGTTGAATGAGTTGGTGAATCCCCATCCGAAACTTGCTTCTTTACCTGCATCGGAAAGATCCTGCATATAAGGAGGCATTTCGATCGTAAACGATTTTTTCGGATCTATTCTTCCTATTTTCGGGTCAAACTTCCAAACTGTTACACCACCACGATACGTCTCTTTGTACTCTTCGATCGGGTGATAGTTGTTGTCAAGCGGAGCGCCGTACTGACACGCTTCCAGGATGTGCTCGGAATTCGGTGTAAAGAATGCTCCACCGTGGTCAGATTTGAAAACAGGATTCACAACGATCTGCTTGGTAACGAAGTCCTTCAAATCAATAACAGCAAGACGTGGATTGGCTTTATCATTGATAACCAGCCATTTACCGTCATATCTACCGTTTGTTTCGGAAAGTGCCGGGTGGTGTGTGTCACCCCACGTAATCTTCTTTCCTCTGATATTACCCTGGGCAAGGACTTTTTTGGTGTCATCATCATAACCCCAACCCTGCCAAGGTTCCGGTGTAAATACACCGATGTATTTGAGAATTCTCATTGACGGAACACCATACACCATTATCTGTCCGGACTGACCGCCCGAAGAGAATACGATATATTTGTCACGTCCACCGCTTGGTGTATAGGTTTTAGCCGCTGCCAACAGGTCAGCCTGCGTCAAACCTCTCTCTTTCATCACATTATCCAGGGCACTTGCACCAAAAAGTGTAGATACACTCAATGCAGACCCAAGAAAAAGCGATGTCAATTTGCTTAACTTGTAGCTCATTATTTCCTCCTAAAGAATTTTAGTCAACAATGCAACAGCATTATTGCCCATAGCTCCATTATAGCTTATTATTATTATTAAGATAATTGATTTACGTCAAGAATTTAACACTAATTTAACATTTGGGTAGAAAGGGATATCTTTTTTGCTGGTATTTTAAAATATTTAAGAAAAAAGGATTGTCAGGATCAGCATGCAGGAATCAGAACAAAAAAACAATAGCAGGGATGCGGCTGAGCATCAGCTCACCCTGCACAGTATTAAAACTTATAACTCAGGTTTGTATAGATATAACGTCCTGGTTCATTCATAAGCATTACTTCACCGCCACCTGAAATAAGTGTCAGGTCCTCATAGGTGTTCGAAACGGCATAAGTTTTGTCAAAGAGGTTATCTACACCTACCGTTACTTCAAAGTGATCCGCAAACGTTTTGCTTCCTTTAAGATTGAGCACGGCATATCCGGGAAGGTACTGCTCACCATTGTCTGCATCATAGTCATCCCATGCACTTGCCGCAACAACTTCGGCGCGCAGCAGATAGTCGCCAGGCTCTTCAAGGTTGATCCCCGCAATCAGTTTCATTGGCGGGATCTCCGGCATATTGGTTCCGGTCTGTCCACTAAGAGGGTTATCCTTTTCACCTTTCTGGAAGGAGAGTGCCCCGTCAACATACAGGTTATCCGTCACGATATAGCTTCCGCTTACTTCAAAACCATACAGTGTCGCATCCATATTCTCAAAACGGTGAATCATTTTATCGGCATTGTAGAAGATGAAATCTCCCAGTTCGCTGTAGAAGAATTTTGCTTTGAGTGTTGCATCTTCAAACTGTGTCTCTCCGCCAATGTCAAATTCCGTATTGGTCACAAGGTCCAGATCAGGAGTTCCAAGTACCTTGCCTTTTTTCTGAAAATAGAGTTCCCGTCCGTCCGGTACTCTTGACGAACGGCCTACGCCTCCAAAGAGTTTTGTCTTTTCATCCATATGGTAGGTTAACAATATATTTCCGTTCAACGCGTTGTAGTCATTACTTTGCAATGTTCCCAGACCGGGTTCTACCGATGTATCGTCATATCTCAAGCCAAGATCGACTTCAAACTTGTCAAAATGTATCTTGTCTTTGGCAAAAAAGGCGATATTTTCCGTATCGACATCAGGGATACTCACCCCTTTATACATATCGTTCTTTCCATAATAGGCACCGTTCCAGTTACGCAGACTGTAATCGATACCCAGCGTCACTTCATGATTGTCAAGATCGAATCTGTTTTTGATCTTGGCTCCCTGCGTGTCAGTAGTCAGCCAGTTCTTCATCAACATCATATTGGATGCTTTTCTGTACTTATTGCTCATAGGATGATCCACGTCTGATTTGTACAGCTGTATATCAAGCTCTTTGGAGTAGCGTCCCAGTTCGTTGAGGACATATTCCGCATTATAGATATTGGAATCATCATACAAGGCATCCATTGGTGTCGTCGGGTAGAGGACATCATCACTTCTGTTGCCCGTATAGCTCAGTTTCAGCTGCTGGTTATCCGTAATATCCCAGTACATCTTTGCCAGAACAGTCTTCTTTGTAAAAGCATCCATATCACGATATTGAGGCAGGAGTGCTTGCCCTTTCAACTTTTTGTCATGGACCGGATTGCCGTTCAGGTTATCGGCGATATAGTTATCCATCTGCTGGGCAAAATTATTACCGTCGCCATCTTCATACTGACCTCCGCGTTCGCCCGAAGCACTCAGAAGGAATCTGATACGATCCGTACCGCCGCTGATCATGGCCGAAGCTTTTTTGTAATCCCAACTACCGAAATTCAAAGCTGCATCACCATGAAGCTCTTTGGTAGGCTTGAGCGTTTCTACATCCACGTTTGCGCTCAATGCACCAAAACTCTCTACATCAAAAGGACCGTCATCTATAGCGATATAGTCAATGTTGTTTGCCAGGACATGTGAAATAGGAGGGTCCATCCTGTTCGGACAGGCACCGTAGATCTTTGCGCCATCTATTGTAACATTGATATTGTCCTTCTTCTGTCCACGGACAATAATATCGTTTGCGATCCCACTTCTTCGTACCAACGTCACAGAGGATGACTGCTTCATCAAAGCTTCGGCCACATCGGCTGACCTGATATCCTCCCCATGTACATCTTTGACCACTTCCGTATCGACCTTTGCTTCCACGTCGATCGTGCCAAGCTCTACTTCTGCTGCATACAGCGACATGGCACACACCAAAGAGAGATAGATTCCCTTTTTCATCGTAACTCCTCCAAAATTGTTTTGGGTATTGTGGCATGCTTCTGTTAATTATGTGTTAATTTTATCTTTTTTATAAGGAAAGTAATGAAATTTGCTATCTTAGCTGATACCGAAGCGTCAAATTGACCGTTTTGGGAAGAGAAAAGGGAACATTTTTCGTAGAGATGGGAAATGCCTTTTTCACCGCCTTGCGTGCCGAGCTGTGAAAGACTTTGGGACCGCTGACCAAAATGTTCCCTACATGACCGTTGGGAAGTATGGTAAAATGCACTTTAACCGACCCCTGCATGCCTCTGCGTTTGGCAATACGCGGGTAACTTTTGTTCCGGTTGATCCGTTGTCTCACCGTAGCCAGAAAACGGTTTTTCTCTGAGGCACTGGCATGTCCGCTTCCCCGGCGTTTTACTCCTACCCTGCTGCTTTGTGCCGTACGTGTTCTGATCTTTTTTTTCTTGACTTTTTTCTTCTTTTTGATCTCTTTCTTTTTTGGCTTTGGCTTTTTTACTTCAGGTACAGGAAGTACTTTGGGTTTGACAGGTTCCGGGATGACCTTTTCAACCACCGGCTCCTCTTTAACAATCGGTTCAGGCTCTGGTTCGGGTTCAGGCTCCGGTTCTTCTTCTACAACCGATTCTTCTTCCACCTCCTGGGTTTCGGGAACCACTTCGGGAACGAATTCGCTCAGGCAGAGCTGGATGGCACTGTCCTGCGCTGCCTGATCTGCAATAATATAGGTACGTATCAGGTAGAAGTACCCCCCGAAAAGCAGGGCGTAGAGAAGTGTGGTAATGATGAAGGATACCAGATTGCGATGTTTGACCACTACTTCCCTTTTGTATAAAAATGTTGAAGTGTATCAAAGATATATTAAATATGTGTTAATCTGAATCAATAGCAAAAAAACCTATGCCAGATAGATCACCTCTTCAGGCTCCACGATATGTGCTTTGGCATGCAGTTCATTCTCAAGTACAGAGCGCAGGATCACCTCTTTGTCCTCTTCTCCATGCACAAGATAAATACGCTTAAGATCTTCGATCTGCGATATCCATTTGACAATGCCTTTCTGGTCCGCATGGGCGGAGAATCCGTTAATGGTATGAATACTCGCCTTGATGAGGATATCTTCATTGTAGATCTTCACCCATCGTGCTCCGTCAACGATATGTCTTCCCAAAGTACCGACGGCCTGATAGCCGACAAAAATAACGGCATTCTTCTTGTTCCATAAACGGTTTTTGAAATGATGCAGTATTCTGCCGCCGTTGCACATACCGCTGCCCGCGATGATGATCGCACGGGTATCCATGTCGTTGATGGCTTTGGAAGCTTCTACATCAAGGGTATAGACAAGGTTCTCAAAATCGAAGATCGTTCCATCTTCTTTCTTGATCTCCTGACACTCGGAACTCAACAGTTCGGAATAGTTCCTGTACACTTCCGTTGCACGGGTCGCCATAGGGCTGTCGACAAATATTTTGCACTGCGGCAACTCTTTTCTCCTGTGCATCTGCTTCAGGATGCAGAGAAGTTCCTGTGTCCGTTCCACGGCGAATGAGGGGATGATGACATTTCCCCAGTCTTTCATGGTCTTGATGATCACGCTTTTGAATTCCGTAACAGTATCTTCTACACCTTGGTGGTCACGGTCGCCGTAGGTGGACTCTACATACAGATAGTCGGCATGAGTACACGGAGCAAGGTCTTTCATGACGATCTCGGTATCGTTGCCTATATCTCCGGAGAAGACTATTGTATGGTCCACGCCGTTCTCTTTATAACGTATTTCAATGAAAGCGGCCCCGAGAATATGGCCGGCATCCCGGTAGGTGATCTCTATACCATCCTCCAGAGTGAAAGACTTGTCATATTCCGGATAGTGCCAGCCAAACTCGAACACATCTTCCACATCTGCTTCTGCGTATAAGGGTTCCATGACACCCTCTTCTTTTCCCTGCCGCTGGGCCTTTTTGTATTTGGTGTTAAAATCTTCCTTCATGATCTTGGCACTGTCAAGCAGAATGATCTCGGCAAGGTCATGTGTCGCGTGGGTCGCATAGATCTTTCCGGTAAATCCCTCCTTTACCAACTTCGGTATGCGCCCAACATGGTCCAGATGGGCATGGGTGACCAACAGATAGTCCACTTCGGAAGGATTAAAATCAAAAGGACCGTAGTTACGCTCCTCTTCCTGCCCCTGGAACATCCCGCAATCCACAAGAATTTGAGGACCTCCGTCTATCGTAAACAGGTGACAGGAGCCGGTCACCACTTCCGCTGCACCGTAGGAGACGACTGTAGCCATGAAGGTTCCTTTCAATTAGATTAGATTCTCATTCTACTCTTTCTTATTTTACACTATGCTTTTATGGCACGACTTGGCTTTGGCATATATTTATCCAAATCAGTGGTATAATAAAACATTTCAGAAACAAGGCTAAATAATGAGCAGTGAGATAGTAGGGCAATTTTTATTGTTGTTGGCACTGCTTTTCGGACTGACCTATATTTTGGCCGGTTTTATGGAACGTTTGCGGATCCCGGGTATATTGGCTGCACTTTTTGTCGCCATGGGTGCACACTATACCCCGATCGGTGATTTGCTTTCCCATGGTATCTTCAATGAGATCTTTACCCTGCTTGCCGAACTGGGCGTACTTTTTTTGCTTTTCTTTATCGGTCTGCAGATCGATATGCAGGAGATGCGTTCGCAAAGTAAAAACATCATAATAGCCACGGTATTGAACACCATCATCCCTTTTGGACTGGGTATAGCAGTGATGCGCTACCTGGGGTATGACTGGATGGTATCTTTTGTGGTGGGATTGACCCGTATGCCCACAGCCGAAGCGGTGATAGTACCCATACTGGATGAATTCAATCTTATCAGAACCAAGGTTGGCAACTATATTGTAGGTGCGGGTGTCCTTGATGATGTGATAGAAGTCTTCCTTATCGCTTTTGTTTCTCTGTGGATTGGCGATAAAAGCGGGTTGGTCCCAAATGATTCCACTGCGATAATCGACCTTGTACTCAATATTATCATCTTTATTGCTGCTGCCTGGGTGGTACACAAATGGATCCTTCTTCCTCTCTCTCATTGGTTAAAGATACGGGTTGCCAATCTCATTTTATTAATGATCATCGTTCTTTTTGTTTTTGGTGGGTTTGCAGAACGAACGGATCTTGGTCTGGTTGTAGGTGCCATTGTGGCAGGTATGCTCATGCGTCCGGTCTTTACTATGGCAGGGGATGTAGGCATTCAGGCCACCAAGGCAGTGCGAGCCGTGAGCTACGGCTTTTTTGGCATTGTCTTTTTCTTATGGATAGGTATGAGTGTTGATCTCAGCGGTATGATTAAAGCACCTGAACTTGCAATCCTGCTCTTTCTGGCTGCCTTCGTAGGTAAGATCATCGGTATTTTTCTCATGGTCCCCATGGGACAGCTTAACAGCAAAGAAGCATGGACGATCGGTATCGGACTGAACGCCCGGCTTACTACCGAGATCATCGTGGCAAAACTTTTACTCGATGCACAGTTGATAGACATCCAGCTCTTTACTGCACTGGTAGCGGCTTCTTCTGTCTCTACGATCGTAGTACCGCTTCTTTTCTCTCTGTTGGTTTCGTTCTGGAAAGAAACGCTGATGCAGTCTGCTGTATCCAAAACAAAAAAGAAAAAAATAGAAAAACCTGAAAAAGAACAAATACCGTGGTATGCCCAAAAGTTCGACACGGTATACAAGACCCTGGGTACTGATCCGCAAAAAGGTCTAAGCAAAGATGAAATAGTTCAGCGTCAGGCACACTATGGTCCAAACCGTATCCGTTCAGTACACAAAGAAAAATGGTACTGGATACTCTTCAGACAGTTTACGGATGTTCTGATCATCATCCTGCTTATTGCCGCGGCAATTTCCTTTGCCATAGGAGAAGTAGGTGATGCCGTCACTATCATGATCATTGTTATTTTGAATGGTATTCTCGGATTCATACAGGAGTATAAAGCTGAAAAAGCCATAGAAGCACTCCAAAAAATGCTTTCCCTGCGCTGTAAGGTTTTGAGAGACGGAGAGAAAAAGGAGATCGATTCAACCAAACTGGTCCCCGGTGATATCGTTTTTCTCGAAATCGGAGATAAAATACCGGCAGATCTCCGGCTCATTGAGGCAGTCAACCTCAAAGTAGACGAGTCCGCGCTGACCGGAGAGTCCGTTGCTTCTTTGAAAAACACAAAAGCTGTACCTCAAAAGAGTGCATTGGGGGAACGGAGCTCCATGGCATGGATGGGCACCAATGTGGTCAATGGCTATGCCAAAGGCATCGTCGTTGCTACGGGTATGCAAACTGAATTCGGGAAGATCGCAAAAATGACCAGTGAGGTGGGCAGCACACAGACACCTTTACAGAAAAAACTGGCGGTTTTGGGTAAAAAACTCGGGATCTTCTCTGTTGCCATCGCAGCGTTTGTCGCCATCATCGGATACCTTCTGGGCAAAGATATGATGGAAATGTTTCTGACGGGCATCTCTCTCGCCGTAGCGGTCGTACCTGAAGGTCTGCCGGCAGTTGTGACCATTACACTGGCACTCGGTGTCAAAGCGATGGTCCGCCAAAAAGCCCTGCTTCGCCGTTTGCAGGCAGCTGAAGCACTGGGTAGTGCCAACGTCATCTGTACTGATAAAACAGGCACACTCACACAAAACCAGATGACCGTACAAAAAGTATGGCTTTTTAGCGGTGAAATAGATGTAACAGGAAGCGGATATGATCCAAAAGGCCACTTTGAAAAAGATAAGAAAAAGGTGGATTACAAAAAGAGACAGGATCTGATTGAACTGCTCAAAACCGGGCTTGTCTGTACCCATGCCGGGCTGACCAAGGAAAAGGATGAATGGAAGATCACCGGTGAACCCACAGAAGCATCATTGATCGTTGCAGCCTATAAAGCCTGGCTGACGCCGGAAGTGGACGAAAAGATCACCACAGAGTTCTCTTTCAATTCTCAGAGAAAACGCATGAGTGTCATCGTTCAGGAAAAAGGCAAAAATATCGCCTATATCAAAGGAGCACCCGAAGTACTCCTGGAACGTTCAAACTACTATTTCGACGGGGAAAAAGTACAAGCGCTTGATGCACAGAAGAAAAAAGCCTTCGAGGATGCCTACAGCCAACTGGCACGAAACGGCCTGCGTACACTCGCACTGGCAAAACGTGTATTGCCTAAAGGGATCAAACTCGATGCCGATGCGGTGGAGAACGATTTGGTTCTCCTGGGAGTCGTCGGCATCATCGATCCGCCAAGACCCGAAGTACATCATGCCATACAAACAGCCAGAACGGCAGGTATCAATGTAGTGATGATCACCGGAGATGCACCACTTACTGCCATGGCGATCGCAAAAGAGGTAGGTTTGGATGCCAAGCATGGTATTACAGGCAGCCAACTGGATACGCTTGATGATGACGCTTTGAAAAATGCGATACATGAAGGAGCGATTTTTGCCAGAACTACCCCGGCAGACAAAATACGAATTGTCAAAATACTGCAGGATGAAGGCCTGGTTACGGCCATGACCGGTGACGGGGTCAATGATGCACCCGCACTTAAAAAAGCCGATATCGGTATTGCCATGGGAATGAGAGGAACAGATGTCGCCAAAGGTGCAGCAGACATGATACTGCTTGATGACAATTTCGCCTCCATCATCAATGCAGTCAGAGAAGGACGCAGGCAATATGATAACATCAAGAAATTTGTCACCTATCTGCTCTCATCGAATATCGGAGAGGTCATAGCGATCTTTGTCAATATCCTTCTGGGAGGACCGCTGATCCTCCTGCCTGTGCAGATCTTATGGATGAACCTGGTCACGGACGGGATGACCGCTGTGGCATTGGGCATGGAAAAAGCTGAAAAAGGTACCATGCATCGTCTGCCAAGGGCCAGCAGTGAATCTTTCCTCCAATACAGAGGAATTCTCATGATCATACTGTTGGGCGGATATATCGGTGGTGCTACACTATGGATATTCCATCATTATCTCAGTTCCGGCCTGCCTGAAGCACAGGCCATCGGGCTGGCACAGACCGCTGCTTTCACAGCTATCATCATTTTGGAGAAAATGAATGTATTCAACTACCGTTCTCTGCATGCCCCTATCTACACTATGGGCTTTTTCAGCAATATCTGGCTGATCGCTGCATGGCTGGTGACCGTTTCTTTGCAGGTAGCAGCCGTTTATGTACCATTTCTGCAGGATGCCCTGCATACCGTTCCGCTTGGCTGGAAAGACTGGCTTCTGATCTTTGAGATCTCCCTGCCGATCTTTGTCGTGACCGAACTTTACAAAACAGTAGAATGGTTCTTGTTAAAATCCAAAAACGCACATACAGAGAAAGAAGGAGCCTGATCTATGGACTACATACTGGTAAAATCTCTATTGATCGCAGTTTTGCTCGGCTTTGCCATAGGACTTCAGCGTACGATGTCCCATCTCTACAGTAACGATGTCGGATTCGCCGCAGGTTCACGTACATTTGCACTGATATCACTTCTGGGATTTATGTCAGGATGGATGTACCAATTTGCCCCTTCCCTTATAGTGGTCGTCTCTGCCTCTATAGCAGGTATCATCATACTTTCGTATTATATGAAGAACATCCATTACAAGAAAATGGGGATGACCTCCCAGATCGCCGCGATCATCACCTACTTGCTTGGGCTGATGACCTATTTCCATCTGGAGCAATATGCTATTTTCATCGGGGTTATGATGATCGTCCTGCTTGACATCAAACCAAGACTGCAGAGAATAGAAAAGAACATCACTCCCACAGATCTGAATGCCAGTATCCTGCTACTTGCTATGACCTTTTTGATCCTTCCCATCCTGCCCGATGAGATGATCGGCCCCTATAAGCTCTTCAATCCCTACAAAACATGGCTCATGGCCGTTATCATTGCAGCGATCTCCTTTGTGGGCTACATTGCTATCAAGATCCTTGGGAACAAGCAGGGCGTACTGCTTACAGGGCTTTTCGGCGGGCTTATCTCTTCTACTGCTGTTTCAATCTCCCTCTCAAAGATGTATACAGCGCAAAAAGAGTATCTGAACAATTATGCGGCAGGTATTGCCATCGCCTGTACCCTGATGTATCTGCGTGTACTTTTTGAAGCACTGGTAATTAATATGGAAGTTGCCTGGCATTTGCTCCTGCCTTACACTCTGGCTGCCTTGAGCGGTTTCGCCTATGTCTATATCGTCTATAAACAGGCTACCCAAACAGCACCGGGTATACAGAACGAAATACTAAATAAGAATCCCCTGCAGCTCAGTGAAGCCATCAAATTCGGTATACTTTTCGGAGTCATCTATGGTGCCATTACCATAGTCAAACAAGGATATGGAGATATCGGTGTTTACATTGTCTCTTCCTTTTCGGGCATTACCGATGTCGATGCCATTACCCTTTCACTCTCACAGCTTGAAGCCGACAATAAACTGCCTATACTGACTGCCGTCAACGGGATCATTATCGCTTCTGTCGTCAACACTTATGTCAAGCTGGGGATCGTTTTCTGGATGGGTGGCAGAAAGTTGGGCATCAGAGTATTATGGTTCGTCCTGATCACCACAGGCATGATAGGGGCAGGCGTCTGGATAAACATCCTCCTGCCGTTCATAACCTGACAAAAAGTTCAATGTGAACTGTTTTTCGGCTCGGAGGCCTCTTCCGCCTGTGTGACATACTTTTTGCGTATATCGAACTGCAAACTGGTCAGGTAACCGACCAGCACCACACTGACACCCGTAGCCACCAGAATGTTGTAATCAAAGGTCAGTTCGAGGGCAAGCACCACTGCTGTCAACGGCAGTTTCATCACCACCCCCATAAAGACCGCAGAACCCACTGCTGCAAAAAAGAATGGCTCAAAAGGAAAATGGGAATAAAAGGTAATGATCTCACCGTAACCGTATCCGACCAGTGCTCCAATGCTCATCAGCGGCAGGAAGAGCCCACCTACAGCATTGGCATATAAAGCGACCGTTGTCCCGATAATACGCAAAATGATAATCAGAAATATAAAATAGACTGAGATCGATTCCTTATTATTGATAAGGTGCATCACTATCTCTTTCCCCGAAAATCCTGCATGCGGTTCGATGAGCAGCACCGTTCCTACAACGCTGCCGCCTATCAGAGAGAACACCATATTTCTCATTGTACGGAACTTCTTAAAGATCTCAAGGTCTATGATATGCAGAAGTCGTTTTTTCATAAAAAGGTAGAGATAGACAAAGAATGTGATGAATGGGATGAAGATCAGGATCGGCATGACATAATAGTAATCAAATTCTTTGCCCAGGGAACTGTGAAATGAGATGGAGTCCAAAAATTTCACTGAGATTGAAAAAGCGACCACTGAACTCAGAATCACATATCCTATATACTGTTTGATAAACTGGTAGGCGATATTCTCTATGGAAAAGACGATTCCCGTAAGCGGAGAAACGAAGATCGCGGCGATACCGCTGCTCGCTCCCACACTGATCATCATCTTGACCAGCATTGTCGGAAGATTGAACAGACGGTGTATCTGATAGGCCACCATCGCTCCCATACCTGCAGACGGGCCCTCCGTACCCACGGCATATCCACTGGAAACCGAAAGCGTGGATGCAATAACCTTGAGAAAAAGTGTTTTGACATTGATAATCAACTTGTTCTGACTCACAGAATCAGCGATCTCCGTCAAACCATATTCGCGGATGTAATTGTCTTTGGAGATCAAATAATTGACAATAAAGATCGCTACGGTCGGTACTACATAAAGATACCAGGTAGGTAATACAGGGATCGTTTCAAAAGGGTCCCCCATGAACAGCAGCCGTGTTGTAAATGCAATCAGCATTTCATAAAAGGTAATGAAAAATCCACTGATAACACCCGTCAACAATGTTGCGATTATCAGTTTGGCAATCATGCTCTTACTCTATCCTCTTGTTCTGCATAGTTCATTATATACTTTTTTGAATAAAAAGCTCTCAAGTTCAGACATGAACCCGACCGAGATCAAGCAATACTCTGGTCCCTTCGCCTTTTTTCGATCTGATCTGTATCTCTATTTCTTCATCGTCACAGTAGGCTTTGACCAGGGCCAAGCCGATCCCCTTACCTTCTTTTTTTCTGTCACTCTGATAGTAACGTTCATACACCTTCAGAAGTTCGGCCTCATCCATTCCCACACCTTCATCGCCGATCGTAAGCACATCTCCATCGAGTACCACAGAAATCAGGGATGTTTTATCCGAATACTTCATCGCATTCATCAGCAGATTATCTATCATCTTCTCAAAGCCAATCCTGTCGACCCTGATCATCATCTCATCGACATCAAGATGAAAACTGTTGCGTCCGAATGATTCAAATGCCTCTATGCGTTCATGAAGTAAATGATACAGATTCACGTCCTCTTTTTCTATAGGATGGATCTCTTTTTGAATACTGTAGACCAACTCTTCATACAGTCGTTCCAGTCTATCGGAGGATGCTTCAATACGCTCCAGTCGTTTGAGGGACCTCTCTTCCTTCTGTAAATGTTTTTTCAGCATAGATACATTGGCTTTAATAGTCGCGACAGGGATATTCAGTTCATGCAGTATCTCCGAACTTAGATGCGAAAGGTTGGCATCAAGTTCCGCTTTGGGTGCCAGAACATGAGAGGAGATAATATAGCCCCATCCCCCGGCAAGAATAAGCACAAGCAGTACCGCCATAAGAAAATTCACTTCGGAAAAACCCTCATTCTTTAAAAACCAATAGACAAAACTCAAAAGTATCGCCACACTGGAAAAATAGCCAAGAGCTGCAAGCAGAATCTGTTTTTTATGGTTCGATATCTTCACGTTTCCCTACTCTGCCCACCGGTAACCTACACCACGGATGTTGACAATATTCTCGGGGAAATATTTTTTCAACTGCGTGATATAGACCCGAAGCGCACCGTCACTGGCACTCTGCCCCGCTGCCCAGAGTCTGCCCTTGATCTCATCACTGCTGACCACTTCGCCTTTAGCCTGTATCAGCAGCAGCAGCAGTTCGATCGCTTTTTTTGTCACATCAAGTGTTTCCCCGTCCAGATAGAGTGTCTTGGCAGCCGTATCGAGACTGTATTCGCCTATAATTATTCGCTCCTGACGGATCTGACGACGCAGTACAGCCTGTATGCGAAGCATCAGTTCATCCAGGTCGATCGGCTTTTTCATATAGTCATCCGCCCCTTTTTCAAAGCCTTCCGAAAGAGAAGCTTTGTCCTCTCTGGATGTCAGGAAGATCGTCGGCGTGGTATCGCCGCTCTGACGCAGTTTCTGCAAGAGGTCAAAACCGTTCTCATAGGGAAGATTGACGTCGAAAAGATAAAGATCGAAGACCTGTTTGTAGCTCATCTCCAATGCAGAATAAGGGTCCATGGCTGTCTCTACTGCATATCCCTCTTCTTCCAGAAAATCTTCCAGAGTCTCGTTAAAAAGCTGATCATCTTCCAGTACAAGTATACATACCAACTGTTTTTCCTTTATGTTTACAATGGTTTCTAAAAATATTTTCACCCGATACGACAAAGGAATACGCTACCCATGGAATGGACGCTTGCGTTTGTGACTGCCAGAGTATTGGATGAAAAACACACCACACTTATGGATGATTATACCTCAAAACTGTATAATTTTGAACAATGAAATACAGAAGGTACACTTTTGAAACAGAAACATTCATTTTTCAAACACAGTGAAGGCAAGATACTGATCATAGGACTGGGACTTTTAGGACTTTTTGTTTTGCTGATCTTCTTGAGTGCCCTCTTTTTTCCCCGGACCGTACAGCCTCTTTTAAGTATCACGGCAACCAATCTCATTTTTGGAAGAATGGCAGGCCTCTCCATAGGTATTTCAGCACAGATGGATACCCTATTATTGATATTCTTCAACTTTTTCATTGAGTCGATCATGGTCCTGATACTTTATCCCTTGTTTGTACAGAGCTGGAACAAACTTGAAATCATTACCTACAAACCCCTCCATAACTTTTTTGAACGTTCACAGAAAACAGTAAAGAAGTACCAGCCCTATATCAAAAAATACGGTATCCCCGGGCTGATAATCTTCGTGCTCAGCCCGATCGCCATGACGGGGCCGGTCGTAGGCAGTTTTATAGGTTATATCATCGGGTTCAGCCACCGTAAAACACTGACGACCATTCTTTCGGCAACCCTTATAGC
Organism: Sulfurovum sp. NBC37-1; assembly: GCF_000010345.1. NCBI lineage: Bacteria > Pseudomonadati > Campylobacterota > Epsilonproteobacteria > Campylobacterales > Sulfurovaceae > Sulfurovum > Sulfurovum sp. NBC37-1. The sequence goes on from NC_009663.1 coordinate 2,286,426, forward strand.
CATTATACTATGGGTCTACCTCATCGGTCATTTCAAAGATTTTCTTGTCACGTACAGTCATATCATCTCTATTGGGTTCCTGACAGTGGCTATTTTAATGGGAGTGTGGTATTTGATGAAGAGGTATGTGTTAAAATAGGTTCATGTAAATGCCGTCAGATTATACCAGCCTACGCGGGTCGCTTTGCTCCACCACTTCGGTTCCGACACTAAAAACGTGAAGCAGTTCACGTTTTCTTAACGCGTCTCACATATACATCCCGCCGTTGACTTTTAGGGTTTCTCCTGTAATGTAGGAAGCATGGTCAGAGAGCAGGAAAGCGACTGCTTCGGCTACTTCTTTCGGTTCACCGAATCTTCCCATCGGGATCTTTGCGGTAAAAGCGTCTTTCACCTCATCTTTAAGCACATCGGTCATCTCCGTTGCGATGAATCCCGGAGTGACTGTATTGTAACGAATGTTCCTTGGCGCGGCTTCTATGGCAAAACTCTTCGTCATTGCGATCGTTCCGCCTTTGCTTGCCGCATAATTGGTCTGCCCGGCATTGCCTGTCTCACCTACGATGGAAGCGATGTTCACGACTGAGCCAAAACGCTTTTTCCCCATCACCTTGACCGCTTCACGGCAGCCGATGAAGGTCGATTTGAGATTGGCCTCTATGACCGACATGAAATCTTCCGTTTTCATACGCATTGCCAGTTTATCATTGGTGATCCCCGCATTATTCACAAGATAGGAGAGTTCTCCATCCGCAGTAACGATCGACTTGATCGCAGCGACGAATGCCTCTTCGTCACTCACATCAAAACCGATCACTTCGGCCTTGCCTCCGGCAGCCTCTATAGCAGCCTTTACTGCATTGGCCTCAGCCTCGCCGCTTCTGTAGTTCACCCATACCTTGAGGCCCATCTGGGCCAGTGTCTTTGCTATCTGCGCACCGATCCCGCGGCTTGCACCTGTTACCAGTACATTATTTCCCGAAAATTTCATTCTTGTCCTTTCTTAATTTTGGAAGTGAAAACTTTACCAGAGTGTATCCTGTGGATGGTTTCACTCATTATTTTAGTGAGGCTGAAGCTTTCTCGTCCCTGTTTATTTGTCACATTCAAAAAGTTTATTCTTGATATCCTCGAATATCTTGTAATCCTCTTCGCTGATATCATCCGAATAGATAATATGGTTCAACTGTTCAAGCAGGTGAAACTTCGAGAGCTTGTCATCGCAAAGCGCCTGATTGATGATCTCTATATGCCTGTCAAGGTCATACTCTTCATCTTTTATTTTGTAAAGAAATGCTTTTGCCTCTTCGGGAGAACAGTCAAAATCCTGCCCCATGATCTTGCAAAAAAGCGGTGCTTCTTTCTCAATATCCCGATGATCCACTTTGATAATATGCGCCAGCAGTGTCCCTACGGATTCTTTTATTTTCTTTTCCATTTTGATACCTTTAAGCTATGATGTCACAAAGTAATTAATGAACTCTTCTTATCATTGTACCAAAATATTATTGCGCTATGCAATCAGCGGTTCATCCATCTCTTCAGGAATGTCCAGTCCCATCAGTTTCAGCACCGTAGGCGCGATATTGTTTAAACCTCCGCCTTCCTTGACCTTATCCACACCATCTGCAAGTATGAAACACCATACTTCACCTACCGTATGGTTGGTCAGAACGTGCCCTTCAATATCACACATCTCTTCACAGTTACCGTGGTCACTGGTCAACACGACAGCATATCCGTCCTCTTTGGCTTTTTCAATGATCTTTCCAAGTTCACTGTCCACCGCTTCGACTGCCTGCCGTGCCGCATCGTAATTGCCCGTATGCCCGACCATGTCACCGTTGGCAAAATTCACCACAATGAATTCATAAGCCTCATCCATAGCTTTCCGGACCGCTTCACCGACCTGAGGTGCAGACATTTCCGGTTTCATGTCGTAAGTCTTGACATCCGGACTGGGAATGAGCACACGGCTCTCCCCTATCATCGGTTCTTCTATACCGCCATTCAAAAAGAAAGTGACATGGGCATACTTTTCTGTCTCTGCCGTATGCAGCTGTCTCAAGCCAGCCCTCGATATCACTTCTGCCAAAGTATTTTTCGGTGCCTCTTTGGGGAAAAGTACCGGATAAGGGAAAGAGGCATCATACTGTGTCATCGTTGCAATATGCAGGGGGATGAACTTACGATCGAAAGTATCGAAGTTCGGATCTCCCAGGGCAGTTGTTATCTCACGCACTCTATCGGAACGGAAGTTGGTCACGATGACTGCATCTCCTTCCTTCATCCCCTCATACCCCTCAAAGGCTACAGGCTCAATGAACTCATCCGTTTCATTCCTCGCATAACTCTCATCGACATAGGATTCAGGGCTCATTGTCGTTTTTGGAGTCGCTTCCGCAATGGCACAATACCCTTTTTCTACCCGCTCCCAGCGATTGTCCCTGTCCATAGTGTAAAAACGTCCACCTATCGTAGCAATGGAGATATCTTCATCGCAGATCGCTTCAATCTGTTCAATATAGCGCTTTGCAGACGTCGGACTTACATCCCTACCGTCCGTAATGAGGTGCAGGAAAACTCTTTTGCCTCTGTGTTTTGCCAGTTTGGCAAAACCGATCGTATGCTCGATATGAGAATGCACCCCACCGTCACTCAACAGTCCAATCAGATGTACACGGTCACTCGTTTCAAGTATCTCTTTAAGTGCCTGGTTCTCCTCGATGCTACCGTCTTCCAGTGCCAGTGATATCTTGACAAGATCCTGATACAGGACCCGTCCGGACCCGATCGTCATATGTCCCACTTCAGAGTTCCCCATCTGTCCCTCAGGCAATCCGACACTCAGACCATGTGTCGATATCAGAGCATACGGTGCCGTTTTGAAAAGCCTGTCATAGGTAGGCTTTTTGGCTCCCTCGAATGCATTGCAGCCTCCCTGTGGTTTATACCCGATACCGTCTGTGATGATCAACACTGTTTTCTGTAGTTCCATGACTGTCTCTTTTTTATTGAAATAATAGTAAAATAAGCTTGTTTAAACCTAAAAATGAAAGTCGCCTATGCTCTATGAATTGAACAATCTGCTCCACATGCACCTTTTTGGCTATATCTCAGTACGTGCCGGTCTTGCTTTTCTTCTGGCATTTCTGCTTGTCCTGATTCTCATGCCCAAATATCTCGCCTGGGCTATTTCCAAAAATGCCAACCAGCCCATCAGCAAATATGTAGCAGCCCATGCCGGGAAAAGTAAAACCCCTACTATGGGAGGTGCTGTTTTCATTACCGCCACGGTCATTTCCGCATTCATCGTGATCGATCTGGAAAACATTTATGTATGGATAGGACTTTTTACCCTGATCGGTTTCGGACTGGTAGGCTTCAAAGACGACATCGGGAAGATCCTCTCCGGTGACAATCTTGAGGGGCTAACGCCCCGCGGGAAAATGGGTCTTCAGATCGTTATTGCCCTTATTTCTACAGGTCTGCTGATTTACTCCGGTTTCCCTACCGAATTCTACGTACCCTTCGTCAAAACACCGCTTTTTGACATGGGCTATTTCGCGATCCCTTTCTGGATACTGATGTTCCTTGCTGTTACCAACGCGGTGAACCTCACCGACGGACTTGACGGGCTGGCTACAGTGCCATCCATCATCTCTCTCGTCTCCCTCGGGGTCATTGTCTACATTACCGGTCACGCCATCATCAGCCACTACCTCCTCATGCCCCATATCAAAGGCGTAGGGGAGGTTCTTGTGCTTACTACGGCACTTGCCGGCGCATTGATGGGTTTTTTGTGGTACAACTGCTACCCTGCGGAGATATTCATGGGCGACACAGGAAGCCTCTCTATCGGCGGATTCCTCGCATACCTCGCCATCCTGGGCAAAAGTGAAGTACTTCTGATCCTCATCGGTTTCGTTTTCGTCATGGAAACCCTTTCTGTCATTCTACAGGTCGGAAGCTACAAACTACGAAAAAAACGCATTTTTTTGATGGCACCGCTGCACCATCACTTCGAACTTAAAGAATGGGCAGAGAACAAGATCATCGTCCGCTTCTGGATGATTGCCTTCATCACCAACCTACTCGCGCTCATAACGCTGAAGATCAGATAATATGAAACCCACTCTATTCGGATACGGTCTTACCACAAAGGCGATCGCCAGAAAACTTGGCGGTGGTTGTACTTTCTTCGATGACAAGACAAATGAACCTTACACGGATGAAATGGGAAACCATATCTATCCTTCATCCATGTTCGATCCGGATAAAAGCGAACTTGAAGTCACCACACCAAGCCTCAAACCGGATCATCCGCTTATCCAAAAAGCGAAACATCTATTGAGCGAATACGACTACTTCCTTTCTCCTGTAGGGTGCTGTCCCCCGACGGCACCGGGAACCCCAAGCTGTGATACTGCTGCTGTGAGGACACAGCACCCTACGTATACCAAACCGTTCACCGTTTGGATCTCCGGCACAAACGGAAAGACCACCACCACACAGATGCTCACCCACTTGCTGGAACACAGGGGAGCGGTGAGCGGTGGTAACATCGGTACACCGTTGGCAGACCTGGACACAGAGGCACCTGTCTGGGTACTGGAGACAAGCTCTTATACCCTTCACCATACAAGGACCGCTTCACCCAACATCTACTTGCTGCTTCCCATCACTCCGGATCATCTTGACTGGCACGGTACGGCAGAAGCCTATGCAGCTGACAAGCTCAGACCCCTGCTCACCATGAGAGAGGGAGAGCTTGCGCTTGTACACAAAGGTCTGAATTTGCCCGAGACCGATGCTTTCGTGGTCGAATATGACTCCATCGACTTTCTTTCAGACTATTTCAATATCAATCCAGCCCGCATCAACTTCAAAGCAGCTTTCCTCGAAGATGCCATGCTGGCATTGGCGATCACACGGATTCTCTTTGATGAGGTCGATTATGACCGTATCAACACTTTCAAAATGGACCTCAACAGGCAGCAGGAAATTCATGATGCAAAAGGAAGACTCTGGGTAAATGACTCCAAAGCCACCAATGTCGATGCTGCCATCCAGGCCATCAGGGCTTATGACGATCATCATATCCATCTCATCGCCGGCGGGGATGACAAAGGTGTCGACCTGCATCCTTTTTTCGATGCCATGTCACAAGTTTCCCTTACATTATATACCATTGGAACAAACAGTGACAGACTGCTTTCTCTTGCCAACGAATATAACATTGAAGCAGCAGAGTCGAAAACACTTGAAAATGCTGTCACCAATATTGACAAAAAGATGGACGCAAATGATGTTGGACTGCTCTCTCCCGCCGCTGCAAGTTTTGACCAGTTCAAAAATTATGCCCAAAGAGGAGAAATTTTTATAAACTTGGTAAAAAAGTTAAGTAAAGATTAAAACTAAACCGTTATAATTTCAGCCACTTACCAAAACAGTCAGTGGCTCCGTAGCTCAGTTGGTAGAGCAATGGATTGAAAATCCATGTGTCGGCGGTTCGATTCCGTCCGGCGCCACCATCCGATCACTTTCCAATTCACAAATCTTCAAAACATATATTTAGATGATGACTTATAGATATGTTTGCATTCTGTCACCCTATAAACTGAAGCACTTACATAATACTTCATTATCAGTCTCTTATCTTCAGGTAATACCGTTTAAAAATTGTTTACAATTCTTAAGAAAAGAGGTATTTTTTTTAAAAAAAATTTTAAAATATTTTTTAAAATTACGGAAAGCACGTATTTCAGGGCAATATAGATGATTAATAACTCCATTAACTTTTTATTAATTAACTTGACATTTATAAATATATTGTGCTATAATTCGTTTGTATTCAAAAAATCAAGGAGATTACAATGAAAAAAGCATTATTACTTTCAGTAGTGGCTTCAGTAGCAGTTATGGCGGGTGGCGATATCGCTCCAGCACCAGTAGTAGAGGAAACTTCCAACTGGGATTGGAGTGGAACAGCGAAGGTTTATTACCAAACAATGGATCATGAGAATTATTGGTTCAATGCAGGAGGAGCTGCTAAAGTTGTAGGACCATCTGGTGATATGTTCGACAGATATACATCTGCAGCAGATGCCGGTATCCAACTCAGAGTAAACAACAAAGATGTTATTGCCGGTATCGGTTTTGGTGCAGAACTTACAGGTCTTTCAACTCTTAACCTTGTAAACTTCGGTGTCGTTACTGCAAGTATGCAGAGTGCTGCAGATGGTGATGTTACAGGTAACCCCGGTGATCCTGACAATATGCTTAGCAGTGCATGGGTAAGCCAGGCTTACTTAACATACGGGTTTGGAAATACTTCATTCAAGCTTGGTCGCCAAGAACTTCCTAAGTCTCTTTCACCATTTGCTTTCTCTGAAGGTTGGAATGTCTTCAAAAACACATTTGAAGCAGCATTGGTAGTCAACACTGACCTTCCGAACACAACATTGGTAGGTGCATATGTAAACAGAGCCAACGGTTCACTTAGCTGGGCAGGTTCCATCGTAGCAATCACAGCTTACACAGGTGCTAACCATGGTGCAGGTGATCTTTCTGACTGGAGAAATGTTGGTGACAACGGTACATACATGCTGACTGCCCAGAACAAATCTATCGAAGGTTTGACTGCGACAGGTACATTCTATTATGCTCCTGGATTTGCAAAAAATGGTGTAATCAGTACAAATAATTCTTATATGTCAGGTGTAGGTTATGCACTGGCTGGTGCTTCAATTAACAACGGTAACGATTCTGATGCAATGGTACTTTGGGGTGATCTTGCATATAAAAATTCTGACTTCCCTATAGAAGGTGCTATTCAAGGTGGTTTTATCGATGCAGACAATACTCTTGACATCGATAAAACAACTGCATTTGGTGGAAAACTTGCTGGACACTTCGGTGATTTCACAGTAGGTGCGGCCTACACAACTGTAGATATTGATGATGATATCGCTGTATTGACAGTAAATAACTTCGGTACAGGTGTTAAATCTCCACTTTATACTCAGATGGTACTTAACCAAATCTTTATTGATGGCCATTTTGGTGATTCTGACACATGGCAAGTTAAAGGTTCTTACAAGGGTCTAGGTGGTAAATTCATAGCTGCTTATGGAAGTTCAAGTTGTGACTTTAAAGCTAATGACTATAATGAGCTAGATCTTATCTATGCAACAAAATTCAACACTGCATATGGTGACATTGGTCTTAAAGCAATGTGGATCAATCAAGACTTTGATGGTTTCACTGTAAACAAAGTTGAAAGTGATGACACAAACAACGTTCTTCGTTTGATCGCTTCTTACGACTTCTAAGAATCACTTCTTAACGTTGTACTTTCAGAGTTCAGGCAGCCTACAGTGGTACTCACGTACAACACTTACGGTTCCGAGCCTAAAGAGTCAAAGTGGTTTGACTCTTTTTACGGCTCTCACCTGGCTCTATCCTCCCTTTCTATTTTTTTCTTCATTTATATTTTTCCAACCTTATAACAGAAACCATATTTAGCTATAATGCTGCAAAAGTTTAAATTTACACTATAGAGAATTCATTATGTCAAATACTATAAGAATTAAAATTCAATGCAGGGAGGCACTAAATGCCGAGTCGTAAAAAACTACACCTTATCAGCCTCGGCTGCACCAAGAACCTCGTCGACAGCGAAGTGATGCTCGGGCGTCTCAAAGAGTATGAGATCACCGATGACAATACGGAAGCCGATGTCATCATCGTCAATACCTGCGGGTTCATCGATGCGGCCAAAGAAGAGAGCATCAACACGGTGCTCAACCTGCATGACGAACGAAAAGAAGACTCCATTCTTGTTATGAGCGGCTGCCTCTCCGAGCGCTACAAAGAAGAACTTCAGCAGGATATGCCCGAGATCGATATTTTCACTGGTGTGGGTGATTACGAGAAGATTGATGAGCTCATCGCTTCCAAGCAGAGTACATTCTCTCCGGAAGTCTACCTGGCGACTGAGACATCGGGAAGGGTCATTACCGGGTCGAACTACCATGCCTATATCAAAATCGCTGAAGGATGCAACCAGGCATGCTCTTTCTGCGCCATTCCGAGCTTCAAGGGCAAACTGCACTCGCGTTCACTTTCTTCCATCGAGAAAGAGGTACGCATGCTGGCAGAGCAGGGCTACTACGACTTTTCTTTCATCTCCCAGGACTCTTCTAGCTACGGGAGAGATATGGACCTCAAAGACGGGCTTATCGACCTCATCAAAGTAGTCGAAGCCATTGAGGGTGTACGATCGGCACGCATTCTGTATCTCTATCCAAGTACAACAACTTTTGAACTCATAGACACCATTGCTGACTCCAAGATCTTCCAGACCTATTACGACATGCCCATTCAGCACATCGACGATGCCGTTCTTAAAACTATGAAACGCGGTTTCGGGGAACAAAAGACCATCGAACTTCTTGAACACATGAAAAGCAAACCTAACGCTTTCCTAAGGACTTCTGTCATTGCCGGGCACCCGGGAGAGAGCCAGAGGAGCTTTGAAAAGCTCTGCAGCTTCATGGAGGAGTTCGGTTTCGACCGATTCAACACTTTCCACTACTCCAACGAAGAGACAACGACTGCCTACCAGATGGAACAGATCCCTCAGGATATCATCAACGAGAGAGCTGAGATACTTGGGGAGATCGCGGAAAGATCTACACTCAGATCGCTTGAAAAGATGGTAGGAAAAACAGTAGAACTCGTCATAGACGGAGAAAGTGATGAACACGAATACCTCCTGAGTGCAAGGCCCCTGCAGTGGGCAGTGGACATCGACGGAGAGATCCTCATCAATGATACATCCGATCTTCCTGTGAAGTATGGAAAAGTATATGAAGCAAAAGTGACGGAACTTGTTGGGATGCAGCTTTTGGCAACTTTGATTAAGGAATGCTAACACACGCAGTGTGATGCGTGTTCTTGTCCTTCCGAACACCCTTGGAAGCAAAGCGATTTGAGAGGAAGGACGCTTTTTTTGTTTCGTTTTTTCTAAACAAATGAAGAGAATAGCAATGCCACAGTTTGGCTAAAAGGTATTTTTAAATGACATTAGATACAAAAAATCTCAAAAATAAAAAGAATCTCCTAGCCTTCTCTGCCGGAGTCGACTCCTCAGCCCTGTTTTTTCTACTCATAGAAAACAACATCAGATTCGACATCGCTATTGTAGACTACAACATCAGAGAACAGAGTAAAAACGAGTTAGCCCATGCCAAAGCGTTGGCAAAAGAACATAAACTCTTCTGTCATACCATTCAAGCACCTATGTTTGATACACACTTTGAAAGCAAAGCACGAAAATTCCGTTATAAATTCTTTGAGTCACTCATTCAGACAGAGGGATATGACAACCTCATCACTGCCCATCAGCTTAATGACCAGCTTGAATGGCTGCTGATGCGCCTGACTAAAGGAGCAGGGGTTTCTGAGCTTATAGGGCTGGAACCTGTAACACATAGAGAGAATTATACTTTAGTCAGACCTCTCCTTGAGTACAGCAAAGATGAACTGCTTATTTATCTGAAAGAAAATAATCACCCCTATTTCATCGATGAGAGCAATATTGATGTAAAGTATGAGCGTAATCTTTTTAGAAAACAATTTTCTGATCCTCTTATAGCAAAGTATAAAGAGGGGATCAAACGCAGCTTTGATTACTTGAGAAAAGATAAAAAATCTCTTGAAAAAGATTTTGAAACAATTTTCACAGAAAAAAAGTTAAAAATCATCAAACTGCATACCATCTCTGCAAAAATCAAGGCAGCCGATCTTTCTTTAAAAGAGCTAGGCTATCTTCTTTCTGCAGCACAACGCCAGGAAATAGCTAAAGAGCAAACCCTCGTCATAGGAGGAGAGTGGGTGGTAGAAATACAAGATGATCTGCTTTATATCGCTCCCTACAGAACAGATAGTATGCCAAAAGAGTTTAAAGAGCAATGCCGTATACTGAAAGTACCGCAAAAGATCAGAGCTTACCTTTTCAAAGAGAATATACACATTCAAGATCTCCCGTAGGGTGGTGCATTTTGCCCACCATGTAAGAAAATATGCAAACGATCACATTCTTTCCGAAAGGACCGGAATATATGATTTTGCCTTTCGGCGGACCATTCATTTTATACAAATTTGTTCTTGTGGTGGGCATAAATGCGCCACCCTACAGATTTTTATCTGCCAACGGATGCGCACTCATGTACTCCTGCATCTTCTTGACAGAACCAAGTTTGGTATAGACCTGTGTAGTAGCCATCGTCTCATGACCAAGCAGTTCACTGACATCTGCAATACGTGCACCATGGTTGAGCAGGTGCGTGGCAAAGGAATGACGCAGCTGATGGGGCGTGACTTTCAGTCCTTCTTTTTTAAACAGTTTTGTCAGTTTGTATCGCAGCTGCGCGGCATTCATCGGAGCATTCCCTTTTTCAAAGAGATACCTTTTGGGGCCATTCTGATCCATATATACACCGATCAGCTTTTGCAAAGATTTCATCAGAGGCAGTTCCCTTACTTTATTGCCTTTTCCGTGTATCTGTATCCATTCGCCTTTGATATCTTCAAGTTTCAGCCCGCTGAGTTCGGAGATCCTCAACCCCAGACCGTAAAGCATACTGATAAGCAGTTTTTCTTCCACATTGGCTTTGGCCAACACTTCCTCTATATACTGTTCTTCAATGGGCTTTGGGAGGCTCTGGGGTACTTTAATGGACTCATCTGCTATAAGTTTTACCGGGATATTGCACTGGTCTTCAAGATATTTGACAAAGGAGCGCACAGCTGAAAGTTTTTTGACGATGGTCTTTTTACTGTTTTTAACAATATTAAAGCGAAAAGGGGTGATGTCAAGAACACTTATGCCGTCCTCTTCGTAAAAATGGCTCACTCCGCTCATCTGGCGCAGTGCGATCTCATAGGTCGTTACAGATACTTCCGAATAACCGCGTACATCAAGAAGATAATCAAGAAACGTTTCAATATATTCTTTCAGTTTCTCGTTATTCATTATATAATTGTATGCTCCAGCATTCTCTCGGAAAGATAGGCTTTTGCTTCTTCGAAGTCCATTCCTTCCAAGCTGACGCTCTGCAGATAGAAATCAACTTTTGAAAAAGGTTTGGGAATGACGAATCTATCCCAGCTTTTCAGCTGCCAGTAATTCTCTGCCGTGAAATTCATAATAAAGATCGGCAGACCGCTTTTAAGTGCAATACCCACTGCACCATCACTCATTGAATGTCTTGGACCGCGTGGTCCGTCAGGGGTTATCAGCACTTCTTCACCTGCTTTGATACTTTTAAACGCTTGCAAAAGTACCTGTCTCGCGCCTTTTTTGGTAGAACCTCTCAGGGGTCTTATGTGAAAGAGTTTCAGTGTCCCTGCGATCAGGGAACCGTCGAAATGGGAAGAGATAATAGCCGAGGCAGGCCGTGTCTTATGGATCTTTCTATACGCCTGCGGACTCATAAAAAGTTCTCCGTGCCAGCAGACACAGACATGCTGTTCTTCACCGACAAGAGAGATGAAGTGGAATTTTTTGGAGGTGCTGAACCAGATGATCCGCATCAATACATAAAGAAGAGGAGGAAGAATGACCTTCGCCACAGTTCTGAAGAAATGTTTCATTATATTCTATACCAATACACCGTCAAGTGCGCCACGTGATGTTTTGATTATTCTGACGTCCACGATCTTCCCAAGAAGCTCTTCACTTCCCTCTACAAATACAAGCTTGCCGTCATCACTGCGTCCGGAGACCCTGCCGTTAGATTTGAGTTCGTCAAAATAAACTTCGTGTACTTTTCCAAGCTGGGCATCCATGATCTCATCGAGTATCTCCGTATGTCTTGTCTGCAACCGTGTCAGCCGTTCGCCTGCGATCTTGTTATCTATCTGCTCTTCAAATTCTGCCGCTTCCGTATGGGGTCTGGGAGAGTACTTGAAGGAAAAAAGCTGCTCAAAACGTACTTTTTCCAACACATCCATTGTATCTTCAAAGTCCGCCTCGGTCTCACCAGGGAAACCGACAATGATATCTGTCGAAATAGTCGCTTCGGGGCAGAGCATACGAATCTTTTCACAGCGGCCCAGAAAATTTTCTTTGGTATAACCGCGTTTCATTACTTTGAGTAGAGAAGTAGAACCGCTCTGCAGCGGCACATGGATCTGTTTGCATATCTTCGGGTTGGAAGCAAACTCTTGGATGAAGGCATCATCCATATGCAGAGGGTGGGGAGAGGTAAATCTGATACGCTCCAAACCTTCGATCTTCGATATCTTTTGAAGCAGTCCGGTAAAATCTATCTTCTCTTCGGTTGCGCCGAAACGTCTGCCGTAATTGTTGACGTTCTGCCCTAAAAGCATCACCTCTTTTGCACCCGTAGCTACTGCTTTTGTGATCTCCTGCACCAGCAGGTCGCTTGGTATGGATATCTCATCGCCTCGGGTCGCCGGAACAATACAGAAGGTACAGGACTTGTCGCACCCGATGGAGATGTTCACCATTGCTTTGAAAGGGTTGGTCCTGTATTCACCGAACGCATAGGTACTCTCGTCGTAATCCGTATCGATCTCGACGGCATGTTTTTTATCGACCACCTCCGTGATCTTCGAAACATTTCTTGCACCGATGACAAAGTCCACTGACGGTGCTCTTTTGATGATATCTTTCCCCAGGTGGCTTGCCGTACATCCTGCAACGCCTATTTTAGCTCCGGGTTTTTTATATTTGTTGAACACACCGATCTCGGAGAAGAGTTTGGCCACGGGTTTCTCTCTGACGGAACAGGTATTGATGATGATCAGGTCTGCTTCTTCAACATTCTGGGTAAGTTCGTAGGGTTCTTTCTGGTTCAGTTCCGCGATCATATGTTCGCTGTCGCGGACATTCATCGCACATCCGAGTGTTTCAATAAATAATTTTTTCATTTCAATAGTAGGGTAGACGATAGTGAGTAAGTAGGATAAAGATGGAATGATTATGTAAGATTCTACCGGTCACGCACTATGCGCTACCTGCTCTCCTTAGGCAATGATGTGTACTTCGTAGATGAACTCGTTGTCATCAAGACCGTATTTTACTTCACGCATATAAACAGAATATCCCTTCTCTTCGAAATACTCGATAAGCTCCTTGAGCTCTTTGTGGGAATTGTCCTTGTCGAAATAAAATATAGATCTGTTTGCTAGTTCCTCTTCCAGTTTTTTCAATTCGATGGTTTTCGGTTTTGCTTTCAGGGTGGTTCTAGCAAGTTTCAGTTTCATTTCTATATACCTTTTGTTCTATTGTTATTCAGTTTATGACATTAATTTCATTTATTATACTTTATTTTCGGTAAAGCTTAGATGAGCTATAATTCTATTCTTCAAAAACACTGCTCCCCTGACGTTCTTAACACTGTATATGTTACCTCTTGTAGCGGTATGAATTGAAACTTTATCAAGGAAATGAATTATGGAAAAAATATTAGACATTATCGATGCGATTGCACATGAAAAGAATATTTCAAGAGAACACGCTCTCGAAGCGTTCAAGGAAGCATTGGTCAATACCGCCAAAAAACTGACAAGCTTCACAAGTAACTTTGAAGTGACGATCGACAATGACACCAAAACCTACTCCGTGCAGAAAGTCATTACCATTGTGGCGGACGATGACGAACAGCTTTTTGTCGAAGTGGGAAAAGAGGATAACAAAGAGATGATACCCTCGGATGCTGTTATGCCTCTCTCTGAAGCAAAGGAATTCGATGAATCACTCGAGATCGGTGACAAGTTGACAGAGGAATTCGTTCTCGAAGACTACGGGCGTACAGCCTCTGCCAACCTTTTTAGAGAACTCGAGTATCACATCCAGAGACGTATCGAGCAGGATCTCTTTGAGAAATACAGAGAGAAGGTCGGTACCGTCATGCTGGGAACTGTCAACCGAATTGATGCAGATGACAACACCCATGTGGAGATCGGTGAGCTCAAGGGTATCCTGACACTCAGAAACCGTATCAAAGGCGAGAAATTCAAGCGTGGTGACACCATCAGGGCACTGCTCAGATATGTTAGTGTCGATCCTCAGTACGGCCTTTTCCTCGAACTGACAAGAACCTCACCCAAATTCCTTGAAGCACTGATGGCAAGCGAAGTGCCCGAGATTGCGGACGGTGTCGTAGAAATTGTCAATGCAGCAAGGATACCGGGGGAACGAGCGAAGATCGCTCTGAAAACCGAGCAGATGAACGTGGACCCTATCGGTGCGGCCGTCGGTGTCAAGGGTGTACGTATCAACGCGGTAAGCGAAGAGCTGAACGGTGAGAACATCGACTGTATTGAGTACTCGCCAATCCCGGAGATATTCATCACAAGAGCACTCAGCCCTGCAATTACACAGAGTATCAAAGTGGATCAGGATGAAAAGAAAGCCGTTGTCAATATTACCGGGGACCAGAAAGCCAAAGCCATCGGAAAAAGCGGGATCAACATCCGTCTGGCATCTATGCTGACAGGCTATACCATCGAACTGAATGAAGTCGAAGGCGTGACAGAAAGACAGCCTGAGTCTGCTGCCGGCGGTGAAGCGGAGAAAACGAAAGATACGAGTGCGTTGGAAGATCTGTTTAAATAATTATTATATACGCGTGGATTCCGTATTACAATTCAGGCTAGTTCCCATACTTTGCGTGGGAATTTATATGAGTATATAAAAAAACAGAGAGTTGGTTTTGGAACAATCAGAGACGTATGCGTTACCACGTTCAACGTGGTAACGAGTTAAGAAGCTGTGAGTAACCCCACCCTACGCGATTTAATAATTATGCAAAGATCATCTGCGTAAAACTCTCCACCTCCAGAGAAGCAGAACCCACCAAAACACCATCCACACTCTCGATAGCAGTAATTTCTTTAATGTTTGCCGGCTTTACGGAACCACCATATAGAAGTGGTCTGTCAAAATGCTGTTTGAGTGCAGCATGGGTAGAGGCGATCGCTTCTGTTGTGGCGGAGTGTCCCGTACCGATCGCCCAGATCGGTTCGTAAGCAACGATCATTTTCTCATAACTGAGGTCAATCCCTTCGAACTGGGAAAGAAGATGTACCATCACGGCTTCCTCTCCTGCTTCCCTTACCTCCAAAGCCTCGCCGATACAGTAGATGATCTCAAAACCCTGTGATTTGAAATAGGAGAACTTTTCAGCCACAAATGCCTGATCTTCACCCAAAATATCACGCCGTTCACTATGTCCGATGAGAATGGTTTTGATAGCGAATTCGTCAAGCTGATCGAGGCCAATCTCACCAGTAAAGGCACCATTCTTCTCCAGATAAGCGTTCTGTGCACCGATTGTGAAGTCACCATCATAATGGTCAAGTGCCGTTGAAGGAGGAAAGACAAACACACGGTCTTCACTGCGTTTTGAAGCCAATTTCTGATTCAAAGCATCCAGATATGCTTTGGTTGATGCACGTGTATGATTCATTTTAAAATTGGCTGCAAAGATCATTATATATCCCTTGATTTTCTTAAATATTTTTACCCATTTCGGAAGTGATGGCTTCAGCCTCACCAAAATGCGGAGCCAAAGCACCGCTTCCAGCTATGCTTGTTTTTTAGTTTTCCAGTGCTTCTATGCCCGGAAGCTTTATGCCCTCAATAAGTTTCAGGCTTGCACCGCCACCGGTACTGACAAAGGTCATCTCATCTACGTCTCCAGCTCTCTGAGCCACATCGGCTGTATCACCTCCGCCAACGATGGTCGTAGCATGCGTCTCGGCGATATGGTGGGACATCATAATGCTTCCCTTCGAGAACTTGTCCATCTCGTAAACACCCATCGGTCCGTTCCAGATAATCGTCTGCGCATCATTCAGGACTTCACGGAAAAGCCTTGAACTTGCTGGTCCCGTATCGAGTCCCATCCAGTCATGCGGGATCTCCTGGGAAGGAAGATATTTGACAGCGGTATTTTCAGAAAATTCAGGTGCTACGACAAAATCGACAGGAAGATAAAATTTCACTCCCAAAGAATGTGCCTTTTCCATAATATCTCTTGCTTCTCCAATCAAATCATCTTCCACAAGTGATTTACCGATCTCATAGCCCTGTGCTTTCAGAAAGGTAAAAGCCATACCTCCACCGATGATCACTTTGTCAACTTTGTTCAGCAGATTATTCAGTGCTTGAAGTTTTCCGGAAACTTTTGAACCCCCAACCACGGCAATAAAGGGTCTGATAGGGTTCTCAAGTACTTTACCGAAGAAGTTCACTTCTTTACTTAAAAGAAAGCCAGCTGCTTTGTGGTCTTTATCAAACTGCATAGCAATCGCATAGATTGAAGCATGCTTTCGGTGACAGGCACCGAAAGCATCATTGATATAGACATCTGCAAACGATGCCAGCTCTTTGGCAAATGTTTCATCATTGGCTGTTTCCCCTGCTTCATAGCGGAGGTTTTCAAGCATTAAAATATCCCCCTCCTGAAGTTTTGATGCTTTTTCTTTGGCATCCGGACCGACAACATCATTTGCCATATATAGTTCATTTTTGATCTTCAAAAGCGTGTGCAGTCTTTTGGCTACCGGACGCAGAGAATATTTTTCTTCATATTTTCCCGGTTCCGGTCGTTCATAATGGGAAGCAAGAATAATCTTGCATCCCCTGTCAATACAGTAGCGGATCGTATGCAGAGCAGAGCGGATACGTCTATCATCCGTAATGTTTCCAAATTCATCTTTCGGTACGTTAAAGTCACAGCGTATAAATACTCTTTTCTCGTCAATCTCGATATCTTTGATTGTTCTTAGCATAAATTCCCCAATATTATTTTTTACTGATGTGTACAGCCATATCTACGAGTCTACAGGAATAGCCCCACTCGTTGTCATACCAGGAAAGTACCTTTACCATATTGCCACCGATCACCTGAATGGTGTCGAGTGCAACAACACTGCTGAGTTCCTCTCCGACAAAGTCCTGAGAGACCCTGTACTCTTCATCTACACCAAGGATCCCCTTATGTGTACCCTCACTTGCGATCTTGAATGCCGCCTTGACCTCATCAAGGATCACCTCTTCTCTGAGTGTCACTGTCAGGTCCACCATGGAGACATCGGGTGTCGGTACCCTTATAGCCTGTCCGTTGAGTTTACCCTCAAGGTTCGGCAGTACTTTGGATATTGCTTTGGCCGCACCTGTCGTGGTTGGCAAAATATTCACGGCACCGGCACGTCCTTTTCTCGGATCTTTCTTGTGTTTGGCATCGAGGATTGGCTGAGAAGAAGTATAGGAGTGGATAGTGGTCATCAGACCTTTCTGTATGCCGAAAGCATCATCAAGTACTTTGGCAACCGGAGCCAGGCCGTTCGTGGTACAGCTTGCATTGGAAACGACAGTCTGCCCAGCATACTCATCGGCATTGGCACCCAGTACGAATGTGGCCGTATCATCCTTCGCAGGTGCGGAGAAGAGCACTTTTTTGATCCCGTTATCGAGGTAGGGCTGTACGCTCTCCGCTGTAAGGAATGCTCCCGTACACTCAAGCACGATCTCTGCACCGCAGGAAGCAAAATCGATCTTTTCAAGTTCACGTTCTGCAAAGATCTTCGCTTTGGTCTCTGCGATATTCACATAACCATCCGTAACTTTAATATCGTTACGTCTGCCATGCACAGAGTCATACTTGAGGTTATACTCAAGCATCTCTTCCGTACCGCTTGCATTCACGGCAACCAGATCGATATCATCTCTGTCCGCAATGATACGCGCCACACATCTGCCGATCCTTCCCAATCCGTTTATCGCTACTTTTACTGCCATTTCCCATCCTTAATTTTCATAGGGGTAAAACTATGTTAAAATTGCGTAATTTTACAGTAAATGAGGTTAGCATTTGGTTAATCAGTCCAAGCCTGAAGTTGCAATATTCGGGGGGAGTTTCGACCCGCCGCACAAAGGACATCAACAAATCGTCCGGAAGGCTGTCCAGATTCTGGACATCGATAAACTTATTGTGCTTCCTGCCTACCTGAACCCTTTCAAGAACGTTTCTCTGGCAAATCCGGAAAAACGCCTGGAGTGGTGCTATCAGCTTTTTGACGGTATACCCAAGGTGGTCGTCGATGATTATGAGATCCGGCAGAACAAAAGTGTACGAACCTCACAAAGTGTAAAACATTTCAATAATACATACAGTGTAAAGTATCTTATTATCGGTTCTGACAACCTGTCAACATTGACAAAATGGCATGAATTCAAGTGGCTCAACGACCATATTACCTGGGTGATCGTTACAAGAAAAGGGCACCCAGTACAAACAGAGGGGCTCAAGTCCTGGAGAATTCTGGAAATAGATTTTCCGATCTCTTCTACCACGATAAGAGAGAAAAAAGATCTGCGCTATATTGACAACAAAATAAAACAATCGGTCGAAAAGACCATAAAGGACAAAAAAGAATGACAACAGAAGAGAGAATAGACAATATCGTCAAGGTACTTGATGAGAAAAAAGCGGAAGAGATAGAAGTATTCAACCTTGAAGATGCTGATTATATTGCAAACTATGTGATCATCGCAAATTCACTGAATCCCAAACATACCATTGCACTTTTCGAGCACCTCAAAAAAGACCTGAAACCGTCGGGAGAGGCATTTCTTGCAAGCGACGTGAGTGATGACTGGGTCGTAGCGGACCTTGGAGATATATTGATACACATCATGATACCCGAGTATAGACAGCGCTATTCGCTTGAAGCATTTTTAAGTGAAATGGTAGAGAATCAGAAGAAGAACAAAGAATCATAACCTGATTTTATGGCATTTCCAATTAGAATATCTGTCTCCAGATATCTTCATAGCGCGACCCACCTATAAGAGAGAATAGTACGAAAGAGAGAGGCACGATCAGGGGAGAGAAGATGACCCACCAGATATACCGGTCTCGGAGGATATAATACATTATTCCTCCCCAGGAAAAGAAACCCAATACAATATTCAGTATTTTTAGGGGGAAGATAGCTATGGAGACACGGAAACCGACCCACAGGATATAAAGCATCACACTAAAGCTCACTACAGAAATAAAAAGTTTTTTTACATTCCTGTTTCTGTTGTATTTGACAATGATCATGACAAATGTTGCCAGGATCGCCAGTATGATCACTGCTTTCATTTTCTATCCTTTAAAGATTCCCTAGAGTTTATCTACTACCTCAATGCCAAGTATATCCAAGCCCTGCTTAATGGTTTTTGCCGTCATATCCGCTAATGCGAGACGTGACTGTTTCGTTGCTTCATCAACGCCTTCTTTCAAGATGGGGTTCTGTTCGTAGAAACGCATAAAGAGTGTGACCAGTTCGTACAGGTAAGTCGTGATCTGGTTGGGAGCGGCATCTTCCGCTGCTCTCTCAAGTATCTCTTCAAAACGAAGCAGCATCACACCCAAACGGTGCTCGAGCGCATCGGTGATAACGATATCACCTTTGATATCACCCCCGTAACGTCTGAAGATACTCTGTATACGTGCATAGGCATACTGCATATAAAGAGAGGTATTCCCCTCGAATGACAGCATCTTGTCCCAGTTGAAGATATAGTTCGATTCACGGTTGATGGAAAGGTCGGCATACTTCACCGCACCGATACCGATAGTCTTCGCCAGTTTTTCCACCTCTTCTTCCGAATAGTCATCTTTCTCTTTAATGGCCGCTTTGGCTTTGACCACCGCTTCATCCAAAAGGTCTATGAGCTTTACAGTTCCACCGTCGCGTGTTTTGAATGGTTTACCGCCTTTATCCATCATGGTACCGAAAGCGACATGCTCAAGTCTGACATCTTTGGGTACAAAACCGGACATTTTGGCTACCTTGAAAATCTGCTTGAAGTGCTCACCCTGTCTGGCATCCACCACATAGGAGATACGTTTGGCACCCAGTATGTTGGCTCTGTAGCGCAAGGCCGCAAGATCGGTCGTCGCATAGAGGTACCCGCCATCTCCTTTCTGGACGATCACGGGGATCTCGTCCTCTTCAAAGAAGACGCATTGTGCCCCTTCACTCTCTCTCAGCCTGCCCTCTTTTGCAAGATCCGCTACCACTTCGGGAAGGTCTTCATTATAAAAACTTTCTGCTTTGACATCTTCGCGTGTCAGCCTGACACAGAGCTTATCGTACACTTCTTCACAGTGCCCCAGGGAGATATCGATAAATTTCTGCCAGAGATTCAGACAGTGTTCGTCCCCGCTCTGGATCTTGACAACATATTCTCTTGCTTTATCGGCAAAAGCTTCATCCTCGTCAAAACGCTTCTTGGCATCCTTGTAAAACTGCTCCAGGTCTTTCAGGCTGCCTGAACCGTCTTCTCCCCTCTCTTCGAGATAGGCAATGAGCATACCAAACTGTGTTCCCCAGTCACCAATGTGATTCTGTCGGATCACCTCGTCGCCAAGGAATTCCAGAAGATTCGCCAGCGTATCACCGATGATCGTGGAACGCAGATGCCCTACATGCATCTGTTTTGCCATGTTCGGCCCGGAATAATCGACGACCACTTTTATTGGATTACTTGTCTTCTCGATACCCAGTCTCTCGTCGGCACGCGCTTTTTCACAAGCCTGCGCCACCCATGTATCATTCAGCCAGAGATTGATAAACCCGGGCCCTGCAATCTCCGCTTTGGCCACGATACCTGAAAAATCAAGATGCTCCATGATCTCAGAGGCGATCTCTCTCGGGTTCTTCCTCAGTTTTTTGGAAAGTGCCATGGCACCATTGAACTGATAGTCTCCAAATTCCGGCTTGGTCGCTTCCGAGACAGAAATGGGTTCCGCATCGATACCTGCTTTGTCAAAAGCTGCTTTGATGACTTTGTTAACTTCTTCTTTTAACTTCATAATAATTTCCGTAAATAGTGTGGGGCTGTAGATAGGTCAAGCAATAGATACTTGAGGGGAGATATCTGAACGCTCAGCACTGAATGCCAAGCGTTTTTTTATTAAGCGTTTTCGCTTTTTTTCTCTTCAGCCGCTGCTTCGACTTTCGGCTCTTCTTTTTTGGTGATCTCTTTCACTTCTTCCTCTTCGTCATCTTCTTTGATGGCTTTCTTGAAGTCTTTGATACCCTTACCCATTCCTTTTGCAAGGTCTGGAATTTTTTTCGCTCCGAATAGAAGTACGACGATCGCCAAAACGATCAACAACTCCGGCATACTTGGCATACCCATAGTTCATCCTTTATCTGCACCAAGGGTGCAATATTAAAATTTGGATAATTATACTTAAATTAGTTTAAGGGAACCTCTAATCATAGGTTCCCTTCATCTTATCCCAGCCACCGCTGTATGAATTTCTCTTCATCTTCCCTGCTCTGCTTGAGCCTCGCCGCTTTTGCGACAATAATGAATTTCTGTGCCGCCTCTTCCACTGTATCGTTTATGATCGTAAAATCATACTCGCCGACCGCACGGATCTCCTCTTTTGCATTCGAAATACGTCTGAGGATCACCTCTTCATCATCCGTACAGCGTGCCCGTAGTCTTGCTTCAAGTTCTTTCAGCGTAGGCGGCGTGATAAAGGCGGAGGTGGTGATATCGTCCATCTTCGCCCGTACCAGCCGATGCCCCTGTATATCGATATCGAAAATGACCAACTTCCCCTGCTCCAGTGCCTTGTTAACCGGTTTGAGTGATGTACCGTAATAATTGCCGTGTACCTGGGCATACTCCAGAAAATTTCCCGCTTTGATGTCTTCTTCGAATTCCTCTTTACTGACGAAGAAATAGTCCACACCGTCCTGTTCCCCCATACGGGGGTCCCTTGTCGTCGTGGAAATGGAGAAATAATACTCCCCTATCTCATCGGATGCCGCATTGATGATCGTACTCTTACCTGCACCGCTTGGCCCCGAAAGAACTAGTATCGCACCTTTATGCATCAGTCATGATCCTTTAGTTTCAGTGTCATCTCTATCTTTTTGCCCTTAAGCAGCTTTTTGATCTTTTTGGGCTTGAGCTTGAAAAGTTCATCGGTAAACGCTTTCTGTATGTCATCAAACTCATCTTTGCTGAAAGGCCCTGTCTCTACCCTTTGTTTCTTCTTTTTGGATTTTTTGCCAGTACCCAACGTCTCAACGATCTCCTCTTCCTCAACGATCTCCAGTCCATCTGCGATCAGTTGTGCCTTGATCGCGTCTATCTTTCGCTGTTCGACCACTTCATCCGGTAGTTCTTCTTCGGTCGGGAGACTCTCCTCTTCTTCCTCCATATCCAACAGACCCTTGATCTTTTCGATCTCTTTGCTGTCAAGGATATGTGGACTCTCAGGAAGGATCTCTTTTTTTGCCTCTTCTTGCGCCTCCTCCAACTCTTCTTCGATCTCTCCGCTTGAAAGCGGAAAGATCGATGGAACCTCATTCCCTTCAACTTCTCCGGCAGGAATATCTTCCTCGTTCTCCAAAGGAAAGATCACCGGTTCTTCCTCAACCTCCTGCTTCTCCTCTCTTACCTCTATACTCTGTATGACTTCCAGGATCTGAGAAGGAAGAAAAGGCTTTTGAAGTGTCATATCAAAACCGGGAACACTCTCCTGCCTATAAGAGATAAATACCTTTCTCCCCACACTGCGATGATTGTCAATGAACTCTCTGACAGCGTCGGTATAAGAAGCATCATCTACGAAGGCCAGATCGTAGTCCTTATCCTCTTCTATATCTTTAATATCCTTCACTTCATCCAGTTCGATATGTTCATCACGTGTACACAAAGCAAAAAGCCTGGAGACAACAGGATTAAAATTGATAAGTAGGATTTTCACAGCAGAGACTCCAAAAAGCATAATAGTTTATTCTTATTGTAATATAACTTTGGTTAGTTGCGGTTAATCTAGATAAAGGCACTGCTAAAACCCACCCTTAACCAGTAATTTGGATTTCTATTTCGGGATTTGGGAATATCACTTTCCTGATAAAAAGTATTTTTTGATAGAATATAAAGACAAAAAATCATGGAGAGCAAAAAAATGGCATTATTTGGGTTGATAAAATCAAAAGAACACAAGTTGGCAACAAAGTGGGAAAAAGAACATGTTGCGCTTGTGGAGCTTGCCGGAAAAATAATAGCGGCATACGCATCGGGGGATACAGCTCTTGCAAAGCTGGAGATAAAAAAAATGGGGAAGGCTGCCTCAGAGCATGTTATGAATGAAGATCTTGAGTTTATGAAGCTTGAAAAAAAAGCAAAACTAGATGATAAAACAAAAGCAAAAATTCAGGAGTTTCAAAAAACATTTAAAAAAGATAAGTTGGCACTGCTCTCTTTTCTTGCAAAATACGGACAGGATGATTCCGTTCTAGATGGGGAGTTTTTTGACGACTTTAACACTATCATCGAAGTAGTATCAGACAGAATAAAATACGAAGAAGAGAACCTTTACAAACTTATGAAGGATAATTGAGTCACACTCCCATATCATAAAGGCAAAAAGACGGGTTTCATACAGGCGCCTATAAAAGGGTCTCTCCTGACTTAGGAAGTAAAAGATATTCACTATTATTCATTACTTAGCATATCCTCCAGAATCTTTTGGACTCTATTATAGAGCTATAAGGCTTTTATTTGTACAAAATAGTAGTATGATTTGATTTCTAATAATCTATTCAGATCTTTTCGTTTGGAAATCTCACTGAATCTTTTGAAATTCTTATTCAGAAATAATAGATACTTTTTTCTTACCTGCAAATATTACATTATTGCTGCATATGAACAATATTTGTGTAGTGATTTTGTGTTTTTTGCTTATTTCTGAAAGAATAAAAAGGAGGTTAAACCCGCGAAACACGGTGTATAGGTGGTACGCCCATCAGGATTCGAACCTGAGACCTTCGGTACCGCAAACCGATGCTCTATCCAGCTGAGCTATGAGCGCACATATATAGTAAGAGCAGAATTTTACCCAAAAAACCTTTATTTATCAAGTAAGTGCATCGGGCCGAAAAGGGCAAGCGCTCTTGGATTACTGATGAACGTATGGTTATAGGGATGCTCCAGCTCAATCGACTCGAAGTTTTCAAGCGGCAGCTTCTTTTTCAGCTCTTTGGCGTGGGTTCCGAAAAGGATGAGCTTTGGCTGCTGTGCTTCAAGGGCCTTCAGGAGGCTCTGCACGAAGGGCCGCCAGGCTTTGACATGTCTGGTCGAACTTTTCTTATCCGTAAAGACCAGAGCGGTATTAAGCAGCAGGACGCCGTTCTTTTCAAAATTGATCCTGAGCTCCCGGATAGAGGAGATAAGGGATGTTTTGTCTATCGCTGCAATAGCATCCTGTGAAAGATCTTCCAAAGAAAGATCGCCCCGTGCCACCAATGCCATCTTGACGAAATTACGCAAACTCGTTGCCCGGTTCACTTCTTTGCTCAATCCTTTGTCGGAAAATATCTCCTTTACTTTTGCATCGATGAAAGCATAGCCGCTGGCACTCTCCATCCGGGGATAGGGATCCTGACCGAAAAGGATATATTTTACCTTCTCTCTGGGCAGTGTCTTGAAGGCATTCAGGTAGTTTTCTCTGTTCGGGATATACCCGCTGTCTTTTTCAAGAAAAGAGCGATACGCCTCCTCAAGTTCTCCATACGCCTCCTGAAGAATCTTCTCCCAGCTGTTAGACGGCATGGTCTTTTTTGATCTTGTCGAATTTGATGATGAGCTCTATCTTGCTGATAGGGATACCGAGTTCATCAGCAATCTCTTCCCTGCTCTTTCCTTCTTCCAGCAGTGCCATCACTTCGTCATGCGCCGAAAGGTTCTCGATGACATCCTTGACTGCTACACGTGAAGCCTGAAGATTCTGTATCGTCGTATCTTTGACTTCCAAAATCTCCTGCAACACCTTTTTCTCTTTCTTCAATTTACTGTTCACAGTCAAAAGATAGAATACGATCAAAACCAGTGCAGCGATGATCCCTATTTCCATAGTACCCATTTATATTACCTCCAGGATGATAAAAAACAGAAAGACAAACCCCAGATACCCGTTCACGGTAAAAAAAGCCCTGTCGATCTTTGTAAAGTCTTTGTTGACAAGATAGTGCTCATATGTCAACATAATCGCAGCGAATAGTACCGCTGTCCATGCCCAGATACCCAGATTCGCATTCACGATGAACAGAGCCCAGAAAAGGACGGCCAGTATATGAAATACTCTGGCGATCAGCATTGTTTTCTCTGCCCCAAACTGTGAAGGAACAGAGTGCAGATCGTTGGCTTTGTCGAATGCCATATCCTGCAGTGAATAAAGAAGATCGAAACCTGCTACCCAGAACATCACTCCGACAGCGAGATAGACCGACCAAAATGTGATCTCCCCAGAGACAGCTACCACACCCGCGATGGGTGCCAGGCCGAGGCTAACACCGAGTATGAGATGTGCCAGTGCAGAGAAACGTTTAAAGACGGTATAGGCACCCAGTACTATCAGAATCGGTACAGAGAGTTCAAAAGCAAGCGCATTGATGAGATAGGCAACGCCGATAAAGATCAAGGCATTGATGACAATAAAAAGGAGCATCTGCCCTGTGGAGACACGGCCGTCAACCGAAGGTCTGTTCTTTGTTCTGGGATTGAGTATGTCAATATCTCTGTCAAGATAACGGTTGACACCCATAGCAAAATTACGGGCACTCACCGCTGCCACTGTTCCGAGAAACAACAGCTTCCAGCCGAACCATCCCGATCCGCTGTCCAGATAGGAAGCGACCAGCATGGCAATAAAGATGAACGGTAGTGAGAACACGGAGTGCTTGAGCATCACCAGTTCGGAAAAATCATTCAGTTTTTCAAAAAAAACATTTCTTTTCAACTCTTCACTCTTCATTTTTCACTCTTCTCTTTTACGGATGTGGTATTTTCAACTGGCTGTTCAGTGACCAGGCGATCCCCACGACCAGCAGGGTAATCACAAAAACACTGGGTACGATATGGTAAGAGAATAGCAGATAGAGTACCCAGAGCAGTATGGCACCAAGCGGTGTCGGCACGCCTTCAAAGTACTTTGCTACTTCACCTGCATCCACTTTCAGGTTGAATTCTACCAGTCTGCGCAGACCCAAAATAATATAGGCAATGAAAACAAGCCCTACAATCAGTTCTTCCCATCCGCTCGTAAAACTGCCCTTCAATGCATAGAACAGCAGGAACGGCGGCATGACGACAAAAGAGATAAAATCGGCAAAGCTGTCCAATTGTATTCCGAATTCGGTCGAGAGCTCATATTTGCGCGCCAGCTTGCCATCGATGATATCACAGGCTCCCGCGATCCATGCC
Organism: Sulfurovum sp. NBC37-1; assembly: GCF_000010345.1. Classification (NCBI taxonomy): domain Bacteria; kingdom Pseudomonadati; phylum Campylobacterota; class Epsilonproteobacteria; order Campylobacterales; family Sulfurovaceae; genus Sulfurovum; species Sulfurovum sp. NBC37-1. The sequence goes on from NC_009663.1 coordinate 2,312,755, forward strand.
AGGATGATCGCTGTGAAAAAATCTTCCTTGACAATGAAATAAATGGCAATAACTCCCAGTGAAACATTCAGATAGGTCACTATATTGGCGATATTGAAACGATTATGCTTATCGAACAGATCCATGCACTCTCCAAGATATTAGTTTACAATTTTACCCTCTTCGTACTTAACACTTAGCCGCAACTTGTTATCATTGTACAATGAATCAACCTATCAGGCAACTTGCCCTTATCGGTCCTACAGCTTCAGGAAAGACTGCACTTGCCATTAAGGCAGCGCAGGCTCTCGATGCCCACATTCTTTCCATCGACTCACTTTCAATATACAAAGAGATAGATATCGTCTCGGCAAAACCTACAAAAGAAGAACAAAAAGGTATAAAACACTTTGGTATTGACTTCATTGCTCCGAATGAGGATTTTGATGTAACTACTTTCATTCGACTCTATGAAGATGTCCATGTCAGGGCAGTGGCTGACAACAAGAACCTTGTGATCGTTGGCGGAACGAGTTTCTATCTCAAGATGCTTATGGAAGGTATCAGTAAACTTCCAAAGATATCGGAAACGACAAAAAGAAGAACAACCGAAGCCCTCAGAGATCTCCAAAAGAGTCATGAATGGCTCTCTACTCTTGACCCTGACTATATGCAGAAGATCTCATCAAGCGATCCTTACCGTATTGAAAAAGCACTGGATATCTATTTCGAGACGGGAACATGCCCAACTGAGTATTTCAAGGCATTCCCACCCAAACCTACCATACAGTCAGAACTACCCATCTATCAGATCGAGACAGACAGGGAATTACTCAGAAAACGTATCTCACTGCGTACCCAGATGATGCTGGAAGACGGATTGATCGATGAGATATGTATGCTGGAAGAGAAATACACAAGAGCACCCAACTGTATGAAAGCCATCGGTATCAAGGAAACGCTTGCCTATCTGGACGGTATCTACGAGAGAGAAATGCTCAAAGAGAAGATCACTGTCAATACAGCCCGACTGGCCAAACGTCAGACGACATTTAATCATTCTCAGTTCGATAATGTGATAAAAGGTAGTGTTTCGGAGTTGGAGAAAATATTACTGCAGGGTGCGTAGACACGCACCACAGGATAGATAAAAGGTGGGTGAACCCACCCTATGCGTTTCTTAATATCCGGACGCAGATATCATATAATAGATATAGGATACAAGCGGTTGGACATAGAAGATTGCTGCTATTGTAGCTACTGCCGCAAACCCTACTACCGCCATCAATGGCTTGGAGAGGTTATAGTAGACTGTATCGACATCTTTTACCGGATCTTTGAGGAACATATAAACCACGAGCTTCAGGTAATAGTATGCTGCAATAGCCGAGTTCAGACCCATCACGATTGCCAGCCAGACATACCCGGAGTTGACCGCTGCCTGCATGACATAGATCTTGCCCCAGAATATAGAGAATGGCGGTACACCTGCCAGTGAAAGCATGAAGATCGCCATGATCACTGCACCCATCGGCATGATCTTGATGAAGCCTGCAAATTTCTCGTATGGATGGTCAAATCTGGCATTGAATCTTCTGTTCTTGTGACGTGACATCCAAAGCATCGCAAATGCCCCAAGGTTGGTGAACATAAAGAGTCCATAGTAGAAGAATATCGCTGTTGTACCCTCTGTCGTGTCAAGTGCCAATGCCGCGATAATGAAACCTGCATGGGAGATGGATGAGTATGCAAGCATACGTTTGACATCTTCCTGTACCAGTGCCATGAGGTTCGCCAGTGTCATGGTAAGTACTGCAAGTACCAGGATGACCACTCTGACCCACTCGACACCCAGATCGATATACATACCGAAAATTCTGATAGAGACGACAAAAGCTGCTACCTTTGGTACGACAGACATATACCCTGCCAATGGAGCAGACGCTCCTTCATACACATCCGGTGCCCAGGTATGGAAAGGGAAGAGTGAGAGTTTGAAGGCAAACGCCACCAAAAGGAGTACGGAAGATCCGAAGATAGCGATCATCAGTCCCGTTTCACCCATTCTTGCAGCCAATACATCCGCTACCCTATAGAGTTCTATCGATCCCGTCAATGCATAGATCACTGCTGAACCCATAGCAAAGAAGGCCGCTGCCAAAGCACCCATGGTAAAGTACTTCACAGCCGCCTCATACGAGTTGCTTCTGTTATGAAGAGCAATAAGCGTATAAAGTGAAAGTGACGCTGTCTCAAGACCCACAAAGATCAGGATCAGGTTGTCACTTGCAACCATGAACTGGAACCCTGCTACCATAAAGAGGAAGAGTGCAAAGAACTCCGGATAGGAATACTCGTGGAAACGTTTGGAGGTCAAGGCCAAAGGTGTAAAGAGGATCGAAGCTACGATGATCAGAAGCTGAGAGACAATGGAGACACCGTCGATCAGCATCACATCGAAGAAACCGCGTTCGTTCACGTTCAGTCCAAGCGTTGCACCAAAATCGATCACCAGGATCAGTATGGTCAACATCACATAAAGTGATTTGTGCAGGTTCTTGTTGATAAGGTCAAGTATCAAAATGATCAAACCGCCTGCGATCGCAACAAGCATCGGTGCAAGCGTAATGAGATTAAGACTTTCCATACTTACATTAATAGGCTGTAACATTACTTAACCTCCCTTCCATTAGTTGATTCAGGCACTTTGATCATATCTTTTGCCTCCTGCGTTATCGCTTTTTCATCCATGAACGTCAACATCGCTTTGACAGAATTGTCGATCGGTGCAAGTACCGGTTTGGGATAGACACCCAGCCATATTACGATCAGTACCAATGGTACCAGTGACCATGTTTCTTTACTGTTAAGGTCTTTCAGTGACTTGTTCTCTTCTTTGGTCACCGGACCGAAGAAACTGCTTTTATAGACTGAGAGCATGTAGATCGCACCGATGATGATGGATGTACCTGCCAATACTGTCAGCACAGGTGAAACCTGATAGAAACCGAGAAGCACAAGGAATTCACCGACGAATCCGATCGTCAACGGTAAACCCACAGAAGCCATCAGCATGATCCCGAAGATCACGGCATATTTCGGCATTACAGATGCCAAACCGCCAAATTCGCTCATCAGCTTTGTATGTCTTCTGTCATAGATCACACCTACAAGCATGAACAGAGCGCCCGACACAATACCGTGTGAGAGCATCTGGAATACAGAACCACTGATACCTTCTGCGTTCATTGCAAAAATACCGAGCATGATGATACCCATGTGTGAAACGGATGAGTATGCAATGACCTGCTTCATATCTTTCTGTGCATATGCCACCATCGCCGTATAGATGATCATCACGATGGAGAGTGCCGCAATCGGTGTGATCGCCAATACGGATGCATCAGGGAACATCGGAAGCGAGAATCTTACAAAACCGTACGTACCCATTTTCAACAATACCGCAGCAAGGATAACAGAACCGATGGTCGGTGCTTGACCGTGCGCATACGGCAACCAGGTGTGGAACGGGAACATCGGCACTTTGATCGCAAAACCGACGAAGAAGGCTGCAAAGAGCCAAAGCTGGTAATTGACCGGAAGTACCAATGCATACCAGTCTGTGATCGCAAAGCTCCATACACCTGTCAAATTATGGTACACGTACGCTACGAAAAGCATACCTACCAGCATGATCAGTGATCCCGTGAAGGTATAGAGGAAGAACTTCACTGCCGCATAGACTCTGAGCGGCCCACCCCATGCTCCAATGATATAGAGCATTGGTACAAGTGACAGTTCCCAGAAGAGGTAGAATATGATCGCATCGAGCGCAACGAATACACCGACCATTGTCATCTCCAGGAAAAGGAGTGTGATGATCATATTTTTGATATTCTCCGTGATACTCATACTCATCATACCGATCAGTGTCATCAATGTCGCCATCAGGATAATGAAGAGAGAGATACCGTCCACCCCGAGGTAGTAAGAGATACCGAAATCAGGAATAATAGGAATCAGCTCGACGAACTGCATCCCTGCATTCGCTGTATCGAAACTGAACCACAGCCAAACAGAGAGAAGGAACTCGATAGCCGCTACGGTAATACCGTACGCTCTCGCACTGTCCTTGTCTACAACAAATCCCAACAATCCAGCGATCGCAGGAAAAAACACCAATATACTTAAAATATTTTCCATCTATCTTCTCCTTACACAAACATCGCTGAAATAACTGCGACTACCAAGAGTAACACAGCACCGACAGCCATCCAATTCAGATAGTTCGAAAGGTTACCAGTCTGCATCTTTCTTGAACTGTCACCACTCTTATAAAGGAACTTGGCTATACCGTCAACGCTGGCATCCACTATCTTCATATCCACATCTTTCCACATCATTTCCGAAAGCATCGCATACGGTTTTGTAATGACTGCCTCGTAGAGGTTCGGAATATAGTACTGGTTGGCAAGCAGTTTGTAGATGAAGCTGTTCTCAAGCTTCTCATCTCTTACAAGTCCTTTGTAATATTTCTTATACGCCAGTACGATACCGCCTACGGCAAAGACAAGAACGATCAATCCGAGGACCAGTGCCAGGTGGTGCGTATGCTCACTCATATGATAGTCAGGCAGCAGTTTGGTCACGAAGTGTTCGAAACCTCCCATAAAGAAACCTGCGATCACCGCAAGAATAGCCAACGGAGACATTGCGATCAGTACAAATTTGTACATTTCATGCGGATGAATTCCGTATTTCTTATATCTCTCGTCACCTTCAAAGGTCAGGAAGACCTGTCTGAAACTGTAGAAGGCTGTCATACCCGCTGTGACGACAAGGACAGCCCACAAAAAGAGTGTCCCCTCATTAAATGCCGTTTCAATAATGGCATCTTTGGAGAAGAAACCTGCAAAGAACGGGATACCCGCCAATGCCAATGAAGCGACACCCATATAAATATAGGTCCACTTCATCGTCTTTTTCAATCCACCCATCTTGAAGATGTCCAGTTCGTCATGCATCGCATGCATTACGTTACCTGCACCCAGGAAGAGCAGGGCTTTGAAGAAGGCGTGTGCTGCAAGGTGGAACAGTGCGATCCAGTATGCACCGAGTCCTGCCGCTGCGAACATGTAGCCAAGCTGTGAAAGTGTCGAGAAGGCGATGATACGCTTCAAGTCTCTGTTGACCAATGCCATAGAAGCTGCGAAGATCGCAACGAAAGTACCCAATGCCGCGATAAAATAACTCACTTCCGGCGTCATGGAAAAGAGCGGGTTCGCTCTGATCACAAGGAAAACACCGGCTGTTACCATGGTTGCTGCGTGAATCAGTGCCGAGACCGGCGTAGGACCTTCCATCGCATCTGTCAGCCAGGTGTGGAGCGGAAACTGCGCCGATTTACCCATCGCACCGATAAAGAGTGCGATCGCTGCCGCATTCAGTATTGAACCGCTCAGATCAGGAAGTGCTGCAAATACAACATCATACTGAAGGCTGCCTACATTCCAATAAATGATGAAGAGTCCTATCAACATACCGAGGTCGGCGATACGGTTCATAATGAATGCTTCGTTCGCTGCCCATGATGGGGAGATAGAAGGATTCTCTTCTCTGGAAACGTCTTCTTTGTGGTACCAGAAACCGATCAGTAACCATGAACAGACACCAACACCTTCCCATCCGATAAAGAGTCCGGCAAAGTTGTCTGACATGACAAGAATCATCATGGAGAAAACGAATGCTGACAGGTATGAGAAGAATCTGTTGAAACTCTTGTCATGGTCCATATATCCTATTGAGTAGATATGAACAACCGTTGATACCAGTGTAACGACCGTCATCATAGTTACGGAGACCTGATCGACCACGAAACCGAACGGGATATGCAGGTCACCTGCGGAGATCCAGTCCATCATCGTGACATGTACTGGCATGCCTGTCGTTGCCACATAAAAAGCCAATATGGCAGAGGCCAGGAATGAGGTAAAGAGCAGCAGTGACGCCACAACACCGACAAAGGTCTGTCTCGGGCTCATTCCAAAGAGCGCAGCGAACATTGAACTTACAAACGGAGCAAACAATGCTATATATACTAAAGTTTCCATCATTACCCCTTCATACTTGCAAGATCGTCAAGATCGAGACTGCCATATCTTTTGTACAATACAATCAAGATACCAAGGCCCACAGCTACTTCACTTGCAGCAATCGCAATAATAAAGAATGCAAACATTTGGCCTGTCAGGTCATTGTAGTAGTGCGAGATCGCTGCAAATGCGATATTGACCGCATTGAGCATTACTTCAGTTGCGAAGAAAAGCATTAAAAGATTCCTTCTTCTCAATACACCCATCAACCCGATAGAGAAGATCAGTGCAGAGACGATAAGATAGTGAGATAAACCTATCATTTTGCATCCTTTTGTGTCAAGATTTCATCATCTACACTGGTGTCTTTAGTGAGACTCTGATCCATTTTTTTACCGGCAAGGATGATCCCTGCTATCATAGCTACAAGCAACATGACCGCTGCCACCTCGAACGGTACAAGGTACTTTGTGAAAAGTACGATACCGACATCCTGTGCATTACCCACACCTTCATGCATCGGATAAAGTGCCTGGATCGATTCATTGTAGATCGGTGCAGCAAACATGAGTACCAGTGCCAATGCACTCAAGCCGCCAAGCACAAAGATCAGTGCAGGATTGGTATTTTTTTCTTTGATATCTTTAGTTGCATCAAAGAACATCATCGCAAATGAATAAAGTGCCATGATCGCTCCTACATATACGATAAGCTGGACCACACCAAGGAAATCCGCTCCAAGGATAAAAAAGAATCCCGAGATCAATACCATCCCCGCCGCAAGCGATGTCATGGCATAAAGTACGTTCTTGCTCATAACCGTGATAAGGAAAAGTCCTATTGTTAAAGCCGAAAATAGGTAAAAGGCTATTGTTTCATACATATCTGCTCCTCCTAATACGCAAGTGGCGTTTTTTTAATGTTCTCATCAGCGTTAGGCGAAACGGCACCGAATCCGTCATATTCCTGCTGAAGGTTGAGCTTGTCGATCGGAGTCAACATATCCTCAAAGAGAGAGAAACTCGCTCTCTGCTCTGAAGCAGTCTCATATCTCTGTCCGTGTACGATCGCCAGTTCCGGACACACCTCTGCACAATACCCGCAGAAGATACAGCGTCCGAAGTTGATCGTGTATTCACTGACCTCTTTTCTTTGATTCTCATCATATCTCGTATCCATTGTGATACAGTTGGAGATACAGATCTTTTCACACAGTCCGCAACCGATACATCTGTAATGACCGCTTTCGAGCAATCTGAGCATATCATGGATCGCTCTGTATCTTGGAGAGATCGGCAGTTTTTCAAACGGGTATTTCACCGTATGCATCTGTCCTCTGAAGAGGGCATTGATCATCTCACGCATCGTAACACCGAGACCGACAAGCAACTCAAGCTTGAAGGTCCTGTTCACAACCTGTTTGAACTTATCCATGCCTGTCTTTGGACTTTCTCCAAGATCAAGCATTTTATAGTTCTGCGTACCTACGTTTCTGTTTTTAAATTGTTCTAAACCCATACCTGCTCCTTACACCATCATCACGATACCGGTGATCACTACGTTTATCACGGCGATCGGCATCAAAACTTTCCAACACAGCCACATCAACTGATCCGGTCTGACATGCGGCCATGCTGCTCTCACCCATAGCATCAGGAAGAAGAAGAATCCTACCTTCAGGATGATCGTCAACCAACCGATACCTACTTCACTGTATCCACCAAGGAACACGACCGCCGCAATGATGGAGATCGTGATCATGTTGGCATATTCACCGATGAAGAACATACCCCATCTCATTCCCGAATATTCCGTTGCATATCCGGAAACGACTTCGGCTTCATGCTCCAGAAGGTCAAACGGTGTTCTGTTCGTTTCTGCAAATCCTGCAATAAGGAAAAGCACAAACGCTACAGGCTGTTGCCAAATGAGCCAGTGGCTGATACCTCCTGCCTGGGCATTGTTGAAATCAACAAATGAAAGCGATCCGACCAGCATGATCGGTGCCAGGATCGAAAGACCTGTCACAACTTCATAACTCAGAAACTGGATCGCCGTTCTTGCCGCACCGATGATACCCCATTTGTTCGCCTGTGCCATACCGGCAAGCAGGGGACCGTAAAGCCCCGCCGCCATCATACCGAGCACAAAGAGAATACCAATGTTCAGGTCTGCTGCAATGGACGGTACAAATACACCGCCGAGCACCGGTATCCACTCAGGGATCGTAAAGTCCGGAAATACCGGTACTGCCGCCAATGCGATGAAAGCGGTTGCCGCAGTGATCGAAGGTGCCACCTTGAAGATCAGGCTGTTCGCGTTCTGAGGTACGATATCTTCTTTGGTAAAGAGTTTGATACCGTCGGCCACCAGCTGAAGCAGTCCGTAGGGACCTACGTGCATAGGCCCGAGTCTTCTCTGCATGAATGCCAGTACCTTTCTTTCAATAAATGTACCGAAACCGGCGATCGCCGAGATCACTGCCAGAATAATGATGGCTTTGATGATGACACCGGCTGCCGTCACTTCCGGTAAATTTTGTACGAGTGTTGTTTCCATATTACACCTTTCTCATTGTTACTGTTTGATATCTGGCAGGGCCAAATAGCTCATACACGTTCTGCGCACTTTTGAAATCGGAGAGCTTTGTGATATCGCCGGTCATCTTCTCGTCTGCGATCACGTCAACAACGATACTTCCGTTTTCAAATACCACTTCCACTTTCTCTCCAAGTGCTTCAGCCTTCTCGACACTTGCATACAGACCGAACGGTTCAAATATCTCATGTGCTTTATCTGAGAAGTCTGAGAACTGTCTGGCCGGGTTACATCGGTAAACGATCTCACCTTCAAGTGCTGCATTCTCATCGAATTTCTCTACAGAAGGTGTTTTGGCCTTTCTGTTGGATGTCTTCAGGAGGTAGCCTCTGTTCTCCATACCGTCATTGAGATAACCGTTCGGCAGTGCATCGAACTCTACTTTCTGGAATCCTTTTGAAGTTGGCAGTTTGACGGTCCAGTCGACCGTCAGGCTTTCACCGTCATCAATGAGTTCCGAAACAAGATCATTCAGCTCGTATCCGCCATACCCGACAGCTGCATTGGTCGGTACCACTCTCTTGGAAATGTTCGTGAAAGTCCCTTCCTGCTGATTCATCGCCGGCATATCAAGATCTCCGTCACCCAGTGCGGAGAGCCTGAAATCACCCGGTTCGTTGTAACCGACAGTGAAACTTTCGGCTTCATCGTCAAGGTCACAGATCAGCGCTACACCGAGTGCATTGGCTTTCGGTGGCGCCATCACGACATCAATAGAAGAGGTCTCTTCGATCAGTGCAATGAGTTTCGCCAGATTTTCCGCTTTATCGTGATAATAGAAATCTTCACCTATCATCATGGAGAAGGATTCTTTCTTTTTCATCATCTTCTCAAACGTATCTGCAAAGGTAGCCGAATCTCCGCCGAGAAGGTCGACCAGGCCGTTCTTCTCGACCGTGATCTCTTTCTCTACCATTTCAGGGACCTTTTTGGTGACCTCTTTGCTTTCGCCTGTCTCTTCATCGACAACAGTCTCGGTCACATCTTTCATGACCTTCTCTTTGATCGTCTTCGTTTCGGTTGACTTAAAGCCGGCAAGATACTCTTTGACCTCTTCCGGCAATTTCTCTTTGTCCGCAAAAAGATCAAGTACAAGGTAGAGCGCCGCTTCTTCCAAGCCTGGCTTGTGTGTGAAACACTCAACACTCTTACCAAAGCTTGGGATAAGCGTATCGCCTATCGGGTGGAAATAGAATCCCGCACCCTTATTCATCTTCTGGACATTGTTGAAAGCATACTTCATTCCGGGTGCATCATTTCTGAGTGCCGAGCCAAGGGCAATGACAAAGTCACTCTTCTTCATGATCACATCGTTGTCCGTTGTCCAGAATCTGTTACCGGAGGCTTTCTGATAGTATCCGAGGAATTTCTGGAAAGCACGTACTTCAGGGTTGTAGAGCTTCAATCCCAACTTCTCTTTGAGTGTTTGAAGCATCAAAGCCTCTTCATTCGTGATCACCGAGTTGAAACGCACGGTCTGTGCTTTTTTGAAAGCTTCCAGTGCTTCAGCAAATGCTGTTTCATCTTTGGAGACATCGGCATTTTCAAAATCATAGGCAAAACGCGCCGCACCGTCAAGGGAAACATAATTCCATTCGTTGGTCACACGGAAGATCTTTTCGTTCCGGTCTTCTATGGAGGCAGGCTTCACTTCATAATAGATCTGGAAACCATCAGAAGAGTGTGCAGAAACAGCAGGAACTCTTTTCAGATCCCAGGCATTTGACTTGTACTGGAAGTCTCTGCTGACCAATGCACCGACAGGGCAGACCGCAGCACATTCACCACAATCCGAACAGTTCGTATATTCCGTTCCGTTACTCGGTGCGATGACGGACTTCTGGAGTTTGTTCCACATGGCATAGGCATCTTTCGGCATCGTATCTTTGAAACCTTTATCGAGTGCTTCTCCGCCTCTTTTGACCGTCGTAAGCGCAGCATCACCGATCATGTCTTTACAGACGGTCGTACATCTTTCACACACGATACAGAGACCTGCATCGTAATGCAGTACGGAACTCCAGTTCTTCACTTCCCGTTTGGTATCCGGGATCATATAGGACTGTGAATCCACACCCAGTTCAAGGGTATAGTTCTGAAGTTCACACTCCCCGCTCTTGTCACAGACGCCACACTGAAGCGGGTGGTTCACGTCATAGACTTCCATGATCGCACGGCGTTCTTCAAGGATATTCGGCGTATCTACCGTGATCTCCATGCCTTCTTTGACTTTTGCGTTACATGCATATACCTGTTTTCCGTCGGCCTCTACGAGACAAAGACGACACGCCAGTGTCGGTGAACATCTTGTCAAGTAACAGATCGCGGGAATAAAAACATCGTTGGCACGTGCGGCGTTGAGGATGTATTCACCCTCCTGGACCGCGACTTCTTTACCATCGATTTTAATATTGACTGTACTCATATTAATTTCCTGCCCTTTCAAAATCTAGCCTCTTAAATCTATAAGAGGATACCAAAGCTCCACTTAATCCCATATCAAATGTAGGGTTAAGGGCAATGGTTCCTTTCATGGTTGTGTCGATCCTAAACAGACGATCGAAATCCACACCATCGATAGTGAACCGTATACGGTCACCGTCTTTCAGTTTGGTCGCCATAGCGAATTGCTGTGAGCCCAGAAGTACCGCTTCGTCTTCCAGCAGGGATGACTTAGCGGTAAATGCCGAGAACTGCTCTGTCGGATTGCAGCTGTAGACCACAGCTCCATCATAGCCTTCCAGCTCTTCCACCTCTTCGAGGATTCTGCTGACAGAGACTTTTTTAGCCTTCAGCAGATAGCCTCTATACTCATTACCGACACTGTCGAAGTAGTCGGGAAGCGCATCAAACTCGATAGCTTCAAACCCCTTCTCTTCCGGCAGTTCCTCAGTATATCCGATGGTATATTCCGCATCCAGCCCCAGTGCATTGGCAATATCGTTCAAAACATAGCCGCCATTCGAAAGAGCCACATTCATTGGAACAACACGCTTGTCTACTGTAGTTATCGTGCCTTCCTGCTGATTCATCGCCGGCATATCAAGATCACCGTCACCCAAGGCAGAAAGGGTAAAGTCGGCAGGCATATTGTAACCGACCGTACTGCCTTCCGCCTCATCATCCAGGTCACAGATCAGTGAGAGTCCCATCGCATTGCCCGCCGGCGGTACACAGACTACATTGAAGCCTGCATACTGTTCAAACAGGGCAAGCAATTTGGCGATCTGCTCCGCTCTCGGATGTGCATAGAGGTCGGACCCGACCACCAGTGAGAAACCGCTCTTCTTGCGTAGTGATTTTTCAAGGGCTTCAAGTTCCTCTTCTCCCACATTGGTCTCGGCGGAAAGGTATCCGATATCGAGGTCATCCATAAACGACTTGACGGATTTTGGCAGGTCCGCTTCAGCCAGCAGTGCAGCTACCAGCAGTGCGGCAACCCCCTCTTCACTTCCCACTTCATACTTGATGAACTGGGTCACGATATTCTGTATCTCTTTGTCTTCAAGCGGATGCATGTAAGCCACTCTCGCCTGGTGCCACTTGCTCGCCATATTGATATGGTACTTCACCGCAGGCGCATCGTCATTGATACGCGAACCGAATACGATCACTGCTTTAGACTCGGAAATCGCTTTTAGCGTACCGCCGTAGAGATGCTTCCCGGTAATACTGCTATAAGCTTGCATGAATTTCTGATAGGCTCTTGCTTCCGGAGAGACAAGTTTAAAGCCAAGTTTCTCTTTGAGCTTTTGCAGTATCAGCGCTTCCTCGTTGGAGGTTTGGTTCGAGAGAAGAACGGTACCGGCTTTCTTAAAAGCGTCAACCGCTTTTGCAAAAGCCTCTTTATCTTTGGTCACACCCTCGTTGGCATAGTCAAAACCGAATCTGCCCGCACCACAAAGATTGGTAAATTCAAACTCATTGGTCACACGGTAGATCCTGTCATTCTTCACTTCATAATACATCTGGCATCCGCCGCCGCAATGCGGGCATGCGCTTGGGATCTTCGTCAATTCCCAGGCATTGGCCGTATATTTGAACTTCGTACTGACCAGTGCCCCTACGGGACAGACTGCTGCCGCTTCGCCCAGGGAAGCGTAATTCTTCTCTTTTTTGGTATTGATGATGGTCGAACCGTATCCACCGAATTTTATTTTGAGTGCTTCATCTCCGGTGATCTCAGTTGAGACACGCACACACTTTTCACACATGATGCAGAGCGCAGGGTCGTAGGAGACATGCCCCCAGTTCTCTACCGGTCTGTTCTGGTCTCTTGCCGTAAAGTCCTGTGCTTCAAGATTGAACTCCATGGTCTTGTTCTGAAGGTCGCATTCGCCGCTCTTGTCACAGACACCGCACTCAAGCGGGTGGTTAACATTGTAGAGCTTCATAATGCTCTGACGTTCTTCGTAGAGTGCCGTACTGTCGGTTGTGATGACCGCACCGTCCGTCGCTTTTTCCTGGCAGGAGAGGATCATTCCCTCCACACCTTCGACCTCGACCACGCACATACGGCATGAACCGATCGGCAGCACCTTTGTCAGGTAACACATGGTCGGGACATAAATATCATTCTCTCTGGCAATCTCCAGAATGGTCTTGCCAAAGGTACTTTTGAACTCTTTGCCGTTGATAGTGACTGTGATCTCTTTTCCGGTATTCATAGAATTATGTACACTCATATCACACCGCCACCATTGAAATATAATAACATCGCATACATCTTTCTGCTTCCGCGATGGCCTCTTCCCCGGTAAATCCGAGATTGACCTCTTTGTTGTTGGTCCTTCTCTCATCTACACCGAGTTTTTCACTCTCAGCTCTCGGAAGCCCCGGCATCCAGCCCGTGATCTTCTCTTTCTTGTCATAGACTTTGAGCCGGTTAAGATGGTCTTCCATGATCTCGTCATCCGTCAGGGTACATTTACCGTCATAGATGTAGCGGCTGATGACCGAAGCAGCACGGCGTGCCTGGCCTACGGCATTGACTATCGTCATTGGGCCGTACTCACAGTCACCTGCGGCAAAAAGTCCCGGACGCGTGGTCATAAAATCCTTGCCGTTTGTCAGGATACTGTTCCAGGATGTCATCTCGAGACTCCACTCTTCAGGCAGTAGCTGTGTGTCAAGTGCCTGAGAGACCGCAGGGATCAGGTAGTCACATTCGATCTCGAAATCCCCGCCTTCAATCTTGACAAGCTGTGCACGTCCTCCGTTGGGATCCGGTACAAGCTCGAAACGGTTCACTTTGAGTTTCGTGATCTTCTCACCGTCATCGAAAATCTCTTCGATCGCCGAGTGGAAGATGAACTCCACACCCTCTTCGACCGCCTCATGATACTCTTCATAGGTCGTGTTCCGGATGATCGTCTTCTCATCACGACGATAGAGCATGATCACCTTCTTGGCGCCTTCACGGATGGAACATCGTACGACATCCATTGAGGTAAACCCACCACCGACACAGACAACGACCTTGTCTTTCAAGTCTTCGGAAGCCGGTGAACCTATCCCGTACTTATGCCAGAGATTGACCTTGTCAAGCATTGAGATAGCACCCCAGTAACCGCCCATTTTCGGGTTTTCGTTTGCAGCACGCACTTTTTTGGAAAGTCTCGCACCAAACCCGAGCAGTGTGGCATCATACTCAGCATCTATCTCTTTGAGACGCTCCGCATCCACTCTGTGGTTGTTGGTAATGCTCACTGTCGGCATACTGAGAACCAGTTCGATATCTTTGTTGTACTTGTCTACAGGCATTCTGTACTCGGGTACACCCACGGCAACTTCACCGCCGTTAACGGGTAGTTCTTCGAAGATATCGACCTGTATCCCTTCGAGCGCCAGGTAGTATGCCGCTGTCAGCCCTGCCGGTCCCGCTCCGATGATCGCGACTTTCTTACCATCGTTCCTTGGAGGCTTCGGCTCCTGCGGATGCAGCCATTCAAGGTCATGGTCGGTTTCATAGTCCGCACCGAGACGCTTCAGTTCCATAATGGAGATAGGCTCATCGAGGTTTGCACGGCGACAGGCATCTTCACACGGATGGGGACAGACACGTCCGCAGGTGTGTGCCAGAGGCATCGTCTGTCTTGTGGCTGCCAGCGAATCGGTAAATACCATATCCCTTACACCCTCTATATAGGCAGGGATATCCACATGCGCCGGACACATATCCGTACACGGTGCGGTAACCTTGGCGATATAGTCTGTCTCTCCACCGTAATGTTTCGACGGAATCTGCGCATCGATACAGGTATCGAACTGATCCTTATAGTATTCCATCAGGTCAAGAATGGGTTTTGGAACCGTTTTCCCGATCTCACATTTGGATGTAGCCATCATGGTTTTGCTGATCTCTTTGAGATGGGCAATATCATCATGCGAACCTTCGCCTCTGGCGATCTTGTCAAGCAGATCATAAAGAATTCTACCGCCCCATCTACCCGGTGCACAACGTCCACAGGCTTCGGAATATTCCTGATACTGTGCCGCATACTTTGAAGCCAACTCCACTGCATCAATGTTCTCGTCAAAAATGGCAACGCCATCCCAGCCAATGAACGCTTTGGAGTTCTTCTCCCCGTGGTAGGTCTCAGGCAGTTTGAATTCGGATTGGCTCGACTCGTCAGAGGGTTTACCGCGGTTGTCGATAAACTCGCCTCTCCAAGTTGAGAATACAATTCCAGACATTATTTAGCCTTTGGTTTTCTGGCAGTGTTTCTTTTGGCTGCAGGTTTTTTCGCAGGCTGTTTTTTGGGTGCCGGCTTGCTTGCTTTTGCAGCAGCCTCTTTTGCCGCTGTTTCTTCAGCTGCCTTTTTCTCGGCTTCCGCTTTTTCTGCCGCTGCTTTTTCCGCTTCAGCCTTGGCCTTGGCCTCTTCCGCCGCTTTTTTCTCTGCTTCGGCTTTTTCAGCTTCTTCTTTGGCTGCTGCTTCCGCCGCGGCTTTTTCGGCTTCCGCTTTTGCCTTGGCTTCTTCTTCGGCTTTCAGTGCAGCCGCTTCTTCTGCCTCTTTAGCCGCTTTTTCCGCAGCTG
The DNA here is from genome assembly GCF_000010345.1 of Sulfurovum sp. NBC37-1. Taxonomy (NCBI): domain Bacteria; kingdom Pseudomonadati; phylum Campylobacterota; class Epsilonproteobacteria; order Campylobacterales; family Sulfurovaceae; genus Sulfurovum; species Sulfurovum sp. NBC37-1. The sequence continues at coordinate 2,328,460 of NC_009663.1, forward strand.
CTTTGGCTGCCGCGATCTTCTCGGCACGCTCTTTTCTTGTTTCATCATCCACTTTTTTGACAACTACTGTCCAGTCCACTTCATTGAACTTCAGTGAGTTCATCAGGTCGTGTCCCGTCTCTTTGATCACATCGGCAGACTTCTGGATGGAAGAGAAATCTCCTACTTCAAAAAGGAAGATACCTACTTCACCGACCTTCAGTCCTTTATCGATAAGTTCGACCATTCTGTCATAGAAATCGTCATGTAAATGTCTTAAATCATATCTTTTCATACGCTATTCTCCTTAACGATCGACTTCACCGAATACGATATTGGTAGAACCAATGATCGTAACGACGTCAGCAATATATGTTCCTACAAGAATTTCCTGCAGCAGTCCGGTATGGAAGAAACTCGGGGCTCTACACTTCAGTCTGTAAGCATACGGCTCACCCTCTGATTTGATGTAGAATCCAAGCTCCCCTTTCGGAGACTCAGTCGGTACATAGACTTCACCTTTCGGCGGTCTCATACCCTGTGTGACCAGCACAAAATGCTGCATCAGAGCATAATTCTGCGTCATGATCTCCTCTTTCGGAGCGGAGATGTACTGAGGTGCATGTGCCATCAACTGAGGTTCACTCTCTTTATACTTGGAAACAAGCTGTCTGAGAATTCTTGTAGACTGATGCATCTCTTCCATATAAAGTCTGTAACGTCCGTAGGAATCACATCTGTCGGAGACAGGAATATCAAAATCGAGTTCACCGTAAAGCTCGTACGGCTCTTCTTTTCTGATATCCCAGTTGACACCGGAACCTCTGAGCATCGGACCCGTACAGCCCCATGAAAGTGCATCTTCCGCAGAGATCACCCCCACATCTTCCAGACGCATCTTCCAGATACGGTTTTCCTGAAGCAGGGCGTTGTATGTATGTTCCAACTCATGATCGACTTTGTCACACCATGAGATCATTTTCTCGATCCAGCCGTTCGGAAGGTCCAAAGGCACACCGCCGATACGTACAGCAGAGTGTGTCAGTCTTGCTCCACAGTAGTCTTCCATAAGGTCCATACCGAATTCACGTTCACGGAAAGCGTACAGAAATACGGACATTGCACCGACATCGAGGGCATGTGTCGCAATGAAGAAAAGGTGGGAGATGAGACGGTTGATCTCAAGAAGCATTGTTCTGATGACCTGCGCACGTCTCGGTGCTTCGATACCAAGCAGTTTCTCTACCGCCAGCGCATAGGCATAGTTGTTTGCCGTGGACGCGATATAGTCAAGTCTGTCTGTGGTAGGGAGGAACTCGTTGTAGGTCATGTTTTCCGCCATTTTTTCGATCCCTCTGTGAAGGTAACCGATGTCCGGATAGGCTTTGACCACCTGCTCACCTTCAAGCTCAAGAACAAGTCTAAGCTGTCCGTGCGCCGAAGGGTGCTGAGGACCGAAGTTGATCACCATTGTGTTGTCGTCGCGCTCGAAATTGAGGTTTTCGAAAAACGGTGTTAATTTATTTGGTTGTTGCATTCTCTCCCCTTATCTTCGCTCATCCAGCTGTTTACCGGATTTTTTAGTGTAATCCACAAGGATCGTTTCGCTGTACTCGATCGGATTCTCTTTTTCTCCCTCGGAAATATCTGCACCGAACGGCACTTCATAGCCGACTCTGGAGAAACGTTTTGTATCGTATCTGTCGATACGTGCAGGGTCTCTGTTCTCAGGCCCGATCACATCTCTGTACTCTTTACCGAAGATCTTGTCAACTTCATACCAGGAAGCGAACTCGTCACCATGTAACGGATATGTTTTCAGAAGAGGATGTCCTTCCCAGTCATCCGGCATAAGGATACGCTTGAGGAACGGATGGTTGTTGACCTTGATACCGAACATATCGAACATTTCACGCTCAGCAAAGTTCGCTGACCTGAAAAGCGGTTGAATACTCTCGATCGCTTCATTTTCTTTAATACGCGTAGTCACTCTGACTCTTTTGGCTTCCGTAATATTCAGCAGCTGCCAGAAAAGTTCGAACTCGCCGTCCTGTGCCAGGTAATCTACCGCCGACTGTTCTGAGCACTGTGTATAACCGCATGTCTCTTTAAGGGTTTTCATGACATCGAAATTGTCTGTTGCTTTAATGTGGATGACAAGCTGCCCGACAGAAACATAAGACTCTTTTGCTTTTCTGCCCAGTGCTTTGACCACATCTGCAAAGTGGCTTCCCTCTTCCACTTCCGTCTGAGGTACACGCGGTGCCACCCAGTATCTGTCCGTATAGTATGATTTTTTCTGTACGTTGTCTTTTGGAGTATATTTTCTCATTACACCAACCTCAAATTCTGTTTTGTATTGTTATTCATATTTGCAGACTCTCTTCTGATCTTCTTCTGAAGCATCATCAGTGCATACTGAAGCGTTTCAGGTCTTGGTGCACACCCCGGAAGGTAAATATCAACAGGAATAATTCTGTCAACCCCCTGCACGGTTGCATAGGTGTTGAACATGCCGCCTGTGTTTGCACAAGAACCCATAGAGATGACCCATTTCGGTTCAGTCATCTGGTCATACAGTCTTCTTGCGAATTCAGAGTGCTTCTTGGAAAGCGTTCCTGCCAGGATCATGACATCTGCCTGTCTCGGGGAAGCCCTGAAGATCGTACCCATTCTGTCGAAGTCGTAACGTGACGCACCTGATGCCATCATTTCGATCGCACAACATGCGAGTCCGTATGTCAACGGCCAGAGCGAGTTTGAACGCCCCCAGTTTACCAATTTGTCTACCGAAGTCAATGCTATCGGCAAGCCTGCTGCTGAGGCGTAATTTACTTGATGCTGTGCCATTCAAGTGCTCCTTTCTTCCATGCATATACAAAACCGATCGCAAGTAGTACTATAAATAGTATCATCTCCGCAAATCCGAACCAGCCAAGCAGTTTAAAGTCGATCGCCCATGGAAACATAAAGATAATTTCCACATCGAACAGGATGAAAAGAAGTGCGATCAGGTAGAACTGCGCCGAGATAGTGTTCGGCTGCTTGGTGACTTCCGGCCCACACTCATAGATGGTGAGCTTTAGCTTTTCGGTATCGAGTTTGGCCAGTTTTCTACTGACGATACGTGCCAACATCAGTGTTGCAGGAAATGCAACGGCTGTCAGAGCAAATAGAACAAATACACCAAAATACGGGTGTTCTGTAATTACATGAGTCATGTTAATCCCTTTACTTTATTATCATGAGAATCGTCACGAGAGTATTCTCAGAATATCACTTCAATAGTATCCAAAAGAGTATTAAAGTAATTGAGGCATATTTTTCTTTCCAATTTACACGGGGAGGACTGTAACCATGTGAAACAAAAAACGGGTAGAATGTCAAAAAAATTAAGGAAACGTTGTGAAAAAGCCGATGAACGTACTCTACTGGGTCGCCATGATCGCCCTAATTTTCTATTTTGCCTACACCAAAGGGTGGATACTGGCCAATTTTGACTCCATCACAGCCAAACAGGCAGAGACCCTACTTGTGAACGATGACAATGTCACGCTTTTGGACGTCAGAAGTATCCCCGAGTACAAAATCGGCCATGTCAGAGGCGCAAAACTGATCCCTCTGGGAAAACTCGAAGCAAACCTGGACAAACTCAAATCCGACAAAAACAAAAAGATCATCGTCTACTGCCGCAGCGGAAACCGAAGCGTCGCGGCATCACGCATATTGGAGAAACACGGTTTCGTACCACTCAACGTGAAACAGGGGATGATCGGCCTGCTGGGGACCGACCTGGAGATCGTGAAGTAGTTTTGGATTCCATATTTCATTGATCTGTATGGATTAAAAATGGTGCCGTCAGGGGACGGACACCCTACATGATAGAGGGTGAGATATGGCATTACATTTTTGGGGAACCGGTGCCGTGGGGACACGGACACCCTACGAGATTAATGTTGTAATGGTATGTCTGTAGGGTGCTGTGCCCTCACAGCACCAAAACCTGGTATCACCGGTCAATCATTCCCCTCCACCACGGCAATCTCTTCTTCCGTCAATCCGTAGAGTTCATACACCATTTTGTCAATCTCTTTGTCGGTGTTGTCAATTTGTCGTTGCAATTCCAGAAGTTCTGTTTTGTGCTCATTGAAATACTCCTCCCATTCGTCCTGCTCCTTGAGGGTGAGGGTGATCTTTTTCTTTTTGAGTTCTTTGAGGAAGGTTTTGAAGTCGAGCTCGTAGAAGGCTTCGAGTTTTTTGCTGGGTTTGTCGAGGTCGTAGTTGTCGGTGAGGCGGTTGAGGAATTTATGTTTTTTTGTTTCCAACAATTGGTTTAATTTTATAATTTTTTCAACATACTCTTCCATTATTTTTTTCTTAACTACATTTGTAAACTCAGCTACTGGTATCTGCTCAATATTTTGTGTAAACAGTCTTAATCGCCACTGACCTCCCCGCAATGCTTCGCAAATACTTTTTAGATAAAACCAGCATAGTTTTGAGTTTAAAATGCCCAATAAAAACAGATCATCTCCCGGTATAAGATAAGTGGTGTTTGTTGAATAGGAGCCGCTCAGGTCCAGACAAAACTTTGGACCTTGCGACATATCAGGATAAAAGATTTTTGGCTTCTCAAATACTTCATAATAGTCACACGCTCTCAGTTCCCACCAAAACTCACCCTTGTCGTAACGCTTACGTCCTTTTTCTGCAAATGGCTCCAGCCAGCTGTATAGCGACGGATTGTGGTCTTTCAGCCAATTCCACGCATCAGATTCATCTGTTAATCCTGACTGTTCCCTTGTCCAGCCTTTTGGGAATAATAATAAGTACTTATCCGCAACAGGTGTTTTGTATCTGCCAAGATCCTGTCCTGCAAAAAAAGGCTTTAATATCTCTGCATTACGAATATCCTCGACTATCAATCTATCTCTTATTTCCTTGCGAATTACAAAGGCTTCATTTAGACCAGTTAGAACACCTCTGAATATATCATTTTTAATATATTCTTTCAATGTAAACTTATTTGACTTAATCTTGTCATAAAGTTTCAATATCGATTCATCTGCCAACTGCCAGCGATTATCATTAAGTCTACTTTGATGCATTTTCCCTTTACTATACTGCTCAATTTCCTGCATATCAGAACTATCTTTAATATAGGTCGAAATATAGTTATTGTCCTCGTTGTTTTTGCGACCAATAAAAATCACCGGATATGTGGTAGCCTCTTCAAATACCGTATCATCCCCAAAATCTATCAACTTTTCTATGACTGTATTATACTTTAGATATTTACGTAAATTTGCTCCACTACCGCTTTTGAAATAAGAACTTGAAGAGATATATGACATATGTCCATTTTCTTTGAGGAGAGAGAATGCCTTTTCATAAAAGTACACATACAGGTCCGCCGTACCATGATAGGTTTGATAATGATTTTTAAAAAAGTCTTTGTCTTCAGCACTTAAAAGCTCCTGCCGTACATACGGCGGATTCCCGATCACCACATCAAAGCCGCCTCTTGGAAGTGATGCTTCAGCTTCACCCTTCTGCAACTCTTTTTCCGAAGCTGAAGCATCGGCTCCAAAGACTTCCGGGAACTCCTCTTCCCAGACAAAGGCATCTTCTGCCACAGACTTGTCATCTATGAGTGAATTCCCTACCTTTATCTTGTCTGCCAATTTGTTGAGCTTTCTTCCGCTTTCCACCGTTCTGAGCCACAAAGAGAGTTTGGCGATTTCCACGGCTTCGGCGTTGATATCGACTCCGTAGAGGTTGTTCTCCAGAATGCCTTTTTTGACATCGTAGAGCCCAAGCACAGAACCGCCCATCAGTGTCCTGATACCCTCGTCTATGAAGTCATGCTCTTCCAACAAATGATTCAGTGCCTGATTGAGAAATGCGCCCGAACCGCAGGCGGGGTCGAGTATCTTGAGTCCGAGTAGATATTCACGATAGGCTTCGAGTGCCTCTTTTAGCTTCGTCTCTGTTTTGTTGAGCTTTTTGGGGTTCTTCGGCACCTCTATCTCCACGTCATCCAATCCAAGTGCCTCTTTTTTGGCCTGACAGAGTTTTCCCAGTGTATTGTCGACGATGTACCTCGTGATGTACTCCGGCGTGTAAAAAACACCGTCTTTCTTCCGTTTGGACTTTGACGCGTCAAAATCGGTATCGTTGATACGCGCTTTTAGCTCTTCGATGTCGTTGAGCGAGTTCTCAAAGATATGCCCGAGAATATTCACATCGATGTCGGTATTGAAGTCGTAGGCACTCAGCGCCAGAGGGCAGGCATCGATGACATGATTGTCGATCTTCAAACTTTCAAGCACCTCATCGGCGGCAAAAAGCCCGCCATTGTATTCGGGGATGTTCAGTTTTTTGTTACCCTGATTGATCGCTTTGAAGTAGATCTTGTAAAAATGCCACAGGTCACGGTCTTCGATGTCGCCTTTGTAATGGTCTATGATGGACTGAATGGTGTTGGGAGGAAGGATGCCCCGGTCTTCGGCAAAGAAGATGAACACCATACGGTCCAGGATGGTCTGCGTCTTTTCAAGCAAAAGATGCCGGTCTGTCTGCGGGTTGTTCTCAATGATGTTTTCAAAAAGATTGAGCCTAAGCCCGGCATATTTTTTGTAAAGCTCGTTGGAGATGCTCTCTTCCTGGAGTTTGGAATCCTGTTTCAGCTTTAGAGGAATATCGGCAAAGAGTTTTTCTTTGTTGAGCAGATAGTAGAACAGCCCAAAACGCTCCTCATCCAGCATAAAAAGGTTGAACTCTTCATATCTGTCCGAATACTCCACATAAAAGCGAAGCTTCTCAAAGTTGGAAGTGATGATGTATTTACAGGCAGGATGGTTGTTCTTGTAGTTGAACGCCTGATCAACGATCTTGTCCATGGATTTGGTTTTGGTTGATTTGAGTTCGATGACGGCGATGACCTTGCCATCTTTAAGTATCGCACCATCCGCTTTCTTACTGTCGCTGACATTTTTCTGTTCGGCTATAAGGTCATACCCCGGCGAAGGATTGAGCGTATAGCCCAAGACCTTGACAAAAAGATCATCCAGAAATCCGTACTGATACTGCTCTTCCTTTGAGGTTTTGATATTGGCTATTTTTGAGAGGAATTCTTGTTTGTAGGTCTCGTATGCCTTTGACACAGAAGCTGTGTCCATATTTCTCAGGTAGTTTCGGAGGACGGAGTTTTGGAACAGGGACATACAGGAACCTATGTGTTTTGATTTGGATTATTATAGCAGATGTTTTTGGGTTTTGTTATGTGTGTTGGATTGGTTTTACATGGTCAAGGGTTGTGGTACTGTGAGGAAACAGCACCCTACTCGGACTACGTTATCAAATTCCCCGTAGGGTGACTGTCCCCTGACGGCACCAAAAACAATTTAGATATATTCATTTACGTTTAAATCGAAATGACGAATATTCCCATTGGTTCGGTTCATCGACATATCCGTGCTTGACCGGGTTATGATACATGTATTGCATCTTTTCCAACATATCTTTTTCATTTCGGATGGTATGTTCGTAATAGCGTTTTTGCCAAATACCTGAATGTTTTCTCCGATAAGGAGATTGGTTTAACGTCATTTTGGCTTTTACCTTGATTGCATGATCCAAACCATACACAAAACTTCTTTTGATATGGGATATAATTTTGGGGTACTCTTCAACATTTTTGGGTGTAATGATCATATGGAGATGGTCGGGCATGATTACAATCGCGGCAATACGGTAATCATAGTTTTTTTTGCTCAGCTGAAAACTTTTACGGAGAATGTCAATATGTTTTATCAGAAAAGGTTTCCGTCTGTGTGTTACCATGGTAATGAAATAGCTATATCCGTTTTGGAATATTCGTTTGTAATCTGCCATATCAAAAGTGTATAATAAAACTATGGTCATCATCAATAATATGGCAAATTGTCATGTTTTTGGAATATAGATTCTAATGTTATGCTGTATTCGCGTAGGGTGCTGTGCCCTCACAGCACCAATATTTTGGGATGGGAACATGTTGGTTTTTACCGGAATAATTGTGAGCTGGTGCCGTCAGGGGACGGTCACCCTACGCGGGGACAAGACTGTGTTCAATCGGGCAGATTATACCTTAAACCCCATACTCTTCGCTCCGTCGAAACTGCTGCCAAGCTCTTTTTCTATCTCTTCGAGGAAGTCCCGGTTGGAAAAGACACTTTCTTCTCTGACGGCGACTTTGTAGGCAGTGTTTCGGATGACAAGGTTGATCTGTCCGCCGGTGAGTTCGTATTTTGCCAGTGCTTCGACATCGAAATCTTCCGCATAGTCCGCTTTTTCGGGGAGCATGAACTGCCAGAGTCTCAGGCGCTGTTTTTTACCGGGTTTTTTGAACTCTATCTTGTAGTTGAAGCGTCTCGAGAAAGCTTTATCGATATTCCCGAGAAGGTTCGTGGTCGCAATGAGGATACCTTCGAACTTCTCTATCTGCTCGAGGAAGATGTTCTGCATCTGGTTGTGCATCTTATCTGCCGAAGAGCCTGCCCCTTCGCTTCGGGAACTAAGGAACTGGTCGGCTTCGTTGAGCAGCAGTATGGGATCGACCTTTGCTTTTTTACTCAACTCCTTGAAGTCGTCGAAGATACGCCTGACATTCTTTTCACTCTCCCCCACATACATGGAAAGGATCTTCGAACAGTCAAAAGAGAGAATGGGACGTTTGAGGGTCTTTGCCAAACTCATCGCTGTCATCGTTTTCCCCGTACCTGCTGCACCGTAGAAAATGATGCGCGCATCGATGCCTTTTCGCTTGTCTTTGATACCCCACTCTTTGAGTTTCTTGAAAACCTCTTTGTCAACCTGTTTGACAACATTGTTCAGAGTCTCTCTTGTTTTGGGGTGAAGCACGACATCATCGAGCGTCGTGGCAGGCTTGAGATATTCGAAAAGCTCCTGTTCCTGCACCAGCGCATCGAGCTTGAGTTTGGTGACCTTCTTTTTTTTCTTGGGATGAATGATCCGCTGCATCACTTCTTCCTGCAGATAGAAAGAACGGCTCACACCACCGAACATATTGAGTATCTCTTCATAGTCGATGATATCTTCGGTAATGAGCTTTGCTCCATCTTCAAGCAGGGCACGGTTCTTGATCTTCTCGTATTCGTCGAAGGAGATCAGTTCTATAAGCGTGTTCATGTCTCTGAACTGTCCTTCTCCTCCGCTGTATTCCTCTTTCAGGAGGGCGAGGAAGATGCGCTGTTCCTTTTCATCGAGTCCTTTCTCCTTGAAGAACTCTTCCACCACGATAGGCGTTTCAGTAATCTTCACGCGTTCCTGTATACGTGTTGTCAAGAGTGTCAACTTGTTCTTCAATCGGCCGATGCTCAGGGAGTTATCCGCAAAGCCCTGTTTGAAGGTTGCGATCTTGTGCAGCAGGGCCACCATGTCGAACTGGTCCTGAAGATACTCCAGATGGTCGGTGTAGGGCTTGATCTCGGGAAGATAGATCTCCAGAGAGCCCTCTTCGAGGAGACGCAGAAGGGAGATGCTCGGCGTTACGGAGGTGTTGAGTATCTCTATCTGTGATGTTTCATGCGCTTTGACCTGACCGAAACTCATCTGAATGAACCAGCCCAGATCGAGCAGATTCTTGACCAGTCCAAGTTGGTTCAGGTAGGCGTGGCCTTTGTCCGGAAAGTTGTCCTGCAGAAGTTCGAGCACAGGCACTTCTTCTATGCCTTTGACATAACGGCGGCAGACATACTGCACCAGTTCCGCCTCTGTTTTCGTACATTTCAAATGTGTATAGATCGAGGTTTTTTCTACCTCTTTTGCTTCAATAAAATCAATAAGATATTTCAATCATTTTCCTATAGTTTTCTTTAAGTATAACAAATCTTTGATATACTCTTACTAATCAAGTTTTCAAAGGAAGAACCATGTCAAGAATTCTAATGACCCTTTTGGCGCTCTCAGCCTTTGCCTCGGCAGAGATAACGATGATCAAAGACCCGAAGACCAACCTGATGTGGGAAGACACCCCGCATGTCAGAGAAACCAAGATCACACAGCCCCGCGCAAAGGAGTATTGCAGCGAACTCCAACTGGGGGGATACAGTGACTGGCGACTTCCAACGATACACGAACTGCTTACGATCGTAGATTATAACCGTGTTTCTCCGGCCATTCCCAAAGCATTCTCCTATATTGAAGATGAATCCTTTTACTGGACGAGTACCCGTGTGGCAGACGAGGACGATGCCTTCTGGGGCGTGAACTTCAAACGCGGTGCCAGCTCCAAAGCTTCTGAGTATTATGACCGCTATGTACGCTGTGTAAGGGATATTAAGTAAGCTATGTCCCTTTTTGACAGGTTTTTTCCCAAAAGTCAGAGCAGTATACTGCACATTACCTCCCAAAACGGATTTCATCTCCGTCCTGCAGCACGTTTTGCGGCAGAAGCCAAAAAATTCAATGCTTCTATCGAAGCTGAAACACGGGGAAAAAGTGTCAATGCAAAACAGGTCAATGCCCTTCTTTCGCTCAACCTTGAACAGGGTGACCATTTTGAATTGACCTGCAAGGGAAAAGATGCCAAAGAAGCCATCGAACAGCTCGAAGCATTCTTTCATATCTTGATGGAAGATGACAGAGAGAATGAAAGTATAAAAAAAGAAGAGACCGCGTATGAAAGCCCTGTCATAGATGCAGAGATCATTTCAAGAGGTGTAGTCATCGCGCCTGCCTTCAGGTACAAGGAGGAGACGGTCAAAAAAGAGTGTGATCTAAACTTTTCTGAAGCCCTTGCAAAAAGCCTTGAAGAGCTCGAAACACTTTTTGAAACACATAAAGCAAATGAAGATGCCGCCATCTATCTTGCGCAAAAAGAACTTTTAAGCGCCATTGCGAAAGATGTCGATTCCCTCGAAGAGTTCGAACTGACCATCGAAGAGGAGTCCGCCCGTCTGGTCGGGAGCAAAATGGCAGCAAAGATCACCGACTACAAAGATATCCTGCAGCGCATGCGGAAACAGATGGGCATAGAGACAGAAATGATCCTGCCTGAAACTCCCTCTATTCTTTTGGCTGAAGAACTTCTCCCCAGCCAGATAGAGCGGCTCAAAGAGAGTAACGCTGAAGGGGTGGTGCTCAAGGAGACGACACTGACCTCCCATACGGCTATTCTGCTTCGGGGAAGCGGTATTCCCTCCCTCATTGCCGATTACAGTCCTCTTAAAGAGGGAAGCGGGATCATCATGGATGCCAACAGCGGGCTCATCGTCATGGAGCCGACAACCAAAGATATTCAGAAAGCGAAAGAACGTCAAAAGGATGATCAGGCACAGAAAGATATTGCTTCACAGAAACGTTTTGAAAAGGCATTAACACGTACCCAGAAACAGATCAGAGTCTTTGCCAATGTGATAGACGCCGTTTCTGCAAAAATTGCAAAAGAAGAAGGCGCCGAAGGAATCGGTCTGCTGCGTACCGAGTTTCTCTTCAAAGAGAAGCAGCCTACACTCGAAGAACAGGCCGATGCCTACAGGGAGATATTTGAACTCTTTGACGAGATCACGGTACGTACCCTCGATGTGGGAGGGGACAAAAAACTGCCCTACCTTAGCCTTCCCCACGAAGAGAACCCTTTTCTTGGCATCAGGGGGATCCGGCTTTACAAGACGCATCCGCAGCTGATGGAAGAACAGCTCCATGCGATCTTCCTTGCCGCCAACGGGCGCCCACTCAAAGTGATGTTTCCCATGGTCAGCACCGTCGAAGAGTTTATGGAAGCAAAAGAATTTGCTCTGCAGACAGCAAAGAAGCATAATATTGATGTTTCTGCCATACACTTTGGCATCATGGTCGAAGTCCCTTCCGTACTCTTCCTGATCAAAGAATTCAACAAAGTCGTAGATTTTTATTCCATCGGGAGCAATGACCTGACCCAGTATCTCTTCGCCATGGAGAGAACCCATCCCTCGCTCAAGGTGGACGAACACTCTCCCGTTGTCTATGATGCTATCAGGACCGTTGTCAAGCAGGCGGACAAGCCGGTCAGTATCTGCGGAGAGCTTGCCGCCGAGCCCGAAGCCATCGGAAAGCTGCTGAAGATCGGCATCGAGACACTGAGCGTATCACCAAAAAGCATTGCAGCGACCAAGGAGGAGATCAGACATGTTTAGTCTTTTGCAAAAGATCGGTAAGGCGCTAATGACCCCTATCGCGGTACTGCCTGTTGCGGCACTGCTGCTTCGCCTGGGATTTGGCGATATTTTTGACGGGCAGGCAGCCCTTGTCATGAAGAGTGCCGGAGAGACGGTCTTTGCCAACCTCGATCTGCTATTCGGTATCGGTATCGCCTACGGCTTGGCAAAGAACAACGACGGCGCCGCCGCACTCTCGGGTGCCATCGGTGTACTCATCGCCAAAGCGGTTTACAGCAGTATTGACAGTAATGTCAACATGGGTGTCTTCGTGGGCATCATCATCGGTGTGATCGCAGGGGTGCTTTACAACCGATACCACGACATCAAGCTACCTGAATTCCTCGGCTTTTTCGGAGGAAAACGTTTCGTTCCCATCATTACATCCATTGCTGCGATAGCGGTGGGAGTGCTGGCTGGATACTTCTGGCCCTATGTACAAAATGCCATCGATGCTTTTTCGAACATGATCATAGGACTTCAGGAATTCGGTACATTCCTTTACGGAGTACTGAACCGTCTGCTCATCCCTCTGGGACTGCACCACATCCTCAACTCCGTCTTCTGGTTTCAGCTTGGGGACTTCACTTACATGAAGGATGGCGTGGAAGTGGTTGCCAACGGTGACCTACACCGCTTCTTTGCGGGAGATCCGTCTGCCGGGGTCTATATGTCAGGCTTCTATGTGGTCATGATGTTCGGCCTGCCAGCCCTGGCCTATGCGATCTACCTCAACACACCTAAAACGTACCGTGCCAAAGCCGCTGCTATTCTTGCCGGTGTAGCATTCACCTCATTTCTTACCGGTATCACCGAACCCCTGGAATTTCTTTTCCTCTTTGTCGCACCGCCACTTTTCCTCCTGCATGCCATACTCACCGGCCTGGCACTGGCAACGGCACAGCTTCTGAACATTCATGCCGGCTTCGGTTTTTCGGCAGGCTTCATCGACTATATAATTAATTACAAACTGGGTAAAAACGTATGGATGATCCTGCCTTTGGGTACGGTCTTTGCCATCATTTACTTTACTGCAAGCTACTATCTGATCAGGACTATGAAACTAAAGATACTCGAAACTGAACTCTCTGAAAGTGGTGAAACAGAGGGAAGTAGTACCTCAACGGAAGCGGAAGCATTCATTTCCGCCCTGGGAGGGAAAGAGAATATCCTGAATACGGACGCCTGCATCACACGTCTGCGCATGAGTGTGAATGACAGTTCCGATCTCAAAGATGAAGATTTTACAGTACTAGGAGCTAAAGGAGTGATCCGTCCGGACAAAAAATCCATACAGATCGTTCTGGGGACAAAAGCAGAGAAAATAGCTGAGGAGATAAGGGAATCACTGTAGCCATAAAATATGCCAAACTTTCCCTCTGCCTATATATAGGGTAATAATAAAGTAATTGTATTCTTTTATAATTCACAAGTTCAGAGAGTGAATTTTCTGACAAATTATTATAAAGGATAAACTATGCAAAACCTTATGACAAGTATCGCACTTATAGCGATACTGACACTCCCTTTCAGTATTCTATTTTCTGTAATCATATGGACATTATCATCCGGACATTCCTGGCATAAATAAAATGTTCATAAGAATCTTACTGAGGTAATACTAAAGTAATAGTATTCACATATAATTTTACTGTATCACATAGTTGATACAGTTTTTCAAAAGGAGACATCAAGTACATATATCCCTTTTTTTACTTAGCCTAACTTTTTTGTTTTTAGCATCTTCGGCTTTCTGCCGAAGGTAAGTTTTATTTCACAGTTCATAACTTTCATTCCAATCAAAATATCCTTATATTATCATTACATCATCTCTTGGATCTACATTACATCAATTTAACACAGGAGAGGTAATAAAGAGGTAATTTTCTTTTTCTATACTTCGTTCATCCGGATAGCAATTATCCGGTGTAATTTACCAAAAGGATAGCTCATGAAAAAACTCCTCATGATAATCGCTGCCATAGCGATGACCAGTCTCTTTGTACAGGCAAACGAGACGACAAGCACAGAAGCAGCAAATGCCGATGCAACCAAGCAGGTAACAGAAAGTGTATCTGCCCAACACGATACAGATACTGCTGCCACAGAGCAAGCAGAGAAAACAGTAGACGAAAAAACTACTGAAAAACATTAATATTCAAAATATAATGCCATAACTTCATAAACTCCTTCTTCTTCCGGCGTTTGCCGGAAGTATCCAGTATACTCTTAATTATAATGTATTTTAATCATATTTATATTTTTATTGTATAATTAAAGCAATCAAAAAGGCAACAAAAAGAAAGAGAGTATTGTATCCTATGTGGAAGATCTTGATATTTCTATTTTTATTTTTATTGAGCGGATGTTCTATAAACAGCCTTACTATGTGGGGCGAGTTGGACAAAGTTCATGTTGTCAAGTCTACACCTTATGTCAAACACTACAGAGCCTATTTTCAAAGAACAGACCTGCATACAATCCAAAAGAGTAAAAAATATCTCTTTTTTTACAATAAACACACAAAAGACCTGGCGATCCTTCTGCATCCGACATACAAATATGTACTGTACAGTTTTTCCCATCCCAACCTTGTTATCAAAATCAATTCTGATCGCAAACATGGGTACCGTCACATGCTGAAAATACTCAAACGTAAAGGATACAGGGTAATTTCCCCCCATAGTGTAGGGTACACGACCCACATTGCTTTACGGCGTTATAAAAAAGTCAAAACTATTTTGGTTGAAGTAAAAGATTATCAACATTTACAAAGTTTATACAAAAAAGCCATAAGAACCTACAATGCAAAAGGAATCAAACATATCCAAACAAGACTACCCAAGGTCCTGATAGATTCTTATTATACGAAATATAAAGCGCAAGCTACTACATGGGAGCAATCAGAACAAGTGGAGATCATTGCATCGAAACTGCGTTTAAATGAACCTATCCCAGAAAAAGAAGAGATATCCCAGAAAAAAGAGGTAGAAGCCAAAATAACAACTGATATCGAAGAAAACAATACAGAACAGCTCTATACTTATTATTTAAAAAATGCCTCCTATTATGAATTGAACAATTTTCTCTCTTCTTCAGAGGCAAGAAGTACATTCAGTACTACGCAATACAACAATTTAAAAATCAGGAACCAGAGACTGGAAGAAAAAAACCTTTTGGAAAACGGATCACTCGAAGAGCTGATTACTACATACAAAAAAGACAAAAGTCCCATATACAAACAAAAGATTATGCAGCGCATCAAAGAGATACAGCAAAACGAATAAAAGGGCTGTATGCCAAATATTCCGTAAAGTCTTAGATGAAATTCTTTCCTGATCTGTAGATGATTTTCTTTGACCTATTCTCTTATCAATTTATCTAAATCCAATATAATTATGGTTCCCTGCCCTTCTTCACTTTTTACTTTTATGGATATATTCAGTTCATTACAAAGTTTTTTTACGATATGTAAACCGATACCGATGCCTCTGTCCTGTTCTTTATAATATCTTTCAAAAATTTTATAAGGATTTTTAATTCCTTTTCCTGTATCTTCAATATGGAGCATTGTATTCTCTACATAAACAAATACTCTCCCATCACGCTTGTTATATTTGCCGGCATTGCTCAGTAAATTATCAAGGATACGGGTCATGGCATCTCTATTGGTCTGAAGCAGTGTTTTTTCCAGAGAAAGTTGATACACAATGTCGGGATAGAGAATTTTAAAATACTTTATGCGTTTTTCCAGCAGTTCTTTCAAATTAAATATTTCTGTCTGCACCGGAATTCCCTTCAGAAATATTTGTAAATTATTCTGTAGGGACAAAATGGTTTCTATATTGTTTTCAAGTCGTTCAATTTTACGATTTTCCCCTATCTCTTTTTTAAACAGTTTAAAATTAATACGCATGGAGCTAATAGGTGTATTGAAGTCATGCAGGATATCTTTCACAAACTCTTCATTCATACGCAGTGCTTTGCGAAGAGGCATAAGTGCATATAATGAAAATAAAAAAGAGACAAAAAGTACAAAAAGTGAATAAAGAAAAAATTTGTTATAAATATTGTATTTAACTTTTGCAATACGTGATAGATATTGCTTCTTCGGATAAATAACCTGCATGAGATATTTTTCTACTGTCGGTATTTTGAAATAGCTGTAAAAGTCCCCATATTTGTTATAAAGTATATTTTCCTCTTTGTCCTTTTCTTTCTCCACGAAATCCGTTTGCAAACCATCACATTGAACCTTGTAGGCACAAAGCTTCATTTCGATTTGTATTTTTTCTTTTAATTCTGTTTTTTTATCCTGAAACTCATGCCAAAAATTAATGACAAGCAATACTTCCAAAAGAATGAAAAAAATAAAAAAACTTTTGAGAAATGATTCTAGCTCATATGCTTTCAATCATATACCCTTGGCCTCTGATATTGCGTATATTTATATCCAGCTTGTTTTTCAGTTTGGCGATATTCACCCTCAATGCATTTGCATTGGGCTGTTCCAAAAAATCCATCAGTATAAAACTGTCGACTACTTTATCCTGTTGGGTGATCAAAGCATGAAAGATATTGAGCTGCACCTCACCGAGACTAATGAGTTCAGAAGCTTTTTTTACCGTTTTACTGGCGAGATCATAGGATATCTCATCATAATGTATTGCCATATCTTTTTGATTGTATTTACTTTTGATACGTACAATAAGTTCTTCAGGATCAAAAGGTTTTTTAATATAGTCTTCCGCTCCAATCTCAAATCCTTTTGAAATTGAATTAATATCGGTCAAAGCGGTAATATAGATCGCAGGGGTTTCATCACCTGCTTCTTTTAAAGAGGAAAGTACATCAAACCCATCAATATCGGGTACATTGACATCCAAAATATACAAATCATAGTTTTTTTCAAATGTTAGATCAAATACCTCCGGCCCCCTATGGGCGGTATCAACACTGTATCCTTCAAGCTCCAAAAAATCTTTTAATGAGGCACACAGTATTTTGTCATCTTCCAATAATAATATTTTCATCATTATTAAGTATATACAACAAGTATTAACATAATATTAGTTCACTACTATTTCTTTTTCTTCGGGCTTTTCAATACAATAAAAAAAACGACAAGAATTACGGCATAAACAATATAGCTGATAACCTCATTATTATTTTGCGGCATTATATCACTTCCATAATGGCATCACCGGTGATGACCACATTGGTATTTTTGTCAATAGCCTCATACTTGCTCTCATCTGTGATCAGAATAGGAGTTACGATATCTTTGGCATGCGCTTTGATGTAATTGAGATCTGCTTTAATAATGGGGTCTCCCGCTTTGACCTCATCTCCCTCCTGTGCCAGGCGTTCAAAGCCTTCTCCCTTGAGGGCTACCGTCTCCAAACCTATATGCACCATCACTTCCAGGTCCTGATCACTCTTGACAGAATAGGCATGGTTGGTTGAAAATATTTTTGTGACCACTCCGTCAATGGGTGCGGTAAAGACTTCTCCGACAGGGAGAATGGCAAGACCATCTCCTGCCATCCTCTGTGAAAACACTTCATCATCAACACTTTCCAGCGTCAACAGCTGTCCATCTACAGGGGAAAACACATCTCTTCTTTTGCGTTTAAAAAAACCGAACATACTTATCCTTTATATTTCACTTCACCGTTTACGATTGTTGTTATGATACTGAAATCTTCATCAAAGATGACCATATCTGCATCATAACCGCTTTTGAGTTCGCCTTTTTTCAGACCAAGTTTCTCTCCCGGGACCTTTGTTACGGCATTGACCGCTTCGATCAGTGTCATCCCTGCTGCCTCAGTCATATGTTTTAAGGCATCATTCATCTTCAGAACCGAACCCGCAAGCGTACCGTCATCCAACGTGGCCTTTCCCTCTTCCACTGTTACCCTTCTCCCGCCAAGGTCGTAAATACCGTTTTTCATACAACCTGCACGCATGGCATCAGTAATCAGTATCAGCCGCTCACCTTTGACCCGGTGTACAAGTTTTAGTACAGAAGGGTGGGTATGCACCAGGTCTGCAATGATATCGCAGCTGATATCCGAGTCGAACACGGCACCCACGATGCCCGGCTTTCTATGGTGGTAAGGGTTCATCGCATTAAACAGATGCGTGGCATGGGAGATCCCCCAGTCAAAACTCTCTTTGCTCTGCTCAAAAGTGGCTTCACTGTGTCCGATACTCAATACTATATGAGGGTAGTGTTTCGAGAGATACTTGATGAATGATTCCGCTTCCGGCATCTCCGGGGCAATAGTGATCATCCTGATCTGATCCAGATAGGGCTCAATGAGTTCAATGCTGGGTTCACGGATATACTGTCTGTCCTGTGCACCATGTTTTTCAGGGTTGAGAAAAGGCCCTTCAAGATGTATTCCAAGTATCTTCGCTCCCTCCATTGTTTCAGCATGCTCTTTAACATTTCGTAAAGCCTTGTCAATAGCTTTCTCGGACATGGTCATCGTAGTCGCCAGGAAAGATGTGGTACCTGTACGAAGCAGGATCGAAGAAATGGTCTGCAGCGCTTCAGGTGTGGAGTCCATCACATCCGCACCGCCTGAGCCGTGTATGTGAATGTCAATAAAACCGGGGCTGACATACGCTCCCCCAGCATCGATGATCTCGACACATTCTGCCGGGGTCTCATCGGAGAGAGATATGATCTTATCGTCAAAGAGCAACTGTTTTCCCTCCACGATCCGATCATCTACAATGAGTTTTGCATTGATAATGGTTTTCATTGATTACATCTCATCTCTGAGCTTGTCCTTCAAAACACGTTTCAGTACTTTACCCGTTGCATTCTTGGGCAGTTCATCGATCACATGGATCTGCTTGGGAAGTTTAAAGTTTGCCAGATTTTCCCGCATATGCTTTTTCAAAGAAGCCTCATCACAAGACTCGACATCTTCTTCAAGCTCAAGATAGGCTACCGGTATCTCACCGCTTTTTTCGTCTCTCACACCGATAACAGCTGAAGCTGCGACACCTTCAAAAGCGTCTATGACCTCTTCGATCTCTCTTGGGTAGATATTGATACCTTTAGATATGATAAGGTCTTTTTTCCTGTCCACGAGGAAAAGGAACCCCTCATCATCGAGATAACCCATATCGCCTGTCAACAGCCAGCCGTTGACAATAGTCTCCCTTGTCGCTTCGGGGCGGTTTAGATAGCCCTGCATGACATGGTCTCCCCTGACGATGATATCGCCTATCTCCCCAGTAGGAAGTTCATTCATATCTTCATCTACGATCTTGATCTCGTAGTCATGGGCTGCTGTACCTACAGAACCTGCCTTCTGTTTCTCAAAAGTGTTGACACAGACGACAGGACTCGCTTCGCTCAGCCCGTACCCTTCGAGCAGCTTGGCACGTTTGAACTTTTTTGCCATGGCATTGAGCGTTTTGGGCTGCAAAGGGGCCGCTCCGGAGATGAATGCCCGGATATTATTGAACCAGATGAAGTACCAGGGAAGTTTCGCTTTGGCAAGTGCATTATATACGGAAGGAATTCCGAAAAAAAGTGTTACCCGTTTTGTCAATGTTTGCTTGAAAATGTTACTAAACGGTTGAAGCGATTTGATGATCACAATACTTCCTCCTGCATACAGGGGAAGGATCACACCGACCGTAAAGGTAAAGGCATGGAACATCGGTAAAAAGACGATTATCCTATCTTTGGGTGTCACCTTGATAAGTTTTCTGGCAAACTCAATATTTGACAGGAGATTTTTGTTGCTGAGCATCGCCCCTTTGGGCTTGCCTGTCGTACCGGAAGTGTAGATAAGGACAGCCGTATCGTCCAACTTTCTGGCGATATGCCTTGTGCTATCTGTTGTGGACAGCGCTTCCGAAAAAGTGAAATTTCTCTCATCTTTTCTGGGGCTTTCGCCTTCCCAGAGAATAAACCGGCACTGTACCGGTCCGTTGGACCTGTTGACAACACTCTCATGCACCGTAGACGCCACAAGCACCGTACTCTCACTGTCCTTGAGGATATAGCTGAGTTCATCCTCCTTGAGGAAGGTGTTGACAGGTACTACGATGGCACCTATTTTGGAAATGGCAAATACAGTATAGATGAATTCCGGCGAGTTGCGCAGAAAAAGTGCAACCTTGTCCCCCTCCTCAATACCTTTGTCGGCAAAAAAGGCGGCAAGTTTGTCTACGTTCTCCAGCACTTCCCCATAGGTGATCTTCTCATCACCGTCAAAAAGCGCGACTTTTCGTTTACGCTTTTGTACCTGGGCCGAGAGGAATTCATAGAAATTACTGTATGCGTAGTCCATCTTAGAACTCGTAGGCTACGCCCAGTGTTGTCAGATATGCTCCTCCACCTGTAAATCCGCCACCATTGGATAATACCCGGTTCTCTGCAACTCCTGGAGTCAAAGAACGTGCATCTTTACCGTCATACAGGAATGCAGCACCCCACGAAAGAGCATCTGTCTGCTGATAGCGGAATCCCATTGAAAAGATCTTTGCATCAGAGTCCGGCAATTCAAAGCCTATTGTTTTGTCAGGTACCGGTGTTTCATCAACCGCAAAGCCCATCATAAGTGTAATTTTATCCAATGCGATGGTAGCACCTATTCTGAATGTATTGGTGTCTTCCCAGTCCTTGTCAATCGGTGTATTGAAAGCCCCATCCAATATAGGGTTTGCGATAATACTGCCATAATTAAAATCCAATGTCTTATATTTGGACCAATAGGTTCTCTCATATACTGCCTCAAGCGTAAAAGTATTGTTCCATGTTTTTGAAACGGCGATATTCAGTGCAGCAGGAAGCGGCACGGTAACATCTGCGTCATACTGTTTGCCTACCCCACCGAAATAGAGATTTGCCTGGCCTTCTTCTTTCAGGTCGATATTGGACCGGTAGGTAACAGCAAGGTTAATGTCACTTGTCGGTTTGTATAGCAGTGCAAGGTTATACCCGAATTCTACGGTATCACCTTCCATTTCCCGTTTAATGGGAGCACCTGCAGCCGCACCATCACTGTCAACCACTCCTTCACTATAGACGAGGCGGACACCTCCACCGATACTGAAATCATCAGTCACCTTGTAGGAAACAGAAGGGTTCAGTTCTATGATCTTAAGCGTAAACTCTTCGGCATACAACTTTTGATAAGGCGTGTTCCAGCGTTTGGTAAGTCCTCCTGGTGCAGTAAGACTCACACCCCATCTGAAATCTCCTATAGCATTAGCCACATAATGGGCATTGGGGATCCAGATATTCTCTTCTTCCGATTCGCCGCTGTATGGTGGCATCAGCGTATATACATTCGAAGGAAGATTGGCAAGGGTTATACCACCCTCCACATACTGCTTGTCTGCCATGAAACTCATAGCTGCGGGGTTGTAATAGTTCGTATCCGCACCTGAAGTATGGGCTACATAGGCAGCTCCGAGTGCCATAGAATTGAGTGACTGCTCGGGAATTTTATATCCGGCTGCCATCAAAAGTCCGCTTGTAATTACACTTAATGCTATTATTTTTTTCATTTTCATTCTCCTAATATCCTATTGTTGTATGTCTTGCTTCTGCAAACATATGTGCTGCTACACCATACGCTACCGGTCCACATTCGAAATGATTATATCTCAGTGCTGTTGTCGGATCTTTCGTAACGGCAATTTCAACCGGTACAATACTTACATCTGCCGCACCATAGGCATTCATTGTTGCTTCTGCAAGTTTTGCCATAGGGAATGGCACCACATTGTCACCCAGACAGTGAACCAGTCTTACAGGTGTTTGTGGTCCCCAGTCATTTACATTGTTCTCAAGTGTTGCTTTTCTTAACCAATTGTCAGGGTTTATAAGAAAATCATATCTGAAATCCGAATTGATCAATCCATCAGTTGCATTTGGTAACTGTGGATCTATCTCAGGGCGCGCCTGTGATCCGTCAAACAAAGTTTTAACTTCAGAATCATAGGGTTCGTTAAAAACTGATGACAAGTCTTGATTGTAAGAGAGTGTATAAGCATAGGCTACGTATGCAACATATGAGGGAATAGGCAATACATCTTGACTTAATTGACCCATCGCTGTTTGATTCATATCATAGGGTCCTGCCATCGGTGCAGCAAGTGTTACCTGAAGCTCACCGTCCTGTTCAATCTTTTCGAGTGTTGCAAGTGCATCATATCCACCCTCGCTGTATCCTGTAATGAAAAGTTGCCCGTTCAGTGGAATGTCATTAGCCTGTGCAAATGCTTTGGCAGCCTTAATAAAATCAACAGTTGCATTTGCCGCTGACTTTTTCATAAGAAAAGGATGGTAATGATCAACCGAATCCCCAAAGCCTATGTAATCCGGTTGCAGCGTTACAAAAGCATACAATGATGTAAGAATCACCGAAGCTCCTGCTGGTGCACTTGTTGTAGAAGCTACAACTGTTGGTGCATCCGCATTTGCCATGATGGTATCATGATCATCACTGACCACAGAAAAACCTGCTTGTTTCATTGCCTCAGGTACCTCTGTAGGAATGACCAACAGTCCGGAAACTTTCACGCTGTCCCCATGTTCATCTGTAGTCGTATAGGGGATTTTATAAGCTTTATATCCATATACTGTAGTCGACTCATCTATACCTGGCATTCCTGCTTCAATAAGACTTGTTTTGATACTGTTTCCGTCCAGATCTACAACAACCTCACCGCCTTGAACCACCGCATTGTCAGGTTGGTGCAGATCGCTTCCGCATCCTACAAACCAAAATAGCGACAGAGCTAGTAACACTTTTGAAATTTGACTTTTCATTCTTTTCTCTCCTTCTTTTTATGTCCATCCTATGCTGAACTTGATTCAAGATCCCTTGTGATCCTGAATCAAGTCCAGGATGACGTTATTACTTTTTCACCAAAGCGTACAGCGCTTTGATCTCCTCGGGCCAGAGCGATTCATCGATAGTTTCCAGGATGAGCGGTATGTCATCCATACGCGGATCGTTCATGATGAAACAGAAAGCATCCCAGCCTATCTCTCCCTGTCCCAGAGAGGCATGTCTGTCCACCCTGGAGCCCAGTTTTGGTTTGGAATCGTTGATATGCATTCCCATCAGATACTCAAACCCGACGATACGCTCGAAGGCATCCATCGTTTCGTCATACGCTTCCCTGGTACGCAGGTCGTAGCCTGCGGTAAAGGTGTGGCAGGTGTCGAGACAGACGCCTACCCTGCTTTTGTCTTCCACTTTCTCTATGAGGTGTGCGAGATGTTCGAACTTATACCCGAGGTTGGTTCCCTGTCCTGCCGTGTTCTCAATGACAAGTTTCACATCGGAACCTTTGGTCGCTTCGATGGCAAGGTTCATCGACTCGGCGATAACGTCAAGGCAGTGCAGTTCGGCTTCCATCAGTTTTTCATGATACTCCGGATCTTTCTTGGGGATCTTCACAAGGTGTGAACCCGGATGGAAATTGAGCTTGTCCAGTCCAAGCTGATTGCAGCGTTCAAGTTCATCGATGAATGCAGCCCTTGATTTTTCCAGCTTTTCCTCTTCGGGATGTCCGAGATTGATCAGGTAGGAGTCATGCGGCAGTACGTGTTTGGGCAAAATGCCTGCGGTCTCCAGATTTTTCTTGAAAGCTTCTATGGTCTTCTCTTCCAGGGGTTTAGCAACCCACTGTCTCTGGTTCTTTGCAAATACGGCAAAAGCTTTGGCGCCGATGGCCATGGCATTGAGCGGCGCATTGTCCACTCCTCCGCTTGCACTGACATGCGCTCCTACGAACTTCATTGTTTGATCACCTTGATGAGAATTTCATTTATTGTATCACGGAAGACAATTTCATTATTTAAAACGCTGTATTCTATGTTATATTTGCCGGGATTTTTGA
Source organism: Sulfurovum sp. NBC37-1 (assembly GCF_000010345.1). Taxonomy (NCBI): domain Bacteria; kingdom Pseudomonadati; phylum Campylobacterota; class Epsilonproteobacteria; order Campylobacterales; family Sulfurovaceae; genus Sulfurovum; species Sulfurovum sp. NBC37-1. The sequence continues at coordinate 2,352,531 of NC_009663.1, forward strand.
TCTTTTGTGTAAAGCCGTTACTTTTTGTGCTCATATTCGCACCGTTAAATACCGCTTTGCCCCTGAAGATATTTTCTATTGTGTCAGCCGGATAGTCACTGCTAAGTACCTGTGTATTGAAGGTACTTTTGGGCATACACTGCAGTCGGCTCATGCAGACGGAATCTTTGGATATATTCAGAGTCATCAGAGCCTGGCCGCTGCCGTATATCTCCGCTTTGAGCTCATCGCTGTTCTCATAGATAAATCCCATGTCTGCATATTTGAACGCGGGTGTTTTTAGTACGATATAGGCGCTGTTCTGCTTTGTGTATGTAGGTTCTGCGCATCCCCACAGTCCCCATAGGAGCAGAACTGCCAAAAAATATTTCAGATATTGCATTGAAATTCCTGTTTTTTAGTAAATTGTATACAGCTTAAGAGTGATTTAAGCGGTCAATCTATATAATGTCGTCCACAAGTTGTGAATGGCCCCTTCGTCTAGCGGTTAGGATCCATGGTTTTCATCCATGTTACAGGAGTTCGAGTCTCCTAGGGGTCACCATTTATATCTTGTAAACATTATTTTGTTGGCCCCTTCGTCTAGCGGTTAGGATCCATGGTTTTCATCCATGTTACAGGAGTTCGAGTCTCCTAGGGGTCACCAACTTAACTTTCCCAAACACAAATCAAAAATCCATTATACCGATACAAACTTATTGATCATGACGAAACGTATCGTCAGTTCTACTGTCCTACTGCATGGTCAAGCTGCGCCATAGCGATAAAATAGTCATAATAGGAATTCACCAGCTCGGAAAGCGAACGGATGTAGCCCTGCTGTGCTTCCTGCAGTTCCACGAAATCGGAGAGTTCGTTCTCGTAGCGTTTTTGTGCCTGCCTGAGTTTCTTTTGGCTTGCCAGCGCGATACTCTCAGAGAGCTTTACGTTCTCTTTTGCGCGCCTGATGGCGATATAGCTCTCTGTCACCTGGTTTCTGACCGCCAGTTTGACACTCTGTACCTGCGTGGCTGCCTTGAGGACCCCTACCTTTGCCTCTTCCACCTGCGCATCGGTCTGATAGCCGGAAAAGAGGTTCCAGTTCATCTGCACTGCGACCTTCCCCTGGTCGGTCGGCATCAGTGCGGTCACCTCATCATCCGCATGCTGTTTGGTATAGTCGGCGCCAACAGAAATGGTCGGGTAGTAGTCCCCCTCCAGACTCTTGACATGTGCTTTGGCCCCCTGCACATAATGCTTCGAACTTTCCAGCACATAACGGTGTTCATAGGCATACTGCTCGAAATAGGATAGAGAACTCCGTACCTGCGGCAGCTTGCTGCTCAGATGCGGCAAAGGGAGCTTGCGTGCATAAAGCACATAGTCGCCGTTATAGGGGACAAAACCTATCTCGGCTTCCAGCTGGGCGCGCTGTATCTCGAGCTGGTACCTTGCATTTTTGAGGTCCAGCCTCGCCTGCTCCAAGCGTACCTCGGCATCGGTCACGTCTATAATGGTCTTGATCCCGGAGGCCAGATAGCGTCTGGCACGATTGAGCTGCTGCTTTTGCAGCGAGACATTCTTTTTCTGCACTTCAATGATGCTTTTGGTCTTGAGAATGTCATAATAGATCTTTTTGACATAATAGATCTTGTCCGAAATGGTCTGCTGCATCTGTGCCTCGAGTGCCAGGACCTCTTCACGGCTGCTGCCGACCAGACCGGAAGTCTTTCCGAAATCATAAAGCAGCTGAGAAGCGCCCAGCGTACCGCTGAGCAGGTTGATGTTTTCCACCGACTGCTGTGTGAACTTCGTACGCTGCTTGCCGCCCGTTCCGCTCAGGTTCACATTCGGCAGATAGAACCCTTCTGCACCTTTGGCACGCTGTTGTGCTGCCTTGAAATCAAGACGGCTGCTGTCGATGTCAGGACTGTGTTCGATAGCCATTTTAACCAGGTCATCCACATACAGCGTAGCTGTTCCCGCTTTAAGGATACCCGTAAGCAGCAGTGCTGCCAGCCAGTAGCGCATACTCACTTTTTCTCCTTGCTGAACCGTTCTTTCATTCGCTGCAGGACCACGAAGAGTACCGGTGTCAATAAAAATGTCAACAGGGTCGACATCAGCATACCGCCAAAGACCGCCGTTCCCAGTGACTGACGCGATGCCGCGCCCGCACCCGAAGCGAAGACCAGCGGCAGTATTCCCAGCAGGAAGGCGAATACGGTCATCAGAATGGCCCGCAGCCTGAGAATGGAAGCCTCAATGGCACTGCTGACGATATCTTTGCCTGCCGCATGCAGCTCTTTGGCAAATTCGACGATGAGAATGGCGTTCTTGCTCGACATTCCGATGAGCAAAACCAATCCGATCTGCGCATAGATATCATTCAGCAGTCCGGCCATCATATTGGCCCCGAGCGCACCGAACATCACTACCGGAATGGGCAGCATGACCATCAGCGGTGTCAGCCAGCTCTCATACTGTGCGGAGAGGAACAGGAAGACCATCAGCAAAGAGAGCATGAAAATATACAGTGCCGCATTCCCCGCCTCCTTCTCCTGCAGCGTGATACCAGAGTACTCATACCCAATACCTGCCGGAAGATACGCTGCTGCAAGCTCTTCAATGGCCGCAATGGCATCGGAAGAGCTGTACCCTTCTCTGACATTGTGCACACCGTTGACACCGATGGACTGGTAGCCGTTGAAGCGGGTAATGACGTTGGGGCCCACCCTGTTTTGGATCTTGACGATGGTGCTCAGCGGTATCATTTCACCTTTGTTGTTCTTGACAAAAAAGGTCGTGATGTCATGGATATTCGTTCTGTAGCGGGGATCGGCCTGCAGAAAGACACGGTAGGTCTTGCCGAATTTGTTGAAATCGTTGACATAGTAGGAGCCCAGGTAGGTCTGCAGTACGGCAAAGACATCGTTAAGTTTGAGCCCGAGTGAGAAGACCTTATCCCGGTCGATGTCCACATAGAGCTGCGGGTAATCGGCATTGAACATCGTATATGCTATTTTGATCCGCTTGTCGGCGTTAAGCCTCTGTATGAAAGCGTGCGCCTCTTTTTCAAACTGTTTCATCGGCATGGCACTGCGGTTCTGCAGCTTGAACTCGAACCCACCGATAGCCGAAATACCGGGGATGGAGGGGGCACCGAAGAAGCGGGTGTTGGCTTCGGATACCTCCTTGTTGACCATTTTGGTCAGTTCGGAAATAAGGTACGGGACAGATGTCTCTTTCGTGGTCCGGTCTTTCCAGTCGTCCAGTATGATGTAGAATGTCGCATTGGAGGAGTCGGATACACCCGTAATGGTATTGTAGCCGTTGATGCTCACCACGTCAGAGACCCCTTTGACCTCTTTGATCATTTTGACCATTTTCTGCGTCGTTGTCTCGAGATTCTTCAGTACCGTACCCGGCTGCATCGCGACCGATGCGATCAGCGTCCCCTGGTCCTCATCGGGTAAAAATCCCGTAGGCAGGACTTTGAACATCGCGTAAGTGGCTCCCACAAGCAGCAGATAGAGCAGAAGTACGACCACCCAGCCGCGTATCAGTACTTTGAGTATTTTTTCATAAACGTTTTTCAGTGACTCAAGGGCATTGTTGAACGCCCGAAAGAAAAAATTCTTCTCCCCTTCATGCGGGCGCAGGATCATTGCGGCAAGCGCGGGTGAAAGTGTCAGCGCCACGACGGCTGAGATAAGCACGGAAAAAGAGATGGTCATCGCGAACTGCTGGTAGAGTGCCCCGGAAATACCCGGAATGAATGTGACGGGCACAAAGACCGCCAGCAGGACAAGCGTAGTCGAGACGATCGGCGCGAAGATCTCTTTCATCGCCGTGACCGTCGCCTCTTTGACAGAGATACCCGGATGCTTCTCCAGGTTGGCCTCTACATTCTCTACCACAAGAATGGCATCATCCACCACGATACCGATGGCGAGGATGAGTCCGAAAAGCGTCAGCGTGTTGATGCTGAAACCGGCGATGAACAGGACGGCAAAGGTACCGATGAGCGAAACAGGGATGGCCACGGCGGGAATGATGGTCGCCCGGAAGGACTGCAGAAAGAGATAGACCACGAGCAGGACCAGCAGCAGCGCTTCAAAAAGCGTCTTGACCACTTCATCGATGGAAACTTCAACGAACTTCGTCGTATCGTATGTGGCGGCGAGCTTTATCTCTTTGGGAAAGCGTTTTTGCAGACTTGCCAGCTTCGCTTTGACACGCTGTGCAACATCAAGGGCATTGGCATCGGGAAGCTGGAAAATACCGAGTTGTGCGCTGGGCTTTCCGTTGAGACGCGCCGAACTGATGTAACTCTCGGAACCAAGCTCCACCCTGGCGATGTCACGCAGGTAGATCTTCGAACCGTCCTCGTTCTCACGTATGATGATCTGTTTGAACTCCTTGGCTGAATTCAGACGCGTCTTCGCCACCAGTGTATACTGGTACTTTGTCTGTGCGGAGAGTGCCGTATCGCCAATGGTCCCCAGAGAGACCTGAAGGTTCTGCTCCTTGATTGCCTGTGTGATCTCTTTGAGCGTCACGCCCAGGGCCGAGAGCTTGTCCGGATTGAGCCAGACACGCATGGCATAGCGGCGTTCCCCAAAATTCACGACATCCGAGACCCCGTCGATACGCTTCAGCTCATCGACGATATTGAGCGAAGCGAAGTTGGAAAGGTAGAGTGCGTCATGCTGCGGGTTCGAGGACTGTACGGAAATGATCTGCAGCATCGAAGAGGAGAGTTTTTTGGTACTGACCCCTTTTTGCGTCACTTCCACAGGCAGTGTCGGCATCGCCAGTGCGACACGGTTCTGCACATCGACGGTCGCCAGGTCCAGGTTTCGGGAAAGATCGAAATAGACCTTGATCTTGGACGTACCGTCCGATGAAGAGGAGGACTCCATATAGATCATCCCCTCCGTACCGTTGAGCTGCTCTTCTATGGGTGCGGTGACGGTCTTTTCGACCACTTCCGCCGAACCACCCGGATAGTTCGCGCTCACCTGTACAGTAGGCGGAACGATCTGAGGGAACTGTGCCACGGGCAGGATGTTCAGAGCAATGAGTCCCACAATGACGATGAAAATGGAGATGACCATCGCCACAACGGGGCGCTTTATGAAGAAAACGGAGAACATTACTTCACGGTCTTTTTGATGGGATTGGGCACTTCTTCGGGTGCCACTTTACTGCCTTCGGTCAATCCGCTGAAGACGCCGACCACGACGCGGTCGCCTTCTTTGAGCGTGTCGCCCACCAGCACGAGTTCGTTGGTCGAGAAGACAGGTTTGATATGTTTGATGCGTATCGTGTCGTTCGCATCCACCAGCTGTACGAAACGTCCCAGCTGGTCCTGGGAGATCTGGTCGGGATGGACGGCAAGTACTTTGTAATTGCCTATAAAGAGGTCTATCTCCACGAAGCTGCCCGGGAATACCAGCCCTTTGCGGTTGTCGACCACGGCGCGCATGGCCACTGTTCCCGTCGAGGCATTGGAGATATTGTCGATGAAGTCTATCTGCCCCTCCAGCTTCTCGGCAACAGCGGCATTGTCTTTCTGGTGCACCAATACTTTCGGTTTTTGTGTCTGTGCATACTTCTTGAGCAATGCCACTTCCTGCGCACTGGGATTGAAGTTGACATAAAGCTTGTCCGACTGGACGATCTTCGTAAGCACATCACCGGCTTTGACGATGTTGCCCGTCAGTATCAGAGGCTTTCCGATCTGCCCGTCGATGCTGGCCCGGATATCACAGTATTCCAGGTTGAGCTCTGCCCTCTCAAGTGCCGCCTTATCTGCCTTTATCGTCGCTTCAAGCTGCTTGAGCGTAGCGGTCAGTTCATCGAGTTTCTCGCGCGGTGCCAGCTGTTCCCTGACCAGCGGAGTATAGCGTTTCACATTGGCTTTGGCCAGTGCATAAGAGGCTTTGTCCTTTTGCAGTACGGCATTTTTCTGGTCCCATACCGCCTGGTATTCACTCTTGTCTATACTGAAAAGAAGGTCATTTTTTTTGACCTGCTGTCCCGGTTTGAAATGATATGCTTTCAGTTCACCCGTAACACGGCTGATGACATCGACCTCATTGATCGCCTGTGTCTTCCCGGTAAAGTGTATCCATATGGGATAATTCTCTTTTTTTAGGGTATGCACCTTGACCGGTGTCGGAGGCAGATCGATTGCCTGTGTCTGCGTAGCGCTCTCTTTGCTGCATCCGCCAAGCAGCAGCACAATGATGCTCCACAGTACTATTGCCCTGTTGCGTGAAGTGAACATGGATTTCCTTAGTCAAGGGGTTGAATGAAGCATATTCTACCATAACAATCTACAAACCGTTCATTGCGCGGGCTTGTCCGTGATCGTGATACTGTTCTTTGTTTTGATACTGCTTTTTCGTTTATCAAATGCCTTGAGCTCTTTTTCGTTCTTCTCTTTAAGCTCTTTACGCAGATGCACATACTCTTTCTCTTTGAGTTCGGCGATCTCTTTTTCAAGCTGGTCAATGTAGGCGTTCAGCTCATCGATCATCTCCTTGTACTTGTCACAGCTCTCGTAATTGTTGTTGATGACTCTGTTGTCAACAAAAGCCGTATCAACATACGGCCTGACTATAGGTCTCTCTATAGGACGTTCAGGCTCGATAGGGTGTACAGGCCGTAACGGGATCAGAGGTCTTTTGTGCGCAGTTACATCTGCATGGGATACGATGGTCATACTCCCCACAAGGAGTAATAAAAATAGAAATGCTTTCATGCATAATGCCTTCTTTTGGATATTGTCAGGATTATTATATCAAATTACAGAAAGAAAATATGAATGGGGAAAATGTATAAGTGATGGTGGAGACTATCGGGATCGAACCGACGACCTCTTCGCTGCCAGCGAAGCGCTCTCCCAGCTGAGCTAAGCCCCCAAAAATAAGGTGAAAAGGATTTTAGCATAAGATGGATAAAATATTACCCATCTTATTCATTTTTATGAACGTTCCGTGATTTCAAGCAGGTGATAGCCGAACTGTGTCTTGACCGGACCGTGTACGATACCAACCTCATCGTTGAATACCACTTTGTCGAACTCGGGCACCATCTGTCCCTGTGAAAAAGTTCCCAATTCGCCGCCTCTTGCGCCTGAAGGGCAGGTCGAATACTCTTTCGCTGCTGCTTCGAATGTGGTCTCACCCGAATTGATCTTCTCTTTGAGTTCTTTGCATAACGCTTCATCATTCACCAGAATATGTCTTGCACTTGCTGTTGCCATTGTGTCTCCTTTTGAATATAGTTAAGTTGAAATAGTATGACAATAATGCTTTGAATCAAAGCATTATTTGAGAAATCACTTTAATTGCCTTCAAAAGCGACCAGTTCACCACGTTTGAGCCTCGGGATAATATCGGTCTTTATTTTCCGTATCAGAAAACTCTTTTTCTCGAACGGGATGGTCTGGTCAGCCACGATATGTTTGAGTTTCATATCGTAGTGCTTGATCAGGAAGTTTCTCAGTACGCCCTGCAGTTCCGCTTCATCCATCACTTGGAAGGTATCGTCTACCGCAAGTCCCATCAGATGCGGATATTCTTTCTCTCCGCTGATCAGCGCCGAGAACATGGCGGCATATCCACCAAACATATTGACATCGATGACATCGAGTACCGAATCGATCAGTTCGGGTTTTTCCAGCAGTGTTTTCAGTATGCTCAACTGTGCTACGTCATCTCTTTTTTGGGAAAAACTCTCTTTGGCCCTGCCCGGCTGCGTCTGTTTCCCGAACAGTGCGGGAGACACTCCCAGCAGTGTCGCAGCCATAGGAATATAGGCATCCTTGATGATCTGGCTCAGACCGTCGAGGAACTGTTTGGCAGCTCCGAATGCCGCCTCTTTGGCACGCGGATCATGTAGATCATAGGCATAGATCGTTTTTTCGAGCACAAAGGGGATGAGCGGTTTGGCTTCACGCAAGAGTTTGGCGACCGCTTCACTCTGTCCTTTCGCAATGAGGTCAGCAGGATCCTGTCCGTCAGGGAAAAGGACCACTCCGCCGTCAAAACCCGAAACACTCAGCATTTGTGCCGCTTTCAGTGCCGCAGCCACACCGGCCTTGTCTCCATCATAAGCAAGAATAACTTTGGGATCACCTTTTCTGAGCAGAGGCAGGTGCTCCGCCGTCAGTGCCGTACCCAATGTAGCCACTGCTTCGGTAAAACCTGCCTGATGGAACATTACGACATCGAGGTAGCCTTCACAGACGATTAGCTTTTTATTTTTATAAATGCTCTCTTTTGCCAGGTCATACCCGTAGAGCAGGCGGGACTTGTTAAAAAGTTTGGTCTGCGGCGAATTGATATACTTTGCCGGATGGTTAGTGATCGTACGTCCTCCAAAACCGACGGCCCCGCCGCTGGTAGAGTATATGGGAAAAGTAATACGTTCCACCAGACGGGCATAGTACCTTCCCCCCTCCCCCTGCGCAAGAATGCCCGCTTCCACCGCTTGGGGAAGAGGCAGTAATGCAGAATTGAGGAAATTGATCACGGAATTACCGTCGGGGACATACCCGATACCGAAACGCTGAATGGAACTCTGGGCGATCCCTCTGTCCAGAAGATACTGTTTGGCCGTAGGATTGTTCTCCAGGTTTTTGACATACCAGGTCTGTATGGTCTCGAGTACACGTTTGGCATCGGAATAGTCCGAAGACCCTTTGGTGTAGTTGAGTGAAAAGTTGTACATCGATGCCAGTTTTTCGATCGCTTCAGGGTAAGAGAGTTTCTCCAGTTCCATCACGAACTTGATACTGTCTCCCCCAACGCCGCAACCAAAACAGTGGTAGATCTGCTTGCTGGGGCTCACGACAAAAGAGGGGGTCTTCTCTCCGTGAAAAGGACAGTTGGCCTTGTAGTTCGCACCGGCTTTTTTCAGCTCTATAAAGTTTCCTATTACATCAACGATATCGATACTGTTCTTGAGGGATTCGATGGAGGCATTATCGATCATAATGTATCCATTCTTGCCAAGGGCGAAGCTTCAGTGAGAGGAATGGGTACGAGGCTCTGCCTTGTACGCAGGAGAAAAAAAGGTAAGCGTTATCTATCATAATGGTATTATATCTAATTTGATATAATCCAAGGATTGAATAACACAAAGGCCTCTTTTGGAAACGATATTACCGGCATACAACGATCCGCTGTTCAGTATCCTGCTGATCATCGTCATTGCACTGATCATCTCCGTTGTCACCTATGCCTGGGGCCTCTACAAACAGCAGAAAGAAGAAGGGAACCTGCTGAAGTTCCTTGACAAGTTCGATAGTTCGGAGTGTTCTCTCGACACGGACGATATGCCATTTGAAGAGCATATGTTCAAACCGCTCACGCTGCTTGCCAAAGCCTTCGAGAATTCGGGGGAATACCATAAGGCGATCAACATCTATCTCTATATCATCAAACATATCGACGATGACCTTGCAAAAATGGAACTGATGGAGAGACTGGGGAATACTTATCTGCATGCCGGTTTTCTTGAACGAGCACGGTCGATCTATACGGAGATACTCAGGAAGCGCCCACGTAATATCAAAGTGCTTTATGAGCTCGGGGTCGTCTATGAAATGATGCACCAATACGACAAGGCGCAGGAGATCATCGAACCGCTCAATACCCTGGGTGAGGACACCCATACCCTCAGCAAATTCCTTGAACTCTCCGCCCTGACATCGAACAAACTGCTCGATACGGATGAGAAGATTGCCGCACTGAAAAAAATACTTGAAGAGGAACCGAAACTCTATCGGCAGATCGTCGATACCCTGCTCAAACTCGATACCACGGAAGCCTGGAAGATCATCGATCCGGCACGCATCGGGGAGATGATCGACATCCTCTGGTTCTTACCGAATTCACAAGTCGATTTGGATATAATCACATCCGATGAGAGGCTCAGTACCCTCTACTACGCCAAAGGGTACCTGCAGAAGCCATCGCTCCATAGCGGTATCTTCGCGGTGGATATGCTGGCGACGGCCAGAGAGAATGGATTTGAGGATGGGGACCTTCTCTTCTCCTACCTCTGCAAAAAATGTAAACAGAGCTATCCGGTATCCTTCAAACGGTGTCCGAACTGTATGGCGATAAACTCTGTGGAAGTGGAAGAAAAGATTGCAAAAGCAAGCCCGAAAACAGATTACTCTCTACTCTGACGGATCGAGCCTCGGAAATCCGGGGCCGGGAGGATACGGCGGCATACTGGAGTATAAAGGCTCACGCAAAGAGTACTTTGGCGGAGAAGAAGAAACAACGAACAACCGTATGGAACTCCGAGGGGTCATCGAGGGGCTGAAACTGCTCAAAGAACCCTGCGACGTGGAAGTCGTCTCAGACAGCTCTTACGTAGTCAAAGCGATCAACGAATGGCTGGAGAGCTGGATCAGAAGGGACTTCAAGAAGGTCAAGAACGTCGATCTGTGGAAAGCCTACATTGAAGCCGCCGCACCGCATCATGTGCACGGCACCTGGGTACGCGGGCATGACGGACACCCTGAGAATGAACGCTGCGACGAACTGGCACGCAATGAGGCAGAACGCATCAAGGCTTCCCTGTAGCGTGGGCATCTCTTCTGTCCACGTTACGAAATTCAAAAAAAGGAAAAAAGATGAACGATTACAGTCAACTTGAAAAACGACTGAACTATACATTCAAGGACAAGCAATTGATTATTGAGGCTTTGACACACAAGAGTTACAAAAAGCCTTACAATAATGAGCGGCTTGAATTTCTGGGAGATGCCGTCCTTGACCTCATTGTAGGCGAGTATCTTTTCAAGAAATTCCCCAAGTCCGACGAAGGGATCCTCTCCAAGATACGGGCCTCACTTGTCAATGAGAGTGGGTTTACACTTTTGGCGAGGAAGATAGATCTCGGCTCCTACATCTACCTCTCCCTTGCCGAAGAGAACAACAACGGAAGAGACAAGCCCTCCCTCCTTTCAAACGCCTTTGAAGCGATCATAGGGGCGGTTTACCTTGAAGCGGGTCTTGATACCGCCAAGGAGATCTCCATCAAACTGCTTGAAGAGTGTCACCCCAAGATCGACCTTCAGAGCCTGTCAAAAGATTACAAGACCGCTTTACAGGAGTTGACACAGGCGACACACGCAGTCACGCCGGGCTACGAGATGCTCGGATCTTCCGGCCCCGACCACAAGAAAGAATTTGAGATCGCAGTCACGCTTGACAACAAGACCATTGCCACCGCCAAAGGGAAAAGCAAAAAAGACGCGCAGCAGAAAGCAGCGAAGATCGCATTGGAGGCACTCAAAAAATGAATACTTTTGGAAAAAAACTGACACTCACTACTTTTGGTGAATCCCATGGAAAAGCGATCGGCTGTATACTTGACGGTGTTCCCGCTGGCCTTAGGATCGATGAAGCTTTTATCCAGTCTGAACTTGACAGGCGAAAACCCGGGAAAAGCAAACTGGAGACCGGACGCAAAGAAGACGACAAGGTCGAAATACTCTCGGGGGTCTTCGAAGGCCTGAGTACCGGTACCCCCATCGCGATGATCATCTTCAACACCAACCAGAAATCCAAAGACTATGACAACGTCAAGGACCTTTTCCGTCCCGGGCATGCAGACTTCACCTATTTTCATAAGTACGGTATCAGGGACTACCGCGGCGGCGGGAGAAGTTCCGCCAGAGAGACCGCTGCGCGTGTGGCGGGAGGTGCCGTTGCCAAACTGATGCTAAAAGAGCTTGGAGTGGAGATACAGAGCGGGTTGTGTGAAGTGGACGGTATCAAAGGGAATGTACAGGATTTCGAGTATGCCAAAAGTTCCAAACTCTATGCACTCGACCCCGCTGTCGAAGCGGCACAGGAGGAGGCGATACTGACCGCCAAAGAGAACCATGATTCCGTGGGAGGAGTGGTTCTGACTACGGCAACCGGTGTACCCGTCGGGCTTGGCGAACCGCTCTACTACAAGCTCGACGCGGTTCTGGCTGACGCAATGATGGGCATCAATGCCGCAAAAGCCGTTGAGATCGGTGACGGGGTTGCCAGCACCCATTTTAAGGGGTCACAGAACAATGACGAGATCACGCTTCAGGGATTCAAAAGCAACCATTCCGGCGGAACGCTGGGCGGTATCAGCAACGGTGACACGCTCATCGTCAAGACCCACTTCAAGCCGACACCTTCCATCTTCCGCGAACAGCAGACCATCACCACGCACGATGAAGAGGTGGTATGCAACCTCAAAGGAAGACATGACCCCTGCGTCGCCATACGCGGCGCGGTGGTCTGTGAAGCGATGATGGCGCTCACGCTTGCCGATATGGCCCTGCTCAACATGGGCAAAAAGATGGATCACCTCAAATGTATCTATGGTTAAGGGAAACAGCATGAAAAAACTCGGTTTTGGGCTCATCGGACTTGTTCTGATCGCAGCGGTCTATTATTTTACGAACGGATCTGCACAGGTCATCAGGCAGGCAAAGCAGCAGCTCAACAACGAATTGAGCACCCTGCAGCAGAGCGGTTTCTCTGTCAAAGAGAGAAAAAGTGAAAAGAAAAAAGATCATTTCATCATCTCTTTCGATAACCCAGAAAAGATCGTACAGTACCTGAATACACAGGGTGCAGAGATGGCCCTTGAAGATGCCAAAGCACTCAAAGGCCTTCAGGTCGGTGTGGATGCCAAATACCTGCCCGATAGTTACAGCGCAGTCTCTCTTGATCTTTATCCTGTTGCGCTACCGAATGATATGATGAAAGAGCTGGAAGAGGAAGACAAAAAGCTGGTCAATCATCTCAGAGATATGCTTGCCCAAAAGGCATTGCTGCTTCATGTTGATTTCAACAAAATGCTTTCAGGTTTCAAAGGCTATATCAAAGATATCAATGAAACCATTGAAGAGGATGGTGAAAAAGCAACTATTGCAGCCAAAGGGATGACTTTTGAAGGAGAGACCAAAGAGGAGAAGATCAGTCAGTTTTCCCAGAAGATCGCGTTGCTCTCTCTTGATGCCGGCAAAGCGCTTCAGGTCAAAGTCTCTGACATCGACGGTGGCTATATCCGCACAGGTACCACACCCTACGATATCACTTCACGCTACCGCACCGGGTCCATTGCCGTTCATATGGAACCGCAACTTTCACTACAGATCAAAAATATTGAGAATGAAACAAAAAACAGCGTCAACCAGGGCCTGCTCAAAAGCATTGTAACCACCAAAGCTGAAACGGTGGAGATCAATCAGGCACAAAAAAAATATACGATCGAGAAGAGCCTGTTTGACTTTACCGCTGAGAACCTCGATGTTGCTGCGCTTGAAGCATTACAGAAGACGGACCCTGGAGATGAAGCACGTATCAATCAACTCACCCAGCAGCTGCTTTCAAAAGGCATTGTCCTGACATTGAATAAATTTTCTGCCAAAAAGATCACAGAGAATGGAAAAAATCTGAACGGCTTCGATATGAACGGTACAGTCAGCATTGCCAAATCTTTCGATATGAATGCCGTATCCCAGAATCCTCTTCTTGCACTCGATGCGATCGATATCAGGACGCATATTTCCGTCTCTGACGAACTCTATGCCCACATTTTCCAGGACCCAAGAGCGATGATCATGATGATGATGGTTCCGCCTGCGACAAAAGAGGGAAAGAAAATATACGATATCGTTTTTGTGAAAGGAAAAATAACTGTGAACGGAATTTCTTTCTAAAAGAGCGTAGGTTCGTCCAGGCCTTTCACCCGGAAGCTCCTGCGGTGTATTTCACACCTGTCATACTTCATCAAAGCCTCGATATGCGCTTTGGTACCATACCCTTTATGCTTTTCAAAGCCGTACTCTGGATAAATCTCGGCCATTTTTATCATCTCCCTGTCACGGGTTACTTTGGCCAAGATACTTGCCGCTGAGACTTCAGGGACCTTGTCGTCTGCCTTGACCATTGTACTGACATTATCTACACCAAAAGTGCTGTTCCCGTCAAAGAGATATTTACATCCGTCAAGTGCATTTTGTATAGACTGTAAACCTTTCTGTAAACATTTTGAGATACCAAGATCATCCACTTCTTTTGCCGAAAAAGAGACAATATGATACTCGGCATTTTCAAGCACGATCGTGTAGAGAGCTTCCCGTCTTTTCTCTGTCAACTTCTTGGAGTCCATCAGACCATCTATCGGCTTTTTCAGGACAACACCCGCCATGACCAGCGCCCCAGCCAAAGGCCCACGCCCTGCTTCATCAATGCCACAGAGGGGTTTTGTTTCATTTTGCATTTTATCTCCAAATTTGTGTTTATTTGTTGTTTATATTATTGGTGTTGTAAGGGTACAACACCCTACAGTATTTCACCCTATTAAATTCAACTTACATTCCAACCGTAGGGTGTTGTTCCATGACAACACCAATTATCCGAACATTCAAAAACATTTCATATTTTGTGACAACCCAAGGTTTTTGGTGTTGTGAGGGCACAACACCCTACGAATGTCTCCATACATTTTATATATCTTCATTATTCATGATTTCCGTAGGGTGTTGTCCCCCGACAACACCTTTTTAATTTGAACCTCATACCAAGCCTAATTCTATTGCTATATCTCATTTCATTTTCCAAAATCATATTGATATTTCATTCACATTTTTGGTGTTGTGAGGGCACAACACCCTACGAATGTCTCCATGCATTTTATATATCTTCATTATTCATGATTTCCGTAGGGTGTTGTCCCACGACAACACCTTTTTAATTTGAACCTCATACCAAGCCTAATTCTATTGCTATGTCTTTTGTTAGTTTTGATAGTGGGCGTTTATGCAAATCATCTTCAAAAAGATATTCCCCAAACAAATCATGCTTAACCTCTTCTTCTGTTTTTTGTGTCAAATCTGCCAATTCTCTTAGGCGACTATCCGGATATTGTTTTCGTTTATTTATCATTTCTATGACTTTGTATTTGTGGTATTCGTAGCGTTCATTTAACATAAATCCATCTATATACTTTTTATAATCCAACGAAAAATCTTCTTTCAACAATAAAGCAAAATCTTTTTCTTTCTCTACTTGTAGATTCTTATTCATCATAAAAGTTCTAAATTTCACTTTATCATCAAAATCAAACTTCGCGGATGAAGGAGAGAGATTATCAATTTCATCTATACTTTTTACCTTAGAGTTACATGTATAACAAGAGGGTATCAAATTATATAGACTTAATGCCAAGTAAGGATATTTCTCCTTATCTATATAGTGATCAAGCGTAAAACCATTTTTAAATTTTCCATCAGATATTTTAAACTTATTGATAAACTCAATATTGCAGAAATAGCAAGTATCTACTTCTACTTTTTCTTCAAAAAACTTTGATATTTTGGGTTGTGATTTTGAAAGTTTTACATTTGACGATTTATCATAATTAAAAAATTCTTTGACGATATTCTTTTTAGAACTATATTTTGTATCTATCTTATTTTTTATTTTTACTAATTTTTCATATTCCCCATAAAGTAAATCTTCAAGTTCACATCCATCTAACTTTTTTTTAATATATTGATTGTAATAGCTTTCGAATGTTCTATTTTGAAATTTTTGCATTTTTGTATTTGCAATAAGCTCATAGTACTCATCTGCTATATTTTTAGGATACGATACTTTTATCATGGCAAACGCTCCAACTTATCAGCTTCTGCCCTTAATCGTTTTATCTCTTCTTGTTTAGCCTCATCATGTCCCCATAAAATATTCTCTATATCTCTTAAATGGTTTTTGATAACCTGCTTTAAATAATCTTCACCAATGATTGACTGTGTTTGCCAAAATCTTTTTTTCTTTTCTTTATATCTGGCTTTTACTAGGTCAAAGTTACTTTTTTCTTTTTTCTCCTCTTCCTCTATCTCGTTATGAAACTCTATAATCTCATTTATCTTCCCCTTAGCAAACTCTCCCATAAGCCCATCTTCCATGAAAAAACTGTCACTTAATAAGGTTTGGATGTTTGCTCCAAAGGTTTGTTTTTTTTCTTTTAGTCCATTAACTACTTTACAGTTTCCTTTTTCATTTTTATCTAGGAAGATTATGTTTTGTTTTGAAATGTCGGATAGGAGGAATGGTGAGTGTGTTGTGAAAAGTAAATGTAAATTTACTTTTCTTGATTCTTGTATATTATGAAAAATATACATTAAATGTTTTAGTATTCTTTTTTGCCAATCAGGATGAAATGACAACTCTATCTCATCAAATAATACTATCCCTTTATAATTATCTTCTAGCTTGAATAAAGTATATGCATAATTTGTTAGAATATTCAAATAAAGTTTTTCTCCCGAGCTAAGATTTAAAAACGAATGACTTTTATCGTTGTTTTTAAAAAAATTAACCCTTAATACTTTTTCATTCAATAAATCTTTTTCTAGCGCACTTTCGATAACATTTTCAATTGTTACATCATCAATACTATATGTCTTACTTTTATAAATATTAGGTTTATCAAAATTATATTTTTTTATGATTCTATCAACTACTTCTACACTATAATCCTCAGGCAAGAAACTATCTCTTACTCTTTTTTTTAGATTGTTAAATGATGGTTTCAGTGCTTCAAGGCAAACATCTAAAACTTTTTTGTATTCCTCCTCTCCAAAATCCTTTTGTTTAAATAGCTCTTTAACTTTATTAAAAATATTTTTCTTTAAATACTCTTCATCTTCTTCGTTACTACGCTGATCCAAATCATCATATCTTCTAATGCTTCTACTCTTTTCGATCAAGAATAAGGAAAGAGCCCTATATAACGCACTTTTAGTATCTTCTTCTGTCCGTCCAAAAGATAATAACTCATTGCTATCTTCTGAAATTATTAATTTTTCATATAATTTATCACCAATGAACCATGCACCTAGCTCATTTATATGTAGCTCTACTTGAAAATCAGTGAATATTAGATTTTTATCCACAAAATCAAAAAAGTCTTTTTTATATTTGAGTATATTTAGAAATTTTTGATTAAAATTATCATATACATCTTTGCTCTTCATCATTGGAGTATCTGGCTGGATACCATTATAAAATTTATCATAAGTTTTCAAATTCTTTAGTTGCTTATTGTGAGTTATATCACTAATACAATTGGAAAATGATATAAGTGACATTTGAGTTCTATCAGAAAAATGTGCAGGGGATTTGATTTTAGTATTATTATTAATATTAATAAAATCTTTAAAAGGTTTTCTACTATGAATCTCATAATTATTACATTGGAGACTAAAGTTATCACCTTTTTTATAAAGAAAATAGGTTTTATCTTCTTCACTTCTAATTTGCCCTTGCCAATACAAATATGTTAATACCTCTAAAACACTACTCTTCCCACTCCCATTCTTTCCAACAATAGCCGTTACATTAATATTGTCACCAAAGAAATTTTCTATGTAGTCATCGTTCTCATCTATGGTTAATTCATTTTTATCTTCATCATAATGACAATTAAATTTTGGAGAAAAATTAAACCCCTGCCTATGAATATTTTTATACTCCTCCACCCACAAATAGACAAGCTCCATACTTTCCCTTTGAAATCATTGTAATAATTATACCCAAATTCATGGTGTTGTCGTGGGACAACACCCTACCAAATATTTCACCATTATCAAACCTGTTTTACATTCTAACTGTAGGGTGTTGTACCCTTACAACACCGATAATTTAAACGGCAATATAATCATACATACGTCACACATTCATATTGATGGCATTGTCCCCATGACAACACACCACTATTATCAAACCTATTTTACATACCAACCGTAGGGTGTTGTACCCCTACAACACCGAAAATTCAAACGTATACAAAAATCGTATATACACAATCATTCATATTTGCGGTGTTGTCGTGGGACAACACCCTACGATATATCAAAATATAGCAATTTGACATATTTTTAATATTCCATTAGCATCTGTGCTATTCTACATTATGTCAAATTACACCCGATTATACCTTGATGGCTATAGCTACTTCATCACCATTGTCACGCAAGGCAGAAACCCTATACTTATTGACAACATTTCCCTGTTACGTGACAGCTTCAAACGAAGCAAACAAAGGTATGATTATCATATAGATGCCATCATTATTTTACCGGATCATATCCATATGATCATCACTCCCAAACACCCCCAAGACTACTCTAAAATTATCACACACATCAAACGAAGTTTTGTTTACGGCTTAGACAAAAACCTAAAAGAAGAAGCCAGAGAAAAACTCACCTCCTCCAGCTACCATCGTAAACTCTCTGGCATCTGGCAAAAAAGATTTTATGAACACACCATAAGAGATGAAAAAGATTGGCTAGAGAAAATGAACTATATACAACATAATGCGGTAAAACATGAATATGCCGAGACTTGGAAACAATGGCAATATTCATCATTCATAAAAAACCCGTAGGGTGTTGTACCCCTACAACACCGAAAAATAAAACGTGTGAAACATTTGATACTCATTAACATATTTCGATAAATGGTGTTGTGAGGGCACAACACCCTACACTGCCAACAACTCCAAAAACGCCTCTCCGTACCTCTCGAACTTCACTTCTCCTATGCCATGCACCTCCAGCATCTCATCTTTTGTTTGCGGTTGCTTATTGCTAAGGTCCTTGAGCGTCTTGTCCGAAAAGACGATGTAAGGAGGTATGCCTTTCTCCGATGCGATCTTCGTGCGCAAGTCTCTCAGTTTGTCATACATCTCGACATCATAGTCGTCAAAATAAGTGACCTTGCGTTTTGGCTTGGCCTTTTGGACCGCCAAGCGTTCTTTTTTCAACTTGATACCATGTGCACCCTTGATGACCTCAACCCCGAAGTTCGTCAATTTGTAAACCTTGAACTCACCTATTTCTACCGCACCGAGTTCCAGAAGCTTGTCTCCGATGGTCATCCACTGTGCTTTGCTGTACTCCTCTCCTATGCCGTAGACGGAAAGCGTATCGTGCCCGTTTTGAAGCACGCGCTGTTCTTTGCTTCCCCTGAGCACATCGATCACATAATGCAGTCCGAACTTCTGTTCGGTACGCAGGATGGTCGAAAGCAGCATCCGTGAAGCCGTTGTAATGTCAACCTTTTCACTCTGTGTTGTCGTACAGTTGTCACACTTCTCACCGCAGGCCTCAATACGATCATCAAAATAGGCGGCGATGCTCTGGTGACGGCAATTCTCCGAGTTGGCAAAACGCACCATGCTGTCAAGCTTGTTGAATGCATGCTGCTTGTAAGGTGTTTCGGGAAGGTCCTCTATGAACATCTTCTGCTGTACAATGTCCTGCGCAGAAAAGAGCAGCAGGGTTTCCGCTTCCAGGCCATCCCTGCCTGCACGTCCGATCTCCTGATAAAAATTCTCCAGTGTTTTGGGCAGTGTCATATGTACCACAAAACGGATATTGCTCTTGTCGATCCCCATACCGAATGCGATGGTCGCCACAACGATCTGCACCCGATCGGCCACAAAGTCCGCATAGGTCGCATTCTTCTCCGCCGTTGGCAGCCCTGCATGGTATGCCTTTGCTTCTATGCCTTTGTTCTGAAGGAAATGGGCAACCGATTCGGTAGATTTGCGTGAAAGGGTATAGATGATCCCGGATTCTCCCTGATGAGACTTGAGAAATTCCAGCAACTGTTCACGCCCGTCTTTAATCCGGTGTCGGGAGTGGATGGTCAGGTTTTCACGAAAGAGAGAACCCCTGACACGCTTGGGGTTCTGCAAACCAAGATTTGATGCTATATCCTCTTCTACCGCCTTGGTCGCTGTCGCCGTAAAAGCAGCGACGGGGGTTGTAGCGAACTGTTCTTTGAGGAGGGAAAGCCGCCGGTAATTCTCCCTGAACTCATGCCCCCATTCACTCACACAGTGTGCCTCATCTATAACAAAGAAGTTGATGTCAAGCTGATGCAGCATATTGAGAAAATAGGCATTGGTCAAACGTTCCGGTGCAACATAAAGCAATTTGATCTCTCCGCGCTGGAGCTGTGCTTCAATCTGCCGGCTCTCTTCCATATCTTGCATACTTGAAAGCATGGCGGCAGAGATGCCGTTCGCTCTGAGCGCGATCACCTGGTCATGCATGAGTGCCAAAAGAGGAGAAACGACGACCGTCACGCCTTCCATCAACAGCGTGGGAAGCTGGTAGCAGAGCGATTTTCCTCCTCCTGTGGGAAGGATCATCAGCACATCCTCTCTGTTCAGGATGGCATCCACTACCTCTTCCTGCAGCGGTCTGAAAGTCTTGTGTCCAAAATAATCTTCGAGTGTTTGCAGTTTATTCATAATGGCAGTGTAACTTCTTTCTTTTCATAGATACATAAAAATGTCATATTGACATATTTTTAATGAAATTTATATCCGACACCCCATACCGGATGGAAATAATTCTGATCATTTTGCGGGTCTATTTTGTTCTTCAAACGGTTGATGGCCACATTGACCGCATTGTCATTGACACCTTCTCCCTCCTGTCCCCACGCTTCCTGCCGGAGGAAATCACGTGTCAGGGGTTTGTCTATATTTTTCAAAAAAGTATGGAGAAGGTTGAATTCAAGATTGGTAAGAGAAATCAACTCGTCATTGACAAAAAGTTTCTTGTGTACAAGGTCCATTGTCAACATTTTATATTTGATACGTTCCTGCTTCTGAAGGACACCGGCACGCTTAAGCAATGCCTTGATACGAAGTGTCAACTCTCTTGGGTTGAACGGTTTACAGATATAGTCATCTCCGCCTGCATTAAACCCTTCTTCAAGCTCCGACTCCTGGTCTTTTGCCGTCAGGAAAATGACGGGAATGTCATACCCTATAGCACGAAGGTAAGCTATAAATTCACTTCCCTCCATTCCCGGAAGATTGCGGTCTACCAGCATAAGAGAAGGAGTCTCCTCTTCAAGGAACTGCTCTACATTCTCTGTTGAAAGAAAACCCGTTACAGTATACCCCTCTTTAGAGAGGTGATACTCCAAAAGCTCCAAAAGGTCCTCTTCATCTTCAATAACGATGATCTCTATACTATCTTTCTGCATACATCATTATAGCATAGAGGGTACAAGAAAGCCTTGCGTTATACGCCTATAGCGTACCACCCAGACGTGCGAACTCTATTCTTGAAGCGATATCTTCCAGACGGTCGATGATCTTCAGGTTCTTTCTGATGTATTTTAACAGATTCATGTACTCTTCATTGATCTCGTGGTTCTGGTGCATCAGCTGCAGTACATCCTTTTCGATCATACTGTAGACATCATCCGTTTTACTGTACTCCACGGCAATTTTGCTTTCAAGCTCCGTGATCCTATCCTTGTCTTTTGTTTCGTTGACCATTTCAATGGTGTATTCCAGCGCCTTGATGGTACAGCGGTTAATGGTAAGAGACTCGACGATGACACGTTTGATCTCTTCATCTGTCTGAGGATTGCATACCGCCATATTCTTGATATAGTTCTTCTCATTCGTAGCGATACGCTGCAAGGCCGACGTGATCTTCAGTGCAGCGACCATTTCTCTGAGATCAGAGGCTTCCGGAGCATAGCGCGCAAAGATGATCAGTACAAGATTGTCGATCTCCTCTGTTTTTTTATTGATCTGCTTCAACGGCACTTTTACCTGCTCAAAACTTTTGGGATCACATTCCTCCAGTGCCCTAAGTGCCAACTTCTGGGAGATGGTAAGGTCCTGCAGTATCTCTACAATCTTTTCACGTACTTCTTTGAGTTTCTCTTCATTTTTACTTAACATCCGTATCCTTTTATACATGGTTTTATTTTTTGGTTTATCCGAATCTACCTGTAATATAGTCTTCCGTCATCTTTTCAGAAGGGTTCAAGAAGATCTTATCTGTCTTGTCGAACTCTATGATATCCCCCAGATACATGAAGGTCGTAAAATCGCTTAGACGGCTTGCCTGCTGCATATTGTGTGTGACGATAGCCACTGTAATATCTTTTTTGATCTCGGTAATGAGCTCTTCAATCGCTCCTGTGGAGATAGGATCCAGCGCAGAGGTCGGTTCGTCAAACAGCAGTACTTCAGGCTTAAGTGCCACAGAACGTGCGATGCACAGTCGCTGCTGCTGCCCGCCGCTCATTCCCATGGCGCTGTCTTTCAAACGGTCTTTGGCCTCTTTCCAGATAGCCGCACCCTTGAGTGCTTCTTCCACCAGTCCGTCAAGTTCACCCTTGTTCTTAATGCCCTGAAGTCTCAAGCCATAGGCCACATTGTCATAAATGCTCATCGGGAACGGCGTGGGCTTTTGAAAGATCATCCCCACACGCTGTCTGAGCCTAATGAGCTCATTTTCCTTTTTGAGTTCGAGTACATTCTCCATTTTTCCTGTTTCCCTGTTACGAAGATTGATCTTTCCTTTGTAGGTAAACCCGGGGTAGAGGTCGTGGATGCGGTTCATCGCTCTGAGCAGTGTCGATTTTCCGCATCCGCTCGGCCCGATCAGTGCCGTGATCTTGTTCTTGTAAATGGGAAGGTTATTCCCCTTCAGTGTCGGTTCCGGTGCCCCCGGATAGGTAAAGAAGAGATCCTTTACCTCCATCACTTTTTTCAATTCACTGTTTGCCATACGCTTTTCCTTAGTGTTTGTTTCGGGTAAAGTATCGTCCCGTCAGATTGATGAACAGTACGATCGCTGTCAGAATGAAAGAGGCCGCCCATGCCAGGTCCCTGCTCGGTGCATCAGGATAGGTGGCCAGGTTATAGATGCTCACCGTCAGAGAAGGGAACTGTCCTGTCAGGTCCATCGTAAAGAACTGGTTGTTTGCCGAAGTGAAGAGCAGCGGTGCCGTTTCTCCGATGATTCTTGCAAAGGAGAGGAGGATACCGGTTGTCACACCCACTTTTGCCGCCTGAAGTACGATCTGTAAAATAATTTTATGCTTGCTTCCACCAAGGGCGATGCCGGCCTCCCTCAACTCTTTGGGTACCAGTGCCAGCATATTGTCCGTCGTCCCGATGATGATGGGCAGCATCATGATGGCCAGTGCCGCGATACCTGCCCATCCGTTATAGCTTCCAAAAGGATCGACCAGAATAGCAAAGACAAAAACACCGATCACGATGGAGGGTGCAGAGGTCATGACATCACTCAGGGTACGGATGACGGATGCAAATTTGCTGCCGCGCCCGTACTCGCGCAGATAGATGCCCGCCAGTACACCAAGTGGTACCGCGACCAGGGTCGCCATGAGCGCCATGGTGAACTGTCCGACAAGCAGGTTCCTTATGCCACCTTCCACAAGGTCTTTCGTAAAAGTCTCCATGTGGATGCTCGCCACCCCTTTATAGGTCAGGGTAATGAGGATCCAGAAAAGAAATCCTATACCGATGAGGGCCGAAACCGTAGAAAGGATCAAAATGATTTTATTGAGCAATAATCTGTTCATTCTCCGCTCCTATGCGTGTTTTTTCTACCGAAAAAGTAGAATTTTGCCAAAGTGATCACCGTAAAACTGACCACAAATAAGATCAGCGCCAGATAGTACATACTCGACATTTCAAGGTCCTGCGCTTCTGCGAAGTTGTTCGCCAGTAGGACTGGAATGGACGTGGTCGGATCGGTAATGTGTTTCGGAAATGTCATCACAGAACCGATCAGGAAGGCTATAGCCATCGTTTCACCCAAAGCCCTACCCAGGGAGAGAATAACCGAACCGATGATCCCCCCTTTGGAATAAGGCATGACTACATCTTTGATCACTTCGAACTTGGTCGCACCTATCGCATAGGCGGACTCCTTGAGTACGTCCGGTGTCGTATTCATGGAATCACGCGTGATCGCCGCCATAAAGGGAATGACCATGATCGCAAGCACAATCCCTGCTGTCAACAGCCCCACACCGTTTCCTCCAAAGATCTGCTGTACGATCGGTGCAAAATAGAAAAGACCCCACATACCGTAAATGATACTCGGGATCGCGGCAAGAAGCTCAATGGCGATCGAAAAAGGTTTGACGATCTGACCGGGGGCGATCTCTGTCAGGAAAATAGCGATCCCCATCGCCAGCGGCGTTGCAAGGAGCATTGCTATAAGCGTACTCATCAGCGTACCCATGATAGGAATGTATCCGCCGAATATACCGCCTTCATCATCTTCACCCGGTTCCCAGATCTCCGTATAGAGGAAATCAAAACCGAAAGTGTGCATTGACTTCTGCGCATAGGTAAAGAGTATCGCGAAGATCCCTACAAGAAGAAAAAAGGAGAGTGTTGCTGAAAATAAGGAAAAGTTTTTAAAGAGTTTTCCACCCATAGTTTGCCTTCAAGATATTTAATGTGCGGGAGTATAGAATAAGTTGGTAACATTTTTATTACCAAGCCCCTCTATCGTATGCAGTTGTCATATTCAAGGAGTTACATAGATAGAGGTGCAGGGTAGGTAAATTGGATCAAACGGGATAAATTATCCCGCCTGAAATAGCATAGAAAAGAGGCTTACTTGATGCCTTTTGCTTCCCAGTATTTTCTGATCTGATCTTTTGTTGAGGAAGGAAGCGGTACATACCCAAGGTCAGCTGCCGCTTTGTCACCGTTTTTGTATGCCCAGTCAAAGAAGGCTGTTACCTCTTTGTTCTTTTCTGTCTTCTCCTGTGGAAGAAGGATGAACGTTGCTGCAACGATCGGATAGGAAGTTGCACCAGCAGGGTCTCCGATAACGGCATAGAAGTCATTTTCAGGTGTCCATGTAGCATACTTCGCTGCATCCTGGAAAGACTTGACTGTCGGGTTGATAAATTTGCCCTCTTTGTTCTCTACCTGCGCTGCAGGAAGACCAAGTTTGATCTTGTAAGAGTATTCAATGTAACCGATGGAGTTTTTGACCTGCTGAATGTTCGCAGAAACACCGGAGTTTGATTTCCCTGCCACTACTTTTCCTGCTTTCCATGTCGGCTTCTTGCTGACTTTAAATTCAGGGTTGATCTTGTTAAGGAAGTAAGTAAAGTTGAATGTTGTACCTGACTTGTCCGCTCTTACACAGGTTGTAATAGGTGCGTGTGGAAGCTTGAGACCTGCATTTTCTTTTGTGATGACTGCATCATCCCAAAATTTTGCTTTACCTGTAAAGATCGCATCGATTGCAGCACGGGAAAGCTTCAGTTCGCCGTCCTTGACACCGTCAATATTATAGGCAAGTACAATAGAACCTACTACAGAAGGGAACATGTAAAGCTTCTTCTTTTTAAGTGTTTTAGGCTTAAGCGGTTTGTCCGAACCACCGAAATCGACCATTCTTTTTGTAATGGACTTAATACCGTCACCGGAACCTGTCGGTGTATAGTTCACTTTTTTACCTGTCGCATCAAAATATCCTGATGTCCATGCTTTGTATACCGGTCCGGGGAATGAAGCCCCTCTTCCCTTAAGCTCATCTGCATTTGCCGCTGTAAGTGCTACTGAAGCCACTACTGCTGCTGTTACAAGTTTCTTGAATGTCATGTGTTTTTTCCTTTTAGAAAAGTGTGGTATCCGATTGGATTGTGCGAAGTATAATACAACTTGGAAACATTTTTATTACATGTTTTCCCAGTCTGCTTTCAAGCGAATTTATACCCGATGCCCCAAACCGGGGTGATGTACTCTTTGCTCCCTTCCGGGTCTATCTTTTTTCTGAGGCGGTTCATCGCCACATTAATGGTCTTATCATGAAAGTCCGCACTGTCACCTCCCCATACTTCATCCCTTAAAAAATCTCTCTCAAGCGGCTGCTTCGGATTTTTGACAAATGTATACAGGAGCCTGAATTCCAAATTGGTCAGCTCAATCTCTTTATCCTCTATCCTCAGTGTATGCTGATGCATATCCAAAGTCATATCGCGGTATCTGATCTTCTCGCTACTGCTTGCCCCGGAACGTCTCAAGAGCGCTTCAATGCGTAGTAGCAATTCCCTGGGTTTGAATGGCTTGGTCATGTAGTCATCACCACCGGAGACGAAACCCTCCTCTATATCACTATCCTTGTCTCTTGCCGTCAGATAGATCACCGGAATATCGTACCCTGTCTCACGTATCTGGGAAACAAACTCACTACCCTCTACACCGGGAAGGTTCCGGTCTACTATCAACAATACGGGACTTTCTTCTTCTATAAACTGTTCTACATTCTCTGTAGAGAGAAAGCCAGTTACACTATAGCCTTCTTTTGAAAGGTGATACTCAAGCAGTTCCAGGATATCTTCTTCATCTTCGATCACTACGATTTCAATATTATTATTTTCCATGCTGCAATAATAGTATGGATTGATAACATTTTTATTACAGTTTTTTGGGAAAGAATGGGGAGAGAATGGTGTTCTGACGGAGGCCCGTCAGAAATATCTGGTTTAGGCAGCAAAACCTTTGATCATGAAGAAAATAATCGCTGAAAGGAAGGCTGCCGCAGGAACGGTGATGATCCATGCCGCGATGATCTTTTTCACCATGCCGCGCTTAACGTAGTTCTCACGGAGTGAACGCTTGATACTTTTCACTTTTTTCTTCTGTCTTTTCTGAGCATCGATCAGCTCAACCTGCTTTTTATAGTCTTCTTCGCTTTTCAGGGCATTGAGTTCCGCTTTGATCTGATCGAGTTTTTCGACTTCGACCTGCAGTTTTTGCTGCTTCTCATCCATGTTCTTGCTGTCAAGCCATTCACGAAGGAAGCCTACACCAAATACCGCACCTACTGCAATATGCGTAGAGGAAACAGGCAGTCCCAGTTGTGATGCGATGATAACGGTGATCGCTGCAGCCATCATAATGGAGAAGGCCCTCATCTCATCAAGTTCGGTGATCTCAGAACCAACCGTTCTTATCAGTCTTGGACCGTAAAGTGCCAGACCGATAGAGATACCCACACCACCTACAACCATAACCCACAACGGAATGGCTGCTTTTGTTGCTATCGCTGCATGTGTCAATGCATCGTACACCGCTGCCAATGGTCCAACGGCATTGGCGACGTCGTTTGCACCGTGTGCAAAACTGAGGAAGATCGCGGAGAAGACAAGCGGTATACCGAACAAAATGTTGATATCGGCTCTATTCTCACCAAGTCCGTTCTCCACTTTTTTGAGTATTCTGGGTTTAACCATTACATACGTAATAAAGCCGCCGATCAATCCAATAATCACAGCAATACCAAACGTAGGTTTTTTGGTTTGAGGCAGGAAGCTTATCACATGCGTAAGGTCTTTCCATACATGTTTCAATCCTTTAAGTGTTAGATAGGTCAAAAAAGCCGCGGCCATGATCGCTACAAGGATCGGCACCACTTTTTTGGCTGCACTGCGCATATCTTTCTGGTAGAGGATCTGCGATTTGATGACATAGAGGAAGATCGCCGCGATCACACCGCCAAGTACCGGAGAGATAACCCATGATGCCGCAATCTTGCCCATGGTTCCCCATGAAACGATGGCAAATCCGCCCGCTGCGATCCCTGCACCAACGACACCACCGACAATGGAGTGTGTCGTAGAGACCGGTGCCTTGAGCCAGGTTGCCAGGTTCAACCAGAGTGCTGCAGCAAGCAGTGCTGCAGACATGGCATACACGAACAGCATCGGATCGTTTCCGAATGCCGCAGGATCGATGATACCCTTTTTGATCGTACCCACAACATCACCGCCGGCAACCAACGCACCAGTCGCTTCAAAGATGGCAGCGATGACGATAACGCCGCCCATGGTGATCGCACCCGAACCGAAAGCCGGCCCAACATTGTTCGCTACATCATTTGCACCGATATTCATTGCCATATAGGCACCAAATACCGCTGCAAGTACCATAAATCCTGCATGGGCACCATGCCCCATGATACTGCTGGCATAAAAAGCCACTACTGCGGCAAAAGCCGCCCCAAGCAGAAGTTTGATCGTATTGTTCATTACTGTTCCCCTGTCAAATAAAATTTTCGGGAGTATAGTAAAAAAGTATTACAATTTTGTTACCAAAATGTAATCAAATAAATTGAGTGATATTTTTAAAACTTAATAATAGCGTCTAATTGTACGCGTTCATAGTCTGCCTCTTCTCCTGTTTTGCTTTTGCTTGCAAAAAGTGTATCGAAGAAGAAGTTACCAGCAAGATATAGATTTTTACCCATTTTGTATTTTGCTCTGATCGCAGAACCTTTAGCAGCAGTACCCCCACCAAAGTTATCTGAGTCAGTATATGCACCATATGCTGAATCGTCTTCAAGATATGTATACGAGTATTTTACTTGCCAGTCACCGATATTTTTAGCTTTACCCAATTGAAATGCCAGATCATACCCAATGTTTTTGTCGTCTGCTGCTACGTTATATGTAACGCCTGCTGCGACTTTAAATGGCATACCAAATACATCTTTATACTGCAATTCACCAAATGCTTCAACAATGTGGTAATCATTTGCATACACCCCATCAACTAGGGTATTACCTTTTCTTGAACCAAAAAGAGGTATGTTGCCTTTTAGACCATCATAATAATAAATACCTGTACCCAAATGAAGTTTGGCTGAGCCTAATTTTGTTTTATGTACATACTGCGCCAAAAAGAGGTTAACCGTATCTACTTTATCTGTGGCAGCTTCTTCCAAAGTTGGTTGGTTCACACCTACAGTAATGATCTTTGTATCATCTTTATACTGGTAATTCAACCCGTTCAGTGAAACATCGTTATCCCAAATAAGTTGCGATTTAATAGGTCTGTACATCATGTATGGTAGTCGCCCTACGTTGTAAGTAGAGTTACTGGACTTATACTTTAAACCTAAAATGTTAAATCTAAGTGACTGAAAGAAGTAGTCACTCAAAGGTTCGTCATCCAGGAATGTCTGATTTCCTGAAGTAGGATTTGCAAAACCACTTCTCATACCAACTTTGAATTGAAGATGCTCTATTAGATCAATCTTCACTCCCAGTCTTAAGCGATATCTGTTTCTATACTTATTATCTTTGTCATCTCTTTCGATACTCTCATATCTTAATCTTAGATCACCTTTGAAATGAATTCTATCGAAGGGGCTTTTTTCAGCTATTGGGGCTGTACTGTTCGTCTCTGCCATTCGTTCATGTGGTGTGCTTATGTCCGAAGCGGCCATTGACACGGTCGCCATCACGGCTGTTGATAATACACTTTTCTTCATATTTTTCTTCCTTGGTTGGGATTATGGCAGGAGTATAGAAGAAAATGATTACAAAACTGTTACCGATTTATGCTGTAGTAAGTAGATTTGGAAGAAGAGATGTCCCACGTGAAGATGGTGGGTACACCCTGTTTTAGAAGTTTGTGGATCCCATGCACAGACTGCATAGGAAAAGAAACGAATTACCACTTTACATCAGCAGTAAAAAGGACTCTTTGTGTTTCATTGTCTATAGCCACTGTTCGCGTATCAGTATCATCCTCGTAGTTCAGAATGAACTCGATATTTTTGTTCCATGTGTAGGCGAGACCGGCAATCCATGTTTCTCTCTCTTCACCACTGTCAAGATCCCATTTATCATATCTACCAATGATATTCCAATCATCAAGGCTCTCGTCAAAGGTCAACATTCTCAACTCGCCGTTCACAGAAAAACCGTCACCCTTGAATGCCGGGCTTGCTTTGGTTGACTTCAGGTAATTTCCTGCGATGAGGAATTCAGGCTGGTTATACACGGCATTAAAGCCGTACCAGACGAAATCACCATCAAACTCTCCTGTATCGGGATTGAATTCGCCCTTTTTTGTCAAATCAGTATTGTACTGTCCATAAAAAGAGATATCTGCATACTGGTCGTGCTTATGTACATGCTTCTCACCTGTTCCGAGAAGATTTGCTGTCAGTCTCCACTCAAAACTTAAACCACTGGTATCGTCTTTATCCAGAAGCCCATGATACCCTTCTCCATTGAATAGGCCAATTTCAGATGAGAAGTATTCCGTTTTTGTCTTGAAGTTCACACCAAGGTCGGCGGAGTTGGTAAAGTCGGCATCCTGTTTTTTCTCAACGAACGTTTTTGAAATAGATCTGTACAACCATCCGTGGTGCTCTTCATAGTCGATCCACGGTCTGTGTGCCTGTCCAAACTCTACGCCGGTGTAGGGAAGAATATCATTGATGTAAAGATATGCATACTTCAGACGTACTTCCCAGTCTCCGGTATTACCTCCTTTAACAATATCCCCATTATTGACATCTTTGCCGTTGCCTACCTGATGTGTATCGAGTGTTACTCTCATATAGCTCTTCGGATCATCGAACAAATATGCCTTGACCTGGATATAGTTTCTTCTTGATTCGAAGTCATTGTAACTATTTGATTCTCCTGTCAAGTGGTCTTCATTTTTACCATGTACAAATCCAAGATAATGCCTACCGGAAAACTTGAGCTTGGATGCCTTGGCAAATACAGGTGTGGATTTTTCAAACTTCTCTACAACAGCATCCGTTCTCTCCTGTTTCTCGGACGGCGTAGCTTTGGCCATAGAAGTTTTCTTTTTAGTGGACTTCTTTTTAACTTCAGATTTAAGCTGTTTATTCTCAGCCTCGAGTTTGGCAAGACGCTTGTTCATCTGTGTCATCATCGCTTTAAGTTCAGCAATATCCGTTGCACTGTCCGCCAATGCACCAGTAGTCGCAATAGCAGAAATAGTTACCAGTGAAAGTATGGTTTTTTTCATAGTTTATCTTCCTTGTTTAGTTTAATATGGCGGAAGTATAGAAAAAAATAGTTACAGAATGATTACAGACTTTGAGCGAAGATAATAGTTTGGTAAGAAGAGAGCCGTCTTGCAGAGAAGAAGATCACGCTTTTTCAGGGTAAAGATTATGTTTGCCACCGCGCTCGGAAAGGTACTCAACCACTTTTTTCTGCCCGAGTTTTCGGGCATAGTCCTTGGCACTCATACCTGAAGCATCCGTAGCATTGATGTCCGCTCCTTCATCCAGGAACATCTGTATCAGTTCCGTATCGTTGAAACAGGATGCCAGTTGCAAGGGGAGGATACCGCTTTTACGTCTGGTTGTATTGATATCGATCCCTTTGTCCATACAGAACCGTACCAGGTCCTTACGTTTGAATTTGATCGCCATATCCAGAGCCGAGATACCATCACTGTCCGTCTGATGGATATCGACACCGTTCTCAAGCAGGAACTCTATCAGCTCCAGGGAAGCATATTTCCTGATAGCATAAAAAAGGGGACTGATCTCGTCATAATCCTCAAGGTCGTACTCCTCGCCTATAAGGATAGGCTTATTGAGGTCCACACCCTCTTCGACCAGGCTTTTGAGCTTGGCTATGGAGTCATTTTCGATCGCCTGTGTTACTTCGTTCATTGTTTTCCCTTTATTGTTATTAAAATGTTATTTGCTTTGCCTATACTGCCGTTGTCTCAGACATCGAGACATATAAATATTAGGGCAACTCTAATAACCCTGGATACGCAGCATAGACGGAAGGGTGAAGTGCCCACAGGGTGGGCTTTGCAGGGTTATTAGAGGTGCCCGAGAAAGGAGTCAGAAATGAAAATAAGTAATACATTGAAGAAGATCATTAAAAAAGATGGCAGCCACTCATTGAGCAGCAGAACAGTAAATAAACTGAAATCTTCAAAAGAATTCAGCTATCTTGTAGATATTAAACGGGCATAACATCTGTCAGCTATGACCCAAAGGGGTTCATTCCACCCATCATCCCCATCGCCTGAGATTTCTTATTATCCTCTATCATTTTGTTCACATCATTCATCGCTGAAATCAATAGTATCTGTAATGACTCTTTGTCTTCCAAAAGAGAATCATCTATATTCATATCGATCACTTCACCTGCACCGTTTGCAGTCACTTCGATAAGACCACCCCCGGCTTTCGCAGTGAACTCAACATTCTTCGCCTGCTCCTGGAGCTCTTTTGCTTTTTCCTGCATCTGCTCCATCATCTTTCCCATTTTACCGAGATCCATTCCTTCAAACATCTGCTACTCCAATCCCTCAAATTCCTGTGCAATGCCATTGTCATCATCCAGGATCACGATCTTGGGACTGTGACTGTCCGCCTCTTCTTCTGTCATTGTCGCATAGGCAATAATGATAATCTTGTCGCCTTTATGGACTTTTCTTGCCGCTGCCCCGTTAAGACAGATATCGCCTTTGCCTCTCTCTCCCGAGATGATATAGGTGGAGAATCTCTCTCCATTGTTGATATTGACGATATCGATCTTCTGCCCGACACGCATACTCGCTGCATCCAGCAGATTCTGGTCAATGGTAATGGAACCGACATAATTAAGATTTGCATCTGTTACAGTCGCTCTATGTAGTTTAGAATAAAGCATTGTAATGTTCATAATCATTCCTGTCTAATTAAATTGTTGGGATTATACCAAAATCCTACGCATATCTCTAAATATATTATACAGTAATTGTGAAGAAATCGAGAAGCGATATGGGGAAACACTCCCTTCCGCTGTATCACACCGGAAGGAGTACATAAAAGTCGCGTATTAACGGGCCATCTGTGACGGAGGTATAGGCTCACCCCAAAACTCGTCAGGGATCACATATTCTTCTACAACATTCCCGCCGATGATATGCTCATCGATGATCCTGTCTATCTTCTCTTTTGTCAAGCCGACATACATCGTATGCCCTGGCTCTACAAGCATAACCGGCCCCTGCTGGCAGCGATTCAGACAGCCTGTCTGGATCGGCTGAACAGTTCCGATGATACCTTTCATCATCAGACTCTGCGCCAAATGCTGGAAAAGCTGCTGAGACTCGGGGTCGTTCTGGCTAACACAGCTTGGCTTTGGCATTCCCGGAGGTGCCGACTGCTGACATTTGAATATATAGAACGCTGGTTGTGGTACACCTTGCATCATTGTGGATCCTTTTTATATAATTTTTCCTTGTGCAGAAGCGAAGCTCCTACCCAATTCCTTTCACTAAAGCTTCGCCTTTTGCTCAAAATTAGTTTAATTAGGAGTATTTTACTCTGATTTACTTAATTCTTGATAAATATCAATAGAAGCAAACTCTTTTTTTCCTATAATACAGTCAATATACAAAGGGGACAAAAACCAATGAAATATCCTGATTTTTTTGACAAAGTAGAACCGATACAGCTGCAGGACCCACTGAGTGATTTTCTCGGTGCCTTTGAAAATGGCGAGATGGAGATCACCTATCTGGACTGCGTCAAACTTGCAGGACATTCATGCCCAACGGTCGCTGGTGCCTATCTCATGGCGAAAAAGGGTCTGGAAGCACTTTACGGAGACAGCCTCCCGCAGAGAGGATCCATCCACGTCTCCATGAGGGATGGGGAAGCCGAAGGAGTGACCGGTGTGATCTGCAATGTCATCTCATTTATTGTAGGAGCGAACGGTGCTGGCGGTTTCAAAGGTATCGGCGGACATTTTTCCAGAGACAATCTTGTAAGTTATAATGTACCAATGGAAGGCGAAGTCAAACTGACACGACTGGACAATGACTCAAGTATTACACTTACCTATAGTGCCTCCATGGTACCGGCAGATCCAAACATGCAGCCGCTTATGGGGAAATCTCTTCAGGGGCTGGCTTCCGCTGGTGAGAGAAAAGAGTTTGGAAGACTCTGGCAGGCCCGCGTAGAGAAGATCCTTCTCAATAAAGAACTCTGGGATCAGATGATCACCATCACGAAAGGATAAAACAATGATTATTTCACAATTCATGACACAGGAACATAGAGACTGCGATACAGAATTTGCTGCAGCCGAGCAGGCAGCAGCAAACGGGAATTGGGCGGAAGCCGAAGAGAAGTTCATGGTATTCGCGAACGATACCCTCCGACATTTCAAAAGAGAGGAAGAGGAACTTTTTCCTGCTTTTGAAGCACAGACCGGAAGCTCTGAAGGACCGACACAGGTAATGCGCTACGAACATGAACAGGTCAAGGGACTCATTGGAAAGCTGGCGGAAGCAGTGGAGTCCCAGGATAAAGATACCTATCTCTCTCTGTGTGAATCTATGATGATCCTTTTGCAACAGCACAACATGAAAGAAGAGCAGATGCTCTATGCCATGTGTGACAGAGTCCTGCCTCCGGAACTTAAAACCGAGACACTCGACAAGATGAAAGCGGTAGAGCTCTAAAATGTCCGAATTCACAAAGATCGACCTGGATGCCAGAGCACTGGAGCATCCAAAACCGTTGGAACAGGCTATCAGGGCACTCAGAGAACTTAATGATGAAAATTATCTTTACATGCTTCATCGCAAAAACCCCATTCCTTTCATAGACCTTGCCAGTGAACAGGGATTCCAGACACTCAGCAGAGAAGATGAAACAGGGAACTGGCATATTCTGATAGCCAAAAACCCTTCCGTTACGCTGGAGGAGCTGCTGCGTGTTTAACCAGAACGGACTCTCCCTCGATCAGGCACCCCCGATCTCGGTTGTATTCCGTTTTTTCTTTTCCGGTGCACTGTTTGGTATCCTCGCAGGCATCCTGATACTGATCTTCGGGACTTCCATTTTTGATGCACATACTACCCAGGCTGTCATTCTCACGCACACCTTGACACTTGGGGTGATGCTCTCTTTCATGTTCGCAGCCCTTTTCCAGATGCTCCCCGTGATCGCAGGAGTCAAACTCACTTCTCCTGTACAAAAAGCCAACTGGCTTCAATATCCTTTTACAACCGGTGTTATCACGCTTCTTTTGGCTTTTCAGACTTCTTTGCCCTGGCTTTACGGTCCTGCATCGCTTCTCCTGGGTGGAAGCATCTTCTATATCGTTGCTGTCATGCTAAAAAACCTGTTTGAATTGGTACATCACAGCGCTTCATCCAAAGGTATGGTCATAGCACTTCTTGCGCTTGCTGTTGTCGTGATCTTGGCTCTCTATATGACCGCCACACTCTCCGGAACGATTAACGGTACCTACTTTAGTCAAATGAAAGAGGGGCACTACTCCTTTGGACTTTTCGGATGGATCATCCTGCTGATCATTTCCATTTCCTTCCAGGTTATAGAAATGTTCTATGTTACCCCGCCCTATCCGAAAATGGTCAGTTATTATCTGCCTACAGTACTTTTTAGCCTGCTTGTTGTCACATTCATTGTTGGGCTTTTCATCCCTGTGACATGGATCGTAACAGATATTCTGCTTGCCATACTGCTAAGCAGCTACGCCCTATTGACCCTGAAACGGTTGACACAGAAAAAACGCCCTCTCTCCGATGCCACTGTCTGGTTCTGGAGGATCGGACTGACTTCACTTATCGTTTCTATGTTCCTTATGATCATAACACTGTTTACGACAGTCAGCCTGCTTCAAACAGCCAGCTATCTCTTCTTTACTTTTTTTGCCCTCAGTATCGTATTTGCCATGTTCTACAAGATCATCCCCTTCCTGACATGGTTCCACCTCAATTCGCAGGGCTACTTCACTGCACCCATGATGCACGAGGTCATACACCCAAAAACTGCCAATAAGCATCTCTACATTCATTTGGCAACACTTGTCACCTTTCTGTTGTCAACCTTCCTTGCACCCTTCATCTATCTTGCCGGGCTATTAACAATACTCTCCTTCGGATGGATGGCTTACCAGATCATTCATGCATGGAAACTTTACAGACATACGCAGGAAACCGGGGAGAAGTTTGAGATGAAAATGCCGGGGGTATAGAGTTAAGAGTTAAGAGTTAAGAGTTAAGAGTTAAGAACAATGGTGCACCTCCCCTTTCTTAAACCTTAGCACTCAATCCTTCTTTTCTGCCAAAAGTTCCCGAACGACCTCTCTGTCGTCAAAATGATGTTTCACCCCTTTGATCTCCTGATAATCCTCATCGCCTTTTCCAAGAATGAGCAGTACTTCATTGGGTTCAAGGGCCTCCAGGGCCATTTTGATCGCTAGCCGTCTGTCCGGTGTGGCTGTGACATTTTCTTTACCATGTAGGCCTACCAGAATGTCTTCCAATATCATTTCAGGGACTTCATCCCGCGGATTATCGGATGTCACATAGATCTTATTGGCGTATCTTCCGGCTGCGGCACCCATGAGAGGACGCTTCTCTTTGTCACGGTTCCCGCCTGCACCAAATACCACCGAAATATCTCTGTCTTTCATGGATTCCAATACTGCATGGATACCGTCATGTGTATGAGCAAAATCAACAATAACAAGAGGATCACGGCTTACCACTTCCATCCGCCCCGCTACACCAGCGAAGTTCTCAACCACATCACATATCTCCTGAATAGGCCTCTTGGTAAGCAGGTGTACTGAACCGATCGCCGCCATAAGGTTGAAGAGGTTGAAAAGCCCCATCATCGGTGAATGGAAGGTTGCTTCTTCCTGCATATACTTGATCCCCGCTGTAATACCGTGCAGCAGGGAAAATGCCTGCACTTTATAGGTTGCCGGTTCATCGACACCGTAACTGTAAGCATTCTTCGGGTTATAGGTGATATTATTGATATCATCTTTATTGAGCAATTTCATCGTGTCATCAGCAAAGAAAAGACTTTTGACACGTCTGTATTCCTCCACTGTTCCATGATAATCCAAATGGTCACTGGTGACATTCGTATGCACTTTCAGCGCAAAAGTGATCCCCTCTATACGCTTCTGATCGATCGCATGGGAACTCACCTCCATAATAAAGTAGTTACATCCCATATCCATCGTCTGCTTCATATTGTGTAACGTCTCAAGAATGGACGGCGTTGTCATACTCTTCTCTTCTATACGCTTCTCTTCGGCGAAAAGCCCCCGTGTTCCCTGGAGGGCAGGTTTCTTATCAAGATCAAGCAGAAAAGAGTAGATCGCTGCAGTAACTGTCGTCTTTCCGTTCGTTCCGGTTACACCCACCACTTTCATAGCATCCAGTCCCCAGAAAGCTATTAATTCATCCGGGGTAATGGAAGCAGGTTTACTCTCAAGTTTTTCATAATAGGGTCTATTTTGGGAGGTCAGGAGAAAAAGAGTCTCTTCATCCAACAACATCGTATTATCAGTGAGGTAACTGTACCCTTCTTTGTCAAAGTCAATTTTCACTTTTTCATTCCCTGCACTACATTATAGAGTGCCAGCACTTCCTGGTCATTACCAAAAAGGCTTGCAGTCGCATCAAGGT
Organism: Sulfurovum sp. NBC37-1; assembly: GCF_000010345.1. Classification (NCBI taxonomy): domain Bacteria; kingdom Pseudomonadati; phylum Campylobacterota; class Epsilonproteobacteria; order Campylobacterales; family Sulfurovaceae; genus Sulfurovum; species Sulfurovum sp. NBC37-1. Next base: position 2,389,668 of record NC_009663.1, read on the forward strand.
ATCCCAATGCCATTTCATCAAATCCTTCATCAGCAAGCTTAGTCACAAAATCGATGAACTCATCTTTATCCGTGATCACCACTTTTGTAGAGAACATAATATCTTCAAAGGCCTGTCTAAAATTGCCTCTGCTCTCAACCAATCTGAGGAAATCACTATATCTGATACCATCACCATACTCGATCTGTTCTTCTTCTGGTACATCAAGCAATTCGTAAATACTTTCTTTCGTTGTATCCAGAGAGTTGATGAGCGAGTGTATGATCTCTACTGCATTCTTCTTTTCTTCTTTGATCATCTGATAATAATCGAACAGTGCCTGTGCCTCTTCTCCACTCTCGTCTCCGAGATCGCTCAGGTAGGCACCGACTTTTGCTTCATCCAGAGAAGGATAATCCTTCAGGATCAGAGCATATGATCTCAAAGCTTTTGCATAGTTACCCTGAAGAAATTCCTTCTCGGCACGCTGTAATAATATATCTTGACTTACTTTACTCATTTTATCCTAATTGATCCAGTTTATCTTCCCATCCCTGTGGAACGCTCATAACAGTGATCTCAGGGTGTATCAGGGTCTTCAGCTGTCGTTCTACACCGAACTTGATGGTCGTGCCGGCACTTCCGCATCCCACACATGCTCCCTGCAGCTGTACATATACTACACCATCTTTAATATCAACCAGTTCTATATCACCACCATCAAGCTTGATGGATGGCCTCACCTTCTCAATCACATCTTTTACAGCCGGTTCCAACTCTTCATCAGTAAACGGGATCAATGTATCTCCTTACATTTTGGCGGCTCTGCATATACTGCAAACCTATATTATAGTTATTATTATAACAAATTCATAGTAAAAGCCTATGGCATACTATCTGTTAAAGTTTATACACTAAAAGTTCTGTTTTGTCAATGTATTTAGGATATTTTGAACTGTTTTTATAAAATAGAAGAGCCCGAAATAAAAAACAAGGAATTTACAATGAAGTAAAAGGGGGAAATGGGCTCTTCAAAAGACAGCCAAGGGGAGGGCCAAGAGATAAAAACAAAGAAGTCTTACAATTTTTTGGACAAGGAGTAAAACAAAAAATCTCTTGAAAGGATTGGCTACCTTTTCTAATTATATTATAACCCTTGGGGGGTAAATGAATAGTAAAATTTCTATTGATAATTGATTAATCCTGATAGCACGTATATGAAGCAATTGATAATAAAAAAAATGATTGTAAAAAGAAGAAGTCAATGTAAAACTCAAAGTGGCAGCGACCTACATTCCCACAGACGTAGCCTGCAGTATTATCGGCGATGGGAGGCTTGACTTCCAGGTTCGGAATGGAGCTGGGTATGACCCTCCCTCTAGCCCCACCACTAAGAGAGAGATGAACACCGTAGTGTGCATGTCTCTCTTTGCTTTTGGAAAGCTTGAGAAACTTAGTATTGTTAAGAGCCTAAATAATGTTTACAATTACAATCTGCAAGTACCTTTTTCTGAACGCTCAGCGCTAAGCGCTAAACGCTCTGCCTTGCACTTAGCAAGGTAGTACCTATTGAAGAATAAAGTAAATACAAACGATCTATTAGTACTGGTCAGCTAAATGACTTTCATCACTTACACACCCAGCCTATCAACGCAGTAGTCTTCTGCGGATCTTCAGGGAAGATTCATCTTGGAGTTGGCTTCCCGCTTAGATGCTTTCAGCGGTTATCACATCCGAACATAGCTACCCAGCGATGCCCTTGGCAGGACAACTGGTACACCAGTGGTTCGTTCACCCCGGTCCTCTCGTACTAGGGGCAACTCTCCTCAATCTTCCAACGCCCACGGCAGATAGGGACCGAACTGTCTCACGACGTTCTGAACCCAGCTCGCGTACCGCTTTAAATGGCGAACAGCCATACCCTTGGGACCTGCTTCAGCCCCAGGATGCGATGAGCCGACATCGAGGTGCCAAACCTCCCCGTCGATGTGAGCTCTTGGGGGAGATCAGCCTGTTATCCCCGGCGTACCTTTTATCCTTTGAGCGATGGCCCTTCCACACAGAACCACCGGATCACTATGACCGACTTTCGTCTCTGCTCGACATGTACGTCTCGCAGTTAAGCTGGCTTGTACCATTATACTCTGCGATGGATTTCCAACCCATCTGAGCCAACCTTTGTAAGCCTCCGTTACTTTTTAGGAGGCGACCGCCCCAGTCAAACTACCCACCAGACATTGTCCTCCGCCGGGATAACCGGCGCAAGTTAGCAATCAGAATATATAAGGGTGGTATCTCAAGGATGGCTCCGCTGCAGCTAGCGCCACAGCATCAAAGCCTCCCACCTATCCTGCACAAATATATCCCAATTGCAGTGTCAAGCTATAGTAAAGGTGCACGGGGTCTTTCCGTCTTGCCGCGGGTAGGAGGAATTTTCACCTCCACTACAATTTCACTGGATCCCTGGTCGAGACAGCTCCCATCTCGTTACGCCATTCATGCAGGTCGGTATTTAACCGACAAGGAATTTCGCTACCTTAGGACCGTTATAGTTACGGCCGCCGTTTACTTGGGCTTCGATCAAGAGCTTCGTTCCGAAGAACTAACCCCATCAATTAACCTTCAAGCACCGGGCAGGCGTCACACCTTATACATCCTCTTGCGAGTTAGCAAAGTGCTGTGTTTTTGATAAACAGTCGGGAGGGACTCTTTGTTGCAACCTCTTTGGCTTTCGGACGCGAAGTCCTATACCAAAGGAGGCACACCTTATTCCGAAGTTACGGTGCTAGTTTGCAGAGTTCCTTAACCAGGGTTCTTCCACGCGCCTTAGAATACTCATCTCACCCACCTGTGTCGGTTTACGGTACGGGCAACTATTAATACACTTAGAGGCTTTTCTTGGCACGACGGTATCAACGATTCTGGCTTTACTCCGAAGAGCGCAGCCAGCCTGTCAGGTCTCGAAAACAGCCGGCGGATTTTCCTATCCGGCTTATCTACACCCTTCGAGCCACTATTCCATCAGTGACCTCGTTTAACCCTATGCGTCCCCCCTTCGTACTAAACTAATAGTTGGTATCGGAATATTAACCGATTTGCCATCGCTTACCCCTTTCGGACTCAGCTTAGGACCCGACTAACCCTACATTGACGAGCATCGTGTAGGAACCCTTGGGTTTTCGGCGAACGGGATTCTCACCCGTTTTATCGCTACTCATGCCTGCATGCTCACTTCTAGCCGCTCCACCACTCCTTACCGGTATGGCTTCAATGCTGACTAGAACGCTCTCCTACCACTTGAACTATTGTTCAAATCTACAGCTTCGGTGTCTATTTTAGCCCCGTTATATTTTCGGCGCAGAATCGCTAGACCAGTGAGCTGTTACGCTTTCTTTAAAGGATGGCTGCTTCTAAGCCAACCTCCTGGTTGTCTAAGCAACTCCACATCCTTTTCCACTTAAATAGAACTTTGGGACCTTAGCTGGTAGTCTGGGCTGTTTCCCTTTCGACGGTGGATTTTATCACCCATCGCCTGACTGCCATGAATTCACATGAGGTATTCGGAGTTTGACTGGGTTTGGTACCTTGGTATAGGCCCTAGCCCAATCAGTGCTCTACCCCCTCATGTTTCGAACATGACGCTATACCTAAATATATTTCGGAGAGAACCAGCTATCACTAAGTTTGATTGGCCTTTCACCCCTATCCACAGGTCATCGGAGAAGTTTTAAACCTTCACCCGTTCGGTCCTCCACTAGCTCTTACACCAGCTTCAACCTGCCCATGGATAGATCACTTAGTTTCGGGTCTACAGCAACTAACTTGGCGCCCTATTCAGACTCGCTTTCGCTACGGCTTCTCGTTTGATTAACCTTGCTAGTCACCATAACTCGCAGGCTCATTATGCAAAAGGCAGTCCATCACCCTGTATAAAACATAGGGCTCTGAATGATTGTAGGCAGATGGTTTCAGGTTCTATTTCACTCCGCTTGCCGCGGTTCTTTTCACCTTTCCCTCACGGTACTGGTTCACTATCGATCCTGGAGTAGTATTTAGCCTTGGAAGGTGGTCCTCCCATTTTCAGTCAGGGTTACACGTGTCCCGACCTACTCGAATAGTCCATGGTTAGTTTTCGTTTACGGGACTTTCACCCTCTACGGTCAAGCATTCCAGCTTATTCTACTAACACCCCACAGAGTTTAGGGCTAATCCCATTTCGCTCGCCGCTACTTTGGGAATCTCGGTTGATTTCTTTTCCTGCAGGTACTGAGATGTTTCACTTCCCTGCGTTCGCTCTCTCGAAAGAGTAACATGACTCGCGCCATGCTGGGTTGCCCCATTCGGAAACCCGGGGATCAAAGCTTCTTGGCAGCTCCCCCCGGCTTATCGCAGCCTAGTACGTCCTTCATCGCCTCTCCTGGTCTAGGCATCCACCATCTGCCCTTAGATTAATTTGACTTAATTCTAAGGTACTACCTTATTAAATGCAAAATGAACTGTTTGTGTCTTACCACTTTGGTTCGTTTTTTGTATGTTTAATAAGTTGAAGATTTCTTACGTCTTCTAATTTATTGAGTTTCTTGCACATGAAAGATATTAAGTCTGAAGAACAAGTTCTTCTTGTTAATATTTTCTGTTAAATTGTAATTGTTTTGTAAAATTTGATTCAAACGTTTATAAATAAACATTCTCTTCGCGTTTTGCAACATTACGTTAGACTCTTAACAATAATAAGTTAAATAACTTTAGGTGTAAAACCTAATATAAATACTCTTGGATGAATATTTATATTAAGTTTTTTCTTCCACATGATTTCGTGTAGATTGTGCGAAATATTTTAAACGAAGCGTACCAAGGTACGTGAGTTTCAAACTTTCGTGCAATATGCATGAAATGGTGGAGAATAACGGGATCGAACCGATGACCTCCTGCGTGCAAAGCAGGCGCTCTCCCAGCTGAGCTAATTCCCCAAATTAAGTCAAAGATCCCAATGATCTTTATCAACCAAACATAAGCTACTGAATAAACAGTGCAAACAAACCATCGTCTTATCGATTGTGATAATACTCTGTGAGGAAATATCATCTATACTCTTGAAAGGAGGTGATCCAACCGCAGGTTCTCCTACGGTTACCTTGTTACGACTTCACCCCAGTCGCTGATCCCACCGTGGAGGGTAGCCAGTTTAGCTTCCCCGCTTCGGGTGAAATCAACTCCCATGGTGTGACGGGCGGTGAGTACAAGACCCGGGAACGTATTCACCGTAGCATAGCTGATCTACGATTACTAGTGATTCCAGCTTCATGTAGTCGAGTTGCAGACTACAATCCGAACTGAGAACAGGTTTATAGATTTGCTCCACCTCGCGGTATCGCGTCTCATTGTCCTGCCCATTGTAGCACGTGTGTTGCCCTGGCCGTAAGGGCCATGATGACTTGACGTCGTCCTCACCTTCCTCCTCCTTGCGAAGGCAGTCTCACTAGAGTCCTCGGCCGAACCGTTAGTAACTAGTGACGAGGGTTGCGCTCGTTGCGGGACTTAACCCAACATCTCACGACACGAGCTGACGACAGCCGTGCAGCACCTGTTTTCGAGCTCCCGAAGGCACTCCAGCATCTCTGCCGGATTCTCTCAATGTCAAGGCCAGGTAAGGTTCTTCGCGTATCTTCGAATTAAACCACATGCTCCACCACTTGTGCGGGTCCCCGTCTATTCCTTTGAGTTTTAATCTTGCGACCGTACTCCCCAGGCGGAATGTTTAATGCGTTAGCTGCATCACCGAAGACACTAGGCCTCCGACGACTAACATTCATCGTTTAGGGCGTGGACTACCAGGGTATCTAATCCTGTTTGCTCCCCACGCTTTCGCGCCTCAGCGTCAGTACTGTTCCAGAAGATCGCCTTCGCTTTTGGTATTCCTAGTTATCTCTACGGATTTTACCCCTACACAACTAATTCCATCTTCCCCTCCCAGACTCTAGCCTAATAGTTTTGGATGCAGTTCTATGGTTGAGCCATAGGCTTTCACATCCAACTTAAAAGGCCGCCTGCGCGCGCTTTACGCCCAGTGATTCCGAGTAACGCTTGCACCCTCCGTATTACCGCGGCTGCTGGCACGGAGTTAGCCGGTGCTTATTCATATGGTACCGTCATTATCTTCCCATATAAAAGGAGTTTACACACCGAAATGCGTCATCCTCCACGCGGCGTTGCTGCATCAGAGTTTCCTCCATTGTGCAATATTCCCCACTGCTGCCTCCCGTAGGAGTCTGGACCGTGTCTCAGTTCCAGTGTGGCTGATCATCCTCTCAGACCAGCTAGGCGTCATTGGCTTGGTAGGCTCTTACCCCACCAACTACCTGATACCATATAGTCTCATCCCTTGGCGAAAAAACATTTCCCAACTTTAATTAATAAAGAAGGAGTATGAGGTATTAATCACCGTTTCCAGTGGCTATCCCTCTCCAAGGGGCAAATTAACTATACATTACTCACCCGTCCGCCACTTAGCTGACACTCTAGCAAGCTAGAGCCGTTCTCGTTCGACTTGCATGTGTTAAGCACGCCGCCAGCGTTCACTCTGAGCCAGGATCAAACTCTCCATTATAAAATAGAATGGTTTGAACCATTGTCAGAATCACTTAAGTTATTTCTACTTAAGTTAATTCATATCACTTTTTTGTTAAAAAGTGCAAAAATTAAATCTCAAATAGACGTTGATTTGTTTACTTATATTTGGTTGTCAAAGATCACTCAATAACACTCTTTCTAGCAACTCGCTAGCCGTCCATGTGTTGTTGGACGCGTATTATAGCACCGAAGTTCTTATTTGTCAAGGGTTTTTACGAAATATTTATGTTTTTTTGTGTTTTTTTTCTTTGCCTACATTATATATAACAATAGAGCACAATATTTTTTTAAAGATACAAACTATATTTCGCTATAATCTTTTCAATAAATTATGGATCGGGAGAGAAGATGTATCAGTTGGCGTATGAGAAACCAAAAGTGACCTTGTTGCAGGAATCCGGTCTCGGGGTTGCGGAAATAGCGGCAAGGACCTGTTATGACAGTTTTGAGAACTCGGAGAACGCGTCTGTCAAACATGCCATGGAACATCTTGACAGAGATGCCGTCAACAGCATAGACGACTCCGACCTTCTGAAAAACCTTGCCTGGGTACATCACCATCACTCCATCATAGAGCATGCTACACTAAGTTACCTCATTCAGGGAACATCAAGAGGTGTGCTACAGGAGCATGCAAGGCACAGACTGCAGGCTATCTCTGTACGCAGTACACGCTACACGATGTCCTCTGTCATCAATGCGTTCGTTGCTTCAATCGAGAGTGAGGATCCTTTTGCCTTCTTCCTGGAGAAAGTGCTTGCACTCAAACTCTTTGTCATCAGCGATGAGGAGTACCTTGCCATAGAGATCCGTGCCATCTTCAACAAGCTGATGTTCCAGTACGAAAGAGATGATGAATTTATAGATTCTGCCGTTGCGAAATCCTCCTTGCATTATATTAAGGATTATGAGGGAGATGCAGAGAAGCTTTTTGAGCTACTGCAAAAAGGCAAGAAAAAACGAAATGTCGGAGACAAGTTCAAACACATTGTCTCGGACAACTGGAAGGTCGATATGGTGGTCACTTTCAATATACGCAGTCTCAAGAACTATTTCGACCTCAGGGATTCAGGCGCGGCATGGTTCCAGATACAGTGGCTTGCCCAGGCGATGAAAGAGGTCACCCCGGTAAAATACCTCAAACTGATCGACAAAGAGTACCGGAACGTGTAAATTCTGACCGAGCTTTCCTCAAAAATTATCATATTCTGAAAAAAAGCTTAGTAAATATGATAAAATTAACAAAGAAACAACCAAATTGTTATTTTTTTGTTAAAAAACTTGACATTCCTTAATATAAAGAGATATAATTATATCGTTAAATAAAAAACATTCTAAAGGAATAAAAATGAAAAAGTTAAATCTTTCGTTAGCAGCAATTTTTGCAATGGGTACATTCGCAGTAGCGGGTGGTGATATCGCTCCAGTAGAGCCAGTAGTTGAAGAGCCAGTCATCGAGTCAACAGGTAACTTCTATCTTGGACTTGCATATGGTGCATTGAATGGTGAAACAACTGAAACAGCCACTGCTCCAAGTGGTGCTACTTTCGTGAATACTCCAATTGACGATACTTTCAGTGAAGTCATGATTCAGGCTGGTTACAACTTCAACGATTATATTGCAGTGGAAGGTAGATATTGGTTTGGTATGTCTGAAACTATAAATTATACCTTTGTTGGGAACCAAGACACAACTATCGATGCATGGGGAATTTATGTTAAGCCACAATACCCTGTAACGGATGCATTCAATATTTATGCACTTCTTGGTTATGGTTCAGCAGACCTTTCTATCGATAATGTTGCAGGCACAGGATTAGATTATGTATCTGACAGTGTTGATGGTTTCTCATGGGGTCTTGGTGCATCATACGAAGTAACAGAGAATGTTGCATTCTTCGTTGATTATGTAAATATTTATGATGATAATGATAATTATTATAATGCCTCTACAGGATATGAGTATGATGTTGATAATACGATTCAATCTTGGAACTTTGGTGTAACTTACAACTTCTAAGAAACACTTTTCAAAAGCTGAGCCTTCGGGCTTGGCATCTTTCTCCAAACATTTCCTCATAACTTTCCAACTTTTATTTAAACTATTTGACTATAATACTCTCTGTATAGAATTTATTATAGGAGCACTCTTTGCGCTTTACTCTCTTTTTACTCTTTTTTGTTTTTTTCAGCCATCCTCTTGTTGCACAGATACTTTCGGTCGATACTATTTCTGCCAATATACAGAACGACCTGCAGACCAAGCTCAAAGGCGAGAACAGAGCGATCGTACAGAACCTTTATGCCAGGACAGGGAAGAAACCTTTATGGGTAGGCACTGCCAACAAGCAGAAAATGAGCCAGCTTATACAGGCACTGAACGATCCGCTCTACAACTACAAGAACAAAGCATTCAACCAGAACGCGATAAAAAAACTCACTTACATGCTGGACAACAACCAGTACTCTGCGGTAAAAAAAGCTGCTGTGTACAGCAGGCTTGACATTGTCCTTAGCTCTGCTTTTGTCTACCTTGTCCGTTTTATAGTGCAGGGAGATGTAGACTGGGACCTGGTGCAAAAGAAGTTCAAAGCCCTGAGAGAAAGTGATGACATCCGTGCGGACTGGGAGATATCACCCAAGTCCTTTCCAAGCGAAGAGGCGCTGGCCCAGGCAGTTTCCGGCGGAAACATACATGCCTACCTCAACTCCCTGCTTCCGATGGAAAAATCGTACAGACGGCTGGTGAAACGGCTTGAGAACTACCGGGTTATGGAGAAGTTTCCGAAGATCAAGTACAGCAACGATCCGCTCAAACTCGGTGACTGGAGCCCCCGTGTCAAGGAGGTCAAAAAACGCTTGCAGATCTCCGGTGACTACCCAAAAAATGCACCTGTCGACTGGAAATTCGACCGGAGACTGGAACAGGCGGTCAAAACCTACCAGAAACGTTATCTGCTGAAAATAACCGGACAGGTTGACAAAACAACGATGTACTACCTCAATCAGCCTGCCTCGAAGAACATCAAAGCGATCATCGTCAACCTTGACAAGACCAAACTCTACCCCAAACATTTTGAAAATGAATATATCGCCGTCAATGTGCCCGACTTCAACCTGCGTTATTACAGAAACGGAGAGATGATATTTAAAACAGGTATTGTCGTAGGGCGCATCGACAGGCCGACACCGATCTTCAGCGACAAGATAGAATATATGGTCATCAACCCTACATGGACGATCCCCGACAACCTGATCAAGCGGGATCTCATCCATGTGCTTCGGGAGAATCCTGCCTATCTCGAGGAGAATAACATCCATGTCTTTTCGGGGAACAAGGAGATCACTGTCACACAGGAGATGCTCGACCCCTACGAGCACAGCGACAAAAAAGTACCCTACCGCTTCGTTCAATACCCCGGAGACAGCAATGCGCTGGGGCGCATCAAATTCATGTTCCCGAACAAGTACTCCGTCTATCTTCACGACACCGACAACAAAAGCCTGTTGACAAGACGTTACAAGATTTACAGTTCAGGGTGTATGCGTGTTGACAAACCTTTCGATCTGATGGACATTCTGCTAAAACATGCCAAAGGCAGGTATACGAGAGAAGACATCGATGCGATCATAGCAACGGACAAACCAAAGACCATCAGACTGAAAAAAGCCATTCCTGTGCACATACTCTATTTCACGGTTTTCGAAGAGGATGGTTTGGCATATTTCAAGAACGATATCTACCTCTACGACAAGATCATCGAAGAGTCTACGGCAGGACACAAGAAAGCTACATTTACCATGCCCAAAAAGCGTATGGGCCGGGTCAAAGAAGTTTCCGTATCGAACTAAATTCTAAAAGGTGATGCAATGAGAACAATAACACAACTAAGTATGGCCCTGGCAACTCTTTTTGTTTTGACCGCCTGTGGGGATGAAGGCAAAGAAACAAAAACAGAGACATTCAAAAATCCTGTCGATACGTACATGGACAGCCGTGTAAATGCCATGGACGATGCAAAAGCCGCTGTGGCAGAGAGCAACAATCGAAACAAAGAGCAGGAAGATGCGATGAAAGCCCTGCTGAAATAATTTGTCCGACCCTTTTTTTCGTGCTATTCCGTACTTGATACAGAATCCACATCAATACTTCGGCTCCACATTTCGGCATCTATTCTGGATTTATATGCTATCATATAGTTATAGTTGCCCTAAAACTACCGGAGAATACCATGAAACATCTACCTCGTCTTGTACTACTATTTATCTTCCTACCCGTATTGGCTTCGGCGGAACTCTTTTATGTGGGCGTTCTACAAAAAGAGACAGGATACAGTGAACAGATGCTGCTTTCAAAAGCAAAGCTTGGCCATTTGGAAAACCCAATACGCGATGCGTGGAGAGAAGGGTACAGGATCACCGACTTTTCACATTCTCCCAGACGCTGGAGCGTGGTTTTGAGCAAAGGTACAGACATAGAAAAACAGCTCTACATCCACCGCAGACTGATGTCTGACTTTAAGAAGGAGGTCCTTCATTTCCTCAGACAGGGTTATGAAGTCGTCAATGTCGAGAACGGTGTTGGTGAATGGATAGCTGTTCTGGAAAAAGGAGGTACGTTCAAAAAGAGCAGGATGAGCATCACCCGAGACCTTGAAGAGATGGAAAAGATCATCAATCAACAGAAAGAAATGGGATTTGACCTTATAGATATGGAAGCGGCGGAAGGATCCTGGGTTGCCCTTTTTGCCAGGAATACAGGATTCATTGCATCGCATTATGCTTTTAGCGAAACATGGGAAGACCTGACAAGGCAAATTGACAAGGAATGGGAAAAAGGGAACAGGATCGTCAACCTTGAATATGGTTCAAATCGATGGTTCTCACTCTATGCCAAACGCAAAATTTCACCGGAGGAACTTTACATCAGAAAACATGACTATAAAGCATTCCGACGGGCTGTACGACAATACTGGAAAGTAGGTTACAGGATCACCGATCTGGCCACAGGAAGGAATTAGGGAATTCCAAAAAATATGTCAATATGACATTTTTTGAAGTCTGTCGGGAAAAATCTTCTATACTTCATATATGAAGACGATAAAAGAGCTGCACAGGCAGGATAAACCCAGAGAAAAACTGGCAGGCAAAGGTGCCAAAGCACTGAAGAACGATGAGCTGCTGTCTGTACTTCTCGGTTCAGGTATACAGGGGAAAGATGTACGCAAACTCTCAAAAGAGATCATCTCCCTATTTGATGATGACTTTGAGAACCTCTCTCTCGATAAATTTTGCGATATCCATGGCCTCGGTATGGCAAAAGCATCCCAGATACTTGCCGCCGTGGAATTGAGCAAACGCTATCTCATTCGTTCCAACAAACGTATCTGCTCTGCAGGGGACGTCTATGATGAGCTTAAGCAGTTCAGCACCAAAACCCAAGAGCATTTTCTTACTATCACTCTTGACGGCGCTTCACATATTATCAACACGAGAACCGTCTTCATCGGTACACTGAACCAGTCACTGGTACACCCGAGAGAAGTTTTTTCAGATGCCATTTCCGACAGAGCTGCCGGCATCATCATCGCACATAACCACCCTTCAGGAACACTTGAATCCAGCAGAGCTGACATACAAATTACCCAGCGGCTCAAAGAAGTATCCAAACTGGTGGGGATAGAACTTTTGGATCATGTAATTCTTTCAAAGAACGGATACTACAGTTTTTCGGATGAGGGATTATTATAATGCATGGAATATTGATTGAAATTTAGTATAGATATATGGCAGAGAGGAAGGGATTCGAACCCTCGATGAGTTGCCCCATACACGAGTTCCAGTCGTGTCCATTATAAAATAATCAATATCCCCAGAAAGCCGTTCCTATCGTACTTTACAGAGTTTCAACTTCACCCTTTTTCTCTCCGTGCTAACAAGTAGATAACCAAATACCCTCTCAAATATATTCGAATAATATTCTAATTCAATAATAACACCCCAATATTAGTAGTGAAGTGTTAGACCATTAGACGGTTAGACGGGGAGAGGTTTTATCCTTTTCTCCCCCTGCCCTCCCAGTACAAATATCAATTTATATAAAAATAAAAATAAAATAATAATATGTGATGTTATTTGGGAGGGCAAGGGGAGAAAAGTTGTCTTACGGTCTACCCGTCTAACGTCTCACACTTCATAATTTCACTATTAATCAAAACATTCCAGATGCATATATATATTGAAAATGTATCTTAAGGAATGATGATGAGAAATACAAGAAAAAGAGAACGGGTTGCAACCGGGATCTATAAAAGAATCGATGCAAAGGGTGAAATTATTTATGATATAAATTTCAGGGATGAATTTGGGAAAAATAAGTTTCTTAAAGTGGGAAGAAAGTCAGATGGGGTCACCGTTGCCTATTGCAAACAGTATAGAAGTAAAATTATCAATATGAAATATTTGGGAGAAGATGTATCTAACATAAGAAAGAAATCTTCTATAACGTTTGATGATATCACAGAAGATTACTTTGAGTATGTGAAGTATGCAGACTTTAAAGAACCTCAATCATTTGCTAATCGCTATAGAGATCATATCAAGGATAGTCTTGGGCATTTACCCGTAGAAAGCATTACTAAAAATGATATCAATAATTTGATTATGCTGCTTAAAGATAAAAATTTGGCACCTGCAACAATTGACCGGATCAGACAGCAGGTATCTGCTACATTTAATGTGGCAATAGGGAAAGAAAAATGCAGAAACAATCCGGCAAGTGTATCAAGAGTTGATAGCAGCTCCTTGATGCGTTTGAACAAGAAAAGCATTAATAATGCAAGAGAAAGGTACCTTTCCAAGGATGAAGCCAATCTTCTGCTTAGCGAACTCAAGCTAAGAAGATTTGATGTTTACTTCATGGCTTTGCTTGCTTTAACTACTGGGGCAAGAGCTGGAGAAATATTGAAAATTCAGTATAAGGATATCGACCTTGAAAACAGATATATTAACTTGGTTGAAACCAAAAATGGATCTAGTCGCAAAATAAAAATTACCTCAAAAGTCTATGATATTCTAAATGAAATAGAGTTTGAAAGTCCAAACAAGTACCTGTTTGCAGGTAGCAAACATGATCATCTTCAAGCTATACCAAACATATACTCTATCATAGTAGGAGAATTATTCAATAGTGAGCTGGATTCAAGAGATACAAAACATAGGGTATGTTTCCATACGCTTAGGCATACATTTGCAAGTTGGCTTGCCATTAATGGAACACCTATCTTTACAATCCAAAAGCTTATGGGGCATAAAGACATCAATATGACACTTCGATATGCGAAGCTAAGTCCTGATGCCGGCGTAGAGGCAGTAAATAGTTTGGAAGAGAAGTTTATAGAATAAGTAGCCCATATATACATGTTTGTGTTTGATCAAAAAGAATGATATCTTCTTTATATATTATTATCGAAGGAGAATCAACACGATGGGAAAACATACTATAATTAACGATGCGAAAGATATGATACAAGTAGATAAAAAAGGCTACTATATCTATAGAGATAATTGCCAAATAATAATGAAAAAATTAAAAGAGGGGAAATATGATGGTGTCCGTAATTATTATAAAGAAGCAAGAGAAGCAGGAGATTTAGACAGGGAAAAACCATATGCAAGAGAACTGAATCGTATACTCTGGGGGTTCCTACGTGCAAACAAAAAGAGTAAAAAGGATTTACAGATTCTCGATACAGCTATAGCCATATTTCTTGATACAATTAGTACACTAGAAAGTATAGAAAATTCTAAACCAGTATCAGAATATCTTTATAATCATGGCTATAAATCATATGTAGACTTTGCCCAATATCTCAACAATAAATATGGTATTGATGCCAAGGAATATCAGCAAGCAAAATCAAATGGATTTAAAATTAATGAACAATCTTCCGAGGATGATTTACTGTATGGAAATGAACCAATATATAATTCTTCAAGAATGACAGAGGCAATTCTCTCCATACTTAAAAATAACAAAAAGGAATTATTGAAATCCAGTGATTTTGGATACTCCATCTTGGAGCATGGACTAAAACAAAAAGAGATATATCCAATTTATAAGCAAAATTATGGATTGCCTCCTCTTCAGGTCATTAAGTCAACCAAAGTGGTGCTAGAATTTAGTATCCTTGATGATAAAAAGTATATTGATCATATGCTAAAAGAAGCGTATGGGAAAGAAAAAAGATTTCATAGGATTACATCATCATCAGAGAAGAGTAGGCTTCTTAGTGCCATAAATCACAAAGAAGAAAAATTTGTATCTATTAATATGTTACAAAAAGCACTTATTCTATACCAGTATACTCAGGATGGAGAAGAAGTATTAGATAGCAAAGATGCTTGGTATATTTTTATTTTCCATGCATTCTTATTTGCATACTCAGAAAAATCAAAAACGACTGACATGCAACCTTGCAAGAATCTAGTATATAGAAGTAGAGATGTAATCACCTACTCTGTACTAAAAAACGAGATAAAAAAACAAACAGAAATAATAGAATCTTTATTAAATTTAACTCACTAAATTACCAAGCTCCTATTTGGGCTTTGGTAATATCCTAAATTGCCTTATAAAATCCATACTCACATAATTCCATAAAGATTCCGAAATACCCAATCATCATCTTATCAAGAGCTAAACGCAATCTTTTACACAAACCAGACATAAAGTTGTCATACTTCTATTGTAGTATAGAATATTAACTCCCAAACAAAAGGACATTCCATGGATAAAATTAACATCAAAGTTGTTGGTATTGGTGGCGGTGGAGGGAGCAGTGTTGCCTATATGGCAGATACGGGACTTGAAAATGTTGATTTTATGGTTATTCACACAGACAAGTCAGCTCTTGATGCTTCGCCTATAGAAAATAAAATACTATTGGGTGGGGGTACAGATATAGAGATGGATCCTGCCGCAGGGGAATCGGCTGCTTTGGCGAATTATGAGGAGATAAAAACAAAGCTTCACGGAGCAGACCTGATTTTGATAATTGCCGCATTTGGAGGAGCCACAGGAACCGGTGCTGCACCCATTGTTGCCAGAGCTGCTAAAAAAGTAGGTGCTTTGGCAATCCCTATTGTGACGACCCCATTTAAATTTGAAGGCAGAAAGAGAAGAAATATCGCCAACCAGGGAATTGAAGACCTGTTGGCTGAGTGTGGCTTGGTTATCGTAGTTCCAAATGAAGAAATTTTATCAATGGTACTAGACAATCTGGGTATCCGTGAAGCTTTTTATATAATAGACAAGCTTGTTTGTTGGATTGCAGGCAGCATTACGAAAAGTATGGTTTCTTGTGGAGAAAAAGATGTCTGTCTTGATTTAGAAAATATAAAAGCCGTATTGGGGCACAAAGGCATTGCATGGGTAGGTACATCGGGGTATATAAACAGCATGAGTGCCACATCTGCATTGGAAAAGGCTATTGGGTCTCCACTGCTTCATGATGTATCCCTTGATGAAGCCAAAGGTATTTTGGTTCATTTTGATGTACATTCAAACTACTCTTACGATGAGATTGTTAAAGCAATGGAAATATTGAAAGAACATAGCGGGGAAGGCGTGCTGGTGAAGTTTTCTGTCTCAGAAAATAAATGCATGGACCCATATGAGTATAAAGCTGCATTAATCGCAGTGGGTTTTGATGCTGACATGGAAGTGATTGCCAAATCAGATCCCCGTAAGTGTGAACAGGATGAAATTCTTGATGTTCCAGTTTTATTAAAGAGAGCATAGCTGGGATGGATAAGCAGGTACACAACTATAACAGAGAATGTTGCGGTGTCAAAGCCTGGAGGCTGTTCAAAATAAAAATATTGGGAGGTAAAATGATCGCAGACAGAAACGATCCGCTGAGTATGGCTGACTACTATACAATTATGCGTAAAAAAGGATACATCAACGGATATTATGGAAGCACTTCTATTGATAAAGTTGCAGAAGAGGTCAAGGTAAAACTAGGGAAGGCTCTTTTGTCGGCGCAGGGAGTATCAGTCCTGTTGTATATGAATGAACGTATGCAGCAATCGGATATAGAAAATATGTGGTTGCAGATAGAGGCATTGATTCACCCAGGTGCAAGCATAATGCTTAACACTGAAACAGATAATGGCATCTCTGGCAATATGGTGGAGTATGAGGTCTTGTTGTCGGGATTTCATTACGATAATTGAAATATGTGGCTCAGGGTTTGTGAAAATGGCTTTATATATATGTCGATAAAAAGTTTTTATATGAAGTTTGACCATTAAGAATCTGAGGTTATAATTGAACAGAAGGAGCAGAATATGACCCTATCCAAATCCCAATACATCCGTGGCTTGCAATGCTACAAGTCACTCTGGCTTTATAAACATCAACCCGAACTCAGACAAAAGCCAGATGTGCAAACCGAATCTCTTTTTGAAACAGGCTGCGAAGTCGGTGATCTTGCAAAAGAGCTTTTCCCAAATGGTATCGAGATAACTTTCAATAGCGATAACTTTAACGGCATGATAGCAAAAACCAAGGAGCTTATCGAAAGTGGTGCAGAGGTGATCTATGAGGCGACTTTCATGGAGGATGGCATTTTTGCTATGGCAGATATCTTGGTTAGAAACGGCAATATTTGGGATATCTATGAAGTTAAGGCTTCCACATATGTCAAAGAATATTACCTGGATGACATCTCCATCCAGTGGTATACCATCACGAAAGTGCTCGATCTTGGTCGTGCCTATATCGTGCATATCAACAACAAATATGTCCGAACAGGGGATTTAAGTATCAGAGAGCTGCTAAAGAGGGAGGATATGACCGATATCGTTCTTGAACGGCAGGAAGAGATTCCCCAAAAGCTTCATGAGATGGAAGAGATACTGAAAGGCAATGAACCTCATATAGATATAGGACCCCACTGTTTCAATCCGTTTGAGTGTGATTTTGTTCCATTCTGTTGGAGGCACATTCCTCAAAAGAACTCCGTATTTGACCTCTCATACGCCAGAGGGAAACAGTGGGATCTTTATAGGCAGGGAGTACTGAGCATTGAAGAGATTCCGGATGACTTTTACCTTGGTGTCAATACAGCACTCCAGGTAAAACATCACAAATCGGGTGAAGTAAAGATTGACAAAGAGAAGATCTCAGAGTTTCTGGATACTATAGTATATCCCATTAATTTCTTTGACTTCGAGACGTTTCAGGAGGCTGTACCCAGATTTGATAACCAAAGACCTTATGAGAAGATCCCTTTTCAATACTCTCTGCATATTCTCCATGAAGACGGCATATTGGAGCACAAAGAGTTTCTTGGGGATGAAAACAGTGACCCCAGAGAGCTTTTGTCACAGCAAATACTTCAAGACATTGCTTCGACTGGGTCGATAGTAGCGTTCAGCCAATCTTTCGAGATCACACAGATTAAAAATCTTGCACAGGCAAATCCCAATTTGAGTGACGCACTGCTTGCGCTCATCGACAGATTTGTCGACTTGGCATACCCGTTTCAACATAAGTACTATTATCATCCAGGGTTCAATGGCAGGTACTCCATCAAAGTGGTTTTGCCGACACTGTTCCCTGACAATGATGAACTTGACTATAAAAAACTTGGCTCAGTACAAAATGGCAGTGATGCAATGAATACCTTTGCCAAGCTGCATCTTTTGAAAGATAAAAACAAACGAGAGGAGATACGAAAAGACCTGCTTGCCTATTGCCGTTTGGATACTTTGGCGATGGTGAGGATATGGGAGAAGTTGAGGGATGCAGTTAACGAGAATGCTTAATAAATACAGGAGGTATAATAAATATGGAAGATAGAGAATATAAAGAATTTATTCAAACAACATATGAAAGATTTAAAAATAAATTAAATCAAAAAAAACTTAGAGGGGTTAATGATTACAATCTGTTGACAACGGTACTGAAAGAACATGATGAAGTTAGACTTCATTCCAGAATGATCGGCTCACTTTTAAATCCTGAAGGGTTACATTACCAAAACACACTTTTTTTAGATAAATTTCTAAATCTAATTGATTTACCTGATTTTTTCGATGATACACAAAAAGTTACACTATGTAGAGAATGTGAAAATATTGATCTGTATCTGACAGACGGAAAGAAACATATAATCATAGAAAACAAAGTGTATACAGGTGATCAGCCGGCTCAAATTAAGAGATACATCGAAAAAATAGTGAAGAAAAATCCTAAGATGGGCAAGAAGGATCTGGTTGTTATTTATCTATCGATAGATAGAGACAAGCCTACCGAATTGAGTCTTGGGAAAGAGAAAAAAAATCAAACTTCTGGATATTTTGAGATTAATACAGAAAAACAACTTCAGTATATAGGTTCTGAGAATAATCTCAAAGATAGAAAATTTAACTATAAATCCATTCATTATGGTGCAGAAATACTGAATTGGCTGAAAGTATGCAAAGAAGAGATTGAAAATATTACAAATCTAAATTTGGCAATACAGCAATACATTGATGTTATAAAAATGCTCACAAATACATATACTGGAGGTATAAAAATGGAAAAAATAAAGTTTGCAAAAGAACATTATGAAACACTTGTTGAATTTGATAAGATGATGAAAGAATATATTGATTCTGTTAAAGAAAAAGCTGTTTATGCACTAGGCGAGAATGACTTTAATGCTTATAAAATAGAGGAATGGGAAAATAATGATAAGGCAATAAGAATAAAAAACAACAAAAATGAATGGGGGCCAAATACAAATATTGCACTTGTATTAAAATCCAATGGCTCTTTTTCGATAATAATTTATGTATATGACAGACCGGAAGTAGCGGAATCAAAACTTGCTATGCTGGGTAGGATGGAGTGGGAAGGCAAAATCGGGTATTTTAGGGTTGGTTGTTACAAAAATCTTAATGATGTTTATGAAAAGATTAAAACAGCAGCAGAAGAACTTAATAAGTATTATAAAAACATAATCCAGACATAAAGCCGTCAAACCCATTTGTCACAATACTCCAACGAAGATATTGGAGTATAAAAATGGAAAATATAACAAAAGTGGCAGTTGTAGGAAGCCGGGGATTTGAGGATTATGTACTGTTTAAAACCGTTATGGACAAGTTCCTTGCAGATTTTGAGTCAGTGGCTTTTGTAAGTGGTGGTGCCAGCGGTGCGGATAGTTTGGCAGAACGGTATGCGAAAGAGCATGGCATAGAGGTGATCGTTTTCAAGCCTGAATGGAAACGCTATGGCAAACGAGCAGGATATATGAGAAATGCACAGATCTGGAAAGAAGCAGATGTAGGCATAGCCTTTTGGGATGGTGAGAGTAAGGGTACCCGGCACTCCTTCAAGTTAGCAAAAAAGATGAGTAAAGAGTTGAGGGTGTTTGACTATTTGAAACGGATGTTTATTGATCCGGATGCTTAAAACATAGATTTTGATGACTTACATAACTAGGAGTCTGTCGGACTGAAGCCATTTTTGCAAAAATAGACTGTTTTTAAGGAAAATCCAAGCCCCTACGGACAAAATAAGCGTACTTTCTCTTATGCAAAATTTTCTGTATCCCAAAAGTGTCTTATTTTGCCTATTTGAAAAGTGAGTCCGACAGACTCCTAGGAGGAATTATTGTGATTAAAGAAAAAAGTTTTGAGAATTTTGTGGTTGCTGACAGTAATCATCTTGCATTTGAAGTAGCGAAGAAGGTGTGTTCTTCCAGGGATATCCTACCAAGCCCCGTTGTTTTTTACTCCTCTTCGCCCAATGGGAAAACACATCTGCTAAAAGCCATTTACAATGAGTGCATCAAATGGGGAGGAAAGCAATATATGTTACCGTTGAAGATTTCGCTAATAAATATGCGATGTATTTAATGTCCCAAACAATGAATCGGTTTAGAAATAAATATCAAAGGAATGATGTTTTGCTCCTCGATAACTTTGACGATATATCCAATATGTTTGAAACGCAAAAGCAATTGTCAAAATTTATTGAATTTTATAACGAAAACCATAAAAATATAGTGATTGCCATGAGTAGGCATCCTGTCAGAACGTTTTCTATTTCTGATAGGTTAAAGAACCATTTACTAAGAGGTCTATCTTGTGAACTAAAAGGAATGCACAGAGAAACAATAGACAAACTTATTCACAAAAAATGTCATGAACTTGGTTTGAAACTAAATGATAAAATGGTTCATCGTATTAGTAAGTACCATAAGGAGATACCGAAAATAGAGGGAATTTTACATAAAGCATATGCATTGTCTGATCTGCTTGGACAAAAAGTTGATATTGCACTTATTAAGCAACTAGTCAAAGAGTTTAAAAATGAAGAGAAAAAACAACTCACCTCAAAAAAAGTGAAAGAAAATAGGTATATTTTATTATAATCTGAAAGCGCTACTCCGATGCTTGCATTGGTTGGAGTCCGTCAAAACAATTTATCAAGTGAACCGTCCTGATGATAAATTTAAATATGCAGGGAAAAACAAATGCCATATAAAAAAGATTACGACAAAATACTGACCCGTCTGACGGTTATACTTTCCCGCCTCTACGACAGAGAAGCACTTTCTGTTACGGAGCTTGCCGAAGAGTTCAATGTGAGTGGGCGCACCATCCAAAGAGATTTCAATGAAAGACTCATTTCTTTTCCTATCTATCAGGATAAAAAGAAATGGAAGATGCAGGATGGGTTTCGAATAGAAAAAATCAAATCCATTGAAGAACAGCTTGTTTTGGACATAATAGAAAAAATGACTGAAAGTATAGGTGGTAAATTTGCTACAACCTCACATAAGTTACTCTCTAAAATAAAAAATGAAGATTTTAACCCCATCTATACAAAATTGAATATAGAAGATATTAGTGATAGGTTTGATGATATACAACTCATAGAAAAAGCCATCAAAGATAAAACCGAATTAGAATGTAGTTATGAAAATGAAAGAGAGGGAACTTTTAGAGCTAATATACAACCTCTTAAAATAGTTAATTATGAAGGCTTTTGGTATTTGGTTGCCTTTAAAGATGGGACTGTTCAAAAGTACTACATTAAAACTCTCTCAAACATACAGCCAACGGCTAAAACGTTTACAGTAGATGAAGATATAGAAGAGTTATTGAAGAACTCAATAAACATATGGTTCAAATCAGATATTGAACCTTTTGAAGTGAAAATTTATGCAGATAAAGTTGCTGCAAAATATTTTAAACGCAGAGCATTACCCACACAAAGCATAGAGACCTTAAGGGAAGACGGTACTATGGAGTTTGTTGTGACTATTACTGACGAGATGGAGATTATACCTATTGTTAAATATTGGTTGCCTCATTTGAGGATATTAGAGCCTTTGTGGATTCAAGAGTTGATAAATGCAGACCTCAAAAAATATTTAAAGGAAAAAGATGAATAAAAAAATTGAAAATATTAGAATTGAATGGGATGGACCTTATAGTTTGACAGATATTGGCTATGATGAGACAAACGAGAATTACAAAGGTAAAGTTAATCCTTCTTTATGTAATGAGTATACAGATTTTGGAATATATCAAGTTTATGGATATCATCCAATATATGGAAACGATGTTTTACTCTATATTGGACAATCTGCACAACAAACATTTTCAAAACGATTATCTCAGGAAGGTTGGGAGTTTAATGCAGATTCTAAAAATATTAAATTTTATGTTGGGCGACTATTTGCAAAGAAACAACCAAGTTCAGAAAAGGAATGGGATAAGATGATAGATATAGCAGAAAGAATGCTTATTTATGCACATGAACCAGCTCGAAACTCTTCTAATATTTTATCCATAACAAGAAATAGGGCCAAATTAAAAGAATTCGAAAATATAAGGATATTCAATTATGACAATTATAGGAGCTTAATACCTGAAATATCTGGAGAATTATGGGTTAAAGATTTTGAGGATTATAATGGTGTATTTAATTCTAAAGAAATATAAATAAACAGATACAAAACTGTCTATGAAATAGATTAAACTTCTAATAACATAATATTAGGAATTTAAAATGTTACAAGATGAGGAAACAAAAAAATCAAAATGTAAAAAGTTTAGATTTATCATTCAAAAAATTCAATACCGACATATATTTGAGTTGTCCTCTCTTGAAAACTTGAATCTATCCCATAATCAGTTGGAAGAACTACCTCGAGAGATACTCAAACTAAACTAAAATCATTAAAAGTTTTTAGATATATCTTGAAACCATATCACACACAATCTTGATTTTTACCAGCAAAAGTTAATCGTGCTTGGAATAGATAGTGGGTATATCAAGTTCAAATTCTCAAACACTCCCCTACTTTTCTTCGTCTTGGAGGATTTCCCGTTTTTATGGTTCAGTATTTCAGTTGAGGTAATGGAATTCAAGCTTTACTTAGGTAACTTATTTAATAAGTGGAGGAAGTACTCCATCTTTACCTTCTATTTTGCGCCTACCTTGATCTGTTCAAGGACTTCATTTAAATCGAATTGTCCGCACATGTGTTAATCATTTAGAATATTTCTATCGAACTGACACAAAACTTATAATACTCCTTTTGGTAAATTATATACACTTTCCTCCTAAAATATTAATCACATATTTCCGTTAGTATACGAGCAGGAATTTAAAGTTATCTCTTTGAATTCACTAAATAAACAAAGGATACGAAATGATTAAATCAATTTATTTCACCAACAACTTAAGTATAGAGGTACTATTAAACAACACGGTTAGACTAACAAATAATAGAGAAGATGGAAGAGTTTATCTTCTTGATGCTACACGATTCTACTTGCTACTCAAAACTGGAGGGCGTGGGTGGAAAATTCCTACTCAGGCTGGTGAATATGTGGAATTGTCTCTTATCTTAAAATATCATTCAGCGGGGAAGCATCTGGTAAGTGTTGGAGGCGCAATCAATACATATATTGCTCAACATGATTATGAGATGCTACTGTCTGATCTTGAGACTTCAGTGAAAATTGACCTTCACAAATTATTACATAAGGTGGAGCAATATGAAATCCTCTAAATACTTATCTCCAAAAGAAGCAGCAACGCTTCTTGGTATCTCAACACATTTACTGCAAAAATGGCGATCACTTGGAGTAGGGATACCGTATATAAAGTTAGGTCAGAGCAGAAGTTCTGTAGTTAGATATAAAAAGAGTGATCTTTTAAAATATCTTGATAAAAATACAATACAAACACTATAAAGGAATAAACATGTTAAAAGAAGAAGCGTTTGAAGAAGAAACATTTGAAAACGAAACATTTGAAGACGAAACATTTGAAGACGAAGGTATCGATGCAAAAATGTTTAGCTGTGATTATAGCTACACGAAAGATGATATAACGGATATGACTGGTGACTTCATAAAAGATGCAGCAGAAGAACTTAGATCCTATATTGATGTACCTAAAAGTATGATCTTATCAATCATTCTTCCAATAATGAGTGCTGCCATAGGTACAAAAGCCACAACATTTAATGGTGCTATGGAAAAAATGAGAGTAAATTTATGGGGGATTGTCATTGGGAGCAGTGGTGCTTCTGCTAAAAGTACAACATTAGGAATGCTTAAAGATATTGTTCTTGGTGCATTAGAGAAAAAGCTAAAACATGAGTATAAAATAGCAAAAATAACATATAATCAGTTGTCATTTGAGGAAAGAGAAAATGCAGAAAATCCGAGACTTCAGCAAATATATTCCGGGCAAGGTTCCACATTTGCCGGCATGATCAAAAAACTTTCATTTAATGAACATGGTCTCCTTTCTGTGTATGACGAAGGTTCTGAATTTTTAAATAAAATGTTAAATGACAAACAAAATAAGGCATCATTTACATCGCTGTATGCACAGCAAAGCTATGGAAAGGATTTAGTAGGGAAAGAAGGCAGTGGTGAACAAATTTGGATCGACAATCCTTTCATTTCCTTGATTTTGATTTCAAATCCGCACTGGTTCAATTCTGATGTAAAAAACAATGATTTTGTCAGTGGATTCCTCAATAGATTCTCTATTTATCGCATAAACAAAGATATTGAAATGAAACCATTCGCAAGCAGAAAAAAGCATGACTTTGAGAAGTTTCAGAATGTTTCAATAATGATATGGGACTATTTGAACAAACTAGAAAACAAACTTGAAATGGAATTATCAGAAGAGTCTGTCTTGAGATATCAAAGCTGGTATGAATTAGCTTCTAGCAAAACATTTAAGGAGATATGGCGTAATAATGAAGGTGGGGCTTATGATCCTTTTGAACTCATATGGGAAAGTGAAGAATTTACTGCATTTCTTGTAAGACAAAAAACGGCAGCCATAAAATATGCGATGATTATCCAAATTTTTGATACTTTTTATAATGGTGACAAAACACTTCCCAAAGAAATTGATTTAAAATATATGAATATAGGTATTATAGTTGCAGAAGAGGCAATGTGCCAAATTAAAAATTTTCTACTTGTCAGACGATCGGCAAAAGATGAGAAAAAGTATCGTGAAGATAACTATAGAGACATTGCACATAAGATAAAAAATTATCTTAAAAAATATGGATATGATGAAAGCAAACCGCTGGCAACCTCAAAACTTATTAGGGGGATAAAGGCATTAAATAAAACAAACTTTAATAAAGTACTAGAATGTGCCACACAAGATGAGGGGATAAAGTCAGAAACAAGAAAATTTGGATATGACAGTACAGTTACCTATTACTACCTACCATCTAACGTAGACAAATGGGAGGATGATGACAATTATGAGGATTCAAATATAGAAATAAATGAGTTATAATGCTTGTTCTGCGGTATTCCAACTTGACATGCTTCTTGGGTTATTCAGCACAAGGCAGATTTAGTGTTTCATGGATGACAATTACAATGACTTTACTTTTGTGATTGGGGAAAAAGTGGATTACTACTGAATACTGTAATCTATACAGTCATCCAGAAAGAGTCAGAAAAATTATATCTGGCTCTTAAATAATAAACCCATCTCCTCAGTAGAAAAAATCAATTTTCAAGAACAGATGGAATCAATTGTAAAATATCCATTTGGAATTCGTCGGCGATAAGAAGAAGGTGATGAAGATTGTAATTTGCGTTATCTTGCCTGAGCTCTATTCTTGCAACGTAGGAAGGTGATTGGTGGCCCAATATCAAAGCTAAAGATAGTTGGCTGACCTTTCTCTTTTTCCTCTCCATTTTAACAATTTCAGTGATCTTGTCAAAAAACTCATCCTCATTTATCATTTGAAGATTCTACGTAAATAAGCACCTATTCATCAATCATGTATAAGTGATTGATAATACAAAAACGGCTAACATGACATATTAATCATTTATAGGTGAGTGAAATATGTCGGGAAGAAAATATATTGGGGTTGACTTGGGAGCTTGGTACCATACACAGAATAAAACAAGTATTGCTATTGGTGTGGAGAGCAAAGGAAAACTAAAAATTACTTCTATTTATAAAGAGTATGGTAGTGAAACTTTTTATAGTCAATCACAAATACAAGAGATATTTAAAAATACTAAGAAGAAATATTTAAATGCAACTAATTGGAATGCACATTTAACCCCAGATAATAAAAATAAATATTTAGTTGATTTTTTATTAGAAGAAGCAGAAGGTAATGCACTAATAGCTATAGATAGCCCTTTTTCTGTACCCTCTATGCTGGAGCAAGGTAATAAGGAAAGATCATATAACTATAAATGGGATAAGGTTTATAATGAAATTTCAAATCCTTATATCTTTGATAACTCTGCAAGATTTGTATTTGAACACACTTATCAAAAACCATTGGCTCCAGCTGGAGATAAAATTGGAAAAATGACTGCAAGAATGGTTCATATCATTGATAATTATTCCAATACTTTAAAAATACATAAAACACCTACATTGAAAAAAAATGAATCTGTATCTACAATTGAGGTATTTCCTGCAGCAACTTTATATTTATACATAACTTATCTTTATAAAAATAAAAAAATAAATATTCAAAATTATCTAGAAGAGTTTGATCAGATAGAAAAAGAACTAAGCAGTACTACATTAATCTCATATAAAAATACATATTGGAAGAAGAAAATAAAAGATAATTATTCTATAAAAAAGTTAAAGAATTTCAATAAAAGTAAGCAGGAAATTATAAAAAACCTACAAAAGAGTAGCCCTTGTTGGAATAAAAAAAATGAATACAGAATGTTAAAACTTATAGAAAATGATGTTATTTTTGATAAAGACTTGATAAAAACAGATGATGATTATGATGCAATTATTTGTGCTTTAACTGCATATTTAATAGATAAAAATGGTTATGAAAAACCAGATGAAAAAGATATTAAAAAGTTTACAAATAGCTTTATCTATATCCCAAAAATCAAATAAATACTTTAAAAAATGGAAGATATAAATTCCTTCCAAACCACTCTTTTATGTATCAAATAGTAACACGCTATACACTTCTCAACCCAAAAACCTATTTAGGGGTTAAAGAATCGACTCTAAAAACACATTGTATATATAGAGCGAATATTCTTTTGAGATAGAAAAGCCAATAACCAAGATATCTTGAAAAACTTATTCCACTAAAAAATTTAGAAATCCAAAATAATGGAGGGTATTCATATGAGTAAAAAAATAGCATTAATCTTTGACTTCGATATAACAATGTCACCGTATTATCAACAGAAAAAACTGATAGAACATTGGAATATAGATGAGAGTGAATTCTGGAAACGATGTACTAAGAAAGTAACGGATGAGGAGTATGATCTGGAACACGGATATATCAAGGTCATTACCGAATACATAGCAGAACAAAGCTTGAGCCTATCAAACAACGATCTCTTTAATTTAGGGCGGTCAATATCCCTATATGATGGTTTAAGTCGAAGGGAGAGTAAGAAAAATATATTCGATGATATGCTTGATATAGTGAATAGCAAAACATATGGTGATTTGAATGTTGAATTAGAATGCTACTGTATCAGTGGCGGGTTAACAGAAATGATAAATGGTGCTATTGAAAGTCATGAGCTTACACCATTCTTCAAAAAAATATATGCTTGCAGGTTGGTTGAAAACAGCGATGGGAATATTGCTTTTCCAAAAGAGACTGTCGGACACACAATAAAAACACAGAAAATCTTTCAGATTGCCAAAGGATTGGAGAAAGATGTGAATGAAGTCGTTGATGGTTATGAAATACCGTTTGAACACATGATCTTTGTGGGTGATGGACTGACCGATGTCCCCGCTTTCTCTTTGGTTCAGAAAATGGGAGGCACCAGTATAGCTGTTTACAGAGAGAGTAAAAACGGTGACGGCAGTGTTAATCCGGAACAGACATTTAAAAATTATGAAGCAGGATATGAGCTTGCCATAAAAAGCAAACGTGCCGAACAGTTACTCCCCGCAGATTATTCAGAAGGTAAACCTTTGAAAATGGCATTGCTTTACCATGTTGACAGAATTTGTAAACACATTGCCCACAAGAATGAGGCGGCACTTTCGTAGCCAGATGAGAGTGATTATCGCAACGGAAAAGATATTGAATAGTTATGGTGACATCATCGGTATAAAGTATCATTATGAAGATGGGAGCTACAGAAAGATAAAAATATTCATCCCCAATGGAGGACTGCATGAGCATACTAAGACAAAATACTATATTTGGAAAATTTCTACTTGATGGTCAATGTCTCGGAGTACTTGAAAAGACATACTTAGATGAGACAACAAAAAACATAATAAAGAAATTTCTGAAGGGAAGAGAACCCTTTGCACGTTCCTTGACTGCACCATGGACAAATAATCAGCCTCAATGGGAAATAGAAGACGGTAAATTATACTTGACAGATATTGACTTGTCCGTTGACATGTCAAAAAGTTATTCGGTTGGCTATGAAGGACAAAAAAGAATTGAGATGATAGGGGATATGAATGGAGAGACCAGAGAACTAAAAGTAGGAAGAACAAAATGCATATCTTCCGTAGACCATAGAAGCAATATGCAAAAGATATTTGGGAAAGACAAGATCTTTGCAAAATGGGTTAATGAACCCATGAGGCTATTGGTGAAAGAATCCAAACAGAAATCAATCTTCATAAATGAGAAAACTCGATATGAAACTACGATGGAGCTTGTAGTTTTAGAATTTGAGCATGGTATTTTAAAGGGCAGAAAAACCAAACAAGAAACTTTCCTTACAGTAAAAAACCATATAGAAGACCTGTAAACAAAATACAAAGGGATACCAATGGCAAAAATAGCATACAAAGAATACCCAATAGAAACAGTGGCACCGGATGGAACCGTTTTAAAAGGCAAGATTCACTATTGGTCAAAAGATTATTACGTCCACCTAATTGAGCCGATATCAGTGAAAACGTCCAGTACGCATTTAATGTATATGATACCGGCAAAATTTATTGTTGATGAAACTAAGGCAGATGGCATCACAATAGAAGAAAAAGGCATCAGTCATATAAATATCTATCATATAGCCATTAAAACAATGCAAGAAATCTATACTGATTATTCTTCGGATACATTAGAGATGAAATAGATATTGTGATGCAAAGAATGATAAATGGTTTAACAAAAAACAGCTGGTACCTAAACAAGCCTCTTTGTGAGTGTAGAAACCTTTTCCAAAAAGAAGATCGGGGATATTTAGCACATTTCTATCATTGTCAGTGCGGTTGGAGTGAGGTTATTATTACCGCCCAGAGTGATATCCCAGTATATGCATGTGAAGCCTGTGACAATAAAGAGTTTGCCAACAGATACTATGTCGATAAAAGCGACTTCTCCCTGTATGGAAAAGAGCTGGAAGTAACTTATGAATGCAAAAAAATTGAAAATGGTTTCAGGGCTGCGGCATTTATTGATATACCGGAAGATACAGATTTTATGCGTAAAAAGATGGTGTTTGCAAAATATCCGGTCGTATATTACACTATATATCTAAACGGGAAAACTGAACAACATACAAAAATTTATTTAGAAAATACAAATATTGAAAATACTTTAGTGACAATGTTGCATGAATATATTATAAGTCAGTATCAAGGATTTCCAAAGATACTATTTAAGAGCAAGAAAGAAAAAGTAGAGGCGATCTTATTCTTCTTATCCAATCCAAAATTATTGAACTTTGCGTTTTATTATTGGGATATAGATCAAAGTTTACCAAAACTCTACAAGCCTGAAAAACCTGTCAATACAGAAGAGATGCTCCAGTATGTCCTAAACGGAAGAAAAGAGCGTACCGTAAAGCGTGCTCTTTTCCAAAAGCATCAAAAACTGCAAGACAATATCAAAAGTTCCGACAAGCTCTGCCCATTTACTCCGGATGACTACACTTTCGATCCTAAAACCGCATTTGTTATTTGTAGATGCATTGATGATCCGAATATTGCATCAAATTTGCTGGCAGAAGATTTCGTTATTTTTGATACCAGATATGGACATGGTGATTTACGCTTTGGTTCGGATATTTCATATAAAAAAACCAAATCATCTATGAAAGATGAACATCAATTGTATCTGCATGATCTTATTTGGTTTATATTGTTTCTAAAAAACTACTATACGGAAAAACAGATTGCAAAACTGTTGTTAAAAGCTGAAAGAGATCTGGATAAATGGATGGACACGCTGCTGCTTGCAAAACATTTTAAAAATGTCATCAAAAAGGTATTTAGAAAAGTAAAGCCTACAATCAGAAATCTACATAGTGAAATAATACGATGCAGTGAGTATAAAGAGAATAAAAAGATTCAAGCTATTACATTTTCATACAAACCCAAATACCGTTCAGCCTGTTCCAAAATAAACGATTTGGAATTTAAACTGCCTTACACTGGTGCGGAACTCTCAAGTTGGGCTCGAACTCTTCATAATTGCATGACAGGATATGCTTATGATATTTTATCGGGCACAACTGCAATCTACGGAATATTCAGAGGTAATGAAATTGTTTATGCTGTAGAAATTTATAGGGAGGTCACAGAACAGTCTTCCGGAAAATACAATAAGGAGGTGCCAAATAAAGATAAATTACTGATTGATGCTTGGTTTAGAGAGTGGTTCCAATAACAGATGAAATGTGGATGATGGAGACTCGGTATACTTTTGTCTGGCTTTATTAGATATTTAGCCTAATCTATGTATAATGCCATTCTTCAAAATGTTGAGAGGTGTCCGAGTGGTCGAAGGTGCAGACCTGGAACGTCTGTGTGGGGCAACCCACCGAGGGTTCGAATCCCTTCCTCTCAGCCATAAAAACACAAACTTCATTACATCCATAAATACATCAACTCAGAACTTTTCCAAAGCTTGAAAAATTTTCCAAGTACATAAACCATAGCATATTAAGAAAGCTATTGGATGAACTATTAGAATTTGCTATCAACCAATAGGTGAACCATTAAAAAAATACGAAAGGTTAAAAATGGGTTACAAGATCACTGTTAAACAGGGTAATCTTCTGGAAGAAGAGAATGCCACTTTTATTGTCAATGCTTCCAATACACGCTTGATCCTTGGTTCCGGTGTATCAATGTCATTTAAAAGGCATTGTGGACACGAATTGCAAGAAGAGATGGGTTTTAAACTTGATGCTATCGGAGAGGAACTACGCAAAGGTGATATAGTTGCGACCTCATCAGCCAATGCCAAAAATTTCAGATATGCTCTTCATGTAGCCATTATGGATTACAATAAAGGCACCAAGGAGTGTAACAAGTACCCTGCACTTAACGATATTGAAATAGCCCTTGAAAATATTGAGCCCTATCTGGAATGGTATGCAAAAGAGCATACCGAACCAATGAAATTAGTACTTCCCTTGCTTGGCTGTGGTACCGGCGGTTTAGATGTTTGTAAGGTAAGCAATCTTTATAAATCTTTCCTTTCAAGGGATGTATCTTTTGACTGTAATGTAGTAATCTATGGATACAGTGAAAAAGATTATGAGCTTATAAAATCATTCATGATCCCCTCTTCTTAATATTTGGAACAAATTATTCATTTATGACTAATTTAAGTTTAGATCAGGAAAAATATATATAGATAAAGAGAAGGAGCCACATGAAGTTAACTCAAAAAGAATCTGCAGTTATCCGTTTACGTTATGGGTTAGACGTTGATGAACCTTTGACTTATCAGGAAATAGCCGAAATAGTTGGTCTTGGCAAAACCATGGTGAAGCAACTCGAACAGAGAGCACTTAGAAAACTTCGGCATCCAAACAATAGAGAAGCAATGAGGGAAATTCAGGAAACCATCGACCTGATTAACACTCCCGACAATTAAATATAATTTGCATCACCAAATAATTTCTAACAAATCCAAATAAATGGAGGATATACCCATGTCAAAAATTGAACAAGAAATTGCACTAAAGTACAGGTTTGCATCAGACAGAATAATGAGCAGGCTTTTGGAATGTCAGCATGATATCAAATGCATCAATCATGCCTTAAAATATTGCGGATCCACCGATTTAACTCTTGAAGAGATCGGTTTGGTTCTCGGAGTGACAAGAGAAAGAGTAAGGCAAATAGAGTCCTCCGCATTGAAGAAGTTAAGGAACCCTAAAATCGGAAGAATCTTGAGAGATTATATGACAATGTAATGTTTCAACAGCCTATAAGTACCCGAAGAAGCTTATAGAACCTATTAAGAGTCATGGCTGCAAAATAGATACAGAACGGATATACAATATTAATGCTACACAAAGGAACAAAATGGATTTTGATGAATACTTACGCGTTATACAAATTGAAGATTTTGTAAGTATATTGGGTATTGATGGGGAAATATTTGGTGAAACAAAGCAAAATATATCTCTTCATACACTATTGAAAAACTTACAAAGGCATAAAGACAAATTCGATCAAGCAAAAGGGGCTTGCCTGTGTCTTTCTCAGGATTTAACAGACTTTGAAGATGGTCCAATGTGGCAAATTTATGGACTAGTAAAAAATTTAGATACTTATTTCATAAAAGAAAACCCTGCATTTAAAATACAGAAAAATTTGTACTCTTATAGTTTGCTGCTTGCTGGATTATAATAATATTTCAGTTCAACTGATTTATGCTTGGAGGAATTGGTTTGATTTTTGATATTACAAGAGGAAAAATTAGACAAATTGAAACATCTGCTTTTATACGTTTTTTAAACCACATTTCCTTTGATGGTTTTCCTTATAAAATATCCCAATATAGAACATTTTATAAGTTTTTCTATTGAAGTGTACAAAATTATGACTCGCAAACGTCGCTACAGCGAATAACCTTATAAAATATATTAGATTATAAGGTTTTAATTTATAGCGTCTAAAATGACCAATAAATTGCCTGCAGGGTAATTTATTGGCTCCACTGATTTGTTAGGCTCATTTTATTCGCAGAAATGGAAAACAAAAAAGCCAATATGTTACGGATACTTTACAACCCCTTTTTCCCATCGAGTTTCGTACATATCTAAAATTGGCTCAAATGCATCAGTAATTCCTGTAATGATTGTGTCCGCTTTCTTTGCCCCATCTTTGAACGAAGCACCAGATTGATAGCAGTTGGTTTTATCAACCATTACGAATCTGTCATGTAACTCTCCACTATCTCGTATTTCAACAGAGACTCCATGTTGTTTACAATACATATCAACTGCTGGAACTAGAGTCTTGAATTTACCTCCCAAAAGGCGTACAGATACATCTGAGTGAACATGAGGTAGATACCGAGAAACAAATTCTGCATCTAAGTAAGGATCAATAAAGAGAATATCTTTTGTTGCAGTTTCAATGATCTTGCGAACAGAGTCAAAATAATCGAACATTTGCCCTGAGCTGATGGCAGAGCTAATTGGTCCAAACATTTTAAGTCTAAGTTCTGATATAAGTTGTTGTATTATGACAAGAATTTGAGGTAGTGCGTCGTATCGAAATGTACTGCTTTTCAATCTTGGCTCAAGTGTCAAAAACTCGCTTTTAAGATCTATACGATTTGCAATGGTAAATAATGCTCTAATATCTGCTCGCCAAGCAAGGCCCTCTTCGTTATCAATATCGTCAATTTTCGGTCGGTTTCTGAGCAAGTATTCAGCCTGTGCAAGTAACTGCTGTTCTGTTAGAGCCAATTTTTCTTCTTCTTTATGCTGAAACGTCGCACAACCAAGCTGTGCGGCACAAACGAAGCCCAGCGTTGTTTGTATCCGAACGAGTGCCTTGTTAGGTGATGTATTAATACCATTACTGCGTCCCTTTCAATTTCTTGACCAACCTTATTTTTCTTTTCTCAATTGCTTTCTTTTCTGATTTTGTTGGCTGTACTGGATCGAATGATTTTTCATACCGTTCAATTACATTTAGTGCTCCGACATAATCTTTTTGCTTCTCAAGACACATGCTAAGCCTGTTAATGGGAGAAGGCTTGTAACGATGGGCTGAGGCGTATTTGTCTTGTTCTGTTAGTTTGTAAATTTCCTCAGTTATTGATTTGTAATCCGATACAGCTTGTTCAATATTTCCGTTTTTCTCAGTTTTTTCGGCTTTTTCTATTCGTTTATCAAACTGCTCAGCGATTTCCCGTAACTTATTAAATCTAGACCAATCTGGTTCTGGTTTTGATAGTTTTAGAACAACGCCAATATTCTTTTTTCCTAATATAGAGCGAGCAAACCAATTAGTTCCGCCTGTAAGTTTGTGAATAGTCGCCTTAATTGGCTCGCCCCTCAGAATTGAACTTGAATCTCTTGCATCAGAAGGGAGAAAACCTATCTGTTTTCCAGCCACCGTTAATACAGCAACAGCATTTCTATCGTGTTTATTCATTGGATCTGCAACAAGATTAACCGGCTGGCCAACTTTTAATTCTTTTATTATCTCTTGTCTGTCAGTTCCATCACCGTTTTGATGCGATTCTCCACGGATGCCAACAAGAAAAGTATTAGCCATGTTTTTCTCCAGTTTTTGGATGCACGATAATCACCTAACTATTTATTTAAGGAACACAATGTCCTTCTATTAAAATATTCAAGTATTAAAAGTATATATCCAATATGTCTTGTTATTTGAGAAAATAGATCAAATTTGTACATTTTAACAATATTCCATCTTTTTATAACAATTTCTAATGTCCTTTCAGCCTAAAAATAGCCATTATTTGGACACAGTATTCCATTAATTGTCAATTTTTGGTAATAAAAGACAAAATATCCTCTTTGTAAAACCTTATAAAATATATAATTTTATGAGGTTTTCAATTGGCAGCCAAATGAAGTGTATAAGCTCTATTTCGACTACCGTATCCAATAGATAACTACATCTCTAAATAATCATCAAGCCTTCCCACTCCAAAAAAGATAGATAATTGTGATATTGTCAGACTCCGGTTTCTCATCAGCAGTGGCCATTTCTTTTGAGTATTCTTGATTAATTGTGGTTCAAATGAGCCGTTACGACCTCCGGGCATATCAAGCTCAAACTCTTCAACACTACTTTCATCGTCTTGGAGGATTCCCCGTTTTTACGGTTTCGTATTTCAGTTGAGAGATGGGATTCAAGCTCTGCTTCGAGAACTGCTTGGATGAGTTGTTTGATAAGCGGAGCAAGTACTCCATCTTTACTTTCTGTTTTTGCACCTGCCCTGATCTGTTCAAGTACTTTATTTAGATCGAACTGACACAAAACTTCTAACACTCCCTATCCAGATATAGCTATGTATTCTTTTCCGTTGGAGTATAAAGAGGTTCGTGCTAACATTAGCACAGCTTGCAAATTTTACTTGTGATAACCTCTTGATAGCATAGAAATATTGAACTGTATAGTAGTGTGAATAGTGGAATTCTATTTGAGATACGGTTTATAGGTTATTGTGAAGAATTATGATGAAATATATAGAAGTTTATTTCCGCGTTCCAGTCGTGCGCCTTCGACCACTCGGCCACCTCTCTACGGTCTGTAAGACCTCTCCCCAGATGGCTGCGGCACACGAGAAAGAGGGGTGGGCTGCTACGTTCCCGTCCTGACCCGTTGTCCCTCAGTCCCGTTGCACAGGTCTGAAAAGAGGCACGCGAATTATAGCAAAAGAACCATTAATCGAGGTTAATGCAGGGTAGATTTATCCACCAAAAAGTTTAATGTGTCCATGAGAAAATGAATTTATTCATGGTGGGTAAACCCACCCTACGCGTCTTTTTCTGTATGAGCAATACTCCACTCATTGAACGGCAACGCTTCAAAATGGAGCTTTTCAATGTCAAAGGCATAGCTGTTGGCTACCGTGACAATGGTGATCTTCCGGATACCATGTTTTTTATAAATGGAAAACTTGTTCTGCGATTTTACCCAGAGACTTTCTTCACTCTCAAAAGGAGCAGGGATAATAAGTTCATGTTCTTCAGTGACATACCCGTGTACGCCCAGTGTTTTAAATTGGATGCCGTGCTTTATAAGTGTAAGGGCGATCATGCTATCAAACTGGTTACCAAAAGACTGCTGGGCGGTGAGGTACTTAACAAAAGCGAAGTCGTACATGATCATCTTCTTTCCGCTTCGCTTGATGGCATTGTCAATGAAATAGAGCAGTCCCTCTTCCTGAAAGCGCTTTATGGTACTGTAGACAAAATCTTTGGAGATTCTGAAGTGCTCTTTGGTAAAACTGTATATCTGATGCGTGGTCATGGGCTGTGTGTTGTAGCGTGCGAGAATGAGGATAAGGGACTGTTCGTTGGGGCTGAACTGCTGCTGGAAGAACTGTTTCATAAAGAGCGTAGTGTTTTTGGTATGTTTTGCCATAGCAGGGAGGGTACCGGCCTTGAGAAAATGGTTGAATGCCACAGTATCCGAACTCGCATTCTCAAAGGCGAAGAACTCCTCATAATCCAAAGGGAGAAGCTGGACCGGTACAAAACATGCATCATGCAGGGGAATACGGCTGATAACGATGAGTCGCTCCACAACAGGAAAATCGTCAATCATCCCCTCCTCGTAGTGGTCGAGTATCAGCTCTTTGATGTGGTATTCGTCCATATACGCCTGCAGGGGGAGTGTATCGAGTGTATTGAGGATAAGATTGGGATCTTCCAGGTCGATATAGAGTGTCACATCATCCCTCTCTTTGAGATAATCAAGTGCCAGAGCTGTTTTACCGCTTCCCCTAGCCCCGTAAAGATTGACATTGCCTTCAGCGGGGATGACTGTTTTTCGTAATATGAAATGGTCATTTTGGGGTGGATGTTCATGATAATGTTCCAGTAGATCCATTAAAAAATCTCCTATCCTTCCTTTTTATAAGGAAATAAATTTTCATATTGTAGCGTTTTTGCTGTTAAAACCATTGCACCTTTCAAAAAGTTTGGATATAATTCGCGTTCCTAAATTTATGTTAGAGGGTCCAAACCCTGTGTTTTAGGCACCTTGGCTTTGCCATGCTGACGAGTTCTTTAAAGGGTAAATATGGAAAAAATTAGATTAAAGCTTAAAGCTTACGATCACAGAGTGTTAGACAGGTCAGTTGCTGCTATCGTTGATGCAGTTAAACGTACAGGTGCTGAGATTAGAGGGCCGATTCCAATGCCAACTAAGATGAAGCGTTATACTGTTCTTAAATCACCTCACGTCAATAAAGATGCGCGTGAGCAGTTTGAGATCAGAATTCATGGAAGAATGATCGATATCGTTTCGGCAACTTCAGATACAATTGATTCACTTATGAAGTTGGATCTTGCGCCTGAAATCGAAGTTGAAATCAGATCAATGGACAAGTAGGAGTAGAGAATGGAATTTATTGTAGAAAAAATTGGTATGAGCAGAACTGTTGACGTACCAAGTGTTCCAGTTACACTTCTTAAAGTCGTTGATACGAAAGTTTGTGAAGTGAAAGAAGACGGAAAAGCACTTGTAGCGTACAACTCGAGCAAGAAACTCAACAAGAGCATCGAAGGTCAGCAGACCAAATTCGGTGTCTCCAAAGAGTTCAACAAATTCATGACAATCGAAGTGGCTGAAGGTACTGAAGCGGGTGATCTCAACCCAGCGGCATTGGCTGAAGCAGCAGCAGTGAAAACTTCCCTTAACACCAAAGGTAGAGGTTTCTCCGGTGGTATGAAGCGTCACAACTTTGGTGGTGGACCAGGTTCGCACGGACACAGATTCGGTAGAAGAATCGGTTCGATCGGTAACGCTGAATGGCCTGGACGTGTACAGAAAGGCAAGAAAATGCCTGGACAGTACGGTAACACTAAAGTTACAGTTAAAAATGACGTTGTGTCATTCGATGCTGAGAACGGCATCTTAGTATTAAAAGGTTCAATTCCTGGTCACAACGGTGCCAGAGGATTGGTAAGGATAGTTAAATAATGAAAACAACAGTAATTAAAACAACAGACCTGCCAAAAGCATTTTTGGAAGTTCACCCTCATAACCTTTACCTTTACTGTAAAGCGTATGCATCTGGTCTTAGAGCAAACACTGCTCAAACCAAGAACAGATCTGCAGTCAGCGGTGGTGGTAAAAAGCCATGGGCACAGAAAGGTGGCGGACGTGCACGTGCCGGCTCACTTAGATCTCCGATCTTCGTTGGCGGTGGTGTGGCATTCGGACCAAGCACGAACAAGAACTATGATCAGAAAGTGAACAAGAAGCAGAAGAAACTTGCACTGTATCACGCATTGGCTGAATTGGCTGCAAACGAAAGACTTTTCGTTGTAGACAATGTCGCTATCGAATCCGGCAAGACGAAAGATGCTTTGGCATTCGTAAACGGTCTTGAGCAGAGAGATGTGCTTGTAGTAAAAGAGATGATCGATGACAAAACATTCTTGGCATTCAGAAATCTTCAAAATGCATATCTTGTTGAAGCAAATGAGCTTAACGCTTATCTTGCAGCTGCATATCACTCGGTAGTGATCGAAAAAGCAGTATTTGATAAATTGACAGAAGAGGCTTAAGATGGCAGATATTACAGATATTAAATCAATTATGTATACAGAGAAGAGCTTGGCTCTTCAAGAAGAAGGTGTCATCGTAGTTCAAACAACTCCAAGAATGACTAAAAATGGTCTTAAAGAAGTTTTCAAAGAGTTCTTCGGGATCACTCCACTTAGAGTTAACTCCATGAGAGTCAACGGTAAAGTGAAAAGATTTAAAGGTATCGAAGGGAAAAGACCGGACTTGAAAAAGTTCTATGTCAAGCTTCCAGAAGATGCAAAAATCGAAAGCTTAGCGGTATAAGGATAGAAGATGGCAATTAAAACATATAAACCAACCACACCTTCCCGTCGTTATATGACTAACCTTGACAGTGGTGACATCACTGCCAAAGCAAGTGTTAGAGCTCTACTGAAGAATCTTCCAAGATCTGCAGGTAGAAACAGTAACGGTAGAATCACTTCTCGTCACAGAGAAGCAGGTGCGAAGAAACTTTACAGAATCATCGACTTCAAAAGAAATAAATTTGGTATCGAAGGTACTGTAGCAACGATCGAATACGATCCGTACAGAAACTGTAGAATCTGTCTTGTCAATTATGTTGACGGTGACAGAAGATACATTCTTCAACCAAAAGGTCTAAACGTCGGCGACAAGATCATGTCAGCTGAGTCTGGTCTTGATATCAAGACCGGTAACACAATGAAATTGAAGAACATCCCTGTTGGTACCCTGGTACACAATATCGAGCTTAGCCCGGGACATGGCGGTCAGATCGCACGTTCTGCAGGTGGTTACGCACAGATCATGGGTAGAGACGGCAAATACGTTTCCCTTAGACTTCCATCTGGTGAAATGAGATACGTTCTTGGTGAATGTCTGGCAACGATCGGTACTGTTGGGAACGAAGACTTCTCAAACATCGTGATCGGTAAAGCCGGTAGAAGCAGACACCTTGGTATCAGACCTCAGACACGTGGTTCTGCAATGAACCCGATAGATCACCCACACGGTGGTGGTGAAGGTAAGACAAACTCAGGTCGTCATCCGGTATCTCCTTGGGGTATGCCAACTAAGGGTTACAAGACTCGTAAGAAAAAAGCTAGTGATAAATTAATTATCTCTAAGAGAAAAAAGTAAGGGGCTAAGATATGGCAAGATCGACAAAAAAAGGTCCATTCATCGATGGTCACCTAATGAAAAAAGTGTTAGCAGCTAAAGAAGCTGGAGATAAAAAACCGATCAAAACATGGTCAAGAAGATCTGTGATCTTCCCTGAGTTCATCGGTTTGACAATCAATGTTCACAACGGTAGACAATTCATCCCTGTGTTCATTACCGAGAACCACGTAGGTTACAAACTGGGTGAATTCGCACCAACAAGAACGTTCAAGGGCCACAAAGGTTCTGTTCAGAAGAAGGTAGGTTAATTATGAGTAGAGCATTATTGAAATTTGTAAGAGTCTCTCCTACTAAAGCTAGACTTATCGCCAGAGAAGTTCAGGGAATGAATGCAGAGCTTGCATTGGCATCTCTTGAATTCATGCCTAACAAAGCGGCGGGTATCATCTCTAAAGTGATCGCATCAGCGGTTGCGAACGGTGATTTCGAACCTGAAGAGGTAGAGATCACATCCTGTAGAGTGGATAAAGCAGCCGTAATGAAAAGATGGAGACCAAGAGCAAGAGGTACTGCATCAAGAATCATTAAACCAACAGCACACATCCTGGTAGAAGTTGGTCCAGCTAAAAAAGATGGGGAGGACGCATAATATGGGTCAAAAAGTCAATCCGATAGGTCTTAGACTTGGAATCAACAGAAACTGGGAATCAAGATGGTTCCCGGCAAAAGAGAGAACAGCTGATTTTATTGCAGAAGATTACAAGATCAGAAAATTCTTGAAAAAAGAGCTTTTCTATGCAGGTGTTTCCAACATCATCATTGAAAGAACTGCAAAAAAACTGAGAATCAACATCATTACTGCACGTCCTGGTATCATCATCGGGAAAAAAGGTGCTGATATTGAAAAATTGAAAACAACGCTTGTCAAGATGCTTGGCAAAGATGTTGCGATCAACATCAAAGAAGAAAAACGTCCTCAAGCTTCAGGCCAGTTGGCAGCTGAGAACGTTGCGACACAGCTTGAAAGACGTGTTGCCTTCAGACGTGCAATGAAAAAAGTGATCCAGGGCGCCCTGAAATCAGGTGCAAAAGGGATCAAAATTTCTGTATCCGGTAGACTCGGTGGTGCTGAAATGGCAAGAACTGAGTGGTATCTCGAGGGAAGAGTTC
This sequence comes from Sulfurovum sp. NBC37-1, assembly GCF_000010345.1. Taxonomy (NCBI): domain Bacteria; kingdom Pseudomonadati; phylum Campylobacterota; class Epsilonproteobacteria; order Campylobacterales; family Sulfurovaceae; genus Sulfurovum; species Sulfurovum sp. NBC37-1. Next base: position 2,430,586 of record NC_009663.1, read on the forward strand.
CTTTGCATACACTCAGAGCAAAGATCGATTATGGTTTTGCCGAAGCACAAACAACGTACGGAATCATTGGTATCAAAGTGTGGATCTTCAAAGGTGAAGTCCTCGCTAAAGGTATTCAACCTGAGCCGGCAGAAGAGAAAAAAGGTGGTCGCAGACCATCAAGAAAAAGAGGTGAATAATCATGTTAATGCCTAAAAGAACCAAATGGAGAAAGCAACAAAAAGGCCGTAACCGCGGCAAGTCTTTCAGAGGTAACAAGATTGAGTTCGGCGATATCGCGATCAAAGCGGTTGAAGCGGGTAGAATCGATTCCCGCCAGATCGAAGCGGCACGTATTACGATGACAAGAAAGATCAACAGAACAGGTAAGACCTGGATCAGGGTTTTCCCTGACAAGCCTTTGACTGCCAAACCACTCGAAACAAGAATGGGTAAAGGTAAAGGTGCCGTTGACAGATGGGTTATGAATATCAAGCCGGGAAGAATCATCTTCGAAATGGCAGGTGTTGAAGAAGAGCTTGCAAGAGCGGCACTCACACTGGCGATCCATAAAATGCCATTTAAGTGTAAAATCATCACTGCAAAGGATAGTCATGAACTATATTGATTTGAAAGATAAAAGCGAAGCAGAATTGCTTGCGATGCTTAAAGAGAAAAAACTTGAATTGTTTACATTGAATGCAAAGCAGAAGACTATGCAGCTTACAAACACTTCAGAGTTGAGAGTAGCGAAAAAAGATATCGCTAGAATCCAGACAGCATTGACTGCTGCTAGAGCGAAGTAAGGGGTCATTTATGCCAAAAAGACAAATAACAGGTACTGTGATTAAAAAGGCCGGAGACAAAACTGCAACCGTATTGGTTGAGAGAAGAGTACTTCACCCAAGATATCACAAAACAGTAAAAAGATTTAAGAAATATCTTATCCATGATGAGAAGAACGAGATCAATGTTGGAGATACAGTGACTGCCATCGAGTGTAGACCACTTTCAAAAACAAAGAGCTTCAGACTTCTTGAAATCGTGAAGAGAGGAGAAGTGTAATGATCCAAGGTTTTACAAGACTAAATGTAGCAGACAACTCTGGTGCGAAAGAGATCATGTGTATCAAGGTTCTTGGCGGATCCAAAAGAAGATACGCATCTGTAGGTGACGTGATCGTTGCTTCAGTCAAAAAAGCGCTTCCAACCGGAAAAGTGAAAAAAGGTAAGGTTGTTAAAGCCGTTGTTGTCAGAACAAAAAAAGAGATCCAGAGAGAAAATGGTTCACTTATCAGATTTGACGACAACGCTGCAGTAATCATCGATGACAAAAAAGAGCCAATAGGTACACGTATCTTTGGCCCTGTAAGTCGTGAAACAAGATATGCAGGATTCATGAAAATTGTATCCCTTGCACCGGAGGTATGGTAATGGCAACTAAGTTCAAAATCAAAAAAGGTGACCAGGTAATGGTTATCGCTGGTGATGACAAAGGTAAGACAGGAGAGGTTCTCCAGGTTCTTCCTAAAAAAGAAGCAGTAATCGTTGCAGGTTGCAAAATGGCTAAAAAAGCTATTAAACCAAGCGAACAGAACAAAGAGGGTGGATTTGCAAACGCTGAAATGCCTATCCACATCTCGAACGTAAAAAAAGTAGAGGCATAATCTTATGAGTAGAATGAAGCAAAAGTACAATGACATCGTTCCTGCACTTAGAGAAGAGTGCGGTGTACAGAACACGATGCAGACTCCGAAGCTTGAGAAGATCGTTATCTCTGTCGGTGCAGGTGAAGAAGGTAGAGACTCCAAACTCATCGCCAACATGGCAGATACCATCTCACTGATCGCCGGTCAAAAAGCGGTCATCGTAAACGCTAAGAAATCTGTTGCAGGTTTTAAAGCAAGAGAAGGTGCCCCGTCAGGTATCAGAGTGACACTTAGAGGTGACAACATGTATAACTTCTTTGACAAACTCGTATCTATCGCTCTTCCGAGAGTAAAAGACTTCAGAGGTACACCAAGAAAAGGTTTTGACGGACGCGGTAACTACAACTTCGGTCTTCAGGAGCAGTTGATGTTCCCGGAAGTCGAGTTTGACAATATCATCAAAACCCACGGTATGAACATCACTATTGTGACAAGTACCGAAGACGACAAACAGGCATTCACGCTTTTGGAAAAGCTCGGTATGCCTTTCGCTAAAGGGAGAAACTAATGGCTAAGAAATCAATGATCGCAAAACAGCAGAGAAAAGCAAAGTTCTCTACTCAGGCGTATACAAGATGTAACATTTGTGGTAGACCTCACTCAGTATACAGAGACTTCGGTCTTTGCCGTGTGTGTTTAAGAAAAATGGCCAATGAAGGTCTAATTCCTGGTATGCGTAAAGCAAGCTGGTAAGGAGAAGAAAAAGATGATGACAGATATAATTGCAGACTCTCTTACTCGTATAAGAAACGCTGCGCAGAGAAGACTGGACGTTACAACACTTCTTCACTCAAATACAATCGAGGCGACCGTTGCGATTTTCGTAGACAAAGGGTACCTTGAGAGCTATAAAGTGAAAGAAGACGGAAACAAGAAAACTATCAAAGTGGTTCTTAAATATGACGACAATGAAAAAAGCGTTATCAATGAGATAAAGAAGATCTCCAAGCCCGGACGTCGTGTTCACCAGGGTAAAGACGAGATCAGAACATTTAAAAACGGTTACGGTACGCTGGTTGTTTCGACAAGCCAGGGTGTACTCGCAAACGATGAAGCGTATAAACGTGGAATCGGCGGCGAAGTAATCTGTAGTATTTGGTAAGGAGACAAGATGTCAAGAATAGGAAAAAGACCAGTAACTGTTCCAAGTGGTATTGAAGTATCACTCGACGGTACGACTCTCGTGGCTAAAAAAGGCAATCTTGAAAAAAGACTTGAGACGCACGGAAGAGTAGGCATCAACATTGATGGTTCGGAAGTGACATTTACAAGAGTAGGTGACGAGAAGCAGGATGCAGCGTTCTGGGGAACATACAGAGCATTGTTCAACAACATTATGGTCGGACTTGACAAAGGTTACAGCAAATCTTTGGAGATCAACGGTGTTGGTTACAGAGCGGCAGTTGAAGGCAAAACACTTAAATTGCAACTTGGTTTCTCTCACGATGTGAACTTCGAGATCCCAGAGGGACTCGATATCAAAGTAGACAAGAACATCATCACTGTAAGTGGTACGGACAAGCAGGCAGTCGGTCAGGCTGCAGCTGAGATCAGAGCATACAGACCACCTGAACCATACAAAGGTAAAGGCGTGAAGTACACAGATGAAGTTATCATCAGAAAAGCTGGTAAAGCAGCTGGTAAGTAAGGAGCGGATAAATGTTAAAAAGTATTCAAAAAAGAAAAAATAAACTCCGCGCTCAGAGAAAAGCCAGAGTCAAAGGGAAGATCTTCGGAACTGCCGAACTTCCAAGACTGACTGTTTACAAGTCAAACAAGCATTTCTATGCTCAGGCTATCGATGACAATGCCGGTGCGACACTCGCATCGGCAGACGGTAGAAAACTCGGCCTTGGTGCAAACCGGGAAGATGTTAAAAAAGTAGCTGCCGAGATGGCTAAAAACCTTGCTTCTGCAAACATTGAAACTGTTGTTTTCGACAGAAATGGTTACTTATACCACGGTGTTGTCGCATCATTTGCTGATGCGCTTAGAGAAGCCGGAATCAAGTTTTAAGGAAGCATGATGCAAAAGAACAATCATAACGAAGAAATCGAAAAAGAATTTGAAGAAGTGATCGTAAATATCGGTCGTGTTACCAAGGTTGTAAAGGGTGGTAGAAGATTCAGATTTACTGCACTTGTTGTCATTGGTGACAGGAAAGGTACAGTAGGATACGGATTTGGTAAAGCCAAAGAGGTTCCTGATGCGATCAAAAAAGCGGTTGATGATGCACACAAAAACCTTGTGAAAGTCAACATCAAAGGTACAACTATCGCTCACGACATCGAGCACAAATTCAACGCAAGTAGAATCGTGCTCAGACCGGCGAGTGAAGGTACAGGTGTTATTGCCGGTGGTGCTGCCAGACCAGTACTCGAACTTGCAGGTATTCAAGATGTACTGAGCAAGTCTATCGGTTCTAACAACCCAAATAATCTGGTAAGAGCAACGATTCAAGCACTTACCAGAATCAAAGCGTAAGGGGTAAAATATGGGTTTACATAATTTACAACCTGCTCCAGGGTCAACTCGTAACAGAAAAAGAGTAGGTCGTGGTCAGGGTTCAGGAACAGGTAAAACAGCTGGACGCGGTAACAAAGGTCAGAAAGCAAGATCCGGTTACAGTAAAAAAAGAGGTTTCGAGGGTGGTCAAATGCCACTTTACAAAAGATTGCCTAAAGTCGGTTTCACTTCCAAAGTTGAGAAACCGTATGTGATCAATGTCGAAAAGATCAAAGCGATCGCTGAATTGGACGAGATCACTCTTGAGAGTATTGCATCTGTTCATAAATTGCAAAAAACAGTGAAAAGAGTTAAATTGATCGGTGCGTCTGCCAAAGACCTTGCACCTAAGATCAAAGACGACGCTGTTACTACAAGCGGAAAATAAGATGGGTAACGCTTTAACTCAAAAAATCCTCATTACGTTAGGATTCCTTTTTGCGTACAGAGTTTTAGCCTATATCCCAACTCCAGGTGTTGACCTGGGCGTTATCAAAGATTTCTTTGACAGCAACTCAGGCAACGCTTTGGGGATGGCAAATATGTTCTCTGGCGGCGCCGTTCAGCGTTTAAGTATTATCTCCCTAGGTATTATGCCTTACATTACTGCTTCCATCGTTATGGAACTTCTTGCAGCAACCTTCCCAGCACTTGGCCAAATGAAAAAAGAACGTGACGGTATGCAGAAATATATGCAGATCATCCGTTATTTCACTATTTTTATCACTGTAGTTCAGGCTATCGGTGTATCGATGGGGCTTCAGAGTATGACAGGTACTGCAGGACAGAGTGCAGTAATGATCGATCCTATGACATTTACCATTTTGGCAACTTTCTCCATGTTGACAGGTACAATGCTCCTTATGTGGATCGGTGAGCAGATCACACAGAAAGGTATCGGTAACGGTATCTCACTGATCATCTTCGCAGGTATCGTATCCGGGCTTCCCGCAGCGATCTCCAATACGATTAGAGCAGTGAACGCCGGTGAAATGAACTTCCTGTTGATCATAGCTATTTTGGCGGTAATGCTACTTACGGTATTTGTCATTATCTATGTTGAGCTTGGCGAGAGAAGGGTTCCTATCTCTTATTCAAGAAAGACAATCATGCAGAACCAGTCAAAGAGAGTGATGAACTACATCCCTGTCAAAGTGAACCTTTCAGGTGTTATTCCTCCTATCTTTGCTTCTGCTGTACTAATGTTCCCGCTTACGGTACTTCAGGCGAGTACAACAAAATGGGTCACTGCCATCGCAGATATTTTGGCACCGGGAGGTATTGTCTTTAATGTGGCAACCTTCTTCCTGGTTATCTTCTTTGCCTTTTTCTATGCATCGATCGCATTCAATGCCAAGGATATTGCGGACAATCTCAAGAGACAGGGTGGTTTTATTCCCGGTGTCAGACCGGGTGAGCACACTAAAGAATTCCTGAACGAAGTTGCAAGCAGACTGACGGGATCAGGTGCTATCTATCTTGCGATTATTTCTACTGTTCCTTTTGCGGTCATTTCGGGTATGGGTGCGAGCTTCTACTTTGGTGGGGTTTCCGTACTTATTATCGTTCAGGTCGCACTTGACACGATGAGAAAGATCGAAGCGCAAAGAACCATGAACCAATATGATACATTAGGTAATGTAGGTCTATAATGGCGATTGCACTACGAAAACCAGACGAGATCGCTAAGCTTCAAAAAGCTGGCGAGATCGTTGGCAAAACACTCCAATATCTCCAAAGCATTATCAAACCAGGTATGACACTCAAAGAGATCGATACTTTGGGTGAAACCTTTATCCGTGAACACGGTGCGATCCCCTCATTCAAAGGCCTCTACGGTTTTACCGGTTCTGTCTGTACTTCTTTGAATGAAGTATGTATCCATGGTGTACCCGATGATACCGTTATACAGGAAGGAGATATCCTCGGACTTGACATCGGTACGAAACTCGATGGATATTTTGGCGATGCTGCCATCACGATGGCAATAGGCAAAATCTCCGCAGAAGATGAAGCACTTATCGAGTGTTCCAAAGGTGCACTCTACCATGCGATCAAATCGATAAAACCCGGCATGCGTTTTAAAGAGCTGACCAAGATCCTTGAGGATTATATCACCGAAGCGGGCTTTGTACCGTTACGTGATTATTGTGGTCATGGTATCGGGACCAAACCTCATGACGAACCCAATATTCCAAACTATCTAGAGGGTAAACCCAATCAGGGGCCCAAGATTAAGAATGGAATGGTCTTCTGTCTTGAACCCATGGTATGTCAGAAGAGCGGTACACCCGTACTGCTTGAAGACCAGTGGTCAGTCGTGAGCGAAGATGGTCTTCGAACCAGTCACTATGAACATCAGGTAGCGGTGGTTGACGGCAAAGCTGTCATACTGACAGAAGCGAAATAACGTAGAAAAACAAGGAATTCAAAATGGCAAAAGATGACGTAATAGAGATTGACGGGAAAGTGGTTGAAGCATTGCCAAATGCAACCTTCAGAGTAGAGTTGGACAACGGGCATATCGTTCTTTGTCACATTGCTGGCAAAATGAGAATGCACTATATCAAGATCCTTCCAGGAGATAAGGTAAAAGTCGAGCTGACACCTTACAGTCTTGACAAAGGGCGAATCACTTTCAGATACAAATAATAAAATTGGTGCTGTGGGGACACAGTACCCTACACCTTCCCCCCCTATTTTTCATACACTCTTTCAATATAAGAAAACATCAAGAAACATTTCGGTATAATCCTCCTCCCTATTACTATGGGTAGTAGGAAACTGCGCGAAGAATCTTTGATTAATTCGCACCGATTACTCAAGGGTTGGACCATGATAGACTCAATGATCCACGCAAAACAAAGGTGCACAACCATCACGAATATGGACCCTGGTCCTGTTCGTAACTATTTAGGAGCAAACCATGAAGGTTAGACCATCAGTAAAGAAGATGTGCGACGATTGTAAAGTGATCAAGCGCAAGGGTATCGTACGCGTGATTTGTAAAAATCCAAAACATAAACAGAGACAAGGATAAACATGGCACGTATTGCAGGTGTTGATTTACCACAAAAGAAAAGAATAGAGTATGCATTGACATACATCTATGGTATCGGTTTGACAACGTCAAGAAAAATCCTTGACAGAACAGGTATTGACTACAATACAAGAGTGCATGAGCTTACAGATGCTCAGGCGGCAACGATCCGTAATGACATCCAAGAAAATGTTATGGTGGAAGGTGACCTTAGAAAAAAAGTGACACTTGACATCAAAGCACTTATGGATCTTGGATCATACAGAGGTCTCAGACACAGAAGAGGTTTACCTTGTCGTGGTCAGAAAACAAAGACAAATGCGCGTACCAGAAAAGGTAAGCGTAAAACTGTCGGCGCAGCATAAGGAGTAGCGAAGTATGGCTAAGAAAAAAGCAAAAAAAAGTATTGCTAAAGGTGTAGTTTATGTAGCTGCAACTTTCAATAACACTGTGATCACAGTGACTGACGAAATGGGAAATGTTATCTCTTGGAGTTCTGCAGGAGCACTTGGTTTCAAGGGTTCAAAGAAATCAACTCCTTTTGCAGCAACTGAAGCGGTTGCGGATGCAATGGCTAAAGCAAAAGAGAACGGTATTAAAGAAGTAGGGATCAAAGTTCAGGGTCCTGGTTCTGGTAGAGATACAGCAGTTAAAGCGATCGGTGCAACAGAAGGAATCCGTGTAACATTCCTTAAAGACATCACTCCGCTTCCACACAATGGTTGTAGACCACCTAAGAAGAGAAGGGTATAAGCATGGCAAGATATAGAGGTCCAGTTGAAAGACTTGAAAGAAGACTTGGTGTTGATCTTGGTTTGAAAGGCGAGAGAAGACTCGCTGGCAAATCTGCATTGGAAAAAAGACCATATGCTCCGGGACAACATGGGCAGAGAAGAACGAAGATCAGCGAATATGGTCTTCAGCTTCAGGAAAAGCAAAAAGCAAAGTTCATGTATGGAACAAGCGAAAAGCAGTTTAGAGCACTTTACAAAGAAGCAAACAGAAAAGAAGGGAACACAGGTTCTATCCTTATCCAACTTCTTGAGCAGAGACTTGACAACGTCGTTTACAGAATGGGTTTTGCAACGACAAGAGCGTCTGCAAGACAATTTGTAAACCACGGGCATGTACTTGTTGACGGGAAAAGAGTTGACATCCCATCTTACAGAGTAAAAGCAGGCCAGAAGATCGAGATCAGAGAGAAAAGTAAAACAAACTCTCAGATCCTTAGAGCAATCGAATTGACCAACCAAACAGGTATGGTTGAGTGGGTTGATGTTGATAAAGAGAAACTTTTCGGAATCTTCAGCAGAGTTCCAGAGAGAGAAGAGATAGCAATCCCAGTTGAAGAGCGTCTAATCGTCGAGCTTTATTCTAAATAATCTTAGTAAAGGCCTGTTAATGAGAAAAATTAAAGTTGCACCATTTATGCCAACAGAGGTAGAAGTCAACGAGATCAGCGCAAACCGTGCTGAGATTGTAGCCTATCCTTTCGAGAGTGGCTATGCTGTTACACTCGCTCACCCGCTCAGAAGACTCATTCTTGGATCTTCCATCGGGTATGCACCGATCTCTGTAAAGATTGAAGGTGCTGCACACGAGTTTGACAACATCAGAGGTATGCACGAAGATGTCGCTGTATTTATCATCAACCTCAAGAACATTCGTTTCAAAATCAAAGACGGAAGTGACAGGGTAGAGCTTAAATATAGTTTTTCCGGCTATAAAGAAGTTACGGCACAGGATCTGAACAATGATCAGATCGAAGTAGTGAACGGTGACCTTCCGTTGGCGACTTTAAATGAAGATGCGGAACTGAACTTCACTATGGTCATCGCCAAAGGTATCGGTTATGTACCAAGTGAAGACCTCAGAGATGAAGTTGCGCCAGACAGCATTGCACTGGATGCATTCTTTACGCCGGTAAGAAAAGCAAACTATAAGATCGAGCCTGTACTAGTAGAAGACAATCCAAACTTCGAGAAGATCACTTTTGACATCGAAACAGATGCACAGATAGGTCCAGTTGAAGCATTTACCAATGCATTGGAAGTTATGAATAAACAACTCTCTGTATTTAATGGTGTATTGGATGTGGATATCAGCACAACTTTACCAAAGAGAACGAATGATGACAATGAACTTAAACCATTCCTTGCAGCGGTAGATGCCCTTGGGCTCAGTGCAAGATCATTCAACTCACTTGACAGAGCTGGTATCAAGTTCCTTGGCGAACTGGTATTGATGAGTGAAAATGAGATCAAGAATATCAAGAATCTCGGCAAGAAATCTCTTGACGAGACCAATGAGTGTCTTGTAGAGCACGGATTTGGTCCTGAATTTGAACTCAAAGAGAACACAAGAGCGAATCTTGTCAAAAAATTAGAACAACTTAAAGCATAGTTGTTCACGTAACAGTAAATAAAGGACAGACATGAGACATAAGCATGGTTACCGTAAGTTAAACAGAACGTCTGCTCACAGAGCGGCACTTCTCAAGAACCTTTCTATTGCTTTGACAAAAGAAGGTAAAATCGAAACCACTTTGCCAAAAGCAAAAGAACTGAGAAGTTATTATGAGAAGCTGATCACAAAAGCAGCATCTGGTGACTTCAACGCACACAGAGCGATCTTCGCAATGTTGCAGCACAAAGAGTCTACGAACACTATCGTAAATGAAATTGCACCCAAGTATGCAGACCGAAACGGTGGATATACAAGAATCATCAAAACTCGTATGAGAAAAGGCGACTCTGCACCAATGGCGATTATCGAACTCGTATAATCCCACTTCAGTATTTCAAGGCACCGCCTTGAATACGACCTTCACTATTTAATCACATCTCTTTACATTTCAACGATCATATAATTCAGACATTGCCTGAACGTTTGGCATGGCCAAACCTACCAAGGTGCCATAATATGTCGGTAATTCCCTCTCTCCACACCGTAACGTTATGTACGTTAAACATGTTGTTCCTTGGGCACAGAGACGTTGGGTATTATCCTTTTTGGATCTCTCCGGTGTAGCCGATGATACCAGGTCTGAGATTGCTGACGTGTTCGAAGCCTAGCGATTTCATGGCATGCTGAACCTGGAAACTTCTACTGCCGGTATGGCAATAGACAATAATAGGCTGTTTTTTCTTGTCAACGTGTTCTTCGATCTTGGCGTAGAACTGCGAAGTGGGGACCAATACATCCGTTCCGACGATGTGCCCCATCTGGAACTCCATGAATTCGCGAACGTCCATCAATGTAAAGTCTACCATACCCAGCGAGCGTGCCTCAATAAGGGCCTCCAGTTCATCACCGTCAAGCTGCTCTTCCTTCAGGAGTTGCTCTGCCTGTTCTTTGGTGAGACCTTTGGAGTGCTGGTGAACGATCTCTTCTATTTCATGCTTCTTCTTTTCTGCTTCTGCATATTCAGGTGTGCAGAATATCCCGCAGTGGCAGAGGCCGTCTTCGGGGATCTCCTTTTCCAAAGCGGGTTTGCAGGGGCAGATGCGGTTGTCTGCTGCTTTTTGCTCCTCTTTCGTCTCGCCTATGACCATAAAACAGGGACAGTAGCGTTTCCCATAGATAAGTCTGTTGCGGGCAAGGCCCATGGCAACTCCCTCATTAACTTCCTCATTGGGGTTCTGCACAAAATCGAACTGTTTGTTCACTTTCTCTACGAAATTCCATGTTTTTTCAAGTTCTGCCTGAAATTCATCAGAATTCATATCTATCTGTACCATATACAATGTCCTTTGTGTATTATTTGGATTTTACGGATGTGTCATTCAATTCCTGAACAACACTTTCAAATTCTTTTACATATCCTTGCATTTTTTTACCCATAATGTCAAGAAAACTTTTGGTTTTGTTCAGGTCTATATTGATGTGTGTCTGATTGACTTCAATGCCCGCCTCTTTCTCATCGATATTCCCACTCTCGAGTTCTTTGTTCATCTCCTCGACCTTTGCCTTCATTTGTTTTGCGAGCCCTTGAAAATAGCTTTTGGTCTTGTTCGTATCGATGATGATCTTTCCGTCGGATGTCTTTCTGAACCCAATCTGTGAGAGTTTGCTCTTTTTTTCAAGCTTAGCCTCTTTTTTTTGCCGGGCTTCTTCTTTGGCTTTCAATTCTTTGAGCAACTCTTCCCTTGCCTGCTGTGCCACTTTGGCATCATGTTCTTTCTGGCTCTCCTGACAACCGCTAAAGAGAAGCAGTCCTCCAGCAAGTATGATGGTGATAAATGTATGTTTCATAAGTATATCCTTTGACTGTGAGGTTATGGAAGAATATTATACTGTTATTTGTGTAGGATATGTGGAGTAGAGTATCTTCTCGTTCAAGAAGATACTGTATGTGGAAGGAAGTTTTAGACGGAGAAGCTATTTTCCTGCGCCGCATTTGCCCTGACCGCATTTGCCGGCTGCTTTTGTGCTTGCCGATTTATTCTCATCCGCTTTCTTTTTCATACCGGTTTTACCTGAATCGCATTTGCCGCTCTGACATTTGCCTGCCTGACATTTCATTGTTTTGGGAGCCTCTTTTTTCTCACCCCCGCATTTAGCATTTGCCACAGTCATGGAAAGTGCCGTGGCTGCTGTAATAATAAGTCCTGCTTTAAGTAGTTGTTTCATTGTATTTCCTTTATTGTTTATTGTTCGTCACCAAATATAAGGTGATCCAAACTGAATTTTCCGGCTCCAAATGAAGCAAATATCGAGAGGAACAGCATATAATACAATGGTATTTCAAAGCCGTTGTCTCCTGCCGAGAATCCGTGTGCCAAATGTACGGTCGTTATCGCAACGATCATGACAACCATAAGAGGGAGTGAGATAAGACGGGTAAAAAGACCCAGTGTTAACAATACGACTCCCGTGATCTCTGTCGTTGCTGCCATATAGGCGTTCAGCGTAGGAAAAGGAATGCCCATGGAACCGAACCATGTTGCGATCGCTCCTATATCCGACCATTTCTGCATGGCCGGTTCATAGAATCCGTACGCCACTGCCAGTCTAGCCAGTAATAGAGAAAGACTTTGGCCATAACTCAAAATATTTTTTGCGACGGGATAAATGTTTTTTAACATAATTCACCTCCTTGGGATGTCTCTTTTAACTACCGCATTTTTTGGATGCTGCTTTGGCATCACCGCATTTTTTAGCCATGGTCTTGTCACCCTGGCATTTCCCGGATTGGGCACTGCTGGCCATTTCTGCATCTTTTGCATCTGTACATCCGCTCAAGGCGATCAGTGACAAGCCGATCAATGAACCAAATAGAATCTTTTTCATAGTGTCTCCTTTAGATTTGGATTGATATCCTTTAGACAGTTCGAAGTATAATCTATTCTACGTGGAGGGTCTGTGTACTCTCCACTGCACTTTGTGTACACAGAGATCCATTAGAATGGCACACATTATAGTTAGAAAGTGATATAAAAATGCAACGAAGAAATTTTTTGATACTGGGTTCGGTACTTGGCCTCTCTTCCGCACTGAACGCAAAAAGGCCCGACCGGTTCACACAGGAATTCAACAAGGTGGAAGCGACTATAGCGTCCGTGCAGGAACACATGTTCCCCGAAGGCAGTGAACTCCCTTCTGCCAGGGAAATGAATGCAACACAGTTTCTTTTTGAAACCGTTTCACACAGGACCTATGACAGGGATATCAGGGCCTTTGTCATCGAAGGGGCCAAAGAACTGCAAATAAGGGAAAAAGGGAAGTTCGCCTCAATGAATACAAAAGAAAAAGAGAAAGCACTGCGCGATTATGAGGAGAGCAGTTATGGAAGCAACTGGCTTTCGCGTATCATGACGCTCACAATGGAAGGTATATTCGGCGATCCTATCTACGGATCCAATATAAAAGAATCCGGATGGAAGGCACTACATGCATTTGGCGGACAGCCGAGGCCCAAAAGCAGGTATATAGAACTATGAAAGAACAGACATTCGATGTCGTCATCGTAGGTTCAGGTGCCAGCGGCGGAGCAGTGGCCTATACGCTTTGCAAAGCCGGGTACAAGGTCGCTGTACTGGAAAAAGGAAGACTTATCAACAGGGATGAGTTCTCCAAAGATGAGATCGCCTATGTACGCAGAGATATCGTCACGCCAAATCTCTTTGACGAATACCATACCATAGAAGAGAAAGTGGATGAGGAATGGGTGGCTACCCCTACCTACGAGTCGGGATGGAGCTTTTGGAACGGGAACATCGTAGGCGGATCATCCAATCTGATGAGCGGCATGCTGCACCGTATGCATCCTGATGATTTCCGTCTCAAAAGCAAATACGGAGCTATAGAAGGTGCCAATGTCGTTGACTGGCCCATCTCCTATGAGGAACTTGAGCCCTATTATGCCAAAGCCGAAGAGATCATCGGTATTTCGGGACACTTTACGCCCCACCCTTTTGAACCGCCGCGCAGCACAAAAAACTTCACCCAGCCTCCCACCAAGGAGAATGCTGTGGTAAAACTGCTGGACAAAAGCTGTGATAAACTGAATATCAAGTCACTGGTAACACCCCGTGCGGTTCTTTCTAAAGACAAAGAGGATAGAAACGCCTGCTACTACTCCAACTTCTGCGGCAGCTACGGATGCTCTTCTGGTGCGAAGGGAAGCTCCCGTGAAGCCCTGCTGAAACCGGCACTGGCCACAGGAAACCTCACTTTGATGAGCAATACCTATGTCAAGAGACTGCATGCAGGTAAAAAAGACGAAGTGGAGTATGCCATCGTCATCGATACGATCACAGGCAAAGAGCGCAGAATAGCGGCTAGAATCTTTGTGGTCGCGGCACAAGCACACGAGAGTGCTCGCCTTCTTCTCAACTCTGCCAACGAGCATCACCCTAACGGCCTGGCTAACAGCAGTGGAGAACTTGGAAAGAACCTGATCTTTTCAGCCGGCGGGTCAGGCCAGGGAGAACTGCACAAGGATTCACTCAAAGAGATAGGTTTTGATGAGCTGATGCAGACAGGATACTTTGTCAATCGATCCATACTCGACTGGTATTTTGTGGACCACTGGTGGGACGGAAAATTCAAAGGAGGCTCCGTGGAATTCATGTTCGAACACCAGAATATCATCTCACGTGCCAGAAAGAACAATGAAGAGGACGGTAAAATGGTCTGGGGGAAGGCACTAGGAGAGAAGCTGGTCAAACGCTTCACCCAGAGCAAAAGCATCCGTTTTGAGGTATTTAACGACTGGCTACCCAACGACAACTGTTTCGTTTCACTGGATCCGACCCATAAAGACAAATATGGCATGCCGGTAGGAAAACTACGTATAGAGGGACATCCTCAGGATCTGAAAGTAGGCAGATACATTGCCAAGAAATGTGAAAAGGTCCTCGAAGAGATGGGAGCGAAGAATATCTATTCCTCCGTTTCGGCAGCACCGCCACAAAATCTGGTTGCAGGTGGCTGCCGGTTCGGGAAGGACCCGAAAACATCCGTCCTGAACCTGGAATGCCGGGCCCATGACATCACGAATCTGTATGTTGCGGATGCCTCCTTTATGCCGACAGGAGGCTCCGTTCCATACACCTGGACCATCTATGCCAATGCTTTTAGGGTGGCTGATTATATTATTCGTTCATTAAAAACAGTATAATTTTATTTTATTTTGAAAGTTGATTCTGTAGACTTTTTTCGAGAAGTTGAAACGCTAAACCAGACTGTGAAGCGAGAACAAAAAGCATCGGCCTTGTCTGATTAAGGTTGCCAATATAACGTATTATATTATGCGATGCTTTCAATCTCAAGCATTTTTGTTTAAGATCATTTTTATTCTGGATTTATTATTCATTAATTAAAAGCAGTTACAATTTGGTAACAGTTTGAGAAATATTTTTTAGTATTAAAAAATGATTGATCAATACTACATTGATAAATGAGGAGGATTTATTGAAAAGAGTTTCTACACTATTGTTAATGTTGACTTTAGGTACAGCGTCGTTAAGCGCTACAACAAAAACGCTGACACATAAGATCAAAAAGGGTGACACCCTTTATTCGATCGCACATAAAAATCATATTACGGTCACAAAGCTCAGGAAGGTCAACCATCTCAAAAAAAGTGTTGTTCTCAAAGTAGGTAAAACAATTAAAGTACCGACAATTTCCAAATCAAAGAAAAAACCTGTTACGCTTGCCAAGAAGAGCAAAAAACACTCCATAAAGACCAGCAAAGCGAAAAAACGGCATACTGAAAAAAAATTGGCTCAGGCACTCAAAGGTATCAAGTCCCAAAAAATATCTAAAGTTAAAAAATCCAATAAATTCGCACTTTCCGATATACTTTTCAGCACGCATGGCTCAAGCATCAAAGGCAAAAAACTTATCTCAATCGCCAAAAAGAAACTGGGAAGAAGGTATGTGTGGGGTGCAACAGGACAGAAAAACACCTTCGACTGTTCCGGACTTACCTCTTATGTCTGCAAGAAAAACGGCATCAAGATACCGCGTAGGGCCATTGAACAGTCTAAGTATGGTAAATACGTAAGCAGAAAGAACCTCAAGCCGGGTGATCTCATCTTCTTCGATACTTCCAAGCACAGAAAAGGATATGTGAACCATGTGGGTATCTACATTGGCAATAACAAATTCATCCATGCAAGCTCTGCGAAGAAAAAAGTCATTATCACCAGCCTTAACAAGCCGTTCTACAGCCAACGCTTCAAGCTGGCACGAAGAGTAGCATCTTAAGCTAATTGGGATTCTTCCCTTCAGAGGTGTTCAGGCACCCTCGCTATCTCTTATAAAAATCATTTTTTCTATATTCTTTTGTCTCTTCGATACTTTTATCTTTTTCCCAATTTCGATACAAAATCTGCACTATAGTAATTTTTGGATATAATGCGCGAAATATATATAGGGCACTGCCCATTTTTAGGATACTTTATATGCAAAAAATCAAGAACATTGCGGTTATCGCACACGTTGACCACGGGAAAACAACTCTTGTCGATGAACTGCTCCAGCAGTCAGGTACATTCGAAGCACACCAGCAGGTCGAAGAGAGAGCCATGGACTCCAACGATATTGAAAAAGAGAGAGGGATCACAATCCTTTCCAAGAATACAGCCATTACCTATGGTGATCATAAGATCAACATCATCGACACCCCGGGCCACGCAGACTTCGGTGGTGAGGTCGAGCGTGTACTCAAAATGGTCGATGGTGTTCTGATGCTTGTAGATGCACAGGAAGGTGTTATGCCTCAGACCAAATTCGTACTCAAGAAAGCGATCGAGCTCGGCCTAATCCCTGTCGTCGTCATCAACAAGATCGACAAGGATGGTGCAGAGCCGGACAGAGTTCTCGATGAAATGTTCGATCTTCTCGTCGCACTCGACGCCAATGAAGAGCAACTCGAATTCCCCGTGCTCTATGCTGCGGCAAGAGACGGGTATGCGAAATGGGACCTTGAAGATGAGAACAAGGATATGACACCGCTTTTTGAAGCAATCCTTGAAAAAGTCCCCTACCCACAGGGTTCACCGGATGCAGATACGCAGGCACAGGTCTTTACACTTGACAACGACAACTTTGTAGGGCGTATCGGTATTACACGTATCTTCAACGGGAAAATCAAAAAGGGAGACGAATATTTCCTGGTTAAGGCATCAGGGGAGAAGACAAAGTCACGTGTTAGCAAACTGATCGGATTCAAAGGCCTCGAGAGAATGGAGATCCAGGAAGCCGAGGCAGGCGATATCGTGGCGATCGCTGGTTTTAACGATATCGATGTCGGTGACTCCATCTGTGACCCTGTCAATCCTGTTGCCCTGGATCCTATGCATGTGGAAGAACCTACACTGTCAGTCATCATGTCGGTCAATGACGGTCCTTTGGCTGGTACGGAAGGAAAGCACGTCACATCCAACAAGATTCAGGAAAGACTGGAAAAAGAGATGGAAACGAACATCGCAATGCGTATGGAGCCAATGGGAGACGCCTCTTTCAAGGTATCAGGACGGGGTGAACTTCAGATCGGTATTTTGGCGGAGAACATGAGAAGAGAAGGTTTCGAGTTCCTGCTTGCCCGTCCGGAAGTCGTGGTCAAAGAAGAGAACGGAGTCAAAATGGAGCCGTTCGAGCACCTTGTCGTTGACGTTCCTGAAGAATTCCAGGGTGTAGCCATTGAAAAGCTCGGTAAAAGAAAAGCGGAGATGACATCATTGACGCCTATGCCTGATGGTACGGTAAGGATCGAGTTTGAGATCCCTGCACGTGGCCTCATCGGTTTCCGTTCGGAATTCCTGACAGACACGAAGGGTGAAGGGATCATGAACCACTCCTTCATCGAGTACAGACCGTACAGCGGTACAGTGGTCAGCCGTACGCCGGGTGCGCTTGTCTCCATGGATAACGGTGAGGCTGTTGCCTTCTCCATCTTCAACCTTCAGGCACGTGGTACCCTCTTTATCAAACCGCAGGACAAAGTCTACTCCGGTATGGTCATCGGGGAAAGTGCGAGACCGGGAGACCTCGACGTGAACCCGCTCAAAGGAAAACAGCTGACAAACATGAGAACCTCCGGTGCTGATGATGCCATTAAACTGGTCCCGCCAAGACAGATCACACTTGAGAATGCCATGGAGTGGATCGAAGATGATGAGTTGATCGAGATCACACCTGAGAGCATCAGGATCCGTAAGAAATCACTTGATCCGGTGGTAAGAAAAAGACAGGCGAGAGACAAAAAGAACGCAAAATAGTTCTTCTATTTCCCTATATCTTTGATCGGATGGAGCCTGCTCCTTTCGGTCACTTACTTACATGTAAGCTCCCTCTCTACGTATACTCCATCAGACCAAATCTACAGCCAACTAAAAGACTATTCCTTTTATAAAAAACTCTTTTAACTTTTAATTTTTAATTGCTTTTCCCGCTCTCATGCCGCTTACCCACGCCCAGTGAAAGTTGAACCCTCCCCTGTCTCCGTCCACATCGAGTACTTCTCCGGCAAAATAGAGACTGGGAACGATTTTCGATTCCATGGTCTGCAAATCCACTTCGGAGGTATCGATACCTCCGGTTGAGACCTCGGCACCTTTGAAACCTTTGGTATCATTGATGCTAAGTTTAAGGTTCTTGATGCTGTGTACGATCTTGTTGATCTCTTTTCTGTTAAGATCCGACTCCACCCTGCTTCTGCATTTGGACTGCTCCAAAACGATCCTGATGAGTTTTTTGTGAAGTATACCCTGCAGCCAGAGCCCTATGGGCTTTTCGCTCCCCTTCCCTATTCGGGAAAGCAGGAGGTTCGTCAGCTTCTCTTTGCTGAGCTTGGGCATCAGATCAAGGCTGAGTTCACAGTAATCGTATGCTGCCAACCGCACACTGACCTCTCGGCTCAGGTCAAGAATGGCCAATCCGCTGATGCCGTAATTGGTAAAGAGCAGGTCACCTTCTTTCTCCGTGATATATTCTCCGTTGGCATAGAGTTTGGCTACGCCGGCAATCTTTACACCTGCACATTCTTTGACCCAGCTCTCTTCCGAACAAAGCTGTACCAGTGAGGGGTGTCTAGGTATCAGCGTATGTCCCATCGTCGTAGCAAAGATGTATCCTGAGTCGTTCCCTCCAAGCTGCGGCGCGGCAGGAGAACCCGAAGTGATCAGAAGTTGCGAAGAACGTTTCTTGCCCTGAGTCGTATCGAGTACAAAACCGTCAGCCTCTTTCTCAATGCGTTTCACTTTACAGTCGCAAAGAATCTCCGCCCCTGCCCTCTTCGCTTCATACTCCAGCAGGTCGACCACTGAAGAGGCCTGAAGGGACATCGGGAACATTTTCCCTTCCTTCTCTTCAACGAGTTCAAGTCCTATGTATCTGAAAAAATCTTCAACCCTATCGTACCCGTACCCATCCAGTACATTTTCGATGAAGGCCGGTTTTTCCGAATGGAAACGGTATGCAGAGATGTGCCGGTTGGTAATATTGCACTTCCCGTTACCCGATACCAGTATCTTTCTACCCACTTTACTGTTCTGTTCCAACAGCAGAACCTGCCGCCCTACCCTTGCCGACGTAATGGCAGCACATAGCCCTGCCGCCCCTGCCCCGATGATTATCAACTCTTCATTATTCATACGATATTATATCCCAAATCATACTATCAAGGATTAACATGTCAGCACTGGTTGAATTTTCAATGTTCCCAACAGAACAGACCCAAAGCAAAAGCGCCTTCGTCGCAAGAGTTCTGAACATCGTGGACAAAAGCGGGCTGGAATATCAGCTCACCCCTATGGGAACCATCATCGAGGGAGAAACGGTCGAAGAGGTCCTTGCCGTGATCAACACCGCCTATGAAGAGCTTCAGAAGGATTGCGGGCGTATCTATTCCTCCATAAAGATCGACTGGAGAGAGGGACCGATCGGCAGACTGAACAAAAAAGTCGGTTCGGTGGAAGCCAAACTCGAACGTAAGTTAAACAGCTAAGATTAGATATAATACGCGTAATTTTTCACAAGGATATCAGATGTTATGTGCTGAAAGGTTACAACGTTTAATTCAAGCGAGCATATTGGGTTTTGTACTATTGTTTGCTGCACTGGGTATACAAGGTGGAGAAAGAAGCATGCTTCAAATCGCTTTTTTACTTCAAGTAGCAATGATGGTGATGTTGGTTATAGCTGGACTGACTGGCTTTTGTCCAGGGCTTAAAATTTTAAAAAAGATCTTTCCTCCTTGTGAGTCAGAAGAAAGAAAGGAACAATAATGTCAAATATATCCTATAAAGATGCCGGTGTCGATATCGATGCGGGGAACGAGTTCGTAGAGGCGATTAAAGCCGATGTCAAATCGACTTTTGACAGCAATGTCATTGGCGGGATCGGTTCGTTCGCCGGTGCCTATACCCTGCCCTCCGGCTACAAAGAGCCGGTGATTCTCTCAGCAACAGATGGCGTGGGTACCAAACTGAAGATCGCTATAGAGAGCGGTAAGCTTGATACGGTGGGGATCGATCTGGTCGCCATGTGTGTTAACGACCTCATCTGCAACAACGGTGTGCCGATGTTCTTCCTTGACTACTATGCCACAGGCAAACTGCTTCCCGAAAATGCCAAAGATGTCGTAGCAGGTATCGCCGAAGGGTGCCGCAGAAGCGAATGCGCCCTCGTAGGCGGGGAAACGGCTGAAATGCCCGGAATGTACTCCGATGACGACTTTGACCTTGCCGGATTTGCCGTAGGGATCGCAGAACGTTCCGAAATGGATACGGTCGCCAATGTCAAAGAGGGACAGATACTCATTGCCATGCCAAGCTCAGGAGTACATTCCAACGGATATTCACTGGTGAGAAAACTCTTTTTCGACAAACTTGGAATGAGTCTTGAGACAGAGTTCGAAGGCAAACCATTGCTTGAGACACTGTTGGAGCCGACACGCATCTATGTCAAAGAGTACAAAGCCAACAAAGCACATATCAAAGCGCTGGCACACATTACGGGCGGAGGGATCGTCGAGAACCTTCCCCGAGTCCTTCCAGAAGGCATTAGAGCGGTCGTAGACAAAGATTCCATCCGCATACTTCCGATCTTTGAGTTCATGAGCCAGTATATCGATGAAGAGGAGATGTTCAGAGCCTTCAATATGGGAGTGGGCATGGTATGGGTCGTAGAGCCCGAAGAGGTAGATGCCGTACTTGCCAACACAGACGGATATGTTATCGGGGCGCTAGCCACCGGTGAGAAGGGTGTAGATTTAGTTTAAAATCACGCTTTCTCGCGTAGGGTGCGTGTTTACGCACCCTACTTTCGTATCGCTTCCCTGTCCAGTTCCCCATTTTTCCATTTCGCCAGATAGGCATTCAGGTTCGCCTTGACCTCTCCCTGCAGTATATAGAGCCCGATGATGTTCGGCAGGGACATCGTCAAGATAAGCAGGTCGGAGAACTCCAGCATCGCTGAAGCACTGGTGACTGATGCCATGACAGTAAAGGCAATAAAGATCAGTTTGTAGACCAGTGTGTATTTTTCTCCAAACAAATAGGTCCATGAACGTTCACCGTAGTAGGACCAGGAGATCATCGTAGAGAAAGCAAAAAGGATGATGGAGAAAGAGAGGATCACCGGGAACCATGAGATCACAGTACCGTAGGCTGCCGCCGTCAGCGCAGCACCCTGCTTCGCAGCTACCAGGTTGGCAAATTCTCCGGAAGGGTCATACACACCTGTGGTCACGATGACCAGTGCTGTCATAGTACAGATAACGATCGTATCGA
Organism: Sulfurovum sp. NBC37-1; assembly: GCF_000010345.1. Classification (NCBI taxonomy): domain Bacteria; kingdom Pseudomonadati; phylum Campylobacterota; class Epsilonproteobacteria; order Campylobacterales; family Sulfurovaceae; genus Sulfurovum; species Sulfurovum sp. NBC37-1. The sequence continues at coordinate 2,452,064 of NC_009663.1, forward strand.
TAAAAGGTTCATACAGTGCGACCATCCCCTGTCTTACGGGATACTTTACCGACGCTGTAGAGTGGACGATGGCAGCTGAACCGATACCTGCCTCACTTGAGAAGGCGGCACGTTTGAAGCCTTGGACCAGTACACCTATCATACCGCCGACAGCGGCAGTAGGAGTAAAGGCTTCATGAAAAATGGTCACAATGGCCGCAGGCACGGCTGAAGCATTCGCCACCAGGATCCACAGTGATGCTGCCAGATAGATCAACACCATGAGCGGAACGATCTTTTCAGCCGTACTCGCGATACGTTTGATCCCCCCGATAATGACAAAACCGACAATGGCTGCCATAATGAGACCAAACACAATGGGATAGGAAGCGAAGAACGGCACACGGTCCGTCAATACACCCATAGCCTGGGAAGTCTGGAAAGCATTCCCCGCCCCCAGGCTTCCCCCTATGGCAAGAATGGCGAACAGGACTGCCAGGACTTTCCCCAATTTTGCATGCCCCTTGGAGGCCAGGCCTTTGGAAAGGTACTGCATCGCACCTCCCATGATTCGACCATCCGGTCTTTTTTCCCGGTAAATCTGGGCCAATGTGACTTCCGTAAACTTCAGGGTCATACCGAAAAACCCTGCCAGGATCATCCAGAATGTTGCTCCCGGCCCTCCCACGGCAATTGCAATGGCAACACCGGCGATGTTACCAAGCCCTACGGTCGCGGAGAGTGCCGTTGTGAGAGACTGGAAAGGAGTGATCTCTCCCACATCATCCGCCGTACGGTACTGCCCGGTAATGATCTTGAAAGCATGGGAGAACATTCGGACATTGATGAAACCGAAGCGGAAGGTGAGAAATACCCCTCCTACTACCAGCCAGGCAACGATAAAGGGCATAGTCGCCCCCTTGACCTGTCCGAAAAATATATCAAAAAAGAAGACGGATGCCAGAATACTATTGATCTGATCAAAGATACTGTCCATAAATAATTCTCCCCAAACTGTAATGGATTATTATACACTTTCCGGCATAAAGTAGCCTATATTTTGATTTTTTTACATTTTTTTGCAAAATCTATTGACAAATCGAAACCTTTTGACTATAATTGCAGTCCTTTTTAAATCTGATCTTCTTAGATTTGAGGTAACGGAGTGTAGCGCAGTCTGGTAGCGCACCTGGTTTGGGACCAGGGGGTCGAAGGTTCGAGTCCTTTCACTCCGACCATTTAGATATTTAAAATCGATAGTATAATAAAACAATTGTATGGTGGACGTAGTTCAGTTGGTAGAGCACCTGTTTGTGGCACAGGTTGTCGCGGGTTCGAGCCCCGTCGTCCACCCCATATTGGTAATGAAGAGAAAACCTTTCTACCAGTGAAGCGCTAGTGGCTCAATTGGATAGAGCATCAGACTTCGGATCTGAGGGTTAGGGGTTCGAGTCCTCTCTGGCGTACCACTTTTTTTAATTTTATTATACTTATACATGCACTCGTAGCTCAGCTGGATAGAGCACCCGCCTTCTAAGCGGGCGGTCTCAGGTTCGAATCCTGACGGGTGTACCACCTTATTTTTGTTAGGTTATTTGTGCGGATGTGGTGAAATTGGTATACACGCCAGACTTAGGATCTGGTGCTTTACGGCGTGGAGGTTCGAGTCCTCTCATCCGCACCATCTACAAAAATCTAAAAAACACATTTAACCAGAATCTTCTAAAACCTTTTCAGCCTACCTAATTTCTAAAAATCATTGTATAATAATATCATAGAGATCATCAATAGGATAATAGAATGGATAAGAGTTTTTTAGTATTTCTTGCAATTGGGTTGGCCTTTCTTTACTTTATCACCCACTTTGTCGGGGGTATTCAGGAAGAGGATGAGCGTTTTAGGAACAATACCTATGAGCAGAAACACAAATATGATACCTATAAAGGCATGGACAGCGTGGGACGTGCCGTACTTAATGTGGAAGGAGTGGATACCGCTACACAGATTGGTGCCTGGAACGAAGGCTCACTGAAAGAGGAGTTCCTTGATCTTTACCCGGATTTCTCACTGATGAAAGATTTCATCAAGAATCGTGTCCATGGTGAACCCATTAAAAGCAGACTCCTGAAACATGTGGATGATGTCGAGACCAAATTCTTTGCAGGGGAACTAACCACTGAGCAGGCTAAAGCCGCTCTTGCATCATTCAAATAATCTTTTTTATCTAAAACAAGAAGGGCATCAGCCCTTGACAATCTTCTCATGCCATTCAAAAAGTGTCTTTTCAAACCCGATCTGTTCCGTTTCATAGAAATACATCGGGACAGACAGGTACTTCTGCGCAACCCACCCCCCAAAATTATGCGGATAGAGATAACTTTTTGCATGGGTCTTGATGTGATCCGGAATAGGGTGTATCTCCCCATTCTTTATAACTTTCTGCGCATTGTTGATGGCTTTATAGGCACTGTTCGACTTGGGCGAGGAGGCCAGGTAGATCACCAGTTGTGATAGCGAGATACGCGCTTCAGGATATCCAATGTGTTTCACGATATTCAAGGCGGATGAGGCGAGATTCAGGGCAGGGGGGTTGGCATTGCCTATATCTTCACTTGCCAGTATTGCCAGCCGTCTGGCAATGAACTCTGCGGGCTCCCCTCCCTCTATCAAGCGAGCAAGGTAATAGAGTGCCGCATCGATATCGGAGCCTCTGATACTTTTGATCATGGCCGAAGTGAGTTCATAATGACTTTCACTCTCACTGCTTCCTGCCTGCATGGCGTGGGGGCGTATTTGTTTGAGTGTTTCCAATGTAACGGGGGTAGCAACCATTTGTGCACTTTCAAGCAGATTCAGCATCGCTCTGACATCCCCACCGCTTGAAAAGACCAGGTATTCCACAGCATCTTCTTCTACATCCATTGCTTGAAGTGCTATGATCTTGGCCAAGTAATCCTGCATCTCTTTCTGCTTAAGGGCTTCAAGTTCGAAAAGATGTGAACGGGAACGCATAGCCGCCGTCAGGGAATAGTAGGGATTCTCCGTAGAAGCACCGATAACTAGGGCAGCATTATTCTCCATGAAAGGAAGCAATACCTCCTGCTGATTCTTGCTCAAACGGTGCACCTCATCGATGAAGATAAGAGGTTTCTGCAGAGCATTGGCATACTCTTTGAATATCTTGCGCAAATCATCAATCTTGAGGGTGGTGGCATTCATTTCGTAAAAAGGTCTACCAAGCTGTGTCGCGATGATACGTGCGAGGGTAGTCTTCCCACAGCCTGGAGGGCCATAGAGAAAAATATGGGGCAGGGCATCCGCTTCTATGAGCTTTCTCAGCGGTGCTTCTTCGCCGAGAAGGTGTCTTTGCCCCACCATCTCATCAAGTGTTTTGGGGCGGTATTTCAGTGCAAGATTGACCACGATCTAATCTCTTCTGTCGGACTTTTTGGCTTTTTTGTTCGCCTCTTCCTGCTTGAGGGCATTGGCTCGGTTTTTCACTTCGACTTTCTTTTCCGCTTTGAGCTGCTTCATAAACTTGTGCAGGTCATCGTACTCCTTACGTGAAAAGAATCGTGTTTTGTTCGTAGGAAGGTTGTTGAGCTCTATCCCGCCGTATGCTACGCGCTTTAGGTCAAGGACTTTGGCATCAAAGTGTCCGAAGAATCGTCTCAGTTCCCGGTTTTTCCCTTCCGTAATTGTTACACGGAGCTTGGTATAGCTCTTTCCTTCGGAGCGGATCTCGAAGTGCGCAAAAGGGGCGAACTCCATACCATATATTTTACTTTTTTCATGGCCTCCGGCTCTTGCATCGTCCAGGACCAGCCCCTCGTTCATCGCCGCAACCATCTCCTGTGTGACAGGTTTATCGATCTTGAGGTTGTAGGTACGCTCCAGATCGCTCCCCATAAGCGCCGTAACAACTTCTACAGAGTCCGTGAGGATCAAAAGTCCCTCTGAGGCATAGTCCAGCCTTCCTACAGGCACAAAATGCCTGAATTTACCCGGAAGCTTGTGGTAGATGGTTGCACGTCCCCGGTCGTCCTTTTTAGTGACCAGCACCCCTTTGGGTTTATTATAGACAATGACGGTTATCTCGTTGCTTGGCTTAATCGGTCTGCTTTTGACATAGATATGGTCACCCTCCTGCACATCATAGGCAAAATCCCGAAGCACTTTTTTGTTCAGAGTGACTTCTCCCTCTTCGATCAGCCTGTCGGCCTCACGTCGTGAGTATTTTGTGTGGTGTGCAATGTATTTGTTCAGTCTCATGTGTGTTCCTGTCTTGTTTATCTGCTTTTGATCCCCGCATTGACAAGGTCATGGATATGCAGTACTCCGATGATCTTTCCGGCTTCATCCGTGATCGGAAGAAGCTGTATACGTTCATTCTCTATAATTTCCAATGCTTCACTCGCAAGCAGCTCGGTATTGCTGTAACTCTTCGGGTGTTGCGTTGCATAGTCAATGGCAGGCTGCTCCATACTGAAATCCTCACGCATCAAGGCACGCCTGAGGTCACCATCACTTAGCAAAGCGGTGAAAGCATCATTTTCATCTACAACGAGTACGGTACCGAGCTTCCCTTCGCTCATAGCTACTACGGCTTCTTTGAGTGGTGTATTCTCTTTGATAACAGGAAGGTTTTCCGTGCGCATCAGGTCTTTGATCTTGACAAACAGCCTTTTGCCCAGGGAACCTCCCGGATGGAATGAGGCAAAATCCTCTTTTCTGAATCCTCTTTTGTGCATCAGTGCGACCGCAAGAGCATCTCCCAGAGCCATCGTAAGGGTTGTAGAGGTCGTTGGAGCCACATTGAGCGGACAGGCCTCCTTCTCCACAGAGATATCGATCCAGACATCCGCATAACGTGCCAGTGTCGAATCGGCATTGCCTGTCAGGCCGATCAGTTGTATCTCAAAGCGTTTGATATGTGGCAGTATCTTGGTCAATTCTTCACTTTCCCCACTGCTGCTGATCGCAAGCAGCGTGTCATCCTTTCCTATCATCCCGAGGTCACCGTGTAAGGCTTCGGTAGGGTGCAGAAAGAAACTCGAAGTGCCCGTAGAGGCAAACGTCGCCGCCATTTTGGCACCGACAAGACCTGATTTTCCTACCCCGGTAACGATCAGCTTGCCTTTGGTGGAAAAGATCGTCTCTATCGCATCCAAAAAATTCTGGTCAAGACGCTCTGTCATGGTCAGCAGGGCTTCTGCTTCCGTCTGAAATGTTTCCTGTGCGATTTGAATAAGATCCATGCTTCTGCTTTAAAATAAGATATGTATTTGTGATTATAACATAGATGTAAACCGGGGTACCCCTTACCCCGGCAAATGGGAATTATACGATAAAGACCGTAGGGATGATAAGCGGATAGCGCTTTTTGCTGCGGATCACATGCTTGCGCACTGCATTACGGATCTCGTTCTCGACATGGATATGGTCTTTCAGGCCTTCTCCTTTCATATTGAGAAGCATCGTTTCAAGCAGTACTTCGATCTCTTTGGCGAATTTCTTGTCTTCTTTGTCAGGAACAAGGCCATGGGTATAAACCACCGGTTTACCGACCATTTTTCCGTTACTCTGTGCGATCTGTGCCACGATGGTCACGATACCGTCTTCTGCCAGCTTCTGTCTGTCGAGTACTACATCGTTCTCGATCGTCATATTGTTCTGGTTGTCGATATAAGTCTTGCCTGATTTGACCGTTTTGACCTTCTTGAGGTACTTCGGTGTGATCTCGACCTGGTCACCATCGCTCATGAGAAGGATATTTCTCTCATCCACACCACAGCTTACCGCAGTTTTCGCATGCTTTGCAATGTGATTGTACTCACCGTGTACCGGGAGGAAGAACTTTGGCTGTACCAGTCTGAGGATAAGTTTCTGCTCCTCCTGTGCTGCGTGTCCGGAGACATGGATATCGGAAAATTCTCTGTAACGTACCGTCACACCTGCTTTGACCAGCAGGTTCATCAGTTTGGAAACGGAAGCTTCGTTCCCCGGGATTGCTGAAGCGGAGATAATGACCGTATCAGACGGCTTGAGCTTGATATGTCTGTGTTCATCGGTCGCCATACGATTCAATGCCGCCATAGTCTCCCCCTGAGAACCTGTAGTAACGATGAGGACTTCATGGTCTGCATATTTTGGTACTTCATGTACCTCGATGAAATGTTTATCCTCAATATCTACAAAGCCGAGTGCACGGTTGGTTTCGACATTTCGCTCCATGGATCGCCCGATCACACAGATCTTTCTTCCGTGCTTCACCCCACGTTCCATCGCCTGGAAGATACGGTGGACATTCGAGGAGAAAGTCGACATTATGACCCGCCCTTTGGCCATTTCGAAGAGGGAATCGAAGGTTTTACCGACCACTGTCTCACTCTTGGTAAATCCCGGGTTATGCGAGTTCGTGGAATCGGAAAAGAGACACAATACCCCTTTGGAACCATAATAGGCATAACGCTGAAGATCCATTGTATAGCCATCCACAGGCGTATGGTCCACTTTGAAGTCAGCCGTGTGTATCAAAGTGCCTGCCGGTGTTTCGATTGCAAGAGAACAGGCATCGATAATTGAGTGGGTGTTATGCATCCATTCGATCTTCATGTCGCCGATAGTGTACTGCTTTCTTTTGGTCACAAAATTGAAGTATTTCGCATCTGCTTTGAGCCCATGTTCATTGAACTTGTTCTCGATCATCGCCAAAGCCAGCGGTGTACCGTACACTGGGAACTTTAGCTCTTTAAAGAGGTAGGGCATTGCGCCGATGTGGTCTTCGTGCCCGTGTGTGATCACGATCCCTTTGATTTTGTCCTTGATCGCATGCAGATAAGAGAAATCCGGTACCAGGATGTCTACACCGTGCATCGTTTCATCCGGGAAACTCATGCCCACATCAATGACGATCGCAGTACTTTCCGTTTCGAGTACTGCCATATTCCCGCCGATCTCGCCAAGTCCTCCAAGCGGTGTAAAACGTACCTTGCCCTTGGAATTGATGTCGATCTGCTTCCATGGTGCCATTCTGGCTTCCTGGACACGTTTATTCTCTTCCATAGAAGCGCGCATCGCATCATTCACTGTCGTGACATTCTTGCGTTTGCTCCTGTTCTTGTTCTGGTTGCTATTTCTATTCTGACTGTTATTAGATTTTCTGTTTTGATTATTCTTTTGGTTAGGGTTTGGTCTTCTGTTCTGGTTGTTTCCCTGGCCTTCAGAAGCGTTCTGCTGTCTATTCGGGTTTGGTTTACGGTTTTGGTTGGGCTTTCTGTTGGGATTGTTACCTTGTCTATTTTCGCCCTGGCTGCTCTCTGTTCTGTTCTGTCTGTGGGGGTTAGGTCTTCTATTACGCTGAGATTTGTTTTCCTGCGCTTTATTATCCCCGGTTTTTGGCCCTTGATTTTGAGAGTTTTCGCTGTTTGGTTTGTTGTTTTCCATCTAAATTATCCTTTAATTCATTGTATAAGTGATGATAAATAGATGTCCCAGCTTCATGAGGCCGCATCGTGGAAGGAAGTTCCAGTTCTGCGAAAGTCTTTTTTACCAAATCTTTGGGAAAAGCCGTCATAAGATTTTTGGAAAGTTTTTTTCGCGGCTGCGAAAAAGCGATCTTCAGGAACGCTTCAAACTTCTCATCATCGAATGACCGGTTCTTCTCAATTAAAAGCACGGCGGAAGTGACGTTCGGGGGAGGGACGAATGCTTCGCGCTCAACCTCGAAACAGAGCGTCGCCTTCCCTACGGTCGAGGCCAGTACAGAGAGAGCGGAAAACGCCTTCTCTCCTGCCTCTGCCGCAAATTTTACGGCAACTTCCTTCTGAACCATGACCAGTACGGACCGGCAGTGTTCATCCTTCAATGCTTTTAAGATGATATTGGTCGCGATATAATAGGGCAGGTTGGCTACTAGATGATAAGGCTCATCCAGCAGGCTCCCCGACGCCCAACGCTCAAGCACATCTCCGCAGCGCAGTTCGAAGCTCCCGTTGTGGATAGGCTCCTCGAATTCCGATGTAAGATGCTCGCATAATCTTTTATCAACCTCAAATGCTGTGACATTTCGAGCTTTTACAAGCTCTTTGGTTAAATCACCTAAGCCAGGCCCGATCTCTGCGACCCGAAGGCCGTCATTGGGCATCGCTTGGATGATTTGCTGAAGGTAATAATCACTTTTCAGAAAATTCTGGCCAAATTTCTTACTCGCAAATTCGGCTAAATTTTCAATAATCATACTATAATCTACCTTTATACCTGATGCTAATCCCCTATTTGGGATAATTTTTGTATAATTCTACCATAAAAATACAGTAATATTAGGTAATAGATGGATTATTTCGCAAAAAGAATCATCCCATGTCTCGATGTCAATGAAGGAAGAGTGGTCAAAGGTGTCAATTTTGTAGGCCTGCGCGATGCAGGCGACCCGGTGGAAGTGGCCAAACGCTATAACGAAGAGGGCGCAGACGAGATCACCTTTCTCGATATCGGCGCCAGCCATGAAGGGCGTGACACCATTGTCGATGTCGTAAAGAAAGTGGCACAGGAAGTGTTCATCCCCTTGACCGTAGGCGGAGGGATACGTGAACTGCCCGATATCTACAACCTTCTCAATGTCGGCTGTGACAAGGTCAGCATCAATTCGGCTGCCATCAAACGTCCCGAATTCATCGAGGAAGGTGCCAAGCGTTTCGGTTCACAATGTATCGTTGTGGCCATTGATGCAAAGAGAGTCGGAAATGGCAAATGGCATATTTTTACACATGGTGGAAGAAATGACACCGGCATCGATGCCTTGCAGTGGGCCAAAGAGGCGTACGAGAGAGGTGCCGGTGAATTGCTCGTCACTTCCATGGATGCGGACGGCACCAAAGCAGGGTTCGACAACGAGCTCAACAGAAAGATCGGAGAACTGGTCAACATTCCTGTCATTGCGAGCGGTGGTGCGGGAACCATGCAGCATATTGAGGAGGCATTTACCTTAGGGAATGCCGATGCAGCACTTGCCGCTTCGATCTTTCACTTCAGAGAGATAGACATCATGGAACTCAAACACTATCTCAAAACAAAAAACATACCGGTAAGGATATAAGATGATCATTTGTGCAGGAAAGAGCGAACAGTTCGATTTCGCTATGCCCGTAGGGGTGGGAATGATGGAGGTTGCGATCAACCTCACCCGACTCTGCGAAGCCAAAAAACCGGACTATATCCTATTTGTAGGTACAGCGGGTTCCTACGGGGAGAAGAAGATCTTCGACATCATCGAGTCCAAGACCGCAGCCAACATAGAGAACAGTTTCTTTACAGGTGGTTCATACAGCCCGCTTGACAATGTTGTTACAAGTGTTATGGATGTTTCACGTGAAACAATCGTGAACTCCTCGAATTATATCACCACAGACAAGAAGATGGGTCCCTATTATACAGCACAGAATGTGCATATCGAGAATATGGAGTTCTTTGCCGTGATGAAAGTCGCCCAGTTTTACAAGATCTCCGCCGGAGGTATCTTCTGTGTGACGAATTACTGTGATGAAAATGCGCATGAGGATTTTGAAAAGAATCAGAAAGAGGCGATGAAGCGTCTGGATGCTTACGTAAAAGAGCGGGCAAAGAAGTAAAAGTGTAGGTCGGGGTGTCCTCATCCCGACCTACGAAAGAATTGAAATGAAATCAAGAATTAAAATACAGTATATGGAGGCAAGCAATGCCGACGCATAAAAAAATCATACAGGACCTCACCAAAGAAGAACTTGCAGAAAAGATCAAGCCTGCTTTCCGCTCCAAACAGATCTATGACTGGATCTACCACAAATACGCTGCCTCCTTTGAGGAGATGAAAAATCTTCCAAAAGCAATGCGGGAAGAACTAGACGCAGAATACACGCTTGCACCCCTTAAAACAGTTACGGTACAGGACAGTATGGACGGCAGTCGGAAGTATCTCTTTGAACTCCATGACGGACATACAGTCGAAGCCGTGCTTCTCCTGATGCGTGACAAAGAATATCATGAAGATGGCTCTGTAAAGCATCAGGAGCGCTATACAGTGTGTATCTCCTCCCAGGTAGGGTGCAAGGTAGGGTGTGCCTTCTGTTTGACCGCAAAGGGCGGTTTTATGCGAAATCTGACTGCCGGTGAAATCGTTGAACAGCTCCGTATGATCAAAAAGGACAATGACATCGCTGCCAACCGTCGTGTCAACATCGTCTTTATGGGAATGGGTGAGCCTCTTGACAATCTCGAAGCCGTAGCAAAGTCTGTCAAGATATTCGCAGAAGAGGAAGGTATGGCTATTGCCCCACATCGCCAGACCATCTCAACCTCCGGCCTCTCGTCAAAGATCGAGAAGCTTGGCAAAATGGAGCTTGGCGTCAACCTGGCCATCTCCCTGCATGCTGTTGATGATGAACTACGTCAACAGCTTATGCCTATCAACAAAGCCTACAATATCGAGTCGATCATTACCGCAGTAAAGAATTTCCCTGTCAACGACAGAAAGCGTGTGATGTTCGAGTATCTTGTCATCAAGGATGTCAATGACGATATCTCAGCGGCAAAGAAACTGCTCTCCCTGCTTGACGGCATCAAAGCCAAGGTCAACCTGATCTACTTCAATCCTTACGGGGGTACGGAATTCAAACGGCCTTCCGAAGCAGATATGAAAAAGTTTCAGGAGTATTTAACCAAAAGAGGACTACATTGCACCATCCGTGAGTCCAAGGGGCTTGATATTTCAGCCGCCTGCGGACAACTGCGGGAACAAGAACTTGAGGGAGAGATATAAATGCCTGATGTGCAGATAGCGTTATTGGTTTTTATCGTTTTGGTTGTGGGTGTCGGCGGCGGCTGGTTTATTTATGAAGCGAACAGGGATGAGTAGGTTATTGTTTCCTGTGAAACAAAAGCATAACATCTGAAATCACCTCCACAAAAGTTATCTTGACTTTTACTTTATTCAAATTTCTTCTCCCTACTCTTTTTTAAAAAAGTAGGGAAAAAAACGTCACATCGGTACACTGCTGCTCAGTGACAAAAGAAGCATATTTACTCAACAATTTCATATTCGGCGATAGCCTATCTATTAATACAATACATTGTCGTGTCGAACGACCTTGAAAGCGAAGCGATTCGAGAGACACGACGCTTTTTTGCTTCGTTTTTTCTAAAAAAATGAAGAGAGTAGCACGCCTCGAGAATAACTTGGAGGCAACTTTACAAACAAACACAAATTAGCTTTACCTTTTAGAAAATTTTGATCGTATGAAAATTGTTTTAGCAGTGCGTGTTTACGCACCCTACAGAGAAAATGATTTACTTCTTGTTGAAGGTACGTTCATCTTTCGGACAGATAAGGTCATACATCTGTCCAAAATCACTCTTACTTTTTATATGAAACCTATTCCCATAAGTGAAAGAGAGTGTATGCGCATGCAGCATCAGACGTCGTGCTCCCGTCTCCAGGAAACGTTCTTCTTCACTGATCTCATCTTCGAGATATCGGTTGGCAGTATCAAATGTCGTACCATAGATCGGATCACCAAGAATAGGATGTTTCACGTGAAACAAATGTACTCTTATCTGGTGTGTTCGTCCTGTCTGTGGGTAGCAGGCTACCAGTGTGGCATCAAGTCTTTCATTGTATCGAAGAGGTATAAAATCTGTGTGTGATGCCTTGCCCGCATCAGAGATAAAAACTTTGTGCTTGACCCGACTGTAGTCATTGTTTATCTTGATCTTTTCCGAGACCGAAAAAGGTTCGTTTAGCCTGCCATCCACCCAGGCGAGATAGCTCTTTTTGATCGTTTTGGCCTCAAAGGAATTCTTCAGATGCGTTTCTGCTTTTTTATGCTTGCTAGCGAGCAGCAATCCCGATGTTTCCATATCTATGCGGTGTGTCGCATTGGCATTGTCGCCACTGATATGACGTATCTCGTCAAGCATTGAATAGGGGGTTGACATGGTATTGGGATGCACCAGTACGCCGGAGGGTTTTTCAAAGATCATAAAGTCCCTGTTAGAGAAGAGTGGACATCTTCCCTGTGAAGCCGCTTTGAAATATACTACTTCCACTTCACCTTCTACGGAGGCACCGGTATTGAAGATGGACTCACCGTCTATCAGTAAGCGTCCTTTTGCCAATACCCGCTGTGCCTGTCCCTGTGTAAAGTTGAATTGTCTCATAATGAACAGAAAGGCAGGCATCTTATGTTTCACGTGAAACTTCTCTTTGACAAATGGCATATGTTCTAACCCTTATGTAACTGCTATTTTGGTAGAATAATACCAAAATTTTACAGACATAAAGGTATGGCATGGTAGAAAGATATTCACGAGAAGAGATGGCGAAGAACTGGACGATGCAAGCAAAGTATCAGGCATGGCTCGATGTAGAGCTTGCCGTGGTCAAAGCATGGAACAGGATAGGGCTTATCCCTGATGAGGATGCAGAGAAGATCGTAAAGAATGCGGGTTTTTCCGTAGAGCGTATCGATGAGATCGAAGCGGTCACCAAGCATGACCTTATTGCATTTACCACATCCGTTTCCGAAACACTGGGGGAAGAAAGCCGCTGGTTCCACTACGGCATGACAAGTTCCGATACTGTCGATACTGCCGTAGCGCTTCAAATGGTACGTTCCCTCAAGATCATCATCGAAGATGTGAAGATGATGATGGAGTCCATCAAGAAAAGAGCGATTGAGCACAAAATGACGCTGATGGTGGGAAGAAGCCACGGGATCCATGGTGAGCCCATCACATTCGGCCTAGTTCTGGCCGTCTGGTATGACGAAATGGCAAGACATCTCGAGAACCTCGAACAGACCATGGAAGTGATCAGGGTAGGTCAGATCTCAGGCGCTATGGGTAACTTCGCACACGCCCCGCTCGAGCTTGAAGAGTACGCCATGGAAGAGCTTGGACTCAAACCTGCTCCGGTATCCAACCAGGTGATCCAGAGAGACCGTTATGCACGTCTGGCATCTGCATTGGCGCTTCTGGCCTCTTCCATTGAAAAATTCGCGGTACAGGTACGTCACTGGCAGCGTACAGAGGTTTATGAAGTGGAAGAATATTTTGCCAAAGGACAGAAGGGGTCTTCGGCTATGCCCCATAAAAGAAACCCGATCCTTACGGAGAACATCACAGGACTGGCACGTATCATCCGAGCCTATGCTGTGCCGGCTATGGAAAATGTGGCGCTTTGGCATGAGAGAGATATCTCCCACTCTTCTACGGAGCGTTTCTGGCTTCCGGATTCATTCATCACTTCAGACTTCATGCTCCACCGTATGAATGGTGTGATCGCCAACATGACCGTGATGCCGGAAAATATGATGAAGAACCTGAACCAGACCGGCGGACTTGTATTTTCCCAGCGTGTGTTGCTTGAACTGCCTAAAGCAGGTGTAAGCCGTGAAGATGCTTACAAGATCGTGCAGCGCAATGCCATGAAAGTATGGGAAGAGATCCAGCAGGGAAAACCTACCGTCAATGAAAAAGGAGAATCTCTCTACCTTCAGTACCTTCTTGCAGATGACGAGTTACGCAAATCTCTCAGCGAAGAGCAAATCCGTGACTGTTTCAACTACGACTACTATACGAAGAACGTTGACAGGATCTTCGACAGAGTGTTCAACAAGTAACACGATACGCGAAGGGTGGGGAATCCCGCCCTGCAAAATTACCTTTTTAATCATAATATTTCTTCAAAAAAATTTCTTATATTTTCACCAGTGCCCACCCAGACAAGCTTTCAGAAAGTATCATCTTTCCTTATAACAATATTGGCTAAAAATGATACAGAAATTAACAAATCTACAAGTATATTTTCTGTAAAATCGTTTCAAGTTTTCGCTCGAAAATGAGCGTATTTTTTAACTACCTGGGAGTAACAATGGTCAGAGTTGTAAAGCGTAACGGAAGAGTAGAGACACTGGATGTATCCAAGATCCAGAAATATACATCGGCAGCTGTCGAAGGGCTTGACGACGTAAGTCAAAGTGAACTGGAAGTTGATGCCAAACTGCAGTTCCGTGACATGATCACTTCCGAAGAGATACAGACAACGCTCATCAAAACAGCTGTTGACAAGATCGATATTGACAGACCGAACTGGACCTTCGTTGCCGCCCGACTTTTCCTCTATGACATTTATCATAAAGCAACAGGCTTTACCGGGTATAACCATCTGCGTGAGTACTTTGAACGTGGCGAGAAAGAAGGGCGTATCGTCCTTGGGCTTAAAGACAAGTATGACCTTGATGATCTCAATGACTACATCAAGCCCGAGCGTGATCTGCAGTTCAACTATCTTGGCCTTCGTACACTGTATGACCGATACCTTCTCAAAGACAGGAACGGTGTACCCATCGAACTGCCGCAGCAGCTTTTCATGGGTGTTGCGATGTTCCTTGCACAGAATGAATTCGACTGTCAGACCTGGGCGAAGAAATTCTATGACATTTTGAGTAAATTCGAGGTCATGGCGGCAACCCCGACACTCTCCAATGCCAGAACACCACGACACCAGCTCAGCTCATGCTACATTGGGTCCACGCCTGATAACATCGAGGGTATTTTTGACGGATACAAAGAGATGGCGCTGCTTTCCAAATTCGGTGGCGGTATCGGTTGGGACTGGACGCTTGTTCGCGGTATGGGCTCCTATATCGACGGTCACAAACATGCTGCAGGCGGTATCGTACCTTTCCTCAAGATCGCCAATGACGTTGCCATTGCGGTGGATCAGCTGGGGACACGTAAAGGTGCCATAGCCGTCTACCTGGAACCATGGCATGTGGATGTCCGGGATTTCCTTGATCTCAAGAAGAACTCCGGTGAAGAGCGCCGACGAGCACATGATCTCTTCCCTGCACTCTGGCTGAACGACCTCTTTATGAAAAGAGTTGAAGAAGATGCAACGTGGACACTTTTCGATCCGTTCGAAGTGACAGAGTTGACAGAACTTTACGGTGAGGAGTTCGAAAAAAGATATGTGGAGCTTGAACACTCCGATGCAGACATCACCAGGGAAGTCATCTCTGCAAAAGGTCTATGGAAAGAGATCCTCCGGTCCTATTTTGAAACGGGGAACCCTTTCCTGACCTTTAAGGATGCTGCCAACAGAGCCAACCCGAACAAACATGTCGGTATCATCAGGTCTTCAAACCTCTGTACGGAAATCTTCCAGAATACAGCACCCAACACCTACAAGACACGTTTTACCTTTACAGACGGCAGCATAGAGTCCTATGACGAGAACGAAATGTTGACAGTTGACAACGGTACGACCAAGCCTGCCAAGAAGGTCACGGCACTTGACAGTCTGGGCGGCAAACAGATCTGGATCGTTGACAAAGAGAAGATCGACGGGGATACGGCTGTATGTAACCTCGCTTCCATCAATCTCTCCAAGATCCATACCAAAGAGGACATCGCACGCGTTGTGCCTACCGCTGTACGTATGCTTGACAACGTCATCGACCTCAACTTCTACCCATTGGCCAAAGTGAAGAGGACCAATGAGAAGTCAAGGTCTATCGGACTCGGTGTTATGGGTGAAGCACAGATGCTTGCGGAAAATCAGATCGCCTGGGGAAGCCATGACCATTTTACCAAGATCGATGAAGTAATGGAGTCCGTCTCCTACTACGCTATAGAGGCATCCAGCAACCTTGCACTTGAAAAAGGAAAGTACCCTACCTTTGACGGTTCCGACTGGTCCAAAGGGATCTTTCCTATTGACAAGGCCAATGAAAATGCCTGTAAACTCGTTGACAGAGGTGGCCTTTTCGGATACAGCCATGACTGGACGGCACTGAGAGAAAAGGTCAAGACAGACGGTATGAGAAACGGTTACCTGATGGCAGTCGCACCCACCTCTTCCATCTCCATTCTTACCGGAACCACCCAGGCAATTGAACCGGTCTACAAAAGAAAATGGTTCGAAGAGAATCTCTCAGGACTCATTCCTGTAACTGCACCAAAGCTTTCTCCGGATACCTGGCAGTACTATACACCGGCGTATGACCTTGACCAGAACGTACTCATTAAAGCCGGTGCGATCAGGCAGAAGTGGATCGACCAGGGTCAGAGTCTGAACATCTTCATCACTCTGGACAAAGCCAGCGGTAAATACCTCAACGAGATCTATATGAACGCCTGGAAGTTCGGTTTGAAATCAACGTACTATCTGAGAAGCCAGTCGCCTGAAAGTTCCAACGACGTGGAAGACAGAAGCCAGGAATGCGTCGGATGCCAATAGTTTTCGTTTGATACTGTAGGGTGCTGTATCCTCACAGCACCCATCAATATATTGGGCATTAAAAAGAAATGGTGCCAACAGGGGACAGCACCCTGCAAATACCCCTAAAATCCAAAATAACCCCTCTACCTCGCAAAATAACATCTTTTAAACATTTTCTCGACCTTTGGTATGGAAAAAATAAAAAACAGGCTTATTTTTGCCCTTTTTTCAGCCCCATTTTTTAACGTAAATTAAGATATTATAAAAAAGAATACCGATCGAACAGATCTTTTTATAACAAAAGGAGGAAAGATGTTACGATACATACTGATACCCCTGATCACTCTGACGATTTTTACATCAGCAGCCGAAAAAAAGGTAAGCACAATTTCATGTGAACCTTCCATGGTATACAAATGTACCCTGCAGGGATGTGAAAAAATAAAAGTGGTAAATATTGATGAAGCAGATATCCAGTATTTTGAGATCGACCTTGCAAAGAAATCACTAGCAGGGAAGATCGGTAATGCTACGGTGGATGTAGAGAATATCATCAGCAGACACGGAAACGAAAAAAATTTCATTTTTTTCGGGACCCATGCCGATTCGGAATATGACTGGGTCCTCCGGATCAACAAGAAAAGCAAAAAGATGGTTCTGCTCGCTACCAATACCGAAGAGGACGGGTTCACTGTTTACGGTACATGCAAATGGGAGGAAGGACAATGAAAAAGATACTTATTTTCCTGCTCATCACAAGTACTTTCTCGTTTGCAGGAGGGAACGTACTCTACTCTCTCGATTTCACGAAACAGAAAGACGGTGACGCCAAAGCGTGGCTGCGCTCCAAAGGTTTCAAGTTTATGCTCGAGGCTTCCAAGCTTTCTATGAAATTCAAAGGCGGGAAACTGGTCATCTCAACTTCGGGCGAATATGCAGGCATGATCGGTGTAAAATTGCCCTCGAGTAGGTATCTTAAAAATATAGGGTCCGTCAAGATCGTCTGGGGCGTGGACAAATTCCCCAAAGGCGCGGACTGGGCCGGCGGGAACAACCGGCTTGCCATCGGAGCACTAATCGCCCTGGGAACGGAAAAACTCAGTTCCGGCCTTCCGCTGGGCATCAACGCCGCTCCTCCTTTTTTCGGTCCCTTTATAGGAGAGAAAGAACGTGTGGGGGGACGCTACCTCGGTAAGCTTTACAAAAAGGGTGGCCGCTACTACTGTGTTTCCAACAAAAATAGCGGAGCAACGGTCACAACCCATTTCGGCATCAGCCAAAAGTACCAGCAGGAGTTCAAAAAACCTGCCCCGCCGGTCACAGCTTTTGCCTTCCAGATGAATACAGAAGACACCAGCGGCGGTGCGCAAGCATTTATTAAAAGTATCACGTTTTATAGCAAGTAAAAAGATCTGAAAGATGAGACTGTCCCATGTCATACCTATCACCGTTGCACTCTTTCTTGCAGGATGCACCCCCGCGCCTGAACTCTACTCCCGGACCTCCTCCCATGCCCTGAAAAACTACAGATCTACGGATCTGGGAAAGCGCATTGAGCAGGAAGTATCAAAACACCCAGGAAGATCGGGTTTCAATATGATCCCCTACGGACGCGACGCTTTTACGGCACGTATCGCCATGACCGATTTGACAGATAAAACCCTGGATCTGCAGTACTACCTCTGGGACCAGGATGAAACAGGCCGTCTGCTTGCCCTTCATACACTTCGTGTCGCAGACAGAGGAGTCAAGGTGCGCGTACTTCTTGATGATATCGGCCTGCAGGGTCGTGACGATATGATCGCGGCCATGGATGCCCACCCGAATATAGAGATACGTATCTTCAACCCTTTTTCAAGCCGCGGAATGCATCTGGTTGATTTCATGACCGACATGGAGAGGGTGAACCACCGTATGCACAACAAGACCGTTATCATGGATAATACCTTTGCTATTGTCGGTGGACGGAATATAGGGAACCACTATTTCGGCGTTTCCGACGACATCAACTTCAGGGACCTCGATATCGCTACGGTAGGGCTTGTCGTACGCGACGTCTCAAAGATGTACGACTATTACTGGAACGGGAAATGGTCCGTACCTATTTCTGCTTTGGTGAAAAAACACTATACTATGGAAGACCTCGAAAAAGAGCGGCAAAGACTCGAAACACAGGTAAAGAAAGACCGATATCCGTATCCTCTGTCAGAGGACAATAAGCGTCTGAAACACGACATGAGAAAGATTCTGCAGCAGGCAGTATGGGCCAAAGGGAAAATTATATGGAACGATCCTGTACAGATGCAGCGGGACAGGGAGAAGCAGATCAACACGATGATAACCAAGCTTCAGAACCGTCTCGAACATCTCAAGAAGAGCTTTTTGATAGAGAACCCCTACTTCGTTCCTCAGGAGAACGGAGTAAAACGTTTGGCCGCCATGAGAGAACGCGGTGTACGCATACGCATTTTGACCAATTCACTGAGGGCCAACGATGTACTCGCCACCTATGCTGGGTATGAAAAGTACCGGAAAGAGCTCCTGCAGCAGGGTATAGAGATCTATGAGCTGCGGGACGACGCAGGATCAAGCAGGATCATCAACCATCATGCGGTCAAGACTGATGTCCGTACGGGGCTGCACTCCAAAGTAATGATCTTTGATGAAAAAGATGTTTTTGTAGGCAGTTTCAATCTTGATCCGCGATCATCCGTCATCAACACCGAAGGCGGACTCTATGTCAACAGCCCTGCCCTGACAAAAAAGATAGAGAGCTACATGAATGAAGGGATCGACCTGAGAAATGCATACCGGCTCGGGCTCGATGCGAAGGGACATATTACATGGACCACGATCGAGAACGGCAGGAAGGTGATCTATACCTCTGAACCAGATGTAAGCGCCTGGGACAAAGTGAAAGTGAATCTTTTACAGCTGCTCCCCCTGGAAGGGCAGCTGTAACAGGGAATAAATGAGTCTTGCTCCAATCAATACGGAGAGGCAACGGCCCTGTAAACCAGTGTATCGCCCTCATAGAACGGCTGATAGTATGAACTTCCACATCTTCTGTAACTGACGCCGCCGACATGAACTGTCGTACAGGTAGAAGGCATCGTGGAAGCGGCAACAACAGAACCGATGGCCATACCTGTTGCAAAGGCGAGGATCGGCGCACCACGGTAATATCCGTAATGTCCATGCCCGTGATAATGCCCACCTCCGCCATAGTAACGGTGATTGACATTCACGTTCCTGTTGACGTTCCGGTTCACGTTTCTGTTGACATTTCTGTTCCGGTTCACGTTCCTGTTCCTGTTTCTGGTGTTGGCGCGGTTGGCTGTTCTGTTCCGTGTATGCGCACGGTTTCCGCCTCTGTGGACGTTGCCTATTCTGGCACCACCGCCCCTTCTGGCACCACCGCCGCCCCTTCTCGCTTCTGCCGTATTGAACAGTGAGACATCGAGGGCTGTAGGGAATGCGGTGAACCCATTATGGGCTGTCCGAATATCGGGTTTGACGCTTACCGAAGGAGAAAAGACACCTATGGCTACAGCGATAACTGCAAATTTGACTAAAAATCTATTATACTTTTTCATGATCTTCCCCTCCTTAACTTGCCGGTTCTATCGAGATTTTGAAAGCACCTTTTGGTGCACTGAAGATGAAGTCGCTTTCCGGGAACTTCGGATCCAGCGTCCATCTTATCGATGTGTTCTTTCTCGGTTTACCCTCCACATGGGTGTCTATGATGCTGTAGGCTTTGACCAGAGGCTTGTCGCCGGTAGCGATCCAGATATGCACCTCTCCAGCCCTGTTTCGGAAAGCCACGTAGTCACACTCGGTCCCTGCGACATCGACCGTACCGAAATACTTGCCTTTGCTGAACTTCGCACGTTTGTGCATGTCGCTGTAGATCAGCGATGCCAGCGGCGGCGTGATACCGTAGCGTTCGAAGATATAATCCAGTGCCCCGTCTATGGTCTTAGGCACTTTGAGCTGTCCGTAATAGTTGAACTTGTGGTCCATCAGGGTGAAGATGCCGTCATTGACATAGACGCTTCTATCCTTGATGTCCCCTTTGGTATCAACACGCAGTTTGTCAGGTCTGTCAACCTTGACGGAGACATTTTGCTTATAGCTTTTTCCGTCTTTGGGATCCGTATCCGATACGACAGCACTGAAAGCATACCTGTCCATCCCACCGATGTATTGGCTGGCATTGTCCAAGATCGACCGGGCTGACTTTTCCGCACCCATCAGTGCCGTACTTCCTAACAGAAGTCCCGCTCCTGCAAGAAAAAGAAGTTGTTTATGTATCTTCATATTTCATCCTTTTGTTTGATATCTCATTTATATTATAGCCTAAAATGCTGTCACAAAATTGTCATTTCAAATAATGGCAAAAAATTTGGGGATAAAGTATTTAACTTTTCAGCGGCTCTTTCAGATAGACCGTTTTCCCTTCTTCTAAATGACAATTTTGTGACACTATTTTTAGTTACAATACACATTGTAAAATACATTATACAAAGGAAAAATATGACAAGAATCATACTTATTACGGCGATCGCGGCAACAGGACTTTTTGCAAACTCTTTGACAGATATGGCGACCAAGTCAATGACGGACAATGCAACCAAGTCAGTGACAGACAAAGCTAAGTCATCTGTAACAGATAAACTAAAAGATGATGCCATGAGTCAGGCTAAAGACAAAGCGGCAGATGTGGCTGCAGGTGAAGCTGAGAAAGCTGTTGGGAAAGAGACGCTCAAAAAAGAGACAGCCAAGTCAGCGATCAAATCGGTGATCTAACTTTATAACAGAGATGGAAGAATCTTTTTGCATCTCTGGGGCTTACTAACTATGTGAACACCTCTAATCATTATTCTGATAAACTCTTATTTATGATAATCCTAAAACTATTTTTATTCTCTGCTTTTATTCTCTTCTCCTATGCACATGCAAATCTCGACCTCAGCCAAGATGAAAAAAACTATCTTAAAGAAAAAAAAGAGATCAAGGTATGTTTGAGCCCAAAGGGGCTGCCGCTTTATGGTTCCAAAGATCACAGGAAGATCGGTATTCTTCCCGAAGTGATGCATCTGATAGAAGACAAAATGCCTGTGCCCCTGCGTTATGTTCCAGTCAAGGACTGGAAAGAGTGTATTGCTTTGAGCAAAAAGGGAACGGTAGACATTGCCGCTTTGATACTTGCTTCTCCCAACAGACATACACACCTTGTTCCCAGCAAAAAAGTCATAGAAGCCTCTCTCGGACTTGCAACAAAGATAACGGCACCGTTGACTGAGGATATATCAAAACTTGACATCAAAAGTATTGCATCCCTGAAAGGGCAGAAGAGTATTGCCGCCTTCGTAAAACAGAGGTTCCCTGAAGTAAAGGTCATCACTGTCAACAGTATCGATGAAGGACTCGACCTTGTCGCAAAAGGGAAAGCGGACGGGTATATAGATGAGACGTATACGCTGGCATACCATATTCTCAATCTGTACAGTAATGAGCTGAAGATCATAGACCGGGTCAGTGAGAAACCTATGGCCGGTGCGTTGGGTGTTCGCAAGGATGAACCCCTTCTTTTGTCTGTCATGAATAAAGCGATCGATCAAATTGACCCGCAGAAAGTACGTGATATCGTCCATCGCTGGATATCGGTAAAGGTGGAAAAAGGGTTTAACTATGTACTTCTTGTACAGGTAACCGCTGTTTTTTTCCTGCTTATGCTGGTAAGTATTTACTGGATCAGAAAACTTGCCAAAGAGGTCGAAAAACGTAAATTTATTGAAAATGAACTCAAAGAGCTGAATGAAAACCTTGAAGAGGAGATCTCTAAAAAAGTGGCGCTCCTGCACTACAAAGATGCCATACTGATGGAAAAAACAAAACTGGCGGCCATGGGTGAGATGATGGGCTCCATTGCCCATCAGTGGAGAAAGCCACTGAGTACGCTGCATATCAATATTGAGATGCTTGAGGCTGATTATAGGGAAAATAGGGTTGATGAAAACTTCTTATCGACTTTTATCGAGAAAAACAGCCGTATCATCCAGTATATGTCTCGAACTATTGATGATTTTCAACATTTTTACAGAATAGATAAAGAGAAAAAAATATTTGATGTAAGAAAAAAGATAGACGCTGTACTTGACCTGAAAATGTATCAGTTAGAGGAAAATGACATTACTGTCACTATCAGTGGAGAGAGTTTTTCTACCTTGGGGTATGCCAGTGAGTTTCAGCAGGTCATACTCAACATCATTGGGAATGCAAAAGATGCACTGGTTGAAAAAGGTGTTGCCCATCCTACTATAGAAATAAAGATCTTTTACGAAGGGAACAGAGGGATCATACGCATTTCCGACAATGCAGGCGGCATAGATATTGATATGATAAATAAGGTATTTGAACCTTATGTTACGAGTAAAGATTCATCCAATGGTACGGGACTCGGACTCTATATGTCTAAAATGATCATTGAAAAAAATATGCAGGGGAAACTGTCAATTGGAAATGTTGATGATGGTACAGAAGTAACAATAGAGCTGAGGAGGGAAAAAGATGAGTAAAACAAAAGTGTTGAACTTACTGTATGTTGAAGATGACGAAGCGCTCAGAGAGCAGTTTCTTCGTGTGCTCAAACCTGCATTTAATGAAGTCTATGAAGCTGCTGACGGTGTTGAGGCTTACGAGATGTACCAAACCTGTAAACCTGATCTGATGGTGGTCGATATCAATATACCAAAAATGAGTGGGCTTGAGTTGATAGAGAAGATAAGAAAAGAAGATGAAAACACACCGATCATGATCCTGAGTGCCTATTCTGACCGGGAAAAACTACTCAAAGCAGTGACTTTGGGGCTCTCACAGTATATGATCAAACCGGTTCCCTACAAAGAACTTCTTACATCACTTGAAAAAATGGCAGCCGGCTATGAGAAAAAGAAAAGTGCTGAGAATAATCTTCAGCTTCAAGGGCCTTATGTTTGGAGACAAGAGAGTCAAACACTTTTTTATGGAAATGATATGATCACTTTGACCAAACGTGAGCGTCAATTTTTAACACTGCTGACAGATAATCTCAACCATATTGTAAACAAGGATGAGATCATACACTCTTTATGGGATTATGAGGTATGTGAAGATCCTTATAATGCCTTTGGACATTTTCTTAAAAGACTAAGAAAGAAACTCCCTGAAGCACTCATAGAAAATCTTTACGGTGAGGGATACCGCATCTCTTCTTCATAGATAGCTAGCTATTTTTTGTTCATTTTCCCAAATCTCGAAATAGAATTCTTGTAATCTTTACCATGCTCGTGTCCATGGGGTTTGTTTTCATGTTTGAGGCGCACCCGTAGGTGCGGTGATGAATATGAAGCAAAGTCCATGGATACGATGATGGTGAAAAGTGCTGAATTTCTATTTCGAGATTTGGGATTTTATAAAATGACATTTTTCTGCCATTATGTTCTGTTATACTTTAGGATCTTAAAATCTAAAGGAAAATCTATGAAAAAAACAACTTCAAAGTTACTGCTGGCTTTGAGTTTGGGTGTGGCTGCTGTAGCAATGCCAACTCAAGTTCTGGCTAAAAAACCAAACATTCTAGTCATGTGGGGGGATGATATAGGTATCTGGAATACAAGTGCCTACAACCGCGGAAGTATGGGGTACAAAACACCCAATATTGACTCTATTGCAAACGATGGTGCACTCTTTACAGATATGTATGCACAGCAGTCCTGTACTGCAGGACGTGCATCATTCATTTTGGGTGAACAACCATTTAGAACAGGACTGCTTACTATTGGTATGCCTGGATCTGATCATGGTATTCCTGACTGGGCACCTACCATTGCTGATCTGCTTAAAGATCAGGGATATGCGACAGGTCAGTTTGGTAAAAATCACTTAGGTGACCAGGACAAACACTTGCCAACAGCACACGGTTTTGATGAGTTCTTTGGAAATCTTTACCACCTGAACGCAGAAGAAGAACCGGAAACATACTACTATCCAAAAGATCCAGAGTTTAAAAAGAAGTTTGGACCACGTGGTGTACTGCATTCTTTTGCAGACGGTAAGATAGAAGACACAGGACCATTGACTAAAAAAAGAATGGAAACGGTAGATGGTGAGTTTGGTGCAGCGGCAAAAGACTTCATGACACGTGCAGTTAAAGCTGACAAACCTTTCTTTGTATGGATGAACTTCACACGTACACATGTATGGACTCACTTAAAGAGTAAATACCAAGGTATTACAGGTATTGGTCTTTACCCTGATGCAATGGCAGAGCTTGATGACATGGTGGGTGGGTTCCTTGACCATATCAAAAAACTTGGTGTTGAAGATAACACTATCGTTATCTTCTCTACAGATAACGGTGCAGAGAAATTTACGTGGCCTGATGGTGGTGCTTCACCATATAGAGGAGAAAAAGGTACGACTTGGGAAGGCGGTATGAGAATTCCACAAATGGTTAAATGGCCAGGCACGATCAAACCGGGAACCATCTACAATGACATCATGTCTCAGGAAGACTGGATGCCTACACTTCTTGCAGCTGCAGGTGTACCTGATGTAAAAGAGAAACTTGCTTCTAAAGAGGGTATGAAAGCCAATGGTAAGAAATTTAGAGTTCACCTGGATGGATATAACTTCTTGCCATACTTTGAAGGTAAAGAGAAAAAAGGTCCTCGTAGAGAGATCTACTATTTCGCAGCAAGCGGTATGCTTAATGCTATTCGTATAGATGACTTTAAAGTGGCATTTGCTATTGAAGAGGGTGCTATCAACGAAGCCTATAGAAAAGTTCCGGCTTGGCCTTTGATTACCAACTTAAGAGCTGATCCATTTGAACATGCAAGTGATGGTTCAGGAATGTACCTCAAATGGTATGCAGACAATATGTGGATGATGGTTCCGGCTCAATCATTTGTTAAAAAATTCTTTGACACGATTCCTGATTATCCATTCCAGTCAGGATCTTCACTTTCTGCTGGTAACATCGGATATGGCACGATTGAGATGCAAAAAGCTAAAGGTGGTTTGAAAAAACTAATGGACGCTACTACACTTAACTAATGTATAGACCATTTCCGTCTTCTGACGGGAATGGTTACTTCGTCTAAAATCATAAAGAGTATTACGATACTTTTTATCATCTTAGAAATCGTTCAAAACAACAAAGGAATAAGCATATGAAAAAAAAGATTGTGAGACTACTACTTGCGTCACTTGTATTGGGTACAGCATCAATGAATTTAGCACAGGCTGATGAAAGTAATGAATTGCAGCAGAGTTTATCAATTTATGGTTGGCTGCCAAGTTTAGATGGGAATTTGAAATATACCATACCTGGAAGTGGCAGTGAACCTGACCGAGAGGGAGAATCCGGCATTGCAGATGCACTTGATATGGTTTTAATGGGAAATTATGAGTTGAGAAAAGATAAATTTTCATTCCTTGCCGACATGGTTTACTTGAAAATGTCTGCCTCACAGGAAACAACGATCAGTACACCGAATTTTCCTGCTATACCTGATGTGAATGTTAGAGCAGAACAGGAATTGACTGCCTGGTTACTTGGATTCTACGGTGGATACAATGTACTGGATAATGGTACATTTAAAATGGACGCTATAGGTGGTCTTCGTTACTTCTCTTTAGGGTTGGATGCTTCATTCTCTTTAAATGGCAGAAGTATTGGTGTATCACCTTCTATAGAAAACTATGACGGTGTTGTGGGTATTCGAGGGACATATACTATCGATGAAAATTGGTATTTACCTTATCATTTTGATATTGGGGCAGGTGATTCCGACTTGACATGGCAGGCAAGTGCCAGTGTCGGATATATGTTCAACTGGGGTGATGTATTGCTGACCTACCGTTATATGCATTATAGCTTTGGTGAAGAGAACTTCGTCAATGACTTTGACCTCTATGGCCCTAAAATCGGTCTTGTATTTCATTTTTAAGGAGTTAGTATGAAAAAAGTATTGTTTACGTTATGTGTGTTAAGTGTGTCTGTGTTCGCTACAAATGTGAGTGTGTTACCGTCATGGAACGAGGGGGCGGCCAAAAATAGTATTGTCGAGTATGTAAAAAGCACTACAGATAAGAACAGCCCTGATTTTATTCCCAAAGAAGATCGTATTGCAGTATTTGACAATGATGGTACATTGTGGTCTGAACAACCTGCCTATTTCCAGCTCTTCTTTGCTATGGATAGAGTCAAAGCTTTAGCCTCCCAACACCCGGAGTGGAAAACAACACAACCTTTCCAAGCTGTGCTTGAAAATGACATGAAAGCATTGATGGCAGGAGGCACAAAAGGTCTTCTTGAATTGGTAGTAGCTACTCACAGCGGCATGACGGATGAAGCATTTGACAAAGAAGTCAAAGAGTGGATAAACAGTGCGAAACACCCACGTTTTAACCGTCTCTATAAAGATTTGGTCTTTCAACCCATGTTAGAACTTTTAACGTATCTGCGTGCCAACGGTTTTAAAACATTCATCGTCTCAGGTGGTGGTATAGACTTTATGCGTCCGTTTGCATCTGAAGTGTATGGCATACCGTCTTATCAGATTGTAGGGTCTTCCATGAAGGTAACATATAAAGATAAACATATTTATAGAGAAGCAAAACTGGGTGCCATTGATGACAAAGAAGGCAAGCCCGTCCATATACATTACCATATAGGTCAACGCCCGGTAGCAGCATTTGGAAACTCTGATGGTGACTTTGCGATGATGGAATATACAGAAGCCAATAAACAGTACAAAACCTTTGAACTGTATGTACATCATACCGATGAAAAAAGAGAGTGGGCGTATGACAGAAAATCACACGTAGGAAAGCTTGACAAAGGCCTGGACTATGCAAAAGAGCATAACTGGACGATTGTCGATATGAAAAATGACTGGAAAGTGGTCTATCCGTTCGAGTTGAAAAAGTAGCGTATCTATGCGTCTTGGTGTAGTATCTGGTGTATTGGTTTTCATCTTGTCATCATATGCCTCAGGTCAATTTCCTCTGATGCTCGATGATGCTAAAGTAAAAGAACGCAAAGACGGCATACTTACCCTCATGGGTTTTACGGTACTCCCTGATGTCACTACCAGTTCACTTTCCATCAATGATGCTGCATCGGGTAATACAGATTTTAAACAAACAACACTGGGTGGCGGATTTACGATCAGTCAGGATTTCCCGCTTTATCTTGAAGGTACTGTCGGCTATTCACGTTATGATCCTAAATTTGCTGCTTCCAACGGTGATGAAAAAATATCTATCCCGGTGAAATGGAACAGCTTGTCCATTACCGGAGGAATCGGATGGGATTTTCCGCTGACCGAGAACAAAGAACTCAAATTGCGGCCTATCTTCAACTTTACCTTTGGGCATGTAGAGAGTGATATCTCTCTTGTCGGACGTTATCTTAGAGAACACTTCAATCTCGACTCTGACAGTCTTGCATTCTTAAATAATGGACGAATGAATACGTATGGGTATGGCGGAGCAATCATGCTCGACTGGGAGCATTACCGTGAAGACTATGAAGTGGATGTGGAATTACGGTATACCAACATACAACTCAGAAGTTTTGGATCTGACTATGGTGCAATTGAAGGATCATCGGACGCAAATATTATAAGCCTTTGGACACGGTGGCGGGCACCTACAGGTTTGACGATGCTCAATAATCCTCTTCGCTATGTCCTGGAAGGAAGTAATACCACTTTTTTGGGAGCACAGCGCGATGCACTGGGATTCAATTATCTTACCACTGTAGGTGTTGGCCTTGAACTGGATTCCAGTGACTACCCGGTTTTCATCACACGTACAAGAGTACTTCTTCGATACACATTCGGTGAAAATGTCTCAGGATATGCTATTGGACTGGCTATGAGTTTTTAATATAAGTATAAGTCTGAATGAAAAATTTTAGGAGAAATAAATGCAAAAACTATTAAAAGTAACTATGACATCATTGGTTCTACTTACTATGACCTATGCTGAAGAGATGAATGAAAATAATATGATAGAAGTAGAGACGGAAAGTGAATCTCCATTCTATATTGTTACCAAAGGGATGGTAACACCGGGCGGAGATATGAGAGAAGAAGAAGCCTTACTGGAGGGGGATAACGCTTATGGCGTGGGTCTTGATATCGGATATATGTTCCATGAACATTTTGGTATAGAGTTTTCAACAGTCTATGGGAAAAACGATATTACCCGTACAGAAGAGATGCACGGAGAGATCGAAGTAGATAAAGCAAAAGCGACTTATGTCTCTTATGCAATAAACCTTATTTTTAAACATCCTATCAATGAAGAGTTTGGGTATTTTATAAAAGCAGGTTATGAAAAAGAGCATGAAACAATTGATGATTTTAATATTGATGAAAAAGAACATGGTGTTGATGCAGCAGCTGGACTTACTTATGAGATCAATGAAAAAATGGCAGCACTTGTAGAGTATGAATACTCGTCTATACGAGGTCTTAGAGGAGATGCATTTTTCTTGGGAATTGAATTTGAATTCTAATTTGTTATTTTTTTATTTTAAGATTGATGGATAAAATACTTTCACGTTAATCTGATATAATTTACACTATTGATATTTTAAGGAATACACTATGACCCCTTTCGAATCCATCCAACTACTTCAGGAAAAAATGAATGCCTCTATCATTGGGCAGGAGAACATTGTAGAGAGGCTTATCATCGGGTTGCTCTCCAACGGGAATCTGCTGGTAGAAGGGCTTCCAGGACTGGCCAAGACCAGGGCGGTTCGTGCCATGGCAGATGCCATCGAGTCGGAGTTCTCGCGTATCCAGTTTACCCCGGACCTGCTGCCTTCGGATGTGACGGGTACTGAGAATATGTACGAAGAGAACGGGGAGTACACCTTCAAGTTCGAACCCGGTCCCATCTTCGGAAACATCATTCTTGCCGATGAGATCAACAGGGCTCCCGCCAAAGTGCAGTCGGCCATGCTCGAAGCGATGGAGGAGCGTCAGATCACCGTAGCTGGCACGACACACAAGCTGCCAAAGCTCTTCATCGTCATGGCGACACAGAACCCCATAGAGCAGGAGGGGACCTATCCTCTGCCGGAAGCGCAGAAGGACAGGTTTCTGATGCATGTGAACATTGAGTACCCCGACAAAGCCTCCGAAGCACAGGTCATCGAACTGGTACGGGCTGAAAAAAGCGCCAAAAAGCCCAAAGAAAAAGAGGATCTCATCACACAGGAGACCATCTTTGCAGCAAGAGACGAAGTCGCCAAGGTGCAGACTTCCAAAAGCATCATTGACTACATCGTCGACCTGGTCTTTGCAACGCGTTTCCCTGAGAAATACGACGAGAAGCTTGCCTCATACATTGATGTCGGAGTGAGCCCGAGGGCTTCACTCTCGCTTGACCAGACTTCCCGGACCTACGCATGGATGCAGGGGCGTGACTATGTTACTCCCGAAGATGTCAGGGCTGTTGTGCATGATGTCTTCCGTCACCGCATCACGCCAAGCTATGAGGCACAGTCTGACAGGGTGAGCAACGATGAGATCATCGATATCATTCTGGACCTAGTAGCACTGCCGGCGTAAGACCATGCAGCACACTACCGAGGAGACGACCGGTATCTATGTCAGTTTGAGCGAACTGCTCCGCTTTGGCTATATGCCAATGCCCTTCAACATCCGCCCCACTGCGCCTGTCGCTTCTCAGCTGAGCGGACGCAACAGGTCTGCCATGCGCGGACGCGGTATGGACTTCTCCGAGCTCAAGCACTACGTGCAGGGAGATGACACGCGCAACATGGACTGGAAGGCTACAAGGCGTACCGGGAAACCCTATATCCGTGTCTACAACGAGGAGCGCGACCGCAATGTCTGGCTGCTCGTTTCACAGATGAACTCTATGTTCTTCGGCAGTACAGAACGCATGAAGTCCGTCTCCGCTGCGCACACTGCCGCACTGGCAGCTTTCAAGACTCTGCAGGCCGGAGACCGTGTGGGTGCGGTGGTCTACAACAACGATGAGGTAAAGTTCTTCAAAGCAACAGCCAGCAAAAAAGGGGTGGTGCAAATACTCACCGAAGTGGAGCGTCAGAACCGCCTTCTCAAAGCGACCAATGTCAACAATTCCCCCAAAACGCTCAACGAAGCGCTCAAGATCGTCAGCTCGCTTGCCAAACATGACGACCTTGTCCTCATGATAGGTGACGGCCGTGCGCTCGATGCAGAGACAAGAAGACATGTGACACGCATCTCTGCCCACAACGACGTGATGGCCGTACTCGTCTATGACCCTATGGAAGAACAGATCGTGGAATCACCTTCGCTTTTCTTCTCTGACGGTGTCGAAACGGTCGATGTGGATTCCACCTCAGGCAGCTTCAAAAAGAAGTTCGACCAGAGGCTTGAGCTGCGCAAAGAGCAGATGCAGCACCTCTCACGAAAGAATGCCATTCCTGTGCTGAGTATCTCCACGGCTGAACCGGTCGCCGACCAGCTCTACAGACAGTTGAACATGCAGGGGGCACGCTGATGTCTACCGATGTGAACAAAACGCTCGAAGCATTGGGATCGCTCGACAAGTTACATGATATTATCACCCCCGAACCCGTTGGGTTTTTCCCTTTGGCATCGGGATGGTACATCCTCTTGGCACTGCTGGCGGCCTGGCTCTTTCAT
The DNA here is from genome assembly GCF_000010345.1 of Sulfurovum sp. NBC37-1. Classification (NCBI taxonomy): domain Bacteria; kingdom Pseudomonadati; phylum Campylobacterota; class Epsilonproteobacteria; order Campylobacterales; family Sulfurovaceae; genus Sulfurovum; species Sulfurovum sp. NBC37-1. The sequence continues at coordinate 2,483,033 of NC_009663.1, forward strand.
GTCGGTTTCCTGCGCTACAAAGCCTACCAGAGGAACCGTTACCGAAGAGACGCACTGAATGAACTCGGGAGTGAGAAAAGCGCTTCGGAGTTGCTCTCTCTTGCCAAGCGTGTGGCACTCTCCGCCTATGGCAGGGAACAGGTCGCCAGACTTTCCGGCGAGGCATGGTGGAACTTCATGGAAACATATTCCCAAACACAAGTCCCGCAATCCCTGCGCGACGAAGCGGACAAAGTACTTTACCTGCCGGGCTATGAAATCTCCCCGGAAGACCATAGCGCACTTTACAAGGTGACCAAGGTATGGATAAGTACCCACAAAGGAGGCAAAGCATGATAGAATTTGCCTACCCCTGGGTCTTTATACTGACCGTTCTGCCTTTCATCATCAACAGGGCACCGCTCTATTACATTTCCAAAAGAATGGCGCTGCGCATCAGCTTTAAAGAGGACATCGATGCGGCGATGGAGAGTAGGCAGGAGGTCAGCGGTATCTCAAGGGCGACCAAAGGAGAGAAGTTCCTTCTCTTCATTCTTTACGTTCTGGTGCTGAGCGCATTGGCCAAACCAAACCTCATAGGCGAACCCGTCACCAAGGATGTATCGCAAAGAGAGCTGCTCATCTCCGTGGACCTCTCAGGCTCTATGATGACCAAGGATTTCGTCAACAAAGAGGGCAAGGCCATTGATCGTCTCGAAGCGGTCAAGATGGTACTGCGCGATTTCCTGAAAGAACGCAAAGGTGAAAAGATAGGGCTGATCCTTTTCGGAAATGCCGCATTTGTCCAGGCACCTTTTACCCAGGACCTTGATGCACTCGAACACCTGCTCGACAGCCTGCGTGTCGGCATGGCCGGGCCGCAGACCGCAATGGGGGACTCCATAGGGCTGGCTGTGAAAATGTTTCGTGAAAGCAACGTGACAGACCGTATGCTCATCGTGATGAGCGACGGAGATGATACGGGCTCCAAAGTGCCTCCGAAGACCTCGGCCGAGCTCGCGGCAAAGAACGGGGTGAATGTCTTTACCATCGGCATCGGTGATCCCAAGAACGCCGGAGAGCATCCTATCGACACGGATACACTTAAAGAGATCGCAGCCATTACCGGTGGCAAATTCTACTATGCCTGGAACCTTGATGACCTTCAGGATATCTACAAGCAGATAGACAAGCTCAAACCCAAGGAGATCAAAGTGTTGAGCTACAGGCCGGTCAAAGAACTCTTTGCCTATCCGCTGCTGGCAGCGATCCTGCTGCTGCTTTTACAGGGTGCGTGGGTCTTCTGGCAGCATAAAAGGAGGGGTGCATGAGTTTCTTTGAAGCTTTTCATTTCCTAAGACCAGAGTGGCTCCTGCTGCTCATCCCCTCCTGGGCACTGGTCTACTGGCTGCTGAAAAATCAGGACGACATGGGGAAATGGCAGAAGATCATCAATCCCAAGCTGCTGAAACATTTGCTGCTCAACCCCGACAGGCAGCATTCCAAAATCGCCGCTCCATGGCATCTGGGCGCAGTACTGACCCTGATGGTACTGGCAGTGAGCGGACCAAGCTGGAAACTCAAACCCAACCCCTTCGCCGATGACCTGACCAGGGTCGTGCTGGTACAGAAGGTGGCGCCAAGTATGCTGACCACCGACATCACCCCTACACGTCTGGCCAGAGCCGGCATCAAAATGCAGGATCTCTTGGGACTGAGAAAAGATACGGCCGCGGCGCTCGTCGCCTACAGCGGTACGGCTCACCTGGTACTGCCCGCCACCAAAGACCACATGATCCTAAAAAGCTTCGCCCAGGCACTGGAACCTGCCATTATGCCGATGGAGGGAGACAATCTGCAGGACGCGCTCCTGCTGGCGGGCAAAGAGCTCAAGGACCAGAGCGGTACGATCATCATACTGATAGATGCCGTCAGTCCCTCCGCTGTCCAGGCAGCACTGAAGGCAGGCTTTCCCAAGTCGCAAAAGGTGATCTTCTGGCGTATCGCATCCAAAGAGCTCTCGAGCCCTCAGGAGTTTGAACGTGCCGCATCACTGATAGACGGTGAGTATGTAGGCTACACACCCGATATGCAGGATGTCAAAACCATTGACGAAATGATAGAGAAGCACTTTCACAACGCACACAAAGAAGATGCCACACGCTATGAAGATGGCGGGTATGTGCTGGTGCCGTTGATCTTCCTGCTGCTGATTCTGTGGGCAAGACAGGGCTTCATCGCCGAACTGTGGAGGGTCTCATGAGAATGTATTTCAAGTATAATCCGACACTGATACCCTTCGCCGTTATAGCGCTTCTTAGCGTACTGTGGCTTTTTTTTGGGTACAACGGCAGCGTTTCGGGGCTCTTTATCACACCTGACCAGGCGGGACAGCGTGCCTACAACAAAGGTGAATACAAAAAGGCCGCTGCTCTTTTTGAGAACAGTGACTGGAAAGGTGCCGCCCTCTTCAGGGCAGGCGAGTTCAAAAAAGCCAAAGCCATTTACCAGACACGTACTTCCAAAGAGGGCAAGTTCAACCTTGGGAATACACTGGTGATGCTGGGACTCTATGACAATGCCATCAAGGCATACGAGCTTGCACTTAAGATCGATCCGGACTTTAAGGAAGCGCAGGAGAACCTTGTCATCGCCGAAGCCCGAAAGAAACTCAAAGAGGTAGAAAACAGCGGCGAAGAGGGTGTAGGGAAACTGGGTGCGGACAAGATCGTCTTTGACAACAAGGAGAACAAAGGTGTAGAGGTCGAGGAGAGAGGCGAAGTACAATCCGCGCAGAATAATCCACAGTGGCTTGACAGGCTTCAAACGGGTCCCAAAGAGTTCCTGAAGAACAAATTCGCGTTCCAGTACAAGTTCGGGGAGGAGAAGCAATGAAAAAGCTGCTACTGCTCTGGGCTCTGATGAGTCTGATGCTCTTTGCTGCCGAAGGGGCGATCAAAGGCGATTTCAAAGTGTCTGTCGCGCCTTATGAGAAGCTTTACACGTCCGAGAAAGTCGTTGTCAACATAGAACTGCTCAGCAGTGCCTTCTCCATTACCGACGCGAAAATAGGGTTGGAGAATACGGCAGACTACATTGTACAGGCACCCAAAAGCGCGGGCTACCTTCAGACCATAGAAGTTGACGGAGAAGAGTGGCAGAAGGTACACTATGAGTACGCCCTCTATCCACTTCGCAGCGGCACTTTGGAGATCAAACCTTTCAAGATCAGCTTCTCCGCCTCCATGGGGTACGGACAGAAGAAAGAGCACTTCACCTTTACCACCGAACCGTTGCAACTGCGTGTAGATATGCAAACAGGAGTCAAAAAAGGCAGCTTCGTACTCTCTACAGAGGAGTACCGGGTCACTTCCAAGCTCAAACCCGCAAAACACAAACTCATTGTGGGCAATGCCCTGGAATTCACCGTTACACAGCAAGCCAAAGGCGTACCGGACATACTCCTGCCTGCCGTGCACTACCGTTCTTCACCGCTGCTGCGCGTCTATGACAAAGAGCCTCTGCTCAAGGAGGACCTCAAAGGAAAGTATGACGCCTCCAGAATGGACCGGTTCACCTTCGTCGCCATGCAGGAGGGGAACATTACCCTGGAGGCGCACACACTGCTGTGGTGGGACAGCAAAAATGAGAAGATCAAAAGAGAGACCGTCCCGGCCATAAGCCTGGAGATCAGCACTGACCCACAGATCGCCATCGACGCCCAAAAGAAAGCCCGTCACAAACTGATGCTGACCGCCGGTGCGATATTCCTGTTACTACTCATCATGGCTGTGATCCTCTACCCAAGGATCCAATGTTACATCAGCGAATACAGACACCGATACGAAGAGAGTGAAAAAGGGAAGTTCGATACCCTGATCAAAACACTTCACAAAGCGTCCATACGGGAAGTTTATGGCGCATTCTACCGCTGGCTTGAGTGTGTGGATGTGCAGTTGGCAAGAGTCGGATTTGTCAAACTCCGAAGGGACTATCCGGAGTTCACGGACACATTGGACGACTTCGAGAACGCATTGGCCAGGCAGGATGAAACATTGGATAAAAGAAAGCTCGAAGAGATGTTCAAGCACTTAAGAGAACAACTGCTTGTCAGCAAACAGCTCAAGAACAACGGTCTGGCAAAAACGATCAATCCATAACCGCATATACCCAAATCTCGAAATAGAATTCTTGTAATCTTTGCCATGCTCGTGTCCATGGGGTTTGTTTTCATGTTTGAGGCGTGCCCGTAGGTGCGGTGATGAGCAGGAAGCGAAGCCCATGAATGCAATGATTGTGAAGAGTGGTGAATTTCTATTTCGCGATTTGGGGTGAAGCAGGGCAGGTACCGATTAACCTATGCTACTGTATAATAATCCTACAATTCAGAAAAAAGGAAAATTTATGTCAAAACTCTTAAAAACAGCGATCGCGGCAGTGATGATCACCGGACTGACAGGCTGCGTCTCAACAAACGATATCAAAGTGGAGACCGTCAAATCCGAAAAAGCGAACCTCAAAGGATACAAGACCTATGAGATTATCAAAGAGAGCGGGGCGGTCGATACGACCAAGAAAGATCCGGCACTCAAAGGTGTCGATGTAGATGCCGGTATAAAAAAGATGATCAAAGAGACGCTGGCGAAAAAGGGAAAAACGGAAGTCAAGGCCGACCCTGACTTCTATGTGGCGTATCTCTTCGGTACGGATATGGACGCTTTGGAGATCAAACTCGATAAGGAGGGGGCAACAACGATCAAAAACGTGCCTGCAGCCGCTATGGTCCTCATGCTCGTGGATGCCGATACCGGCTCCATCCTCTGGATGTCCACTGCCGAAGCAGACTATAAGAACCTGCCGATCGAAGCAAAACGCGAGCGCATGAAATACGCGATCGAAAAAATGCTCAAGGGGCTGTAAGCCACCCCTGTGAAACGGCAGCAGAACCGTATCGTTCTGCTGCCGCACAACAATACGGATAGTTTATCCTCTCTCAATATAAAGTAAATTCCATGAAAAAAAATCTCTTGATGCTGCTGCTTTCCGGCCCACTCTTCGCGGGTAATAATGCGACATACATCGGTGACAAAACCTGTAGTGCCTGTCATACCAAAGAGGTGCACGAATGGCAGGGGTCTGACCATGCCAATGCAATGATGGTAGCGGACGAGAACTCGGTCAAAGCAGACTTCAACAACACGACTTTCGACTATCACGGCATCATCTCTACCTTCTACAGAAAAGAGGGCAAGTTCATGGTGCGTACCGACGGGCCCGACGGGAAACTGCATGACTATGAGATCGCCTATACTTTCGGTATCTACCCGCTGCAGCAGTACATGATAAAGTTTCCGGGCGGCAGGATACAGGTACTCGACCCTACCTGGGACAACCGGAGCAGAGAGGAAGGCGGGCAACGATGGTACCACATTCATGCCGATGAGAATGTGACAGCCGGGGATGTGCTGCACTGGACGGGGCCGAATATGAACTGGAACTATATGTGTGCAGACTGCCACTCCACGGACCTGAAAAAGAACTACGATGAAAAAAGCAGGTCATACCATACGACCTGGAGCAGCATCAATGTCTCCTGCGAAGCCTGTCATGGTCCTGCCTCCATACATTTGGACTGGACGCAGAACCAGGAATTGAACATCTCCAACAAAGGCTTTCCTCTCTCTTTGAAATACAAAGCAGGCAAGTGGGATATCAACAGCACCTCTCACAGGACAACCTTGACGGACAAAGAGATAGAAGTCTGTGCAAAATGCCACTCAAGACGTTCGCAGCTCGACGATGATTTCACTCCCGGCGACAAATTCTCGGACCACTACCTCGCAGTTTTACTTGATGAGGGGCTCTATTTTCCTGACGGAAAAATAGAGGATGAGGTCTATGTCTACGACTCCTTTCTGCAGAGCAAGATGTATGCAAAGGGAGTGACCTGCACCGACTGCCACAACCCGCATACCCTGAAACGCAGGGCGGCAGGTGACAGGGTCTGTTTCCAGTGCCATAGCGAAAAGCGTTATACGGCGACCTCACACCATAAACACAAAGAGGGAAGCAGCGGAAGTTCATGTGTAAGCTGTCACATGCCGGCACGCACCTATATGGGGGTGGACAGCCGCAACGACCATTCGTTCCGTATTCCGAGACCGGACATTTCCGTAGAAATGAAAGAGGTGCCCAATGCCTGTAATCTCTGCCATACGGACAAAACAGCCAAATGGGCTGCTGACGCCGTGAAAAAATGGTACGGAAAGATACCAGTAGGCAAACAGAACTTTTCCCATGCACTGCAGGCACTACGGACAAATGCCCAGGATGCCCCCAAAACACTGTATGCTGTACTGACGAGTAACGCTCCGGACATTGCCAAAGCGACCGTCACTGCCTACCTGGGGAACTACCCTTCGAAACAGACCTATACAACCACCCTGCAGATGCTGAGACGCTCGGATGCCAAAGTACGCAGAGCGGCGCTGCAGGCACTGGAGGCTTTCCCCCCGAAACTGCGGATGAAACAGACCTTTGAAATGCTTCAGGACCCTATCAAGATCGTCAGGATAGAAGCAGCACGGCAACTCTCGACATTCCCTCTGGGAAAAGTAGACAGTGACACTGCCCGGATACTCGAAAAGGCCTTTGACGAATATGAAAAGACTCTCCTGTTCACTGCCGAACGTCCGGAGTCTCAACTGTCACTGGGGGTATTCTACAGCAATCGGAAAATGCCGGGAAAAGCGGAAAAGGCCTATAAAGAAGCCCTTCGTCTGCAACCACAGTTCGTGCCGGGCTACATCAACTACAGCAATTTTTTACTGCAGCAGGGGAAAAACAGAGAAGCTTTCGACATTCTGAAAAAAGGACTTGCACTGTTGCCGAAAATGGGCGTATTGCATCATGCACTCGGTCTATGGTATGTGCGCAACAAGGAATCCGGCAAAGCGCTGGAGGAACTCAGGAAAGCTTTGGAACTTTCACCGGACAATGCCCGTTTCGCCTACGTCTATGCTGTAGCCCTGGCGGAAAATGACCCGAAAAAAGCCATTGAAGTACTTGAAAAAGCCTATAAAAGGCACCGTGGAGACCAACAAATCGTCTCTGCGTTACGCTATTACTACAAACAGACGGGCGATACGGAAAAAAGCAAACTGTACGAGGAGAAGCTTAAAGCGCTGCAGAAGGTTTCCGTACGTTAGCTTCATGCTCCGGTATAGAGCTGTCTCGGTCTGGCGATCTTCGACTGAGGGTCCTTTTTGAACTCGATCCACTGCGTGATCCACCCCACCGTTCTTCCGATGACAAAAATCGGCGTGAACATATTTTTCGGGATCTGGAGTGCCGTCAGGATGATACCGGTGTAGAAGTCGATATTGGGGTAGAGGTTCCTTGAGACGAAGTACTCGTCGCGCAGGGCGATCTCTTCTATCTTCCCTGCGATCTCCATCAGGCGCGAGTCGAGCTGAAGTTCTTCTTTGAGCTCATCCTGCAGTGTTTTGAGTATCTTTGCACGCGGGTCGAAGTTCTTGTAGACGCGGTGTCCGAATCCCATCAGCCTGAAGTCGTCATCGGGGTCCTTGGCTCTGGCAATGTATTTTTCCACATTCTCAACCGAACCGATCATCTCAAGCTGTGCAATGACCGACTCGTTCGCACCTCCGTGCGCACGCCCCCACAGTGCAGCGATCCCCGAAGAGATGGCGACGTAAGGGTGCGCCCCGGTGGAAGCTACTCCCCTTACCACCGTAGTCGAAGCATTCTGTTCATGGTCGGCATGCAGGGTGAAGATGGTGTCGAGTGCCCTGACCTCGACCTCTTTGATCTCCTCATGGCCATTGGGGCCAAGGTGCATCTTCCCTCCCGGATAGGCGCGCATCATCGTCAGGAAATTTTTCGTGAAGCTCAGGTCGATATCGGGCTGGATGAAGGGAATGCCCAGCGAATGCCGGTAGGCAAAGGCGGCGATGGTCGGCATCTTTGCAAGGAGTCGGCTGGCCATGGTATGATAGTCCGCATCGTTGTCGAGAGTGAGATGCTCCTTGTGGAAGGAGGCCAGTGCAGTGATAGTTGCCGAAAGGGTAGCCATGGGATGCGCATTGTTCGGAAACGCATCGAAGAGAAGCCGCAGGTTTTCATGAATGTAGGCGCGGTGGCGCAGTTCAAGGTCGAAATCCTGCAAAGCCTCTTTCGAGGGAAGTTCTCCGTTCAAAAGTAGATAACAGGTCTCCAGATAGCTGTGTTCCGTCGCCAGTTTCTCGATAGGTATGCCCCGGTACCGAAGCTCCCCCTTTGCACCGTCAATAAAAGTGATCTGGGAAGAACAGCTTGCCGTAGAGGTATACCCCGGATCGTAGGTAAACATACCCGTATCGGCAAAAAAACTCCGCAAGTCCACCACTGAAGGGCCGCGTGTCCCGTCCATGATGTCATATTCATAACTTTGTCCGCTTCTGTTATCCGTGAGTGTGACCGTTGCTTTATTCATGACAGACTCCTTCCTAATAATGATTTTTCTATATACTATCATATTTCTATTTTGTAGAATCTGTGTGGAGTATATTCTAATTATTTCAAGGAACACTATTACTACCACCACTAAGACTATAGCGATATAATACGCCCAAAACGAAGGAGATACAATGAAACAATTTGAAAATGTAAATGTAGAACTTGAAGGCAACAGCTATTTTGACGGAGCTGTCACAAGCCGTACGGTCAACTTCCCAGACGGCAGCAGAAAAACACTTGGTTTCATGCTTCCCGGCGAGTACGAGTTCGGTACAGCCGCTGCAGAACTTATGGAGATCACCTCCGGTGAACTCGATGTTAAACTGCCGGGCAGTGACGAATGGCTCAGCATCAAGGGCGGAGAATCTTTCAACGTACCGGCAGACAGCAAGTTCCAGGTAAAAGTAAAGCGCGTGACGGATTACTGCTGCAGCTATTTGTAATGCCTATCATCCAAAGTGGTTCCGGTATTACACACTGACTACACAAAAGAAAGATATACTTGCAGCAAGAAGGTTAAAAAGAGTGCCTCCTCCCCCTTCTCCCTTTTAGCACTCAACCCCGGCAACAGGGATTAACCTTCTAAAGTAAACGGGTGATTTTTCATTTTATATAAGTCAGTGCAACCTCCTCAGCACTTTTTGATAAACTCATGGAAAGGTCACCCTGTACTTCAAGTTTTCCTAACGAATTTTCTTTGTAGCTAAAAACAACAAGCAGTTGTTGTATCGTTCTGCCTTCGCGGGTCGCTTTGCTTCACCGCTTCGGTTTCTCTCCTACAAACGTGAAGCAGTTCACGTTTGCTTAACGGAGATCACCCCATCCATGCATCTTCTTCGATATCAGTACATCATAATGTTCGAACATATCGTCTATGGTACTGCTTGCGACATAGTAGTGTTCTTCGAGCAGTCTCATCCACTCATAGCGTTCCGTATGACTCTTTTTGGGAAGGAAGATAAGGATGTTGCCTGCATTTTTAATGATGGGGTGACATCGCTTCACAAAGTCCTCAAGCATATCATCCTCTATCTTTGCCGTTACAAAAACAAAATCATACAGTTTCCCCTGTATCATATATCGGGGTCTTTCAAGTGCAAATTTGAGTGTTTTGACATTCTCATTTTCCCGGTATTTTTCTGACATTTTCTCATAAAAGGCAAGCTCGGTGCAGTTGATCTGATATTCATACCCTTTTTGTTGACAGAAATCGGCCAATACCTCTGTCATCTCCTCACCGCTGTCAGCAAAATGTGCCATGCAGATCATCGGGTGATCCGGGATGATCTGCAGCAATTGTTCCAGTTTTGTTCTTTCAATTTTTTTCATAGTTGCAGTGTAGCAAAAAATCAGTCTAAATCAGTATAATGTTTTCAAAAAACGCATCAAGGATTTCATGAATGTTACGTAAAAAGATATATAACCCAGAATCCGAAGAGAGAACCAGTGACAGGAAGATCTTCGGCGGTGACCCTACAGGGATATTTGAACTCAATGATATCAAATACCAGTGGGCATACAACCTCTGGGAGATGATGCTCAACAATACCTGGTTCCCCAAAGAGGTGGACATGACAAGAGATGTCAACGACTATAAACGGTTGACAGATGCCGAGAAACAGGCTTACGACAAAGTGCTTGCACAGCTGATCTTTATGGACTCTTTACAGACCAACAATATCATTGACAACCTAAACCCCTTCATTACTGCTCCTGAGGTCAACCTCATTCTGGTAAGGCAGGCATTCGAAGAAGCGTTGCACTCACAAAGCTATGCGGTCATGGTTGACAGTATTTCCACCAACTCCGAAGAGATCTACGAACTTTGGCGAAGAGACATGAAGCTCAAGTCCAAGAATGACGCCATTGCAAAAGTTTATGAGGAACTGTCCGAGAATCCTACAGATGAGAATATCGTCAAAGCGATGTTCGCCAACCAGATCCTTGAGGGGATCTACTTCTACAGCGGATTTACCTACCTTTATACCTTGGCACGTTCGGACAAGATGCTCGGAACCGCTCAGATGATCCGTTTCATCCAGAGAGATGAGGTGACACACCTGCTGCTCTTCCAGAATATGATCAATGCAACGAAAAGAGAGCGCCCTGAACTTTTCACCAAAGAGTTGATAGACGACGTGTACCAGATGTTCAGAGATGCTGTCAAGCTGGAATGCGAATGGGGCACCTATATCACTCAGGGACAGATACTGGGCCTGACCAATGAGATCATCGAGCAGTATATCCAGTACCTTGCCGACAAAAGACTGCATGCCGTGGGGCTTGAAAAGATCTATAATGTGGAACATCCCATCAAATGGGTTGACAATTTCTCGCAATTCAATGACCAGAAGACCAACTTCTTTGAGGGGAATGTAACCAACTACTCCAAAGGAAGTCTGGATCTGGACGACTTTTAGGAAACACCTATGTTCAGCAGAATACCAAAGACCATGGAAGCCGTTGTCCTACAGCTTCCCAGTAAAAAACGCTATCAGGAAAATCTTGACAAGCTGATCGAACTGATCGGCCTGCATCACGACAAGCAGATCATTGTAGCGCCCGAAGTCTGTCTCACCGCCTATGATTACGAACATTTGGAAACAGCAGCCATGTTCTCTGCCAAGGCACTTAAAACACTGAAAAAAGAGATCAATGAACAGATCCTTGTACTCACACTGATCCTCAAAGAGGGTGACGAGTATGTCAATCAGGCCGTGGTGATCCATCAACACAAAGTCGTACACAGACAGAACAAGGTCAAACTTTTCAAACTTGGAGACGAAGACCTCTATCTTCAGGCCGGAAGAGAAAAGAAGATCAAACCTTTTGAGATCGACGGGGTGAAATATGCCCTGCTGATCTGCTTTGAACTGCGTTTCAAGGATCTGTGGAAACGCATAGAGGGTGCCGATATTGTGCTGGTAACTGCCAGATGGGGCAAACAGCGCAAACTACACCTCGAGATACTTTCACGGGCCCTGGCAGTGATGAATCAGTGCTATGTCCTCCTCTCCAACAGTGCCGACAGCGATATGGCAAAATCATCTGCCATCATTGCTCCCAACGGCAATGTGGTCATGGATGACAGCAAAGAAGCCGTCGAAGGCACCGTTGATTTCAGGGAAATAAAGAAGATGCGCCGATACATCGTAATGGATTAAGGGCTCCTCTAATCACATTTTGGCTAAAATTCGCACATTATTAGGGCTAAGGACAAAGAGTAAATGATCAAAGCAAGGAACCGGCAGCATCTTGTCTCGGAAATAGATAAACATTTTCTACTGGATGAACATGTCAAAGAAGCATTTTTGAATGTAGACAGAGAAGCCTTTGTACCCAAAGAGTTCAAACACCTTTCCTACAATCTTGATGCCCTCCCTCTGGCGGCAAGCCAGTGGATCTCCTCACCCCTGACCGTTGCAAAAGTGACACAGCATCTCGAGCTCAAAGGGGTAGACTCCGTACTTGAGGTCGGTTGTGGGAGCGGCTACCAGGCGGCAATCCTCAGCAAGATCTGTCGAAGGGTCTTTACTATCGAACGTATCGATGAACTCCTCAAAGAAGCCAAAGCCAAATTCTCCCAGCTTGAAATTCACAATATCTTCACCCGTTTCGACGACGGACAGCGCGGATGGAAACAGTATGCACCTTTTGAACGCATCCTCTTCTCCGCAACGGCAAAAGAGGTCCCCGAAGTACTCTTCGAACAGCTGGCAGAAGGCGGCATACTCATTGCACCTATAGAACAGGGGCCGGACTACCACATCATTACACGTTTCTACAAAAAGAACGGGCGCATCACTTCCGAAACCATAGAACCCTGTCTTTTTGTACCCGTACTTGACGGTACACAGAAGTAAACATTCCCCTGACTTTCCCTTTACACGATAAAATATAGGGCACCTCTAAATGTCAACCTTTCATAAAAATTATGCTATGATTTATAAAACTGTAAACAGGGAAGCGTATGGAAAAATTGATGAAACCTGCGGAGTATGCCAAAGAACTCGGTATTTCAAGACAGGCGGTTTACGCAAAGATCAAACGGGGCATACTGACAGCGAAGAATGTTGACGGTAAACTTTACATCGTTGTTGACAAAGAAGCCAAAAAAGAGAAAACACCTGCAGCTGCCGAAATCAAAAAAACGACAACTTCCAAATCTGCCACAGCAAATCTGGCAGACAAGCAAACGGACTATAAGGCACTGCTTGACGCCAAAGATGAAACGATCGCTGTACTCAAAGATACGGTCAAAGACCTCAAAGAGAGCAACAAGCAGATCTCGACCACTCTCAGAAGCGAGATCGACCTTCTCAAGGAAGCTTTCCATGAAATGCGTACACTCTATGTCCACCAGCTCGGGCATACAGAGAACAGTGAAGCCATTGATGTTGAAGAACATGAAGCCACCCCTGAGGAATCTCTAGTAGAGGAAGCATGGATCGGCATCAAGAAGTTCTTCAAACAGCTGGGTATCACCAAAGAGAAACAGCAGGAAAAAATGACAAAAGCACTGAAAAAAGCCTATAAGAAAGGCGATAAACGTCTGGCCAAAGAGAAAGGCAAGATCAAGATCAACACTGCTGTAGACTACAGGGATCTAATAAACTGATGCAGCTTCTCAAGCAGTTCTCCAAAGAGTACAGCCTCTTTCTTGCCATAGTCACTTTCATAGGTATCAGTCACTTCGAACACACCCTGGTACAGAGCACGGCAGGCAACCTCATCGGATTTGGTATCCTTTTTGTGGTCATCATCTATGCGGCCATGTCAGTTGCACACCATGCAGAAATGCTTGCAGAGAAGTTCGGAGAACCCTACGGTACGCTTATCCTGACCATGTCGGCAGTGATCGTGGAGATCGTCATCATTGTCATAATGATGATGCATGCACATAACCCGGATCTTGCCCGTGACACCATCTACTCGGCGATGATGCTTGACATCAACGGACTTCTGGGACTTGCCGCTATCATCGGAGGCCTCAAGTACGGCGAACAGCCCTACAATGTCGACTCATCCAACTCCTACCTCGCCATGCTCCTGACCGCCATTGGTGTGGCTATGGTATTGCCCGAGTTCATTGACCCTGTATACCACAACAGATTCATGATGTTCAATGTCGTGGTCTTCATTTTCCTCTATATCATCTTTACCCGTGTACAGCTTATGTCACACAAGTACTTCTTTGAATACAAAGGAGAAGGTCACTGTGAAGAGGGGGAAGAATGTGAAGTGCACCCCGAAATAAATGCATGGTATCACTCCGTCAATCTGGTCATTTCCATCATCGTCATCGGTATCCTGGCCGAAATACTCTCCGTATTCATGGGAAACACCCTCGATACGTTTGGCCTTCCCATGGCTATCGGAGCCGTTGGCGTTGCCGTCATTTCGGCGGCACCGGAACTGATTACCGCCGTAAGGGCCGCCATCGACAACCGCATGCAGACGGTCATCAACATTGCCCTGGGTGCCTCTCTCGCTACCGTGCTTCTGACCATTCCTGCCGTCATCATCGTATCGAAATACCTCGGTCTGGAACTCAACCTCTCTTTGACCCCGGTACAGACTATGATGATAGCACTGACCCTTCTGGTGAGCATGGTCAATTTCAATGACGGAGAGACGAATGTCCTGGAAGGATTCCTGCACTTCATCCTCTTTGTCGTATTTGTCTTTTTGCTGTTCGTATAAAGGGTATTTCTAAAGGGAACCTCTAAAGCAAGCCTTATCGGAAAAGTGTCATCAGTTTCCCCAAAGGCTCTTCATCGGTAAAGATTTTCACTGAACGTATATCGTAACGGGCAAAATGTTCCGCCAGTCTTGTATCGTTCTCTTCCAGTCTTGCGCTGTAACGCAGAATGCTTTTTCTGCCAAAATAGGTATCGGTCTGTTCCGAACTTTTGGGATCACGCAGGGTCACTTCTCCCAGCTTTTTGGGGAATTCCTCTTCTCGATGTCGTATGATCACAGCGATCACTTCATGTTTCTGTGCCAGTAAAGAAAGATCGAGTTTTTCGAGGAAATCTCCCAGTATGAATACCAAGGAGGCTTTGTGCAGACGGGCAAAGAGATCCTTCAGAGCATGTTCTACATCTATTTCTGTACCGAGCAGAGGAGTTTCATACAGTCTCTCGGAAAAGTGTTCCACGTGAAAGAGCTGTTTAGTCGGAGGGGTCAGCAGGGTCTCTTTCTGGGTATAGCCGATACCGGTAAAGATATCCCCGTTAACCTGTGCCGCATAGGAAAGCAGGACGGCTGTCTCGGTAAGTTTCTTCTGTTTGTCGTTATCCGTTCCAAAATAGAGCGAACCATCCATCAAAGCAGCTACCACCACAGAGAGTTCACGGTTGGCATGCAGCTCTTTAATGTAGGGCTTTCCCAGTTTAGCCGTAATGGTCCAGTTGATCTTCCGGATATCATCTCCCATCTGATACTCACGCAGTTCCGAGAAATCATATCCTTCCCCATGCAGTTTGGAGAGATTGTTACCGCTCAAAAGCGTATAGACCTGATGACGGGCTTTAAGCTGGAGTGCCTTTAACGCGGTATTCATGCGAATACCTTTTTAATGAAAATCTCCATCAAGGTATTGGCAGTGTCTCAACGATCGCACTGATAACCTCATCCGTACTCACGCCTTTGGCCCTTGCCTCGTAGGAAAGTACGATGCGGTGACGCAGGACATTGTGTATCATGTATCCTATGTCTGCAGGGGTAACGAAATCGTTCCCGCGCAGAAAGGCTTTCGCTTTGGCGGCTTTGTAAAGGTCTATGGAGGCCCTGGGGCTGACACCGTACATAATATCATCTGCAATTTTTTCAAGACCGAACTTCTTTGGGGCCCTGGTCGCAGAGATGAGCTGGACAATGTACTGTTCCAGTTCTTTGTCTATGTGAATGTCATAGATAGCTTTCTGCAGCTGGGAGATCTCCGCTTTCTCAATTACCTGCTGCACTTCTCCAAAACCGTTCTGGGCACCCTTGCGCATAATCTCCAGCTCCTCCTCTTCGGAGTTATGGTGCACGACGATCTTCATCATAAATCTGTCGAGCTGCGCTTCGGGCAGCGCATAGACACCCTCCTGCTCGATGGGGTTCTGTGTCGCCATAACCAGGAAGGGAGATTCAAGTTTGAAAGTCTCTTCGGCAATGGTCACCTGGCGTTCCTGCATCACTTCAAGCAGAGCGGACTGCACTTTGGCCGGAGCACGGTTGATCTCATCGGCAAGCAGAAGATTGGTAAAAAGCGGGCCTTTCTTGATACTGAATGTATGGTCCTGAGGGTTGTAGATCTGTGCACCGATGATGTCCGAGGGAAGAAGGTCGGGCGTGAACTGAATCCGTTTGAAGTCGAGGCCGATCGCCTTGGCAAGGGCATTGATCGTAGTAGTCTTCGCCAGTCCAGGTACCCCCTCGACCAGGATATGCCCGTCACAAAGCAAACCGACAAGCAGCCCTTCTATCATGACGTCCTGACCGATGACTGCTTTGCCCAGTTCTGTTTTAAGTAATGCTATTTTTTTATTCATTTCATGCTCTCCAATACTTCCTGTTTGATTTGTTTGAAATTGGTCTTTCCTTTGCCATACAGGCTTTTTTCCAAAGCATTGATAGCCTTTTCAAACCGTTTACTGTCCACTGCCATCAGCAGTTGCATCAGTGCTTTCTCATCTTTGCAGGCTTCCACCTTCCCTATTAGAGGATCAATCTTCTCAGCCGTGACTTTACGTTTCCATTTCAGTGATATGGCGGTCATGTAGCCTGCAAAAAAGACCACGATGTACCCCAGCAGAGAACCGAGCCAGGAGAAGTCAAAGTGCAGGGGCTGGGGATTGTCTGTTTTGTCAACCAGATCCTTTACCTCTGCCGGAGTGATATCAAAATGCTGTTTGGGTATGGTCAGCTGATACGCTTTTTTTAATCTCGGGTCAAAGGCATGAAGCTGGAGCGGCGGAAGGTCGAAACTTTTATCATGGGAGAGTGCCATAATATAAGTGACCCTGTATTTCAGATGATCTTTCAGCGGTATTTTCTGCACAAGGGGTTTTTGCGTAAAAAGTGTGAAGTCATCTCCGTCCGGATAGAGCCGTTCCAGTACGGGAGGGTACCCCTCGCCTTCCAAAATGATTTTCATCGCAATGGGTTCATAGCTTTGTGCCTGATGTTTTTTGATATCATAGGAAAGTTTGAAATCACCGACAAGCTGTGTGCTTTTTGGCAGTGCATTGACATGTAGCGCGATCGGAGACACATCGACCTTGCGGTCCTTGGTCTCGAGCTTTTTGAAATCGTCACGGTCTCCGGAAAAGGAGTAGGCCACTTTCTCCTCATCGGTCACCCGCTCGACAAGATCGAAAGAGACATTAATATCCCCTGTCCTTAACGGATAGAGTATATAACGGTAGTGTATCCTGGCATGGTGCAGGGTATTGTCCTGTGTCGAGTCGATCTGCTCCACGAGGAAGGCATCGTTCTTTTCAATGCCGAAATGAAAGAAAAGTACCACATCCTCATTGGTCTGGTTTAGGTCGATACTGAGCAGCAGGGGTTCTTTCTCATACGCGTTCTGCTTGCTGATATGAAAGTCGTAAACGAAGTTCTCTCCATGAAGCAGCACGAAAGCGGACAGAAAGAGGAATACGGCCCTACCAGGGATGTGTTTCATGAATGTATCCTTTATTGATAAGCTCATAGACCTTGGAACTCAGCGGCTGCTGTTCTGCCTTGGAATCGAGCAGCAGTTTGCGCTTCGCCTGCTCTTTTTTGCTCTTGCTGTTCTCTCCTCCGCTGCCGCTGCCTGAACTGGGCTGGTCCTCATCCCGGCTCTTTTTGCTACTCTCTTCCTGCTCTCCGCTTTTGGAGGCTCCGCTGTTCTGCGACTTGGGATGGGCAATACCCAGACCGGCGGACTTTTTGTCCGCCAGCAGGGCCACAAGTTTCAGGTTCTCTTTGGCATCCTTATCGTCTCCAAGCTGCAAAGCCTTAGTATAGTATATTTTGGCTTTTTCATACGCCTGTTTCCTGGCATAGCAGTTGGCCGTATTGTAATACAGCTTCTGTTTCACCTGTACGGAAGTGCTTCGGATAGAGGCATAGGCCTTCAGTGCTTTGTCATACGCCCCCTCTCTGTAATAAATATTTCCCAGAGCAAAACGGCTCTGCAGAGAAGGTGTCTCCACATTTTTGAGGTAGGCTTTCGACGCATTGAAGTCTCCTGCACGGTAACTGCTGTATGCCTTGTTCAAACGGTATCCGTCCAGCATGGAAGCTTCCGCATGTATACCCAAAAGGGCCAGGGCGATCACCAGAAAACGCACAGCGCGAGTATGCAGCATCATAAAGAGCACTACAGCAAGGAAGAGCGGAACCTGATAGAGTTCCGTGTAGCGATGCTGTTTCTTCGTGATCATCTCTGTACTTTCTGTCTGTGCTTTCAGGGCTTTGTATACCCTGTCAGCCGTGGCTTCCGGGGTGGAAGCAGCGGTCAGATACGTTCCGTCTGTCTCGGAAGCCAGAGTTTCCAGTATCGGATTGATACGGGAAATGACCAGGTGTCCCTCTTTGTCTTTCAGAAGGGAACCGTCAGGGTTCTCCACCGTCATACCCTCCTTGGTACCCAGTGCCAGTATCGTCAGCTTTATGCCCGAACGCCTGACCTGTTCGGCAAGCCCCTCAAGGTCACTTTCTTCCCCGCCATCTGTCATCAGCAGCAGATTCTTCTCGCTTTCCGGCATCGAGGCAACTTTTTTGAAAAGCTTTTTAAGGGAGGTCCCTTTGGTCAGGATATACTCCGGGTTCAGGCTCTTGAGTGCGACCTCTATCATCCTGTGGTCCGTCGTGGGAGGGGAGAGCAGCAGAGGATTGCTTGTAAAAGCGATCAGCATGATGTTATCCGCCTCATTCTTTTTCAGCAGTGAATCGATGGTCCCTTTGGCAAAGATATAACGGTCAGGCTTCAGGTCTTTCGCACGCATGGAATAGGAGACATCCAGTGCGATGACATACTCCTGTGCCTCAATGAGACTCTCTTCCACCCCCTGTATGAAAACGGGACGACTGAGTGCCAGCACGATAAGGAAAAGGATGATCAGATGCACTGTCTCGGTAAGCTTCTTCTCTCTGTAAAAAAAGAGAATGCCCAGAGGAATGAGCAGCCAGAGAAAACCGGGATGGAGTATACTCATTTTTCACCTCCCGGAAGCACGCTTCTTTTTGGGTAGAGTACCCATCCCAGCAGCAGCAGGAATGCCGCCAGAAGAGGGAAGAAGATCAACAGTCTCTGGTTGAGGTAGTTCTCTCCCCTGACCGGACTGGGCTCCAGTTTGTCGATCTCCTTGTAGACTTCTTTGAGCTGTGCAGCTGATGCAGCGGCATAACTTTTCCCGCCGCTCTCTTTGGCGATGGTATCCAGCAGTGCCGCATCGTAGTCCGACGACTTTCCCACCCCGATGGTGTAGATCTTTATCCCTTTTTCTTTTGCTTTCGCTACGGCAGCTTTGGGAGAGGACCTTCCGGCATTGTGGTACCCGTCCGTTAAAAGGATGATCGCCTTGCTCTGTGCTTCTCCGTAGGAAAGTGTACGCATCGCCTGCATCAACGCATCCCCGATGGCCGTACTCTCTCCCGCAATGCCTACCGTGGTCATCTTCAACATACTTTCCATCGCCTCGAGGTCATAGGTCAGAGGCGAAGCCGTATAGGCAAATGTACCGAAGATCACGACACCCATATTATCGTCGAAGCGGTGTTTGATGAAATCTGCCGAGAGATCGAGAGTCGTTTCATATTTGGTCTTGAAGCGGTCCTTCTCATCGAAGCCGCTCTGCGCCATCGATCCGCTGGCATCGATCGCCAGAACGAGATCACGTCCTTTTTTGTGCTGGTTTCCAGCGGCATCGTAGACAAAAGGCTTTGCCAGGGCAACCACAAGAAAAGTATAGATCAGCATTTTCAGCCAGGGCTCCCAGCTCAGCAGGGCACTTTCCCTGCCTGCCCACTCAAGCTTGGGAAAGTAATAGGTCCTGTTATGCTCTCTGCACCACAGAAAACAGGGTAGCAGCAACAGCAACAAGAGGAAAAAAGGTGAGCCGAATGTAAAATGCATACATTGATTTTATCAGCACTCTGTTAACAGGAGGTTAAATATGAATATAAGTCCAGATAAAGCGTTATATAGCGTCCGTATGCTCTCTCTCAAAGAAAATCTGTAAAAATTTTGCTATACTCTGATCAATATTTTTTATTTTGGAATCTGCCCATGAAACGCTTACAAAAACTGATTCATCTCTTGCTCGGCACTGCCGTCATCTCCCTTTTTCTCTTTTCAGGAAGTGCAGCAGCCAAAACGGCGGATATCGCTTTCAGCGAGAAGGCTTCGGACATGATGATCCAGGCACTGAAACCGGAACCCGACAAAAGCTTTCTCAAGCAGCTCTATACAGAGCTTTTCTACCTTCCCATCTGGATCAAAAAAGACAAGCCCTCCAAAGTAAGCCAGGAGCTCTTTGACATCATCAAATCTGACAGATCCCTGGAGAGAACGACGAACCTCTACCAGAATGCCCTCTCCCTCGAAGAAGAGATGCATCAGCTCTACGACTACCCAAGCAGTATCGTGCAGAAGATCAACTGGGAGTTCAAGATGAGCCAGCTCTATGAAGAGTATGCCAACTACGTCATTTACGGCAGTATCAACTGGGGTGCCCTGCAGGCGAGGCTCTCAAACCTGCGTGTCTCCGCCATCACTGCGGGGTGGATCACCTACAAACCCGACAGCAGTCCTCTGCAAGTTGCGGAAAATGCCGTGCTTATGGGAAGCCTGAAGAAAGCATTTCAGGAAGCAGAACCCCGAAAGTACCATTACAGAGCCCTCAGGAAATATCTTGACAAATATATCGCCATCAAAGAGAACGGCGGCTGGCCGACCGTCAACATCAAAGGTGTTCTCCGACCGGGCCACAGGAACCCCGCCGTACCGGACCTCAGAGAACGCCTGCTGATCACCGGGGACTACATTCCCTGCGATGAGAGTGATGAGAGCGACCTTTATGACAACTGTCTCAAAAAGGCGGTCATACGCTTTCAGAAACGCAACGGGCTGAGCGCCAAAGGTGTCATAGGCAAGAACACGCTCAAAGCACTCAACCAAACCGTAGATGAACGTATTACCATCATTAAAATTAACCTGGACCGGATCAAATGGCTGCATGAGCGTCCGGACAACAGGCATATCATCATCAACATCCCCGATTACCGGCTTTACTATGAAGTGAACGGGAAACTGAAAATGACGATGAAGGTCATTGTAGGAAAACGTAAGAACCCCACACCGATCTTCTCAAACCGTGTCAAAAGCGTCGTACTCAATCCCTACTGGAACGTACCCAAGAGTATTATCCAGAAAGAGATGATCCCCAAACTACTGAGAAATCCGCATGCCATGGCGGGGCAGGGTATCGACATTTACACCGGATGGGGGAAAGATGCCAAAAAGGTAAGTGGAGGCTCGGTCAACTGGGCGCAGTACCGCTACAGCAAGACCGTTCCCTACCGTTTTGCCCAGAGACCCGGAAACAGGAACGCCCTGGGGCGCATCAAGTTCCTCTTCCCCAACCAGTTCCATGTCTACATGCACGATACACCGACCAAATACCTGTTCAAACGGGATAAAAGGTCCTACAGTCACGGCTGCATCCGGCTGGAGAAACCCAAGCTGATGATGGAGACCATCGCCTCTTTCAACCCCAGTCTCGAACTGGACAAAGCGTACAAGATCCTCAAGAGCAAGAAGAACACCTATTTCTCTCTGGAGAACACCATCCCCATCGATGTGGTCTACCTCACCGCCTGGGTCGACTACGACGGGAAACTGCAATTCAGGGATGATGTCTACAAATACGACGAACTGATGATCGCTTCAGTACGTAGATGGTAATTTATGTCCTTCAAATACGCCATTGCCCTCACTGGAGGGATCGCTACCGGTAAAAGTACCGTTTCAAAGATCTTTGAAGAGGAAGGCTTTACCGTCATCGATGCAGATAAGATTGCCCATCAGGTTTTAGATGCGTCCACCGATGAGGTTGCCGAACTCTTTGGAAAAGAGTTGCTTCTGGAAAACGGGGTAGACAGAAAAGTGCTGGGTGCCATCATATTCAAAGATACTCAAAAACGCAAAGCCCTTGAAGCACTGCTGCATCCTCTTATCTACGAGGAGATCCTGCGGCTTTCCAAGATAGAGGATAAAAAAAAGAAGCCTTATCTGATAGACATACCTCTTTTTTTTGAGACAGCTCGCTATAATACTTACAAGGTCATTGTGGTTTACGCTATGCAAAGACAACAGATCGAACGGGCCATACGAAGAGACGCTCTCCCCAAAGAGGAGGTGGAGCACCGTATCGCAGCCCAGATCGACATAGAAGAAAAGAAAACCAAAGCAACCTACCTCATAGACAATAGCCGGGATGAATCACAGCTTCGTCAGGAGACGATGCGGGTCATCTACAAGATACAAAAGGATTTTTCATGACCGTGACCAAATATTCCGCCAACGGGAACGACTTTGTCATTTTCATTGCACAGGAGCATGCCGACAGGTCCGAACTTGCCAAAAAACTCTGTCACCGCCAGAATGGCGTTGGTGCCGATGGTATGGTAGTGGTCCTGCCGCACAAAAAATATGATTTCGAATGGGAGTTCTACAACTCCGATGGTTCCGAAGCAGACATGTGCGGCAATGCCAGCCGTGCCGTGGCCCATTTTGCCCATGAAAAAGGCATCTCCAAGGACGGGAAAGCGGAATTCCTGACCGGAGCAGGAGTTATTCGTGCCACGATCAACGGCCTCTATGTCGTCAGCGATATGGTCGAACCCGATATCCAGCGTGATGACATCGACGAAAACGGGGAGAGGTGGTGGCTTATCGATTCCGGTGTCCCTCACCTGGTCGCCATCCAAGAGAACATCGACAGCTTCGATCTCACCGAGGCACGCAGGCTCAGAGAGAAGTACAACGCAAATGTCAATATCTGTCGTCTGGACGGTGACACCCTTTATGTCAGGACCTATGAACGCGGAGTGGAAGACGAAACACTGGCCTGCGGAACAGGAATGGTCGCCTGCTACATCCGTCTGCACAAAGAAGGGAAAGTACCTGACCAGGTCAAAGTACACCCAAAAAGCGGTGACGAACTCTATGTAAGCTATGAAAATGGCGTGTACCGTTTTGGCGGGAAGGTTACCAAAACGTTCATCGCCGAAACACTGATATAGGAGGAAAAAATGAAATTATTATGGATCATATTGCTTGCTGCCGGACTTACTGCAGGTGAATTTGAGGAGGCTGTAGCTGAATATAACCAGGGGAACTATATCAAGGCACTCGATACCTTTTATGTTCTGGCAAAAGAGGGACATCCCAAAGCACAGTTCAATGTAGGGCTGATCTATGCCAATGGCAAAGGGGTGAACAAAGACATCTATCAGGCAAAGGAGTGGTATAAGAAAGCTGCGGAGCAGGGTAATACTGCTGCACAGTACAACCTGGCAAAACTGATCGCACAAAAAACTGACAAGAAAAATTCCCATGTGAATGAACAGATAATATACTGGTATGAAAAAGCTGCCGAGGGAGGCCAAAAAGAGGCGATGAACGACCTTGCACTACTCTATTTGAAAGGTAATGGCGTCAAACAAAACAAACGCAAAGCCTTCGAGCTTTTCAAAAAAGCCGCACAACTGGGTGATACTTCGGCACAGATCAATCTTGCGCTGATGTATGCCTGGGGTGAGGGAATCCCCAATGACAAGGTCAAAGCCTACAAGAATCTGAAGCAGGCACTCAAACAGGGTAAGACAGAAGCCTCTGTCTACCTTGAGCGACTCTGTAAAGAGAGCAACTGGGCCTGCCAAAACGATTAAGAGATATTTTAAGTATCTCTTGGCTATAATTTCACCCTACAAAATGTGATCGCGTAGCTCAGTTGGTAGAGCACTACCTTGACATGGTAGTGGTCGTTGGTTCAAGTCCAATCGTGATCACCACTCCACAATTTAACCCAATCTAACAAAACCTAACAAAGCCCCTTAAATACGGGATTTAAAGCATATTTATCATCTAATACACTCCAATACAATTTAGGGACAACTAATAATTTTAGGGATAATTATAGGGACAAGTGCTAAAATAGGGTTATCCCTAAAGGAGAGTTATCCCTATGGCACGTATCACTAACCCCCTGACAGACAAAGAGATCAAGGCTGCGAAACCAAAGGAAAAAGAGTACAAACTCTTTGATGGAGGAGGTCTTTACCTATCAATTACTCCAAAAGGTCAGAAGTGGTGGCGTTTGAAATATCGCTTTGATGGAAAAGAGAAGCGTATCTCATTAGGAGTGTACCCTAATACCTCTCTCCAGGATGCAAGGCAGCAAAGAGAAGATTTTAAAACACAAATAGCTAAAGGTATCGACCCATCACGAGAACGTAAAGAGAAAAAGGAAGCGGTCAAAGCTGAGGTTTTCAAGAGCCGGAACACCTTTAAAAGCATTTGCCTTGAATGGATAGAGCTTCAACGTCCACAAATGGCAGAAGCCACACTCTCTAAGTATGAAAGGACTCTGGAGAAAGACTTTTATGCTCCTCTGGGAGATAAGAGCATGAATGACATCACCCGTCACGACCTCATCACCATAGCTCAGGTCATACAGGACAGAGGTGCAGTAGAAACCGCCCACCGTTCATTAGGATTATGTAACCGTATTTGGCGGTATGCCTTACAGTTTGACAAAGTAGGTCATAACATTGTCAGCGATATTTCCAAAAAGGATGTATTGCGATCCTATAAGAATAAAAGCTTTAAAACCATAACCGATGAGGTGCGTATCGGTGAACTTATGAATGCTATTGACAATTACACTGGAGAGTTTACAACCAAATCAGCATTAAGGTTACTACCCCTTACTTTTGTCCGACCTCACAATATCCGTTATGCTGAGTGGTCAGAGTTTGATCTCGAAAATGGGATATGGACTATCCCAGCAGAAAAAATGAAAATGAAAAAGGAACATAAGCTACCACTTGCACCACAGGCGGTAAAAATCCTTAAAGAGATATACCCTTATACCAATGATGCAAAGTATGTATTCCACAGCCCTATAAGCCGTTTAAAGGCTATTTCGGAGAACACGCTCAATATGGCACTTAAACGCCTTGATTTTGGCGGTGAGATAGTTTCACACGGATTTAGAGCTATGTTCAGTACATTAGCTTATGAGAGTGGTAAGTTCAGGAGTGAAGTGATCGAGGATCTGTTAGCCCACCAAGAAGCGAACCAAGTCAAAAAAGCATACAACCGTGCAGCATATGATGCGGAAAAAAGAGAGATCGTTGAGTGGTATGCTGATTATTTGGAAAATGTAAAAATTAAAGAAAGGATTAATAAATGAATGCTAATACAAACAATGAAGAAGCTATTAGAGAGCTGGATGCAATAGTAAATACATATGGCATTGATGTTATCCGGGAATACCTCAAATCTTATAATAAACAAGCAAGGAGAAAACAAAAAAAAGGTAATAAAAAAGATGAAGTAGCTATTGATGTGTATAATCTGATTATGAGCGGTGAATATGATTTAGCCCATGCAATTATTGAGATTAGTATTCAGAGGGATACATCAGACGCAACAGTGAAAAATCATAAGAATGCTTTTTACCAACAAGCAAAACAAGATTATTTAAGAGCATATGAAATTTATTTAAAGACATATGATGCAAATAAAAATTTTGTAGGGATAGAGTTAACTACAAGCTGGAGTGGCTACGAGGAGCTTTACTCCACAATATACGAGCATATGGAAAACTATACTCAAGAAAAATTGAAAATATACTACTACCTTTTTAATGATGTTTTCTTGGACAAAAAGGATGTGAAAGAAAAAATAAAAAAACTTGAAGAAAATGTTGAAATTCCCTTTTAAGTACTAAAAAGATATTAAGTAAGTACTTAAAAGGTATTAATTTACTACTAATATTGTGCTATTAAAATGCTACTAAAATATTAAGCTAATACCTCTCTTCAAAAGCCCAGTTTATGGTATTTTAACTCACTTATATCTATGTCATAATTCTCTCATATAACGTTATAAAACCCTATATCAAATATTAAAAGGTTAAGACAATGAGAGAAGAACAACCCCGTAAACAAAACTACAGAGCCAAAGAAGCAGCCGAGTATCTTGGAGTAGCCCTATCGACGATCTGGCTATATGCAAAGCAAGGACGCTTAACACCTATCAAACTATCCCCACGCATTACAGTATTCAAAAAAGATGAGCTGGACAATCTTGGAATAACCGCATAATGGTTATCTCTCCCAGGAGGTGTAATATGTAGGATACATTCACCAAAACTTTAACAGAGTAAAGAGGTGATGAGGTATCGAGTGCAGGAACTCAATTATACCACACTTCACTCTCTTATTCCTCTTAAAGTACCGACCTCAACCCACTTTTGGGCTTTTGAAAAATGCACCTAATGCAGGAGGATAAAGCTCACTCTGATTTTTGTCAAATTCAAGGAGTTCACAATGACAATAGAACAACACGAACTATACGAAAAACGTACCAAAGAGATGGAAACCATAGCCAACATCATCGAGGCATTACCGATCAATGAGCAATGGATTAAACTCTTCACAGCAATGGCTTATTATAGAGGCTGGAGAAAGCTACCCGAGCATAAGCAAGAAAAGCTTATCAATATCGCTGAACAAAACAGCCCCTCAGTTGCCACTATTGTAGAGCAAAGGCATACAAAACTGAGTCTTGATAAGATCGAGCGTATCGCTACAGTAGTCACAGACGAAGCAGACAGAGCTAAGATACGGGACTATCTCCTAAACCTGAGCTGGGAGAATGCAAAAAAGAGCATCAATCTCATCATAGCATCCTACGAAGATCAAGCTGCATAGAGGCTAAATGACCCCTGAACCTTTGCACCGTCCTTTTATCGGTATAAGTATATGCCAAAGCGACTACAGCAAGGTAAAGGGGCTACTCCCATCACCAAGTTATACTGATACGCTTTATTCAAGAAACTCACAAACCCTTATATTGATCTATGAGATAGAAGGCTACATCACTTCACCAAATCAGTACCGATGGATAAGCAATATCAAATTAGGGCTTCAAGCATTTCTATGTGTGGCTTTTAAATATGTTGATGAATTCCATATCACAGACACGACAGAAGTTAGAGGCAATATCTACACCATATCCGAACTCTCAAAGGCATTTAAAGCCCCGATGATCATCTACCCTGATATAATGTACCCCTCAACGAAACAAGAGCTTTATAAGCGTTTATGTTGGTATGGTCAAAGACTAATACACCAAAGAGCATTTACCAAAGAGGCTATGACCTCAGCAGCTCTACAGATGAATGACAAGTTAGATAAAAAGTATCAACCCAAAGAACTGCATAAAAAAGCACTGGGTGCCTATATGTTCATCGATCAGAATAGAGACAGGTTTCGAGTCAGACTTAATGATGTTCAATTAAAAGAAGCTCACTCAAAAGGTGGACAACTTAGGAGAGATCAAAGAGTGCAGCAAACGAAAGAGAGAGTGCAGCAACTTTTAAAGAGTGGTGACTTCTTGAAACCTAACGGAAAAGCCAATCTGACCGCTCTTGCTAAAGCTATGAATATGACACGAAAGACAGTAGCCAAATATGTGTAGCCCTCCACCTCTTACCATGATACAACAGCTAACTACCCACTTTCTCACAAAGCCCCGCCACAGCGTAAAGTTGAGAAGTGCAAAAGTGGCAAAAAACAGGATAGTGTTATACAACAGCTAACTACCCACTTTTTAGATTTAGTGACAAGGTTTTTCAAGGTATGAACCTTAGCAAAACTTAGCATTTAGATGTTGATAAAAGTTGACATTTAAAAGAGTTTTTTCACACCATGCAGACACTAAAGAAAACAGTAAGGAAATGGCCAATCATATAACCCAAAGGGTATTAAAAAGATATAATGGTGTTTCATCTTAATACAGGAGGTTTTACGATGGATGATAAAGGCAAAAGCATTACAAAGACAGTATCTATGTCAGATATGCCAAAAGAAGCCGTTAACGAGGCTTTAGCGAGTGCTAAGAGAGCACAGAAGATCGTTAGGGCAAAGCTCAAGGCAGGAGAAACCATAGAGATACCGGAGTGGTTGGATAAAGCATTGGATGAGGTGGATGATATTTCAGACAAGTAACGGGGGCGTTCACATCTCTACAATCCTCATAGCCGTACACCGATGCCCCAGCCTTGATTTTGTGCGTACCAATTTCAAAAAACCTAAAATAGGTTTCACTAAAGGCTGCTGTGAATAAAATCGATAGGTTCTGCTGTGATATTTGCGCATAAACGGGGGGTGCTAACCCCAAAGTACCTCTATTTTTAAAGTTTTCCCAAAGTGTAAAAGGTCTACCCTATTTTTGACACACTGTTTCTTGCAATAGCTGCTTCAACTCTTTGCACTCTTTATTGTCTATGTATAGATCAAGCCACGACTCCACCCATGATGGGATAGGCTTATTATCATCATTCCAATTGTTCACAGTGTTGTAACTAATATTTGCTAATTCTGCAAAATCCTTTTTGCTTAATCCTATGCCTTTAAGCATACTTGTTAATTGTTCCTTATTCATTAATAACCTTATATTTATATCTTTATGATGTAATATTTTACATAAAAACATCTAAATAATACATTATCACTTGACTTTTATATTTATATGATGTATAATTACTAATATTAAACATCATAAAGATGTAAAAAGGCATAAGATGAAAAAGTTAGACTTAATCGCATTAGACAATGGAATTGAAAACACAGGCGATGCGTACGGTAAAACATTGCTGCTACAAGCCATACTAAACAGCATGAGTGAAGAGGAAGCCAATAGCTTTATGAATGACACGTTAATGATGTTGGATGATGAGATAGAAGCGTATGACATAAGAGAGGTAGCATAATGCAGGTATCACGGTTTAAAGTATTGAAGATCATCAACGACACGAACGGTAAAATATTCGCGGTGCAGTTCACAAAGAAAGACGGAACGCTTAGAATGATGTTAGCCCGATTAGGGGTTCAAAAAGACTTGAAAGGAGGTAACAATGGTGCAAGTGAAAAGAACAGCTTAATCACCGTGTGGGATATGGTAGCAAATGGCTATCGTATGGTGAACTTGGAAACGCTGCTCACGCTCAAGGTGGGCGGTGTAAGATATGAGGTCGTTTGACCTCAACACACAAAAAATATGAAAGGGTAGAAGATGAAAACAGAGATCATGGAAATAGAGCATAACGAGTTTTGGAAAAGGGTGCAAAAGCTTGAACAGGCTACAGCAGCACTCAAAGCGGTGAAATACAGTGCGATAGGGAACCAATACAATGAGCATGTTGCGTTGACCCAGGATGAGATAGAACATCTATGTGATGCAGTAATAGAGCTAATAGAACCGGCAAAGGATTTATTTTATAGCCATACCCCCTAAATAAGTTGCAAGAGAGTTTCTGTGATCTGCTAACAAATATCGACCTAACTAAAGTTGGCACGAGATTGCATGACTATGTAGCAAATTATCATAAAGCCAATCTGTGGCACAATAAAAAATCTAACAAAAAAATTGGGAAAATATGAGAGGCATAAACCGGGTAGCTGAAAACTGGTAAATAGTCAGCACCAAGACAGCACTTACCTTTAGATTTTAGGGATAGTTTTAGGGATAACTTTAAAGACTATGCCTTTATGACCCCATAAAATAGGCTCATTCGAGAGTAATCGTGATCACCACTCCACAATTTAACCCAATCCAGTAAAACCTAACAAAGCCCCTTAAATATGGGATTTAAAGCATATTTATCATCCACCCATTAAATCATAAGTGCAATTCCACCTCAATCAGGCAGTTAATTCCTTAGCAAATTCTTCGAAAAATACTTCATACGGTGTTCTGTAGTTCAGTACTTTTTGCGGCCTGTGATTCAGCTTCTCTTGTATGGTAATGATTTCCTCCTTAGATATCTGCGTAAAGTCACTCTTCTTAGGAATGTACTGTCTTATCAAACCATTTGTATGTTCATTCAAGCCTCTTTCTCATGAGTGATATGGATTGGCGAAATAGAAATCTGTATCAAGTACTTCAGATACTTCTTTGTGGTAGGCGAATTCTTTTCCATTGTCTGATGTAATTGTTTTTACAATCGATTTGATGGGTTCAAGCATCTCAATGAGCGCATGGGTTACTATCTGGGTATGCTTAAATGAAACTTTCTTTATCAGAGTGAACTTTGACTTTCTATCAACCACTGTCACCAAAGCACCAATATGGTCTTTACCGATAACCGTATCGATCTCAAGGTCTCCTATACGTTTCTTCTTCTCAACGATCTTTGGACGTTTGTCAATCATGGTACGGTCAATGATCATGCCCCTGCGCTGATAATTTCCGGATCGTTTATGATACTTCTTGTTCTTGTGTCTGAGGTATTTGTAGAGTCTGCCTTTATGGGCTTTGTCTCGGTAAATGAATTGATAGATCGTTTCATGGGGAATGGTGCCAATACCATCATGTTTCATTCTCCCTGCGATCTGCTCGGGAGACCATCCTACTTTGAGCTTGGTTCGAATATATTTTTCTACACCTTGATTAATAACTGTATACTTTGGTTTGAACTGATGCCTCTGTCTGGTATTCAAATGTGCTGTAGAATATTCATATCTGTTGGAATGCTTATCCCAGTTTCTTCTGATCTCTCTACTTAGTCACCCCTTAAAAACCCAAACACCTCCTTAAAACAGGCACTTTGGAAGCGATAAAAGGGTATAATTTCAACCAATAAACATAGTAAAAACAGGTCACTTCCTGGTCGAAACAGGTGTTAAAATTGCTTCCACAAACTCCAAAAAATACACAACCCAATCTTTTTCATTCACAGCTTCGAGATATGCTTGACAGCAATGATCCTCTCATTGCCCTTGCAGATACCATAAACTGGGAATTCTTCGATGAGTCCTTTGCCAAATACTACAGTGATGAAGGCAGACCGGCAAAGCCGATCCGCCTGATGGTCGGACTGCTGCTGTTAAAACAGTTGGAGAATCTCTCTGATGAGAATGTGGTTCTACAATGGAAACGTAACCCTTACTACCAATACTTCTGCGGTATGACAGAATATGTTCCGGCACTGCCTTGTGATGCAACAGAACTTGTCAAGTTCCGTCAGCGTATCGGAACAGAAGGGGTAGAGTCAATCTTTGCAATGAGTGTTGCACTTCATGGTAAAGATGCCCAGGAGAAACAGGTCATCATCGATACCACTGTACAGGAAAAGAATATTACATACCCCACAGATGGTAAACTGGCTATCAAGATGATCCATCATTTACACAACATTGCAAAAGAAGAATGCATACAATTAAGAAGAACCTATGTCAAAGAGATCAAAGGTCACAGGATTTCCCTTAGATTTTTCAGACATCCAAAGAAGATCAAGAAAGCCAGAGCTGCCATGAAAAAACTTGGAACCATTGTTGGTATTCTTATCAGGGATATTTCAAGAAACCTCGATGAAGCATAACTTGAAAAACATAAAGAAGCATTTGATCTCTATACAAAAGTGATCAATCAAAAGAGGTAGACGGTACAAAAATCTGCATTCCGGGTACACCCCTTAAAAGGGATACCAAATACCAGAAAGAACAAAAACGAAAGAAGTTCAGAAGACGGGCTGCCATTGAACCCATCATTGGTCACATAAAATCAGACCATAGGTTGCAAAGGAACTATTTGAAAGGATTTGTGGAAGATCAGATCAACCTTTTACTGGCTGCAACGGCATTCAATCTCAAGAAGTGGATGAATAACTTCTCGGTGGTGCTTTTTTTAGTCAAAATTGCATATGTCATTTACTTTATGCTGCATATCAGAGCCGAAGAAAGACGAAAATATGCTGATCTTTATCTGATACTTTACAGGTTGTGGTAGAATTGATGGTATAGAATAGTTGGTCTGTCTGAGAAGTAGATTTTTCAGGGTTGACTATTTATCGTTGAAGGATGAACTCCGATATGTTCCGCAATTTCTTTTTGTTTGTATCCTCTCCCCAATAAAATCGAAATATGGTATCGTTCTTTGAGGGTTAATTGTTTGTATTTCATAGTGCTTTCCTGGATTTGTGGTGAAAAAAGGATAACCTATGATCGGTTAACCCTCTCTTTCACGTAACTCTCTCAGAAATTGCACTTTTGGTTGAATTGGCGAATCAAATTCCTACTTCACTTTTCCAAAACAATCCCAAATCTCGAAATAGAATTCTTGTAATCTTTGCCATGCTCGTGTCCATGGGGTTTGTTTTCATGTTTGAGGCGTACCCGTAGGTGCGGTGATGAGCAGGAAGCGAAGCCCATGAATGCGATGATTGTGAAGAGTGGTGAATTTCTATTTCGCGATTTGGGACAATCATTATCGGATAACTATTAAAATTATATGGTAGAATTATAATCTATTGCCAAAAAGGGAGATATATATGCCGGAATCACAACTGGAATCACAACTGGAGTATCAGGAAGAACACTTCTATAGTATGATGAGAATGAGTGTTCTGTTGGTATTGACCTTTTTAAGTTTTTTTATCAGTCCAAATTTCATACCAAAGATACAGCTCCTACAACTGGTTCTTGGTACACTAATGATTATTTCTTTGGCCTACCATGCACTAATCACTTATATGCCAGATCGTTTTGTTATTATCAGGAAAAATCTTCTTCTTTTGATGGACTTTTTCATACTGACATTCTTTATAGATGCACTGGGAGAGAACGGCATCTATCTTCTGCCACTCTATGCGATTATTGTTATGCAGAGCAGTGTAAGCTACGGTCTGAACTACTATGTCAGCGGTGCCGTGATTGCCATAGCCTCATTGGCCTATCTCGTAACCTTTTCCTCCTACTGGAAGGGACAATATGATATCATTGTGGCTTTTGGTATCACCACACTGCTTGTACCGCTTTTCTATATCAAAACGCAACTCAGACTGGATAAAAAACTCAATGAAGCTGAAGAGAAGATCGCTTATGTGGACCAACTCGAAGAGAATATAAATATAGAACTCACTGGTATAGAAAACAGAGATACTTACAAAAATACCCTCAAAGAGCTTGTGAAAGAAAAAGCAACATTTAGCCTTCTTTTCATTTCACTGCAGCAAAACTTTGACGGAAAAAAAGAGGAGAATGTTAACGAAACGCTCCTACAGGATATAGTAGATAAGATCAACAAGATTCTTGATCAAGATGATCTCTTTGTCAGACTGAGTGGTAGCGAATTTGCTATTATCAGTAAAAAACCACGTGCTTTCCTCCGAAAATATCTGCAGAAACTTGAGAATGCTATTATTTCTACACACAAGGTCAACGGCAGAAATGTCCATATTGAACCCAATATCGGTATAGCACTCTATCCTGAAGATGGTCAAAATGAAATGGCTATCGGTAAATGTGCCGATGAAGCCATGCATGCGGTCAAAGAGAAACAAAACATTCACCATCTCTTTTATCGTGGGAATGCAAGTTAATTTTGGTATAATATGCCCATTTTTAACACGGCCATTCTATGCATTTCAGCATGATCAGACTGGTCGCATATGACAGAAAAGGGTTATTGTGAGTGAAAATCTAATTGGTTACATAGACGACCAGGGTAACATCATAGACACACAGAGTGCAGGAGAGAACTGTACGGCGAGACCGATAGAATTTGATAATTCGGAGAAATCACTGGAGATCATCAGGCACTCCACCGCGCACCTCATGGCACAAGCGATCAAAGAGCTCTACCCTGATGCACAGTTCTTTGTCGGGCCGGTCGTGGACGAGGGATTCTATTACGACTTCAGGGTCAATGAGAAGATCGGTGAAGAAGACCTTAAAACAATCGAAAAGAAGATGAAAGAGCTCATCAAGAAGAAATACAAGATCGAAAAATATGAGATCAGTAAGGACGAAGCACTGAAAAAGTTCGCCAATGACGACCTCAAGCAGGCGGTACTTTCACGAATACCAGACGAGACCGTTTCCATCTACAAACAGGGTGATTTCGAAGACCTCTGTAGAGGGCCTCACGTACCCGCTCTCAGATTTCTGCACAATTTCAAACTGACAAGGGTGGCAGGTGCCTATCTCGGCGGTGACGAGAATGCGGAGATGCTTACCCGTATCTATGGTATCGCTTTTGCAGATAAAGAGTCGCTGAAGAGTTACCTCAAAATGATGGAAGAGGCCAAGAAGCGCGACCACAGAAAGATCGGTACGGAGATGGAACTCTTCATGTTCAACGAAGAATCCGGTGCAGGCCTGCCTTTCTGGATGCCCCAGGGAGCCAAGCTCCGCTATAAACTTGAGCAGATACTTCACAAGGCTCACCTGGTAAGAGATTACGAACCTGTACGCGGTCCAGAGATCCTCAAAGCCGACATGTGGCGGACTTCCGGGCACTATGCCTGCTACGGCGAGAATATGTATCTTACAGAGATCGACGGTCAGGAGTACGGCATCAAGCCGATGAACTGTATCGGGCATATCCAGATCTTCAAACAGACACAGAAAAGCTACCGTGACCTGCCGGTAAAATATTATGAGTACGGTGTGGTACACCGACATGAGAAGTCGGGTGTACTCCACGGACTGCTGCGTGTAAGGGAATTCACCCAGGATGACGCACATATCTTCTGTGCACCGGAGCAGATCGCTTCGG
The DNA here is from genome assembly GCF_000010345.1 of Sulfurovum sp. NBC37-1. Classification (NCBI taxonomy): domain Bacteria; kingdom Pseudomonadati; phylum Campylobacterota; class Epsilonproteobacteria; order Campylobacterales; family Sulfurovaceae; genus Sulfurovum; species Sulfurovum sp. NBC37-1. The sequence continues at coordinate 2,517,363 of NC_009663.1, forward strand.
AAGTTCTCGAGGTAGTGGAATTCGTAGACTCTGTTATGAAACTCTTTGAATTCGAATATACAATGGAAATTTCCACCAAACCGGAAAAGGCCATCGGTGACGATGAGGTGTGGGAAACGGCAACGCAGGGGCTGAAAGACGCGCTCAAGGGCAATGACCTTCCCTACACCATCGACGAGGGTGGCGGAGCGTTCTACGGGCCGAAGATCGACATTAAGATCACCGATGCGATCGGTAGAAAATGGCAGTGCGGGACTATTCAGGTCGACTTCAACCTGCCCGAACGTTTCGACGTGGAGTATGTTGCAGAAGACAACAGCCGTAAACGCCCGGTAATGCTCCACCGTGCGATCCTCGGATCGTTCGAGCGCTTCATCGGTATCCTGACAGAGCACTATGCAGGAGAGTTCCCTTTCTTCATCGCACCGACTCAGGTCATCTTCGTTCCTATCAGCGAAGGCCATGCCGGTTATGCCTACGGGCTTAAGAAAAAGCTGATGCTTGAAGGGATCGACTCCGAAGTGTCCGACAAGAACGACTCACTCAACAAGCGTATCAGAACGGCTGAAAAGCAGCGTGTTCCGTATGTTGTGATCATCGGTGATGAAGAGGTACAGAACAATACCGTGGCCATTAGGAACAGAAGGACCCGCGAACAGTATAATCTTACACAAGACGAATTTATGGTAGAATTAACCAAACAACTTCAAGAAGGAAAAATTTGAGTAGACAAAACGACAGAAACAACAGGGGTAGAAAGAAAGCTGACAGCACTATTATGAATGATGCCATCAGAGCGAGCGAACTGAGAGTGTTGGGAGATGACGGTGAACAGTACGGTATCATTTCCAGGGACGAAGCACTGAAGATCGCGGAAGACAAAGGTTTGGATCTGGTACTTGTATCACCTGATGCCAAACCGCCTGTTGCCAAAGTAATGGACTACGGTAAGCACAAATACCAGCTCGAAAAGAAGAAAAAAGAGGCGCGCAAGAACCAGAAGAAGATCGAGGTCAAAGAGGTAAAGTTCTCCTGCAAGATCGCGGACAATGACATTGCATACAAAGTGAAACATGCACGTGAGTTCCTTGAAAAAGGGAAACATGTCAAACTGAGAGTCTTCCTTAGAGGAAGGGAAATGGCAAACCCTGAATGGGGTGTCGAAGTGCTCAACCGCGTCTGGCCGATGCTTGAAGATATCGCACAGCTTGAATCTCCTGCCAAGCAGGAAGGCCGCTATATCAATATGTATGTTACACCACTGAAGAAATAAACTGTCAAACCCTGACAGTTCCCTAACTACGTCATTCCGGACTTGATCCGGAATCCCCCTTTTTTTATTCCGCTTCGAGAACCGCTCCATTGCTGGCATTGGTCACCAATGCTCTGTACTGTCTGAGCCACTTGCTCTTGAGCGGTTTAACGACTGGTTTGAATTTGTCTTTCCTCTCTGCGATCTCTTCAAACGTAAGTTTTGCTTCCAGGATATAATTGTCTACATCGAGATGAATTTCATCACCGTCTTCAAGCAGGCCGATCAAACCACCTTCTGCCGCTTCAGGACTCACATGACCGATACTTGCTCCTCTGGTTGCTCCCGAGAATCTACCATCGGTGATCAGTGCAACTTTATCGCCTAGACCCATACCCATGATGAGGCTGGTAGGACTGAGCATCTCCTGCATACCCGGTCCGCCTTTGGGGCCCTCATAGCGAATGACCACTACGTTCCCGGCTTTAACTTTACCGCTCAAAATACCTTCAATAGCTTCATCCTGCGAATCAAAACAGACGGCTGTCCCTGTAAAGGCTCTGTCCCCCGTGATCCCTGCTGTTTTGATAACCGCACCCTGTTCTGCAAGGTTTCCGTAAAGGATCGCCAAACCTCCTACTTCAGAGAAAGGGTTGTCTATCGTATGGATAATATTCGTATCGAGGATCCTGGCATCTTTAATGCGCTCATAAAGGCTCTCCCCCGTTATGGTAGGGTTGTCTATTAGAATATCATCTCCGCGTTTATGCATTTCGTGCATCACGGAACTGACGCCGCCGGCTGTATTGATATCTTCCATATGAACGGTTGTCAGTGATGGAGAGATCTTGGCGATATGAGAAACACGTTTACTGATCATATTGATATCTTCAAGATTGAAGTCCACTTCGGCCTCTTTGGCAATGGCAAGCATATGAAGTACCGTGTTGGAGCTTCCTCCCATCGCCATATCCACAGCAAAAGCGTTTCTTACAGCATTTTCATTCAGAATATTTCTCATACGGAATTTTTCACGCTCTGCCGCTTCGGATTTTGCAATTTCACAGATGCGTCTTGCCGCTTTCTTGTAAAGTTCCGTTCTCTCCGGGGTCAAAGCAAGGATCGTACCGTTACCCGGCAGAGCAATCCCCATCGCTTCCATGAGCGTATTCATGGAGTTCGCCGTAAACATTCCCGAACACGATCCGCCGCTCGGGCAGGCATTGCATTCCATTTCCGCGAGCGTTTCCTCTGTGATCTCTCCCGCTTCGTACTCCCCTACCCCTTCAAAGACAGTAGCAAGGTCGATAGGTGTACCGTCATCCATATGTCCGGCAGCCATCGGCCCGCCTGAGACAAATACTGTAGGTACATCTACACGCAGCGCTCCCATGATCATCCCCGGAACGATCTTGTCACAATTGGGGATAGCGATCATTGCATCGAGTTTATGCGCATTCATCACCGTTTCTATAGAATTGGCGATGATCTCACGGCTCGGCAAAGAATAAAGCATCCCGTCATGCCCCATAGCGATCCCGTCATCCACACCGATGGTATTGAACTCAAAAGGGACACACCCATTGGCACGGATTTCATTTTTAATAACCTCGGCTACTTTATTCAGAAAATAGTGCCCAGGGATCAATTCAATAAAAGAATTGGCAACACCAATGAACGGCTTATCAAAATCTTCATCTTTGAGTCCGGTGGCACGCAGTAGACTTCTATGTGGAGCACGATTGTACCCTTTTTTTATCTCGTCACTTCTCATCATACAGTTCTCCTTCAAAAGGGACAAATCCCTTTTATATTTCTCAGTATTGAGAAATTAATTATTTTTATTTTAAGAGATTATAGCACTTTTATATTCAAAAATCCTACTTCCTCTTTACTTTAAAAACTTTTTTAGCTATAATCTCACTCCAATTTCAGGGTAAAACTCTTTAATGGTATGGATGCGCGGGCGTAGCTCAGCGGTAGAGCATAACCTTGCCAAGGTTAGGGTCGACGGTTCGATCCCGTTCGCCCGCTCCATAAAAAATAAAAACTAAATATTTAATAAACATGGTACCTACAATGCCCGGGTGGTGGAATGGTAGACACAGGGGACTTAAAATCCCCCGGTCATTGTGACCGTGCCGGTTCAAGTCCGGCTCCGGGTACCACTTATATTTAATGGAACCATCGCCAAGTTGGTAAGGCCGCAGCCTGCAAAGCTGCTATTCGCCGGTTCGAGTCCGGCTGGTTCCTCCATTAAATCCAGGTTTTATCTTTTTTGGATAGAATTCTATTTCTACATACTGTCGGGAGATGTCAGAGCGGTTGAATGTGCCGGTCTTGAAAACCGGTGAGGGTAATACCTCCGGGGGTTCGAATCCCCCTCTCCCGGCCATACATTTTAAACAATCCAAACTAAGTCCCAAGACAGCGTAACTTGAGAGCATTTCAACGATTTTACTATTCTCATTCTCCCCACATATTCCCCACACCAAAGTACAATCCAGAGCATCGAGTGAAATTTGAAGAGCACTTGAGCCCTATGTAGAAACACAGGGCTCAAAACACTGATTGAACGATCCGTCACATGTCGGTTATCATCAGATGTATATCGATCGATAGCTGATATACAACTCCTTATCCTTTACAGGTCTCTTAGTTCAGGTGTTCCGGTTTGATTAGAGAGGGCTTTCGCCTCTTGAGAGGTCTTGAGTCGGCTTTTTGATGGGATGCGTTTCAATCTGTGTTAAGCTATTACATTCTGGTAACCCAAAAGAGTCCCCTGATAGACTCGGCTGAAAACACGGCGTATGTGCTATCAACTCTAGAACGCTTTCACGCTCACAATGCCAGCCCGGATCATATCTTTGACTTAGATCCGGATAAGGCTGAACCCCCGGAGGGTGTTATGTAATTTTTTTGGAATTTTGATGAAGTAGAACTTAACAGTGACAAGGTGTTGATTAAGAAGTATTTTTTTGCTATACTTCTTTCAACGTAAGTCAAAGATGATTGAGGTATCAATTCAGGTGCATCTTTGGCTTGCTACTTCTTTCCGTATTATTGAAAATCACACGAAAAATCATTACTAAGATTATTCTCCAAAGATTGTTTTTTGTCAAAAATGAAAAAGTATGAATTGACACAATTTGACAACAGTTGACAGAGAAAAATATCTACTGCTATGAAAAAAAGAAGAGGCTCTTTTTTGACCTTTTTACGAAAAGTAACACTTCTTTGATATATCATGAAAAAACAAGCTTTTGCAGCCTCAGAATCTAGTTTTGGAATATATCGTGACAAAATTATAAAAAAATGCTATAATATTGTCACGATACTATAAAGGAGAAAGCACTATAAACAAGTACATAGAGAAGATTGAGCGAAAAATAAATAGACTTTCTATAAATACTATAGTGCCTTTTTCCAGGGTGAAAACAAAAGATGTTTCAACAGATACCCTTAGAAAGATACTGCACCGCCTCCACGATAGAGGGATTATTACAATCACTGGGCGAGGAGAATTTAAGCGCATAAAGCCTTTTAGGGAAATGCTTTTTGTTTACGGCTCTCTCAAAAAAGGTTTTGACAACCATCATCTGTTAAGTAAACATGCCAAAAGGGTTGGAAAAGCTATTACCATAAGTAAGTTCGGGATGTTCGAAGACAGCTTCGGGAACTATCCCTATTTAATCCCGGTACCACAGATAAGGATACATGGAGAACTTTATGAGCTTCACCGAAAAGAGCTTTTAGAGAAGCTGGATAGATTTGAAGGGTATCCTGAATACTACGAGAGAAAAAAGATCCTTGTAAAGACGCATAGAGGTACGGTGAGAGCCTTTGTGTATATACAACCTCATACTGCTGTACCCCAAGGACAAAAACCACTTAGAGAGTGGACGGCAGATACAGATTCTAAAATAAAGCAGCTTGAGGATTTTCTTAAATGAGTAGTGTTATATTTTGATACAATTAAAGTATGAAAAATAAGAAACCTATTAGCCGTTCAGAAAATATGCGCCGTATAAAATCAAAAGATACATCTATTGAAATTCTTCTCAGAAAAGAGCTCTGGAAGAGAGGATTGCGTTATCGCAAAAATGTAAAAGATGTTTTTGGCAAACCTGATATCGTTTTCAAGGGTAAAAAACTGGCAGTTTTTACAGATTCTGAGTTTTGGCATGGAAAATATTTAATGGAAAAAAAGTATATTCCAAAAACTAATACAGAATATTGGGTGAAAAAAATTACACGAAATATTGAACGGGACAAAGAGGTTGTTTCCTTTTTGGAAGAAGAAGGGTGGACAGTACTTCGTTTTTGGGAATCAGATATTAGAAAGAGTACAAAAAAATGTGCTGACATAATAGAAGGTGCATTAAAAAGACTATAAAGTATTAAAGATGTATAACAGTCAGTATTCATTATAATAATTAAACTATTTTAAAGAATTTTCTGATGTCCCAAACGAACTACGAACTTACTTTGCCAAATCCAAAGAATTTGATTCATGCATTGCGTGATATAGGCTACTCTTTGGAAACCGCATTGGCAGATATTGTTGACAACAGTATCACTGCGCAAGCTTCAGAAGTACATATTTATATTTCATTTCAAATGCAGGACAGCTATATCGCAATTGTTGATAACGGAATTGGGATGAACAAGGAGGATCTTCGCAATGCTATGAGTCTTGGTTCTTTTGATCCTTTGCTTGAGCGAGAGCATAAAGATCTTGGGCGATTTGGTTTGGGACTTAAGACAGCTTCTTTTTCTCAGTCAAGTAAATTAACAGTTGTATCAAAACAAGAAAAAGAAATCAATGCAAGATGCTGGGATTTGGAGCATGTCTCCAATGCTAAAAAATGGGAAGTTGCAGTATATAGTTCCGAGCAGGCTAAACAGATACCAAAAATAAATACATTGGAAAAGACTGGTACGCTTGTATTGTGGGAGAAACTAGATCGATTGATTGATACAGGGGGTAAGCGAAATCCGGAAGATATATTTTGGGAAAAAATAGATGCAGCAAGGGAACACTTGGGCTTAGTATTTCATCGATATCTTTCTGGTGAAGCTGGACTAAAAAAACTGTCTATTTTTGTTAATGGGGATCCTATCATACCATTTGATCCTTTTGAAGGAGCAGGAAAGCATTTCCCGGAAGAGACGATTGGAAAGATTAAAATACAAGCGTATCTTTTGCCTCATCAGAGCAAAACAACAGCAGAACAGTACAAAAAGCTTGAAGGCAGAAATGGGTACATGAAATCCCAGGGTTTTTATGTATATCGAAATAGCAGGCTAATGATTCACGGCACATGGTTCAGGCTTGCAAAACAAACTGAAGCTACAAAGCTTGCCAGAGTAAAAATAGATTTGCCAAACTCTGAAGATTTCTTATGGTCTATTGATGTTAAAAAATCGAGAGCTACTCCTCCGGAAGCAATTAGAACAGAACTAAAAAGAACCATTGACAAAATAACCTCCTCTTCGACAATGGTATATAAAAACAGAGGCGCCCGTATTTCCAAAAAAAATTATGTACCGATTTGGACAGAACAGCATCAGCATAATGAAAAAAGCTATAGAATTAATTATGAAAATCCTTTAATCAGCTCTTTATTGACTTCTTTGGATACAGAAACTGAAAGCAAAGTTAAGGAAATCTTATCTCTTGTTGAGAGTGCACTGCCCCTGGATTCTATTTTTGCAGATCTTGCTACCGAGCCTGAAAATGTAAAACAGGACGGAGTAACAGAGGAAAAGTTAAAAGATTATGCAGAACAGTATTGGGAAATAATGGTGAATATGGGGAATGATGCAGCCATAGTAGCTGAAAAATTTAGGCAAACAGAACCATTTAGCAAATTTACAGATTTTTGCGAATCTTTTATAAAAACAAAGGCGGTATAAGATGGAAATAATTGAAAAAATAACCAATGATGTGATTTACAAACTTTCTCAGCAACCTGAGAATAAAACTCCAGAAACTATTAGACAGTTGATAGCCTTCGAATCGTCTAATCCTCTTGAGCCGGTAATACTTACCTCAGATCAGATAGAACATATTGCAAAAGAAGTAGAACATCAGTTTGGTCTAACTATGGAAGAAGGAACACTTATTGTTGATGATGAAAATTTTGAACCATGGCTTCATAATAAAAAATCTTCTGAAAATTTCGAACCTTACTTTTGGAACCGATATGAAACATTGTTGTTGCAAAATGGTTTTGCTCCTCCTGTCGTTTCTTCTATAGATAATGTTACAAATAAAATTGTTGCAAGGCTGGAAGATCCAGACAAAGAAGGCCCCTGGGACAGAAGAGGCATGGTTGTAGGACATGTACAGTCAGGTAAAACAGCAAATTTTATTGGGGTTGTCAATAAGGCATCAGATGTTGGATATGAACTTATTGTTATTCTTGCCGGAATGCAGGAAACCCTAAGATCACAAACCCAAGAACGTGTTGATGAAGGATATATTGGGCAAGACAGCAGTAAAAAAAATTCGGTAGATTTTGCTGAGTCTTTAATAGGGGTAGGTAACCTTAACCACGACAAGATACCCTATTCCTTTACAACAAAGCATAAAGATTTTGATGACAGAAGTAATTTTGTAGTAAAAAAATATGATGATGCTACCGTATTGGTTGTGAAGAAGAATGCGAGGGTTCTTGAAAAACTAAGAGACTGGCTCAAGAAAAATAATTCCAGTATAGATGGAACAATTTCTAATTTACCGCTTCTGTTGATAGATGATGAGGCGGATCATGCCTCAGTGAATACAAATGATTCTGACAAGGATCCAACAACAATCAATAAACGAATCAGAGAAATTTTAAATCTGTTTCACCGAAAATGCTATTTGGCATATACAGCAACACCTTTTGCTAATATCTTTATTGATCCTTCTAGTGAAGATGATATGTATAAGGATAACCTCTTTCCCAAAGACTTTATTATCAGCTTGGATCCACCAAGCAATTATGTTGGGTCTGAGAAAATTTTTGGCAATGACGATGAGGCAATTGATATTGTCAGAGATATAGGTGATATTGAAGATATCATACCACTAAAACATAAGAAAGATCAGACAATCTCTTGTTTGCCAGAAAGTCTGAAAAAAGCTGTTAATTCACATATTATTTCAAAAGCTATAAGGATATTAAGAGGACAGTCTAACAAACATCATTCTATGCTGGTACATCTTTCCCGATATAAAGATGTACAAAAAGAGGTTTTTGATCTTATTGTCCAGTTTAGACAGGATATAGAAAAAGGAGTAAGGTACTACTATAAGCTTCAGAAGGAAGAAGCATTAAATAATCCCTATATGGCAGACTTATATTCTATGTGGGAGAACGATTTTGCTGCTATGTACTCCGAGTGGAGTGATATTCAAGAAAAACTTTTGGAGGCAGCTGCCTCAATGCAGGTTATGCTGATTAACGGGGATTCCCCGGATAGTTTGGATTACAAAGCTTATAAAAATGGCTTGAATGTTATTGCTGTAGGAGGGGATAAACTCTCAAGAGGTTTGACGCTGGAAGGGCTGGCAACGAGCTATTTTTATCGCAGTACTTCGATGTATGATACTTTGATGCAGATGGGACGCTGGTTTGGATACAGAGATGGTTTTGCGGATCTTTGCAGAATATATCTAACACCGATGACAGAAAGCTACTTTGCACATATTTCCAATGCTGTGGAAGAGCTTAGAGAAGAACTCAAGGAAATGTTTGCTGCCAACTTGACACCTAAGGAGTTTGGATTAAAGGTCAGGACACACCCTGGATCATTGCTGATTACAGCAAGAAACAAAATGAGAGCTTCTGAAACACTGCTTCACAGGACTGATTTAAGCGGTCGATTAGTCGAAACGTATGTTGTAGATCTAAAACCAGAACATAGAAAAAACAATTTGGACTTGTTTAATGAAATTTCTGAAAAACTTCAGAAAATAGAAAAAGCTGAATACAGTGAAGCAAGCAGCAACAATTATGTATGGAAATATGTTTCTGCAAACATTGTGGAGGAGTTTGTTAAAAGATTTGATAACCATCCGCGTGCACAAATGACACAAACTAAACCTATTTTGAGCTATCTGGAAAGAGCCTCGGAACATTTCCCGAAATGGGATATTGTTTTTATTAGTTCAAGAAGTTCAAAAGAGAGATATTCTGCAGCCAATGGAGATATTGACATTGGGATTCAAAAAAGAACATGCAATCCCAAGGGACAGTATGAGAAAGACAACTATATAGAAATAAGTACCAGAAGAAGAGTCGCATCAGGTACAAATGATGCTGAACGTGCCGGAATGGCTGAAGATGAAATAGCGGAGGCTTTGGAAAGATGGAAACGAGAACGACAAGGAAAAGCTGACAAAGAAAAAGAAAATGGAAATAGTGAAAAAGCCAAAGAGATTTTGGAAAAGGATCTAAAAATAAGCAGTATTCCCGGACGATATCTCAGAAGAGCCAGAAGAAGACCGCTTTTAATGCTGCATCTTGTGAATGCTTATAAAGATATTAAAGATGAAGCAACACTTGTTGAGAGTCAACTTCCTGCATACGGTATCAGCTTCCCAAAAAGAGATGATATATATATTGAACCGGTTGAATATGCAGTGAATACTACCTTTGTGAAAAACTATTATCAGGAGTTTGAAGATGATGAAGAATAATCCCTGGGCAGCTATACCTCATAATAAACAGGGAATTGATTCAGTCCGTGTAAATCCTGATAATCCGTTTGATTTTTTTTGGGCTTTGGGAAAAAACGGAGAGTATCTATTTATTATAGAGCATGACCATATTGAAGACTGGCCGACAAAAAAAATTGCCTTGTCTGGTATTGATATTCAACAATTTCAGACATCAAAAGGCTATCGTCTCTCTTTGATGCTGAATGAGCCAAGTGACTGGGATATTTTTTACATATTATGCCATGACCTTCTTCAGGCAACAGATGAGGCGGCAACACAGAAAACTATGCTCTCGATTATTCATAATAGACTTCAAAGATGGCAAAAACTGTTTAGAAAATTTGGTAAAAAACTTTTGACTGAGCAGGAACAACAAGGCTTAATGGGGGAATTGTATTTTTTAAAGAACCATTTGCTAAATATCTTTTCTGCAAATGAAGCACTCTCTTTTTGGAAGGGACCTTTTGGAGAACAGCAGGATTTTGGTATTGGGGATACAGCTGTGGAAGTGAAGTCCAAACAGGGAACTTCTGCCCCGTATATACAAATAAGCTCAATAGATCAGCTTAGCTGCAATACAGAAAGCTGTTTCTTGTATGTAATCACCCTCAATGCGGCACCCAAGAGTGCAGAAAATACAATAAGCCTTAATACAATTATCCATGAAATCAAAGAATTGTTACTGAATGCAAATGAGGTTGATATATTTGAAAACTTACTGGCAGAGGCAGGATATATGGATCTTCCGGAATATGACGAGAAACATTATCTGATATCAAAAGAATCTATGTTTGAGGTTAGGGACGAATTCCCTAGACTGCTTGGGGACAGCGTACCCAATGGCGTTGTTTCTGTACAATACAAAATAGAACTCAAAGAATGCAAGCCTTTTGAGATTACATTGGATGATTTTAATACAAGGCTAAACAATGAGTGAACACTTGGAAAGTTTCAGAGAGAGTTTTCTACAGGAAGTATTTACCGCAGCACAAGCAGGAGAAAACTTTTATGAATCGTCATTTATAGAATTGTATGCGAAAGATCTTCTTGAGTCCGGAGAGATTGACAATGAACTTGAACTTTGCCACTGGGGTGAAACCGGTATTAAAGTAGATGGATACAGCTATAATGAAGATGATGGAATACTTAATCTGTTTGTATCAGTTTTCTCTGCGGATATAGAGAATAAGAGCTTGACGCAAACAGAAATAAATCAGGCATTTAAACGAATAGAAAACTTTTTTCAAAGATCTTTTTCAAAGACCTATTATTCTAAACTTGAAGAGTCAACACCAGTATATGATCTTGCATACCAAATACATAAAAACAAATCAAATATATCTACAGTCAAATATTACCTTCTCAGCAACAAGATACTGAGTGACCGTGCTGAAGCAATACCTCCAAAGCAAGGCGAAACAATCAGTTTTACCTATAATATCTGGGATATATCAAGATTGTTCAGAATGGATGCATCCAATCAGCAGAAAGAAGATATTTTTATAAATTTTGATGAGATTTCGAAGGAATCTTTATACTGCCTCCCTGCACATCTGGATACTCAGGATTACAAGTCCTATCTCCTTGTCATTCCCGGTACTTTGCTGGCAATGCTTTATCATAAATATGGAGCAAGACTTCTGGAGCAAAACGTAAGGACTTTTTTGCAGGCAAGAGGAAAGGTCAATAAGGGACTTCGAAACACCATTATCAATCAGCCGGAAAAGTTTTTTGCATACAATAACGGACTGACAACTACGGCAGAAGATATTGAGCTGGAAGAGACATCTTATGGGTTGAAAATTAAGTCCTTAAAAAATCTTCAGATAGTCAATGGTGGTCAAACAACAGCTTCTATTTACAGTGCAATGAGAAAAGACAAAGCTGATCTCAGTAAAATTTTTGTACAGGTCAAATTGACGATAGTAGCACCGGAACAAGTAAATGATCTGGTACCAAAGATTTCAGAATATGCAAATACTCAAAATAAAGTCAATGCAGCAGACTTTTTCTCAAACCATCCGTTTCATATCCGGATAGAAGACTTCTCAAGAAGAGTATATGCTCCGGCAGATGAAATGGGCAAACAGAGCAAATGGTTTTATGAACGTGCAAGGGGACAGTATCAGGATATGTTGGCACATAAAACTAAAGCAGAAAAAAAGAAACTTCAGCTTGAATATCCAAAGCAGCAGTTAATTACCAAAACAGATTTGTCCAAGTTTGAAAATGTATGGGAATGCATTCCTCATACAGTAGCCAAAGGAGCCCAGTATAGTTTCATAGAATATGCCAGAGAGATTGGAAAAAGATGGGAAAAATACGAGAAAGAGTATAACGAACTGTATTATAAAAGTGCCATTGCAAAAGCCATCATTTTTAAAACTACAGAGTCCACCATTTCCAATTCTTCCTGGTTTATTCGAGATTACAGGGCTCAGGCTGTAGCATACTCAATATCATATATGGCACAGATGATAAAGGATGAAAAAAAGTTTTTTAATTTTTTATATGTCTGGAATCACCAAAAGGTTTCTCCTGCCACACAAGAGGCATTGGATATTATTACAGAAGAGGTATATAGAGAACTAACCAATCCTCCTGCGGGTATTACAAACGTTGGTCAATGGGCAAAAAAAGAAGGATGCTGGCTTGCTGTCCAAAAGCTAAAGATAGATCTTCCCCAGGAATTTTATGATGAACTTCTGGAAAAGCAGGATATGGATACTGAAAAAAAGCAGGCAAAAAAAATTCAAAGAATCGATAATGGTATTGAAGCACAAAAACTTGTATTTGAATTGGCTGAAAAAAAGAAATGGTGTGAGATTAAACAGTTTGGAATAGAGAATGATATGTTCTCTCCTTTGGAAGCAGATTTAATGGATTTGGCTTGTGCAATACCCAATAAAATACCTTCGGAAAAACAGGCATTGATTATTGTAAATGCATTGCATAATCTTGAAGAAATAGGACTGGGAATTTAATGCAAAACAATTGGACAAAAGAAGAGTTGAAAGCAGCCGTAATTGCATATATAGAAATGAGGACAAAAAGTCTTAATGGAGAAAGCTTCAAGAAAAAACAATATTATGAAGATTTATCACACAGATTTGGCAGAACTATAAAGTCATATGAGTATAGAATGCAGAATATTTCTTATGTGTATTCGCTAATGGGCAGAGATTGGCTGAAAGGATTGAGACCTGCAAAAAATGTTGGGACAAGGGTAGCATCAGAAATTGAAGAGATAATTAAAGAAATAGAAAATCAAGCTTTATCTGAGCCAGTTTCTTTTCAGGCTGAAGTTGATAAGTTGGTTCATAAAAAATTACAGGATAAGCCTAAAGCTGTTTTAGAGCCAAAGCGGTACGATATTGCTATAACAAAATATGACAGGGATCCTCAGATTGTTGCTTGGGTTTTGATGAATGCAAAAGGAATATGTGAATGTTGCAATAAAGAAGCTCCTTTTGTTAAAGATGACGGAGTACCTTTTTTGGAAGTACACCATTTAAGAAGGTTGGCAGATGATGGATCAGATAGTATAACAAATGCTATAGCAATATGTCCTAACTGCCATAGAGAGTTACATTATGGACAGAATAAAGATATTCTGCTTACGACAATTTATTCACAAGTATCACGGTTGATTAGAGAGTAACTAGTTAATTAAAAAATTTTGATGTTCTTGAAAAAACATGTTTTTTATCTATTCCCACTGAATAATTTTTGCTGTAATCTTGGGAAAGAGCATAAACAATTCCTGTATTTGGATGTAATTTGTTAAATTTAAAAAACTCCAAAGAGGCAATTTTTGGTCCAATTGCACATAAAAGTGTGTTATACTCTTCAATATCTGAAGTTAACTTTGTTTCCATAAAATTAAATATATTGTTCTCAGTAAAAGAATCAATTTCAAAAAAATCTAAATTATGAATTTCTGATAAGCTTTTTTGAAAATCCAACCGCTCTTCTTTTTTAATTTCAGAGTAATTTTGTTTTTCTTCTAAAATGATTGTCTTATAGGGCTCAAAATAATAATACAGCTGAAAGATTCGTTCTTTGTCAAGACCTGCAGAAACTATAAGAAGCGTTTCTTTGTCTGCTTCAAAAATACCAGAATGCTTAATTAGGAGCTGGGGGATATCAGGGTTTTTTGCTATCTCATTTCCATAGCTATCTGGGATGTAATATAAAACTTCAAATGTATATTTATGAGTGGTCAGTAAGTCTAAACAAATATATATTAGATGTCTTGGCATTGTCGCAATATTAAGATAATGATTGCTTTTACCTAAAGTTGAAAGTATACGCTCAGCTTCACTATAAATTGTAATTTGATCATTAAATGTTAAAGCTATTTTTTCTATTTCTATATGGTTTTTTTTTGCAAAAGTTTCAATTTTTTCTATATTGCTAGAAGAAAGACTAAAAAAACGATCTTCTTGAAAATAAAAAAGAATTATTTTGTCAAATTTGTATTTATCATAATCATCATAAATACTTTGTAGAAATCTTTCTTCCCAGCTTGCACAGGTGATATAAGTATTATGTGACATTAAATAATCCTCCGTCTTGAAACTTTGTTGATGAAATTTTTGTTTCAAACATACTTTGAATCGTTGTTATACCTAAAGAAAATCTTCCATTTTCTCCAAGAGGATCTAACCCAAGATTTGGCCAAAGAAGTCTATTTGGGGTATACCAAACTGTTTTTCCTCCAGACTTATCTGGTCCAAGCCTTGTATATAAATAACCATCTTGTTTTGCAATAGAAAATAATCTATCCATTTCTTGTACATAGGATCTGTTAATTTGAGTATCTGTAATATAGAATGATAATATTCTTTTTTCTGTACTTTCTGGATTTAATATTTTTTCTAAAAGCATATTGCCAAAGTTTTCAAAAAATAAATGAAGTTTTTCTGCATCCTCTTTACTGCAATGACTAACTCTTCTGTCTATAGTCTTAAGATCCATCCATTTTTTTTTGCTTAAGTCAAGTATTGCTTCATATTGGGTTGATGTACGAATCTGAGGTGGTTTGTTTTTTGATTTTCGTTCAAAGTGTTCATCGTCTCGGCTATACATTTCTGAACACATGATTAAAAGGTTTCGAATAACACCAGTGGATATTCCTGTAATTGTATCAAATCCAGTATATATTTTTTTAGGTTTGTTCGCTTTATGTTTTGATAGTATTTCCCTAAAATATATAGCTCGATGTATTTTGCTGGCATTTTTTCTTCTTTGCTCGGGTTGAAATTTTTTTGACTCAGGGTATTGACCTTTTATATACTTTTGTTTAATTGTTTGAAGTTCTTTGGCAATATCTTTATCTGCAGCAAAATATTTATTTGGATCAGTAATGCCAAATTGTACAAGTTCTAATCTTTTTTGAACAACTTCTTTAGCAAATTGGTTAAAATCTGCTTTGCTCCCGAACATATTTTCTTCAAGAAGAATTTCGAGAAAATCATGATTTTCCATGATAGAATTTTCTGTTTCAGTGTGAAACAGATATTCTTCTTTGCCTGTAATTGCAATTTTAAAACTGAGCAAACTGTTATCTCTATAGGAAATCCAAGTATTTAGGGTTTGCATTTGCATTTGGTTGAGTTGTTGGGCATCGTCAATAAGAAATGTAATATGTTTATTTTGTAGATTTTCACAATTATTAATCATTTCAATAATAGGAAAAATTAATGTTCCAAAAGAAAGAGCATTAATTTTAAGTTTTTCTGGATGAGTCAGAAGCAACTCTTGCATTTCTTTAAATTTTTTTGTTAGGTATCGTCTCATTTGAGTTAAACAATTATTGGCGGTACACTCTATATCAAAGAGAAAATTTAATTCATCAGCAATTTCTATCATATCGTTTTCTGTGAGTAAAATATTTTGATGAGCTAATAGAGTATTTATAAGTTGTTTGGCAATTGAGAGTACTAGAAAATGTTCAGAAACTATAGCTTTTTCATAAGTACTTTCTAGAAGCATATATTCTTGTTTTCTAAAATAAGGTCTATTGCAGGGAACATAAATACCAATAATATCAGGGATTTTATTTTTGCTTTGCATTAGTTGAAGTGAAAGTGTATTATATTTTAGAATCATACTTTTCCCTGATCCTCGCTGACCAATTACAAAGATATTCTTTTTAGAAAGAATTTTATCATATTCATTTGATTGAATATAAAAATTTAGGATAGACTCGTCATCAAGCTCATTTGCACCTGCATATATAAATGGATCATTTAGCTTCATTTGTATCCTCGCTTTTATAATATTTAGTTACTTTTTCAAGAGACATCATATCTTCGATATGTTTCTCTGATTGTGCTGGATCAGTTGTACACTCAAGCATTGTGAGATTGTTTATTGTGAACACTACTTTTTTGAAGGGATCATCAAGCTCTTCTTCTGCCAACTCGATAGTAATATTGAGAGCATTGTATTGAGAGACAGTTTTGCTGTATTGGCTACAATATATTCTCTCTTTGTTGGTTTTGATGATTCTCCCAAATATAAACTTCAAAAAGTTTTCAAATTCCTGGCTTGTTTGAAAGTCTTCCAAATATAGATGATAGTGTAAATTAATTTGATTTTTGTCTATATGAAAGGATGTAACTTTTGAATAGATATGATGTGATATACTAACGGCATTCGTTATTAAACCATAATCTAAGCCAAAAGCATAACATCTTTGTTCTCCTTCAGCACATTCATCTGCAAATCGGATAATTGAAGCAATTTCTCTACTGCTAATCGCCATATTATTATATGGAATTGTGGAGTCTAGTTTTCCAATAGTGTCTCCTGACCCGCCATGAGCTTTAGCAATGCTATTGGATATTCGTTTAATGTCTGTATTTGAAAAGGGTAACTCTTTAATGATTTTTTTAGCTGTATGTGTATGTCCGGCACGTCCAAAAATATTTCCTATATCGTGTATTAAAGAAGCATGGGCTAAAAAGAAAATTTCCATAGTGTTAAATTCATCTAAACGAGATTCTATAATTTTATAGATATTTCGTTGTACATCTTGAATATGTTTTTCTGAATGATCCGTAAGATCTGGTTCTGTTTTTGCAATATTTGGCAATACATTATCGCAAAGGTATTGTTTTAATGCTGTATATCCATTCCATAAAGTATCTGTGGAAAGAATTTCCGTTTCTTTACTAAGTTTGTTATAGGCTAATGCCTCAAGTTTTGTATTATCCCACATTAGCACTGCTTAATTGTATTATTTTTTCAAAAATCACTTTAGACAGCAGAGGGGGAACAGCATTCCCTACTTGCTGTTGCTGAAAACTCAAAGGTCCTTTGAAAATAAAATCATCTGGAAAACTTTGCAGCCTGGCAGCTTCTCTAAGCGAGAGGCCTCTATGCTCATGAGGATGTATGAGCATACTTTTTCTGTAGTTCGCAATGGTAACGGCAGGTTCATCCTCTTTTAGACGCTTGTAGATACCGCTATGGGTATGTTTGGTACTGGAATAGGTTTCTAAAAGACCTCTTTTTTTTGCAGCTTCCCAGTTTTCTCCCTGTTTGATTGCTTCATATCTCTCTACAATATGCGGACGACTGTGGGTTACATGATTTTGCAGGGCTTTTTTTGATGTTCTTCTTATGAGTTTCACATAGGGATGCACTTGCTTAACCCTTTTATAAGCAGCTTCTTTAATCTTGTCACCATTTTTTAAAGATGGCAGATCTTTGAGTGCTTCACCTACGGTAACCTTTGGTTTCTTTTCCAAGGAATCAAAGTCAAATTTGATACCGCCTTTTTCTTTGCGGTGACCAATAATAAAAAATCTGTTTCTGTATTGCGGAACACCAAAGTCAGCGGCATTGAGTACGGAAGAGTTTGTTTTGTAGCCCAGAGACTTTAATTCTTTCTCTACTTCAACAGCAAAACGTCCTTTGTCAAAAGATTTAAATCCAACGACATTTTCAAAAACAAACCAGTCAGGTTTTAAATCTTCAACAAATCTGCAATACTCTCTAAACATCCAGTTGTTTGGATTGTCCAAGTTTCTGGTCTTTGTGTTTGCTACAGAGAAGCCCTGGCATGGAGGTCCGCCAAAAAGCAAAAAAGGATGTTTCTCAACATGTTTAAGTGGTTCTACACCTTTAATATCTTTTGCAAGAACATTGGTATGGGGGTGGTTTGCTTTGTAGGTTGCTGCGGCATGTTCATCAAATTCTACAGCTAAAACAGGAGTAATACCAGCCATTACCGCACCAATACTCATCCCTCCTGCTCCACTGAAAATATCAACTGCCGTAAATTTATTCACCACAATAACCTCCTATTATACTATTAAAATTTTACTATATATTGGCTGCACGGCTGCTGAAAATTAAGATAATTATGTTGAGCCTCCACCGGATGCGAATAAATCTCATGACGCAGATTGCAGGCAAAAATTATTTTTTGTCGGATATATGCCTATCCTGTCTTTTAACTCCAATGACAAAAGCATGTAAAACATGGTAAAACCTTGTCATTTTGGACTAAAATAAATAAGTGCAAGGTTATGATAAACTGCTGTCAAGTTGAACTAAAGTTCTACAAAATAGTAAGGATAACCATGGTACAAAACATAAAATTGAAGCAGGGTGAAGCGGTAAGGGAATTTTATGCTGCATTGCCGATGATTGAAGAGTATTATAGTATCAAGGGCTACAGGAAGATCACTTATCTTTATGAAGTGCTACAACCAAAACTGGGATGGCAAATGTCACTTCGGACTTTTCGTTATCATATCAATAAACATATTGTGGATGGTGTGTTTATCGCTACGCCAAAAGTAAAAAAGAGGGTAGCAGAAGATTTAAAAATTGAAGTGCAAAAAGAGACACCAAAAAAAGAAGACTCCAACGATGGACCACCCATCGCCAAAGCCAATTTTAGGGTAGGCAAAAGGTTTAATCCTCACACAGTAGATATAGATCCGTCAAGGATATTGTAGAGGGAGAGAAGTTTACCCTCTAATCTTTTGCATGATAGGATCGATAATCCATATTTTACTGAGCGTAAACGGAGCTGTAAGCACTAAAAGGGTACCAAGTAATACCGATGGGAACCCACCAGTTCTTGTAAGGTCTAAAGCCAACCATTTGTTATAAAAGTTATCCCAGGCTGTAGGGTAGTTTTCTTCATAAGGATCTCCGTATGGATGCCATGCTGCACTGATAGCATCTTTTTCACTGAGGGCATCTTCTGTAAAGGCTCCAAGCTCTCTGGCTTCTTCTTGTGTAAATTCTTGATAAACCATCTTCAAACTCCTTAATCTTAATTTATTATAACCCTTCAAGGTTAACCAATATCTCTATAATTTCCATGCATTACATAGTCATAACAAAAACTTTCCCAATCGATCACAGGTACATACTGATCTTCTCCGTTGGTGAGAAATATTTTATCTTCATGGTATTTAACGAACATGTCAAAAAACGGTAATTTCTCCAGATCATTGACTTTGACACCGTAACGATGGATATCTACGCCAAAGTAGGTTTTATTGTCTGTAAATTGTAATAACTGTTTCATGACATTCTCTAAAAAGGTAGCTTGGTGATTTTCTTCTCACCACTTGTATCTACATGCTGCTTCATGTGTGCTCTTTGGGCTTTTTTCTCTGCTTCTTTTTTGTCTGCTTTGCTCTGGCAACCTGCAAGCCCTAGAAATAGTCCTGTTAGTATTGCAAATAAAACTAGTTTTTTCATTGTAATAGTCTCCAATATTTGGTACCCCCGTATTTATATTCACTATAGGGAATGTTAAAAATATTCTATCTTTCCTAAACTTAAACCCAAGTTTCACTATAGGGAATAAATATGGATCATATAGAATACTCCGATGAAGAGATCCGAAAGTTTCATCAAAAGATAGCTACTAACATACGAAAGATCAGAAAAGAAAAAGGCATCACCCAGTTAGACCTTGCTCTAACCATAGGGCATAAGTCCATGAGTACCATAGGAAAAATCGAGGCAGGGCTTGAAGATAAGCATTATAATATAGAGCATCTTTATAAGATAGCTAAGGCTTTGGATGTGGATATTTGTGAGTTTTTTATTTAAAAAAGTTTTTTTCCATAATCAATGGATCCATTTTTTTTAATCACGTTAAAAGAATTTGTTTTTAAAAACTGATGCATATTTTTATTATTAGCATGAACCGATGTCACAATTATTGCTTTAAAATTTAGTATTTCTCTTTGAACTAAGTTTAAGCATGTTATCCCAAAATTTTTGCCTAAACAATTTTGATCTGGTATTTTACCTAGAGGATAAAAATGATCTATAAACAGAATAAGATCATTATCATCAAATTCGTTTTTTCCTAAAAAAGATGAATAAAAACTTCTTTGTTGACCTACTCGCATAAGTTTACCCTCTATAGCCCCCTCAATAACTTTTTTAGTACTCCTGTCAGTAACTCCATCACACTCAATAAATGTTTCATATTTTATTGAAGTATAGAACTGTTTCTCTTTGTGTTCCAAACAAAATACGTGACACATAAACTCTCCTAATTAATTATATACTATCTTAATCCAATATCCAATCTAAGTCCCAATGCTTCTGCATATTTCATCACCGTACCAAGATTTGGCATATAAGTATTGTTGAGGCTCTCCAGTCTGGAGATATTGGACTTTGAAGTACCGATTTTAAGGGCAATTTGCTCTTGGGTAACTCCTTTGGCAAGTCTGGCGGCTACAAGCTGCTTTTTGATGTCAAAAAGTGGAGCTAAAGCATCGTATTCTGCTTTAACATCAGTGTTTTTCAATGCCTTGTCTCTAAAACTTTTAAATGTAGGTCTATTTTTTTTCATGGTTTATCTCCTTTTTTCGCTTTAAAGCGATTTCAAGATCTCTTTTGGGTGTCTTTTGATCTTTCTTGACAAAAGAGTGCAAGATAATGATCTTCTGTCCTTTTTGATAACAATAGATACTTCTACCTATGCCCTCTTTGGCTTTGGCTCGTACTTCAAACAAACCATCATTAAGTGGTTTTGTGTACGGCTCTCCAAGCTGAGCCCCTGCCATCTCTATAAGTTCAAAGATATGCAACATCTTTGCTAGGATCTTTGGAGGTAGTGCAAAAGTCTCAGCCTCTACGCTCTCATCAAAAAACTCTATTGTCCAATTCATAGGATATGTTATCATAATAGATAACCTTTGTCAAATTGCATCATCTTTGCATTCCTTTCTTCGGTGTTTTAGTTATGTCTGCTCTTGTCTGAGTTTCTGTTTTAATTTTCTGCATCTGTGGATCTGCAAAGTTCACTTTTAGATCATACTTTTGTGTTGCCATAAGTACACGCTTTTTAAATTCAAGATTACCTTGAATATCTAAAGTATTACCATACTTGGCTACTGCCATTTTAAGAGACTGTAGCATTGCTTCATCACTCTTGGACTCCAAAGAGAGTTTAAGATGATCTCCTTTGTCTGTGACGGTGGAGTTTTTACCTACTTGATAAACTGCGTTACCCTGTTTGGTAACCTTGGATATGAAGCTCTTAAAGATAGAGTGTGATACTTCTTTCTTAGGGTGCATAAGCACTTTATCATCTGGTTTGATCTCTTGTTTCTGTTTTCGGAGTTCTTTCAATGCTCCCTCATCTCCAGAGAGTGCCAATTCCATTAGGTACTCTTTGTAAGATGTCTGTTTTGTACTAGAGTAGATCTCTTTACGCTTTTTGGAAAATGTCTCATTAAGAGCTGTTAGCTCTGCCTTGCGTTGTTCATGGACTTTTTTCTGTGCTTGGGCTTTGTGTCGTTTATTGATAAGAGGATCTGCCTTGATTTTATTAATCCGTGCTTCATATTTCTTTTTGAGTTGTTCTCTAATCATTGTTCTGGCTAACTTTTCAAGTCTTAACTCTTCTGTTTTAGTGGATCTCTTTTGTGTTGATAATTCCTGGTATCGCTTCCAATACTCATTTACTGGTCTGCCGAACTTCTTTTTTGGAGTGGTAGTAATCTTAGAGGTCTTGAACTCTCCATAGCGTTTCTCCAGCTTACCTTTGGATAAGTCTCTGTGAACATCGGAGGCTTTTACAAATAGTTTCCTAGTCTTGTCTGCAATGACAATACCGTTACCTCTAGGTTTTAGCTCCAGATTATGATCGGCTAATACCTGGTGTAAATCCTCCAAGGATGATTTAGGATCTTTGAGGATCTCTTTGATGTTGTCTAAGGCTTCCTCTTTGATCCATGTCAAGAGGCTATCTACTCCAGAATGTATCGCTATATCTTTTGGTTTTGAATGTTGTTTAGGTTTAAATACAATGCCGGCTTTTTCTAATAAATAATTTGGTGTGTGATTGTCTTTCTTTAGTCTATGTTTCTCCTCAAGTTCTTCAGCTTTTTGATGAAGTTTTGGGATGTCTCTATGAGGATCACTACGATTGAGTGTTATGGGATCAATACGGCTCACGGCAATGTGTAGATGATAGTTTGCAGTATTGGTATGTGTAACACTTAGTCTAGGGTGTTCTGCCATGCCTATACTTTTAAGTAGCACATTTTCGATATCTTGTAGTTGTTCGTAAGAGGGCTTTTCGGCTTCTGGAAATGACACAACAAGATGAAGGGTTTTGTCTCGTGTGGTTCTTTGGTTTAGAGATTGCATAGACTGAATAAAAGCTATATTTTGTTCGGTGTTATCATAGGGACAGTTTGAAAATGTAATTTCTTCTGCCTTTGCTCCGTCGTTTGATTTGTCAAGTATATAATTTGCCAGTCCACCAAAGGATCCAGTGCCTTTTTTGGCAGCGATTTTTTTAACGATCATAGAAGTTTTTGAGAGGTAGTAAGGATCTTTTGTGAAGTCGCTTCAATATCATCTACTAGATGCTCTACACTTGTATAGCTTCTGTTCCCAAGATTTACTTTTGTATCTTGGTTTGCGGTAAGCCAAAGTTTGAATAATCCACCTAAACGATTGAGATTTTTGTGTATAGATACAAGTTCCAGAAGTACCCTTTGGTCTGCTCTGCATGGTGGCAGTGGATAGCTTAATGCTAAATTCCTCATAAATTGAGATTTTTTAATGCCATAGTTCTCTGCTTTGAGAGATATTATATGGTACTCATCTTCGGTAAGCCGAGTATCGATATGATGCGTCTGTCTAGATTTTTTCATGCTGTTTGAATAAGGTCACTCATCCATTTTGCTACTTCTACGATAGGGTAGAGCACTCTGCCTCGTATCTTTTTGTAGGATATGCCTGTACCTTCTCGGATATCTCTATCCAAGGCACTAAGGCTTCTATTGGTTAATTCTGCTACCTCTTTTTTTGAGAGCATCATTTTTTTAGGATGGATATTTTTAACTTCTTCAAGGGCTTCTATGTATGTCATTTTATATTTTCCTTCGTAAAATTGCCATATATGCTAAAATATATGAAGTAGTGGCAGTATATAGTTCTTAAACTTAAATAAATATGATTTAGCCATATTTGCGTAAAAAATAGATAAAAATGATATAATTGCGAATATATAGCAAAGGAAATTATTTTGAAGCAGTCGATTAGTAAATTATTGGATATATCTGAAAGAAGTTATTACACATGGAAAAAAGAGAATAGACCTATTATCGAATTTCTTGAAAAGTATTTTACGGAATCTGATTTAGAAGAATTTCTTCAAACAAATAGTATAAGTCGCTTAGAATCTGATAATACCGATATGGAGTATATGCTTATAGAATATGCCCGCTTTAATCTAAAATTGAAACTTGATTTGATCTTGCTAAAGCCACTCTGGATAGACATCTCCAAAAAATTTCCTAAAAAAATCTTTTTAGATGTTATTAGTGAGATTAGAAACAGTCCAAAAATCGATATAGAAAAATACAAAAGTAAAGAGTATTTACTAGAAAAGTTTGAAACACATAAACCTGTACTCGGAGGATGGAACAAGAAAAACAAGGAGTTGGTTATTAGGTTGATTAAAGAGAACCTTTCAAATCTAGACTGTTATGTGCTGATTAAATATCCTGAGGAGATATTGCCTGAAAGTGGGGATAAATAATTTTATTTATGTATCTAATTTTAAATTAATTATTTCAGTATATAAATCTATATCAAGATTTGTTTTTAATTCAGAATCATTTTCAATTGTATTGATTATATCATTAAATGTTATAAGAAGTTTATTATAATTTGACTTATCAACTTCAGGATCCTGATTGAGAAGTCTTTTAAATCTTATCAGATATTTATATGTTTCTTTTAGTTCATCTTTTGCAAAAATTAGAAAAACGTTTTTATTTTCTGAGCCGTTAGAAAGAAAAGATAGAATGAGGTAAATATTTTTATATAACCTATCAAAGTTAGAACTAAAGTTTTCCTCATATTGTTTTTTTTCTTTTTGTGACATGTTTTCATTTATTTTAATACTACCACTTAGGAGTTCATCATTGAATAAATTTTTTACAATATCGAATGTCCATGCGATTAATCCTAAGCATAGTAAAACAACAGGAACAGTTATAATATAATTTTGTTTAAATATTTGAATTGTGTATAGTGCAACAAGGGGACAAAAAATCCGTATAAAATTTTTGGAGTTTTCAGATTGTATTTTTTGGATAGAGAGATCAATTTTTTCTTCTAATTTTTTATATAGAGAATAATTGGTTAACATACTTTTTTAATCCTATCAAAGTTAGACTGAAATTCTTCGGAAACACTCTTATGTTTTTGTGGTGTTTTCTCAACTATTAAATCAAGTTTATCATCAATAGCAGAAATAATTTGTTTTTTACAATATATATCTTGTTTTATATGATTAAAACTTGAATCTGAAATCCGGACACCTTGTTTACTCTCTGCTTCTTTTAGTAAATCAAATAAGACAGATAATATCTTATCTGCACGAGTAGAAATTTTATAAACATAATTTTTTTTGTTAAAAGTTTTGCGTTCTTTGATTAAATTTGTAATTTCTGTTTTAGAAACCCCTTTAACATTTTTACTATTTAGTCTTTGCCTTAAAATTTTAATAGCACAATCAACACATTTTCTTGAAGAACAATAATTTGCTTTGCCGATAAATCTTAATACCCTGTAAAAGTTAATATAGTTTGTGTTTACAATATTTTTCCCAATCAGTTTATAATAAGTTTTAAAGGGAAACATATAAAAGCCTTTGCTAGTTTAGATTATTATTTAATATGAAGTATAGCAAAAATATTTTTATATAACAACTATAAAAAACTACCCATCAACTCATGCACCATCTCTTTCCCGCTATCCGGAGCCAATTTCGCATAGCGTAAAGTCTGCTTGATATCTTTGTGATTGAGCAGCTTTTGAATAGTAAAGATGGGAGTACCTTTAATAGCCAGTTGACTTGCAAAGGTATGTCTGAGTGTGTGAATCACTACACGGTTTTTTCTGTCATCTGCATCTATTCCTACATTGAAAAGCTTGGTAAGCACTTTTGAGAGTTGCCTTCTAAGCGTTCTTTCGTTCATAACTATAAGTTTATCATTTGGTTTGAGGTTGGCAGTTCTTTTTATGAGAATCTCTTTGAGTGTGTTGTCAAAAAATCCTCCATAGGTATCTTCATTCTTGATATCGTTAAGAGTAATCATATTGTTATTGAAATCCAGATCTTTCTTTGCAATAGCCATAATGGTACCAAGTCGTCCGCCTGTAGAGAGGGAGAGCAGAGTAAAGAGGTACAGATCTTCATTCTCTTTTACTTCTTCAATCAAAGCTTTAATCTCATCTATTGAAAGGAAACGCTCTCTTTTGTTATCAATCTTTTGCTCTTTGATCCCTTTGACTGGATTAACGCCAGAGAAGAGATCTTCTGCAATAGCATAGTTGTAAACAGCTTTGATGAACTGAATATACTGATTGACTGTTTTTGGTGCTCTTGATTGTGCCATATCTGTCTGGATAGCCAAAATATCATTTTTGGTAATGCTGTAGATATCTTTGGATCCGATGTATTCTTTCAGTTGGCTTTTGTATCTATTTTTGGTTTGCTCGTTTGTTTTGTTGTGAAGCTCTTTTGATTTAAAATATTTGGTGACGATCTCATCAAAAGTAACGATCTTTCTTTTATGGGTAGCATTGATAATAGGTGGCTGTTCTCCAAGTCTTATTGCATTGACTGTTTCAAGCAGCTTCTGGTTGCAGTAGTTCTCTCTGATTCCTTCGCTGTATTTACCAACTTTTATTTCTCTGAGTTTACCATTTTCTCTATAGCGGATATAATAGACTTTATCAGGCTTGTTATTGGTGGTGGTTTCTAAGTAAATAACATTTTTATATCGTGTCTTAAATCGTTTTGCCATTTCATATATCTTTAGATTGATTTGAGTAATTATAGTCAAATCTTCCCCACATATTCCCCACACCAAATGAGAAAAAGTGAAAAAAACTGATATGAATTGACATTTTCTTTTTGGTGTCTCACCTTTAAAATGTGTCGGTAAAACCGTGCTTTGAAGCAGATTGACATACTAAGCTATAAAGTGACAGATAATCTACTGGACAAATCCCCCTCTCCCGGCCATCAAACTATATAAAATCCTTTCAAACATCGATAAGACAGTACTTTGATACTCTGTTTAAGTTTTAAATTTTTGCTACTCTGCTATCCTATTGCTACCCATTTTTTTAAAATCGATATTTTTTAGAACAAAAACCACTTCTTTTTTGCATGCCGATTGGCAATGATAATGAGATATCTTCAAAATAAGTGAGAATTTAGTGTCAACCGCGGAGTTAAATTAGGCAGTTTTTCATGAGTTTTTTTCATGAAATGTAACCTCAAGCAACACGTATATTTTTAGTCTTATTTTTTACTCTTTTTAGGTTCAACTTCATAAAGATCAGAACCATTCATTTCTTCCTCCTTTTTTTCTTTTAATCGATAAGAATCTCCAAGTATATTTATCACATGAGAATGATGTAAAAGTCTGTCTAAAATAGCAGTAGTCACTACTTTGTCAGGGTAGCGTAAAAATATTTCTGTA
Source organism: Sulfurovum sp. NBC37-1 (assembly GCF_000010345.1). Classification (NCBI taxonomy): domain Bacteria; kingdom Pseudomonadati; phylum Campylobacterota; class Epsilonproteobacteria; order Campylobacterales; family Sulfurovaceae; genus Sulfurovum; species Sulfurovum sp. NBC37-1. The sequence goes on from NC_009663.1 coordinate 2,544,346, forward strand.
AATTCCAAATCAGCTATGATAAAAAGAAAAAGGAATCATAGCAATGGAAGTAAAAGAAAATAAGATAGAGTTTGACCTGCAGGAGTTGGCACCGCTGTTGATAGCCAATAAAACAGAAGGATTTAGACAGGTAGGAGAGAAGATCCTCAATGCGATATTGGAGAAGGAGTTCGAAGCCTTTATCGGTGCAGGTCGTCACGAACGCAATGAAGAGCGAAAAGATTACCGTAACAGCTATAAAGAACGACAGTTAAAGACAACCCTGGGTCAATTGAATCTGTTACGTCCCTATGCCAGAAGCGGAAAGTTTGAAACCAAACTCTTCGAGAACTATTCCCGGATCGATAAAGCCTTGGTGTCGATGATCGTTGAGAGTTACCTCAAAGGGGTTTCCACCAGAAAAGTAGAAGCAGTGGTCTCGGCACTGGATATTGAACTTTCTCATAGCACGGTCAGTAACCTGAGCCACGAACTGGATGAACTGGTCACAGAATTCAAAACTTCACCGCTAAGATCCTACTATCCCTACTTGTACGTGGATTCACTCTATCTGAAAGTCTTTAACGGTTCACGGTTTGTCTCCAAAGCAGTGATGATAGCCATAGGAGTCAATGAAGAGGGATACAGAGAGATACTCGATATTGCACCAATGGAAAGTGAAGCTGTCTCAACGTATGAAGATTTCTTTGATGGTTTAAAAGAACGGGGAATAAAGAAAGTGGATCTTATTATCTCTGATGGACACAAGGGGATCAAAAAAACTGCCAGTGAAAGTTTCGTAGGCTCAAGCTGGCAGTTATGCTCGGTACACTTTAAGAGAAACCTCATGAAAGTCGTACCTCAAAAGGATATCAAAACTATCCTTGAAGAGATAAATGTGATTCTGCATTCCAAAACTATGCAGGATGCTATTGACTATGCCAGCGGTATGGCTTCAGCCTATGAGATCTCACATCCAAAACTGATCAAATACCTGACCAAGAACCTGATGGATGTACTGACATTTCTGGCATTTCCAAAAGCACATCATAGGAAAATTCATTCTACAAATGTATTAGAGCGATTTAACAAGGAGGTAAAGAGAAGAACGAAAGTGGTAGGTGCTTTCCCAAGTGACAACTCAGTACTACGCCTGTTGGTGCCCCTGGCAGTGGACACCAATGCCAAGTGGCTGGATAGAAAGTATGTTTCTTGGAATAATTTGGTACAATCTGATGAGGCTGAGGAAGAATTTACAGAAAATTTTTGACGCTATCAATAATGGTTTTCAACATCTGTTTCAAATTCAAGTGTTTTACTTTTACCTTTTTGGATACTAATGGCATTAGTGCTTCTCTCAAACAATTTTAACAATAATTTGAAACAATATAACCTTACTATAGAACAATGGAGTCTATTGGCAGTCTTGTGGAGCGAAGATGCTCAAAAACAAAAAGCCCTGCAAGAAGCTCTGCTTAAAGACAAAGCAACAATTAGTTCTTTAGTTTTGGCTAACTACAGATCACCAAACGGATTTTTGATGATGAAATTCGCCTGGAACATAAGGGTTGCATCACTACCGATATTATCTGGTGAAATCAATGTTTTCTGATACTCAGCCATCAGCATCACAGGCATTGGACCGATTTTTATCATCTTTCCTATTCCAAGAGCAATAGGCAGAGTCAATTTATTGTCTTTTTTGGCATTCCAATCATAGGTTATATGCGGAGAAGCACGAAGCTGCCAGGCATTTGGCAAGTTTCTAACAATAAAGTATTGCATATCTGTATGATTCAGATCTTTATCATGAGCAGCTTTAATAATAGGATTGTCATTTGATTTTCCATCATCCTTAAAGCCCCACCAGTGCTGTATGTGCGTCCCAATGGTCCAATCTTTGTTTGCCCATAGAAGCAATCCTGTGGGACCAGCCTGATACTGATGAGAACCCAAAAGGTCATTGTTGGATGTTGGGAAAATAAAAGTTAATCCAGCACCCCAAGACCAGCCAAGTTTGTTTACCTTACCTACACCTATTGGTAAAATCAAGTCACCAAAATCTGAAGATTTATCAAGTCCTATACCAACCGGAGCCGATGGTGTTCCTCCAATGTAATAACTATTACCTAAACTTGCTGTCGGTCCTTTAATATAAGTGACAACAGGACGTGCAAATGCAGTATACCCACCCTCCAAAGGTACAGGAAGTACCGGTTGGAACAGAGTTGTATCAATAGTTGGATTGCCATCTATCAGGTCACCGCTGAGTTTCGTATGATTATATTGGAACGAAAGATTCCAAATCTGCGCCAAAGGATTTGCCAACTCCTGACTCAACTCCTCCATACTCTTCTCATCTGCCTGCAAGCCCATAGGTAACATACATAATGCAAGTATGCTTGCTGTCTTTATTATTTTTATCATCCTTTCTCCCCCCTTTTTATACTATTTAATTTTTTCATTGAAAAAACACTTCATCATCAAAACACTCTGAGAACAGAGTGTTTTAGAAATAAAGCACTATTCAAATTACTTCAATTCTTTACTGACATCCTCAAATTTCTGTTTCGTTAGTGTATGCAGTTTTACGATCTTTTTTGCATTAAAGTCAAACTTTTTCATATCAACCATCTTTATGTTCTGGTCATCATAGGTTTTATAGTAGAAACGAAGGTTCTTGGTGTCACGTACGACGGTCAGCATGGTATAGTCAGAAAAGATCTTGCCTTCTTCCACTGTTCTTGCCGCACCCACGGGAATGTCGAAACTGTTGAGGATGTGGAACATCTGCATCACACCGCCTTCTGCCGTTTTGGCCGGGATCGTACTACCGGCGAATGCCGCTGCTCTTACGAAACGTGACGGAGGTGTGAAGTCACCCGGAAGACCGAGCATACCTGCACCCTGTCCCAGAGGCTTGAGCTCGACGCCAAAGACTTTTTTGCTGTCAGGAGTCGTATGACCCAGTGTGACATAGTTGCGAAGGTTCATCATATGCCAGTCGAAGGTAGGCGAGTTGGTGATGACGCCAATAGGATTGTCATATACTTTCAGCTTGCCGTCGATGGGTTCAAAGACAATGCTCTTTCCTGTCGCGTCATAAACGATGAAATGGAAAGGTTGTACTTGTGGAGGAAAGCCCGGTGTCAATACAGGCGAGATCGCTACTTTGTTGTTCTCCAAAGCTTTTTTCACATCATCTACATTGTCGAACATAGAGAGTATCCACTGTACCATATCTGTGGTGGACATAGAAATGGACTGGTTCTCTTTGGTCGTGACAGAATATTTGGCAAAACCGGGGAAATAGAAATTCGCACATACCAGTCCCTTCTCATTCATTCCGTCCACGATGACATCGTAATCAGCGATGGTCATTCCCACTGAAGCATACTTGGCCGTCCAGGTTTTACCCGGTCCCATAGTCGTCATACCCGTGAACTTGTATCCGCGCGGCACGAAAGCCGCACTGGTATCGATCAGCACACCGAATTCAACCGTACGTCCGTTGATGGCCGCTTTGTCCTCGGTAACGATCTGCGCTCCCGTACAGGCGCTTGCCGTACTTATTCCTATTGTTGTAACCGCTACTGCGATCAATCCTAATGTCTGTTTTTTGAAGTTCATTTTTGTTCCTTTGTATTAAATTTACTTGTTTTGGCAAAAACCGTTAAATGCTTCTGCTGTATTCTCAAATTTTTTCTCTTTAGCCAATTCCCAAGGTCTTTCACACTTATTGGTTTTGGCACACCACTTGAAACCGGCTGTCCCTATACACCCGTGTGCATCTTTGTCTCCTCCGATAAGTTTTGGTTTTCTCATTTTAAGATCACCTCTAAACACAACGCCTGCAACTTCGATATCTTTAATATGCATCTTTTTTACTTTAAAAGGATTTTCGTTAAGGAGTGTAAAGTTCGCTGTTTTACCTGTTTTGATAGATCCGATTTTATTTTCAAGATTTAATGTTCTTGCTGCATTAATGGTGATAGCCTGCATTGCGATAAAGATATCAATACGTTGATCCTGGGAAACAGGTGTCCCTTTATCTGTTACTCTATTGACAGCTGTCCACACAAGTGTCAGTGGTTCAGCTGGTGCCATAGCAAAGTCTGAATGGAAGGAAAATGGAATATCCCTGTCTTTAAGAAGCTTCATGGGCACCAGGTTTTTTGCTCTTTTTGGTCCTAAACCATATTTGGAATATTTTTCTGATAATGCCCATAAATAGTATGGATTCACAGATGCTTCTATGCCGAGTTCTTTCATTTCATCTGCCTGATCAGCAGTAAAATACCCTAAATGGTGAAGCGTTAATCTATGATCTTTTCTTGGGTTGCGTTTTTGCATCTCTCTTACCGTGTCAATACAACGTTGAATACCCAAATCACCATTGGCATGAATATGAATTTTATACCCTCTGTCCCAGTAATAATTCATCTGTTCTTTAAATATTTTAAGGGGTGTCATCCATTGCCCTTTAAAACCGTCTGTGTATCCATCTTTCATTTGCATTGCCAACGAGTAAATGGCACCATCTGCAAACAGTTTTACCTGTTTTGGTAATATTTTTATATTATCAGTATTGTATTTAGCAGGCGTCTCCTCCATAAACTTTGTTGCTTTTTCCAAGCTGCCTTTTACAGCGGTCAATGATCCGGCATTTAAAATGTTATAAATTTCATAAGCAGGTTTTTTATCCATTTCAGATTTTAAAAGGTTATATTCCATGTCAAAATCTACATTGGGGAAACCTGGTTCATCTATTGTAGTAATACCGTTTTTTTCGATAAGCTTTCTCATGTCGGCTAAGCCTTTTTTATACTTCACAGGATTCAGCATAAATGGTGCGATTTTGGGACCAAGAGCCTGCCATCCTCCTTCAAAGAAATGCCCTTTGCTCCATTCTACTTGAGGGTTGCCTTTATAATCTTCTTCTTTGATTTTCATCAGTTTTATAGCGGCATCATTTAAAAATACTTCATGAAAAGAGCGGTGAAGTACGGCAACGGGAATGTCAGGAGATATTTCATTGAGTATTTTTCGGCTCATCTCCCCATGCCAGAGTGGATGATAGCCCCATACAAACAGCACATCATCCTTTTTGCCGTACTTTGCAATAGATTGTTTAAGACGTGCTATATAGGCATCATGCCCCTCAACCCCTTTTTTAATACCATCAGGCACATTCCAGTCGTGTGGTGCAACAATATCACCAGAGAGTAAAATGGCGGCGATAAGAGGATGTAAATGTGGTTCGATGAAGCCAGGCATCATTGTTTTACCTTTGAGGTCAACTTTTATGGTTTTTCCTGCAAAGTTGTTGACTGCAGAAGCTTTGTCTCCTGCATAGATGATCTTTCCGTCTCTTTCAATGAGCGCTTCGACATACTCTGGCTTGTCACCCTCCATCGTGATGATGTCACCGCCGTAGTAGAGTGTCTGCTGTAATTTATCTGTTGCTGCTGCCGTAAGATTTGCATTGCCAATCATAGCGAGCAACCCAACCGTAAGAACTTTTTTTAACATGTTGCCACCATTTAAATTAGAGTAGCGCTTTGACAGCGTTTACTTCCATCTTTCTTTTCTCTTTTTTGATCTTCTTGTCTACATTGAGATCGGTTTTTTTCTTTGTATCATCTTTTAACTCTTTTGTTTCATGCTTCACATCATGCTTTACTTTGTGCTTTACTGCTGAAGTTGCCATATTGGCAAAGAGTGTAGTCCCGAAGAGCGTGGCTATGAGGATGGTTTTTTTCATTTTATACCTTTCTGGTTTTTTACCTCATTAGTATAGCAGAGAAAAATATGGAGATAGTATGGGGAATAATATTTTCTATATATATACCCCGATAATAAATTTACTGTTGTTTCACGTACCTCTTACACCTGAAGTCGGGGTACGTGAATCTATAGAATGTAACTTCTCACTCTGCATCAGAAACGTGTAAAAATTCTCTTTCACTTTTGATACCCTGGAAAGTTACTGTCAATTCAGCAGTGCCAGTACTAATTCCTTCCGCTCTATTATCAGTATCAATAACTGCCACTTTTGTATTTAGACTCTGTATATGTACCTGATCTGTCACATTTTTTACTGTGGAGTCTTCATAAATAACAGTAACTTCGTATTGCTGTGTCGTTCCAAGAGGAATAGTAATATTATTTGGTGTTATTTGAACATTTTTTATTATTTTCCCTTCAACAGTCACCACGGCAGTGTTGCTGGTTTTTCCATCAAGCGTAGCCGTAATGTTCGCCGTTCCATGTTTCAGTGCATGTCCCAGGCCTCCATCTTCTCCGGATGGAACGATGCTTACCACATCCGTATTGTCCGAGATCCAGGTTGCCTGGGATGTCACATCATGGCTTGAACCGTCCGAATAGTACGCAATGGCCGTGAACTTGTCCTCTGTCCCTGTCGGTACCGTCACCTCTGCCGGTGTGATCTGGATGCTCTGCAGTTCTACTGCCGTAACAGTTAAAGGTGCCGTATCGTTTTTACCTTTGTAGCTCGCCTTTACCAGAGTGCTTCCCGCATTGATTCCGGTGACCTTGGCAAGATCCTCACCGCTTGTCCCAATGGTTGCAATAGAAGTGTCCGCTATGCTTAAAGTACTGAAGGCAGTAACATCTTTGGTAGTGGAATCATCGTAATATGCCCAGACTTTGTAGGTTTTATGCCCACCTACCGGTATTTCCACGGTATAGGCCGGAACAAGGTGGATATGCGTCAACGCTTTGCCCGTAACAGTCACCACGGCAGTGTTGCTGGTTTTTCCATCAAGCGTAGCCGTAATGTTCGCCGTTCCATGTTTCAGTGCATGTCCCAGGCCTCCATCTTCTCCGGATGGAACGATGCTTACCACATCCGTATTGTCCGAGATCCAGGTTGCCTGGGATGTCACATCATGGCTTGAACCGTCCGAATAGTACGCAATGGCCGTGAACTTGTCCTCTGTCCCTGTCGGTACCGTCACCTCTGCCGGTGTGATCTGGATGCTCTGCAGTTCTACTGCCGTAACAGTTAAAGGTGCCGTATCGTTTTTACCTTTGTAGCTCGCCTTTACCAGAGTGCTTCCCGCATTGATTCCGGTGACCTTGGCAAGATCCTCACCGCTTGTCCCAATGGTTGCAATAGAAGTGTCCGCTATGCTTAAAGTACTGAAGGCAGTAACATCTTTGGTAGTGGAATCATCGTAATATGCCCAGACTTTGTAGGTTTTATGCCCACCTACCGGTATTTCCACGGTATAGGCCGGAACAAGGTGGATATGCGTCAACGCTTTGCCCGTAACAGTCACCACGGCAGTGTTGCTGGTTTTTCCATCAAGCGTAGCCGTAATGTTCGCCGTTCCATGTTTCAGTGCATGTCCCAGGCCTCCATCTTCTCCGGATGGAACGATGCTTACCACATCCGTATTGTCCGAGATCCAGGTTGCCTGGGATGTCACATCATGGCTTGAACCGTCCGAATAGTACGCAATGGCCGTGAACTTGTCCTCTGTCCCTGTCGGTACCGTCACCTCTGCCGGTGTGATCTGGATGCTCTGAATGGTTGTTTCTATTACATTTAATGTTGCATTATTGCTGACTATACCCTTAAAAGTTGCTGTAATTATGCTTGTTCCAAGATTCAATGTATTTGCCATGCCGGCATCTGCACTGCTGCTGTTGATTACTGCAACCGAGGTATCTGAACTTTTCCATTTCACAAATCGAGTCAGGTCAAGGCTTGTATTATCAGAAAAGATTCCAATGGCACTGTATTGTACTTGTATACCCATTGGTACGGTTTTAACTATAGGTGATATATAAATACTTTTCAGTGATGCTTCTGTAACTTCAATTTGTGCAGTATTACTTTGTATTCCTTTGTATGAAGCTTTTATTGTAGTTTTACCTATGTTCAATGCCTGTGCATACCCAGCAGTAATTCCTGATGTTACTATATCCACTATGGAACTATTACCAGAAACCCATGTTGCTTGGTTTGTGATATCTTGACTTGTGTTGTCAGAAAAATACATGACAGCTGTATAAGTTCCTGTGGTACCTTTTGGAACACGTGTGTCTGCAGGTGTGACCTGCAGACCTGTTGCCCTGGCTGCTGTAACTATTAAAATACCTTGATTGCTTTTTACAGTGGAGAAAGTTGCATAAATCTTTGTAGTTCCAATATTTAATGTATGAGCAACACCAGGGTGCATACCCTGGCTCTCTATGGTAGCGATTGAAGGTTCTGTGCTTTCAAAATTTGAAAATTGTGTAAGATCCGAACTGCTACCATCAGAATAAAGACCTATTACTTTATATGCAACACTAATACCTTTTGGTACGGTTGTTTTTATCGGGGTTAGCGATAAACTCTCAAGTGTTGCTGCTGTTACTTCTACTGTAGCGGTATTGCTTTTTATTTCATTATAGGTTGCACTGACGGTTGTCCTTCCGATCTCTACAGCTTTTGCAAAACCTCCTTCCTCACCTGATACATTTATTTCTACGATTGAGTTATCTTCTGATTTCCAGGTAGCCAAAGGTGTGATATCCTTGATTGTGTTATCACTATAGTAGGCGATTGCTTTATATTGTCCAGTTGTTCCTTTTGGAACAATAACATTTGATGGCGTTATCTGTATAGTTGTAATTGATGGTGTTTTGCCGCCGCCACCATCACTGCCATCATCAAGTTGATGATCAGAAGATATTCCGCCTGTTCCGCAGCCAGATAGAAAAAAAAAGCTCATTGTAAAAGCAAGTATCAGTGTAATTATTTTAATATTGGTTAGCTTCATTGTTTATCCTTAAAACTTATATGAGACACCGAGTGTCCAAATATCTGAATCAATATCATCAAGTTGCGCTCGATAATCGAATCCTGTGTCATTGTACAAAAAGATATAATCTGCAAATAGTGATAAATTTTCACTCAAATTATATTTTGCACCTAAGCCCCACTGAAATGCACTTTCATAAGCATCCCCCTTCTCTAGATTTTTAAGCATCAAACCGCCATATCCAAGCAGTGCGTAGAGCGTAAAATTTCCTATGGGATACATTGGTTTAATATAAGTACCCCAACTTGAAACATCATCATTGTAATCGTCGATGATATTACCGGTACTTCCAGGTTTATAACTTGTATTGAGTCCAAAATTGTAACGACCTTCAAATGCAATATATTTGTTATACTGGTAACCAATCTGCAATACTAATGCATTGCTTGAAATTTCTTCATCAGTATAATCATCATTGACAAAGATATTGCCAAAAGCCAAACCAACATAGATGCCATTCTCTTCGGCTATTTCAGTCGATGGGGTAGTGGTTGACACAGGCACTATGTTTCCATCTGCTACTGATATAGTAGCCAGCAATGTCAAATTAAGAATGATTTTTTTCATATTCTCTTTTTTCCTTTAAGTTTTATGGCAAGTATAACAGATGAAAGTATGGAGATAATATGGAAAATAGAGACTGAAATATAGTCAGATTAACAATCTATAGCCAAGAGCGTAACTGTTTTCTATCAGAACTATTTTTCGTCCTGCCTTTTCGGAAAGTTTGGCATGCAATCTGTAGATTAGCTGAGAAAGTTTGTTGGGGTGGGTCTTGTCTATCTCTTCATCATGCCATATATTTTCGATAAGTCTCTCTTGCGAAACAAAATGTTCGACAGGGCTGGTCAACAGACCGATAAGAAGTTTCTCTTTTTGTGAAAGTTTGACAAGGGTACCCTGGTAAGAGAGCTCGGTATAGCCTTGGTTCCATATAAAACTGTTTTTTAAATGGATCAGACCTTTTGTCTTTATCCGTGCTATCAGCTCATGCATGGTTTTTCTGAAAATATCGTCTTTGATGGGTTTGACAAGATACTTGGTAAGACCCAAGGGTATCGCCTTGAGGAGTTTTTCTTTGTCGGAGTGTGCAGTCAGTATCATCACAGGAGTCTCACTGTCCTCTTCCCGTATGGTTTTGACCATTTCAAGTCCATCGATGTAAGGCATGTTGATATCCAGAAGCAATACATCGGGCTTCTCTTTATAGTAGAGTACCAATGCTTCTTTCCCATCCTTCGTCGTGTACACCTTACGGAAATACTGTTCCAGGACCAAAGCATAGTTCTCTCGTGTGACCTGGTCATCCTCGGCATAGAGTATGGTCAGTTTAGGCATCTTTGTTCTCTCCTTTTGGAAGCGCGATCTCAAACAAGGCACCACCCTTGACATTCTTCACACGCAGGCTGCCGCCCATGCTGTTCTCCGTCAGCAGTTTTGCCATATAAAGTCCAAGCCCCGTACCTTCATGTTTGAATTTGGTTGTATAGTAGGGTTCAAAGATACGGTCGATCTCTTTTTCTTCAATCCCTCCGCCATTGTCCCGAATGGAGAGTAGTGCTTTTCCCTGATGTGATTCAACGCTTATCTCTATCTTTGGATCAGAGGTTGATTTTATTTTAAAATTGTCCATGGCATTGTTCAGAATGATCAGTATGACCTGGATCAGTTCTTTTTCGTAAGTATAGACCCAACTCTCTTTATTGGCGTTGATGGAAACCTTGATGTTTTTACTGTAGATGCCTGTGAGATGCAATGCTTTTTCTACACATGCTTGCAGTAAAACAGATGTTTTTTGCTTGTTGGGGTGAAAGAAGTGCAAAAAATCCTCGATAGTATCGGACATGTACTGTGTATTCTCCTCTATGCTGTTCAGTTTTTCTGTAAGCTGCTCTTTTTGTGCTTCATTTGAATCCAAAAGCATCTTCATCACCGTAATATTTGAATTGATCCGGGAGAGTGGCTGTCTCCATTGGTGTGCAATGTTGCTGATCATACTGCCCATCCCGGCAAGTTTTGCCTGTTTTTCAAGTAATGCTTTTTGTCGGTAACGTACCTTGAGATGATAGTAGAGGAACCCAAGAAGTAGCAGAAGTGCCCCGGTAACGATCTCGATGAGTAGACGGTAGTCCGGTTTGACGACTTTCTCCGCCCGCATCCAGTGACCGATCATTCTGGTTTTTTCAGCTGTAGAAAGGTTGTCAATGGCTTTATTGAAGATGCTTTTTAACAACACATCTTCTTTGCGTAGCCCCACATGTGCTCTCATGACAAGCGGATAGACTTTTGTATTGATCTTCAGCTCACCTACATGCTCTCTTCTTATGGTATAGGCAGCGATCCGGTAAATATCTATAAAGGCATAGAGTTCACCCTTGGCTACTTGGGCAAGACCGTCTGCTGTTGAATCTACTTTTTGTAACTGCAGTGAAGGATATGTGTTATGCAGATAGGCGATCATATTTTTATAATGTCCGATGATACCGACAGCTTTGCCATTTAGTACTTTCATATCACGGATAAAAGGTGTCTGCAACTGTGTTACCAGGGCAACGAAATCATTTCCATATTCATGGGAGAGAGCTATGTCGGAAAAGGTATTGGGAGTTCCCAAGCTGACTACGGCATCCGCCTCTCCCTCTGTGACCATTGTGACACAGGCTTCCATATCAGGTTTATGGACAAAGCGCATCGGTACACCGATCTTTGATGCAAATACTTTGTAGAAATCATATAGAATACCGAAAGTATGGGTTTCATCATGGCCTATATAAGGCATCCATTCACCATAATCACAGACGATGACCTCTTTCTTTTTGGAGAGATAGTCTTGTTCATCTTGTGTGAAATTTATTTTTGTATTACTTGGTATGCTTTGATCTGCAACTAGATATGTCACTGTATAGAGAAGCAGTAGAGATAAGAATATTATAGATTTAATCATAATATACGATACAATTCCCTCTTTTTATTTTATACTCAATTTAATTTTTCATAGTATATCTTATAATTTAATAAACTATCACATGAGAAATAGTTATTGTTTTTTTAAACAAAAGAGGAACCAAATATCGTATTTTGAAAACCTTATAAAATAGAGCCACTTGCAGATTCAACATTACAAAGTGGCTTATTTTAAATAGTCTGCAATCAACCATTGAAAAAAATTGATTATGAGATTCTTCTACAACTAAAAAGCTAAAAACTGTTAAAAAACCTATTTTTAGGGCGTGCTTTATGGTTTAGATTTGAGTAAATGGTGTTTTTGACTTTAAGTTTCGCCAATTCTAATCACTAACGCAATTTCAGAGACTGAGTTATGCAAACAGATAACACAGCAAAAGCTAACACAGAAGCTACCTTTTGGGCTCCCTGATAATAGATCTTACTACATCCATAACTGTCCTTCAAATAGGCATTAACTCTTTCAACACTGGTTCTTTGATTATAATGCAGATCATCTGAATTATTATAAAGTTTGAGTGACCTCAAAGAAGATAGCCAATTGAGAGATGGTCAGCGACCAGTTTCTCATTGGCATTGTCCATTTCTTCTGGGCATTTTGAATCCCCATATATAACAATTTTAACAAAGAATTTTCATTAGGGAAAGCGCCTTTGGTCTTGGTCAGTTTCCTGAACTGACGATGTACTGATTCAATGATATTGGTCGTATAAATGATGCGTCTAATATCTTCAGGGTATTGGAAATAGTGAGAGAGGTTCTCCCACTTGTTCCTCCAGGACTGAATAACAATAGGATACATCGTTCCCCATTTTTCTTCCAATCTGTCAAGCTCTACTTCTGCAGCTTCTTTGGAGATGGCTTTATAGACCAGCTTCAGATCTTTCATGAACTCTTTTTGGTTTTTGGAAGCTACATATCTTAGAGAGTTTCTGATCTGGTGTACAATACAAAGCTGTACTACTGTTTTGGGATATATAGCATTAATGGCTTCGGGAAAGCCTTTTAAACCATCAATTGAAGCGATGAGTATATCTTCTATACCTCTTTGCTGCAAATCGGTCAGAACCTGCAGCCAGAAGTTGGCACCTTCATTCTCTGAAAGGTAAAGACCCAGGATCTCTTTTTTACCATTAAGGTTGACTCCGAGTATAGTATAAATGGCTTTGGAGATATATCTGCCATTCTCTTTGATCTTATAGTGTATGGCATCCAACCATACAAAGGGATAGATACTTTCCAGTGGACGTTGCTGCCATTCTTTGAGTAAGGGTATGACTTTATCTGTGACTGCACTGATCGTAGCTTTGGAGAATGCCACACCATAGAAATCTTCAATATGTTCGGATATTTGTGTATAGCTGTTCCCTAGAGCATACAGAGATAGGATCTTTCTCTCTATTTGATCACTCATATGGGTTTGGTGTTTTTTACGAACTGTGGTTCGAAACTTCCGTTTCTGTCTCTGGGAACTTCTAGATCAAATTCACCTACAGAGCTTTTCATTGTCTTGGAAGATTTACCGTTCTTACGGTTCTTTATTTCATTGCCAAGATGGGTTTCAAGTTCTGCTTCCAGTGCAGCTTCTGTGAGTTGTTTGATCAGTGGTGCAAGTACACCATCTTTACCATCTATTGAAGCACCAGATTTAATCGCCTCAAGTGCTTCATCCAAATCGAATGTCTTTTTCATTTGTCTTTCCTTTAGAATTTATTATTCTATCGGATTGACACAAAATTTCTAACGCTCCCCATTCTTACAAAATGCAACAAGCAATCTCCTTTTATGATGTACAAAATTGTGAAATCGTTTATTCTTGCATTCTGGAATTAATGTACTTGAGCTATTTACGGATTTGGGATATTACAGTAAAACTCACTCAATATTTCTTTTTTTTAGATTATTTTTACCTTTTGAAGCCTTATAAGCTGTTCATACCTGAAGAGGTTGTAGTATTTTTGGAGAATCAGGATTTTAAACATCATCAGTCTGTCGAATGGTGGTCTTCCTCCAGGTGCTTTTGATTCTATGTAGAGTGCCTCTTCTATAGGTTTACGAAATATCTCCCAGTCAATAATCTTATCCAATTTATTTAGTGGTGGCTGATGAGCATTGATCTTCTCTAATTGGTTCTCATAATCGAACAGTCCTGGTATATACTTTTCCCTCTACTTCTCTTTGATTATCTATTTTACCATATCGGTGATTTGGGATGGGTTTTTAGAGGTGCCCTAATAATATTTCCTCTTTGGAGCTGCGGAATACTTGCCGTTGTACTTCTAAAATCTGCCAGTTCTACCTCAATACTGTGTTCCGGTTGGCGTATGACATTGACACTGTCATATGCAGTTATGTCGGAAGCAGAGCAATGGATGAAGACCCTGTTCACTCTTCTGTTGGATTTGATAAATTCATTGACCAGCATGACAATTTCCTCCTCTTGTTCTTTATAGAATAGCAAAATGTCTCTTTCCTATAAAACCAAGCAATTTCGTAGTATACTAATATCACTGAAATTTACAATAAGGTTTTTTATATGAAAGTGTTTACTTCTGTTCTTTTTCTATTTTCCATACTTTTTTTCACAGGATGTGAAAGCCCGTATCTTGGCGGTAAAAAGGTACACAAAGAGTATTTCACCAACGGGCAGGTACGGAGCGAGTTTATCATGACCGACAACACCAAGATGAATGGTACACTGAAAAAGTACGGTACCAACGGAAAACTGACCTCCGTTGTCAACATCCGAAACGGTGTCAAGAATGGTATGGAAGTGCTCTACGATACAAAGGGTCTTGTGTTGAGACGTACACCGTATGTCAATGGAGAAAAACAGGGAAATCAAACCTTTTACTACCCCAACCAGGATGTGCTTGCGACCATCCCTTGGCGCTCTAATAGAAAGGATGGTATCGCGGTCATGTATTACCCCGACGGTTCCGTAAGGCAGAAAGCAAAATACAAGAACGATCAGCGTATCTACTGAGTTCCATGAACGGAATTCTGCCCCAATATACCCACATCGTCAAACCTGCACTCCGGCATACTTACCTTTCGTTCGATGAAACCGGCAATCTCATCATAAAATCTCCCGGAGTTTCCCAGCGCTACATCGAACAGCTCCTGCTTAAAAAAGCGAACTGGATCAGCAGATCCAGAAAGAAGATATTGCAAAAAAAAGGGAAAGCACCAGACTTTGCAGAAGTAAGTGAACTCTACTACAAGGGGGTTTCCTATCCTCTCAAAATGATCTCTCATAAAAAACAGCGGACAGAGCTGTGTTTTGAAGAGGAAGTATTTTTTCTTTTCTCCAATAGGTATGATACGTCACTGTTTCAAAAACATATAGACCGATTCTACAAAAAAGAAGCGGAAATATACCTACCGAAGCTTGTGGAGAGATATGCCCAGCAGATGCTGCTCTTTCCCCGGGAGATCCGTTTCCGTAAGACTAAACGGCAGTGGGGTAGCTGTTCAGGCAAAAATATGCTCAGTTTCAATACTATGCTGATGAAACTACCTGAAGATGTGATAGAATATGTAGTAGTACATGAACTTGCCCATATCAGGTATAAACACCATCGGAAGGATTTCTGGAAGCTGGTGGAGAGTCATATGCCCGGGTACAAAGAGTGCATCAAAGAACTTCACAGCTATACTACCTAAGGAGACTTTCATCGATACCGTATATCTTTTACTTTTCCTCTTCATTGTTCTCATAGGTTCGGTTTTTACTTACATCTACTACCTCAAAGAAAAAAAAGAGCAGCTCGATGCCATCAAACGTGGTTTCTGCCCAAAATGCCATCAGAAGAGCATCGAGCTGACCGACCAGAGATCAGGGGGATGCTCCGGACCGAAGATCCTCTCTTTTGAATGTACTGAGTGTGGATACTACAACAGCTTTTCAATGGAAAATGACGGAGGATGCGGGAGTGGAAGGTGTGGGTGAAATGCTAAGTGCTAAGTGCTAAGTGCTAAGTGCTAAGTGCTAAGTGCTAAGTGCTAAGTGCTAAGTGCTAAGAAAAATGACATATTTTGCTTACGATGTCAAGTATTTTTAAATACACTATACAAATTTTAAAAGGATTTTTTATGCTATTCTCTGCCAGTACCCTGGACTTCTCCGTACTTCCCTACGAAGAAGGGGTGACCCGTCCCGTGACAAAACCCGACCCGGGGTTTCTTGCCGATATAGGCGAAGAGGGGATGCGGGAGCTTTTTGTACGCTTCTATACCTGTCTGCATGAAAGCCCCATAAAGGATCTTTTCCCGGAGGACTGGGACGACATGCTCAAGGCGGCGGATAATTCTGCAAACTTCTTCATCCAGATCTGCGGTGGTCCTGACTACTTTACCCAGCATAAAGGCGCACCTCAGATGAGAAAAAAGCATACTCCTTTTACCATTATCCCCGAAAGCCGTCTAGACTGGCTTGCATGTTTCAGAGAAGCACTGCAATTAATCATCGAGGAGAAGCAGAGCAGTGAAGCGCATATCCAGAGTTTCTGGAATTACCTGAACTCATTTTCGATCTGGATGATCAATGCAAGATAACAGTTTTTAATCGAAACGTTTGACCTTTCGGTGACAATAGGGCTTTGAACCTTTGCGTTCGTAATAATCCTGGTGATATGCTTCGGCTTTGTAAAACGGTTTTTTATCAAGCACTCTGGTAGCCACATCATAGCCTTTGTTCTTCAGGATCTTTATCAGTCTGTTCACCGTTTGCCGCTCTTCGCCATTACTGACAAAAATGGCAGAGAGGTACTGTGAACCGATATCGGGCCCCTGTCCATTTTTCTGGGTGGGATCGTGGATCTCGAAAAAGGTCTTTGCCAGCGTTTCATAACTGACCTGAGAGGGATCGTAAAGCACTTCCACGGTCTCGATATGTCCCGTCGGAGTGTAGGAGACCTGCTCATAGCTCGGGTTCTTGACTTTTCCGCCCATAAATCCGGAAGTGACCTCTTTGACTCCTTTGATCTTTTCGAGATAATACTCCACGCCCCAGAAACAGCCGCCGGCAAAATAGGCACGCGCCATTTTAGTTTCCACGACCTTTTTCTTTTTGTCAAAATTCAAAGAGACAGAGTTGACACAGTGCCTGACATTCTTTTTTGTCAATCCCTCTCCCCTGAATACATGTCCCAGATGGGCACCACAGTTGGCACATACGATCTCCATACGCACACCATCTCTGTCAGGCACCTCTTTAACCGCTCCCGGAATGGCATCATCAAAACTCGGCCATCCGCAATGACTGCTAAATTTGTCATCGGACCTGTAAAGTGCTTTGCCGCATACTTTACATTTGTAAACACCAACTTCTCTCATATTGACATACTTCCCAGAAAAAGCCCGCTCAGTCCCCTTGTCATTGATCACATGCTGTTCGAAAGGGGTCAGATTTTTCAGCTTTGTTTTCCATGGTTTAGACACTTCTGCTTGTAAGAAAGTGAATAAAAGTAAAGTAATCATTAGTAAATATTTTTTCATAATTAGACCTCATATAAAATATTGTTTTGCCCATTGAGCATTAACAATCGTATTATAAAGAAGAAACGTGTAGTATGAATGCAGTGAAGTTTTACTTCTTCCGCATCTTCACTCTCTGAAGATGTGTTATGGCGATCGCCATCGCATCCGTGATATCCAAAGGCTTGATCTCTTTTTTGATCCCCAAAAGCCTTTTGACCATGAATGCCACCTGCTCTTTGGTTGCTTTACCGTTCCCTGTGACCGCTTTTTTCACTTGAAGCGGTGTGTATTCATAAAAATAGCCTATCTCCTGAAGTATCTTCAGAGAGAGTGCACCTCTGAACTGTGCAAGTTTGAGGACCGACTGCGGATTGTAAGCAAAAAATATATCTTCGATGGCTACTTCATCGATCTGATGGGCCTTGAGAATGATATCGATCCCCTCTACTAGTTCGACGATCTGCTCCTGAAGCTCTTTTGTCTTGATCTTGAGCAATCCCGCTTCCACAAGTGAAAACTTTTTTCCGTCCCAATGGAGGATGCAATAGCCTAAATTACGGCTTCCGGGGTCGATTCCTAAAATATTCATTCACACCTTTGTTCACATAGTGAATAAGAGTATTCACCATCTTTTAATGGCCTTATTTTAGCTAATCTAAGCTAAAATA